>JAOABQ010000048.1 GCA_026418275.1 Clostridia bacterium
TATTACTTTGGTCCTGCTAGGTATAATAATGATCTCCAAAAAATGATAAATGAATACAAAGCGTATTGTGCCAAGTATGGCCATTCTTAAAAGGAGTGAGGGCATGTCAAGTACAGTTAAAAAGGTTCCGGTAGCGAAGCAAAAAGA
Source organism: Clostridia bacterium (assembly GCA_026418275.1). Taxonomy (GTDB): domain Bacteria; phylum Bacillota; class Clostridia; order Acetivibrionales; family DSM-2933; genus SKW182. The sequence goes on from JAOABQ010000048.1 coordinate 148, forward strand.
AATGATTTGCAAGGAATTTGAATTGATGTGTCATATCAATAATCGTGAAATATCTCACGTAAGGGCCGATTCACTCACAATCATTCAATGTGTGTTTGAAAATACTCCTTGTCAGGTGGTGGCAGATAAGATTGACTTCAAAGTAACGGACGGGGAGAAGTGGTTATTTGAAGTGCCAAGAGCAACAGCAGTTGGGGGGTGGTGGTAATAGATTCTTCAAAGGTTATCATGAAACTTAGTGAGTATGATGACATTAAATATAGGTCTAATAAGTACAATCGGTTGAATCAAATACTTGGAAGGGCTGTTAGAAAGGATTCTGAAAAAGTGGAAATTGATGTTTCTAAGCTTATAGCAGTTTTAAGGGAAGAGTTTAATTTTGAAGATGATAGGCCTATAAATTTGGTGAATAACTATAACAATTGGTAACTAAATAGGGTAGGGGAATGACAGCTTTGGCGACACCTTGGGGAATGACAGAAATTTGTTTACATAATAACATCTGGGCAACAACCTTTGCAAACACTTATTAAAATTTTAATCCCTACCCTTTTAGATAAATTATGAAGGAGGAAGGAGGAATTCTGTAATGAGGAATTTGAGAAATGTTGAAATCTCCGGGGAAAAGCTTGGTCACGAAGATGTAACTAAGGATAACAAGACTTCTACTACTGTACATATGTTGGTTGGTTATGAATCTGTTAAGGTAACTACCAGGGATGCCGGATTGGCAAATAAGCTTAAGTCATTGCCGAATAGGAAGGAATTGAGGCTTAAAGTTGAAATTCAGTCCTATAAGGATAATTTGTATCTAACCGCACTTGAATTGGTGGGTTAATAGATGGAAAGCGTGTATAATTCGGTTTATTCCGGTATTCAAGTTCAGTATCTTAGCAGTATCGACAATAAGTTATCTTTGATCATAATTTTTATTGGTTTGGTCTTAAGTTCAATATTCGTTTACTTTTTTATCCGTTATATCTTTATGCGGATAATTAGACAATACATCAGATTTCCGTTGTAAAAACTGAAAGGGGGACATCATATGCCGACACCAGTGCCGGGAGCATCTTTGTTAAGCGCTGAAGTTAAAACGATGGTTTCAAATTTTGCGGCATCTTTACCGCCAACCGCTATTGACCTTTTAACTTTAATCATTCCAATTGGATTAACTCTATTTGGGATTGGATTTGGGATTAAAAAAGGTATAGGTTGGCTTCAGAGCAAATTAGCCAAAACCGTTTAATGTGACAGCGACAGCCGGGGCAACAAGGGGAGCAAATATAAAATGCTTCCCTTTTGTTTCGAAGAGGGGAGTTGTGTGGAATGAAAAAGTTGGTTGTTTTTTTGTTATTGTTTTTGTTTATAGCCAATTTAAATGTTTTTGCAGAGGAGCAGGAATATGTACGGCCTGATTGGGGTATTGACCGTTCATATAACTATAATCTTGTGTATTCTTTTTTGATGCCCGATGGGGTTACAAGAAAGTATGTTGCGCTTAACTCTACAGGTCCTTATGGTATTGGGCAACATCCTGACGGGTATGAAATTTTCATGAATGGTTCTGGGCAATTACATGGTCTTTGGAAAGTAGATCAAAGTGTTACAAATTTTGATGTAGTTTCTTACGATAGAAAGGGTGAAACAATTTCTACTTTTGATCAGTCATTTCGAATTGAGTTTTCGAATTATATTTTTTATGATCGCAATGGAAAGCAGTGCAACCCACCAACGGTAATGTCACCAGATATGGGGCCTTATTTGGACTATTATATATCAGATAATGCAAATTTATTATCTCATTCAGATTGGCAAAAAGTTTTGGAGATAGAAAAGAAATTCGAGCAAAATCTTGATATGCAATTCTTTGTACATACATTTCCTGATAAGTTGGCTGACGAAGAAAAAGTAATGGAGGAGTTGGGGAACGTCAAAAGTTCAACTGGTCGGGGTTCATTTACGCTTGTAGTATATAAACAGCCGGATGTTAACATGTGGCGTGTAGGGATAGGGCTTAGTAGTTACTTTTATCATATGTTCCCCATGGATGATCACTCATTGATCACCTGGGACTTTTTCGGCTCAATACCTCAGGCAGGGGACTTTAAAGGTGATAACTTAGCAAGATTTTTTGATCGTGTATATAATCACTTTGTAGATCATGCTGACGATCGTGTTTGGCACTATCCATATAAATCTGTTTGGGATAGACCAGATTATTTTAAGTTGGATTATTTTTACAATAGAGATGCTAGTAGCTATTTGTTAAAGTCTCAAAAGCTGCCGTCGGAATCTGTTAATTGGGCAATTGGTTTGTCGTGGTATTATGATGATTATTCGATGGATGCAGATTTATTGTCTGGAGATATTTTTTTTACGGATGATTTAACTCCTGTTTGGTTTTGGGATTTAGGAGGTGAAATGCCAGGGCAAACGCAAACTACACCCATACCAACGCCTACTCCGATTAGGACACCGGGTCCGGTTTATACACCACCATTTCAAGTTACACCAATTAATACTCCGACACCGCCAAGGCATGTTCCCGGTGGAGGGCCTATAAGTGAAATTAACCCAAAAGCGCCGGATGAACTGAAAAAAGGTGTGACAGGAAAATTGCCTGTAGATAAATTAAAAAAGAGTTTTGAGAAGCTAACTCAATTAACTCAGGCAGATTATAAAACGTTGGCGCCAAAAATAAAGATGAATATGAAAAAAATAGTTGGTGCTTCTACTAAGCATATTTCTCCCGGAAGCGAATCGCTCAATAAATTCAAAGATGAAGAAACCGTTGTTGTGGATTTTGGAAAGCTCAATGATTTTAAGTTTCTTGGGATATCGGTAATTGAATATTTTAGGGGACTAATAACAGCATTTCTTATATTTAAAACTGCTTTGTATGTATGGCACAAAATTATACCTTCTAAGGCTATAGAATAGGAGGTATGTGGCTATGGTTGATTGGTTGCTTGGTAAATTAGTTGATCTGATTTCTGATCTAATAGGCGGTTTATTTAATATTATTGGGAACGTTTTGATGTTTATTATTAATACGATTCTCAGATTCTTGATAACTATATTAGATAAATTGCTTCCTAGTATTGGCCTGACTGATGATTTTATGGCTAAGCTGGATAGTGCGATTTCTACTATTATGGAATTGATAAATAGTGTAGCTTTCTTTATACCGATTGATATTTTTGTATTGTGTTTAACAACGGTGCTGATTGTTGATAACTCCGCTTTAATAATGAGAATAGGTCAATGGATTTTGAAATTGATAAGGGGGTAATAGTGTGATAGTAGCATTGATAAAGGTATTGTTGTATATCATATTGTATTTGTTTATTTTGATGTTTGCTATATTTTTAGTTCAAACAGTTTATGTGTGTTTTAAGAATAGGTCGAAGCGTAAACATGCTTTGAAAATTAGAATAAAACATAAATTATTTCACATTCGGGATTTTCAGTACTTGTTTTTATTTGAGTTCATCAAGTGGGTAATAATAGACATTTTACGTGGTAAGGATAGATTTAAATTATTCGGAATTTGGGCATTTACCGGGTATTACGGTCAAGGTAAAACGATTGGTGCTGTGACATTTGCTTTGAGACTAAAAAAAAGGTATAAGGATATAAAGATTTACACTAACTTCAATATGCGTGGTCAAGATGGGAAAATTACTTGTCCGGAGGATATTGTGAAGCTTGAATTTGTGGAAGGGCGTAAAATTATCATATTTGACGAGATTCAAAGCACTTTTAGTAGCACTTCATGGGCTGATTTTCCTTTGGAACTACTTTGGGGGCTTACACAATGTAGAAAGAATCAAATGTGTGTATTTGCTAGTACTCCGGTCTACACTAGAATGTCTATTCAATTGAGAGAATCAACCGATAAGGTAATTGTTTGTAAAAATGTCTTTAATCTTGATCGCTGGTTCCGGTACAAGTTTTATAGAGCGGAAGATTACGAAGAGTACCGGGAAAATAAGCTAAAGCTTTTGCAAAATTGCTTGATGACAATAGCGTTTGTTGCATCTGATAAGCATTATAAAAGATATAACACAAAGGAAATAGTTCAAAGGTTCGAATTGGAAGATCAAAAGGGAAGTAAAGGTGTTTCTTCTAAAAAACTTGCTGATTTAAAAAATGAACTAATTAAGAGGTTTGAAGAACGGTTTACGAAGATTGAAAAATCTATAAAAACAGCGTAAGCCAGGTGGGTTTCGGAAGCGGAAGCCCGAAACCCCGGCACGCTGTAGCTTTAATAAATAAAAGTAATGTCTTGAATTTTCTACATAAAAAATCATCGGCGCAGCCGATTAATTCCGTTTCCGATTAGAATCGACCATAAAGGATGACCCGTGAGTATGATTGAAATTCCGACAAGCTCCAGGGCCGGAGCGCGCAGGCCATGGTAAGCTAGAACGCTTGTAAGTACTTGTTTACGAGGCGGGGCGTCCACAGTCAAGCAAGGTCTAATTAATGTTATTCGGGGAACTGTATTATGTAAACCTTTTTCAACAGACCACTTTGATAAGATTTAAGAAAGTAAAAGGAAAATCTTTAGGTAAGGGTGAAAATAATGGATTGTCCAACATGTAGTACTGAAATGATAAGAGAAAACCCTGTTTATAAAGTATTGATTTGCCCATTGTGTGGGTATGAGGAATTTATTGAAATACCAGAAGAATTTTATGAAGATATAAACAAGTTCCAAAACAAATAAGAAAAGCGGTATGTTAGTTAAATAGGAGGGTTTTAAAATGGCTACTTTTAGATGTGAATGTGGTTGTAGCGAGATAGTATCAAAAGAAAAGGATGAAGATTACGGGCAATATTACATAATAGTTGAATGCCAGAATTGTGGGTTTTATTGGGAAGGGTATTACGGCTACTTTGAATAGTTTGGAGGATTTTATGGTTTTATTTAATTTTATTTACGATTTGATTATTTTGGCTTGCGTAGTTTTTTATGTTTTGTATGTGAAACGTGTTTTTAAATGTGATTATAGATAATTGTATTTGGCTTATTAATAAGGGGGGATTGTTATGAATTTTTTAGATCGATTAGAAAATGACTTAGCTTATATTGATTATAGAGTGGATGCATTTTTTCAAAGTTTAATTGATTATATTACAATGTTTAATGATAAATATCCTCACGTGGTTATAATTTCTGTTTTGCTTGCTCCTGTGTTTTTAACGGTAGTTGCCTTATTTTATTGTTTTTTGGATGATAGATTAAGAGAAATGAGGCAAAAGTAAGTTTCCCCCCTCCTTGCTATTAGGGGGGGTCACAGCCCCAGACCTTGCGGGAATTTCCTTAGAAAAGCCTTTGAAGTTATTCGCATTTCAAATCTTTTTATAGAAAATCAAGTTTACATAATATATGTTTAAGGGGTGAGTTATATGTTGTTTAATATTGATACTGTAGAGTTCTCTTTTGATATAGCTTATGATCAAAATACTAAAAAAATATTAGATGCTCTTGAAACTAAAAAGTCGGTTCAATATATAAATGATAATGAAGGTTCCGGTGAAAAAGTTTTATATAAAATTGGCGGCTATGAATTTGAGGTTTTAGGAAATGGAAAGAAGGGATTTGCTTACATTCTTCATAATTCTTTTTTTGAAATTAACATTGCCCGATATCGCTCAAAAAATAAAGATATGTTTCCTATATTTGTTCGAATTAAACAAGAAGGTTTATGGGTTGAAAAATATGAAACTTTATATTGGAGAGCATTTGAATTAATAAATGATAATGTAGGCTTAGTAACTGCTGATAAAATCAGTAGATTAGATATATGTTTGCATACTGATAAGTTTGTTGTCAGGGAAAATGAATTGGAAGGATGGAAAGGTTCTTTTCGGAATTTTGAACCGCATTATTTTAATAGAAAAGTAAATGCTTTGTGTTTTGGTGCTCGTGGAAGTGCTGTTTATTGTAGGGTGTATGATAAGACATTGGAAGTAAAGCAAAAAAGAAAAAACTGGTTTTTCGAGATATGGAAAAGGAACAATTTAGACACTAAAAATGTATGGAATATAGAATTTGAATTAAGGCGTGATTTCTTTAGGGGTCACGGTATTGATACAGTAGCACAAGCTTTTAGTAGTATAAATGATATCTGGATTAAAATGGTGAATAAATGGTTGGTGAGGATAGATAGAGATAATAGTAAAACCGAAAGATGTACGATTGATGCATTTTGGCTAGATGTAATGAAACTAAAGCAATCAAAAGTTGAATTACTGAAATTAGAAGAACAGCAAAAATCAAAGATTGAAACTGTTATTCCTGCACTTTGTGGCTATTTATCGACATTTGCAAGTCTAATTAATGTCTGTGACATTGATACAGCTAAGAATATATTAAAAGCTTATAGTAATAGCTATTATAAGGCTAAAAAGACAACCTTTGACAGCCAAACAAAGAAAAAAATCCAACTATTAAAAGGGATACCTGATATAAAAATATTTGATATTGATGCTGTTAAGAAAGGTTTTTATGACAGTATTAAAGAGGTTGCTATTCCATCGGCTACTGGAGAGTTTTATTACTTTGATGAAAATGAAGATGTAGACGGATTATTATATGCTCAATAATTTTATTGTTATTAATTCTTATGTAAGAACCGGCTGTTAAAAAATCTTATGTATGTAGCTGCCAATTGAGTCTTATGTATTAACCTGGTCTTATGTATGTAGCTGCCGATTAAGTCCTATATATTAAGTTGGTCTTATGTATGAAGCCGGGGTCTTATGTATTAATTCAGTATTTAAAAATCTTATGTAAGGAGCTGCGCAAACATGAAAATATTAGACTTATTCTGCTGTGCTGGTGGTGCGAGTATGGGGTTGTATAAGGAGTTAAAGCCTGAATGTATTGTAGGAGTTGATATAAAGCCTCAAAAAGAGTACCCTTTTCAGTTATTAAATAAAAATGTAATGGACTTGGATGTGAATTTTTTAAAAGAATTTGATTTTATATGGGCAAGTCCTCCATGCCAAAATTATAGTAAAGTTTGTAAATGGAATGGAAGAAATTATCCTGATTTAGTAGATGCAGTTAGAGATATGTTGCTAAAAGCTGATAGGCCGTATGTTATGGAAAATGTTCCAGGAGCGCCTTTAAGAAATGATTTAATGTTATGTGGTGAAATGTTCGGAATTGGTGTAATAAGGCATAGATTCTTTGAAATTAATGGATTTAAGGTAGTTCAGCCGATGCATAAAAAGCATTCCGGTAAGGTTATTAATGGTGATTTTGTAACTTGTGCTGGTAATGGTGCTCATGGTTCTTCAAAAATAAGTGATTGGCAAAAGGCAATGGAAATCGATTGGACTAGAGATAAATGGGCAATAGCACAGGCAGTTCCACCAGTTTATAGTCAATACATAGCATCATTTTATATTGGAAAACCAAATTTTGATTTATTGAATGAGTGTCCTGTAAAAGTTTATGATGATGATTGGTATTATCAGCAGGAAAATGTTATGTGTGGTAAGGAAAATTGCAAGTGCAAAAAAGGTATTTTGCATGGACCGTATTGGTACAAGTATAAAGAAATTAATGGAAAAAAGATTAAAAAGTATATTGGTAAAAATCTTATGTATGTAGCTGCTAATCAATCTTATGTATGAAACCGGTCTTATGATATCTTATGTATTGTCCGGATGATAAAGAAAATCTTATGTATGTAGCTGCTTAATATAGAAATTCAAGGCTGGAAGCGAATTGGAAATTTTTTAAGAATGGAGTTGTATTTATGGAGGTAGTAAAAAAGCAATGCATGTTCTGTTTATGTAGGGTTTGCGCTGGTGAAAAGTGCTTAACAACTAGGTTTACAAGGTGTATAGAATGTCATTTGTGGGGGTTTAAAAGACAGACGTTGGATTGTGAGTTCTTTGTAAATAAACAATTGATTAATAATAAAAAAGATACTGAACCCAGGGCTAAGGTTGTCATAAAGAGGGGAAATACTGGAAAACGCTCCCAGAAACGCTGGTAAAAAAATACGGGTGATTATACAAAATAGAGGTATTTAGTATAATCTTAAATTATTGTAAACTTATTTTCAAATAAAAAAATAAGCCGGATAACCGACTTATATATTTTGGCTATTCCTAAATAAGATATTTTTTATTAAACGTATTGCAGTACCTAACAATCTTGATAAATACGTTATAGTCATTAATTTTAATTTCAATTCCATTACCAGAACTGCATGCATATTCCCAATAGTCCAAAACTTTATACCTATGATTTTCATAAATATATTTAAAAAGAGTTATCATTTCACATATATTATCATCATCAATATAATGGCTTTCATATCCACACCTAACAGATAATTCATTGTTATTTCCGAAGCCGTCCAAAGATATATTTTCTAGCTTATTTTGAATTTCCTTAACAGTATGTAATTGTTTTTTTATCATCCTAACCACTCCTTGAAGAATATATTTTGCCTTCTCTCCAAGACCCATTACGCATACCCCGAAACGCCTCCGGCGCTATGCTTCCGGAAAAAGAAGAAAAAACCGGAAAAAAAGAAGAAAAAGCAATTTCCGAAGAGCACATGACCCGTAAGGATGACCCAGTGCAAAGTCTTATAAGGATGACCCAAGCGCATATAAAACGAGCGACCCGTGAGAATGACTTCTTATGCTGCGCCTTTGCACGTTTAAGTCTGTGCTATCATCAATTGCATTTTCTTCTTTCCGGTTTGTTCTTCGCGGAAGCATAAATTAAAAAGAACCCCGTAGGGGTTCTTACTCTGTTAGATAAAAAGCATCCGTAAGGATGCTAACTCTGTAGTGTGATGTCTATTGAGTACTTTGATCTCTTTTTTTGGCTTTTTCAACTAAGGCCATTATGTCTTTTAAGTCTTCGGGTGATATCCCTTTCTTTGTTGCTTCTTTTGAAAGTCTAAAGTATACATTTTCTAATTCAGTTATTCTTCCAAGTAGGTAATCTGTACTTACATTGAAAAAATCAGCTAGTTTTTTTACAGTGTCTAAATCGGGTTCATTTTTGTTGTTTTCATATTTTGAATAAGTGGTTTGGTCTATTTTAAGAAAATCATATACATCTTTCTGAGTAATTTTTTTTTCTTTTCTCAATTCTTTAAGCTTTTCACCAATTTTAATTTTCATTTTTGTCACCTCAAATCTATTATATTCCAAAACGTCATATTTTCTATGAAAATAAAAGAAATAAAGAGAAACATACAGATATATTATGATGAAACATCATATTCCACTTTGTAAAATATGACGATAAATCATATACTATAATTGTAAATTTTATAGTTTGACTGTAGAAAAGTCAAGAAATGGAGGGAAATGGAATGGAAGCATTGGTATTGGGAGTCAAAAGGTATAGCTTTGTAAATGATGACGGCGAAAAGGTGGAAGGTGCTAAAATTGCATATTTAGACGATCTGGAAGGTACTTTTTTTCAGACAAATGACTTAAAGGGAATATTTCCACTTACGGTTTCGGCTCCGGTTGGGGCATTTGATCATTTTTCAAAGCTTCCGGCTTTTTATGATTTGGACTTTAGGCAAAGGCCGGATTCAAAGGGAAAGCCTGTAATGGTTTTGGTAGGTGCTAAGTTTGTAAGTGAGATCAGCTTTGAAAAGGTTTAATGTATCTCATAAAATCAACCGGTGCTTCTGCATCCGAGCGGCTGCAGTAAGTTATTGAGATACAAGCAGGGGGGAAGTGGTAATGGAAAGCGTTTGGGAAAGTGTGTATTGTCCGCAGCAGCTTGAGTACTTAAAAAACATTACTTATGAAACAAGCAGGATAAGCAAGTATTTTCAAGTTTTTTTATATTCAATGTATTTGGCTGTTGGAATGATTATTGGCTTTTTATTCGCACGATATCTAGTGCGTATCATAAAAAGGGCGTTTAAATTCAAAGTACAATTTTAATTTTAGGAGGTAGAAAGATGTTGAAGAGGTTTTTAACAAAAAAGAATGTTGCGATTATGACCGCATCCTTGGTTGTGGTAGGAATGGTTGGCAGTTCCTTTGCAGAAATTGTATTGCCGACACCAGCAAGTTTTATTGATTCCGATGTAAAATCGATCGTAAACAATTTTGGCGAAAGTGCAAAACTGTCGGCTAAGGATATGGTTGCTCTTGCCATACCGCTCATGATAGCTTTATTCGGTATTGTTTGGGGTACATTCAAGACAGTTGGCATTATCAAAGGCATTCTTGTGAAAGCGTTTAGGAGTAAAACTGCGTAATGCGAGTTAAGAAGGGGTGCATATTAGGCACCCTTTTTTAAATTGAAGGGAGAGTGGGAAGATGAAGAAATTATTTGTATTTGTTTTACTTTTTGTGTTTATAGTAGTTAATTTGAATGTTTTTGCTGAGGAACCTTATGTGCGTCCAGATTGGGGCATTGACAGGGCATATGATTATAATTTAGTGTATTCGTTTTTGTTGCCTGATGGATCTACTCGAAAATATGTTGCTCTTAATTCTACAGGCCCTTATGGTATTGCGCAACATCCTGACGGGTATGAAATTTTTATGAATGGTTCTGGGCAATTACATGGTCTTTGGAAAGTAGATCAAAGTGTTACAAATTTTGATGTAGTTTCTTACGATAGAAATGGTGAAACAATATCTACGTATGATCAATCATTTAGAGTTGAATATTCAAATTATATTTTTTTTGATAGGGATGGGAAACAGTATAATCCTCCAACAGTTATGTCGCCAGATATGGGGCCTTTTGTAAATTATTATATTACAGATAATGCTAATCTTTTGTCTCATTCAGACTGGAATAAGATTCTAGAAATAGAAAAGAAATTTGAACAAAATTTGAATATGCAATTTTTTGTACATACATTTGGACAAAAACAATCTAATGAAGTTCAATTAATGGAAAGGTTAGGTAATTTAAAAAGTCCTTCTGGTCGAGGATCATTTACACTTATTATTTACAAACAGCCTGATTTAAATAACTGGCGTGTTGGAATAGGGCTTAGTAGTTATTTTTATCAAATGTTTCCGATGGAAGATCATAGTATACTTACTTGGGATTTTTTTGGTTCAATACCGCAAGCAGATAACTTTAGGGGAGATGATTTGTCACGATTTTTCGATCATGTATATAATCACTTTGTTGATCATGCGGATGATCGAGTATGGCATGCTCCATACCGAGGTTTTCAAACAATATTTGATAAGCCTGATTATTTTAAGTTTAATTATTTCTATAATCGTGGCACTACTGGTTACACTTTGAAAAACGAAAAGCTTTCAAGTGAAACAGTTAATGTAACTATAGGTGTAACATCATTTGATGATACATATTCTGATCCACCTATTGGAGATTTTTTTGGCGTTGTTGATGATTTTACACCAACATGGTTTTGGGATCTCGGAGGTGAGATGCCAGGGCAAACCCCAACAACTCCTACATCAACCCCAACACCTACAAGGACACCCGGTCCTGCTTATACTCCTAATTTTGTTACTGGTACACCTGCACCTTACATACCAGGTGGGGGGGAGATTGCACAGATCAATCCGGGAGCTGCCGACCAACTCAAGAAAAGTATTTCTGGTAAGTTACCTGTAACACGTTTGAAGCAGAGTTTTGAGAGGTTAACACAATTGAGCAATGCGGATTATGAGACTTTAGCGCCAAAAATTTCTGTGAATTTTTCAAAGTGGTATGCCGTGTCTGAAAATCGTTTTAATGCTCCTAAAGGTTTTTTTGAGGATAAGGAGACAGTGTTAGTAGACTTTGCTGTATTGGGTGAACACAAATTTGCTGGAGTTAAGGTAATTGAGTATTTTAGAGCATTGATAACGGCAGCTTTGGTATATATGACAGCCATGAGTATATACAACAGATTTATCCCTGACAAACCGCTAGAATGAGGTGTTGGCATGATCGAATGGGTAGTAGAAAAGTTATGGACCTTAATTACAAATCTATTTAGCATTATTGCAAATGTATTGATTTATATAATCAACACAATTCTGAGATTTTTAATCACATTACTTGATACATTACTGCCAGCGATTGGGTTGCCAGATGAATTTATGGCTGCTTTAGATACCGCTATTACTGCAATAATCAATTTGATTAATGCAGCAGGGTATTTTATACCTTTGCAAACTGTTGTAATGTGTATTGGTCTTGTTTTTGCGATAGATGCTGGAATATTGGCGATTCGGCTTGGAATGTGGATCATAAAGTTGATAAGGGGGTAGTTTCATTGAGTGATATTAAAGCTATTTTAGATATTCTTTTTACTGCAATATTTGAGATACTTATTATATTTTTTGCTTACATTTTATTTAAATTGTTCTTAATTCATATGAAAAACAGGTCAAAAGGTTCTCTGAAAAGGAGATTTAAACATTTTTTATATCATGTAAAGGTATCTAAATTACCGTTGTATCTTGATTTTATTAAGCTGATTATACTAGACACAATTCAGGGTAAGAGGAAATTTAAATTGTTTGGTATATGGACGTTTTGTGGTTACTTTGGAGAGGGCAAAACCTTGGGTGCTGTTATGTATGCTCTCAAGCTAAAGTTAAAGCATCCATGGCTTAAAATTTATACTAATTTTAAGTTGGCCGGGCAAGATGGAATTATTACTTGCTGGCAAGATATACTAAGTGTTCCAAAGGGCAGTATTATTATCTTTGATGAGATACAAAGCACATTTATGTCAAACAAATTTGCTGATTTTCCTATCGAACTTTTGTGGCATCTTACCCAATGCCGGAAGAATGGTCTTGCTGTGTTCTGCAGCACTCCTGTTTTTAAACGCATGGACATTAAATTGAGGGAAGCAACTAATTTTGTTGTTGCATGTAAGAATGTATGGAACATGGATCGTCTTTTTAAATATTCATTTTACAATGGTGACAAGTACGAATCCTATCAAGACTCAAAGGTAAAACTGGCGATGCATACTTTGTTTACTGAAAAATTTATTGCAGACGATTTTATCCGGCGTAAGTATGACACGAAAGAGATTGTTAAAAGATTTGAAGTTGTGGAAGAAAAGAAAGTTAACCGACTAACAAAAAATGATATCCAATATCAGATAGATGAGGCAATTAGAAAATTTGCAAAGAAGAACAAGCTTGCAGCATAGGCAGCCTAGCGCAGGGGAAAGCGCAGCGGGGCCCCTGCGCAGGCTGTTGTATCTCATAAAAAATTCCGGCCGGAGTGGATCGGGACGGCTGCAGGAAGTTATTGAGATACAAGAAAGGAGATTATATGAAAGAAGTAAATAATGAATGGTATTGTGAAACTAAGTGCGAAATGTGTTGTGGACAATATAATTGGTTTTGCGAAAGGTTTAATAAATTGATTAATTCATCATCTAAACCATGTAAATATTTTAAACGTGATGCTAGAAATTTTTCAAAAGATGGTTTGTATAGGTTCAATAAAAACGGTAGAAGGGTTTGTTGATTTGTTTAATTTCTAGGTCGGTGTATAGTAACACCCGACGAGAGTCTCACCAGTGAGACTAAATTGTAAATAATGGATATGGTGAGGTGATAAAATGGCGATAGATACAATCAAATTAATGGCATACATTGATGAAGAGACAGCGAATAAGATAATGAATTTTTGCACTCTTCGTCAGGCTATTGATTTGAGTACGGGGGATTGTCTTTACGAAATTACTACAGGTTCATTAGCAGGGTCATATGATAGTCGGATATCTATAAAGGTTGCAAAAGACTTTGAATATTATGTAGTTGTTGAATGCAGTTTGCATAAAATTATATTAGGTCATAATGTTTACGGCGGTACGGATGATATGTTGGCGGGTGTGAATTATCTTCATAATTTTTTGCAAAATTTAATTGGTATACAGTTCCCTTTTTGCTTTAGAAAGTGGAAATTGATGAGGATTGATCTTGCGGAAGTATTTGAGTTAGATTGTTTTGAAGCTGTACAAGAGTGGTTCAAAGGATTAAATGCTTGTGATTATCCTAGGCGAAAGGTAAGGAGGTATGGTTTAGAGTCAATTTGTGCGTATGGTTCAACAACAGGTTTAAAGTTTTACCATAAAGGTGTTGAGTTTTGGGCGCATGATCGTAAACGGTTGAAAAATTTGAACTATGATTTATTTGAATTACAGGAAAAGGCGAATCGTATACTTAGGACTGAGGTTGAGATTAAAGCAAGGAAATTAAAAAGCATGTATGGAGAATATCCGATGATCGGGAAAGTGAAATATGCTGACTTGCTGAATGTTTATGATGTCGAAGTGAAAAGATTCTTAAAGGAAGGGTGTAATGATATGAAAATGGTGCGTAATGTAAATGATGTTAATTTTAGATTGAATGAAATGTATAGTGATCAATTGGCTGGTCAATTGTTAGGTACATGGTATAGGTTAACGACGTTGGGGGAGGATGGTACAAAGAAAGTTATTAAAAAGGCTACTTATTATCGTCATGTAAAGCTTCTGAAGGATGCTGGAATTAGTTGGCATGGTACTGATGTAGTGAAGTTGGAAAATTCTATTGTTCCGGCAGATTTTGTTCCGGTTCGTTCTGATCGAAGGCGGTTGATTGGTGAATGTATTGAAATGGATGAAAAGTTGAATGAGTTTCGTGTAGCTGTTGCTTGTTAATGTATCTCAAAATCGATCAGATGCACGGTGAACCAGGGATAAAAATGAGATACATATGTGGAGGTATTCTATGAGAAAAAAAGTACCTAAGTGTAAAGGTTGTAAGTATCATTATACAGAAAAATCTATAGGTGGAGTTAATAATTGGCATTGGTGTTATTTTAAAATACAGGGAAGTCGGAATATTGATTCTCAGGAAATTAAAACAAGTCCTAAATGGTGTCCGTTACGTCTGGGAAGTTCGGAAAATTCAATTGTATCTCAAACTTAAGCAGCTGCGCCGGCGCCTGAAGGTGAAAATGAGATACAAATACATATGAAAGGGTTGATATTAATGGCTAAGAACAATCAAAAATGTGTAAGAATGAGTGATTATACGTTGAGTGTAGTTGAGAAATGTAAAGGTGAAGGATTTAATGAAAAGTTTGAAAATTTAGTTGTTGATTATGATAAAACTATTCCAGAACGTGAAAAGTATATTCAGAATCTTGAGGGACAAATTAAGGATAAATTGAAAACTCTTAAAGATATTGAAGATCGTATTCGGGGACTTAAGAATATTGAATTTAGCCTTGAAAATTTACGTAGGGATATTTTAGGAATCACTAATCAAGCTAGTTCTATAGTTGTTGTATCTCAAAATCAGAGCTGCAGCCAGGATTCTTCCGGAGCAAATGAGATACACAAAAAAAAGAAAAAATGTATCTCATAAAATTTTCCGGCCGGGGTGGATCGGGATGGCTGCACAAGTTTATTGAGATACATTTTAAAATCCACGAATGTTTTTTAGTTTGTTTCTGATCTGGTTGCTGTTATATCTGTAGTTGTAGAAGATTTCCTTTAAGTCAAAATCTGATTCGGAAAACTTCTTGAAGTGTCGATGGATTTCAAGTTGTCCGAATTCAATAATTTTTATGAGGTTGTCGAGTTCTTCTTGTGTAAGTTCAATATTGTATTGTTTGAGTGGAGGTTTTCGGAAAACTCCACTTTTTTTTGTGCGTTTGTAATAGGGCACTGGAAGTCGCATGATTTAACTGATCACTCCGATTATACAAAATAAAGATTTTGTATAATTAGGTAGAGGGAATTTCCAATTTCATTGTGGTACTTTGACATATTCGGCATACAAAAACTCTAGTTCTTCATCTTTATAGGTCTACATATTGCTTGTCCATAATTCTCAGGGGCATGACGATGGTAAGTAGGGTTTACAGCATCATTATATTCATAGCCATGCTCTACCGGGCTCCAACTGATCATTTTTTGTCTCAATTTTTCATGTACAGATGTATCTATCTTATCATAAGCATATGGTTGATAATGAAACACTACATATAAACTTTCAGGAATTAATGTACTCTCCATTCCCTGTGGTACATCCCCATTATAATCAACTGGAACCTCTATCCCATACAGATAACCTTTTTTTCCATTAGTATTGAACCAACCGCCAATCTGCCCATTAAAGCTCTTTATACTTTCAAGCAATCCACATACAGCATTGCAGTCATATTCCGAAACATTTTCCTGAAGAGCCCAAAAATTAAAATAATTATCTACATCAATATGTCTTATACCAATAAATCTGTGTTCTGGAAGTACCTGAATGCTTACCTGCACCTCTTGCAACTCCTGCTTATTATCTTTAAACTCTCCTAGTCCTAAATAGTAAGGGTTATAAATATTTCGTTTAATCAGAAGAGGTAATGGTTTAGGCATTTTCCTATACATACTGGGTGTCAATCCGAAAGCCTTGACAAAAGCATGTGTAAAAGCTTCAAGTGAGGAGAATCCGTATTTGATTGCTATATCAGTAACTCGTTCTTTTGTATCACGCAAGTCAAGAACAGCTGCACTCACCTTACGCAAACGGATATAGTTACGTAAGCTAATATTTGCATACTTATGAAACTGTCTGGTACAATAAAATGGTGAATAGTTAAGTGCTGCTGCAATCATTTCCAATGTAATTGATTTTGTTAGATTTTCCTCAACATACTCAATCATTCCTTGAACATTTTTATTCCATTCAAACACGTTTTCACCAACCTAGTAGTCATTATTTCCATAGAAACTTTCTTACCTCACACTATTTATGTAACTCTGTATAAGAGCTACTCTATCTAACCTTTCTCTTTTCTTATTAACATTGAGCTGCAAGTTCAACGGAGGTACTTTTATCTCATATCCTTGCCACATTACCTTTTCCAAATTTGCCTTTGCATATGGTCCACAATCCACTGGCTCAGGTTCATCCAGACAACTTTGAGGATCAGATGCTATATCTATTCTTGCGTGAAGGAATATGACCCCAAAATCTTTTGTCAACCATCCGTTCGTATCTACTATCGGTTCAACTATGCAATCTGCAAAAATCTCACTTAATTCATTCACATGCTTTGAACTAATCATAATATCGACATCATGTGGATTTAGTGGTATTCCCCTTATACATGCAGCACAGCTTCCTGTTAACCACCAGTCTATCTTAATTCCCTCTAATCTTTTAATAAATTCAAGCAGCGCTTTCTCCCAAGGGATTGGCCTGAAGTATCCCAACTGACTAAACATCTCTTCTGCATTCATCAAGTAATTTTCTTTGATTATTTCAATATTCTTAGTGCTTCTGGGAAAACTTTTAAAATAACTTTTTCCATCGGTCTGATAGAAACACATTTTTAATACATTTTCATACTTAATATCAAAATCAGAGACTCGAAAAATTACATTATCCTCAAATTCTTGAAATGAAACTTTCATTTTTTTACTCCTCTCAATTTATCCGATTAATTACAATTGGGGCAAATATATCCCATCAGGTTTTTGTCAAACGTACTTAATAAATTATATAATAGAACATGATCTGTTTCCTGATTTGAGTTGCCATCTTTGCTTCAACTAGACAAATAAATTGAACAGGTATTCCGAATTACTTACATTATACCAAACAGATTCATGATGTCTTGTCCGTGCCATAGTTGAATTTATGCAATGATCCCCAGTTAGTGCATCTGGATTCTTTTTCTTACTTTTAAACATCATAAATCTCTAAATTGTTGGACAAAGTATCCGGCATCATCGAGTTTCCTACTCACTCACTTCAATTGAATAGACTGCTGCACACTTCCCATTCAAATCTATGTCCTTCTCATATTTCATACCGTTCTTTTGCGCTACCTTTATCGATCCAATATTTTGATGTTGGATAAGGGATATTAAACGTCTTTGTTTCATTAGGTTCAATCCATAATCTTTCCAGGCGCTTGCCTGTTCATATCCGTATCCCTTCCCCCAAAAATCCTTAACAACCCAGTAACCAACTTCAACCTCATTTTTACCTTCAATATCTTGGGGGATTAGTCCAGAATGACCCATCATTTTCCCATCATCTTTGCTAAATGCTAAATACAACCCCATTTCTTTTTCATTCCAACTAATATATCTTTCAAGACTTTGAAGCGTCTCTTCTTTAGTCCATGGCTTTCCGTGTCTAATATATCTCATCATATTTGGGTCGCTTGTCATCCCAAAAAGTAATTCAATATCGTTTTGAGTATATCTTCGAAAGAATAGCCTTTTTGTTTCAATCATTTACCTCACCTCCTATGAGTCGCTTTTATTCACACACTAGAATAAGAAGCTTTATCCAGCATATTTATTCGTCCATAGCGACAAACCACTTTATACCTAGATTACCACCCATTTCATATATATACACTTCATTTCCTTTAATCACACTACTAAATAAGCTTTTTGAAACTGATATTTTTGTTTCAGTTTCAAACTTTCCCCAGGAGGTTACTTTTAAGTAATAGCTTGTGGTTTTTCCACCACTTATTTTTTTATCAACGATAGTTGTTTTGTATCTTTTAGGCTGCGAACTATCAAATAAGCAATTTGCATGCAGCATTACCCCGTAGCTGTATGTTATTAACATAATAGCTATTAAAATTAAGACTCCTTTATGCTTTTTATGCTCATTCGATTTTAAGGTTACTATAACGAAAATCCCTATAAAGAATAAGGATATTGCAATCCAGTATGCCCAAAACAGTTTTGAATAAATTATTTGGAAGTCTAAAAATGCTCTCAGTGCGATAGCCAATGCAGGTAATATGGCCATGGGTCCTACTGAGGGGCGGATACTATTTTTATATTCTTCAAAGCTTACAATACCTTTATACTTCACCATGAATAAAAGTGCAATCATTGGAAAAGCAGCATTTGCGATGATTGCTATTTCATAAGGGCGCGGAATAATAAATGCCCATAGGGCGGTAACAACGCTTAGAAAATTCAATATTCGCATAATTCTTGTTGCTATATCAAATTTTTTGATAATTTCTTCCTGCTCATCATCATTTTTTGCATCTTTAATTATATCAATAGCGTCCTCTTGAATTTCTTCATCATCAAAACTTTTAAAATTTTCTGAGACCCAATCTATGATTTCGTCCTTTTTTTCCATATAAATGCTTAATTCAATTTTCCTCTTTTTACTATTTGTATATAATATGATTCCTCTGTTGGGTATTACCCTAAAGCCAATGATTTCTGAAAAGTCTATTTTTACTTCAGAAAGTAGGTTCCTTTGTACGATGGAATGATCAAATATTGTTATTCTGTAAATAAACGTATAAATTACACCGATGATAATTACGGCAGTTAAGGAAACCGAAATAAAAAGGAAAAATACTATACTATAAATGTTTTTATGTGGAGTGGTGAAAGGTATTATCCCTAAATATATGAATGCAGATGTTGGCGGTAACACCAAAATTAGAATAAGTAGTTTCCACCCAAAGGATATTTTATAGGTTTTTCCTTGAGACGATAGGTTTTCTAAAGAATTCATAAATCCCCCGTAAATCTTTGAATTGTAAATTTTCAGTACGCTTTATTATAATATAATATTGCGTGCAATTAAAATAGTTTTATGATTTTACTTGATTTAACGAGCCATCAATATATTTTGTCAAGTTTCTCAAAAGATTGATAATAAAACATGAATCATATATAATGGTATTAAGCATATCTTATTTATTCTCCATACGCTTTTTAAAATGATATAGAAGGTGATATTCTTGGAAAGTAATTCATTTCATAAGAACAAAAAGGAGATTTTTTGCAAAATTTCTGTTGTTGGTAAAAGTGAATGGTATCACGGAATTATCTCATATATTAATATGGAAAAAAAAGTGGTTGAAGTTTTTCTTTCTGCCCATCATATGAAGGAGTTTTTCAAGGAAGGAAATAAAGTGATTATTAAATCCCTCAACGATGGAAATGAATTTCTCTTCTCAGGCCATGTAACTAAAAAGGTTCTTTCTATAAGAAAGCAAGCTGTTATTATTAAAATGGATGAAATTAAGAAGTTCTTTAACCTAAGAAATAATGAAAGGTTTCATGTAAGGTATCCGGCTACCATCAAGGCATCCGGTAAAACGCCTGAACCTGCAGTGCTCTTGGATATAAGCCTGGGTGGAACACTCATTACCTCAAACGCGTCTTTTAATGAAAAGGAAAGTGTTCATATTGAAATTTTATATACAAATAATAAAGTCTTAAATTTTCTAGGCAGGATCCTTCGAAAACAACAATTAAAAGATGGATTTAAATATGGTATTGGTGTACAATCCATCGACAATGAAAACAGCCTTGTTTTAAATGAATTAATTGAATACCTTACCTATCAAAAAAAGCAAATTGCACGGGAACTAAAAATTTTTAAGCGGGTAAAATATACAGTGTATGTAATCTCTATCATTGTGATTTTTTTTACGGTGTTTGTAATGATGGCAGCCGAAGGTATATAAGAAGTATTCCCTTATTCAACAAAACAGTTGACTTATAAAATATGTAAAAGCTCTTTTAAAAGAGCTTTTACATATTTTATGGTGGTTGTAAAAGTGAAAACATGCCCAATTTGCGGTTAATTTTTATTTGAATTTTTCTATGCCTACAAATATGGGCGGACAATTAATTTGGTTTATAAAATCTGTTTTCATGACCGTATACTTTCTACAATCAATTCCTTTTAAAAACTCCATTACATGTTCCTTCTCCTCAAACCCGCTGTCCCCTCCATAGTATATCACGATGGAAACAATTCCGTTCACCATAATAAGATCCATGGCTTTTTTGACGGCTTCTAGGGTAGTTTCCCAACGGGTACCGATGGTATGGTCCCCTCCCGGCAAGTAACCCAAATTAAACATGACAGCCCGAATATTTCCCGCTGCATAACGGTCCATATTTTGGTGTCCGTCACGAATCAATACCACACGTTTTTCAAGCTGATGTTCTTCAAGCTTTTTTTTAGTATTTTGAATAGCTCTTTCCTGAATATCGAAGGAATACACCTTTCCGCCTTCTCCTACCAATCTTGCCAGAAATACCGTGTCATGACCGTTTCCTGCAGTAGCATCAATGACCGTATCTCCTTCTTTTACAATGCTTTTCACCATTTCCTGGGACTGCCCCAGAGAATTTTTTATTACACACATTCCTATCACCATAATTTTTTTATTTTTTCCCTACCATCAAAATAATGTCCCTTATGACCTTTGCAGCTAAAAGTGCAGTCCGATCCGATGCATCATAAGGAGGCGAAACCTCAACAAGATCAAACCCTACGATATTTAAAGAACGCATGAGCCTTAGACACTCCAGTAATTCCCTGGAGTTGATGCCTCCGGGCTCTGGCGTACCGGTACCGTTTGCATACGCAGGATCTACTACATCGATATCTAATGTAAAGTATACCGGCTTCCCTCCGATTTTTTTCACGACATCCTTTAATGGCTCTATTACTTCAAAAGGATACATATTTGTATTGGCTTTTGCAAATTCAAACTCATCTTTGGTTCCCGATCGTATTCCAAACTGGTAGATATTTCTCCCCGGCATAAAATCCGTAAGCCTTCTTACCGCAGATGCATGGGAATTTTCACATCCGATATACCCTTCTCTAAGGTCTGCATGTGCATCAAAATGGATCACTACAAGTTCATCCCCATACTTTTTATAAACTTCCCGGATTACAGGAACACTAATTAAATGCTCCCCTCCGACAAATAAAGGAAATTTTCCATCTGCGATAATTTCTGCCGCCGAATTGCCAATGATTTCCATACTCTTTTCTACATTTCCAAAAGGCATGTCCAAATCGCCACAGTCATAAAAATGGTAATCCAACAGGTCTTTATCCATATAAATGCTGTATTCCTCTATTCCAATTGAAACTTCTCTTATTTTTTGGGGACCGAATCTGGTTCCCGGTCGAAAGCTGCAGGTAAAATCCATGGGTACTCCAACCATAACTACCTGCGCTTCCTCATAGTTTTGACAACTTGCCATAAATTTAGTAATGAGTGTCGATGATCCATCCTTTAAACCCATAATTACCTCCTGATTTTAAATCCTTTTATGCACAAATCATTTTAACATATAATGAAAGAGAGGGCTATCATAAAGCCCTCCCTTAGGTTAAATATTTTTTTTAAATCCCAGATTATCGAACATTTTTGTTAAGCTGTTTTGTTTTTTCAATAATTTCAGTGGCTGTTTTTTTGCCAGTCACAATATAGGGTAGGTTTTTCCATATTTGAACGAAAGATTCATGAGATATTAAATTATCTGCCGGTACACTGATATGCTTTGCATTCTTCCCGTTTGGAAGCATTGGCACAGGAGCTGCAGCTACTTTGGATGATACATCCACAAATGTACTTCCGTAGCCATTAAAATGACCTAATAACCAAGAACCGCCGATATGCATTGCTGCCTTCCCATCCACAAAAAGCTGGGTTGCGGCTGCACTTCGAATCATTAGTGCGTCTTTGGTAAATGCCCTCTTTTCATAAAGATCCTTAATATAAATTAAGTGCAGTTGTCCAGGATGGATCAAAGGGCTTTTCATGGCCTGCTTAATGTGCCATTATTTACAATTTTTAACACAATATTTACATATTTTTTATAAATTATATAGGACTTGCCTTTTTATATATGGTAATGTAAAATTATGTATATTACTGTTCATAATTATCATTAAAGTAATGAATGAACAGTTATGAAAAAGTGATCAAAACAAATACTACTATTGGGAGGGATGGTTTTGAAAAAAATCAAAAGGTTATCGAGTTTTATTGTATTACTATTGGTTTTGTTGATTCCCTTAAATTCCACAGTTTTTGGACTCACATTAAATGACAGTGAATTTTATGCTGAAGGAAAAATTGCTTTACTTCATTTCAATCCTACACTTGGCGATGTAAATGGAAATTTGACTGCACTTGAAAAGTTAATACATGAGGCATTTGACAACGGAGCCAACATTGTAGTGACGCCGGAGCTGTCAACCACCGGCTATTGTGTCACAAGACAGCAAGTCTTTGATGGAATGGGCTTTACAAAGCCTTTTAATGAGCTCAATGCGATAAGGGATCTTGCCATAGAGCATAATGGATATGTTGTAGTAGCCTTCGCTGAAACGACTTCGGATAACAAGGCATATAACTCTGCGGCCATATTTGGACCGGATGGATTTATTAAAACACAGGACAAGCGTACACTACCCCTCTGGCACGACAGCGGTAATCTGCCATATGATGTTGTAGAAACCCCTTATGGTGATTTAGGTGTATTGATTTGTGCCGATTCCTACCTTCCGGACATATCACGTATGCTTACTTTAAAGGGAGCCGACATCATTTTGACACCGGCAAACTGGTGGGGACGCTATGATCAGGAACAAACTTGGCAAATGCGGGCGAAGGAAAACGGAGTTTGGTTTTTGGTAGCCAACCGTTGGGGGTATGAGGTACATCCTACCTACGGATTTATCTGTGATATGAATGATGCACCTTCGGTAGCTGCTGATCCGGATGGGAAAATTCTTCAAATTTACAGGGCGGTAGACAGTTCCGAACCAAAGGATAAAATACTGTATCAGACAACCAAGGTACCTAAATACAGGATCGGTTCAACTGTAAATCTTAACTATTCCGTAATGGAACGTTCACCGGGTTCTTACGGAGCACTTGCCAATGAATATTACCGCAGGGACCATGGTTATCAACCTGTACCCGGACTTCCAACCCCTGGTGATATTAAAGTGGCGAGTTTAGCATATAAACCTTCCTTATATTCCAAAAAAAATATTGAAACCATAAAAAATCTGTGGGCAAGTCAAAATGCAGCTGCCGATGTTGTTGTGGCTCCAGGCTTGGGTATCACTCAAGAGCCTGTTATATCCAAAAATCCAAATTGGAGTAATGCTTCTCACTTGGCTGACTTGCAGCATTTTGTCGATACAAATGAAATTTCGCTTTTTGTTACAACCGTCAATGAGCTTTCGGATAAGGGCTTCCATCAGTCTTTGCTTTTAATAAAACCCGGGAAGCAGCCTGAGTTAGTACAGCAATTACATGACGGATTATGTACCAAAGGCAGCGGTAGGTCTCCTTTGATCCTGGATTTACTTGGATCAAGGATTGGAATACTAACAGGACATGATGCACTGTTTCCAGAGGCAGTAACCAGCCTC
Source organism: Clostridia bacterium (assembly GCA_026418275.1). Taxonomy (GTDB): domain Bacteria; phylum Bacillota; class Clostridia; order Acetivibrionales; family DSM-2933; genus SKW182. Next base: position 24,355 of record JAOABQ010000048.1, read on the forward strand.
GCTAAAGCAGGTACAGACCTAGTGTTGGTATCCTCTACTGCAGGAATGGAAATGGAAACAAACAATATGTTGGGTCTCAATTATTTCTGGAATATTGACTACTTAAAAATCCTGTGGAAAGTCAGAACAAATGAAGGTCTGCATCTTGCAGCATCTGACTGGACCGGAAATGGAATGATTATAAAAAACAGTGGATTCTCTATTGAAGAGATAAAGGAAGTAAACAACTCTCAGCAGATTGGGGTCCTCACACTAAATTCCGGCAATGTAAGGGGCAAGTATTTGTTTGATTATTTTCCCTATGACCTAAACACCTTACTTTCAGTCAATTAGTAAACTGGTAAAAAGAGAACCCTCTGCTCTGTTCATTCAGGCTGCAAAGGGTTCTCTTTTTGCTATTAATAATTAATCCTCATTTAAAGCCTTTGCTTCTTTAAGTATCTGTTCTGCTGTTGTTTTACCTGTGACGATATAGGATAAGCCTTTCCATATCTTTTTAAATGCCTGGGGTTTTATATAAGTATCTACAGGTACACATGCATTTTTCGCTTTTTCATGCATAGCTATCCCCTCTTTTCTGGTAGATAAATATTGTGATGTCTCGCACTTGATTGCCGGCACCCCACCAACATCAATAAATAGCTGCATCATATCCGGCGTTGTCATATGTTTTACAAATTTCACCGGGATCCCGTCTTTCTTTGTGTTTTTAGGCTCGCTTACGTACCAGCCGCTTCCAAAGCCCGCAATAATATCGGTGGGGTCTGCTTTTCCGTTGGGCAGCATAGGAAGTGGCATAATCCCTACTTTATTCTGCATAGACTCCCTAAGACCACCTTGAAACCAGGATCCATTAATCATCATCGCTGCTTTTTCATCAAAAAACAATTGGTTTGCCGCTGCAGCTTTTATTGTAAGCGCGTCCTTTGAAAATGCGCCCTTTTCATAAAGCAGTTTTATGTAATTTAACGCAGGTGCCCATGAAGCATCAAAGGGTTTCTCATGACCTTCCTTTCCACCTAATGAAAGAATGAAGGTTTCTATTAAGTAATGAGGCTCTTCTGCAAATGACACTGAAATGGGTACAATTCCTTTGGATTTAAAGGTATTTACCGCAGTATGGAGTTCGTTCCAATTGGTTGGAACCTTCACATTGTGTTTTTTAAATAAATCTTTGTTATAATACACTCCTTCAAAATAACCAATATAGGGCAGTGCATAAATCTTACCATCCCACCATCTAGTAGTTTCAAAGGAAGGCTTGTAAAAATTGTTTGACCAGTCAGGGTCTTTTTTTATTTCCTCGTCCCAGGAAAGAAGCTTTCCGGATTCAAAAAGCGGATTTGCATCCACCCCTGTAAAGGCAAAGCATACATCCGGCTCATTCCCTGCTGCAAAATCCGTATTGATTTTTGTTTTAAACATATCATTGGGTGCAGGAACCGAATCATCAATCACATTCACACCGGGATTTTTTTGTTCAAAACCTTCAATACCTGTTTTATAAGCTCCTGTAAAGGCATCGGCTCCAGTCATGTAAGTTACAACTCTTATAGCATCCTTTTTGTTTTCGTCTTCTTTCTTCTTGCCGATTTCGATTGTATTGGTAGATGAATCCCAATTTACATCCAGCCCTGTTTTTTCGGCAATATTCCGAAGGGGTAAATAGGTACGGCCGTTATAAACAATGGGATAAACCGGGCTCCCATCCGGGTTCTCCGGAATATATTCCTCTCCATCCCAAAGGATTGTGTAGTCTTTTGCGACCAATGCCTTGACCCATTCCCCGATCACTGCCGCCCCCACTGAATGAGGAACGACGAAGAGGATGATAAGACTTCCTAAAAGAATTTTAAATAATAACGATTTCTTTTTCATTATCCTTTTCCCTTTCAATCTCTATTGTACTAGTAGTTCAAAGCCTTTGCTTCCTTAATTACCTGTTCTGCTGTAGTTTTGCCTGTGACAATATAAGGTAGGCTCTTCCATATTTTTTTGAAAGCTTGAGACTCTATCATGTTATCACTAGGAATATTAATACTATTCGCATTCATTACCATTTCGATAATACTTTTTCTCGATGCTGAAACTTCCGGTATATCGCACTTAATTGCTGGGATACCTCCAATAGTAACAAATTTTTTCATAATCTCCGGTGTTGTAAGATACTTTACAAACCTAACCGGCAGACCATCCTTAGCCTCATTCTTAGGCTTGCTGACAAACCATCCGCTCCCAAAACCTGCAATGATATCGGTAGGATCCGCTTTCCCGTTAGGAAGGAGCGGTGCAGGCATGATCCCTACCTTATCACTTATATTTACATCCTCATCATTATAACCTTCAAATGCGCCATTTTGCCAGGAGCCTTGAAAAAGCATCGCTGCTTTTTGATCGATGAAAAGCTGGTTTGCAGCAATTGATTTAATGGTAAGTGCATCCTTAGGGAATGCCCCTTTTTCATACAATTCCTTTATATAATTAAGCGCAGGTGCCCAGGATGAATCAAATGGATTTGCATGTCCTTCCCTTCCACCTAGGGATAAAATAAATGTTTCAATTAAATAATGGGGCTCTTCATAGAAAGAAACCGAAATAGGGGTGATTCCATTTTTTTTGAAGATTTCAACAGCTTGCAAGAGTTCATTCCAATTCTTCGGTAATTTTACATTAAACTTTTGAAAGAGTTCCTTGTTATAATAAACACCCTCACAATAGCCTAAAAAAGGAAGCGTATATTGTTCAGCATATGGATATTTTACTGCCTCTAAAGCGGTTTTATAAAAGTGTTGAGACCATGCCGTATCCTTTTTAATTTCCTCATCCCAAGTAAATAGATTGCCTGAATCCACCAAAGGCTTGGCTTCCCAGCCTGTAAAACCAAAAGCAACATCCGGCTCATTGCCGGCAGCAAAATCAGTTTCAATTTTTGTTCTAAATACATCATTTGGCGCCGGTACTGATTCATCAATTACCTTCACACCGGGATTTTTCTTTTTAAAACCTTCGATGGCACTTCTCCATTCCTGTGTGAAAGAATCACTTCCGGTCATATAGGTTAATGCGGTTATTGTGTTTTTATCCATGGATTTGGGCTGAAGTTGGGCTCCACCTATTTCAATAGTCTTGGTGGATGAATCCCAATTCACATCCAGCCCTGTTTTTTCGGCAATATTTCGAAGGGGTAAATATGTACGGCCATTATAAACAATGGGATAAACCCTGCTTCCATCCGGGTTCTCGGGAATATATTCCTCTCCATCCCAAAGGATTGTGTAGTCTTTTGCGACCAATGCCTTGACCCATTCCCCGATCACTGCCGCCCCCACTGAATGAGGAACGACGAAGAGGATGATAAGACTCCCTAAAAGAATTTTAAACAACAATGTTTTCTTCATTTTTTCTATTCCTTTCAATCTCTATTTTACTAGTAGTTCAAAGCCTTCGCTTCTTTAATTACCTGTTCTGCTGTCATTTTGCCTGTGACAATATAAGGTAGGCTCTTCCATATTTTTTTGAAGGCTACTGGTCTTATAAAGTTATCCGCAGGGTTGCATATATTTTTTGCTTTCACTTGCATGTCAATGCCTGCTTTTTTTAATGGCGGATAATAGGATGTGTTAACCTTAATCGCAGGCAAACCTCCGATATCAACAAATTGCTTCATCATATTCTGAGTTGTCATATACTTTACGAACTTGACAGGCAGTCCGTTTTTCTTTATATTTTTAGGTTTGCTCACATACCATCCGCTTCCAAAGCCTCCAATAATATCGGTAGGATCCGCTTTTCCATTGGTGAGCATAGGTACAGGCATAACCCCTATTTTATATTCCATCCCGAATGAGGAAAATGCTCCTTGAAGCCATGATCCGTTTATCATCATAGCTGCTTTTTCATTGAAAAATAGATCGTTTGCGTCCGCACTTTTTATTGTAAGAACATTCTTTTGAAAGGCACCCTTTTCATAAAGTTGTTTGATATAGTTTAAAGCAGGCGCCCATGAAGGATCAAAGGGTTTCTCATGTCCTTTTTTTCCGCCTAATGATAGAATAAAAGTTTCTATCAGGTAATGGGGCTCTTCTGAAAATGAAACGGAAATAGGCACAATTCCTTTTGATTTAAAGGTTTTTACCGCCAAAAGCAGTTCATTCCAGTTGGTTGGGACTTTTACCTTATGTTTTTTAAACAAGTCCTTATTAAAGTACATTCCCTCGGAATACCCTATATAGGGAAGTGCATATAGCTTGCCATCCTGGTAACGGTTATGTTCAAAGGCTGGTTTTATAAAATTACTTGCCCATTGAGGGTCTTTTTTTAACTCTTCTTCCCATGTAAGGAGCTTACCTGACTTATAAAGCTGGTTTGCATCTGCTCCGGTAAAAGCATAACAAACATCCGGTTCGTTCCCCGCTGCAAAATCTGTGTTAATTTTTGTTCTGAAAGCATCATTGATTGCAGTAACTGAGTTATCAATAACCTGGACACCAGGATTTTTTTCCTTAAACCCTTTTATCCCTTTCTGAAAAACTCCTGTGAAGGGATCGGAGCCGTTCCAATAGGTTACGACCCTAATTACATCTTTTCTGTTCTCGTCTACTTTTTTACTGGCAGCAGCAATCGTTGTGCCGGGGATTGCTAAAAGTAGAATGAGACTCCCCAAAATAATTTTAAATAACAATGTTTTCTTCATCTTTTCTATTCCTTTCTCTTGTTTATTTTTCTAACTCAGCCACAAATTTAGGAAGTGCAAATACGGACTTATGGAGTTCCTGCAATAGTACTTTGTATCAAAATCCACCGGTATTTTGGAAATATCCGTTTCTATGGGATCATAAGCATTCTTCCGAACTGCTCCGTCTCAATGAGTGCCATTTCCTGAAATTCCGTTATTTCGGTATGATAAGTCTTTTTTTGCATATTGTTCCAATTCAGGTGTTTGAATTTCCGTATACCAAAGTTCCATTTTCATTTGCACTCCTTTATGTATGATTCACTTTATGGAATCCATTTATAATGGCTTATTTCCGCACTTTGGCAGATTTTTTGATAAATTTAGCACAATAACTATTTTATCCAGGAAAACCCTGTTTGTCAAAGCAAATTTGTTGTGTCTATATACCTGCCATAAATCTCATTTATAATCCATTTCAAAAGTACATAAACTATATCCGTACAAAAAAATCGTTTTGAGGAGGTTTATCTATGGCAGATTGTCAAAGAATTTTATGTTCGGTAGGCAGCTGTATATATAATGCAGGGGATGACAATTTATGCAAGCTTGATACTATACAGGTAAGTGCTGCAGCAAAGTCAGATAGTGGAGCTCCTTATGATGAAACACTTTGTGCAAGTTATAAAACCCATGCTAAGAAAAAATAGTCCCCTTCGAGTATATAACTCAATTCTTTTATAGAAATAGAAACAACTTGTATATCCTAAACCATACAAGTGCATGAATGTAAACTATCACTTGCACTTGTAGTCAAACTTTATATTGTAAAACTCAATGAATGATCCGCTCTAAAATTTAATGCAGCCTTTACCGGCTGCATTTTTTTGTAGATAACCAACACTAAGATCAATCATCGTGTGGAAGAGATATTCAGTTTTAACACTGGTGCAAAAGGTAAATAAATTAGATTTCTAATTGCTAAGCTCTATGCTAAAATTTTTTAATGCATCCAATTCCTCATTCCTCATATATCTCCACTTACCTTCTTCCAGATTCCCCAATATTATACTTCCGATTGCAATCCTTTTTAAAGCGATTACTTTGTGTCCGATCGCTTCACACATTTTTCTAACTTGTCTATTCTTCCCCTCATGAATTACGATTTCTACCCAAGTATTGCGGTTTTCCTTCTTAATGATCCGAAATTTGGCTGGGGAAGTTATATAATCCTCTATCTTAAGTCCTTCCTGGAACCGTTTTATTTCTTCTTCGGTTGGAACACCTTCAATAAAAGCATTGTATACCTTTTCAATTTCATGTTTGGGATGAGTCAAATGATATGTAAGTTCCCCATCATTCGTGAGGATTAAAAGTCCGGAAGTGTCATAATCCAATCTCCCTACCGGGTAAACTCTTTCCCTGATTTCCTTTATCAAATCAACCACACTTGCACGGCCAAATTGATCCTTAACAGTTGTTACATAACCTGTGGGTTTGTTTAATAAAACATAAACCTTTTGTTCGGTCTGTGAAACCAGCCTTCCTTCCACAGTAACCTCATCTTTTTCTGACACTTTGGTTCCAAGCTCTGTTACAACCTTACCGTTTATCGCAACCTGTCCACTTTTTATAAGCTCTTCCGATTTTCTTCTGGAAGCCACCCCACACTCTGCAAGGTATTTTTGAAGCCTTACCTCCACCATAGTAAAACCTTCCTCCAATAAAATTTCAAAAGAATTATACCATACTCTACTTTAGAAACATAGGAGGATTAAACCTATATGCTTAAATCAAACCCTTTCATAATCCTTTAGGAGACCTTAGAAAAATTGAACACTTTAGGCTTTCTGAGGCACCCAAAAGCATTGGATGCCTGCCTGAGGGTTTACAGCAAAAATAACAAGTACTAAATTGAATTCAATTTAGTATAAAATATTAGACAGAGTACTATATCTCTAAAGGTTTTCCTGTAACCGTTTTGGTTTCCTTTTTTATTAATATTTTATTCTTGATCGTATCATTCGCTTTTTCAATAAGATCAGGTACCATATCAAGAATTTTATCTACCGATGAATTCGTATTAACCGGAAGCAGTTTAATCTGGTTTTGGCCAACAACCATAAATCCAACCGGTTGAATGCTTACCCCTGCACCGCTACCTCCTGCAAAAGGGAACTTTCCTCCCTTGCCTATTTCCTCTTCACCTTCCCCATCCTCTGCAATGCAGCACTTGGAGTATTCTCCCCCTCCTGCTGCAAACCCGAAGGATACTCTTGAGATAGGGATGATCACAGTACCATCCGGTGCCTGGACCGCATCACCGACAATGGTATTTACATCGACCATATCTTTTATACTCTGCATCGCCGTTGTCATTAGACCTTCGATTGGATGTGACGCCATGTAAAAACCTCCGCTTCAGATAATTTATAAGTAACTTGAATCCTATAACTATAATATGGACAAATTTGATTTTAAATATGCAGTTAAAATCGATATCAAGCCTTTTTTTATTAAAATCGGTTACAACATTAAGACTTTTGTCTAACAGTTTAAATTGGTTGCATATATAGGATAAAACCGTACCGCCAAGTGCCCAAAGAGCTCCTCCTGAAATTCCTGTATAATAAGCATCACCAGCCCCGAAAATAATTTCTATCTTTAAATTTTGAATAATGATTCTCTTTTTCAGGTAATCTTTTGCCTTTTTTATCATCTTTTTATGATTTTGATAAAATTCCTTAAATCGGACACCATGTTCATACATTTCCTTTAAGCTCAAGGATTCCTTTTTAGTATCCCCTTTGATTCCCTTTTTAACCCGTCTGTACTTTATTCCTTCCTTACCGATATCCGCAAAAGGAAGGGATAATTTATAAATACGCAGCCCAAATATAATAAAGGATAAGAGGAACTGATCATCCCTTCCTACTCTTTCATAATCTACGATTATCTTTATCTTTAGAAATGGTAACACTGCAATAAAAATTGCTAAAAAAATAAAAATAACTAAATAAAGCATTATTACACCTCATTTAGCTATTTTTACCTTTTTGCTAATAAAATACACCTGTTTTACAATTTTTTTAATCGATGGGTACATCCATAACAACAGTGGGAATTTCATTCATTTCCAACCGGGGTAGATCGCCTACAGACCTAAAACCAAAGGATTTTAAAAATTCGTCGGTCGTTTCGTATAACATGGGTTTTCCGGGTGCATCCATTCTCCCGGCTTCACGAATAAGATTCCGGTCTAAGAGCCTTGTAACCGCGCTGTCGGAGTTTACTCCCCGGATTGCCTCTATCTTAGCCCTGGTAATAGGTTGATTATAGGCTACAATGGCTAATGTTTCAAAGGCTGCCTGGGATAATCCCTGTTTTTGTCTTGGTTCAAAAAGCCTTTTAATATATTCATGATGCTCAAACCGGGTACACAGCTGGTAAGACTGGTTGATCTCCCGGATCATAATGCCCCTTTTGGAATTTTTATAATTTAAAATCATATTATTGAGCACAAGCTTTACAGCTTTTTTATCCACTTCCAAAATCTCTGCAATCTTCTCCAAAGGAAGCCGATCGCCTGATGCAAAAAGCAAACCTTCAATTATTGCTTCCATATCCTTAATCTCCATATAAAACCCCACTTTTTATATAATGAATGGGTCTTATGATTTAGTCTTCACCGACAACCTTTTCATCGTCGAATTCATCAAGATAATTATCGTTACGGTGGATGATAATATCTGAAAATTGTCTTTGCTGTTCCACCCGGATCCTTTTTAGCTTTGCCAGTTCAAGGATGGCTAAAAAACCGGTAACAACCTCCAATTTGGTCTTTGTTCGGATAGAAAACAAGTCTGTAAATCTCACAAAAACCTTGCTCATTAAGGACCGGATTACTTCCTTCATCTTACTCTTTAAAGATATTTTTTCATGTTGAATGATTTTAGCCATTTTAGTGGTCGTATCATTCATTTTTCTCCGGTTTCTTTCAAGCATATCCATATAAACCCGCCTGAGTTCATATGGATTCAAATCCAGAATCTCCTCTTCCCACTTAAAGTCCATTACCTCGGGAAGTTTATAATAAAGCTTGTCCCACATCTTCTCATTTTCCCGCAAGGTATGGGCAAATTCTTTAAACTTCTTGTACTCTATTAATTTCATAACCAATTCTTCTCTGGGGTCTATTTCCTCATCCTGCTTTTCCTTTTTATCCGGCAAAAGCATTCTGGACTTTATGTGAAGCAGCGTAGCTGCAAGCACAAGAAATTCGCTGGCAATTTCCAAATCCAGCTCTTGCATGGCATAGAGGTAATCCATGTATTGATCGGTTATGTCATCAATTGGAATATCGTAAATTTTCATCTGATTCTTTTCAATCAGATGAAATAATAAATCAAAAGGCCCCTCAAAGTTTTGAATTTTAATTTTACACGCTTTCGTTAATGCGCTCTCCATTTAAAATCACCAATCTATTTTCATTGCGCTTCTAACTTCTTCCATGGTTTTCTGTGCCCTTTTTCTCGCATTTTCATTACCGGCTTCGATAATTTCCCGGATCATTTCCGGCTTTTGCAAAAGTGCCTGACGACGTTCGTAAATCGGTGTCATATAATTGACCATTTTTTCCGCTAAGTTGCGTTTACACTGTACACAACCGATTTTCCCGCCTTTGCACTGTTCCTCAATATCCGTAACTTCCCCTTCATTAAATACCTTATGGAAAGAGAACACCGTACATACATCCGGGTGTCCGGGATCGTCCTTTCTGATTCTTGCTGGGTCGGTTATCATGGTACTGACTTTCTTTCTTATCGTATCAGGGCTATCGGATAGTGCAATGGTATTTCCATAGCTCTTGCTCATTTTTCTTCCATCCAGCCCGGGTAGAACCTTTGACTTTGTAAGCTTAGGCTGTGGCTCAGGGAAAACTTCACTAAAAAGGAAGTTAAACCTTCTGGCGATTTCCCGTGTCAATTCAAGGTGCGGCAGCTGGTCCTCTCCGACAGGAACAAAATTTGCCTTGTAGACAAGGATATCTGCAGCCTGCAAGCATGGGTAGCCGAGAAATCCGTATGTGGTAATATTTTTATCCTTCATTTGTGACAGCTGGTCCTTATACGTGGGGCAGCGCGTGAGCCATGCCAGCGGAGTGGACATGGAGAAAAGCAAATGAAGCTCTGCATGTTCCTTAATGCTTGATTGTAGGAACATTGTGCACTTTTCAGGGCTAAGCCCGCTGCTAAGCCAATCGATTACAAGGTCATTTATGTTTTCTTTTATATTAGAAGTATCTTCATATCCGGTTGTTAACGCATGCCAATCGGCAACAAAAAAATAGCATTCATATTCATCCTGCAGCTTAATCCAGTTTTCCAAAGCACCGAAATAATTCCCCAGATGCATTGCGCCGGTTGGTCTCATTCCACTTAATATAATTCCCTTTTTCAACTTGGTTCACTCTCCTAATCCATTGTCAATATTATGTTAGCATAACCATGATTGGTTTTACAATAGAAATTAAAGTTTTAAATTGATTTAGCTGGACAATAATTATTGCAACATGATAAAATTTAGGAAATCGATTATGAAAAGGAGCATAGCATGTTTGATCTAGATCTGACTACCATACTATTAACAGTTCCCGGAGTTATCCTAGGTTTTTCAGTACATGAGTTTTCCCATGCCATTGTAGCAGACCGATTGGGAGACCCAACACCAAGAAATCAAGGAAAACTCACTCTGTCCCCCAAAGAACATATTGACCCTGTTGGTCTTATTTTAATTTTATTTGCCGGATTCGGTTGGGCTAAACCGGTAGAAACAAACCCTAGAAATTTTAGAAACCCTAAAAGAGACAGTACACTCGTTTCCCTCGCTGGTCCCGTATCCAACTTGTTAATAGCTATATTATTTGGTATTTTACTTAAAATAATATTGGCAGCAAACATTTTTGACTCAACTAATTCTGTAGGTAATAATTTAATATTAGTTTTTGATAGAGTGATTTGGATAAATGTTATTCTTTTTGTATTTAATCTTATTCCTATTCCTCCTTTAGACGGATTCCATGTATTGTCAAACATAATATCTTTTAAAAATTACAATATAATTAATTTCCTTTACAGATATGGCTTCGTTATTTTAATCATTTTTATTCTCACTGGGTTTTTCTCAAAGGTAATCAGGCCGCTTTATATAAGTATTTACAATACCATTTATACATTACTGGGAATAATTTAAAAAAGGGACCCTAGCAGGTCCCCTTTTTAAATCCATTCAATTTCAGATTGTATTGCTCCACCTGTATTATCTGTATTTAACGTACCGGAAGGTTCAATGAGAAGACAGCATACCTCTTCTTCACATACAGGTCTATGCTCGATTCCTTTGGGAATGACTACCATTTCTCCTTCAGCCAATTCCAACATTTTATCCCTCAGCTCTATTTTCATTTTGCCTTCTACAACAATAAAAACCTCATCGGTTTCGGGATGGCTGTGCCATCCCATTACTCTTTTAGCTTTTATAAGGGTAAAATTGTAATTGTTCATTTGAGCGATCAGCTTATACTGATGTAAATCTTTCACAAGGCTTGCTTTTTGTTTCAAATTAATAACATCGATGTTCATTTTATCACCTAAAAGTGTTTCTAAGAATACTATTTCACATTGTTCACAATTTTAATTTCGGCCTTCCACTTTTTCATCAAATTGGCCATATAATCTTCTTTTATTTGCATTTCTACTGTAGATTTAATCTGGGCTTTAACATCATCCAATTGAAGCTGTTTTTCCGGAATTTTCTCTTCCAGCTTTAAAATATGGTAACCATATTCTGTTTCTACAATGCCGCTCACTTCTCCAACTTTTAAGGCAAAAGCCGCATTCTTAAATTCTTCAATAAATGGATCGTTTCTGGTAAATTTATATCCTTCAGGATTTGATTTCATGCCGGGATCCTCTCCAAACTCACTTACAAGTTTGTCAAAATCTCCTCCCTCTTTCACTTTTGCCAAAATTTCTTCAGCTTTCTTTTTGGCTTCCGCCTTTTTCTCCTCAGAATACCTTTCACGGGTATTGGTATCCATGGTTGCAATTAATATATGTTTTGCCCGGACTTGCTCGGGTTCAACAAAATTTGACTTGTTTTTCTCATAAAATGCTTTGTAATCCTCCTCACCGGGAGTAAGGCTTTGCGTAAGCTTAGTTGACAATTGATAATAGATATAAGCTTGCTTGCTAAATTCTACAAACTCATTAAAGTATGCCCCTGTTTCTCCAAGATATTTTCTAACTTCTCCAATTCCATTGTTTGCGGTGACAACACTTTGCAGTCTTTGATTTATTTCATCCATACCCTTTTCATCAATAACGATTTTATTTTCTGCAGCCTTTTTATCCATGATCTTCATAGTGACAATATCGTCGAAAACCTTTTGCTTCAATTTGTCCTTTTCTTCGTCACTAACCTTTCCATCCGGAGTCTGTGAAGACACCTGCTTTAACGTAAGATTGTAATGGTATTCAAACTCCCTTTGAGTAATTTTCGCATCGCCTACACTGCCGATATATGTATCCTTTACGTCACTGATATACACACACTTCTTCTTACTATCCCACTCCACTTTTTTATTAAATATTTCCGAAAAATACCGAACAGGGATAAAGGTTCTGTTTTCATAAAGAATGGAGTCAATATATGCGTCATAACCGTCTGCTTTAAACTGATAAGCGTTGGGGTATAACTTTACCTTTTGGCTACCCTTTAAGGCTACACTTTCCTTTACTTTGTTTTTTTCGTTGGTGCCTTTTCCAAGCTTTATGTTTACAACTTTATTTTTGCTATCTACTACAAGATCACTGTTAAAATAGTAGCAAATGTTCCGCATGGGTATGTATAGTCTTCCGTTGTAAATAATGGTGCTCAGGTCCAGTGGTTTGTTGTTCCAGTAAACCGGTGCCGTATTGAGTTCTACTCTGGCATCAACCGGCTGCAATTTGTTTTCTTCTGCAAAAGATGTTTGTCCCGCAATAAAACTCACTGCGAGAGAAATGAACAGCAGCTTAATTCCTTTTTTCAATTTGCTACACCCCTTATGTAAATTTTATTATACTTATTTCATTCAACAATATCTAAAAAATTACCTATTGTAAAACGTATTTTTCTAAGCGTTGATTATAATTATTGAATGCAAATCGAGTATAAATTGTACTCTCATTATAACAGATACTACAAAAAAAAGCACGTTTTAGCGTGCTTTTTGTAATTTCTACTTTATTCTTTTATAGATCCTCCGGAATTATATCGTTTCTTACGATATCGTCAAAATCCTCCCGCTTTACAATAACCCTTGACTTACTATCCTTTACCAGGACAACAGGAGGTCTCGGAATCCGGTTGTAATTGCTGGACATGGAATAGTTGTAAGCGCCTGTAGCCAATACGGCCAGAACATCCCCAACTTTAATTTCAGGCATCAAGAGATCCTTTGCGAGAAGGTCGCCTGATTCGCAGCACTTCCCGGCAATTGTAACCTTTTCACTCTTTATTGCGTCCGGTCTGTTGGCCAAAACCGCATCATAAGGAGATTGGTACAATGCATATCTTGGATTATCACACATGCCGCCATCCACAGAAACATATTTTCTAACATCTTTTATATCCTTCACGGCACCGATCTTGTATAGGGTAATCCCCGCGGATGCTACGATGGAACGGCCCGGTTCCATAACAATAAAGGGAAGCTTAATTCTTTTATCTTCGCATAAACCCTTTACTACTTTTGAAACAGATTCTATATAATGATCGTATTCGATCGGGTCATGTTCCGGTATATATTTAATACCGAAGCCGCCTCCCAAATTAAGCTCTTCAATTTCTATTCCCAGCTTTTCCTTTACTTCTGCAATAAAACTGATCATTACTTTTGCAGCAAGCTCAAAGGGCGCCAGGTCAAAGATCTGTGATCCGATATGGCAGTGTACACCCACTACCTTTACATTACTGAGTTTAGAAGCAGTTTCATAAATATCAAATGCTTCTCCATTCTCCAAAGCAACCCCAAATTTTGAATCAATCTGCCCGGTTTGCACAAAATCATGGGTATGTGCATCAATACCCGGTTTTATTCTGAAAGAAATGTTTACAATTTTACCTTTTTCTGATGCAATTTTGTTTATATGATGAAGTTCTTCCTTGTTATCAACAACGATTCTTCGAATATTATGGTCTATAGCTAGTTCCAGTTCCTCGATCATCTTATTATTCCCATGGAAATAAACCTTGTCCATTGGGAAGCCTGCTTTAAGGGCAGTATATAATTCTCCGCCCGAAACTACGTCCAGACCTAAACCTTCCTGTTCTGCAATCTTGCACATTGCCATCGTACAAAACGCCTTGCTTGCAAAAAGCACCAATCCGTTTCCGGAGTAATACTTATCCATGGCATTCTTATATGTACGGCAGTTTTTCCTAATAAGTCCTTCATCCATGACATACAATGGAGTACCGTACTGCTCCACCAAATCAACACAATCGCATCCGCCGATTTCCAAATGATTTCTGTTATTTACCTTTAAAGCCTCTGAAACAAACATAATTTCACCATCCGTAATTTTTAGTCTTATACATTTATCTTTCCCAAGCAATCCATGACAGGTTTTATTACCTGCATCTCCTCTATGAGGTATTACTTAGAGCTAAAGATATGGTAGCATTTTAAGTTTAAAGAGTCAAGTTACGTAAACAAAAATTTTAACAACTCAATGGCTTGTTCAATACGAAGATGCTTCACTTAAATACTTAACTAAACTCCCGAGTTGGATTTTATGATCTCTTCAAATAAGATATAGGGATTCATATTGGTAGAAGGTTCAATCTTGAATTTATCCCTGAAATAATTGTTTAAATGATATAAAAATACATCTCTTCTTTCGCCTAATGAATACTTTCTTTCCAGAAACTCTTTCAAAATGCTGTACTCAAAATTGGTTACAGGATATTTATTTGCCGTTTCCGCGTGAGTTAGTCCGTATTCCGCTTTTGCGATCAAACGGTCCAATGTCACCGGCTGTTCCGCTGTTTTTATCTTAACAACAACCGTACCGGCCGCAAAATCTCCAATTCTTTTATACTGCTTTGTAAATAATATCACCAGTGCTCCCACTAAGTACATGGTTGGCATCATATCCACCAATCTTACAATATTTCTGATCATTGAATCCAGGAAATTGATAGGTGCTCCATTTTCCTTGATCACCTTAAGCTTAACCACTTTTTTTCCCGGGGATTGGCCGTTTAATATCATTTCAAAGAAAATAAAATACCCCGCATTGATCAAAAAGATGATAATAATGCCGATAGCAGCCATTAATGAGTTTCCATAAAAGGACATATAGATATCTTCAGCTGTTTGAAACCCGATAGCAAATGCTACAATCATTAAAAGTACAACCTGGATCAGATAATCAATGAATGCGGCTATAAATCTTGATCCGGTTCCCGCAAGCTCATACTCAACAAAAACATTCTCGGGAGTGAGAATATTAAGAAGTTTTCTCATCTTCTAACCTGCCTTTAGTCTTTTTTATTTGCATTAAAAGGTTTATATTAATAAAATTATATTCCTTTGTGATAAAAAATAAAAGAATTATTTTGTCTTCTTTATATTTTGATAGTAAAAATTTCTTTATACTCATTCAATTCGTGATATAATTATTTTATATGCTTATACCTATTTCATTTCACAGTAAACGGGGGCCAATATGAAGGAAGATAAGTTCATCAAGGATAATTCCGAGGTTTGGAGAATTTTGGAGCAAATATTGACTAAGCTGAAGTCCAAGGGGCTTAATAGGTTTAATAGGAACGAGATCAATGATTTCATGAATTATTACAACCGCACTTGCAGTCATCTATCCTATAGCAGAACAAATTACGGTAATTCAAACACCACCATCTATTTAAACAGGCTGGTCGCTTCCGCGCACAGCTATATTTATACTACCCAAACATCCAGTATTTCAAAGCTTTTAAAGTTTTTCTATAAGGATTTCCCTCTGCTTCTTAGGAAAAATTTGCTTTGTTTTTTACTTTCCTCAGGGCTCTTTCTTTTTGGGACCTTCATCAGCTTTTTATATACAGCTTCCTCTACAGACAACGCCTATGCCTTTTTACCCAAATCCATGGTAGACAACACGGATTTCAACCATACCCTGGCAGACACTGACGATTTTGACAGTTCCATTATGTCAAGTTCCATATTGACCAATAATATTCGGGTAGGCTTTAACGCTTTTGCTTTAGGATTATCTTTTGGCGTTGGCACCCTTGCAGTTCTTATCTACAATGGTTTTATGCTTGGCGGGCTGGGTGCTCTGGCATTTAAGGCAGGATTCAACTTGAAATTCTGGTCTTTGATCCTCCCCCACGGCATCCTTGAGCTTTTCGCAATTTTTGTTTGCGGTGCAGCAGGCCTTTTGATCGGCTATGCCCTTATCAATCCGGGTCAATATTCAAGAAAAGACGCACTCATTTTAAGAGGAAAGACAGCCGTCAAACTTGTTTGCGGAACAGTACCCATCTTTGTAATCGCAGGAATGATTGAAGGTTTCTTCACACCTATGAAAATTGCTGAGACTTCAAAAATTATTTTTGCATCGGGGACATTTCTAATCCTTCTCGCTTATCTCATTATCCCCAATATAAAATATGCAAAGGAATTTAAAAGCTAACTTTTCCCGGCCAGCTATTTCTAAGAAAGGCTTACCTATATCTGCATCATGGATTTCATGTTGAGATACTTATTTACCAACTCAATGGATAGTTTATCCGGCGGAACATCAAGACACGCAATCCCGGAATCGAAGAAAAGCTTTTGAATTCTTTCCCTTTCCTGAATGAGCTTCATTGCGGCAGCTTTTACAAAAACATCGTTGGTATTTTTTATGTCATCCTTCATGATTTCATAAAGCCGCATGTCTTTAATGGTAATGATCAGGGGAACATGGTTTTTTGCCACTGATTTAAGGGATGAAACCAGTAAACTCGCCTCTTCCACATTGAATAATTCAGTAAAAATACACAAAAGACTTCTTCGCATTTGATTTTTATTCAGGTACATGAGTGCACCCTTATAATCTGCTGTAACCAGGTTTTCCTCCACATTGTAAAGATTTTCTGCAATCAGGTTAAAATGGGAAGATCCCTTGCCCGGCTTAATAAACCGTCTTACTTCATTATCAAACACAATAAGGCCAGTATTATCCCCCTTTTTTGTCGCTATTTCCGCTAGTAAAAAAGACGCGTTAATGGAGTAATCCAGCTTCTTGATATAGTTGATTTCAGAGTTCATCACACGGCTGGAATCCAACATTATAAAAATTTGCTGGTTCTTTTCCGGTTCATAATTGTTTACAATAAACTTTCCAGCACGGGCTGTTGCCATCCAGTTGATCTTGCGGTAGTCGTCTCCGTCGTTATACTCCCGAAGACTCTCAAACTCTGATCCGATTCCATAGCCTTTTGCTTTTTTGGTGCCATATAGGAAATGACTTTTACTGATTGCGGCAATACTGTATTTTCTTAAATCCCGTAAATTGGGATAGACCTTATAAGACCTTCTTTGGTCATATTCCAGTGTTTTTGAGCAAAGCTTCAATACACCGCTACACTTTAAGTAGATATTTCCAAATTTGAATTCTCCTCGTTTTTCAGGAATGATGGAATATCCGCCTTCACTCTCGGC
Source organism: Clostridia bacterium (assembly GCA_026418275.1). Lineage (GTDB taxonomy): Bacteria > Bacillota > Clostridia > Acetivibrionales > DSM-2933 > SKW182. The sequence goes on from JAOABQ010000048.1 coordinate 41,784, forward strand.
AAAAGGCCTTGCAGATATAATACTGAAATTTCTACACAGCTTCAAATAGGGAGGAATGTCATCCCTCACCAAGAACAGAACCTTATAAGCACTTCGGTTTCTCACCTTGATCAGAATATGATTTTCAATGCCCAACGAAAACTTTTCATCACAAACCCGCGTCACTTCAAAAGCTTTTGCTCCGGGTGTTATCATGAAATCTACAATTAATAATGCGGCTAGTAAAGCATTGTAAATAATGAAAACATAAACCGCCCAGCCAAAAAACGAAGCAATATAGATAGGGACGACCCCTAAAAAAACCAATAATGCAAAAAGCCTGCTAAACGGCATTTTAGCACTCCCTCACCAACAAATTTTATCTTGGTACTTCTATTTTACTTAATATATTGCGGATGACATCATCGTTCTTAATTCCGTCAATGCCCGCTTCCGGCTTTAATATGAGCCGATGCCTTAAAACCGGTAAAGCCATGTCTTTAACATCCTCAGGTGTAACAAAATTTCTTCCCTGCATGGCAGCATATGTCTTGGAAGTCAGCAAAAGGGCAATGGAGGCTCTTGGACTTGCTCCCAGTATCAAACTCGGTGAATTTCTTGTTGCGGCAACAATAGAGGTGATATAGTTTATAATTCCCCCATTGACCTCTACCTGCTGAATTTCTTCTCTGCATCTTTTTATATCCTTAAAATCACAAACGGCTTTAACATCGATTTGATCCAGCTTCAAGCTGTTAAATCCGGTGTTGTATTTCTCCAGGATGGAATTTTCAAACCGCTGTGGGGGGTACTCCACCAAGAGTTTTAGCATAAAACGGTCCAGTTGTGCTTCGGGCAAGGGGTAAGTCCCTTCGTATTCAACAGGGTTTTGCGTTGCAACCACCATAAAGAGCTCATCTAAAGCCAGTGTCTCTCCATCGGTGGTAATGGCCCTTTCTTCCATGGATTCCAGCAAAGCTGCCTGGGTTTTGGGCGGTGTCCTATTGATTTCATCCGCTAGGAGTATATTGGTAAATAAGGGCCCTTTTTTAAAGTAAAAGGTTCCTGCTTTCACGTCATATACTTTGGTTCCGGTAATGTCTGAAGGCATTAAATCGGGGGTAAACTGCACTCTTTTAAAGTCTGCTTTGACTGTTTTTGCGATCACCTTGGATGCCAGTGTTTTAGCAAGGCCGGGAACACCCTCAATCAAAACATGTCCGCCTGAAAATAACGCGATTACCAGATGTTCCACAAACTCATACTGTCCTACAACAACTTTGGAAACCTCATCGATGATTTCTTTTGCTTTTGCCCTTGTAAATTCATAGTTAAATGCACCCTCATTTTCAAGCATTTATTTGATCCCCTTTCTAATATCTTCAATCTTCTCCAAAAGGTAAACTAAAAGCTTCCTGTCATTATTGTCACTATCAATGTAGTTTCTGGAGGCTAAATAAACATCCTTAAACTGCAATTCATTGAGAAACCGGTTACCGGATGCTGCTTTTAAAAGTTCCTGGTCATCAGGCAAATTTGTAAAACCCAGGTATTTGGTAATTTCCTTCTTAAAGTTGTTGAAATAGGTTTCAAGAGCCAGGCTGTTTGCCCGGGCTTTTATATATACATTGGATAAGGCAAAAAGATTTTCATTCTCTTGTCTTTTAATGATCTCAAAAACCGTCACCGGCTTTCCAAAACGTCTGGAAATAATATACGTAAGCAGAATAAGACTTAGGATTCCTTGAATGACCATAAGCTTTTGGGCCTGAGACAATAGATCCCAAACCGTAATATCACCGGCGCTTAAACCGTGGTAATACTCGTTAAATAAGATCCTCCGGTTCCCCAAATCCTCTAAAACGTCTATAAATTTGGCAGCTGTCATGGAATTGCGAATACCACGGTTTGTAAAGTCCTCCGGGTCGGTAAACTCATAAATTTTACCCTCTCCTACAGTGTATACCGTAAAATCTTCATCCCTTTGATCCACTTCTCCTTCGAAGCTATTAAGGCTGCTGCCATAATCAAAAGCCTCATCATCAATGAGAACGATTTTGTTGCCTTTTTCAAGCCACTTTTTTAAATACTTCTTCTCCATTTCATCATGAAATAAAGAGTGATAAGGTTTTATCACTACCAAAGTTGCTTTATCGGGTAAAAGTCTTGCAGTCCTTTTATACCGCCCAGCATTAAATCCCATTTGATTTGTCAAGAGGTATAAAGCTTTTGTCCCGTCTCCTTTTGGGTTTAAGGTAGAATAGGGTTGAAATTCCTTATTCCTGTTCTGATTATACAAAAACAATGTGATTGCAATGATTATAACTCCCACCAGCAGGAAAAGAATTGTTTTGGGAAGCAGCTTTTTTATCTTCATTTTTTTGCCTCCTTTGACAATAAGGAGTACTGGTTATACCAAAAACCAAACTTTTCTCCATCGATTTTGCCGTTCCCGTACCAGCAGCGGTTGAACTCACCGGTGAATTCCTTAACAATGTCATACCCCCAGTAGTTTCCCCTGTAGAGTTCCTCCAAATATTGTTTGTTGGTTTTAGACTTGTCAATGGAGATAAGATTGAACCGGTTTAAGTTGATGAGCAAGGTTACATATAAAAACCTCAGCCCCTGCCTAAAATCACCGTTTTTCATGAATTCAAGGGCCTTTTGCTCTATTTCGTCAGGATTTTTTAATATCATTTCAGCAATTTCATCCTGGTCCTTTTTCATTTGGACAGCCCTTGAAAAACGAAGGTTTCGAAGGATAAAGAATAGGAAAATAGCAGCAAACCCAGCAATAATCAATATCCCTATAATTTGGAACACACCCGCATTTTGCTGCTGGATGATGGGTCCCTTTTCTTCATAGGAGGATTGACCCGAAGAATCGCCTTCTGATTTCTTATCCGGCTTTGTATTATTGTCGGCTCCATTATCTCCGTTAGAATCCGAACCATCCGTGTTATGATTTCTTTGACGGTCTGAGTTGTTATACGATCTTTCATTGCCGTTTTCATCTGAATTGGGGAGGTTGGTCGTGTCTTTCTCAGAATCCGATCCCTCATCTTTATCGCCAAAAAGCTTTTTAAGCATATCTGCAAGCTTCTCGAGCGGTGTCTTGCTTTTCTCAGAATCCTTGAATTCACTGGAAGATAGAATTTTTTCAATTTTCTTTTTAACCTCTGAATCTTTCGTATCGCTTCCTATACAGTATCCGGAGGAAGGCAGCAAAAAAATACTCAATATAAAAACAGTTAAAACTACTTTTTTTAAATACTGCAATTTAGTACATAGGGGTATAGGGTTCATCATTTGACGTCACCTCAACTTCGTTCTTCACTTCCGGAACTACCTTCTCTTCCAGGAGGGTATCTACTTTCACTTCCAGATCAAACCCTTCTTTCCTTATTTTAAGGTTTGTAAATAAAACCGTCATAAGGGTTATGAATAAAGGGTATAACATCAATAAGACCGCATTACCGCCAAAATACAAAAGGTACTGGAGCACGGTAAAAACTACACTATCCTGATCTCCGGAAAATTGCAGGCTTTGAGTAATCATGATCATAGGAATGACCAGCATCATGAGAATGCCAAAAAATATGGACATGAATGAATGCCAAAAGTTTTTTGACGTAAGGGTAAGACTTCGTGAAATAGCATCTGCTGCAGACTTGTTTTCTACAATAATCGAGTGAACACCAAAACCAAACTTAATATAAAAGTAGCCCAATAAAATCATTGAAAGAAAAAAACTCACAAAAAAACCGATAAGGGCGAGCAATCCGGATAAAAACAGGTCTTCTCTAAATACATAGGCAAAAACAACTCCGATCTGCATGAGAATGGCATAGGCAATCCCGGTTAAAATCACTCCGCCTAGTAGTATTAAATAAAAAAGGATCTTGTTTCCCATCATTCCGGGAAGCTTTTTAAAGGCGTCTTTAATGGCTGAGCCAACGCTTATTTTTCTTTGATACGCCAAATCCTCAAATACAATCCGAATCATTGCTGCATCACCGACAATTTTAAATGTAAACACATAGATCAGTGAAAAAACAGCCATGGATAATATGTAAAAACCATACGCTGCACCTAAATAGGAATCATAATAATCCAATTGATCGATATTGCCTACCATCAAATAATTGAGCAATAGGGTTAAAATATAAAAGGAAGCGTAAAATATCAAATTGATGATCATGAGTTTTTTAAAGTTTCTTTTGTAAAGTTCTAAGGAATAATCAAGGACATCCCCGAATGTCATTGGTTTGAGAACATCTTCATTGCTTCTCATATTTGTCTCCTCGGCCTCATAAATACACTGCATTCAATGATTTAAAACACAAAATGTTACATAAAATCATTAATAGAATACGATAACATCAACCATCATGATAAGGCATGAAGCAACCACATCAGCGATAACCGCTATAGCGCTTTAATTAGATTTATCGTAACTTCTATAGTATTTAAAATAACATAAAACAGCAGTTAATTCAAGTTATTCTCATTTTGATTTGCATTTTAAACCAAGTATTCCATCAATCTCTTTGATCAATGCTTTTGATTTATTTGAAAATGAAAAGAGGTGAAGATTCACACTCCACCAACTAAAATATTCTATCCATTCATCTGATTTGATATTTTCTCATACGAGGATCATATGCTTATAAATTACCCTTTTCCAAGTCCGAACCAACTAAATATCATTCTAAAAAACAGTCTGAAAAAGGAAGCTTTCTTGACTTCACTTTCTGCAACCAATTGGGCTTTACCCACTTCCTTTCCGTCTACCTTGAAGATAACATCCCCAAGTTTCTGTCCCTTTTTTATGGGGGCGGTCAAAGTCGTATCCAGCTTGACTACACGCTCTATTTTCCCTTTTTCTCCTTTGGCTAAAAGAAGTCTTACATCATTGTCGTATATGGCTTTGACTTTGGTTGTCAAACCTTTTTTAATCTCAAGTTCATTTACAAATTCACCTTTTTTATTGATTTCGGATATTTCATAGCTGGCAAAACCGTAATCCAAGAGCTTCGCTGCCTCTGCAAAGCGGGTATTGGCATCCGGTTCACCCAATACAACTGCTATAAGCTGCAGACCGTTTCTTAAAGCAGAAGCTGACAGGCAATATCCGGCTTTCGTTGTAAACCCGGTCTTAAGGCCGTTTGAGCCCTTATAGGAATGAATAAGTCTATTGGTATTATCCAAAGAAAACTTTCCATCTCTGAACGTATCGTGCCAAATGGAAGTATATTCAAGTATTTTGGGGTGTTTCATAATGAGTTCCTTTGACATGAGAGAAATGTCATAGGCTGTACTATAGTGTCCGTCATCTGTTAAACCAGTAGAGTCTAAAAAATGGGTGTTGTTCATTCCCAAATCTTTTGCTTTTTGATTCATCATAGTTACAAATGCTTCTTCACTGCCTGCTAAAAATTCTGCCAAAGCTACCGTCCCGTCATTTGCGGAATGCATCGCAACGGCTTTTAGAAATTCATGAACGCTAAACTGTTCACCGGGTTTTAGATAGACTTGGGATCCTCCCATGTTGTATGAATGCTCTGATACAGGGACCATGTCTTCCAGCTTTATTTTCCCCCCATCCACTGCTTCCATCACCAAAAGCATGGACATAATTTTGGTAACACTGGCCAATGGCAGTTTCTCGTGAATATTCTTTTCATACAGAACATTACCGGTGGCAGCATCAATCAGTAGTGCGGATTTTGCTTTCAAATCCAGTAAAGCTCCCTTATCCTCCGTTTTTGAAACAGCTAAGGTGCCTGTGCTGTTTTCCTTACCTGACTCGGAAAAAACAGGTTGCATAAAAAACGAAACAGAAATAAAAACCACCAGCATTAGATAAACAAAGATCTTCTTCGTCATCACTTAGGACCCTCCATACATAAACCCCTAATTAATTTTTATGCGGAACATGTTTAATTTATTCTGAGATGTAGCCAAGCGTTATATATATTATAGAGTTCCTTTATGCCATTGAAAAGTTAAAATACTTTCCTCCATACTTATGTTTTTCCATTCCGCCTTACTGGTTTTATTCTATTCTTATATATCTTCTGATCGGATATGACCGCTTAAAAATGGTCATAAAAAAGCTACAAGCTTTTCAGCTTGTAGCTTTTTATGATTATTTAAAATTGATCATTGTGATTTCGCCAATGTATTTGCGCCGACTCTCTTCTTTTGCTGGCGTTCTTTCCACATTACCCATAATGGAGTTGCCACAAAAATGGAGGAATAACATCCGCTTGCAATACCCACAGTAAGCGGGAGGGAGAATTCCTTAATGGACTCAATATGGTTGATGGACGCAAAAACATACATGGTGATACAACAAATTAAAACGGTAACAACCGTATTGATGGATCTTGCCAAAGTCTGCATGATACTTCTGTTTGCAAGCTCTGCTACAGGAATCTTCCTGAGCATCGCGCTGTTTTCCCTGATACGGTCATAGATAATAATGGTATCATTCATGGAATACCCCATGATGGTCAGTACAGCTGCAATAAAGGATTCATTCATCTTAATATTCAGTACCGAATACACCGCCAACATGATCATAATATCATGCAGGAGCCCGATAACAGCCATAACCCCGGCTGAGAGACCGGACATAACCTTAAATCTTATCCATATATATAGGATAATCAAAAGGGATGCAACCAATGTAGCAATTAAACCGTTTTGCAGAAGTTCCTTACCAATAAAAGGTTCAACCGTATCTTCACTTTCAAATGCCTTACTCGGATCCAATTTGAACTCTTTAACAAGTTCTTCCTTTGCAAGTTTATTTTTCTCAACCTTTTTCTCATCGCTAACGTTTTTATCGCTATTCGGGATATTAATAACAGCCAAAACATATGATTTTCCGGTTTTTATACCGTTCTTAGTCTCCGGTAAAATTCCCTTTTGTACATCCGGCTTAATGCCGACTTGTTTTTGCACAATATTTATAATTTTTTCATTATCCAGGGTATATTCATCAGCTTTTTTGTCGTCAATACTATCCGGTGTAACCCTCATCTTTAATATAGTACCACCCTGAAACTGGATATCCAGATTAAAGCCATCATGGACGATAAGCCCAATAATCCCCGTTATTATAATCAAAACGGATAATCCGAAAAAGTAAAACTTCTTCCCCATTAAATCTACCATCTCTACACCTCCTTCGATCTAACGCCGTAAAGCCAAGGATGTTTCATAATATTCCAATCGGCTACCGACTTAACCATAATTCTGGACACTGTTACCGCAGTTAGGAAGTTAAGGACAACACCCAGTCCAAGCGTGTACGCAAAGCTCTTTAGCGGGCCTGAACCGAAATATGCAAGTACAACAGCAGAAATCAGTGTAGTGATATTGGCATCCAGGATTGCGGTAAATGCCCTCTTAAAGCCCACATCAATAGCCGCACGAAGGGTTTTGCCGTTTCTAAGTTCCTCTTTGATTCTTTCAAAGATGATAACGTTTGCATCAACCCCCATACCGATAGTAAGGATAACCCCGGCAATACCGGGAAGGGTCAGTGTCATTCCGGTCCAGGATATGAATAAAAGCTGTAATACAGTATGTCCAAGCAATGCGATGTTTGCAAGGATACCTGGAAGTCTGTAATAAAGAAGCATGAACAACCATACAAGGATTAATGAAACACCGCCAGCTAAAACGGTAATATCCAATGCGCTCTTACCCAATGTAGGGCTGATGGTGCTTACCTGTTTTGCTTCCAATTTAAAAGGAAGATGTCCTGCTCTAATGGTTTTAGCCAACTCAGTAGCTTCTTCGATTGTCCTTTGTCCATTAATCGTGGCCTCGCCGCTTGGAATTTTTTCATTTACAGTTGGAGCGGATATTAAAATGTCATCCATAAAGATTGCAATTCTTTTACCAACCAATCTTCCGGTTGCTTCTGCAAACTTCTTTCCGCCATCGCTGCTTAATTTAAGACTTACCAAATATTCACCGGTAGTATTGCTGGTTACAACATTGGCATCTACTACATCCTTACCTTCAATAACAATTTTATTTGTCGGTAAGTATGCCTTTGTTACCGGATCAGTTTTTGCTTCATCTACTTCCTGGAACGTCAGTAACGATGTTTTGCCTATTTCATCAATCGCCTTTTGGGCATTAAAGTCTTTTTCATCCTTTTTCCAGGGAATTTGCACCAAGACATAGCCTTGCTGCGGGTTGGTTGTGATGATCCTATCATAAATTGCCTTGCTGTCAAGTCTTTTTTCAATAACCTGCTTTGCATCGTCCAAATCTTCTTTGGAAGGTAACTTACCGTCCTTTGTTATTGCATAGAACCTCGCGTCAATACCCCCTCTTATGTCAATACCTGGTCGGTATTCTTGTGCACTGGGTATATCAACACCTAATTGCTTGATTTCCAACCCGAAAGCTGCCAGATAGGTAAGAAAACCGATTATTAGGATAATTGAAAGAAATTTAACCGCATTCTTCCCTTTCATCTTTTTAATTCCCCCTTTTTAAATCTTTTTTATCTGTATAGAATACGATAATTTTCAACCATTTGACAAAACAAGCTCAAGCGCTTCTTTCGTGCTTGAGGTAGACAAACGAACAAATTTTATCACTATTCTATATACCTTATGTGTACTACGATATTATATAACTATAAGCTAGTGGCGTCAATACTTTTTACTCTTGGTACACCTGCCACATAAAGGTGTGCCGTGGAAATTACAGTTAACTTTTAGTTTCATATTTACACATATTTTTCAGTTTTTTCTTATTGCAAAACCGTCCTGAAACTTACTTATATTCTTCTAAAAGCTTACAATACACCTCACTTCCTTTTCCCATGTTTAAAACTTCCTCCTCTGTAAGCATCCTTCTTATTCTCCCTGGATTCCCCATAACGAGTGACTGATCGGGGACTTTCATATTGGGCACAATAACACTTCCGGCTCCAATTAAACAGTTTTTACCGATGACAGCACCATCCAAAACAACTGCACCCATTCCAATCAAGCTGTAATCACCTATGGTACAGCTGTGTAAAACAACCCCATGTCCCACCGTTACATGATTCCCAATAACCGTTTCAATGTTTGTACTGCAGTGCACAGCGGATAAATCCTGAATATTCGTATTTTCCCCAATAATAACCTTTGCCATGTCTCCGCGAATCACTGCATTATACCAAACACTTGAGTTTCTGCCGATTTCAACATTGCCGATGACCGCACTTCCCGGCGCAATAAAGCAAGACTTGTCCACAACCGGTGTAAAATCTTTATACGGATGAATCATGGTCTTACCTCCTTATACCTGAGTTTTAATCCACAGGGCACATTCTACCCTTTTTTTCTCAAGCTCGCAGCCGATTTTATAAGGTATGTTGATACTGTTGTTAAACTGGTATGCATTTGCAGCACACCCGCCGCTGCAATAGAATTTTGCCCAACAGGTTTTACAATCCTCTTTTTTATATACGTTGGATTCCTTAAAGGTGTCCTGCAAACTCCTATCCATTACAATGTCGTTTACATTCCCCATTTTAAATTCATCCATACCTACAAATTGGTGACAGGGATATATATCCCCTTCGGGTGTCACGGCCAGATATTCATGTCCTGAACCGCAGCCTCCCAGCCTTTTTGCTACGCAAGGTCCCTGGCTTAGATCAATCATGAAATGAAAAAAGTTAAAGCCACTGCCTTGTTTAATGCGCTCAACATATTCCCTGGCGAGCATCTCGTATTCACCGAACAAGGTAGGGAGATCTTCCTCTCTAAGGTCAAAGCCGGAGTCCTTTGCTGCAACTACAGGCTCCACTGAGATCTGCTTAAACCCTTGATCCGCCAAATGCAGTACATCCTTGGAAAAATCGAGATTTTCCCTGGTGAAGGTTCCTCTTACATAGTAGTTATCCTGATTTCTTGACTCTGCCATATCTTTGATTTTGGGCAATATGTCGTTATAAATCCCAGATCCGTTTACCCTAAAACGCATCCGGTCATTCACCTCAGGACGTCCATCTATACTTAAAACCAGGTTTCCGATATTTTCGTTGATATACTTTTTATGATCCTCGTTTAAAAGAAGTGCATTGGTGGTCAGTGTAAACTTAAATTGCTTTCCAGCGCCCTTTTCCAGGCTTCTCGCATAATCAACCACTTCTTTTACGGTTTCAAAATTCAATAAGGGTTCTCCCCCAAAAAAGTCAATTTCCAGGTTTTTTCTGCCCTGAGATTCCTTAACCAGGAAATCAATTGCTTTTTTGCCTACCTCTGCACTCATCACCGTTCGGCCGTTCCCAAAATCCCCGGTTGAAGCAAAGCAGTATTTGCACCGAAGGTTGCAGTCATGGGATATATGAAGGCATAAAGCTTTTACAACGGGCTTCTTGTCCCATAGAGGCATATAGTACTTATAAGTATCTTCCGAATAAAGGAGTCCTTCCTTTTCAAGGGAAGCAATTTCCCCGAGCGCTTCATGGATTTGTTCCTTACTGTATTTACATGAGAGCTTGTCCAAAAGTTCCTCATTGCTGAGCTTCTTATAGTAATCAAGAATCTCATAAGCCAGAGAATCAAATATATGAACCGCACCACTGTTTACATCAATAACGATGTTGACTCCATCCATGCTAAATTTGTGTATCATGTGTTTAACCTCTCATACTTCTAAAAATAACAAAATCTTTGTATGGTCTTAAAAAGCCCAGTTCCCGTCACATCAAAAAAGTGAAAAGTGAAACTACCTTTCACCTTCCACTTTTAAATTGATAAACATATCAGTAAGCTTTAAGCAGTTACCGTTATGCTATATACACTAGTTTTTCTGACAGCTTTGATTTGCAACTGTGCAAGATGTTTTGCAAGCAGATTGGCAAGAGGTTTGGCATTCTCCACAGCCGCCGTGCTTCACGCTATCTTTTAGCGTAGATCCGTTGATGGTTTTAATGTGCTTCATCCGATTTCCCCCCATGACGTTTTTTCACAACAAATTATAGCACAACAATATTTCCTTGAAAAGAACTTTTTATTCATTTTGCCGAATTTTGCTTAAATACTTTTATCTTTTCCCCCGTGGAGTGGATTCCTTTTTGGTATTGATTCCGACAATTCCGCCAATTGCGCCTGTTACTACGCTTAAGACAATCATGGACACCATGTGCTTGTCAATGGAAAAATCCCTGTAAACAATACTGCTTAAAAGGTACAGAACAGTCATATACGTAAACCCTACCACTGCACCGTTAAACCATCCCTTGCTCTTCATCTTTCTTGTTGATGAAATTCCTGCAATCAGGATACTCAAAACCGTCGTAATAAAAACTGCCGGATTAACGAATTTATTGGGAAAATCGGTGTAAGTCAGGATAAAAGCCAATGCCATGAAAATCGGTATTGTAATAATATAAGAAACCAAAATGCCTTTTAAAATGGACATTAGAACGCTGCGGTCTTGAGGAACCGTTTTGATGCCTTGACTTGGCCCTATATTCATAAAGCACCCCCATAGAATGGTCTATTATAAATCTATGGCGGTGCTTTTAAACTTAGAACCATTACATTCATTTATAGATAACGAAGTGTAAACATAGAAAAATTCAAGTGATGAAATGCCTGGTTTACTCAGGTGTCAGAAATCGAAATTTTACTTTTACAGTTCATTATCTTTAATACTAATTTCTCAAACTGTTGATGGGGGCAGGAATCCGCCCTCCCCTTTTTATAAATTCGGTACTACCGAATGAATTTACCGGCATCACCGGACCGGACCCCAAAAGTCCGCCGAATTCTACGATATCCCCGACTTTTTTCCCAGGAGCCGGAATAATACGTACAGCCGTTGTCTTGTTATTGATGACGCCTATAGCTACTTCATCCGCAATGATGGCCGAAATGGTCTCACTGGTAGTCTCCCCCGGAACCACAATCATATCAAGGCCTACCGAGCATACACAAGTCATAGCCTCCAGCTTATCGATGGATAAGGCACCACATTTTACAGCTTCAATCATCCCCGCATCTTCACTGACCGGAATAAAAGCACCGCTTAGTCCTCCCACGTAAGATGAAGCCATTACACCGCCTTTTTTTACTGCATCGTTTAATAATGCCAATGCTGCTGTGGTACCGTGGGTTCCGCATTTTTCAAGGCCCATTTCCTCCAGAATGTATGCCACGCTGTCTCCTACTGCAGGTGTAGGCGCTAAGGACAGGTCAACAATTCCGAAGGGAACTCCGAGGCGTCTTGATGCCTCCTGGGCAACCAACTGACCCATTCTTGTAATTTTAAAAGCAGTTTTTTTAATGGTTTCGGATACGGTCCCAAAATCCGCCCCCTTAACTTTCTCCAGCGCAGATTTTACTGCCCCGGGGCCGCTGACCCCCACATTGATAACACATTCCGGCTCACCGATGCCATGAAAGGCACCCGCCATAAAAGGGTTATCTTCCGGAACATTGGAAAATACTACGAGTTTGGCGCATGCCAAACCGTCATCCTTTTGGGACAAATCCGCAGCTTTTTTAATAACTTCTCCCATTTCCCGAACTGCATCCATATTAATTCCCGCTTTATTAGTAGCGACGTTTACCGAAGAGCACACCTTCTTAGTGGAAGAAAGGGCATAAGGAATGGATTTAATAAGCTTCCTGTCCCCTTCGGTATACCCTTTGTGAACAAGTGCCGAAAACCCGCCGATAAAGTTGACCCCAACTGCTTCTGCAGCCTTGTCCAAAACTTCGGCAAATTTCACATAATCCTCTTCATCCGAACTCCCTGCTACAAGAGAGATCGGGGTTACAGAAATTCTTTTATTGATAATCGGAATTCCGTATTCACGCTCTATATCGCTTCCTACTTTAACCAAATTCGACGCATATCGGACGATTTTGTCATAAATTTTTTGACAGGCAGCTTTTCCATCCTGCCGGCAGCAATCAAGTAAGGATATTCCCATGGTAATCGTTCGGATGTCCAGGTTTTCTTCCTGTATCATCTTGATGGTTTCAATTACTTCAAACGGACGTATCATCGCTTCTCCTCCTATATCCTGTGCATGGAGTTAAAAATATCCTCATGCTGAATTCTAATGGAAAGCCCCAGTTCAACTCCCTTTTTTTCCAACCGCTCACAAAGCTCTGGAAAACCAATGGTCAGTCCTTTAATATCTACAAGCATAACCATGGTAAATACGTCCTGCATGGTTGTTTGAGATATATCCAAAATATTTACGTTTGAATCCGCTAAGATGTTGCTGACACCTGCTATAATACCTACCCTGTCATTTCCGATTACAGTAATTACTGCGCGCATCATATATCCCCCTTAAATAAAAATACAACTTAAACTTACATCAAACCTTAAGTTGTATTATACAGATTTACTTATTCAATTTCAATCTTTGAACCGGGCTTAATCAACCAAACATTTGGCATAACAGGCATTCACTGCTTGGTGAACAACCCCCGATATATTTTTTGCATGACCTTTGATGGATATACAGGTCTCTATTCGATGATTCTTAACGTCTCCAAAGAGCCTTTTTCCATGTCGAAAACCCCAATCCTATGATTATTGGTATCTGCAATATAGAGAAGCCCATTGTGAAATGCCACATCATTTGGTTCATTTAATGGAAGAAGATCACTTTGGACGCATTCTCCAAAATACGTGGAACTTTGGTTAGGGTATATCAAAGTCCTCAAAGCACTTTCCCTAAAATCCGCTACACGGACCGCATGGTTATAAGTATCGGCAATATACACCTTCTGATCGTGGTAATGAACCCCTAATGGCCGCTGCATCATTGCTTTATTAAATACTTCATCTTTAAACCCGTATGTAAAAAGACCGTCTCCAATATGTGTCCTAACAACTCCGTCACTTAGCCGTGAACTCCGAAGAGATGAAACACCGCTGTCGGCAAAGTATATTCTTTCCCCATCCGTAGTGATTCCGCACGGCTGAGCCAGCTGTGCGAACTGAGGGTATCCATCTTCAATATTTTCGCTCCCTACTCCGGCAAATACTTTTATAGTATGTTCTTTTAAATCAAGTACCCATATTTGGTGCGCTCCAGCCATGGTTATATATAGACTGCCTTCAATTTGAACAAGATCCCATGGAGAATTGAGAGGAGCCTCAATCGCTTTTCCACCCTTTTCACCCCAATTTGCCTGGCATCCGTTTCCTGCAACCGTTTCTACGACTTTGTTTTTAAGGTCTGCCTTCCTGATTGTATGGTTTCCTGTATCACAAATGTATAGGGCATCATTATAACAGGCAATTCCCTGTGGATAGTTAAACCGGGCTGACTCAAAGCCACCATCCTCCATGCCCTTTTCTTTTCCGCCAATAACCTCAATAATTTTCCCCTTTGAAGTTCCCGAGATTTCTATTTGCAAAATCCGGTTATGACTGGTATCACTAATAAACAGGTGATTTTTTTCCTTATCCATTTCAATCTTACTTGGGTAGGACAACATAGTTTCTTTTTTCCTGCGTTGAACATTATTAAACCTTCTACCCGTCAGAAGTCCTCTATTTCTGCCGTCTTCCAGCGCTTTGCGTATTGCCTTGTCCAATACACTCCGCACCCCTTCGCCGGCAACTTTCCCGATAATCTCTCCATCCGCACCTGCCAAAAGGTAGGATGGCCATGTAGAAATCCCATATGTATTCCAAAGGCTTCGTTGGCTGTCAACAATTACCGGATGATTAATTTCGAAACGTTCTATTGCCGACTCAATGTTTTGGACTGCTTTTTCATTTTCAAACTTTGCTGAATGAACACCGATAACGATTAAGGGATGATTTTTATATTTATCTTCCAACCATTTAAGGTCGGGTATTACGTGTACACAGTTGATACAACTGGTTGTCCAAAAATCAATCAATACGACATGCCCTTTTAGATCCTCCCACTTTAACGGCCTTTCGGTATTGAGCCATAAAGTATTTTCAGGAAACGGTCTGAGTCTCATTTCTCCACCTCAACATTTATGTTGCCTTCTGTTTAATTTTATATTTTTCCCCTATTAAAAAATTTTCAAACAATTATTTCTCTTTTTAGCAACTTTCTTAATAAATGTGGCCAACTTCGATAATAAAGTTGAAATTCATTTTAAAGCTTTATGTAAAAATTACTGAATTATTATATCAGTATATTTTTTTATCTGCAATCCTTGATTTTCAAATGTTCTCGAATTTTAATACCGGAGAAATTTCATTTATTCTACTCTAAAGTAAAATTTTATGTATCCTATTTTTTATTTTCAAGTCATTTTCATACGTTTTTTTACCGGCCTTAAATATACCAAAAATAACCGAACACATGTTTGCATATTTTTATTTGTTATGGTAAAATTTATGATGAGGTGATTATTGTGGAGCTAAAAACAAAACTTGAAATCCTGTCAAGTGCTGCAAAATATGATGTGTCGTGCTCCTCCAGCGGAAGCAGCAGGAAAAACAAAAAAGGCGGTATCGGCAACGGTCACGCCAGCGGTATCTGTCACAGCTGGTCGGATGATGGAAGATGTATTTCTCTTTTAAAAATCCTGTTTACCAACCGCTGCATTTATGATTGTGTCTATTGCGTTAACAGGGCCTCCAACGATGTGCCTCGGGCTTTGTTTACTCCAAGGGAAGTAGCAACCCTTACCATTGAATTTTATAAGAGGAATTACATAGAAGGCCTATTTTTAAGCTCTGCGGTTTATAAAAATCCCAACTATACCATGGAGCTTTTGGTGGATACGGTTAGAATCCTAAGGAAGGAATACCTTTTTAACGGTTATATTCATCTTAAAGCCATCCCGGGTGCTGCCGACCCATTAATTCAAGCGGCAGGAAATCTGGTTGACCGGATGAGTGTGAATATTGAGCTTCCTTCAAGCAGCAGCCTCAGGCTTCTCGCTCCCCAGAAAAATAAAGAATCCATTATAAAACCCATGGGATTGATTTCTTCAAAAATTACTGAAACCCGGGAAGAAAAGAAAATATTCAAAAAATCTTCCACCTTCGTTCCGGCAGGACAAAGTACGCAATTGATTGTCGGGGCTACGCCGGATAATGACCTTAAAATTTTAAGGCTTTCTGAAAGCCTTTATAAACGATTCGCTTTAAAAAGGGTTTACTACTCCGCCTATGTCCCTGTGGCAAAACACCCCAACCTCCCGTCGCTTATCACTCCGCCCCTATTAAGGGAGCACCGCCTTTATCAGGCGGATTGGCTACTAAGGTTTTATGGCTTTAGCTCTGATGAACTCCTTAATGATCAAAATCCTGAATTTGACCTGGAGCTTGATCCCAAAGCCAACTGGGCGGTCAGAAACCTCAATATGTTTCCTGTAGAGGTCAACACCGCGGATTTAGGGACACTCTTAAGGGTTCCGGGGATCGGAGTACGCTCTGCCAGAAGGATTCTCATAAACCGCAAGGTTCGTTCTCTGGATTTTGAGGATTTAAAAAAGATTGGGGTCGTATTAAAGCGTGCAAGGCATTTTATCACGGTAAAGGGCAGATTTTACAGCGAGACGCTCTTTGATCCTTACAATATCAAGCAAAGCCTTATTTTAAAAAGCGACCGGAAGATTGGGGCTCCCCGGTATGAACAGCTATCCATGTTTCCGGATACAAGCCCTCAGTTTCTTCTTTCTGAAAAAATTTCAGTCATTACAGGAGAGTTATAATGATCAACTACGTTTTTGACGGTAGTTTTGAAGGGCTCTTGACTTCCGTCTACGAAGCTTATTACTGTAAAGAACCTCCGCAAAAAATTTTATGGAGCCGTGACTTACAGGAAAACTTATTTGAGTCCTATATCCATATAGAAACGGATCATGAAAAATCGCAAAAAGTATATCATTCCGTCTTAAAAAAGATATCCTATCCGGCGCTTCAAAATGCATACTATACATACCTGTCGGAACATCCGGACTCCGGTACCTTCATTTACCGGTATTTAAAGTTCGGTTTTAAAGTAGGAGGAAAGGTTGACCAGTATTTAACCGATGAACGGGTTTTAACAGTTCATACTTTACGCCGGAAAGTAGCATTGGAAAACCACCGGCTGCTGGGACTTTTACGTTTTCGGAAACTATCCGGAGATATCTATTACGCCCCTATTGAGCCTGATTTTAATATCGTAGGACTCCTGGCGCCTCATTTTGTCAAAAGGCTGTCCAGTCAAAATTTCGTTATTCACGATAAAAAAAGATGTATTGGTGCCGTATTTGATCAAAATGACTGGTATTTAACCGATATTCCTAATGAAATTGGCATAACACTGGATCACAGTGAATTGGATTTTCAGGGGCTTTGGAAGAGATTTTTTAAGAGTATTTCCATAGAGGAAAGGACTCACCCCAAACTCCAAAAAAGCTTCATGCCTAAAAGGTATTGGAAATATTTAGTTGAGAAGGAAGCGGGTTTATAGATTCCTGTTACTATGTTACAATGAATGGAAATGAGTTTATATATAGATGATGCAAAAAACATTACATTTGTCTATCGCAATCATCGATAAATCGTTCGCTGAATGCTCTGCCAAATGTAATATTTTTAATGCAATCTATATAGTTGGAGAGGGGTACATGTAATGAAAATAGAGGAAGCAGCTATTTGTGATGCGGAAGAAATACTTGCACTTCAAAAACTTTCTTTTTTTGAAGAAGCTAAAATTTATAATGATTTTACCATAACACCATTACTTCAAACAGTGGAAGAAATCAAAACAGAATTTCTAAGTCAGCTTTTTTTTAAATGCTCCCTGGATGATATAATTGTAGGTTCTGTGCGTGCTTTTTCAAAGGATTCTACCTGTTTTATCGGAAGGCTCATGGTGCATCCCCTATATCAAAACCGGGGTATCGGTTCCAGATTAATGAAGGAAATTGAAAACCATTTTAAATTTGTTGACCGGTTTGAACTTTTTACAGGTTTCAAAAGCGATAAGAACATATACCTATATCAAAAACTCGGGTATAGGATTTTTAAAACAGAAGAGGTAAACGATAAGCTAAAATTAGTTTATATGGAAAAAATGGCCTGCAAGTAAGATTTAAGGGAATAAAGTCCACTGAGGACTTTATTCCGGCAGCTGCCTTCTATATTCATCATTCGTGACCTGGTCCATATCATCTACAATCCCTTGTCTGTCGATTTCATTGGTATAAAATTCTTCATAATCATGGTACCCGCCCAAATCCTGAGGACTATCCGATGATCCGTATTTCATCAGGTCATTCAGATAATCTAGGCCCTCATATTCATCATCTTCCCTTTTATTTAGATATTTTCTGCCAAAAGGTGCATCCCATACCAATTCTTCAACGGGCCGCTGTCTGCTTAGGTATTCCATATCCACTTCCTTATTTTCTTCACATCGAATACAGAGCCTTGCATAGGGAATGGCCTCCAGCCTTTCCGAACCTATTTCCTTTCCACAGAAGGCACAGGTTCCGTAGATTCCCTCATCGATTCTTCCAAGGGCATCATGGATTTCCTTCAGTAAGTGTTCCTCATGTACCATGAGTGCATTGTTGAGTTCGGCATCATATAACTGGGTACCCATATCCGCAGGATGGTTGTCATAATTGGATAATTCATGGGGGGAATCAACATCCTGATCCGCTTCCCGGTGTTCCTTCATCAAATCAATTGTGTTGTGGAACTCTTTTCTCTGTTTTAATAATATTTCTTTAAAATGGCCTAAATTTTTTGGGTCCATTATTTTACCTCCTCTTCGTTCTCATTCTTTTTGTCTTTGGCACTGCCCGACGCAATGATTTTTGTGATGAGATAATCACAATTATAAATATCCTTTTGCAGCGTGCCCTCAAAATCATGAAGCCTAAACTTAATGAGCTCGATAAACTCCTGGATTTCCTTATCCGCACTGCTCATGTTTTTATCCTGTATTAAATTCAATAAATCCCCTGTTTTTTTATAAATATCCAATAAATCCTCTTTTAACTCCGTAGTTAAGACTTCAGACATAAAAATCTCCTTTTTTTGTAATTTCAGTTAAAGTTTTTGAATCATCAATTGAAACTCAAAATTTTTAGGTTATAATATTTATATACGAAATTTCGATAAACCCATAGGAAATACTAAAGTATGAAACCAAAATAAGCATGAACGGACGGTTTATCGTTTTCCTTTATATAGAGATTGCAAAAACAAAGTTAAAAGCATTTCATCCATATGGACAAGTCCATCTTAGTTTTTTGCATCTTCTATATTATTATCTCTTTTTTAATTCTTTTTATATGAGGAGGTTTTATATGGAACGTAAAGCGGATATTGGCGTATTTGGCGGGTCTGGTTTTTATTCATTTTTGGATCATGTTGAAGAAATCGAAATGGAAACACCTTATGGCAAACCGAGCGATAAAATAGCAATTGCATCCTATGAAGGCAAAAGAATCGCATTTTTGCCAAGACATGGAAAGAAGCATCAATTCCCCCCCCACATGATCCCTTACCGGGCAAATATTTATGCCATGAAGGAACTTGGTGTTAAAAAAATCATTGCCCCTACTGCATCCGGCAGTTTACAAGCACATATCAAGCCAGGTGACTTTGTTATTTGCGATCAGTTTGTCGACAGGACAACAGGACGTAAGGATACGTTTTTTGATGGTCCGGAAACAAAACATCCGAGTGCGGCGCATCCTTATTGTCCCGAACTTCGCAAGATTGCCATTGAAACGGGCAGATCCCTCGGGATACCGATCCACGAAAGAGGTACTGTCGTAGTTATTCAAGGTCCCCGCTTCTCTACAGTTGCAGAAAGCAGATGGTTCTCAAAAATGGGGTGGGAAGTCATTAACATGACACAATATCCTGAAGCCTATTTGGCCCGTGAAATGGGGCTATGTTATGCCAATGTTGCGCTCATCACCGATTACGATGCAGGCCTTGAAGGAAATGATGACATACCGCCTGTAACCGAACAGGAAGTCTATAAAGTATTTGAGGAGAATAATGAGAAAGTGAAAAAACTTCTTTTTGAAGTTCTTAAGAAGGTAAACCCTGAACCGGGTAAATGCAGCTGTGCTGAATAACCGGTAGAGTACCACCATAATAAAGACCTTTACATGTATTTATTTTTTAATCATGACCATAAATAATTTCTATGCAAGACAATGATCCGGATCAGATAGAAGGAGATTTCAGATGAAAACAATTCAATATCAAAATGGTATATTAAATCTATTGGATCAAACCAAGCTACCCACAGAGTATTCGTATCTAGAATGTAAAACCTATCAGGAGGTCGCAAAAGCAATCGTAGATATGATTGTCAGAGGTGCGCCCGCAATCGGTGTTACTGCAGCTTATGGGATTGCTATCGGTGCAGGTGCGATTGAAGCAGTTTCCAAAGACGACTTTTTCAGAAAGCTTGAGGTTATCTGTGATACTTTAAGAAGCACCCGCCCCACAGCGGTAAACCTTTTCTGGGCTGTGGACAGAATGCACAAAAATGCCCTCTCAAACCGTGAAAAGTCTCTGGAAGACATTAAACATTCCTTGATCGAGGAAGCCCATAAAATGTATCAGGAGGATGTGGAAACCAATCAGTCTATAGGAAAACACGGTAATCTCCTAATAAAGGAAAACACAACCATCCTAACCCACTGCAATGCCGGCGCCCTCGCTACCTGTGACTATGGTACTGCCATTAGCGTAATCCGTACAGCCCATGACTCGGGCAAAAACATCCAGGTTTTTGCAGATGAAACCAGGCCATATCTTCAAGGAGCCCGTCTTACCGCTTGGGAACTTAAGGAAGCCGGTATCCCTGTCACCTTGATCTGTGATAATATGGCAGGACATTTTATGAAGGAAGGACTCATTCATGGCGTCATTGTGGGTGCGGACAGAATTGCACAAAACGGGGACACTGCCAACAAAATCGGAACTTACTCGGTAGCTGTTCTTGCCAAGGAAAACAAAATCCCGTTTTATGTAGCTGCTCCGGTTTCCACCTTTGACTTCACAATTGAAAGCGGTGATCAAATTCCCATTGAGGAGCGAAAGCCTGATGAAGTAACCCACATTAAGGGTATTCAAATTGCGCCTCTTGATATCTCTGTCAGAAATCCTGCTTTTGATGTAACCCCAAACCGGTACATCACTGCGATTATAACGGAAAAAGGTATCGTTTATCCGCCTTTTAAAGAAAATATTCTAAAGCTGAAAGCTTAGATTACCTCATATAATAATGTTACCATACACGCAATAAAGCCTTATATGGATTAAATGTAAGGCTTTATGCGTTTCCTGAAAAATTATTTCTTCAGAAAATGCATAAATTCTGGTATAATATTAAAAAAGATCAGGCTATTCTGAAGGAGGCACTCTCTTCATGTCAAAACAAACCATAAAAACGGTTATTCTTTTTCCTCTATTGCTGCTGGTTTTCCTATCCGGCTCTCCAAACTCCTTTGCGGCTTCACCCGCTGTCATTGGGGTAACTCTCGATGGTGAGAACGTCCCCTTGGATGTTCCGCCCACTGTAGTCAATGGAAGAACCCTAGTACCTCTTCGGGCTATCTTTGAATCTCTCGGGGCCAAGGTCGAATGGGACGGAGCTACAAAAACCATCCGGGGAACCAAACAGAACACCTCCATTACCCTTCAAATTGACAATAAAACTGCTTATGTTAATAACCAGCCTTATACATTGGATGTTCCCGCAACCATTATGCTTGGAAGAACTTTAGTACCCATGCGGTTTATTGCAGAAAGTCTGGGGGCTAAAATAAACTGGCTGGGCAAAACGAAAACGGTTGAAATCCTCACACAGGAACCGGTTAAAATTATAGATCCTAACTTGGAAGCCGTTATTCGTGAAATAATCGGCAAGCCGGCAGATGAAATTTATACCCGTGATGTAAAGAAGATTTCTTTTCTGGATCTGTCCGAAAAAAAGATTTCCAGTCTTGAAGGAATACAGCATTTCGTAAATGTAAAGGAAATTGATTTGAGTAAAAACACAATCACGGATATATCTCCTTTAATTCCCCTTCAAAAGCTCTCTTTTCTTAATATTTCAGAAAATAAGATCAGTAATTTCATGCCTTTAAATAATCTTAAAGAACTTGCCGTGCTCAATGCCGGAGCAGCCTTTATGGGTGACCTGTCACCCATTCGTGATCTTACCAATTTAAAGGAATTGCATTTATTTGAAAATAACTTAAGTGATATTACACATTTAAGCAATTTTAAAAACCTCACCATCTTAAACTTACATACAAATGCGATAAAAGATCTTTCTCCCTTAAAAAACCTGGAACAACTTACAGAACTTTACCTCGGGAGAAACCAGATTATTGACATAACCCCTTTAAGCGCACTTAAAAAACTAAAAATTCTATACTTAGGCGAAAATCAAATCTATGATACATCCCCCTTAGCAGCCTTGTATCAACTAACCACTTTGGATATCTATTACAACCCAATCATTGATTTAAGTGTTTTTAAAGCCCTTCCCATGCTTCAAAGCATCATAATTGAATCCTTCGGAGAAAAGACCCGGGTGGGACAGGAATTATTTAAAAAATACGATGATATGCTCTCTAAAGCCAGAGAAATTGTAAAAACTGTTATTAAGCCCGGAATGACAGATCTGGAAAAGGAAATGGCCTTTCATGATTATATCGTAAACCATACAAAATATGACACAGAAAACTACGAAAAAGATACGATTCCAAACGCAGCACATGCTCCCGAAGGAGTACTGCTCAATGGATCCGCTGTTTGCGATGGGTACGCCAGAACCATGCAAATCCTTTGCAATATGGCAGGCCTTGAATGCTTATTGGTTATAGGCGAAGGCTATGGTAAAAAAGGTTGGGAAGCTCATGCCTGGAATATGATTAAAATGAACGGCATTTACTACCATTTGGATCCGACTTTCAATGATCCGACCCAAAACGAAAGGAATGTTTTATCTCATTTCTATTTCAATGTTTCGGATAAACAAATGGCATCCAGCCATAAATGGAACAAAAAGGACTATCCCCCATGCAGTAATGACAGTCAGGATTTTAACCGCACCATTTCCTTAAGCAAAAGTATGGTATTTATAAATAACGATCTTATCTCTGTCGAAGAAAACCACCTGAGGAAAGTGGATTTTACTAACTTTGAAAGCCAAAAAATGCTTGAAGGTTCTATAAAAAACCTTGCTACAGATGGTGTTTTCCTTTACTATATCAACGAAAGCGAGGGAAAGAAACTTTATAAAATGAAGCCGGACGGAACCCAAAAATCCGTTATTTGTGATGAACCTGTCGATCTTTTTGAAATTTACGGTGGAAACCTCTTTTGCATTAGTGGAGAAAAGACTTTTCGTATTTCCAGCGAAGGGGCCAATAAAATCACAATTGCCACCGGGATTAATACCAGCCTCTATGTACTTGATCAGTGGGTTTATTATAAATCCTATACCTGGTACGCAGGTTCAGGATTTTTTAAAGTAGGTTTTGACGGACAAGGCAATACCCCCTTAAACAATATAAAGCCATCCGGATTTATACTTTCACCCGATGGCAATGAGGTTGAGTACTATTATGGTAATCGTGAATTTATCATTGATCAATGGATATACTATATCAATTCGGATGATAAAAACAGCATTTACCGACTCCATCTTACTCAGGGAGAAAATCAAAAACTAAACAGTGATGAATCGGATGAGGTAGAAATAGCAGGTAACTGGGTTTATTATATAAACAAAAGTGATGGAAATAAGTATTATCGGGTAAAAACCGATGGAACCGCAAGGGAAGAAATACATTAGTACAAAAACTAATCCCGGTTGACTTAGCTCAACCGGGATTTACTTTTATTGCCTCATTATTTTATTTAGTATAAATGTTTATGGTTTTGGTCTTTCCTTCCCACTCCACTTTATTTCCAAAGCTTTCCGAGATGAAACGGAGAGGTACGAAGGTTCTTCCGGACACAACAGACGCTTTTGTATCAAGTACTTTTACTTCCCCATTAACCGTTGCTTTGCTTTCACCTATCTTAATGATAATTTTTCTTGTATTATAATTGATTTCAACTTTCTTCTCTTTACCATCCCAATTAACTGTTGCCCCAAGTGCTTCCGATATAAACCGGATAGGCACCATTGTACGACTCTCTTTGTTTACAAAAGGCTTGGCATCTTTGAATACCATTTGAACCCCATCTACTTTAACGATAATTTCTCCTGTT
This sequence comes from Clostridia bacterium, assembly GCA_026418275.1. Lineage (GTDB taxonomy): Bacteria > Bacillota > Clostridia > Acetivibrionales > DSM-2933 > SKW182. The sequence goes on from JAOABQ010000048.1 coordinate 66,015, forward strand.
GTTGTATTGGTGTTAGCAGGAGATGAGGCATTGATTGTGGCAGGTTGTACTACTTTATAACCTGTATCTGCTTCAATTGCTTTTGCATTCCAATCACTCAAAAGTATGCCGTTTTTCGAATTAGGTATAGTCGCCGTTTTTTCAAATCTTATATCGGTCTTGGCTTTCTTAAGAACCTTAAAACCGATAACCCCTAATACTCCACTGGATTCGCCCTTCCCTGATTTTATGTAATCAGCTGTATTGATATAAGTTCTTCCGAAATTGATAATCCCTACATTGGAATCCGGCTTGACTATATTGGAAGCGACTTCAATAATAGAATATTCATCCTCATTCACAAGTATTGTACCGTTTTTAGGCTTGGTTTTTTCTGTAAAGGGATCACCCGTATTAGGATCGACTGCCTGAAGAACACTTAGGTCAAACGCTATGTTTACCTGAAATGAAAGAAGGTTGGGAATCTTGTCCACTTTGACTGTAGCTTTAATAATTTCGCCCACATTCGCGTTAGACTTATCCAGTTCGATGGATACTGTTCCGGTTTCTCCGGCAAAGGAGATCAATGCAAATACATTTGTAATTACCACTAGCGAGACAAAAAAAGCAATTAACTTCTTTTTCATAAGTCTACCCCTTTTCTTTAAGCATTTTATCCATAGAAATTACGACACAATCATAACCCTTGTATATTCATGTACCACGAACGCATTGACTACATGTTCATCCAAATGGTTATTCAATATCGCATCCTATATTATTTATAATGCTTGAAAACATTTGCCTCATCAATTCCCTGTTAATGTAAGGAAGTGGTCGGTAAATGTTTAAGCACTATATTCACTGGAAAATCTTATACCATTTATTTTAAAACCCATAAGAATATATTAAATTATTTTTCCTTCATATGCAATATCCGATCTTGTCCAGTCCATGCTTATTATCAAAAATATTCTATATTGAACGTGATAAAGATTTTACATCGTGCTTCAATTTCCGTACTTTAATATCGTGAGAATTCAATTTATCCGTGCAAAATCAATTTCAAGATTTAATTACAAACCTATTTTCCCTTCAAATTTTTTTACGTCTTTTAAAATATCCGCCTTCGGTGAGGCAAGCTTTAAATACTCCCTGCTTAAACACATCACCCAGATAAAAATATGCCTTTCCGAGGTTGAAAGCAAGTCTTTCGGTTATTTCAATACATAAATTTAAGACTGCCTCCAACTTGGGAGACAGCCCTTTTAATTTTATTAATTCACTTTCGGGTAATTCAAAGACGATGTATTAAAATGCTTTATAATGACCATAATGTCTACCATATTAATCGCATTATCCTTATTCAAATCAACTTCAGGTTTATACTTTCCATCTCCAGCCGCACTATTAAAGTATTTGATCAATTCAATAATATCCCCCATATTGATAGCACCGTCTTGTTCGCCTTGTCCTGGGAGATCTCCGCACCACATATCCACGGGAACTGCTTCTGTGCCCATATACACATCTCCTGTAACTACCAGCTTTTCAATGTTTCTTGTAAGATAATTTGGCTTACTGATTCTTAAGTTGTAACCAGTTTCATTTTTTGGAACTCCAAGAATCTCAAAATATCCTTTGGTATCTGAAAAGGCAAATACTTCTGCTCCATCAATCTCAATCTTAAACCCTTCTTTTAATTGCTGTTCGGCTATAAGGGAATAATCAAAATCCGGTTTTATATATCCTCTAATACCAAAAGCTCCTCCGATTAGCTCAAAATCCTTATAATCCAGCTTGTTATAGAAACTTGACAGTGGTGTGAAATCTCTGACCGGGTTCCACTCTAAAGTAAGAACAGTTAAATTTTCAAGGGAACTTAAAGGAGAAACATCACTGATACGGTTATTATTGAGTTTTAAAATGCGTAAATTTGTTAGTTCTTGCAGTTCATCAGCATAGGGTATATTATTAAAACTTAAATCCAATTCTTGAAGGTTTTTCAAATTACGCAATCCAAGTATATCTATCCCCTGATTTCTCGAAGCATTAAGCTTTATCAAGTTAGGCAGCATTGCTAAACCATTTAAGCTGCTTACACGATTGTTGCTGATATCCAGAGCACATAAATCTTTTAAATCATGCAAAGGATTCAAATCACGAAGTAGGTTATTACTCAAGTAAAGCTCTTTTAAGTTTGTCAGGTTTCTCAATGGATTGATGTCCTCAATCCCGTTTCCACTTAAATTAAGTTTCTTGAGTTTCCTTAAATCGTTTAGGACACCCAAATCAAAGGCTTGGCTACTGCCTATTGTATCACTAAAATCAACCATATTGCTTAAATCCAGCTCTTCTAAGTTAGTAAGGTTACGGATAAAGCTAACATCCCCTATTCTGCATCCGTTTAAGTTTAGCACCTTTAATCCTTGTAAGCTGCTGATGGGATTGATACTAATGATCTTGGTTTTGTTTAAACTTAATTTTGTTAGGTTATTCATTGTTCTCAAGTGATCGATATTGTTTATTTCGTTATTATCAAGTTCCAAAACCGATAATGCATGTAGGTTTTGTATTCCCTCTATATTTGTGATTCTATTGTTACTCAGGTATAACTCGGTTATAGGTAAATTCCTTAGTCCCTGGATATCAGTGATTCTGTTTCCGCTTAAGTTAAGCTTTTTTAAGTTTATTAGACCACTTAAAGGACTTATATTCATCTCAGGTGCCGGCATTCCCGGAGTTACGGGAATTTTACTTATATTATTGCTTAAATCCAATATTTCTAGGCTTTGTATATTGCCAACTGAATTAATATCTATAAGCCTATTGCTACTTAAATCAAGTTCTTTCAAATTTCTTAAATTACTGATTCTATGTACGCTTCCAATATTATTATCCTTTGCGCTCAATTTGTTTAACTTGTTCATCCATTCCAAACGGTCCAGATTATCTATTGCATTATTGTCAATTTCTAAAACAGTTAATTCGGTATGCCTTTCCAATGCATCAATATTACTTAACTTGTTATTATTTAGGTAAATTTCAGTTAACGGTAAGTTCCTTAAAATATTAATATCCGTTATTCCATTGCCGCTTAAGTTAAGCTTTTTTAGATTGGTAAGTCCGCTTAAAGGGCTGATGTTCATAGAAGGTTTCGGCATACCCGGCGGTACGGGAATTTTGTTTATATTGTTGCTTAAATCCAATGCTTCAAGTCCTGCCATATTACTAATGGGGTTAATATCCATTATTTTATTGCCACTCAAATTAAGTTCCTTCAGATTTCTTAATTTATTGATTATACTTATGCCTCCAATGTTATTATTATTGGCACTTAACTTGGTTAGCCTGTTTAGCATACCTAAACGGTCCAGGTTATCTATCATATTATTATCAAGTTCTAATATGGTTAATTCCCTTAGTCCCTCTAATCCATCTATATCACGTAACTTATTGCTATTTATATATAACTCAGTTAAAGGTAAGTTCCTTAAGCTGTTGAGGTTTATTATATTGTTCTCACTTAAATTAAGTTTTTTAAGACTTATAAGTCCGCTTATAACACTAAGGTCCATAACCGGTTCTGGAAACCACGGATCTATTAGATTTTTGCTTAAATTATTGCTTAAATCCAATACTTCAAGGCCGACTAGGTTGCTGATAGGGCTTATATTTATAATTCGATTGCCACTTAAGTTAAGTTCCTTGAGATTTCTCAGATTACCTAAACTATAGATACCTCCAACATTATTATTCTTGGCACTTAACTTTGTTAGTTTATCCAGCATTTCCAATCGGTCCAAGTTATCTATCATATTATTATCAAGTTCTAATATGCTTAATTCCCTTAGTCCCTCTAATCCATCTATATCACGTAACTTATTGCTATTTATATATAACTCAGTTAATGGTAAGTTCCTTAAGCTGTTGAGGTTTATTATATTGTTCTCACTTAAATTAAGTTTTTTAAGATTTATAAGTCCGCTTATAACACTAAGGTCCATTACCGGTTCTGGAAACCACGGATCCATTAGATTTTTGCTTAAATTATTGCTTAAATCCAATACTTCAAGACCAACTAAATTACTAATAGGGCTTATATTTATGATTATATTGCCACTTAAGTTAAGTTCCTTAAGTCCAGTAAAATGTTGAATCCCTTCTATATTATGTATTTCTTTATTGGACAAATCCAATTGGGTCATAACTTCAACTTCACTTTTCAAAATCTCTCCCAAAGGCTTATTCAATACATTTCTAACTGCTGATTCAAAATTGAGGTCGGGAAAATAAACCGCTAAGTCATTTTCCAATAATTGAGCTTCACTTTTTTGAATCCCCTCCTGTGCAAATGAACCCATTAGATTGAGTAAAACCATTAGAAATACTAAAAATAAACTCATTATTCTTTTTGATTTTCTCACGTTGAAACCTCCCTTAATTATTTTATATATCTTTTTTTTCCAACTACCTACATCCTATAATAAACAATGCTTTTATTCAAGATGCCGAAAGTCACAAGTTTCACATCCGAAAGTCACTATTTTAAAAAAACAACTCCCATAAACATTCCATACGGAATATCCATGGGAGTCCTTTACAGTTCTAAATCGCACTACGAACTATACCAAATCATGCAATACTCTTTTTATAAGTTCCTCATCCTGAATGGAACATTGGATGACCTCTCCAATTCCCTTCGGAAGAATAAAGGTAAGTTTATTGTCTTTAATCTTTTTATCGTAAAACATCTGGTTGTAAACCTTGTCTACATCCATGCGTTCGAGTTTCACAGGCAATCCGATATTTTTTAATGTCTTAATAACCCTTTTTACCGTATCCTCATCTACCATCTCCAGGTACTCTGCCATCTTAAAAGCACCAACCATCCCCAAGGACACACATTCTCCGTGAAGCAGTTCAAACCCGAAAACACTTTCAATGGCATGACCAATGGTATGTCCGAAATTCAATATCGCCCTTAAATCACTTTCCTTTTCATCCTCTTCAACCACATTTCCTTTGATAGAGCAGTTTACTTTTGCCATATATTGCAATACATTTTCTTCAAAGTCAAAAATCTTTTTTATATTATAATCAATATATTCATAAAATTCCGCATCCCGGATCACTCCGTGTTTTACAATTTCTGCAAGTCCCGCCTGAATCTCTCTTACAGGAAGTGTCTTTAAAGAATTTACATTGATATACACAAATTTAGGCTGATAAAAAGCGCCAATAATATTTTTACTACCCTCAAAATCCACCCCGACTTTTCCACCCACACTGCTGTCCGCTTGCGCTAGAAGTGTTGTAGGTACTTGGATGAAGTGAATTCCTCTTAAAAAGGTAGCTGCAACAAAGCCGGTGATATCACCGACTACCCCACCTCCTAGGGCAATAAGTGCCGCATTTCGGTCCAGCTTCAAACCGATCAAAAACTTATAAATATCCTTTACAGTCTCTAGGTTTTTACTGGTCTCACCCGCCTCTATTACATATTTCTCCGCCTTGTAACCAGCTTGGGTAAGCGAATCCATAAAGGTATCAAACTGACACCTGTCTACATTGGTGTCGGTAATCACAACCAACTTTCCCTGAAGTCTTGCACTGGCAATACTTTTTCCGATACTGGCATAATCTGTCGTTATGTATATTGGGTAACTTCTTTCTTCCAAATTAATATTGAGTTTGATCATACCCTCATATCCCGCCTTCTGTTGGTTTAATCAAACGGTCCTGCTGCATAGGCAGCAGAACCGTTTGTTCATACTTTTATTATTCTACCACACTGGAGCACCTGCTGCAAAGTGTCGGATGATTTTCATGCTGACCTACACTCTCACTAAACATCCAGCATCTTTCGCATTTGCTGCCTGAGGCCTGGGAAACCAATACTTTGACTCCTTGAAGTGTTTCTCCCTGGAATGCCTCTATCGGTGCTTCTTCCAGCTTTTTAAGCTCAAAAGCGGAGACAATGAAAACAGTGATCAACTCTTCTTCAATTCCTTTTATAAAATCAAAATTCTTTTCATCTGCAAAAACCGTTACTTTTGCATTCAGTGAATTTCCAATGAGTTTAGCCGTTCTAGCAAGCTCCAGTGCCTTTGATACATTCTGGCGAAGTTCTAAGATTCTATCCCACTTTTCTTCAAGTTTTTCATCCAGATATTGCTCTTTGATCTTCGGCCAGTCGTTAAGCTGGATACTTTCTTTATCGTCTTCATTTCTATGGGGCATAAACTGCCAAATCTCCTCCGATGTGAAAGCAAGCACCGGGGTAAGAATGCGAACCAGTGAATCCAAAATTTCAAACATGACGGTTTGCGCAGCCCTTCGGTCCTTGGAATCCGCCTTTGAGGTATATATCCTGTCCTTAATGATATCCAGGTAAAAGTTACTCATATCGACAACACAGAAATTGTGTATTGCATGGAACATTAAATGGAACTCATATTTTCCATAGGCTTCATTTACTTTTGAAATCAGCTTGTTAAGTTTCAATAACGCCCATCTGTCCAATTCATTCAATTCTTCATATTTGACGCTATCCTGATCAGGCGTAAAATCATGAATATTGCCCAGGATATATCTTGCAGTATTTCTGATTTTTCTATATACTTCCGAAAGCTGCTTTAAAATTTCCTTTGAAATACGGATATCCGTCTTATAATCGGAAGATGCAACCCAAAGTCTTAGTATATCCGCACCATATTCCTTTACGACATCAGCAGGGTCAATACCGTTTCCAAGGGATTTGGACATTTTTCTTCCTTCTCCGTCAACAACATACCCATGGGTTAAAACAGTCTTATAGGGCGCACATCCCCTTGTAGCTACTGAGGTGAGCAAAGAGGATTGGAACCAGCCTCTGTGTTGGTCACTTCCTTCCAAATACATATCTGCCGGCCATCTTAATTCATTTCTTGTTTCCAAAACAGCTGCATGGCTGGAGCCGGAATCAAACCAAACATCCATGATATCGGTTTCTTTTTCAAACTCGGTATGTCCACATGTACACTTTACCGATTGAGGTAATATATCCTTTGCATCATACTCATACCAAACATCCGAGCCCTTTTCCCTAAACAAATTCTTAACAGCCTCAATACTTTCGTCTGTAATGAGCTCCTTATCGCAAGCCTTGCAATAGAAAATCGGAATGGGTACTCCCCAGATCCTTTGCCTTGAAATACACCAATCTCCACGGTCCCTGACCATTCCTGTAATTCTCTCTTCACCCCATTCAGGAATCCATTGTACCGTTTTGATAGAATCCATGGCTTCCTTTCTAAAACCTTCGATGGAAGCAAACCACTGCTCGGTTGCCCTGAATATGATAGGGTCCTTACATCTCCAACAGTGGGGATACTGGTGAACAATTTTTTCGGAGGTAAGGAGGTAATTGCCCGATTTTAATTCTTCAATAATGGCCGCATTGGATTTCTCATAATATAGTCCTGCAAATTTCCCTGCATCCTTTGTAAGGAATCCCTTATCATCCACCGGAACAATAACAGGAATTTTATACTTTTGGCATACCTGGAAGTCTTCCGCACCATGTCCGGGCGCCGTATGGACGCATCCGGTACCGGCTTCCAAGGTTACATGGTCTCCTAAAATAATGACGGAGTCTCGGTCCAAGAAGGGATGACGGCATAATATCCCCTCAAGCTCACTTCCCGCTATACTTCCAACGATCTCATAATCCTCTATTTTAGCCACCTTCATTACGTTCTCAACCAATTCTGAAGCCATCACATAATATTCGTTTGCCGATTTAACCACACTGTATTGGAATTCACCGTTTAAGCAGATGGCAAGGTTTCCGGGGAGGGTCCATGTGGTAGTTGTCCATATGACAAAATAAGCATTTTCAAGGCTTCCTAAAATCCTTTTTAGTTTGCCCTGATCCTCTTTAATGGGAAATTTTACATAAATGGAAAGGGTTGTATCCTCTGCATATTCAATTTCCGCTTCTGCAAGAGCCGTTTCACAGTCCGGGCACCAGTAAACAGGTCTAAGCCCTTTATAGATATGGCCTTTCTTTGCCATTTCACCGAAAACTTCAATCTGTTTTGCTTCAAATTCAGGTGTAAGCGTAACATATGGATTTTCCCAGTCCGCTCTTACACCCAGTCTTTTAAATGCTTCTCTTTGAACATCCAGGTATTTTAAAGCAAAATCCTTACAAGCCTGTCTAAACTTAACCGGCCCTACTTCATGCCTTTTTAAGCCCAATTCTTTAATGGCACGCTGCTCAATGGGAAGACCGTGTGTATCCCAGCCGGGAACAAAAGGCGTATGGTAACCGTTCATACTGTAGTATTTGACAACGATATCCTTTAATATTTTGTTTAAGGATGTCCCAAGATGGATTCCTCCGTTTGCATAAGGAGGTCCGTCATGTAAAATATACTTCGGCTTTCCTTCATTCTTCTTTAGCTGCTTGCGGTAAATATCCATATCTTCCCACTTTTTGAGAAATTCCGGCTCCCTCTGGGGCAATCCCGCTCTCATTGGAAAATCCGTTTGTGGTAGATTCAATGTTTTACTATAATCTACAGACATAATGCTCCTCCTTATTTATCTTCATTCTAATTTTGTTTAAAATGGAAAAAAACATATAAAAACCCTCTCATCACACAAAGGGACGAGAGGGTAAAATTTCTCACGCGGTACCACCCAAATTACTATTATGACTATAATAATCACTTCATTTTATAACGGTTTTTGCCGGCATCCCTTACTACAGCATCACACTGCTTCAGGTAGCAACTCATGGATGATTTTCAAAGGCTGTCTCTGTAGAATTTCCACCGTCATCTACTCTCTTTAAGAGCCTCTCCTTTTACTCTTTCCAGTCATCGTTTTTATTATATTCAATACAACTACATAGTCAAACATAATCTATGTTTATTTATAGCATTATACTACAGCCCGCATTTTCATGTCAAGTTTAACTATTCATCATCGGTGAAGACCTGTTTTAACACTTCCAACTGGGAAAGCAGCAGGCTTTCGGTTTTTGATTTAAAAATATGCAGCCTTTTTTTCATTTCTTCGTATTCAAATTTAATACGGATCACTTCCTGATTGGCATCATTGATAATCTTTTGCGCTTTCAACTCGGCCTCTTTTGTAATGATATCCGCTTTCTGGTAAGCATTCTTTTTTATTTCCTCTGCGGTTTGCTGCGCAATCATTAACGTATTTTGCAAGGAATCCTCAATGTTTTTATAATGTTGAATCCCTTCGTTCAGAAGTGCTACCTTGTCCTTAAGTTCAATATTTTCACGGATAAATTCACTATAGTCCTTGATAATGTTATCCAGAACCTGGTTGACACTGTCTTCTTCATATCCCCGTATTAACGCCTTCTTAAACTCAAGATTTTCCAAATCATTTGGTGTATAATTCATCCTTACCACCTCATCATATGTATTTATTCAGAACAATACTGATTCTGCCTTTTTTCGTTATGCCGTTCACTATTTCCAATACGGCCCTTCCTTTGCCTCGAATAGATATTGTATCTCCTTCACTAACCTGTTTAGTAAGGCTGCTTGTCATTTCCCAATTAAGATTTACCTTTTCCGCTTTAATAAACTCGGATATTTTGCTTCTTGACATACCAAAACCCGCACTGGCTACACTATCAAGCCTTAGTGATGCAACCGTTGTACTGATTACCTTCACCTTGGGCTGCAAGGATTCAAGCTCTTCAATATTTTTTACTTCAACATCAACGTTTATGTTTCCTACTTTGGTCAAATTATATCGGATAAAATCCCCCATGTCCTCCAACACAAGGATGCTGCAAGAATCTTCTTTTACAAGAATATCCCCTATTTTCTCCCGTTTTATCCCCAGCCCCATAAGGCTTCCCAGATAATCCCGGTGGGATAGAACTCCCCTTCCTTTCAATTTAACACAAATAGCTTTAAAAGGAAGGTAACCCAATGGTTCATTGTCTTCGGGCATATTATTAGGGCAGAATACTAAAACCTGTCTCTCTGCCCCTAAATAACCACCTTCAAATATGTAATTATCTTCAAAATCCTCCAGAGCCTTTTCTACAATATTTCTCTGGTACGGGTCAAGAAAATCGGTATAAACTGTCTTTCCAGTCTTTTGGGCTTTCTCCCACTTGTCTAAAATCTTAGCAACCAACAAGCGGTCATCCTGTTTTAAAACCTTTTTTAATATTTTTTCTTTATTAAACATCCTATAGTTACCTAAATGATTTGTGACATTAATTTTTTCTTCAATGAAACCTATTTTCCTGCACTTATCCTACAATCATACCCACACCAAAAGCATTGGCGATGATTCGCTGAACAACCTGGATCAATAAAAATGCTATGATGGGTGAAAAGTCAATCATCATATTTCTGCCAACTTCAGATTTTTGGATAAGGGCCCGGATCGGTCCTAAAATAGGTTCGGTAACCTGATAGACCAACCGGATAAATGCATTATTTCTTGAAACAGGAATCCATGAAACAACTACACGTATAAGGATTGCAAAGATGATAACATCCAATAACCGTACTAATGCTATTCCAATTAACTGCATATCACGCCTCCGTTATTTTGCCCATGGAAAAACCGCTCTATTCTTAAGCTCCTCTTTAAAATCTCCCAAAATGTCAACGTTATTCGGGGCTACAAGAAATATTCCATTGGCAACCTTTTGAATATTTCCATCCAGCGCATACACCGACCCGCTAATAAAGTCTACAATCCTCTGCGCATCTTCTTTTTCAAGGGTTTCCAGATTCATTACGATTGGTTTTTTATTTTTTAGATGGTCACAAATCTCCTGTGCATCTTCAAAGTTACCAGGCTGAGTAATCACTACCTTGAATTGACTTGTAGAATGGATATTTACCACTTTGTTTTGTATCTTTTTTACACTGGGTTGAATTAATTGGGGCTGTTGAATTTCATCCCTTGAATCTTCTTTGGAAGCTTCCATCATTTCTTCCTCTTCTGCTTCCCAACCAACAAAATTAAGCACCTTGTTAAATAATTTAGCCATTTAATTTTCCTCCTGTTTATCTTTAGTAATCCGTGTATAGTAATTTTTTTAAGTACGTTATTTATATTCCCTCTTTCCAAAGATCGCGGTACCGATTCGCACCATATTGGAACCTTCTTCAATGGCTACTTCAAAGTCATTGCTCATACCCATGGAAAGATAGTCCATATATATATTATCAATATTTTCCTTCTTAATGTCAATAAATATTTTGTTGAGTTCCCTAAAAACCCCTCTGATTTCTTCAGGATCGTCCACAAAGGGAGCAACCGTCATAAGCCCTCTTACTCTAAGGTTTTGGAAGGAACTTAATCTTTTTACAAAATCAAGTGTCGTATCGGGAGAGATACCGAATTTGGATTCCTCACCTGCCACATTGACCTGCACCAAGACATCCATTACTTTTCCAGCCTTCAAAGCCTTTTTATCGATCTCCTGTGCAAGTTCCATTCTGTCTACCGAGTGGATCATACTGATTTTGTCAATAATGTATTTGACTTTGTTGGTTTGGAGATGTCCAATTAAATGCCAATTACAATTCTTACTTATTATATCGTACTTTTCACAAAATTCCTGAACCCTATTTTCACCTAAATGGATCATGCCTTCATCCATTACTTTACTGATTCTATCGGTGTCAATGGTTTTTGTCACAGCAATTACACAGATATCCTCAAGCTTTCTGCCGCTTTTATTGGCCGCCTTCTCTACTTTTTCCAGGACATCCTTAACGTTTCTTCCAAGGTACGCACCGTTGTCGCTCATTTATTGATCATCTGCCCTTCTTCAATATTTTTAGGATTTAAAACATAGGTATCATATAGACTCACACTGTTTTTTGAGCCTTCCGGCTTCTCAACAATCGCAAACTCATCATTTTTCCCTTTAATCTTTACTTCTCTAATGGTTGCATAGTTTCCTTTGACCAATACGATTTTTGCTTTCATATTGGTAAAATCCTTCTCGATGAGGCTTTCCAAAGGCACTCTCATCCCTTCATGAGAGCTTTTTATAAGATCGATATTTACTTTTCTTAGGAGGGATGTGTCGCTGATACCCTTATCAATTCTCACCCCGACAATATATTTCCCCTCCTGCTTGTCGGATTTGTAATCGACTATGCCATCCACCGTTTTTCCGATATCATTGATCCGTACCTGTACAATATCGTCTATCTTCAATATATCTGCCTTTTGCGGCGGTAAAACGACAACAATAAAGGACTCAATACTTTTTATTACTTTTACGACAGGTTGACCTGCCTGAACGCTTTCCCCGCTTTCAAAAGATTTCACCTTTAACTCTTCCAGGAATTTCGGGGTCAAATCCTTCATTCCGGCGGGACTCAACACCGCTTCATATCCGTCTACATGATAAGACACAACCCCGGCTGCTTTGGATACAATCTGGGTTTTACTTGCATTCATCATGGATTCAAACTGTTCCTTTTTCTTTTTCAAAGAACTTAAATATATATCTGAGGTTCCAACCCCACCCATGATTTCAGTCTTTTTTTGAACCAGCTTGTTTATTTCCTCTTTAGTTTCTTTCAGCTTGCTTAAATTATTTGAGTTGGTAAGAGGTACCAGTCCCTTTATTTTTTGTCCGATTTCATTGTCAATTTTCATAATATCTTCGGAAAAGATTTCTCTGTTTTCTGATTTTTCCTTTAGTATTTTAACCATTTCCAGTTCTACAGCTTTGATTTCATCAAGGATTTTTAAAGAGGATTCCTTTAAAACTGTGGCAATTTTCCCATTTGCGCTGACCCTTTCCCCCTCTGCTACCTCCTTGATAAAATTGCCTTCATAAGGTGATTTTAAAACCTCCTCATCCCGGATCAGGTAACCGTTCTCATTGATTGAATCCTCCAAATTTCCCATACGAATAAAATCCGTACTGATATTGGTACCGTAAACCCAGTGAATAAACGAAGGAATGTATATAAGCAGAAATACAATCACAATGAAGGTTCCGATTCTTACTTTATTTGTTTTCCTGTTTTTATTGACCTGCATAAATTCACCTCAGATCATGTATCTATATTTTTATCAACCCTTGATCAACCATCATCTGTATTGCGATCATGATTCCCAGTTTTACATGTTCATATACCAACCCGCCTTGCATATATGCAACGTAAGGAGCTTTTATGGGTGCATCCGCACTGAGTTCTATAGAAGAGCCCTGGATAAAAGCTCCTGCAGCCATAATGACAGGGCAATCATACCCCGGCATGTCCCATGGCTGGGGAGTAACATACGAATCCACCGGTGAGCCCTTTTGAATTCCTTGACAAAAGGCAATGAGCGTCTCCGGATCGCTAAACTTGACAGCTTGTATAATATCTCCTCTTTGTTCCAAATAGTGTGGAGATGTAGTAAATCCCAGTCTTTCCATCAATGCAGCACAAAACACTGCGCCCTTTAAGCTCTCCGCAACCACATGGGGTGCCATAAAAAGCCCTTGAAAAAACAGGCGGTTATTTACCTGGGGTGAACCCACCTTTTTTCCTAATCCCGGGGTGGTAAGACGGTATGCAGCTTTCTTTACATACTCCTCTTTCCCCGCAATATATCCTCCGGTAGGCGCTAAACCCCCACCCGGATTTTTGATGAGGGAACCCGCCACAAGATCTGCTCCCGCTTCTATAGGCTCCCTTTCTTCCACAAATTCGCCATAGCAATTATCGACAAGTATGATAAGGTCCTTGCTGATCTTTTTTATAAAACCGATTACATTTTCCAAATCGTTTATTTTCATGGCAGCACGCCATTCATATCCTCTTGAGCGCTGAATAAGAACCATCTTTGTCTTTCCGGTAATCCCAGCCCTTACAGCATCCAAATCAACACTTCCATCTGTCTTTAAATCCACCTGCCTGTATGTAACTCCGAATTCTTTAAGGGAACCGCCTCCCTCACCCCGGATCCCAATCACTTCTTCCAAAGTATCGTAGGGTTTTCCGGTAACCGAAAGAAGCTCATCACCCGGTCTTAAGTTTCCATAGAGGGAAAGTGCAAGGGCATGGGTGCCCGATACAATTTGATGCCTTACCAAAGCATCTTCTGCTTTAAAAACATCCTTATAAACCGCATCCAGAACTTCTCTTCCCCTGTCGTCATAGCCATACCCGGTTGTTCCGTTAAAGTGGGAATCACTTAAGGCATTCTTCTGCATTGCCTGAATCACTTTATATTGGTTGATTTCTTTTATGGCATCAATCTCTTCAAGTATTTTTTCAACTTCTTTTTCGGCCAAATTTGAAATTTTAATTACACTTTCATTGATTCCAAATTCGTTTTTTAAAAACCCCTGTGTTTTCAAATTCATTTTCTTTCCTCAATTCTTTTGTTTATCTTTCTTTTATCCATCAAACTCTTTAATATTTTATAAAAGTCAAGCCTTGATTTCAATATAAATTTTCCATTCGTACGGGTTCAAATGAAGTTCTGTTTTCAAATTCTTCAATTCAATGACTTGCCCGGTATATACATCCATAATCGATTTAGCCGAGCCGTCCCATTCTATAAAGCACTTCGTTTTTCTGCCAGAGGTATTGAGAACAACAGAGATACTCTCCATCCCATTTTCCCGCCTAAAGGCGAAGACATTCTTACTTCCACCGACTTCTACCGCTTTATAATTTCCTACTGTAAGTGAAAAATGATTCTTTCTAAGCTTGATTAAAAATTTATATAAATGTAAAATCTCGCCATCCCATTTTTCCGGATCCCAAACCATAGGCATCCTGCAGTCCGGATCTCCCCCACCGGTCATTCCCACTTCATCTCCATAATACACTAAGGGTACTCCTGGTAAAGTAAACTGAAGAACAATCCCGGCTAAAAAGCTTCTTTTATTATTTCTGCACTGGGTTAAAAACCTGGGAGTATCATGGGTACCTACCATGTTAACCAGTTGTTGAACCGCGTTTTCTGAATAGCTCATCCGCAGCCGGTCCCACTTGTGCCTAAAATCTGCTGCGCTCATCCAACCATGGGCCAGCAGGTCAGTAATAAGGGATAATAACGGATAATTCGATACACTGTCGAATTGATCCCCCTGCATATAGCTTGATGCTTCATCCCATACCTCCCCAATGATAACAACCTCCGGATTGATTTTCTTTACATGTTCCCTTACCCTCCGGATAAAACTTCTTTCCAGTTCGTCTGCTGCATCAAGACGGAGCCCGTCCACTTTAAGTTCATTGATCCAGTAGGTTATGGCCCCCAATAGATACTGGGCCGTTTCTTCGTTGGACGTATTGAGTTTGGGCATTCCGCCAAAAAAGGCAAAGCATTGATAATTGGGCTTGGGATAAGTTTTCAAAGGAGTATTCTCCAGATGGTACCAATCCTTGTACCTGGAATTTTCTCCATGGATTTGAATATCCTTAAATGCAAAAAAATCCGATCCGGTATGGTTCAAAACCGCATCTAAAATAACCCGGATTCTTTTTTGGTGGCACTCTTGGATGAAACCCTTAAACTCCTCCATATTTCCTAAAGCAGGATCAATGGTAAGATAATCAATGGTATCATAGCGATGGTAGGAATTGGATTTAAATACCGGATTGATATATAAAGCGTCAACGCCAAGATTTACTAGGTGCTGCAGCCGTTCTTTCATGCCTTCCAGTGTACCGCCAAAGTGGCAATACTTGTTTGCATTTCCCTCCGCCCAGCATTTATACTCCTTTGAGGAAGGGCGGCTGTGAATAGGATGATTGAATCTGTCGGGAAAAACCTGATACAAAATAGCTTTTTTAAACCACACGGGTGCATCCAAGGCATCATTTTTTGAAAGGTTGGAATAGTTGAAATAACCCCAATCCGGCTTCCCGGAATAAAAACCGTCCGCGTTATACCACTTCGCTTCATACCTTCCTTCCAGATAGAACATGTACTTAAACCGTTTTAGCCCTCCGTCAATCCGTGCTTCAAAGTAATCAAACAAGGAATCGGAAGCCACCTTGTTCATTAAAAGAGAGCCTTTGATGGAAGGATCAAATTTTTCACGGTAGTATAAGAGTACACTCATGACATCATTTTTTTTAGTTCTGATTCTTAGAACAAGAGTATGATCGTCAAGGGGAAAGGCGTACTCACTGTACGGTCTATGGTAAATTGCTTCCAAAAGCACGTTTGGTCACATCCTTAGGGTTTATTTAATTCAATCATATCAAATAATTTTATCGAAGTACATAAATTAGCCTTGAATTTTCCAACGTATTATTATACCATTTTTTATTGGTGATTCAATTGAACTTAAAATATATTGTAGATGGAGAGACTGCCGGAAGAGCGGTAAAATCCATATTAAAAACAAAATTAAATCTTTCTGAGCGGTTAATTAAAAAACTTAAAAACGAACATAAGATTTTATGTAACAACGTACCGGTTTATGTTAATAAACCCACAAGCGTAGGTGATCTTATTGAGGTTTTGATCGACTTTGTTGAGGAATGTGACGATATCATTCCGGAGGACATAGAAATAGATATTCTTCATGAAGATGACTCTCTTATTATTATAAATAAAGCACCTCATATTGTGGTGCACCCCACCTTTGGCCATCCTTCGGGGACCATTGCCAATGCAATCATGTTCCATTTATTAGAAAAGGGGATTTGTAAAAAGGTAAGGCCGGTAAGCAGGCTGGATAGAGATACCTCAGGTATCATCATATTTGCCAAAAATCAATTTGTACAGGAAATGCTGATTCGGCAAATGAAGAGTAAAACCTTTATTAAGGAATATTTAGGCATTGTCCAGGGAGTGGTACAGCCCCTTCAGGGAACCATTGATTTGCCCATCGAACGAAAGCCGGGCAGCATCATGCTTCGCCATGTTGCCCCGACGGGAGCTCCATCAGTTACACATTATGAGGTGGTAGAGCATTACCAAGATGCCTCTTACCTAAAGTTTTCACTGGAAACGGGCAGAACTCACCAAATAAGGGTTCACTGCCAGGCTATAGGCCATCCTCTGATAGGTGATACTTTATATTCTCCATCTGGGTCCGTTTTTATTGGCCGGCAAGCTTTGCATTCCCAAAGCGTAGCGTTTTATCATCCCTTTACCAGTGAAAAAATGGTGTTTACAGCCCCCATACCGGATGACATGCAAAATTTGCTAAAAATACTAAAAACTTAGAGAGTTTAGTTCTCTAAGTTTTAGTATTTTTATATATTTATGTAAATTTACATTTTATGTTCAAAAACGCCCAAATGAAGCAGAAATAATTTATCCTCAAAACCAAACACAAAATCATCCCAATAGGTTCCGTAAGGAGGATCAATTTCATTTTCGTTATTGGAGGAAATATGTACACGCCAAACCTTTATATCCTTTTCTCCAAAAAAATCTATAATCATCCCCATAAAATCGTTCAAGCAGCAGTGCCTCATTGACCCGGAGCACTGCCATCCGGACTTGTCTCCCGATTCACAATCGCTGTAAAACCAACTTTCCAGGGTTTCCATCAAAACACTCTTCCAATCCTCCAAACTCTCTAAAGCAAGACTGTAATTGGTATTGGGTTCAAAATACTTTTTTAAGGAAGAAATTACACTACCGGTATTATTGATGTATTTGAAGCTGTAACAACAAGTGTGATCACCATATGAGTTTAACTTTTGAAATACCTCCAGATAGCCTAATATTTTGCCATATTTAACGAGATCCATTTATTTCCTCCTTTAATAATAATATCAATAAAATTATGTATATTTATGATTATACAATTTTTTCTTCTCTCTGAAAATAACTTGACGATAATAATTTTTAAATCAACCCACTTTAACACAATATATATAAACAATAGTCCAAGTTTTATATTTGATCAATTTCCAAATTTTCCGTCCAATGGCTTATTCTGAACATTACCAGGTTTTTATATTCGTTATGCAAATTTATATTGCTATCTCTTTATGATAGTCTTATAATTAAGTATAGAATGACGCGTCATTCTATACTTAACAAAGGAGTGAATTGCATTTGGCATACCGCACCCCCAAAGACGTTCAGGAACGCAAAGATTTAAGAAAAAAGTGCATCATGGATACAGCCTCCAGGGTATTCTCACAAAAAGGTTACCATGCCACCACCGTAAAAGATATCGTAGATGAAGCAGGCATATCGGTTGGATCCTTTTACTTTTATTTTAAAAACAAAGAGGATTTATTTGAAGCCCTTTTTGACGAAATGATTTCTTTACTTATTCAGGGTGTGGAATCAAGTATTTACAATGTAGGTTTTAATGCCATCGAAAAGGTTTGCCGTGCCGTATTCCATTCTCTATGGATCCTTCAAAGCAACAAGGAACTCTCCAAAATCATGATGATAGAGGCAGTTGGTTTAAATGAACGTTTTGAGTCAAAAAGACTTGAAAGCAATAAAAAAATTCTGGATATGGTACAAAAAAGCCTGCAAATCTCCAAGGATAATGGAGATATGGATTTCCCCGACCTCAAGATTGCAGCACTGGCTTACTTTGGATCGGTGTTTAATGTGGTCAGTTACTGGCTTCAGGAAGATAATGGCCAAAACCTGATTGATTCGTCTTACCCTCTTTCAATCTTCATTTTACAAGCTCTAAAAATTGATTTTGTTCAAAACCAAGTAAAAGTTATCTTGGATCAAATAAAGCTCCAATGTATTCATTCAATGAAGGAGGATTCACAACATGCTTAAGAGGTCGGCAGAATTTGTATTTAGGTTCAGATGGTTTATCATCGTTTTTTGGCTCATTGTTTTGGGCCTAACCCTGACACTCAGCCCCACCTTGTCGGATGTAACCAAAGATGCTCAGGAAAGCTTTCTTCCAAAAGGCGCATACTCTCTAAAAGCAACGGAATTGTTAAAAGAACTTTTTCCGGAAAAAGCGGGCAATACCTCGTTAATTCTTGTATTTGAAAGAAAAGGCGGACTTAAGGAAGAGGACCGGAAGTATGGGATTTCTTTAGAGGAATACCTTGAAAAGAACAGCGAAAAACTAAAAATCGCTGAAGTTGTCTCCCCATTTACCAATAAAGACGTAGAAGCACATATGTTGAGTAAGGATAAGGAAGCGGCTCTAACTCAAATCAATTTAAAATTGAAAGGGTTAAACGAAACCACCCGTACTTATGTAAAGGATATCCGCGAAAAAATCAAAAACTCCCAAGAGGGTTTCCCTTCCATCCCTCAAAACCTGTCTGTAAACATAACCGGAGATGCTTCTATTATTCAGGAAGAGCATGATGCGGTCAATGAAAGCATGGATCTAACCACTAAAATTACCATTATTCTGGTTGCGGTAATTCTAATATTGATCTATAGATCCCCTGTTGCCCCCATTGTAACTTTATTTACCATCGGTCTCTCTTTTATGATTTCATGCGGTTTAGTTGCAACATTTGCCGAGCACGGCTTCAAGGTTTCTTCATTTACCGAAACCTTTCTGGTTGCTGTTCTTTTCGGCGCAGGAACCGATTACTGCCTGCTTCTCATATCCAGGTTCAAAGAGGAATTATCCTCCGGGAAGGAAGTCAAAGAAGCTTTATTAAATGCCCTTCCGGCTACAAGTGAGGCGATTATTTCCAGCGGTGGAACTGTCATTGTTGGTTTCTCCTTTATGTATTTTGCAAAATTCGGACTTTTCAATACGACAGGCCCCAGTGTTGCCATTGGCGTAATCATAACCCTTATTGCTGTAATGACCTTAACTCCTGCGGTGATAGCGGTATTAGGCAAAAAGATTTTTTGGCCTACACGTCCAGGAAAATCTTCTACCGCTAATACGGTAAGTGGGTTTTGGCTCAAATTGTCTTCTGTTGTAACTCAGAAACCGATGCGTTTTATTATCGGCTGTTTGATCCTTTTTATACCTTTTCTGGTTTCTCTCAATGGTATTGAAAGATCCTATGACCAGTTAAACACCCTTCCTGACAAGGCTGATTCCAAGATCGGATTTAATGTAATGAAAAAGCACTTCGACCAGGGAACGATGCTTCCCATCAAGGTCGTCCTCAAAACCGACAAGGATATGTGGTCCAATGAGTCCTTGCAGGCACTGGATGCCCTTGCGGACGATCTTTTGAAAATTGACAGGGTGGCTTCGGTACGAACCGCTACCAGACCGGATGGAAACAAACCACCCATTTTAGTTGAAATGATTGATGAAATGAAAAAAGGGGTTGACCAAGCAGCGGAAAATCTTTCTAAGGGAAACAAGGAGCTTTCTTCCAAGGCGGAAGATACCAAAAGCGCTCTTACAAAGCTTGGCAGCGGTTTGACAGAAATCAATCAGAAAACTCAAGAAATCATTTCAGGTTATGAGAAAATAAATCAGGGTCTTTTGCAGGTTTCTACCGGGATATCCCAATCCCAGGGCGGTATGGATCAAATTTTCTCCAATTTGGAAACTTCAAAAGCTAAACTGGAAGAACTCCAAAAGAAACAACCCGCATTAAAAATGGATCCGGATTTTATGACAGCATATATGACACTCCAGCAAATAACCGCAGCTAAGAATAAAACACATTCAGGCTTCGACCAGTTAAAAAGCGGGATATCCCAAAACCGGACCGGGCTTTCCGCATCCACCGGTGGATTAACACAGGTCAATGACGGTATAGGGAAAATTGTTGATAGTCTAAATCATTCAAAAACTAACCTTTTGAATAATTCCGGCGGAAACAATACTGACATTAATCTAAGTGACGCTTCGGAAGGCTTTAATGAATTGTCCGAGAACCTAACCATGATTAAAGAAGCGGTTACCGGAGCAACCAATGATGAGTCCAAAAGTCTTTTCTATTTACCTGAAATTGACTTCAATAAGTATCCTCAACAGAAAAAGGATATGGATAAACTTAAAAATGCGATGGCCCTCTACATTCCTCCAAAAGGAACCGGTGCTTCCATGGATGTTATATTATCCATCCCCCCCTATACCAGTGAGGCGTTAGATAAAATAGACGAGATCAAAAATTTAGCGGCCATATCGGTGAAGGATACCATCCTAAAGGATGCTGAGGTTTATGTAGGAGGACCCACTTCGGTTTTCAATGAAGTAAGGGATCTTACAGCAGAGGATTTTATAAAGGTTATGCTGTTTGTGCTCCTTGGAATTTTTATCGTGCTCACCCTGCTTCTTCGAAGCCTCATCGCACCGATCTATCTCTTACTTACCATCATCGTGAGTTTTGCAACCACCATGGGTATCAGTTATTTGGTGTTCCAGGTAGGGCTTGGCTATGAAGGACTCAATTGGTCTACACCTTTCTTTTCCTTCTGTCTTTTGGTCGCGCTGGGGGTAGACTATAATATATTCCTCATGTCCAGGGTCAAGGAGGAATATAAACCGGGTGATGTCAAGGGCGCTGTTTCGAGAGCACTTACAAGCACAGGATCTATTATCACCTCCTGTGGAATTATTATGGCAGGTACCTTTGGCGCCATGCTGGCATCCCCTTTAATCAACCTGGTGGAGGTCGGGTTTGCTGCTGTGGTCGGTCTCCTTCTTGACACATTTATTGTCCGCAGTCTATTGGTGCCGGCAATTGCGGTTAAGGTAGGAGAACTGAACTGGTGGCCTGGAAGGAAAGTAAAAGTAATTTCTGCGCCTTCTAATGAGCATTCAGAATGAATAAAAGGGCATTTAACTGAATAAAATGAAGGTTGTCGGTTTTCAACTGACAACCTTCATTTTATTATAGGCTTAATTCCTAATTTTATTTGAAGTATCTCCGTAAAATCCTCTACAAAAGCATTTATTCCCAACACAATTTATTATATAATGTAATTAGTTACAGGTATAATTTTCATAGTTTACTAACAATATAGAATGCAATAACGATATTACATCCGTATGATGTGCACTAATGGTTTCGGTGCAACACATACCTTTTGTTTAGACTTATTGTAATACTATATCTTTAGAAAGCTGCTGTTTGATCCTTACCTGTTATTTCGCTCTTCGAAAACTGAATACATCTTATATTGATTTGCATTAAAGTTGGCAGTATTGTTCTTTTTTCAATGCAAGTCGGTATTACTTCCCTTATGATTGATTCGGTTTTCCCTGTTGATGAACTGCAGGCTGAGGCAATAATATCATCTTTCTAAAAACAGGCCGTAAAAATATATAGATAAATGGCCTGAGGTATTCATTTTTTATTTACATTTAGAATTAGGAGGTAAAGTTATGGGAGTTTTAAAAGGTAAGCGCAAAATTTTTGCGTCAATGTTCGTATTTGTCATGGTCTTTTCGTTGTTCTTCATGATCGCAGCATTAGGAACCAATGCTGAAGATATCCCTGAATGGAAGTCAGGTACGGCTTACAAGGCAGGAGATGTAGTTTCGTACAGCGGGCAGTATTACAAATGTACTTTCGCTCACACATCCAATGACGCGTGGACACCCAAATCGGCTCCAACGCTATGGACGATCACAAATAATTACACACCGACCCCGACTCCAACCGGCGGCGGCAGCACCGGTGGAGATTATCCGGAATGGCAAGTAGGTAATTCTTACAAGGTGGGTGATATCGTCAAATACAAGGGTGAGTATTACAAGTGCCTTTCTACCCATGTAGCCATTGAAACATGGGCACCTGGCACTCCCGGTGTATGGGATATTACAGAGGGACCAACCCCGACTCCGCGTCCTACGCTGGATCCAAGCAAACCAACGCCTACTCCTTATCCAACCATGCCCCCTTCCGACCCTACCAAAAGAAAGGTAGTCGGATACTATACAGAATGGAGTATTTATGGGGCACACCAGGGATATTATCCAAAGCATATTCCATGGGACAAGATAACTCATATCAATTATGCTTTTGCCAAAACTTCCGGCGGCAGAATCGCATTATTCGATACTGAAGCTGCCATTCAAAGAGATCTGGGTGACGGTCCTACCGGTTGTTTGGGACAAATTAAAAAGATGAAAGCCCAGTATCCCGGTGTAAAGGTACTGATTTCTGTTGGCGGCTGGACACTTTCAAGTGAATTCCACGATATCGCTCTGACAGAAACTTCAAGAAATATGTTTGCGGACAGTTGTGTAGCCTTTATTAAAAAATATGGGCTGGATGGGGTGGATATTGACTGGGAATACCCCAACTACAACAGAGATCCCGATAAAGTGGACAATCAAAACGATACTGGCTGTATAGGCGGTCCTGAAGACAAACACAACTATACCCTGCTTTGTAAAACACTCCGTGAAAGATTGGATGAAGCAGGATATTATGATAAAAAACGTTATGAGCTCACAATCGCTGCACCTGCAGGATATGATAAAATTATCTGGACTGAGCCTGAATTATTGGGCAACTACCTTGATTTCCTGAACCTGATGACGTATGACTACCATGGTGCATGGGAAACAACAACAGGCCATCTTGCTCCACTTTATGCAAGCAAGAGCCATCCTGACCAATCCGAACTCAATAATAAATATGTTACCGACTGGTCAGTAAAAGAATACTTGAGGCTTGGTGTTCCGGCACATAAGCTTACTGTTGGGATCCCATACTATACCCGCGGCTGGCAAGGCGTTAAAGGCGGAGTTGAAGGACTTCCAGGCCTCTTTGCATCTGCAACCGGCGGAGCAACCGGTATTTGGGATGGTGGAAGACCTGCAGGTACTCATCCTTTCTATCATGTAAAAAACCTTGAAAATGCAGGCGGATACAAAAAATACACCGATCCGGAAGCAAAAACACCTTATATCTTCAATGAATTGCAGGGATTGATGTTTACATATGAAGACGAAGCCTCTCTTGGGGTAAAACTTGACTATATCATTGAGAATAACCTGGGCGGCGCCATGTTCTGGGAATTTAGCGGCGACTATCCGTCGAAGGGAAGCACTTTGACCAATATCATCTATAACAAATTTAAGAGTGCATCCCCCATCGTAATCGGTTCACCTAAGCCGACAAGCACTCCTGTACCTCCTACCAACACACCGGTACCAACCGCAACGGGTGCAGTCAAAAAAGTCTATGGCTATATCAAACCGGACTTTGATTATTCCGACGCTGCGGCATCAAAAGTAAGAAGCGGCATCAAAGTTGAGGTTTACGGATCACAACTCAGCACATTGACTGACGCAAACGGTTACTTTGAAATCAATAACGTCCCGTGGAATGGCATATACCAATACGATGCATACCATATATCCAAACCGGGCTATCTTACAAGAAGGGTAGATGGTATTACCAGTCCATATGATGTGGAGCTTGGAACCAAAGACCAACCTCTTAAAATCTGGGCTGGAGACATGCCTATTGACGGTAAACAGGATGGTGCTATCAATATGTCGGACATTTTAGAAATCATCAATACCTTCAATAGTGCCGCAGGTGATGGTAAATATGTAGACATCAATGACATAGACAAGGACGGCGCTATCAACATGCAGGATATACTAATTATCATCCTACACTTTAACACTACCTCAAGCAACTATCCTTTAGGTTCACAACCTTAACTTATACCTTGTAAACAACACCAAGAAAGGCTGTTGACCTCGGGTCAACAGCCTTTTTATCTCTTAACACTTACTTTTTAAGTTCTTCCTCCAATATCTTAAAAAGCTCCTGTGCTTCATCAATATTGCCCTTCCGGGTTGCCATTTCTATCTTAAAAGCTGCATTTTTAAGTAGGTTTTTGTCCTGCTCCAGGAAAAGCTCCTTGATCCGGTGTGCTGCTCTTTCACTCCTGAGAGAATCCCTTTTATGAAGGGCTGTGTTGAGGAGTTCCATCTGGTATGAAATGCTGTTCTCCTCTTCCACCGATACTTCATGCCCGTTTACAATGGAAGATTCCACATTCCGAAGCTGTTCCTGTTCTTCGTAAACTTCTCCGGTTCCTTGTCCTGTCAGCTTTTCAACCGCTCTAAAGAGCTCGTCCACTTGGACCGGCTTTGAGACGTACTCATCCATTCCGCAGGATAAAAATTTTTCCCTATCTCCCTGCAGCGCAAAAGCAGTAAGCGCAATGATGGGGATATGCCGCCCTGTTCCCGCTTCTTTTCTTCTTATTCTTCTTGTCGCTTCCATACCGTCCATTTCGGGCATTTGAATATCCATGAGTACAATATCAAAAACCTTGTTTTCCAGAATATCCAATGCATCCTTCCCATTATTGGCAATTTCCAGGGAAAGCCCTCTTTTTTCGAAAATAAGCATCATCACCTTTTGATTTATTTTGTCATCTTCCACCAAAAGGGTTTTTAGATTGCTTAAATGATTTTTCATCTGGGACAAATTCGGAACCTTCTCTTTAGTAGGCAGTTCGCTGTCAAATCCCAACCTGGCACTGAAATAAAAAGTGCTCCCTTTTTCCTTTCTGCTTTCAACCCATATTTCGCCGTCCATCATGCGTACCAAGCGCCTTGATATGGCAAGGCCAAGACCTGTACCTCCGTACTTTCTCGTAATGGAATCGTCTACCTGGCTAAAACTCTTGAAAAGCCGGTCCATTTCACTACTATCAATACCAATCCCTGTATCTGAGACAGAAAAAACCAAATCCATCTCTTTTTCATAGGTTTCAACTTTTTCAATTCTTATGGTCACGCCACCTTTTTCAGTAAACTTAACCGCATTTCCCACTAAATTATTCAAAACCTGCTGCATCCGGTTTGGATCTCCCAAGAGTGTATCCGGAATATCATTTGAAATACTTAAATTGAGATACAACCCTTTTTGTCTGGCAGTAACCGAATGCGCGGCCATGGTTCTTTCAACGACATTCCTTAATTCAAACTTGATTTTTTCCAATGTCATTTTTCCCGCCTCAATTTTGGAAAAGTCCAATATATCGTTGATAACCCGTATCAGCGTATCTGCACAGGTTTTTATAATATTCAGGTTCTCCCTTTGTTCATATGTGAGGTCAGTGGATAATGTAAGGTTGGTCATTCCGATAATTCCATTCAGAGGGGTTCTGATTTCATGACTCATATTGGCAAGGAAAACGCTCTTTGCCTTATTTGCAACTTCAGCGGCATCCTTCGCTTTTAAGAGGTTTTCTGCTGCTTGCTTTCTCTCGGTTATATCATAGCTGGTTTCAATATATCCTGCAAAATTGCCGTCCAAATCGTTAAAAGGGCGGCCCATACTAAGTATCCACCGGTATTCACCATCATACCGCAATAACCGGTATTCCGTATCAAAGGACTGCCTTAGCCGGAATGCTTCCTCATACACTCTTTTTAATTCTTCCACATCTTCGGGATATACCCCTTCAAGCCACCCATCTTCCATTTCATGTTCGATGCTTTTTCCCGTATAATCAAGCCAGCTTCTGTTAAAATAGTCAAATCTCCCATCTGCCCCTGCCCGGCGGATCAGGGAAGGTGAACCTTCAAACAGTGTCAGATAGAAATTGCGGGATTTTGAAAGGGCTTCCACTGCCTTTTTAGCATCGGTAATGTCGTCAATAACAATCATTAAATGCTCCTTGGCATCAATTACAATAGGGACAAGACTTATCCGAAACCAGAAGCTTTTTAGCTGCCCCTTGATAAAAAAGAAGGTTTCAATTTCAATTCCCCGCACAGCTTCCTGTGTATTTAAAACAGACTCAATGGCATTCCTGAGCTTACATACATTGCATTGTTTGCTTTCACCGCATCCAGCTTCATTATCCATGCTGTTGACACAGTTAAAGGCATTTCCGAATTTCTTTCCCAGAATATTTTCCAGGTTCTCGTCAAAGACTTTGGTTGTGGCATCATTCACCTGTCTCACAAATCTTTTCTCATCCAAAACAATCATGCCAATGGGAGCCGAATCAAAAATGACTTTAAAATTCTTTCTCTCATTGGCCAACTCCTCTTCAACCCTTTTAATCCTTGTAATATCCCTAAAAACAATAACAACACCGATGATATTACCAAGCCGGTCACGAATGGGAGCACTGCTGGCAGAAATAAAACGTTCAGTCCCGTATTTGGTAATAAGGGCTGAATATTTTGTAAGCCCTACCGGAGTTCCATTCTGAAGTACCCTTCTTATAGGGCTTTCTACCTCTTCCAAGGTGTTTTTATCAATAATCCTAAACACCTTTTCAATAGGTGCGTTCACTGCTTCTTCCTGTTTCCATCCGGTTAGGTCCTCTGCTGCTTTGTTCATCAATTTTACAGATCCATCCAGGTCAGTTGTAATCACACCATCTCCAATGCTTCTTAGCGTAACTGTTAATCTCTCTTTTTCTTCCAGAAGTTCACGTTCAATCCTTTTTCGTTCTTTTTTAAAATTCGCTTCCTGGATTTCGTGATACACAGTGGGCCCAAGCCGTCCAATATCACTTTTTAGAACATACCCGCTGCACCCTGCCTTCATTGCATCCATCGCAAACTTTTCGCCGCTTTTCTCCATGAGAAGGATAAAGGGAATATCCATGTGTATCTCCCAAATTAAAGAAAGAGCTTCCAATGGACTGACCTGGGATCGATGAAAATCACTGATGATTACATCCCAAGACCCGTTCTGAAGCTCTGACTGCAATTGGATCAGGGTTTGGATACTTTTCCAGTTACCTTCCAAACCGGCTTTTTCAACTTCCCTCACAATCTCCCTTGAATCATCCTCAAACCCCGCTAAAATCAAACCCCGGATTGATTTATTCATTTCAAGACCCCTTTTTATGAAGCTTTTTCCTTTGAATTTTTTTGTTCTTTGGGTTGGCAGTATTTAAAACCCTTTCATCTCTTTTAGGCCGAATCAAACAATTCTTGCCAAACCCGATCAGTTCTTTTCTTCCGGCTTTTATTAAAGCTTCCATGACCAAAAGATAGTTTTCCTTTTTTCGGTATTGAAGCAGTGCACGCTGCATAGCTTTTTCCTTGGGAGACCTGGGAACATACACGCTTTTCATGTCTCTGGGATCCAATCCGGTGTAAAACATACAAGTTGAGAGGGTTCCCGGTGTAGGGTAAAAATCCTGTACCTGCTCCGGCATGTAGCCAAGCTGCTTTAAGTAAAGTGCCAGCTCAATGGCCGCATGAAGGTCACTTCCGGGATGGCTCGAAAGCAAATAAGGCACCAGATACTGCTCTTTGCCGATTCTTTTATTGATTTCATAAAACTTTTTAACAAACTGGTCATATATTTTCCGGCCTGGCTTGCCCATCTTTTCCAGAACCCGGTCTGCTACATGCTCAGGTGCGACTTTAAGCTGACCGCTAACATGGTGTTTGCAAAGTTCTACAAAAAAGTCGTCATTTTTGTCCAGCATAAGATAATCATACCGAATTCCCGAACGGATAAAGACTTTTTTAACCTCCGGAATCTCCCTAAGCTTTCTTAAAAGGCTCAGGTATTCACTGTGATCCACCTGAAGGCTCTTGCAGGGGTTGGGGTGCAAGCACTGCCGACCCTTGCAAACTCCTGATTTCACCTGCTTGCTGCATGCTTTATTTCTAAAATTTGCTGTAGGCCCTCCTACATCATGAATATACCCTTTAAAGCCGTCCTGCCAGACTATTTTTTTTGCTTCATTCAATATGGAAGGGTGGCTCCTGTTTTGAATTGCTCTACCCTGGTGGAAGTTTATTGCACAGAAAGAGCATCCGCCATAACATCCTCTGTGGCTAGTAATACTGAATTTTACTTCTTCAATAGCAGGAATGCCCCCATCCTTCTCATAGACCGGGTGGTAATTCCTCTCATATGGAAGGGCATATACCCGGTCCATTTCCTTGGTTTCCAATGGAGTGAAAGGAGGATTTTGCACTAAAATCCGGTCACCATGCTTTTGAAGAAGGGTTCTTCCTGTAATGGCATCCTGTTCATCATATTGAATTTTAAAGCTTTCCGCGTATTTTTTCTTATCCCGGGCAACTTCTTCAAAAGACGAAAGCAATGAAAATTTATCTCTTTCTTCTCCGTCCTCAAGGTACTTTTGGATCCGTTCCGGCAGTTCCCCTGGAGAAGTCACATAGGAAGTCCCCCGAATGTTCTTCATTTTTTGGATTGGAACCCCTTCACTAAAAAGCTTTGCAATTTCAAGAACCGGCTTTTCCCCCATACCGTAAATGAGCAGATCCGCTTTGGAGTCCAATAAAATAGATCTTCTTACTTTATCATCCCAGTAATCATAATGGGCAAACCTTCTTAAACTTGCTTCAATACCGCCGATAATTACCGGAATATCCTTAAAGGCTTCCCTGACTTTATTGGCATAGACAATGACAGCACGGTCCGGCCTAAATCCCGCTTTTCCTCCCGGCGAGTAATAGTCATCGCTTCTTGGCTTTTTGCTTGCGGTATAATGGTTGACCATGGAATCAATGACACCGGAGGATACCAGCACCGCGTATTTAGGACGTCCTAACCTCATAATATCTTTACTGCATTTCCAATCCGGCTGGGGGATAATTCCTACTCGATACCCTTCACTTTCCAATAGCCTTGTGATAATTGCATGTCCAAAACTTGGATGGTCTACATAGGCATCTCCGCTGATATATAAAAAATCCAGCTGATCCCATCCCCGTTCAATCATATCTTCTTTTGTAATCGGTAAAAAACTCATCTTGTCTCCTGTTTCCCCTGAACGAATAAAATTCGCATCACAGCCTTCTTCTAAGAGAAGCATTTATGCGTAATTTCATATTTCATTCACTTTCTTAATGCTTTTAAAATATTTTTTCCTTTATTAAGAAACTAATTCTTTAAATTCTATTCTATTTCTCAAATTTTCAAAGGAACGGTTGATTTTCGCATCCAATTTCAGGTCACCGTTTAAACTGATGGCTTTTTTGAGGCTCTCCATGGCACTGTCAAATCTTCTTAATGTGGTATAAATGATGGATAGATTGTAATACACTTTGCACTCATCCGGCCTTATTCTTAAAGCGTTGCTAAACACATCAGCCGCTTCATTATATCTTTTTTGCTCCTTTAAGGCAATAGCAAGCCGGTAGTTGATCTCAAACTCATCCGGTTCAATTTCCAACGCATTTTGATAGGCTTCAGCCGCTTCCGGATACCTTCCCATTTCAGCCAATATTAATCCCATATTGTAGTAAAGGCTATAATCCTCGGGGTTCATTTTTATACCCTGGGAGTATATTCCTAGGGCCTCAAGGTTCCTTCCCAGCCCGGTATAAATAATGCCAAGGCTTGTATAGGCATTACCAAAGTCAGGCTTAAGGTCAATAACCTTTTTCAGGGAGTAAATCGCGTCATCATATTTTCCCAGTTCATCCTGGATCATTGCAATATTATAGTGTGCTTTGTAGTGATCCGGCTTCATTTGAACTACTTTTTTATAGAATGAAAGCGCCTCTTCCTTTTCACCAAGGTGATACAATGAAAGCCCAAGATAAAAGTGCGCCATAAAATGATCAGGCTTCATCTTTATCAGTTTTTTAAACTCTTTTCTCGCATCATCGTATTTTTCAATTCGAAGCAGAGTTTTCCCAAGCAGTTCCAAACACTCGGCAAATGAACCGTTTAACTCAACGCACTGCTTAAAAGAAATGACCGCATCATGAAAGCTTCCAATTTCCGAATACAGCTTCCCCAGGGTAAAATGCACTTGATAATTCTTTTTATCTTTTTCCACTGCTTTTTTATAATAGGATATGGCATCTTCTGTTTTTTCAAGGGCTAAAAAGCATCTTGCAATATTTTCATTGGCTTCATAGATATACGGGTTTAGCAAAACTGCCTCCTGGTATGTTTGGATCGCTTTATCGAATTGACTGAGTTTAAAATACGCATTCCCCATGTTGTAGTAAATGGAAGCCATGTCAACTTCCCCATGGTGGGCTGCTTGCTTTTGCACTTTATCCAGCCCGGCTGTCTTCCCTTTATTACTTTGCTGCAGCTTTTTATTTAATTCCAACGCTTTTTTATAGTTCTGGACAGATTCAAACCAATCCCCCATGAGGTAGTATATGTTCCCGCAATTGTAATATAGCCCCGGTGAGTGTTCCACGAATTTGAGAAGGGAATCATAAATGAATAGCGCCTTTTCACACTCTCCCATGGCAACAAAAGCATGCGCTTCGTTTAAGTTTCTTTTTACCGAACTTAGAAAATCCTCTTCACCAATCTCTTTTAATAACGCTGTAATTTGTTTTTCCTTCATAATATGATTGATATATTTGTGAGTGGTCCCTGAGGATTTTTTGCTTATTTCCAGGTCTCTATATTCCTGCTTTTTGTTTTGATTTTCCTGGGTTTCCATTGTATGGGGTGGTTTTATTTTAAGAGCATTTCCTCTTCGAAGAGCAAAATATTCCTTAATAAAAAATCCACCCGGAATAAAGATTCCGAAAACTAGAAATCCTGCCTCAACAAAGATGTTTAAAGATACGTTTCCGATAAAACTCAAAATGGAAACGGTTAGAGCCAAAATTTGAAATGCAATGGAGATAAGAATCAGCATCTTTCTCGATAAAATCCACCGGTATGACATATACGCTACCATAGAAGCCATAAGCAAAATTGCAAATAATAAAATCACTGACATCAAAATCTTCCTTTCTTCATGTGAATTAAGGCTTAATAAGCCTAAAGCAAGCATCTGGAAAAACGGATTTCTTACTTTCTGTCATAGGCTTGGCCACGGTTTTTCCATATGTATATCGACAGGACAACCTGACATCCTATCTTCCCAACTGCACATCCGTTTGCTTTTACCCTGATTTTTGACAGGTTTTCCTTCATACTATACTTACTTCACAAAACATCTGAAAAGAACTTATTGATGGGAAAAATTTTATTCAGTTTTTTATATAGATACCGAAATGTAAAAGTAATATTTCGATTTCTGACACCTAAGCAAACCAGGTATTTCATCTCTCGAATTCTACTATGTTTAAACTTTGTTATCTATACCTAAGCATTAATCCAACTATTGGCTGTCCGCCATCTTGAGTTCCTGCCATTCCTGCTTGGAGATCAAGATCTGGCGGGGTTTACTTCCTTCAAAACCACCTACAATTCCCCGGGCTTCCATTTGGTCAATAATTCTGGCGGCTCTTGCATAACCTACTTTAAAGCGCCTTTGGATCAATGAAACAGAAGCTTGTCCGGTTTCAACCACAAGATCAATGGCTTGGGGCAATAGCTCGTCCCTGTCTTCGCTGCTCGGCTCGGCAGGTTCTTCCTCGCTGTTGATTTCCTCTATAATATCATGATTATACTCCGCACTACCCTGACTTTTAATATATTCAACCACCTTTTCCACTTCCTTGTCGGATACAAAAGCACCTTTTACCCTGACAGGCTTGGGCTGACCAATGGGATAAAAAAGCATGTCCCCTTTTCCCATGAGCTTTTCTGCTCCTGCCATATCCAGAATGGTCCTTGAGTCTACCTGGGATGAAACGGCAAAGGAAATTCTTGAAGGAATATTGGCCTTGATTACCCCTGTAATAACATCTACAGAAGGCCGCTGTGTGGCAATAACCAAATACATCCCTGCCGCCCTTGCCATTTGGGCAAGTCTGCAAATAGCATCCTCCACGTCATTGGGAGCTACCATCATCAAATCTGCAAGCTCATCAATGATGATAACAATCTGCGGGAGTGTCTCGGTTCCCCCCTGCTCCTTCACCATTGCGTTGTATCCCCCAAGATCTCTAACCCCTTTGTCTGCAAAGAGCTTGTAGCGGTTGACCATTTCCTGTACAGCCCAGTTGAGAGCGCCTGCCGCTTTTCTAGGGTCGGTTACAACAGGGATTAGCAGATGGGGAATCCCATTGTAAATTCCCAATTCAACCACTTTAGGGTCTACCATTAATAGTTTAACGTCATTGGGTGAGGATTTAAAAAGCAAACTGATAATCAAACTATTGATGCATACACTTTTTCCTGAGCCCGTAGCACCGGCAACCAGCATGTGGGGCATTCTACCGATATCTGCAATTACATTATTTCCCGAAATGTCCTTCCCAACAGCAAAAGCAAGATTGGAAGGAAACTGAACAAAATCCGCCGTCTCCAGTACATCCCTTAAAAACACCGGAATGACTTCCTTATTGGGCACCTCAATACCGATTGCAGCTTTCCCCGGGATGGGGGCTTCTATTCTCACCCCGGATGCGGCAAGATTGAGTGAAATATCATCCGCAAGATTTACAATCTTGCTTACCTTCACACCGGGGCTGGGCTGCAGTTCGTAACGGGTAACAGCAGGCCCGCGGCTGATGTTGATTACCTTTGCATCTACCCCGAAGCTTAAAAGGGTTTCTTCCAGTTTTTTGGCTACTTCTATCGCACTGTTTTTCGCGTTTTTTAAGTTTTTACCATCTTCAGAGTTATTGTTTAAAAGATCAAAGGGCGGGAAATGATAAGCAATATCCTGTCTTTCCTGAAGTGCGATTTCCATATTCACACTTTCCTTTATTTGCTTCAAATCATTTTCCTTTGTTTTCTTGATATCGTTTACAATAAGCTGTACAGGCTCTTCCTCGGCCTTATGTTCCACTTCATATGGGGACTTTTCATTCTTCCCCTTTATATCTCTTGTATTTTTTTCAGCATTGAAATCAATCACTTTGGGCTTTGCCTTTGAATCACTTCCACCAGAAAGTGCATTTCCATCTCCAAAGCCCACCACCTGAGGCTCTTCGTCTATAGATTCCTTTTTCTTAAACAACCCGGAAGCCAAGCCGGCTAGAAACGCCTTAACCTTCCTGAGAATCTCTGCAATAGAAATATCGGTGATCATAATAACCACGATTAAGGCCAGGGTGGTTAAGATAATGATGGTACCCAAAACTTGAAATAATGCCAAAAAGGGCAAACTTATGATTCCTCCCAGGATTCCGCCTCCGTCTAAGCCCTGCCCGTCAGTATAGAATTTACCCACACTGTTAAAGAATGAACGGTTTTCATATTCTTTTGCGTCGTACCCTCCTGTTTGGATTAACGCTGAAATAAATAAAATCAGTATGAATGTGTATAAAACCTTTTTGTTGAATTTTTCTCCATTTCTTTTAAAAAGCATAAAGATCCCATATATAAAAACAATGGGTGGTATGACATAGCCCGGAGGCCCTATAATACCGAGAAGCAGTTCCTTCATGAAACTGCCGAATACGCCGATGGAACTTTCCAGATAAAAACTGAGGCACAAAAGGATTCCAAAAACAACTACCACCAAAGCAATGATCTCATGATTTAATTTGGAAATGCCTTTTTCCTTTTCAACTAACTTTTTCTTTTGTATTTTTTTGACCCTCACTTTTTTCACCCCTTAAGACAAAGCAAAAAGGTTAGTAATCTCATACTAACCTTGAGTATATAAACTAATATATCATAATTTATTTTTATTGACTATATGGCAATATTACTGATTTTCTTGTTTTATTATGGAAAATCGAACTAAAAACTTTATTTAACTTCCTATTTTTCCCTTAATTACGGTTCCAGGCATAAGCTGAGGATTCATATACGCTTTCAAGGAAGTACTGATCACTCTCTGAATTACATATTCATTATTGGATAGGGGCATTACCTCCACTTTTTCACCCATATAATCCATTTCCAAAAAACCGGATTGTGATTCGCGGGGATGTCCTTCTGCAAACACTGCTTCCATGGGCATAATTGTGTAAAGTATCACTGTAAGTTCACACTCTCCCTATTGGCTAAGTTATTTTTTTCCCTTGCTTCCTTAATAAGTTCATATAGTTTCTTAAGGGCATCCGATAAACCGCCTAAATCATTTATGAGACCATTTTTTACCGCTTCCTCGCCAAAAAGCACCGTCCCTACATCATTAGCCAATTCACCGGTTTTCAGCATCAATTCCCTAAACCGTTCCTTGGTGATGCCGGAATTCTTTGAAACAAATTGTACAACCCTCTCCTGCATTTTGTCAAAGTATTCATAGGTCTGGGGCACCCCGATAATCATCCCGTTAAGTCTTATGGGATGGATGGTCATGGTTGCGGAAGGTGCTATAAAGGAAAAGTCGGTGGAAACCGCCATCGGTACACCGATACTGTGACCTCCGCCCAAAACCAGTGAAACCGTAGGTTTTGACATACTGGCAATCATTTCGGCAATGGCAAGTCCCGCTTCCACATCTCCGCCTACCGTATTTAATATGAGTAAAAGCCCATCAATTTCATTGTTTTCTTCAATGGCTACCAATTGAGGTATCACATGCTCGTATTTGGTAGTTTTATTCTGGGGCGGCAGTACCATATGCCCTTCGATCTGACCGATTATGGTCAAGCAGTGAATATTCCCCTTGGGATTTGAAATCGCAGCATTTCCGAGTTCCTTAATCCCTTCTAAGTTCTCCGAGGCTTTTTTATCCTTTGTATCTAGAGGTTCCTCATCTACATGTACTTTTCCAAATGTAACCTTACTTTCTTCGCTCAATTTATCACGTCCTTCTTTTTTTCACACTATTAGTATTATTAATGGGAAACCAATTATACATAGCAAAATTATGGATATTTCAGAAAATGAGTTCTGGATTTGATTTATGTTTGTTTTTTTTATGATTTGTTTATTCTATTTACAAACAATGTATAAAAAGTATATAATTTATATGGTAACCTTTGTCGTTCTTTTTTATTGATAATGAACGCGAAATTTCCTTTATATTCGTTCTTTTCGCGTTTCAAAATCCTTGATTTCAATCACGATAATTTGTTTTCCTATATTAAAAGATTATAGGGATCGATATTTATAAAATAAAATATTTAAGGGGTAGTATAGCCCATGCCAGAGGTGCAAAATCAAAAAAAACTATCAATTGGTTTAATTTTGGACAGGCTTGAGGAAACATATCAAGCACTATTTTGGCCTGGCGTTGCCGATTTTGCAAAAAGAAACAATATACAATTAAAGATATTTGTAGGAACCTCTCTTGGAAGAATTACAAACTATAGCAATAACTATGATATGCTGGAAAATATCATTTCAGAAAATAATGTAGACGGACTCATCATCATGACCGGTGTCATGGGATTTTACTATACCAAGAAAGATATTGTGAAATTCTGCGATCAATTCCGTCCCTTGCCTATTGTCAGCGTCGCTTTGGAACTGGACGGATTCACCAATATCCTATCCGATAACAAAGCCGGAATACGGGAAATCATGACCCATTTGATTGAAGTTCATTCTTGCAGAAAGCTTGCATTTATATGCGGTCCTACCGGACATGATGAAGCCGAGGAACGCTTTCGGGCATATAAAGACATGTTGGCTTATTATCATATTCCTTTTAATGAAAATCTTATCGCTCCAGGGTGTTTTACCATACAATCGGGAATCGACGGAGTTAAACTCATCATTGATGAAAGAAAAGAATTGCCCGATGCTGTCCTTTGCGTGGATGACGAAACAGCCATCGGAGCGTTAAAAGCGCTAAAGGCACTAGGACTTCGGGTTCCCCAGGATATATTTTTAACAGGTTTTGACGATACGGAAGATGCTTTTATTACCATCCCCCCTTTAACCACAGTGAAACAACAATTTTATGAACAAGGTCAAACAGCCATTGACTATCTCACCAAAATCATACGCAATCAATATTCACAGGAAAATATATACCTTCCCACCCGGCTTGTAATTAGAGAGTCCTGCGGTTGTTTTTCCAACTTTCTTGATAACCCGGGCAACTCTACGGATGCACTCTCTTTAAAACAAGACTCTTTATCCTTTGAAGAATTCCGGCGAAAAACCGTTGCCATCATTGTTCATGAATTTATAAGTTCTTCCGTAGACCGAATAACAGTCACTCATTGGCTAAACGAACTAATATCTTCACTCTTTACATATTTTGAGGATGAAACACAAGAGGACACTTTTATCAATCAGTATAACGACATTTTAATGCGTTCTATCGAATATGGAGACCTTTCTGCCTGGAATAATGTTCTTGCCTCCATCCGTAGCAACGTTCTGGCCTATTTTTCTTCAAAATATAACCGTTTTCAAATTGAGTACATTTTTCAAAAGTGCAGAAACCTTTTGGATAATCTGAGTATGCGCTATCACACCCCCAACAGGGAAATGATCCGGCAGAAGACATGGACCCTAAGAGAGGTTATTCAAAGCCTGGTGGCTACCTTCAATCAGAAAACCCTTCTTGATGTACTTGAGAAAAGTCTCACAAAGCTCAATGTCCCAACCTGTTTTGTGGTACTATACGATACCATCGTTTTAAAACAGGATTTGCCCAGCAAAAAGCTGCCCAATACCTCCAAGCTGATTTTTGCATACAGCCAGAACACAAGAATTGACCTTAATCAAACCGAAATCGTATTCCCAACCCAAGAACTCCTGCCTAAATTTTTTATGGAAAAGTACAGCTCTTCCCTTACCATTTTTATGCCCCTGTTTTTTGATGAGGAACATTTGGGATTTATCCTCTTTGAACCTGGAGATGCAGATAATATGATCTATGAAAACCTGCGCTTTCACATCAGCAGTGGTATCAAGGGAGCTTTATTATTTCAGGAGACAAAACAGACAGAATCCGAGTTGGTGATTACCCTTCAAAAACTGGCTGCCCTCAATGATGAGCTAAAGACACTCTCCATCCGGGACGAATTAACCGGGCTTTATAACCGGCGGGGTTTTTTCGAAAATGCTCAAAAGCATTATCATGCTGCGAACAATGAAAGATCAGAGTTTATTTTATTCTTTGTGGATCTGGATCACCTTAAGATGATTAATGATACTTTCGGGCATTCGGAAGGAGATTTTGCCATTTTTCAAACAGCTCAAATTTTAAAGGATACCTTCCAAAAGACGGATATCCTCGCAAGAATCGGAGGGGATGAATTTACCGTTTTAGTGAGAAATTTAGGCAATCAATATTTGGACAACCTCATTGGGCGTCTTAAAGAAAACATAGAAAAATGCAATCTAAGCCTGCAAAAACCTTACACCCTTTCTCTAAGCTTTGGTGTCCAGGTTTATGATCCCAACAGCGGCTTTACCTTTGAAGAAGTGGTTCATCATGCTGATAAAAAGCTTTACGAGGAAAAGAGACAAAAAAAAAGTGGCTAGCACTTTCTCATCCACTTCTTTTCCAGCAGTCCACCAAATGATCATCAACCATTCCTACCGCTTGCATAAACGCATAACAGATGGTAGAACCGACAAACCGAAAACCCTTTTTTTGCAGTTCCTTACTTATTTTATCCGAAAGAGCAGTTTTAGCCGGTATCTCCGAAAGGCTTCTCCAAGTGTTCACAATAGGTTTTCCTTCAACAAATGCCCATAAATAGGTATCCAAGCTTCCGAATTCTTCACAAACTTTAAGGTATGCCTTCGCATTTTCGATAACAGCATTGATTTTAAGCTTGTTTCGAATAATGCCCGGATTTTGTAAAAGTGCATTCACTTTTTCCTGGTCATAACGTACAATTTTTTCTACATCCCAACCGTCAAAGGCTTTTTTATAATTTTCCCGCTTCGAAAGCACCGTATACCAGCTAAGGCCGGCCTGAGCACCTTCTAAGTTAAGCATTTCAAAAAGCCTCCGGTCATCATTGAGGGGTACACCCCATTCAAAGTCATGATAATGCATATATAATTTGTCTTTTAAGCACCATCCACAGCGTTTTAAAGGTTCCATGGACCTCACCGTCCTTTCCCGAAAACTTTTAGAGAATATTATCGTTCCCCTTAATAGGCTGAACATTGTGCAAACCGCTTTATCCTAACCCGGAATAAACTCCGGTTTATAATATACATCTTAACCTAAATTCTTTACCTTAGGCCAAAAATCCTTCATGGGAATTTTTTCCCCCTATAATAGAATTTTTATTGCATTTTATCATGCGGTTTTTCACAAGTCAATTGATATGTCTATTCCTGTCTGATGACACAAACATATCTCCTTGAATAAAATGAAAAACACTGTATTTCGGACAGGTATGGGGATAACTTGGTGTTCTGAAGCTGTGACACCAAGTTATCTCCATGCTATTAATGAATCTCAAACGCAGCAAGTGTTAATCTCTTGCGTCTAATATATTCTTAAAAGGGATACTAGGCCAAAAAATCAGTTATCAAAGAACAAGCTTTTTCAACTCCATTTTCCGACTGGATCCTTTTACTTATCTCTTCTGCGGCTTTTTTATAGCGTGTATTCTCTATAACCTCCCTTAAAGCAAACTCTAATTTTGAAGCTGTCAATTCACGGTATGGAATGATCGGCCCAATGCAGTGCAGATCCTTCACTTTATCGGCAATTATAAATTGATCATTGCAATGAGGAATTATAATCGCGGGGGTACCTGAATAAAGAGATGCCGCAGTAGTACCTGCACCACCATGGTGTACTACACAGGCTGCCCTGGGAAAAAGCCATCTATGGGGAGCATAATCGCATGAATAGATATGCTCTGAGAAAGCTAAATCTTTTCCAAGTCCGGACCATCCATATTGGATGACCGCCCGGTAACCTGCATTACGGATTGCTCTTTCAAACAATTCGGATAGCTCTCTGGGATTTTGGTGTTTCGTACTTCCAAGAGTTATTACTACAGGAGGCGCACCGGATTCAATAAAGCTTACGAGTCCAGGCTTAGGCTGAGTTTCTTCTTCTACAAAGAAAAATCCTGTAACATGCTGATTGGGATATTTTTCAATAGTATCTGCCAGGAGCTCCCTGCTTATTGCATTCAATATCAGATGCTTTTTTATTTCATTATTTGCGGGTCTATCCGACGGCAGTGAGTTAGCCCCAAATACATTTATTGACGGATCCTCAAAACCGGGATAAGAGACACGAATTGAAATAATCGGTATTCCCGTCTTCTCGTGTATGATCGGCAGAAAGGGTGTATTGTATAATCCGATTAAAGCATCTGCTCTGCGGCATAACGAACGTAACTTTTGTATAATTTGAGGCGCTATCTCTGCCAAGAACTTATTCCTCTTTAGAATATCCTTTTGTGTTAAATTTCCTTCCGTCATGAGTACTTGATAATGAAGTACCGTTTCTTGCATATCCGGGCCTAGCTGAACTGATTCAAATCCATGCTGCATAGGCAGGGGAGCCAAATGATTGGGAAGTGCGAAAACAACCTCATGGCCTTGCTTTCGTAATCCTATTGCAAGCGCAATATACGGAAACACATCACCAAGAGAACCGGAACTTGCCATGATAAATTTCATTTATATCTCCTTTCAGTCTTTTACCTGCAATGATAAATGATTTTTATATCCTTTAATAATGTTTTCGGATAGGGGCATCTGGAGCTCTTCGCCACGAAGCCATAGGGGGATCATATCGTCATAGTTTTTATGTGTGGGATGTCCGCTCTGGCCAATTGCCAAAATACCTTGATTTCCGTTGAGCTTGCTTATATCTACTATAAACCGCATGGAAGGATGCATTCCAACATTTCCTATATTACTAAAATACCAATCATGGTTATTAAGTGTCGCAGCATCGCCAGCCACTGGGTAGGGGCCACGGTTTACCAGCCATTCAAGCGGTTTAATTCCACTCATACCCAATGGCGCAGAACGGAAATTAACAGTGTGCAGTGTTCCCCATTTCCATTTTGATTTATCTTCCCCAAGCTTTTTTTCCAACCAATCCAATGCATCTGCTAAGGACTTACTAATAATATCATCCCTTGTTTCCTTAGCCGGTGTGTTTTTATCATCCCACAACGGATGATTCTTCTCTTTTGCCAAGGTCTGCAATGATAAGTAGATTGCCAGATTATAATTGTTTTTATATAATTCAAAAATATCTTCAGATAATTTGTTTTTATAAACATTATTTACAAGCATATATGTAAAAATTGAAAAAATTGCTGCTTCCTGACTATCTGTCTTCATCTGGCAATCCCACTTGGATAACTTCTCCATGACGTCTTTTAATTGTTTATTTTCAGTAACAATGTTTTTAAAAAGCAAGCTGTAGTCATGTGCAAATAAAGAATAGCAATCCATTTGCATATCCGAGCAGTAAGTGCTGGTTATTTTATCACCTGCCTTGATTTTCTTTTCAAGTAAATCAGTAGCCCGCTGAGCCCGATTTCCGGGGACGGTAATATATAGCGGAGGGTTTTCTTCCTTGTTGAAGGAATTGTTGGTAGCAACAATATACCCTTTTTCAGGATTTAATTCGGAGGGCAGCTCACTGTACTGATACCAGCCGGTCCAATCATATTCGTTGTTCCATCCGGGCAGAGGAGTCCGCGTTGACTTATAATTACGTTTTGGCACATTTCCTACTAACTGCATTGCGATGTTATTATCTACGTCGGCATATAAAAAGCAAATAGACGGTGAATCCCACTCACTTAGTGCCTGCTTGAACTCGGTATAATTTGAAGCTTTATCCATATTCATTATCGCTTTGAACATCCTGGTGTTTTTTTCAAAGCCTTCCCATCTTAAAGCCAACACCTCTCCGGCATATCCCGAATCATCTGAAATCACAGGCCCATAGTGTGACTGCCGTGTTTCAAGAATATAGTCCGCTTGTCCGGCTACTTTTATTACCTCTTTATGAATAGAAAACTTAAGCCATTTTCCGTTATATTCATACTCTGATTCGTTTTTAGGGTTTACACGCAGCCTGAATAAATCTTGAACGTCAACAACCGAGTTGGTTATTCCCCAGGATATTGTCTTATTTCGGCCAACTATAATGCCAGGCCCTCCCGGAAATGAAAATCCGGTAACATCAAACCCTGGAGCATGAAGACTCATTAAATACCAGTATGAGGGCATCGAAATCCACAAATGCGCATCATTGGCTAAAAGTGGCTTTCCTGTATCCGTATATTTTCCACTTACCACCCACCCGTTACTTCCATTTGGATTGAGGGGGGTTGTTATTCCGCTTTGCATGTAGGAGACTGGTGTAACTGCATTCGTAACAGGCTTATTAAATCTATCCGCTGAAAACGACTGCAACATTTTTTCCTCAGGCTCTTTCGGACTGCTTCCGCTTGTGTCACAAATATACGGGCGATTTGTCGGGTAAGGTGGAAATAGAATTTTCAAAATCTTAGGATCAATTTTATTTTGGAGTATTGAGTTGTTTTTTTCACTATCCCAGGAGGCACCGAAAGACCATGACATATACAAGGAATATAAAACTGTATCGTACGGACTCCACTTATCTGCTTCCCATGAGCCGATAAGGTTAAATACATGCTGACTCAATGAGAGAGAGTTTTTATTTTCTTTTACATAGGCGTTTATCCCTGCGGTATAAGCAGAAAGGTCTTCCATAATCTGAGGCTCGTTTTTTTCATAGTATTGCAATAGGCTTTTAGCTCTTTTGCCAAACCCCACTTTCCTCATATACTTATCACTTTCAAGAACCGCAACTCCAAGGACTTCTGCCAAACGTCCATCCGCAAGCCTTCTGGCACATTCCATTTGCCAAAACCTATCCTGGCTGTGAACATAGCCTTGGGCAAAAAGCATATCCGCTCTGTTATCTGCATAAATATGGGGAATGCCATAACTATCCCTGTAGATATCAACATTCTTTTTCAAGCCTGTTACTTCAATTTTCCCCTTGGTTTTGGGAAGAGGAGAACGTATGGCCCAAATGGTTAAACCGCTAAAGATTCCTGCGAATAATAAGAGCACGGCCATAAAAACCATAAGTATCCGCTTTATAACTACTCGATTCAATAATTTTATTTCCAGTTTCATATCATTTTCTCCAATACCGATATTTTGTTTATGTAATTGCTTATAAAATTTTGTATACTTTTACGCTTGTGGATGTTCGTATTATACTGGCAGTTGAGAGCGATCTTTTCCTTCTCCACATCAACATTTAAGTATATATACCGGGGGCGAATGATGGTCTCACTTGAAGCAGAGCCCATACTCTCCTCTGCGAATTTAAAGCCCGGCAGCTTCAAGGATGCACTTCCAATCCGAATATTTAAAAAGAGTTCCGGTTCGGGATACCCTGTAAATTTCTTTCTGATTTCATCCTGAGCCAGATACCGTAAGATTCCATAATTCAAACCATGGTTTGGGACATTTTTTATCTGATTTTTAACAGCTTCAAGTATTCCGTCCGGGCCACAG
The DNA here is from genome assembly GCA_026418275.1 of Clostridia bacterium. Classification (GTDB taxonomy): domain Bacteria; phylum Bacillota; class Clostridia; order Acetivibrionales; family DSM-2933; genus SKW182. The sequence goes on from JAOABQ010000048.1 coordinate 109,070, forward strand.
CAGCCTTCAATATTGATGTACAAAGGATATTGATAGCTGAAAAAGCCTACTGTGCGTGAGATATCAATCTCTGAAAAATTGTGGTTCCTACCGTGATGACACAATGAAATATGTGCATTGGTTCCTCCTGTCCAGTCTGTAAGTGCCATGACTGTAGCTGCAATAACGATATCATGTATTTGCAAATTTTTTTTTGCTAAAATCTGTGGCGAAAGAGAGGATTCCTTGCCGAGTTCCATAGCCTGGGAATACAGAACCATATCTTTTCCCAGGTTTACTCCAGCAGGATAGTCTACCGGCATGGGGGGGACTGTTTTCCTTTCTTCATTTAGCCAATAAGGAAGTTCCTCTTTTATAGCATTTGATTGGGAATGTTCCTTAAGCCTTCTTGCCCATGATTGTATAGAGGTTGTTTTTTTAGGCAATTGAACAGGCACGCCCGCTTTCAATTGATTTAAAGCCGTTATGGTATCCTCCAACAAAATAATGATTGAATAGTGGTCGCAGCCAATGTGGTGTACCAGGAACATGAGCCGGTCGGGAGTATTTTCTCCAAGATTAAAGTAAGCTGCCTTTAGCAGGGGGCCGGTGGATAGGTTAAAGGATTTTTGCAATAGAGCAGCATGTTCTTCAATAAGCTCCTTATGCTTCTCCACCGGAACCTGGGAAAAATCATAATAGCTTAGCGGCACTTCGGCAAGAGGAGATGCAATAAATTGGCGCCACCCGGTTTCCTCCTCAACCGAACAAAGTCTAAGGGCATCATGATGATTGATAATTGCCTCAAGCAGAGCTTCCAGAAAAGAACGGGTAAGCTTTGTTTCCACTTCTACTAAAATGGATATATTAAATATATGCCTGTCAGGATTATATATATTAAATTCTTCTGCCTGTGAGGGGGTTACAACAACATCACCGGTTATTTTTTCATACAAGTCATTGGACTTGCCAGCCTGTTGTTTTTTCTTCATCATAAGCTCAAAAAGCCTCTTTTTTGTTTCAGTAAGCTGATTGATATCATTATTCATTAGGATCACCTTTGACTAAAAAATTCTCTGCTGTTTTTTCATAGATTTGCAATGTAGGATAAAGCGTTGATTTAGCAAAATTGTGCTCTTCCGCTACATACTTTCTACCTGCTTCACTGAATTCTTCACGTTTTTTATCGTCAAATAGAAGTGTCAGTTGGGCATCCGCCAGCTTGTTTATATCAACTTTGAATAATCCCGTCACTTCGTCCGGGTTAACCGGAACAACCAACCCGGTTTTTTCATGCTGGACAGATTCTTCCAAACCACCTCCGCCTGTCACTATGGGGGGAGAGCCTGCTGCCATAGCCTCTACCGCTACAAGACCCAGAGGCTCGTAAATAGAGGGAAATACAGAAATATCCGCAGCCTGATAAAGAAGTGTCAATTGCTCTCTTTTAACATGTCCCAAAAAGGTACATCTCTCTTTTAATCCGGGGTAACCTTCCATATGCGTGGTTACCATTTTATAATAATCTCTGGAATCGGACTGACCGGCAATTATATATTGAACATTGGGAAACTTCTTTATGACCAGAGCCGCTGAATCAAGCAGCGGCACAATTCCTTTCTGTCTATTAATCCGCCCGGCGAAAAGAATGATTTTTTTATCCTTACCTGCAAGCTTTTGCCGGAGTGCTGTCTTTTTTTCCTCCGATAATCGTTTTGGCAGGAATTTATCCATAGATATACTGGTTCTTATAACCGTTGTTTTCTCCCTTGTACCGGGATAATAGTCTTCTATTACCTTTGCCATAGATTGGCTGACGGAAATGAAGGTTTCAGTGCTTGTCAGCCATTCACGTTCGTTATCGCCAATCTCCTTGTCCGGCTCCTGCCCCCACCAGCTTTCAATGGGATATGTCAAATAATGAATGGTACCGATCGTAGGTATGCTGAAGGTTTCCTTCAATTTACAGGCAGCCTTGTAAGTATACCAATGGTGATAATGAATGATATCGGGTTGATCCTTTAATATTAAGTTCGCTGCGTATGCGTACAAATCATCGTTGAAGCCTAAAATGCCCTGGGACCATGTACTGTTTTTGGAAAGCGTTTGGCTGCTGGCACTTACATAATGAACCCAAACGCCGTCATCATTAACAACCTTTGTTTCCCCCGGGGAATGTGCCAATACAGTAACTTTTTTTCCTTCGTTTTTTAATGCATGTGCCAATTCCTGTACGTGCGTTGCGACTCCGCCACTGATTTCCGGCGAATATCCAAGGGTCAGCAACATTATATTATTTATGGTTTTGTTATTCATGGCTTACCTCACATAATTATAAATTTGATTCGAGACGCCGAAGTTCTTCCACTGCTTCTTCTTCTGAAAGCTGTGACAGAAAATCCAATATTTCCTCCTGGGAATAATCTTCAGGCAAATCGCTTTTGGCTGCTTTGGCTTTAATGATTCCATCAATCGTCGGATCCTCAAATAATGTATCCATTGATATTTCCAAATCAAATTTCTCCCTGAGCATACCGACAAGATAAGTTGCCAACAGTGAATGACCGCCTAATTCAAAAAAGTTGTCGTGTATGCCAACCTTTTCAATACCCAATATATCCTGCCATATAAGCGCAATCATTTCCTCATCCGCATTTCTTGGGACAATATACTCAGTGTCAAGGTTTGGCCTTGGACTTTTCTTTGTCTGTCCGGACAATAAATTTGTCTCCATTCCTTTAAGGGATTTCATAAAGGTGATTAAAGTCTTTATCCTATCGTTTACATTTTTTGTTGAAATAACAACCCTATCCAATTCCCTTAAAGAGGTTGCTTTATTAAACGCCTTTATAGCTTCTTCGCCTGTAATACTGCTTTCAAGCTCTTGCTGGAATACTTTTGCGATTGCCTCGGGGAATTCAATTCCGCTAAATCCGTTTTTTATTTTATTAATATCCTCTTCTCTGGTATCCCAGCTTAATACGGTAAAAGGAATTGTTTTGCTGTTTTCCATATGCTGGGCAAAGGCATCTAAAAAGCAGTTCCCGGCGCAAACATGGCTTTGTCCCAACTCTCCGAAGGATGAATTTATCGAAGAAAAGACAATAAAGAAGTCCAGGGCTGACTCACTAAAAATTGAATAGAGGTTTATAGTTCCTTTTACTTTTATGTTAAACAGGCTTTCAAAGGAATCATTCTTTTTTGACCTGATAAAATTACTCTCAGCAATATCCGCCCCATGAATTACTCCATGGATAGACCCGTACCTTTTTACACTCTGAGAAATTTTTGATGCCATATCTTCCCTATTTGTAAAGTCCGCGGACAGAAGAAGATAATCAGCCCCTTTTTTGTTTAGTCTTTCCACCACCGATGAATCTACCTCATCTGAAGGATTAAGGAAGATGATCTTTGCAGAAAACTCATTCATTAGATATTCCGCGATTGGAAGACATGTTTTTTGCAACCCACCGGTAACAAGATAAACACCGTTTTTGCGAAGATTCCTTTGTTCTTTGTAATTCATTCCGAACTGCAGCGTTTCAAAGTGTTGCACCCATCTTTTATTATTCCGGTAAGCTACAACCGACTGTTTATCTCCACTGCAAATATCTGTAAGGATTTTTTCATGCAACAATTTATCCTGTTTATCGCCCCTTAGGCTTATATCTATATTACGGCACACAAGAGACGGATATTCCCGGGAGATAACCAAGCCTGCGCCAACAACCGTCGCAGCTTCCGGACAGGTTTCTCCCTGTTCCGAAACATTATACAAGTCTGAAGTGACGGAAATCAGGCTTATTGATTTTGTTATGCTGTTATTGGCTAAAGCACGGGCCATAAATATAAAGTTATAAAATGTATAGTACTGTGCTTCATCAAAGCGGTCAATTGTTAGTGGAGTTTGGAATTTCTCGATTATACTCCATAAATTAACGATAATATCGGGAACGTTATCAGCGATTTTCAAATCGTCAAATAAAATATTATAATCTTCTTCCGAGTACGGATTAAGGTTATACTCCTTTTCATCCACATAATCATAATCATCTGCTTTGAATACCTTTATCACCGTCTGTCCTGCATTTTCAAGGTATTCTACACAGGCAGAACTGATAAAATCGTCACGTTTGACAAATACAAGCCACTTCCTTTTCTTTTCTTCTATTTCTTTAATTGACGATAGAATGACCGCGCTTTTCCACGAGAGTGTATAAAACCAATCGTTTATGTTTTCGCTTTTTTTATCATGCAGTTTATCAAGAAGGGGCGTAAAAGAAGTTTCATCAGGATCAATCCAATGTCTTTGCTTTTCCATAGGATAGGTAGGTAAAGGAATACGGCTTCTTTTTTCTTTGGCAAAGGACTTTCTCCAATCTACTTCTACACCGCTCTGCCAAAGCGCACCCATTGTATTCAAACTAAAGTTAAGGCAAGGCGATTCCTTTGTAGAAGCTGGCAATATCGAACGTATAATGCAATTGGCTGTTTCATTGCAAGGTATGGATAATTCTTCGCACAATTCATTTTCAGACCCGATATTTAACAGGATGCCATGCTCGCTTTTTAATAACTGCCTGAAAGAATGATCCTTTTCAGGAGAACGGAGGAGGAGATCTGCAAAGTATTCTGCATCAAAATAAGAAGCCTCATCCAATAAAGTCCCTTTATCACTAGACATTATTGGAATTTGTGGCCCTTGCACCTCTATTTTTTGCATCATGCTTTTAAAAACAGTTAAAAGATTTTTTTTATTGGCTTCAGGATGATCTAAATCCCGATTGTCGTTAGTCAGGTTATAATAACCGGCAATTAAGGAAACCCCATCCTCCAAAGAAATAATTTCCGATATGCAGGCAGCCGCAAAGCCGCCTATCCCACTGCCGAATAGAGTGGATGGCGTTGCACCAAGCCCGATTAGATACATTGAGAGCGCATATTGAATGACAAAGCCTAAATAAATAGAGGGTACATCCTCTGCCTTGCATTTTCCATTAAATATATCTTCAATCCTATTGCCTATATAAGGGGCAAATTTTAGAGCGCAAACCTTTGCATGGTCTCTAAACAATACCTCACTTTGATATAGTTGGGCAGCGGCTTCTATATGCCCATGACCATTTGCAGGAAGAATAAAAATTAAAGGCTTGATAGCCGACACTTTTGTCATGCCGTTTTCAATTGTCTCCTTGCCGTCACGCAAATGTGAAAGAGCCTCTTCAACATCCTTACATACGGTAAAGAACCGGTTGTCAAAATCCGCACACTTGTTGGCAAGAGTAAAAGACACATCTGCAAGATTCACATTTTTATTGGCATCAAGAAAAGCTGCCATATTTATAATAATGTTTTGTAATGCGGACTTTGTTTTTGCAGAAAACAAGAGGAGCTGCGGCGAACTTGTTACTGGGGCCGGTGCTTTCTCCGGAGCCTCTTCTAAAATAATATGTACGTTGGTTCCACCAATGCCAAAGGCGCTTACACCTGCACGTCTGGGGGATTCTCCTTGCTCCCATTCCTCAAGCTTTGTATTTACGTAAAATGGAGTTTGTTCAAATTTTATATCCGGATTCTGGTTTTTAAAGTGCAATGTAGGAGGTATCTGTTTATGCTTTAAGGCTAAAACAGTTTTTATTAATCCTGCCATCCCTGCTGCTGCATCTAAATGACCGAAATTCGTCTTTACGGAACCGATTGAACAGTAGCTTTTCTTATCTGTAAATTTTTTAAATGCTTTTGTTAAGGCACTTACTTCTATGGGATCACCTAAAATCGTTCCCGTGCCGTGAGCCTCCAGCATTGAAATTGTTTCCGGATCTATACCCGCCAACATAATAGCTTCTTCAATAACCTTGGCTTGTCCGTCTACAGAGGGGGCTGTATAGTTTGCCTTCTGCATACCATCGTTATTAGCGGCAGTTCCCTTTATAACCGCATAAACCGTATCCCCGTCTTCTATTGCGTCCTCCAGCATTTTTAATACAACGACTCCAATTCCGCTTCCAAAAAGTGTCCCCTTTGAATCCGCATCAAATGCAACGCAATGTCCATCGGGCGAAAATATGCTGTCCTTTGTGTACATGTAGCCTGATTTCAATGGTGTGTTGATTGCAACCCCACCGGCAACTGCCATCCTGCATTCGCCGGTTAATAGGCTCTGGCATGCTAAATGCACAACTGCAAGCCCGGTTGAGCAAGCTGTATGAATAGAATATGCAGGTCCTTTTAAATTTAGCTTATAGGCGACACGTGTGCTAAGACAAGAGAAATCATTTTGTGTTGCAATGTCAAATTGAGAAACGTGGCCAACCGCGTTGCGGTTGTATAAAAGATTGTAAACGTATGTATTGGTACGGGAGCCGGCAAAAACACCTATTGGCAAGTCATATTTATAAGGGTTGTAGCCTGCCGCTTCCAATGCGTTCCACGCACATTCAAGGAAAAGACGCTGCTGGGGATCCATTAGTTTTGCGTCCCTCGGGCTATAGCCAAAAAAATACTCGTCAAAAAGATCAGCTCCATTTATAAAAGCTGCTGCTTTTACATAATCGGGATGATCCGGTCTGAAATCATTATCTAAAAGATTTTTTTCCAATTCATCATTCGAAAGAAAAGATATGGACTCCCTTCCGCTTTTTAAGTTTTGCCAAAACTCTTGAATATTATCTGCTCCTGGAAAACGGCAATCCAATCCAATGATTGCAATATCATTACTCATCATTTTATCATTATTATCCATAAGCTATTCTCCTTTTTATCTTATCCGCTTTTTCCGTTGATTTTGTAATAACATCCTGCGATGCTCATAAGTATTTTCTTTATCCATTTTTTTCTCCACCGCTTGCTCACCCAATGACTCTTTTTCAATTCTTGCAATCTCGGCAGCAAGGGAGTAAGGGGTTAACTTTTCATATAAGCTTACTGTCGGGATATCAATACCAAATTCCTTTTTCAGCTTGCTAACTACACTGATCGCGATCAGGGAGTTGCCACCCAGCTCAAAAAAGTTATCGTTCCGTCCTATTTTATCAATCTCCAGCTCATCGCCCCATATCCCGGCGACTATTTTTTCCTTTTCCGTATAAGGTGGAACATAAGGCGTTGATATGGGAGGTCTTTGACTTAAAGTTTTGCTGTCTGACCGGGGGCTTTTCTTTTCTGCTTTCTTCCCCAGCTCCTTTATTCGCATACGAAGATCACCTGTTGATACTATAACCTGCTCTTCTACAGATTGGGTAACAACGCGGTGAAAAACATCAGTGATTTCCTCCGAAGTGATTGCGAATTTATCAAATTCGGCTGTTATATTCCTGTGGCTTTCAGAATAAATCCAGTCAAGATTCATAGATAACCATCTTTGGTTATTTGTAAAGCTGCTTTTAACAAATCCATCCAAAAACATGTTGGCTGCAGTATATAACGATAAACCGGCACCGCCAAGAACAGAGGTGATTGAAGAAACCAATAGAACAAAGTCCGGATTTACCTGCCGGGCAATCTCCGCCAGCAGGGCCGTTCCCTTAATTTTGGCTTCAAACTGCTCCAGGGCATCTTTGGCTTCATAATCTGCAAGAAGTTTCACAGCCCGTCCTCCTGTTATTCCTGCGCAGTGAATCACCCCATTCAAGGCGCCAAATTGTTTCTCCCTTGTGTTAACAAGGGCTTCCAGTTGAGCCGCATCAGCGATATTGGCTTGATGTACAAGCACGTTACCTCCCAGCTCCTCCAACTCAATAATTTTCTTGATTTGAGAAGAAAAGGGTGAATTGCTCTTTAAGTGTTGCTGCCAGGCAGCACGATCGGGAAAAGGACTGCGTCCGGTCAATATAATATTTGCCTTATAAAATCTAGCGAGGTATTCAGCAAAAATTAAGCCTAATTTCCCCAAGCCCCCTGTGATCAAATATGTCCCTTTTTCTCTGAATGAACAGCGTTCATGAGGGTTTTTACCTAAAGACAGGGGTTGTATTTCCTGGATAAACCGATATGTTTTGCGGTAAGCTATTTCACTTTCCATGGGTTCGGATAAAATCTCTGTAAGAAATTGCTCCGTGCAGCTTTTATCCCATTGCCAAATATCTATTGTATGGCAGGTTATACCGTTGTACTCTTGAGGTATTGTTTTTGCTAACCCGCAATAAAGTCCACTATAAGGATTGACCACATCATTATGCTCTACCTTGTAGGTATTTGTTCCGGCAATCCACAGGGAGGATAAATGGCGGAAGCCTTTGTTTTCCCATGCCTTTATGAGATATATCAATGCATCAAACCCGTAGAGCTTCATGTCATCAAACACTTCTGTTTCCCTTGGAAGCCATAGGTATATCAGCTTTTGGGGCATCACTTTTCTCCCCTTCAAATCATCTAACAAAGCACAATAATCCTCACTGCTGCCTGGAGAAATGGTAAACGTATCCTCTTCTGTCTTTTGGAAGTGCTCACCGCAAGCAACCGTAATGATATGCTGTTTATTCCTTTTTAAAAGTGATAAAAAAGCTCCAGAAAAATCATCATTCCTGATAAAAACCAGCCATGATTCGGTGTTTACAGTCATGGGCGGGGGCGGAGCCGGTGTACGCTTCCAGACCGGCATATAAAACCATTTTGATATGTCGGTATTTTTTTCAATTGTATCAGGCTCTTTCGGAGTTTCCTTTTCAAAAGCAGCCGGATTTATCCAGTAAGACTGCCTTTCAAATGGATATCCGGGAAGTGGAATCCGCCTGAAATTCAAATTTTCGTAATAATCCTTTATTTGAATTGATCCGCCATAGCAAAGATATCTTCCGAATATATATGCTAAATGCTCCCTTTGTTTATTGTGATTTTCACAAGCGCAGATAAGAGGCAAAATTTCATCTCGACGTTCAGGGCTTATTACAGCTTTTATAGATTTGCTTGTTGCGTTGTTTCCTGCCCCCAGTTCAAGAAACAGGTAGCTTGGTTCTTCGAGAAGCTGGGCGAATCCTTTGTCCATACTGGTAGGTATAAACCTGACATTTGCCCAATAAGCCGCATTCAATGCATTCTGCTCGGTAATCCATAAACCTGTTAATGGATTCATTAAAGGAATTTTGGGAGCCTTCAACCGTATTTCCTTTAAATATAATGTAATAGCGTCAACTATTGCTTTCAGGCCATTCTCAGATATAGAAGCTATTTCCGAAACAAGGACAATACCTTGTTGTTCAAACAGGCTGCTGTATTCCATTACGATCGATAAGGCTTCCTCCAAAGACATAATACCTGCAATACATGCTGCGCTGTATTCACCAAGGCCGCTGCCTATTAAGGCTGACGGGTTTATTCCCTTTTTAATAAGCAATTGTGCAAGGGCATATTCGAAAGCAAAGAACAAAGGAAAAACATCGCTGATTTTTGGGGTATCCGGATTGTCTTCACATAGAAAGCTGCGGATATCCTTGTTTAATTTTAGCAGAACAATTTGGGCGCATCTGTCCACTGATTCCTTAAACTGTGGCACCTTTTTATAAAGGTCATAGCCTGCAGTTATATATTGCTCCCCATGATCGGGAAATACAAAAACAGCAGGACGGTTTATCTTATCACAATGAATGACAGGTATTTCTTCTCTTTTATCCGGAGATAGTTTGCTTATCATTTCATCTGTGCTTTCACAAACAATAAATTGTCGGTATGGAAACATCTTGCGTCCTACATGCAGGGTGTATCCAATTTCACCAGTTGAAGCTTGTTTGTTGCTTAATAAATATTTATGTAAATCCTCACATTTCCTTTTAAGGGCAGCTTCCGATCTTGCTGAAAGAAGTAATATCTCTTTCCTGCTTTTCAAGGGGGATGCTTCGTCATCCAATTGCTGCGGGGGCTCTTCCAAAACAATAAAAGCATTGGTTCCACCGATTCCAAGAGAGTTTACACCTGCTCTTCGAGGTGTTTTTGAATCACTCCATTTTTTAAGTTGGGTATTAACATAAAAGGGGGAATTTATAAAATCGATTTTGGGGTTCGGTTCGTTAAAGCTTATTGTGGGAGGAATTTCTTTATTTTTTAATGCCAGTACAGTTTTTATAACTCCCGTTACACCTGAAGCAGCATCCAAATGTCCGATATTTGTTTTAACAGAGCCTAATGCGCAGTATTGCTTGTAGCGGAAGCCTTCTTCTCCAAAGAATGATTTTGTAAGTGCTGCTACCTCCACAGGATCTCCATATACCGTTCCGGTGCCATGTGCTTCAACGTAGCTTACAGACTCCGGTGAAACATCTGCCAAAGCGAGCGCGCGTGTTATCAGTTCTACCTGGCCATCCACACTTGGGGCTGTATATCCAACCTTTTGTGAGCCGTCGTTATTGATGGCTGTACTTTTTATAACAGCATGAATTGTGTCATTATCCTCTAGGGCTTCAGAAAGCCGTTTTAGTAGGAGGATACCTACGCCATTTCCAAATACAGTACCGCAGCTTTTCTTATCAAAGGCTCTGCATTTGCCATCCGGTGACATAATTCCACCCTCTTGATAAAAGTAGCCTGTCCGCTGGGGCACATATATGGAGACTCCCCCTGCTAAAGCCATATCACACTCATAATTTAATAATGCATTACATGCAAAATGAATGGCTACAAGTGAGCTTGAGCAAGCCGTCTGAATATCTACCGCCGGTCCTTTCAAATTCATATGGTAGGCTACCCTTGTGCTTAGAAAATTCTTATCATTTCCAACCATTACTTCAAAGTCATTTTGCCAGTTAGAATATAACGGGTTTTTCATAAGGTTAAATAAGAGGTATGTATTCAAGGAGGAGCTTCCATACACCCCTATAGCACCGGAATAGCTCTCAGGAGAGTAGCCTCCATTCTCTAAGGCATTCCATGCACACTCCAGAAAAATTCTCTGCTGGGGATCTAAAAGCTTTGCTTCCTTTGGAGAATAACCGAAAAACCCCGCATCAAAACAGTCAATGGAATCAATGGTTGATGCTGCCTTAACAAAATTAGGTGCTTTTATATGTTCTTCCGGTACGCCAAGCTTATATAGTTCCTCATCACTAAAAAATCTTATTCCTTCTTTTCCATCTTTTAAGTTCTGCCAGAAGCTATCAAGATCAGGTGCTCCGGGATAGCGCCCGGACATACCGATGATAGCAATCTCATTTTTAAAATTTTCGTATTGCATTTTTGCTCTCCTCTATTGTATATTGAACGCACTATGTTTTTTATATAGGGCACTTCAATTACCTTAATTTCTACCGCAACAAGCAATTATTCCATGAAAATTTCTCAGTGCGATTTATATAAATTGCTTTATGCAGTCCCAAGCCTGCAGTCCAGCTACGCTGCTAAACCTTGGGCGTTCTCATTCTGCGCTGCCGTACTTCCATTTGTTTTTTAGCTCTGCTGAGCCCTTCAGTTATTCCACTTCTATCATTTTCCTTAAATGATCCGGAGATATATCTTGCCAGGTCATTAACCGTGGTATATTCAAACAAAATAAAAATGGGTATATTGGTTTTAAACTGATGATTGATTTTGTCTTGCACTTCGGGCATTAGTAAGGAGTGACCGCCCAGATCAAAGAAATTATCGTATATGCTGATTTTATCTACCTTCAATACCTGCCTCCATATTTCTGCTATCTGTTCCTCGTACCGGCCTTTTGGAACGACATATTTACCGGACTCTGAAGTGGCTGAAGGTGCTGGAAGCAGCTTATAATCTATCTTGCCGTTTGGTGTCAAAGGAATGCTTTCCAGTTTAATAACATGTGCCGGCAACATATACTCAGGAAGTTCCTTTGAAAGAAAGTGGCGGATTTCACTCGTTGTAGGTTGAGGTAAACCCGGGTGAGCAATAATATAGGCAACAATCCTTTTATCATCCGGCTGAAAGTTATAGGTGGTTACAATACAATCCTTGACAGCCTCATGTTTTAAGATTAATGTTTCTATTTCACCTAATTCAATTCTGTGACCGCGTATTTTTATTTGAAAATCATTTCTTCCGATTAATTCAATATTTCCATTGGGAAGAAAGCGTGCCAAATCGCCGGATTTATAGAGCCTGCTGCCTTTGGCCGCTGCAAACGGATTGGGAATAAATACTTGACTGGTTACTTCCGGGAGGTTTAAGTATCCCCTTGCCACGCCTAAACCGCCAATATATATTTCACCCTTCACTCCAATAGGGCATGGCTGAAGATTTTCATCCAGAATATAGATTTCAGTATTTGCAATAGGCCTTCCGATTGAAACGGAGCCCCGGGTGTTTTTACGCACCTCATAGCTGGTTGAATATACGGTAGTTTCTGTCGGGCCATATTGATTCAATAGACGGGCATTGCAATTCTTTCTTATTTTATTGGCCAGCTCAACAGGCAAAATTTCTCCTCCGGCGATATAGGTATGCACAGTCTGAAGCACTTCAAAAGCACTCTCATTTTGTAATATGTGCCGTAAAAGGGCAGGTGTGCATTGCACGATTTCAGGCTTGTATTTTTCCGCCTGGCTGAAAAAGCTGGTGTCGCCTGTATCCAATGCTGCATGCTCGGATAAAAATAAAACCCTGAACCCCCTGGTTAAGCTCCACCACAAATCTAAAACAGATATGTCAAAAGCAATATTGTTAAGGGATGTCACTGTAGCTGCAGAATAACATCCTATGGTTTCGTCCATTCCATTCATGAAGTTCACGACATTCCCTTGTTCTACCATAACGCCTTTAGGCAGTCCTGTGGATCCGGATGTGTAAAGGATATATGCCAGATTTCCGGAACTTCCGGATCGTGCAGGGTTTACAGAAGGATAGGCCGATATCTCTTCTTTATCAGCATCAATTACTTTTCCTGCATAGCCTTCAAAAACATTCAAATAACGTTCTTGCGTAATTACAATATGAGTGGAAGAATCCTCCAATATCCAGTTGATTCGGTTTTTGGGCAAGGAAGGGTTCAAAGGCAGATATGCCCCTCCCGCTTTCATTATTGCGAGAAGAATTACAATTAATTCAGGTGTTCTGGCCAGCATGACTCCTACTAAGGTTTCAGAACCAACGCCTGCGGCTTTTAAATAATGCGCCCATTGATTTACCCGGCTATTAAGATCTGCATAGCTGATTACCGTATTTTCAAAAACAACAGCCTCTTTGTCCGATTGTATTTCTACCTGTTTTTCAAAAAGTGACGGGATGGTTTCTTTTGAAGAAGGCTTTTCCGTTTGATTCCAGGCATATACTGTTTTTTTATATTCACCCTCGGGCATTATCTGTATTTTGTATATTGGCTGACCCGGATTTAACGATAATTCTTCCAGCACTTTATTAAAATAGCAGATGAACCTTCTGATTGTTGATGGCTTAAATAATTGGGTATTATATTGGAAGGCGGCAAATAATGTACCTTTTGATTCTCCCATCTGTAAATTGAGATCAAACTGGGTTGACTTGTTCTTAATGGGATGAAGAGCTACATTTAGCTCTCCAAGCACAGCTTGGGCTTCGGGACGGTTTAAGGCAAAAGGAACCAGATCTATACCTTCGATCTGTGGACTCTGTTGGTACGCAAACATAACCTGGAATACGGGAGAGGTGCTGGGGTCTTTTTCAATATGTAATTTTTCTCTCAGCATAGGAAAAGGATATGTTTGTTTTTCCAGGGCATGAACAACATTTTGGCTGACCGTCTTAATAATTTCCTGAAAACCTGAGGATTTGTCCAGCTTTGTCCGCATTACAACAGGATTCACAAAATAGCCGAGCAAGTTTGAATATTCGGCTTTATGGCGGCCTGTTGCCGGAGTTCCAAGTATTATGTCCTGCTGTCCTGTAATTCGGAATAAAAATATTTTAAATGCGGCTAAAAGTGTCATATACATTGTTACGCCGGAATCACCGGCAATTTTTTTCAACCTTTCGGTAATCTCCGGAGCTATTGTAAACTCCTTGACAGATCCCTTGAAGGATTGTATTGGCGGTCTTGGATAATCAAAAGGTAAAGCCATGACAGGCAATGGGCCTGCTAGCTCTTTTCTCCAAAATTCCAGATCTTCCTTACCTTTTTCCGACTCCAAATAGTCATTTTGTTCTTGAACGTACAATAAATACTGGCTTTGGAGTGATTGCAGCTCTACAGGCTTTTTATTTATAAGACAGGTATAAACCTTGCCAATTTCATTGAATAATATAGAAAGCGACCAGAAATCTGAAATAATGTGATGAATAGTCAGCAGGAGGATTTGTTTGTTCTCACAGCCCTGATACAAACGAATACGGAAAAGCACGTCGTTTTTTAAATCAAACGGCTTATGGGCCTCCGTTCTTATGAGCTTGTCCACCTCCAGCTTGCTTAAACCCTGCACATCTATTTGTTTAAAATCGATTTTTGCCTCATCGGATATGAACTGAACCATTTTATTATCCTTTAATCCGAAGGTTGTGCGTAAGGCGGGATGACGCTTTGCCAGAACTTCGAAAACTTCTTTTAAAACCGGAATATCTATCGGTACATTTACATTAACCGCATAATATAAATTGTATGCTGAATTTTTCGGATCCAGCCTTTGCAAATATAACAGTGCCTGCTGCCCATACGAAAGGGGGCCTGAAGAAAGGCAAATCTCTTCTTGGGAAGGCGGTAGCTGTTCTTTTTTATTTAAGATGATCTCCTCTGCAATTGCTTTTAGGCTGCTGTCTGTTAAAAGCCGCTGCAAAGAGATGGTCACATTCAACTCAGACTCCACCAAGTGTTGAAACTCAACTGCGCGTACGGAATCAAGTCCATACTGAAGCAAGGGTGTATCTTTTAATATCCTCTCCTTTGAAATATTTAAAATCAGGGATGCTTTATTTTCCAAATATTCAATCAATAAACCGGATTTATATTCCAAAGTAATGCCTGGATCTGCCAGATATTCAGAGACCGATAAGGAAGTCACTTCCTCCGGACCATTTCCGCCCTGGTTGGCTTCGGATAATTTTTCTCTTGAAATGGGAGACAGCTGATTTGCAAGGTAGGCTTTTTTGCAGGAAAAACGGCAAATCTTGCCGCTGGAGGTTTTTATTATAGATTTTCTGGGCAGCAGGACGATATCATATGGCTGCACCTGATATTCTTCCATAACAGCCTTTCTGATTTTGTCTATAACCAGATCCCAATCTTCGCTGCTTCGTTTGGATACCTCCTGGGTTATTACCAAGCGCTCTTCCCCATCCACATCCACTGAAAAAACGGCTCCTGCATTTACCGATAATGAGGCATGCACTTTTTCAACGGTTGCTTCAATATCCTGAGGATAATAATTGCGCCCGCGAATGATTATCAAATCCTTCAAACGTCCTGCAACATATAATTCACCCTCATGAATATACCCTAAATCCCCTGTTCGTAGAAAAGGACCTTCATTTGTATCTTTAGTGTACGCATGAAAGGTTGTTTTCGTTAATTCTTCTTTTCCCCAATAGCCTTGTGCCACGCTATCGCCCTTAACCCATATTTCACCGATTTCATCCTGGCTGCAGGCCGTAAATGTTTCGGGATTAACGATTGAAACTTTTTGATCCTTTACGGGAGAACCGTTACTTACCAATATTTTTCCGTTTTCCATTACGGGAATAACCTTTGATTTTTCTAAACTTTTTTTATCTATTGTATGTGTTTTTACCGGTTCGGACAGCTTTTTCCCCGAAACAATCAGGGTTGCTTCTGCCAGGCCATAGCAGGGATAAAAAGCGGATGAATTGAAGCCTGCCGGAGCAAATGTTTGAGCAAAGCGTTCCATGGTTTCGAACCTTACCGGTTCAGCACCGTTAAATGCAGTTTTCCAGGAGCTTAAGTCAAGACTTTCTATTGTAGCTTTGGAGACTCTGCGGATACAAAGTTCATAAGCGAAGTTATTGCCTCCGCTTGTGGTTGCTTTAGAGTTGGAAATTGTTTCAAGCCAAAATGCAGGATTTTTTATGAAGCTTAAAGGAGACATCAAAATAACAGGGAACCCGCCATATAAAGGCTGCAGGATACCACCAATCAGCCCCATATCATGATAGGGAGGCAGCCAGATCACTCCACGGCTTTCATCATTATGACCAAAACAGGTATAGATATGCTGCAAATTATGGATTAGATTTTTATGGGTTAAGATGACACCTTTTGGGGTAGACGTTGAACCTGAAGTATATTGCAGAAAAGCCGGATCAGTTCCTGTAATCCGTGTTGGTTTAAAACTACTGCGATCCAGGTTTGGTAAATCATCAATGGCAATCAAATGGGAAGACTTCAATGGTGACAGCGAATCGGAATATTCTTTAATCACTCTTTTGGTACTTTTATCTGTAAGCACGATGGTTGCCTGTGAATCGACAATCACATCATCCAAACGCTGCAATGCAGAGTTCATATTGGGTGGATAAAGCGGTACGGGTGTAATTCCGGCATATAAACAGCCAAAGAATGCTTCAATATATCCTAAGCCCGGAGAAATCAGAATCAAAGCTCTTGCCGGTATTTTTGCCACATTCTGCATATAGCCTGCCAAAGCGGCAGCTCTATTTCTTAACTCCCGATAGGTTAATGATTCTTCCCCTTTTTTACCGCTTGATAAAAAAGTATATAATATCTCATCAGGTTTTTGCTCTATCCGCTTCTCGATTAGTTCTATTAATGTACTTGCTGTGTATTCCATTTTATGCACTCTCCTTTCTCTATTTTAATTATCTGTGTTGAAACAGTATTCTATATATTTAAAACATGCTCCATAAACCGGCCGATTTTTTCAATGGCACGATTTGCCTCCGGTACATCCTCTACCCATGCCTGAAATACATGCCACATTTCATTCCATATATCCAACCGGACGTCAACGCCGGCAGCTTTTGCTTTTTCAGCCACGCGTATTGAGTCACTCAGCAGCAGCTCATCACTTCCTACCTGAATCAGTAAGGGAGGAAATCCTTCAAATTCACCGTAAACGGGAGAAATAAGAGGATTATAAGGGGATTCGTCGGAGCAGTAATAACTTGCGGTCAAAAGCAGGTCTTCTTCAAATATTAATGGATCTGATTGGGCACAGGTTTTTATGGTGTCTCCTGAAAAAGTAAGATCAAGCATAGGTGATAAAAGAAAAGCTGCTTTCGGAAGAAGATAATTTTTGCTTTTCAAGAGCAGCATTAGTGCCAACGCAAGTCCTCCCCCCGATGAATCACCGCCCAAAAGAATATTTTCCGGTTTGAAGCCATTGTCAAGCAGCCATGTATACACCTGCTCCGAGCTATTGAGCGCAGCAGGGTATGGATTTTCCGGAGCCAGAGGATAATTGTGTATCATTACCGGTAGATTTGTACTATGAGCGATATGTGCAACCAGTTTTCTGTGAGTAATGCTTGAGCCCTGATTATACCCACCTCCATGAAAGTATAGAATAACGTTTTGTTTACTGGAATTTTGTGTAGTTACCCATTCCGCTGAAATGTTCTTTACAACGATCTCTTCTATGCAAGTTCCCTCAGGTAACTTTACATCCAAAGCAGAGTCCTCCCATTGTTTACGTTGTATTTCCAGTGGAACATTGAGGATGTTTTCCAGATTTTTGTTACCAATCAATTCTTTTTTTACTCTTTTACCCTGTGTACTTATCACGAAATTATCTCCCCCTTCTTTTGATCTTATATTCAGCAAACAAGCTGTGTTATCACTCATTAACTACCTGTGGCGGATCATATCACATAAGATAAATCCGTTTTGTGGTTATATTTATTAAAGGAACAAAAAATTTTTTTGCGTGTTAAAAGCTTACTTGCTTTTGTAATAGAATAAACTGCTTTTCCACAAACCTTACATCTGCGAGGTTACAGCTCCTTGATAAATTCCCTGAAGTACTTGTTCCTGCTTTGGAATATACAAATGATAAATACTATGAGTCCAGAAACTACCGGAATGAATATCCAGTATACATTGGATAGCAGCAGCCCATATATCCATATGCCGATCGGTGTTGAAATATTTAAAGCGGTAAAGAAGACTCCAAATAGGCGTCCCCTAAGATTTTCAGGTACATTTACCTGAAAATGCGTAATCAAAGGAATATTTTGTATGGTGTTCATCATGGTATATAATAGCACAAGCAAAATGTATACCAGCGTAATAACAGTCTTTGTAGCGCCATTGAAAAACGGGAGTACAGGGAAGACCCATAAACAGATCAGGATAGCCTGTGCTTTAAGGAGTACAAAAAAGCGTTTCATAATAGGCCCTGTGGATTTTCTTGTAATGACAAAGGCAGCTCCAAGTATGGTGCCTGCTGCGATGGCCGATTGTATCAACGAAAGCTGATAGCTTGTAAGACCCAGAATATTATATGCGATGAAGCTGATTACTACAAAAAGCATGGGATATAGTATTGTATTCAGAGTGATTGCAACAGTAAATAAAAACCTTAAAACAGGTTGAGTATTTATGTAGCTGAATACCTCTTTAACATTTTCAAAAAACGTGTTTGAATTTTTCTCTTCATTTCCGCTTTTGGAAAAAACAATAAAACATGTTGCGGTTCCGGCAATCATAAAAGTAACTCCATCTGCCAGGAATATAGATTCCATAGATATATGCTTGTAAAGAATTGCACCTGCTATAGGGCCTGTGATATTAACAACCGCGCTCAAGCCTTGAAACGCCGAGTTTGTTTTTGGCACCATCGACTTGCCGACGATTTCGGGGATTGATGCGTTTAAGGCCAACGAAAAGAAGGACTGCAGAATATTTAGTACAATTACATAAACAATCAGTAGAAAAAAGCTTTTTGGATAAGAACTGAAAAGAAGCATAAAAATTATTACAGCTGCGCCGCACAGGAGTTCGCTTGTAATGAGTATTTTTTTCTTATTATGCGTATCAATGTATACTCCGGCAAGTATATTTACAAGAATGCCTGGAATGATTGAAAAACTTAGCAAGGTAGAAAATGCAACAGATGATTTGGTTAAATCCAATACATACAGGCTTAAGGCAAAATTAAATGCTGAAGTTCCAAGACTTGAAACAATCCTTCCCATCATTAACAGCATCAAGTTGAATTTATAGTTACCCGGCAAAGACTCTTTTGTTTCTAAGACTGCATTATCCATGGAGGCCCTCCTTTTTCATAGAATACGTTCCGGAGTAAGTTGGGCATGTCTGGAATAAGGTATTTGGAATTTGTGGCTAAATATTCCTTGGTATTTTCAACATAAATACTTAATTTTGGTTTTTTTTATATAATACACCAAGAAAATCTCTCTGTAAACCCCTTAAATCTTCACAGACAGACTTTTTAAAGTACAAGTGCCGACCTTTTTCTTGTACAGTTTGTTTGCAATCCGATTTTAAGCTTTGTTTTAAGCACTCCAAAAAGGCAAGAAGATCCGGGAGACAGCATCGAGATAGCTCTTCAATAATCTCATCCATATTAATGACCTCTGGATTTTTATTAAATTCATAACGCCCATAAAGGTTAATATGCCGCCAAGCAACTGGGAAAATTCGTTTTAGTATATCCGCATCTTCACCGTTGGCTTCTCTATAAGTCAACAATTTTGATAAAATACTGAATGGAGGTATGTTTGTGTCATCAGACAACTCGAATGGGGTTCGCAATTCATGAGTGGTATTTTATCAGCTTTATATTATACAAAAGTTTTTTTTTGTATAACTTGAGACCTTTTGTTTATTTCCCTTATCTTAATGAAAAATCCTATAAAAAATTGTGTATATTGGCAATCAGGCATTATAGTCAATTTTCTATTACAAATAATAACTATTAGTTTTAGAAAAAATTAAAATATACGCATAGCGGTTGATTTTCTGATGAGCACGCACAGCGTGCTCATCAGGCTAAAACCAAAAAAGCAAGCCCCCGGAGGGGAGGCTTGCTTTAAAAGTCTTGCAATTTGCAGTTTTCCGGAGCAGGATGTGCGCCGCCAGTTTCAGGCTCTTATAGGGCTTAATCAAGCCGTCGGCTAAGCTGGTGGTACATTATTTAATCACTGATATACAATGGTGATGTTTGAAGGTCTTGCACCCACATTCCCCGGTGTTGCGGAGAATCCAAAGGTCACTTTGCCTCCTGCAGTAATTTCACCATTCCAACTGGAATTCCCTATCACATAATGGTTACCTTCATGGCTTACGATTTCGGCATCCCACACTTCATAGATGTCATATGCATAATCAAATTCCAAAGTCCAACTATTTATGGTTGTTGCTCCATTGTTGTAGACATCGATGGAACCCTTGAACTCGTTACCATAGTCGTTTAGCACTTCCATGGCAATGACCTCTGGTACCCAGTATGCAGTATTGGTTGGTTCCATTCCTATTTTTGAGTAATGAAGTTGAATACATCTGTACAATTTTCCGTTATACTTCGTATAGCTATTGACAGAGTATACATTACCAGTTGCCCAGTTTGACACAGGATCAATGATGCGTTCCCAAATCCCATCACCAATTAGTGGATTCCAACCACTATTGGAAGTATGCGCCAATATACAGTTGTACTCTCTGCCCTGGTATGAAACCTTTGCACCCACAGCATAGGCAATTCCCGTTTTCCATAATGCATACAAAGTACGCGTCGTCATGCTGTGTGAACCTAAGGATTTGTTACCCGCTTGATCCAGCGCATAGATGGTGTATGTATAGCCGGTTGCTTTAACCAAGCCGGTATTTAGATAACTATTGGTTGTAGATTCCCCAACCTTTACACCGTTTCTATAGATCTCATACTTAACAACACCAACATTGTCTGTACTTGCAGTCCATGTCAGACTGACGGAAGTTGCTGTTCTCGCTGTGTAGACAACATTATCCGGTGCCGTTGGTGCCTGGGTATCAATAGTACTTACTGTTACAGCACTGCTTTCTGCTGAGGCATTGCCATCTGCATCTATTGCTTTCACTGTATAACTGTAAGTTGTTCCTTGAACCAGACCTATATCGGTGTAATTTGTTGTGGCTACGGTTGCTACCTTCACTCCGCCTCTATAGACTTCATATCCGGTTACACCTACATTATCGGTTGATGCGGTCCAGCTAATTGCTACCGTTGTGTCTGTCTTGCTGTCAACCTTGAGGCCTGTCGGTTCTGTTGGTGCTTCTTTATCTACGGTTCTTACTGCTGCGGCTGCACTTGCTGCGGATACGTTTCCATCTGCATCCACCGCTTTTACAGTGTAGCTGTAAGTTGTACCTTGGGTCAATCCAGCGTCTGAGTAGCTGTTTATTGCTACGGTTGCAACCTTTGTGCCGTCTCTGTAGACTTCATATGCGACTACACCTACATTATCTGTCGATGCGGTCCAACTGATTGCTACAGTTGTGTCTGTCTTGCTGTCAGCCTTGAGGCCTGTCGGTACACTTGGCGCTTCTGTATCTACAGTTCTTACTGTAACAGCTGTACATGCTTCGGAGGTATTCTCATCTGCGTCAACAGCTTTTACAGTGTAGCTGTATGTTGTGCCTTGGGTTAATCCTTCATCTATATAGTTGGTGGTCGCTACAGTTGCTACCTTTGTGCCATCTCTGTAGACCTCGTATGCAGTTACGCCTACGTTGTCGGTTGTTGCGGTCCAACTGATTGCTACAGTTGTGTCTGTCTTGCTGTCTACCATGAGGCCTGTCGGTATGCTTGGCGCTTCTGTATCAACAGTACGTACTGTGATGGTTGACCCAGTCGCTTTGTTGCCTGCTGCGTCAAAGGCTTTAATAGTGTAGACGTATTTTGTTCCTTGCGTCAGGCCTGAATCGGTATAGCCGGTTTCTATGTATCCAATACCAACCTGAACACCGTCCCTATAGATTTCGTATCCTACAACACCGACATTGTCTCCTGCTGTTCTCCACAAC
Source organism: Clostridia bacterium (assembly GCA_026418275.1). Classification (GTDB taxonomy): domain Bacteria; phylum Bacillota; class Clostridia; order Acetivibrionales; family DSM-2933; genus SKW182. The sequence continues at coordinate 130,899 of JAOABQ010000048.1, forward strand.
AATTTTATACTTGTTGCTGTTTTGAGGCCGATCCATGGAGTCAATGCATTTGAAGGTGCTTGCGTATCTACCGTTCTTTCTGTGATGGATGCACTTTCTGCCGATGTGTTTCCATCTGCATCGACTGCTTTTACAGAGTAGGTATACAAGGTTCCTTGAGTTAATCCAATGTCTGTGTAGTCGGTTGACGCTGCGGTTGCTACCTTCGCACCGTCTCTGTAGACTTCATATGCGGTGACACCTACATTATCGGTTGAAGCTGTCCAACTGATTGTGACAGTTGTGTCAGTCTTGTTGTCAACCTTGAGTCCAGTCGGTATGCCAGGAGATTCTGTGTCTACGGTTCTTACTGACACGGCTGTACTTGCTTCGGATACATTTCCATCTGCATCCACTGCTTTTACAGTGAAGCTGTAAGTTGTGCCTTGCGTCAATCCTGCGTCAGTGTAACTAGTTGCTGCTACAGTTACTACCTTTTCGCCGTTTCTGTAAACATCGTATCCAGTCACACCTACATTATCGGTTGATGCGGTCCAGCTGATTTCTATAGTTGTGTCTGTTTTGACATCTACCATGAGGCCTTCCGGTGTGCTTGGTGCTTCAATATCCAATAACACTAGGGTATATGCTTTTTGTGTTTTTCTATCTGCTGCAGTAACAACCACATACATTTTCCTTGTCAATCCACCCTCAATAACTTCTGCACCACCTGTCATTACTTTAATTGTCGCACCAACGGCTGCAGTAAGCTTGCTCTTGAAGCTTTGGACATCGGTTCCGTATAGGATTCCTTGAATCAATCCGGTCGCAACATCCACCGTATACTCACCTGATTGGAGGGTTGTATCCTTCATGCTAATTCGGTCTACCTCAAAGCTCCACACAACACTTCCATTGTTGCCTGCATCATCATATACACTCGCCCATACACTGTGTATACCATCTTCTATGGGTTGTGCAAAAACGATTTTCCACAAGCCGTCTTCCTCTTGGATAATCATCGATGGCTGTACCACTGCTGCATCGACTGCAACTTGCAAGCTGCCAGCATTGATTATTCCTGAGTTATCGTTGACTTTGAAGCTGATTTCTTTAATATCTTCAATCACTTTTTGTCCTTGTACCGGATTCAACGGTGTGATGACAGGTGCTATCTCATCATCTCTCCTGATATCTACCACTTTAGCTTCAGAATTCAAGCTTTCGGCTCCCATCTCATTGATTGACCGCGCATAAATTGTATGCGTTCCGCCTTCAAGGATCAGGTAAAACTCAAAGATTCCGTCTTCAGAAGCATCCAACATCGTATACGGCTTTTCATCGACATAGAGCTTAACTCTGGTATTAGCCAGTGTCTGACCTGTAATTTTCACCGTATGGGGTTCATCCTCCAATACTGCTGCACTTTGTATCTGTGGTGCTTCCGGCAATTGAGTGGACACCCAATATACAACAGGTACTTCTAATGTATATTCGTTCCAGTCTTCCTGTCCTTCTGCTGTACCTTCTAAGGATCTGAACTTCCATCCGTACACAGACTGCGTTACCGATGTCATTCCTGTCAACTTACAAGCATCTGGGCTAAGATCAGTTCCTTTGACCGTATAAAGAATACTTCCTGTGTATAGACCGTCCGGCAAGCTTTCATGCATATCCACTGTTGCATAAAGTTTCACACCGCCACCTGCTGGGATGGCCTTAGGTAATGTTTCACCATCCGTTCCTTCGATGGTAATCCTTGAGGCTGGAATCCTATTGCCTACTTGGTCAACCAGATCACTGACGGTTACATTGGCATATTCAATCGCCTTTTGGCCGCCATTTTCGTAAATGCTCAAATCAAAGACCGACTTTTTGGTTGTTGCTGTCACAAGGCCCGTAATACTAATATCAGGTATTGCTCCTAATGAAGGCAATTGCATGACCTGCACAGTGTAACTCTGATGATCCCCCTCTTTTGCTGTAGATTTCACAACCACCTTGTATGATCCCTGGGGATTTAAGATTCTGATATAATCACCGGCATTGATCATTTGTGAAACACTGCTTCCTGTTACTTCGTTTCCTTGGGCATCGTAAACATAAAGCTCAAGTCCCGCATTGGCATTAGAAACTAGGAATACTCTTATTTCTTTAGTTCCTTCCTTGAGTACGATCTCCTTCTCTACCTGTTCCCCTGCCGCCAACTCCCCACCTAAGGGTTGTTCCACATCATACCGGGAACGATATGCATCCAATTGCTCTTCGAAGCCTGCATAGAAATGAGTTACAAATGGTCCGATCACAGTTCCTACAGACATGGTATCCGGTTCAGCTGCATCCAGTTTGATGACTGCATCAAAACCAGCGGCATCAAGCAATGTTGTCCGAGGTACTTCGAAAGGAATTTTGATGGTCATGGTTTGTCCTGGCTCAATCATTACTGCATCGGAATTTGGAACATCAAACAATCCTTCCCTTGTGAAGAGGGACAATACAGGAGCTAAACTCACCGTTCCAGTATGGTTGTTCTTCACTACCAGGACTGCTTCTCCAGAAGCTGTCTCTGCTCTGTCTTCCACCTGGACATCCTGAATGGAGTAGCTTAATACCTCCAACGGCAACGGCGGGTCAATCTTCTTCCACTCATCTACGGCTTGGAATGTCTTATACACCGATTCTGAAATACCAGCTTCCAGTTTAAATGTATACCCTGCAACCATCACCATATCACTATAAGCATTCTGAATATTATCCCTTACCTGTTCTTCCTGTTCCTTCAGCGCCTCTTTCCACTTAGCCATCTTGATTGTAATAATCATATCCATAACAGATACCGGCAATGCAACAACCCCTTTAGCAAGAATGCTTAAACCGGAAACAGTGGTTTTGAGCGACATCATATTATTATATGACCAACGATCAACTGCAAGGTGACTGCCTTCAACCATGTTTCCATAAAGGGCTGCCATCTTCTTGTACATCTCATAAAGCTTTGTCTCTTCCGGTATAAGCGCTCCGTCACGTGCTTCATAGGTCCAGACTTTTCCCAAGTGTCCTATTCCGTTTTGCATATTTCCTTGACTATCAGACCACATCCTGTTTATCTGATTATTCAATGTATTCAGATACTTGGTTAATTCCTCCAAAGGATAGTATGCAGGCACATTTGTATTGTCCTCAGTTTGATAACTCTTTATCAACTCCCGTACTTTTTGAATCCATTTGCGGATTTCTTGTTGGGACATAAAGTATATACCGTTCTTATCATATCCCTCAAAGATTTCTGCCATTTCTTCATCTGTCGCACCTTCTGTGTACTCCCCATTCGCATCTTTAGGGAAAGATTTTTCCATAATCCTTTTTACTGCTTCCTCATCCAACCAAGTATATGAAGCCATCTTTACCAATTCGTTTACAATATATCTTCTTTTTTCAAACACAGTGTCCATACTTTGTATACCCAAGACAATTTGGTCAACATAAGCAGTCACATCAAATCCTTCTTGATTGTTGTGCTTACTAATAATGTTGTTAAGTACTGTTCTTATTCTTTCCGGATCACTGACAAGCTCATGATCATTAATGCTAGTTGCCGTCCAGATATCCTTCAAGAAACCTTTTGCATCTTCAGCAGACTTGAGGTTTCCTAGAATTCTATCCATTGCAGCTTTAACTTTTAGTTCATTTGAAAACTTTTTCTTGAAATAATCTGTGAAAAACTTTTTAACATCTTCCGCGTCTGCTTCCTGCCCTTGTACAGCGTCTGCCAGTATGTCGTTCATAAAGTATCCCCAATAAACAGGTGCATCTTTTAAGTTTTCAAGGTCAAAAATTCTTTTGTTAAAGAAAGTTAAGGCAAATTCATTGATTGCATCTGAAAATTCTTTAAATGCTTGGGCATCAAGTATTTTCCTTACCTCAGATACTTTCTTACCTGCAAGTTTAATGAGTTTATCGATTTCTTCTTGTTCTTTTTTGACGGCAGTCGCTATATCCATCTTCTTCTTTACCTCTGCTACAGCCTTTTTAAAGCCATTCCAAGCTGCTGCTTCTCTTCCAAAAAAGAAATTTCCGTCATTTTCAATTTTCTGCATATAGACTTGTGTCCGTTTTATTACGTCAACCAAATCATTAACAGCAGTTTGTGATTTATATTCTTTCATTACCGCTATAGCATAGTCGTACTTTGCAAGCAGTTCTTCCCTTAAAGCCCTCAAGTATTTCCAATGCTCCGAAACATCTGGGAATTTATTTGTCAACCACTGGGACTTTCTAAGCTTCGCCAATCTCAGGTTTAGTTTCTGAACCTCTTCAGCCAAGCCCTCCAAATTCTTAATTTCTTTGACAATGCCTTGCACAGCTGGTAAAAGCGTTGGCAGCATTTTTTTCAATGTTGGAGACTTTGCTAAAGATGTAATCAGTTTTGACCCCGGCTTCCATAAATCCTTGATAAATGCCGCGATATTCACTGCCCCCATTGCATTGTCCCAACCTTCCATAACATACCCATACCCTCTTGCAAGTGCAATTCGCTTCAGCGTATTGTTCACATCCATGGTTACGTCGGTAATATTATCGGTGGTTTTTTCCACCAATCCCAGCAAGTTGGCTTCCAAACGATCCAGTTCAGTTAAAATCTGATTAAAGTCATTTCGATCAATCTGAGTTTGAATATTCAATGGAACAGTCGCGATTTTTCCATTCATCTCAGCTTTAATTCCCAGCCCTGGCAGTTTTGTGTATTGATCAAAACCGCTTCCGCGAACAACGAATTTGACAATTGCTGTTTCACCTGGGAGGATATCAGGCAGATAAACTGTGTTCCAGCCATAGTCCGACTTTTGTCCACGATAGATCCAATAGGAGTAATCCACAAAAACGTTATGTCCTCCGATTCTCGGTACATCCACCGTAAAGTTCCGTGCAATCCCCGCACCAACATTAGACACTTTAGCCGAAATCTCATAGCACCCTTCATTTAACTTTTCAAGGGTGTAATTGACAAATACTTTGGGTTGAGGTTCTATAACAATTTCTTGAACATCCGATACCTGTTCATAAAGCTTTCCTTCTTTTTCGTAAGAACTCTTAATGTATACATAGGCAGTTCCTTCGAATACATTGCCTTCCGATAGTTCAGTTTTGGATTTAGCCTGCATTCGAATAGGTACCTCTTTTTGATCCTCAGGAGCCAGATCACCGGCATAGGACATATTATCCTCGTTTGACATCACCCAAAGATTAAACCGGTCATTTAGAATCTTAGTTCCTGCCTGAAGGTTTCCATTCTCGTCCATAGGTGAATCTGTAATTACCACTTCAACAAAGATGTCTTCCATCTTTGCATGTTTTGATGGGTTATACATCGTAAATCCAGCATTGAACACCTGATCTGCAACCCCCATATTTTGTTCAAAATTAAAGGCCGCTGCAGCATCTCCTGTAGGCTCAGGAGCACTCTTAGTATCTACTTGCATCTCCTTAACAAACTCATTGCTGTAAGAGCTGATCTTATAGCCCTTGCTGCTTTCGTAAAGAGGCTTCATGGTAATCCTCTTTTCAGGGGTGTCTTCAGTTCCACTGGCATCCTTCGGAAGATAGTTAAGTCTCCAGGGATAAAGTGCTGTAACTTCTTCCATCAAACCAAATTCATTGAGACGGTATCCTGTAAACTGGATCTTGGCATCAAATTGGTGCACCTTACCAAAATATTTCTGTATTTTAGGCTCAGGGATCTGGTAATAAACCTCCCCCTTTTCATTGTACTGTTTGGCAATGATCATGGTATAGATTCTGGTCACAGGATCATACACTGATTTTGTAATAGACTCTCCACGGGTACTGTCGTAATCGTAAAGATTCAAACCGTAAATCCATGCATTCATCTGCGCCTCAGTCACATTTTCCGGAACCTGTACCGTAATCACTCCGGGTACGTCAGTTTCTTTGATGATTGCTGTATCATAAAGCCCATTACAATCCACTTTCATCTTAATAAAATCATCCTGTTGTGGTACAAATTCACCTAATGTCAAGACATCCGGTGTCCATACCGAACCTTTTCCTAAGGAGATGGCACCTTGAGGCAATTCAGATTCAATCACCCGTGCGGTTACATCATAGACAGATCCATTGACAGACAGGTTTTTCAAGGATATCATATCAGTCAATGTGTCTAGTGAAAATCCGCCATCCCTTTCTCCACCTGGGTACATCAGTGTCAACTTGGGAATCGCTTCATCCGTCAACATTCCTTGCATATATGCATTGCCGTAATCTGCAGTTTGGAAGGATGACTGCTTGGTGTCCCAAGAGTCCTTCATATTGAGGGTGTATAACACCGATTTTGCTTCCGTATAAACTTTCTGAGGTTCTAGATCTACCAAAGCAGGAATTTCTATTCCCTCTTCCACGGTACTGATTGCCTTACCTTTAACTCTCATGGTATAAATACCCGCCGGAATATTCTCAAAAGTAAAGATTGCGTCACTTCCAGCCTGTCCTTTGTAAACCTTTGCTTTTTCCGGAGCCTTGCCATTGTTTATCATAGGTCCGATCAATTCAAGCGTTGCATCTTTTACAGGAGCAGCGTCCTGATCCACCACTTGCAGTACCTTGGTACCGACCGTAAAAGATCCGACATTGACCTTGACCGGAATTACAAGTTCTCCGGCATTGGAGTTGATACAAATTTCACCCTCGTATTCCCCTTCCCGGACAAACTCGTCGGGACAGAAGTTTACCTGAATCATTGCACGGGCTTTTTCATCCCTTACGGAAAGTCCCTTGATGAGAGGCTCTACTTTCCCAGTTCCACTGGTTGTCAACGAAATCCATGGGAGGTTAAGAGGTCCTGTTACGGTAATGTCTTTCATCGGGCCTGTACCCAAGTTGTAGATTTCAATCACCTGTGTAACCGTACTACCAGCTCTTACTGCGGCTTTCATTCCGTCAAATTCGCTGAAATTTTTAATAAGCTTCTTGTTGACCCATACATCATACTTTGCAACAGGCTCCACAACTGTAACTTTCAAGGAAGCCGTTTGCACATACCCTTCCTGGGTACTGCTTGTGAAACTCAATGTATAGTCTCCTGCTGCTACATCCTCGCCTATATTTACCATCATCTTGAAGCTGACGGTTTCTCCTGCCTTCAAGGTGCTTGGTACATTCTTTCCAAGGTTCAGTGTAATCCCTTCTGCCCGCGTTTTTGAGAGGGTCAGCCCTGTTACCGGAAGTGTTCCTACATTGGTCAATGTCATGCTGACTTCCTTACTGTAGCCGGAAGTAACACTGACTTGCTGCGAAAGTCCGATATGTACACCTTCGATGTAGAATACCTGGCTTTGGCTTGGCTTGGTTGCACCGTTTACATTAGCAGTTGCTTTTAATGTATAGCTTCCGCCATAGCCCGGTTTCAGCTTCAAAGAGGTTTCATAATTTCCGTTGCTGTCTGTCTCGGTTAATAATTTCCACTCTTCTTCGCCAATCACGGTTACCACCACTTTAGCACCTGCAATCGGTGCCGTTCCGTCTGCCTGTGTTACACGTCCAGTAATGCCAACCGATTCACCTGCTGCAAACGTCTGTTTGCGTGAAGCTGCAGTTACGATGTAGTCCTCAACCAGTTTGAGGCCTTGGTAAATCACCGTCGTCTTGGTGCCATCGGTAGCCAGAATCCTTAAGGTGTAGTCTCCTCCCACAAGGCCTGTGCCTGCTGCGTGAGGATCCAACGTTAGTTTGAAGACACCTTTTTCACTGTCATAGGTCATAGGCGCTTCAAAAAGTGCTTCTCCCGAAACCACGCCATCCACCATCGTACCGCTTAAGTAATAGACAGAAGCTGCTACGCTTTCCATAGGACCTAATGGCTTCCACTGTGCATCGGAGGAAACCACCTTAACCGCCATAGGTGCTTGTTCCAGAACGGTCATTACTGTTTTCACCGAATCAATGGCAGTAATCAGCTTTCCTTGGACATGGTACTCTGCTTCATAGGTTGTCATTGTTCTGTCGGCCATAGGAATCTGCTGATACATGTCGGCGTATGCCTTTAGGGTATAACCTGAAGTCGGCAGATAATCCGCCTTCCATGTCACAATACCTTCTACAGAAGTGCCCGGCTGGATCACAGAGGTGGTTTCAAAGGTTCCTGCCACCTTTTCGTTCACATAGAGGGCAGTAGTGAATTCTCTGTTGACTGCTCCATTCCCTGTGTTTTTCAGAACAATATGAGTTTTTACCGTATCCCCGTAGCTTGCCGTGCCATCTCCCGGCGTAGTCTCCATGGAGACTACCTGGAGGACAGGAAGCTCCATTTTAAGACCGCCAAGGATGTCATAGTTCAAGCTGTTGTTATCATCCCCTTTGGGTTCTGCTGCCACCTGCTGTACAAACTGCAGTGATTGATCCCTGTATTCCCAGAGGGCTTTTTCAGGTATATCATTGCCTTCATCGACCACTGCGCGGATGGAAGCTGTTCCAACAACCGGCTTATCCCATACTAAAGATGCAAAGCTTGCGTTTCCTGCATTCAGTATTCCATCCATCATCTTGCTGCCGATATAGGTATTGTCCGCATAGAACATCACTTTGTAAGGCTTAGCTGTGCTTCCCGTACCACGGTTTGCAACTTTTGCAGTTATGACCAAGGGTTGTCCTACCGAAAGGTCGCTTGCGGAAATTTCCACTTTTTCCACCTGGAGGTCAGGGTAGTTCACTTGAATATTTTTAATTGTAATTTCTTTTTCATTGTCACTTCTGTCAGAATCCAGAGTGTGAGGGATCGGACCGTCGGCAACCACACGGATTACCTGGTTTCCATCCTTCTTCACGATAAATTCCTCAGTCAGGGAAATAGCGCTGTCCTCGGCACCGGTTCCCAGATTATTGACCGTAGTCGTCCCTATGAGTTCCGCATTGGCATAAATGGATACTGCAAAAGTTCCAGTTGCTGCTTCTCCAAGGTTAACCAAGCTTATGCTCAAAGGCACCTTCTGGTTCCAGGATGCGCTTTGGCCGTCTGTCAAACCGGTTTCTACGGCAGCAACCTTCACATTGGGGAAGAAGGAGACTCCTGTATCTACAGGACGGCTCTTCTGGTTGTTGTCAAAGTCTGCTTCATCCACAGGATGTCCCATGTCGTTGGCAATAACGGTCAGTATATGGCTGCCGGCAAGGTTTTTCCATGGGAAGCTCACAGGAAGGGTTTGTCCCGGTGCAATGCTTTGGGTGACCTTCACAAAACCAACGTACTTGTAGTCTACATAGAAGGTTACCAGGAACGTCTTATCGGTTGCCTTGTACCCGCCGTTGAAGACGTTTCCTGTAACAGTAAGCTGCTGGCCTTCTACAGGATTCTCATCGCTTAACTCTACACTTGGTACTCTGAGGTCTGCTCTGGTTTCACGAACGGTAATCTGCATTTCGGATACCGCTTCGGTGCTGTTGTTGTCTGTAACGGTGAGTTTAACCTTGTATGTACCCGAATGAAGATACTTATGGGTCGGTGTAACACCGTTTCCGGATTCTCCGTCACCGAAATCCCAGACAAAGTTCTGGATATATCCGTCCTTATCGTAGGATCTTGTACCGTCAAACCTTGCAGGCTTCAATACATCAGCGAAGAAGTCTGCACCCGCATCCGGCAATGGCCTGTAGTTGACTCTTGCTTTGGTTTCACCTTGGGCATCCTGATTGGCTTTGCCCTTGATTCTTGCAAGGAGCCTGTATTCTCCACCCTTGACGGTCTTCCATGTGCTGTAAACATATTTTGAACGAAGTGGTGCCAAAGTGCTGAAGGAGGCTTCTCCAATCTTGGTTTCCTCCGTACTTCCAACTTTCACAATATAAAACTCTACAGTGCCTTCTTCGTCCACATTCCCTACGTTGGTTACTTTGGCTCTGACACTGGTGGTATTCCCTTCATCAGGGTAGTGGCCGATATCGTAATATACCGGATTTGCCAATGTTTTTCCCGGGTTTTCAGGATCCCAAACATAGGCTTCCTGTGCATACTCCACAGCTTCTACAACTGCTCCGGAGTTGAAGTCTACAATGTAGCTCCATGATAGATCGGGAGCAGGAACTTCGTCGATGATATAAATATTGCCATAGTCTTTCCAGCTGTTTCCACGGCTGAGTGCAACCAAAGTTTTTCCATCCCCGTATACATCTCTGAATACCGACCGGATACCTGAAGCCGGCAGCGGGTCTTTCAACAGGATGGCCATATATCTTGGTGCGTCAGGAGCTGTTTTATCATAGCCCGGCTGCGGCACGCTGACTTTCAGTGTCTGATCTTGGGGCGTAGGCTGCTTCACAACATGGAGGGTTTGAGGCACATGAATGGGTATCCTTAAGCCCGTCTTCAGGTTGATGAGGTAATTGGGAATACCCGTCATGCCTTCGTCCACCAAGGAAAGTCCACTGTCCTTAACTCCTTCTTTTGCATAGAGGTTGTCCATGCCGATGATTTCGGTGGTCACCTCGGTAATTAGCGGATTTAATTGCACACCCTTGTAGTCCTGATGGGTCAGGGCAGCCTTGAATTCTTTAAATTCACCTTCAAAGGCATTGTCACTTCCCGAACCTTCATACATGGACCACTTGACCAGCCAGTAGCCACTGACTTGACTGTGGGGCGCAATGTCTCCCAAGGTCAGCTTGAAGGTGTTTCCCGGCTTGCTTCCAAAGGAAGTTTCGACAATGTCGAACTTGGTCAAAAGTCCGGACTGGTTGGTCTTGATGTCGAGCTGCCCCGATTCGATGGTCAGGTTGGTCGCTTTTCCTTCTCCTGCGTTTTCTGCAATGACACCTAAACGGAAGGGTTCACCTGACTTGATCTTATGCGGTACATAGTAGTGTAGCTTCACCTTTGGCTGTGGCTTAATGGTAATGGCCTCGCTTTGGGTCTGTGTTTCAATGTATTTTCCGTTGACATAGTAGGATACCACCGCTTTTGCATAGTACACTGTTCCGTTTGGATTGGTACCCCCCAAACCGTCTCCGGGTATAAGCTGCCATCCTGCCGTCATGGCTGCACCCGCAGGAAGGGCATTGCTGCCATCCAAGCTTGCAATGCCGCTCAGGCTGGTTGGAATGATAAAGTTCTTGCTGCTTACATCTTTACCTTCACTGTCTGAAATCATGACACGGACAGTCAGGTTCTGCAAGGAATCCACAGGGTATCCGTTGGTTACCTTGAGGGTTGCGTTGAAGGCCTGTCTTTCCAAGGTTGCAGTCTGATCCAGTTTAAGAACTATGACCTGGTTGGCATTGCTGCTGCTGCCAGTTTGATCTCCTTTTTTAGGAATGTCGGTAAAGTAATCCAGTTCCTTGAGCTGTTCCTCACCACCTTCAGGCAGTGCTTCTTCCTTGGAGATTTTTTGTCCATCGGGCAGCGTTACATCTATGGTGATCTTTTGCTCGCTAGGGTTCCAGAGGGCAAACTTTGTACTGAGTTCCTTTGGAGGATAACTTGGCAAGCCTGTATCTGGATCAAAGCTTACATAATTTCCGGTAATTCGTATCTTGTTGTAAAAATCGTTGGTAATAGGGTTGATTCCTGGCTTCAAATTGTAGGTTCCCGGCTGTACCAAAAGCTTGATCTTGGCGCTGCCATGAGCCGGAATTTCACCGATGTATCCGCCGCCTATGATGCTGATGCCTGTATTGGCAGCATTCTCTCTATCAATGACAGCCATGACATCGGTCACTGCAACAAGTCCCATATTGACCACCGTGGCTTCCACCACCATGGGGTCGGTCACCTGTTTTGGAACGGTCGCATAGAGCGGTACGGCCCCAAACCTTGGCTCGGGGATATTGGCCCCGAAGGTCAGTTCCATTTTGATATCGTATTTGTCTTCAATGGTAGTCGGTACCACTGTCCATTGTATGTTGACCGGTTCGGTTTCCATATGCACTGCTTGGGTACTTGCTTCACTGACCGGCATGATGCGGGTTTCCCCATGAACGGTCTTTCTAGCTCTGGCCTGTACGGTATAGGTATATTCACCCAAAGGCTTATCCTGGAAGGTTACCACACCATTCATATCGGTACGTCCGTAGAAGTTTTGGTAATAGGTTACCGATTGTCCGTTTTCCACTTGGACATAGGGGTCTTTGCCTACCAAGGTCACTTCAGCACCGTTGACCTTTTCCCCGGTGTCATCCACAACAACAAAGGTTACTGAACCCTTGTCTGCATTGGATACTTCTACGGCTACAGTCACCACGGCGGAGTACTTGCCGTCAGTCACCGTCACATGATCCTGGTAGCGGCCCAGCGGTGTTCCTGACGGAGGATTCACCATGATTTCAAACTCTGTGGCTTCTCCCGGATTCAGGCTGGTTTTTCCTGCTCCTGCAATGGTAATCCACGGAAGCTTTTCAGAAGAAATGTAACGGATGTTTTCCATCCGGCCCATGCCTTTATTGGTTAATTTCACAGTCCTTAGGAGGCTGTCGCCAGGGTTTAATCCCAACTGGAAGCCCTTTGGATCGGTAACCGGCAATGGTATGGCCGGTCTTAAATTCAAGCTGATATATGAAGTCGCTTTCACGCCTTCAGTGCTTGCAAAGTCTACCTTGAACTTTGCAGTGTCGGCACAATCCAGCGGCACATTGAAGTTTATAACTACACTTCCCACCTGGCCGGGGCTTAACTTGCCCACCAAGGTAGAAGTGTCCATAGTTGCCCGTACTTTGCTGTTGGCTGTGAGGTCGTGAAGGACTGCATTGAGGCCGCTTAGTTCTACATCGGTGGCTGCCGTGTTTCTCACCTCAATGACTTTAGAGAACTGGTAGTTCTTTGGTGCTGCAATGATGTAGTCCTGGCTTGCCATTCCGTAGACCATAAAGTCTTTGCTGCTGGATCCGGCAATGTCCTTGCTCAGGAAATAGGTATCTGCGTGCCATAATCCCGCATCTCTCGTTTGTGGTGTAAAGTTATATTGGAAGCGTCCGGTCTCATCGGTGGTTGCAAACTTCAGCTTCCTTGCATGCCATACCGGCTCATCTCCGGTTTCATCTACAATAGGCTCCAATTTCAGGTCGATAATGACTTCCTTATTGACAACAGGACTGCCATCGGAGTACCTGTATTCCCCTGTGATTCTCACGGGTTCTCCCGCTCGATAACTCTCCTTTTCAATGTCCAGGGATGCCAGAATTTCAGGGTACAGAACAACATTGGTAGTTACGGTTTCCTTATCTACACCGTCTCCGGCTTCAATGGTCAGGATGTATCCGCCCGGCGTCAATCCATTTAATGGGATCTGGCCTTCAAACTTCCGGGTTGCCGGGTTAAAACCGATGGCTCCCTGGTAAGTCTGACCGCCGCCCACAAAGCTGTAGCTTGCGGTAATACCGCTTTCCGGTCCCATTAAATTATTAGGAGTGCTGGAAATGTGTACTTTGGCCCAGATAGGCAGGTACATACTAGCAATGGAAACAGGGCATCCACCCAATGCATCGTCTTCCATCTCAGAGTTAGGCTCCGCCTCAATGACAAGGCTATCGCCTATTTCAAAGGTTCTTTCCCAAGTACGGATGACCCCTTCTTTGATGGGCTCCTGCTTCACTTGGTTAAAGTTGTCCACCACCACCTTGACGGTGTGGCTGCCTATGCTGCCGGGCTTCCATGTGAGGCCCACAATCGCTGTGCTGTGACCTCTTAGGCCCTGAACGGTTTGGCCGGATACCTGCTTGCCATCCACATACAACCCAATGTTGAAGTTGTTGAAGATGGACGTTACGCTCTGGTTACTGACTCTGGCAACAAATACAATGTCCTTGCCGTATCTCATGGTTAATGGTGACCACACAATATCTGTAATACTGAGGTCAGGATATACAATCGTCAACTCTGGCACCTGTGCATGGATGACAGGGCTTTCATAAACACTATCTAATACTGACTTTTCAGGATCGGCTATAATGGCTACATTGTGGGTGCCTTCCGCTGCAGGCCATCTGACCCAAACTTCCTTCTCTTCTCCGATATTGAGCTTATCCACTGCTACATTTTTAAGTAATTTGCCGTCTACGTTGAAGGCTACGTTGAAGCTGTGGTTAATCGCCGTCTGTCCGCTGTTTTTCACCTTGGTTGTAAAGGTCAGGGAAGTTCCGTCGGTCAGAACGGTCTCCTGGGGCAGCCAGGTTACCGGGGCTAACTCCAAGGCTGGATAAGTTACCTTAAACGAAGGAGTCTTAATGCTTACGGTATTGTTCTCTCTTACCATTTCAATCAAAGAAGGTGCCGGGTCATCCAGTACGACTTTGACGTCATGGCTTCCGCTTTGCGGCTTCACTGCAAAAGTAATATCCTGGGTGTTTCCAACCTCCAACTGGTTAATAAGCTGTTTTGCCTGCCACTTGCCGTCAATATACAAGGATGCATAGAATTTCTCTGCCTTGGCTGTTCCGGCATTTCTGACGGTAGCCCTGTACATGAACGGGCTTTCGCTGTCAATGTCGGTGCTTTCGGGTGCCCACACAAGGTTTTCCACCTTCACATCGGGGAAGTTCACCTGCTCTGTGGTCATAGCCTGAGTCAAGCTGTTATTGTTTTTGTTGATTTCTTTCAGGCTGTCCAATATGTCGTTTGCTACAGCCTTTACGATGTGGACTCCTGCAGACGCTACCCAAGTGTAGTTTACATCGACGGTTTGTCCTACGGGGATATTTTGATCCACACGGGTGTATCCCACATAGTTGTTGTCAATGTAGAAACCTACCAAGAAGCCCAGGCTGCTTGGTCCTTTTCCTGTGTTTCCAATGGTTGCTGTAATTTGCACCACGTCGTTTTCCTGTGTGTTTTCCGGGGTCCAACGGATGTGGGAAACCACCAGGTCAGGACGGGTGTCGTATACGCTTAAGGTTACCGAAGTACTTGTAGAAGCGCCTCGGTTGTCGGTTACGGTGAGGTCTACGGTATAGGTGCCCGGATTTTGGTAAATATATACAACCTGTGAGCCTGTCCGTGTATTGCCGTCTCCCATATTCCACTGGTAGGCGGCAATGCTTCCGTCGGTGTCCTTGGAGGAGCCTGCACTAAATGTTATGCTGTCTCCCGAGTTCGTGGATACCGGTGCCAAAATGGACACTACCGGAGGCAAATTCAGATTGAATACTTCTTGTATGCTGTTGTTGTCAAGATCCATGTCGGTTGTACTGTCAATAGTCTGTACCTCAGCTTTGATAGTTTTGCTGCTTCCTTGGGCCGGTGTCCATGCAATGGATACTTCTCTTTGAGCAGAAGAAGGCACCTCTGCTTCCTTTGTTCCAAGAACCATCCACTGGCTTCCTTCTTCCATATAGAAGGTAACTCTTGCTTTTGCTTTGGCATAGCCCACGTTTCCTACGACCGCTGTCACAGTATTGCTTCTGCCGATAACAGGGTTTAAGGGGTTTGCTGCAATGGACACAGCCTTTAAGTCGCTTAAAGCGGATGGGGTTTCACCTGCCTGAGCGGTGAATGAGCTTATATTGCCTGCACCGTCCATCGCCTGTACAACATAGTAATAGGTTTGTCCGTTGACAAGGCCTTGATCCCTGTAAATAAGGGATTTGGTCTCAAGTATCTTCTCGAAGGGTCCTCCATTTTCGGTAGCCCTGAAGAGTGCATAGGTTTCAACATCGTTGGACAGGCTTCTTGCCCAGGACAAGGTCAGCTCTCCACCGGTTTTTGCGTCTGAAATGGTCACAAGGGACGGTGCCAACGGTGCTTCTCTGTCTACAATGTATTTTTTTATTTTGCTGGCCGATACGTTGCCTTTATTGGTAGCCGTTACACGGATGGCATAGGTTCCTGCAATGAGGCTATTGGTATCCCAGTTCAAAGTGGTTGTAAAGCTGTTACCGTTTCTTGCGGGGTTTAAATCCTGCCCGCCAAACTGCCAGATTTCGTTTCCTGTGACAGGACTTTCGGGTGTTTCACCTAAGTATGCATATACGTAGGCAATGCTTGTGCCTACTTCATCTTCCACTACAATTTCCAGAGGCAATAAAGCCTTGGTTCTTTTGTACTCATTTGGAAGAACGGTAGCGATGACCGGAATGGTGGTCTGGTGCAGCGCATGGGTTTTCAGGGTTTCACTGATGGGAATGTCGTTGGCATAATCTCTTGTCTTCGCGCTTTCCCTTCTCACATCATTCATGACAGACACGGCATAGTAGTAATCCTGAGCCGGATCTTTCATAGTATCCACATAGAGGTTGGAGGTGGTATTGGCTACAATTTTCTCCCAAGGACCATCCTTCCCTGCTTTGCGGTAGAGAACATAATTTTTAAAATCCGCCCTCACTACAGGGGACCAACTGACCATGAGCTTCCACTCCCCAGCATCCACACGAAGGGTTTCAGGAGGGGCCGGAGGATTATTGGCTACAGTATAGCGGTTAACAATGGCGGTTTGGTTTTGGTAGCTGTCAGCCACAACAAATTTTACTTCATAGGTTCCGTCAACATATACGGGAGAGCCGTCTCCGTTCAAGGCTGCAGTGTTCCATTGTGCGGTGTAGTCTGCTGCGCCTGGATTGTAAACGCTGGCAAGGACACTGTAGCTTTCTGCCGGAGTTCCGTCCTGGTTGAGTCTTCTTCTTTCCATGCCGTAATACTGTACCTTCAGGTTGTCTTTTCCATGGAGGGTCAGTGTTACGCTGCCTCTTACGGCTGTTTCACCAGCCGGCAATGCTTTGTCGATTTCCGGTGGGGTTATGTCGGCACCCGGCCTTACGGTTTCTACGTTGGAAACTGCGCTTTCGTTACCAAGGCGGTCTACGGCTGTTACCTTGTAACGGTTGTCCTCTGTAACAGAGGCGGTGGTGTCCATATACACTGCAGCGGTTGTTGTAGAAACCACGTTGTAGGTTCCGCTCTGTCCAATGCTTCTATAGAGGTTGTAATGATCCAAGTCTTCTGCCACACCCTGGGGCTGCCAGCTTAAGGATACCTTGAGCTCCGCAGGGGTTGCTTTTAATACAGGCGCCGGAGGCGCTGTGTTGTCAATTGTATAGCTTGCGGTCTTTTCTGCGCTGTTGCCAGCTTCGTCCATGGCAACTACTTTGATGGCATAAGTGCCATCGGCTATGGTGGTGGTGTTCCAACTCACGGTACCCGAACCGGATTTTCCAATGCTGGTCCAAGTGGTAGTACCTCCTATTGTAGTTCCATAGAAGAACTCCACCGTGTTTACCCTTACGTTGTCGGTAGCCAATGCACTAAGAGCAATGGTTCTGCGAACCGCACTCTTATCCGCAGGGCTGAAGCTGCCGATTACAGGCTTTTCAGTATCCACCACAGGCTTTGTGGGAACACTGTAAGCTGCATTCCTGCTTTCTCTATTGGAAGTATCGCTACTTGTTATTTTATAATAATAGGTTATTCCTGATTGCAAACCGGTGTCGGAGTAGGATCTCAAAGTCGTTGCAATCAGCAGATAGTAGTTGGTTCCATCAATACTCCGGTACAGTTTGTACTTGGAAAACTCGGAATCCACCACTTGGGTCCAAGCAAGATCAATCTTTAATTGCCCCGGAGTCGCCGTAAGCGTTGCAGGCGCTTTGATGGCTTCATAGGTTGAAACGGTCAATGTGTTGCTGTCAGCGGAAACATTGCTGTCCTGATCATAAGCTTTGACAATATAAGTATAGTTGGTTTCAGGCACAAGCCCTATATCTGAATAACTGGTTGAATTGACGGCTGCAATCTTGGTGCCGTTTCTGTAAATGTAGTATCCTGCCACAGTCATATTATCACCTGCAGGATCCCAAGTAAGGACAATACTGCTTCTTGTGACGGTCCCAGACCTTAAGTATTGAGGCTGGGATGGAGGCACATTATCATAGGTCAATACCTGGCTTGCTTCAGAAACATTTCCAGTGAAATCCAAAGCTATAACGGTGTAGGCATAAACCGCTGCCGTCAACCCGGTGTCGCTGTAACTTGTGGTGTTGCTGCTGCCGATCTTGATACCGTCACGGTAAATATCATAGGAAACCACACCGGTGTTGTCGGTTGCAGCGTTCCATATCAACTTGACGGTTGTCGCAGTTTTTTCGGCAAGAACCGCTCTCACGTTGGTCGGTGCGGCAGGCGCTTGCGTATCCACTACTGTTGTTCCTTGTACGGATGGTGTTTCTGCAGATAGCCCACTCGCGCTATTGTAGGCTCTGACCATATAGGTATAGGTTGTATTGGCCGCAAGACCTGTATTGGTATAGCTGGTACTTGTAGTATTGGTCAAGTAGCTGCCATTCCGGTAGATGTTATATCCTGTCACGCTGGTATCATCCGGTGCCGTCCATCCGATGGTCACTGTGGCTTCGGAACTGGAAAGAACCGCTAGGTTTGTAGGCGCCTTGGGTGCTGCAACAACTCTTACGGTATAAGATCCGGTATGTGAACCATAAGGCCCGACAGCTACATAATAAGTCTTGCCGGAGATCAAATAGTACTGTATGCGAAACTGGTAATTTCCACCTGAGTCGTCATTCGCTGCCAATTGGGTACCGTTTTCATCATACAAATATCCATAGTCATCAAAATTGCCTGTAGTATACATGACATAGTCTCCACTGGTAGTGGCTGTAAATCTAAAGTAATCGTAATCATACCGGTAATTCAAAACCCCTGAATAGGGTGTGTTTACGTTGATGATTGCAGCTTGTGTCCGGACGTTGGCATAGTCGTCGGTTACACTGAGGCCTTGGCTGAAACCGGAACGGTTCCCTGCTGCATCGAAGGCCTTAATGGTATAAATATAGACTTTGCCAATCTCAACACTTCGGTCTTCATAAACCGTTGTTGTCACCGAAGCGGCATAAACACCATCCCGGTAAACATCATAGCCTACTGAGGCCACGTCATCGGAAGATGCACTCCATCCGATGCTCACAGTAGTTCCAGAACTTGAGCCAAGTCCAAGCCCTGTCGGTACCGAAGGCGGTGTTGTGTCTATCACAGTAGTCCCCTGGACTTCTGCCGATTGGACCGATACATTTCCCTGGGCATCAAAGGCGGCTAGTGTGTAGATGTAGGTGGTGGTTGGCATGCGTCCACCGTCGGTATAGGTTGTCCCTGTAGTTACATCACTGACAAAGCTGCCGTTTCTATAAACTTTATATCCTGTTGTCGCAATATTGTCAGAGGCTGCATTCCATGAAAGCATAACCTGGGTAGCGGTAGTCCCTGTCACCGCCAAGCCTCCAGGTACTGCGGGCGCTTCATTATCATAAGTAACGGCATTACTGATGCCAGATTTATTCTCTGCTGCGTCATAAGCCTTGACAGTATAAACATACTTGCCCGGCTGGAGGTTTTGATCCAAATAGGTCAAGGTATTGACAGTGGCTATTTGGACACCGTCCCGGAAGATCTCATAACCGGTAACGGCTACGTTGTCCGAAGCAGCATCCCATGCAACAGTCACCGAAGAAGCCGTCCTCGCAGATATTCTAACATTTGCAGGGACAGTCGGTGCCTGAGCATCTACTTCTGTTCTATCGGTCAAAGCCTGGCTTGCACCCGATATGTTAATCTTTGCATCATAGGCTTTGACGGTATAAGTATATTGCACCAACGGTGCAAGGCCGGTATCGGTAAAGGTGTTTGTGCCTTTGATATCACTTACCAATACACCATTTCTGTATATCAGGTAGCCTGTCACTCCTTCATTATCGTTAGAAGGAGTCCACTGGAGGGTGATGGATGTGGCTGTTTTCCCTGTAACTGTCAAGTTTTCAGGAATACTGGGCGCAATGTTGTCCAATTCGTAGAGAATAACACTATATGGCCCCACCCCGCTGCTAATGGAAGCACGAACCCTGATGTAATAATTTTTATTGGATGTAAATCTGTATTCTACTTTAAAGTTGCATCCGTCCAGACCGTCATCATTGGAAGCCAATAGGATGCCATCCTCATCATAGAGAACACCATATACATTGGTATCCCCCAGGCTCTTGACTGCAAAATGTCCATCTTTTGGCGTCCGGAAGGCAAAGAAATCTTCATCGCCTATAATGTTGATAGCCCCTTGGATAGGAGTATCCATGCTGATATAGGTTGCCCCGACGACACTATCAGGATGATCGTCATTGGCCACCGACACCGCAACCTGTGCTTCTTGGTGATTCCCTGCTGCGTCCAATGCCTTTACAGTATAGATATAGGTCGTTCCAACTTCCGCACTTTGATCGTCATAGGATAAAAGGGTGGTTGTGGCAATCTCTGTGCCGCCACGGTAGATTTCATAGCCTGTTACGCCCACATTGTCGGTGGATGCCTTCCAGCTTAAAGATACCCCCGTACCATTCCAATATCCCTTGAGCTCGGTTGGCACAGTCGGTGCCGTTGTATCCTGTTCGATGGACTCCGTCAAGGTATTGCTTGCATCTGAATAGTTGTCGCCAAAGTCTAAGGCTTTGACATAGACCGCATAGGAAGTCCCCGGATTCAAACCTTGGCAAGTGTAGCTTGTTCCCGTTGTTCTTGCAAATTCCTGACCATCGAGGTAAATTACATAACCTTTCAAACCGATATCATCGGCAGATGCTGTCCAATTCAAGGTCATCCCGGTAGAAGTTTTGGAAGATACCGTCAAGCCAATGGGTGCCGTAGGTATCTGCGTATCATAAATCAATGTATTCCACACCGGTTGTGTATTAAATATGTAGAAACCGCTGTTTAAGGTCTTGGAAATTTGCAGGATATTGAATTTGGAACTGTTAGGAGCCTGGAAACTAACGTTCTGTACGCCATTCCCGTTCAGTACCACTTTATGGCTTCCGGTAGCCCTAAAATTATTTGACCAGTTGTTATATACCTGTATAAAATTGCCTTTAACCTCCATTACTCCAGCCGTCAGGATGCCATCGTGGCTGTAGTAGGCTTGAGTTACAAAGCTTCCTCCTACAGTAAGCCGATCTTCACTATTGATCATTTTCAAATACCCATAGCTCTGGTTGTAGTTTGTACCTGACTCGGTCTGAATCCGGTAATCTCCACCGATGGAAATGCTCCCCTTGTTGATATTCAGTGTTCCATTGGATTGAATCACCTTCCCTGTAACGGTGACTTTTCCACCGCCAAGATCAAAGGTTCCTCCATTAATATAGAGATTACCGATGACTGTCAGGTTTTTCCCATTCAGGTTGAAATTATTCCCCAACGTTAAAGTTCCTTCTACCCTGATATAGTCCATTACGGTTACAGAAGAAACAATATATGTGGATGGCAAAATACTCCTGTTGGTAATCAGGGTATTGAGACTGATGCCGCTGGTAATGGCAAATCCCTGCAGTTGTTCTCTTTTGATTTCCAACACATTGAAGCCCGAATTATTTGCGTCTTGGAAATTCACCGTCTGGGCACCGCTGCCGCTTAATATCACCTTGTGGCTTCCGGTTGCCTTAAAATTGTTCGACCAGTTGTTATATGTCTGTATGAAGTTACCTTTGACCTCCAACACTCCAGCCGTCAAGTAACCATCGTGGCTGTAGTAAGCTTGGGTTATAAAGCTGCCCCCTACAGTGACACGTTCTTGACTATTGATCATTTTCAAATACCCATAGCTCTGGCTGTAGTTTGTACCTGACTCGGTCTGAATCCGGTAATCTCCACCGATGGAAATGCTCCCCTTGTTGATATACAGTGTTCCATTGGACTGAATCACCTTCCCTGTAACAGTTACTTTTCCACCGCCAAGGTCAAAGGTTCCTCCACCGATATAAAGATCCCCATTGACTACCAGGCTTTTTCCATTCAGGTTAAAGTTATTCCCTACCGTCAATCTTCCTTCCACTCTTACATTGTCAGTCACCGTGACGGATGAAACAATGGATGCGGCGGGTAGAACGCTCTCATTGGTAATCAAGGTATTAATGCTGATGCTGCTGGTCATGGCAAAGCCCTGCAGTTGTGCTCTTTTGATTTCCAACACATTGAAACCCGAATTATTTGCGTCTTGGAAATTCACCGTCTGGGCACCGCTTCCGCTTAATATCACCTTGTGGCTTCCGGTTGCCTTAAAATTGTTTGACCAGTTGTTATATGCCTGTATGAAATTACCTTTGACCTCCAACGCTCCAGCCGTCAAGTAACCATCGTGACTGTAGTAAGCTTGGGTTATAAAGCTCCCCAAAACGGTAACACAGTCCTCGTTATTGTTCATTTTCAGATACCCATAGCTTTGGCTGTAGTTTGTACCTGACTCGGTCTGGATTCTGTAATCCCCCTTGACAAGAAGTTGTCCTTTATTCACAAACAGCGTACCGCTGGGCTGTATAAATTTGTTGTCTACTGTCAGCGTATGTCCGTTGAGATTCAAAGTCCCGTTATAGTAATAGAGATTTCCTTCTACCCGGACGTCATTTGCCAGGACACAGTTTGTGATAATGGAAACCGAAGGCAGGCTGCCTCCATTTCCAACAAGGGTATTCACACTAATGCTGCTGGTAATGGCAAATCCCTGAACTTGTGTCCTTCTAATTTCCAACGTATTGAATCCTGAATTGTTTGGATCTTGAAAGTTCACCGTCTGATTACCACTACCACTCATTAACACCTTATGGCTTCCAGTAGCCTTGAAGTTATTGGAGTAATTATTGTACTTTTGAATAAAATCGCCTTTAACCTCCATGACTCCCGCGGTCAACAGGCCATCATGTCCATAGTAAGCTTGGGTTATAAAGCTGCCCCCTACAGTGATCCGGTCTTCGCTATTGATCATTTTCAAATACCCATAGCTTTGGCTGTAGTTCGTACCTGACTCTGTCTGGATTCTATAATCCCCCTTGACAAGGAGTTGTCCATTGTTCACATATAACGTACCGCCCGATTGAATCAATTTTCCATTGACCGTCAAGGTTCGACCGTTGAGGTTTAACGTTCCTCCATTTAAGTAAAGTCCATCCCATACTGTATCCTGAGTCAATATGTAATCACCAGTGAGCACCATGGTATTGGTTGCCGCACTGGTCCCGTTGCTGTCCTCCGATTCATTGCCTAAAGAATCCTGTGCTCTCACGCTGTAAGCATATGTTCTCCCCGGAATCAAACCGGTATCCGTATAGGTAGTCTGTGCGGAACTCACAACCGCTACCCTTTGTCCATCCCGGTACAAATTGTAATGGGTGATGGTCACTGTGTTGCTTCCCGCAGTCCACGAAAGAGAAATGCTATTCGTGGTCCGTGAAGTCATGGCCAGATTTACCGGCGGCTGAATCACAGAGGGTGTATTGACTGTAAGCGGTGTGCTTTGCTGCGAATAGTTTCCTGCTTCATCCACAGCGTTTACGGTATAGGTATATTCAGTTTCCGCACTGACCGTAGTATCTTGATATTGGGTTTCGGTGGTTTCTCCGATTTTTTCCCCATTTCTGTAAACTTCGTATTTTTCTACTGCATCATTGTCTGTGGAAGCATCCCAAGCCAAGGTCACCCGATTAATTCTATTTTCAGTGCTCCTCACATTCCCAGGTGCAGTAGGTGCTTCGTTATCCCCTATCACCTTGCTTGCAAAGGCTGAAGTATTGCCCCATGCATCATAGGCTCTGACCTCATAGGTATGTAAATTTCCGTCCGTAGCAATCATATGTGTATATTCCGCTGCTGTCACCGCTTGCAGCTTCACCTGGTCCCGGTAAATCTCATAGCCCATAACTCCCGTGTTGTCAGCTGCAGGGTTCCAAGAGAGAACCACTTGGGTTTCACTGGCGGCTGCCGTAAGTCCGCTTGGCTTTTCAGGAGCCCAGGTGTCCAATATCTGCTCCGGTATCAGTTTTGTTCCTGTAAAGGTATATCCCAACTGCCCTTCGCTGTTGCTCCCCCAAGTCCATAAGCTGCCGTTGTCCTTCACTGCCATGACATATTCGCTGCCACCGGCTATCGCTGTCACTTGCGTCATTCCCGCAACGTTTTGCGGTGTATTGCTGTTTTGTGTCGATCCATTCCCCATCTGACCCTTGGTGTTTTCACCCCAAGCCCAGAAAGTTCCATCCGACTTCACTGCATAGGCCGTTGCTTGTCCTACACCGATTTTGCTCACATTATCCATGATCTGAACCGGTTGATTTTTATTGTCGTTGGTGCCGTCTCCCAGTTGCCCTGACGTGTTGGCACCCCAAGTCCATAAAGCTCCGGTATTTGTCAAGGCAAGGGCAAATGCTCCCTCGGCTTTGATGTCTGTGATATTTTCAAGTCCCGTTACACGAACAGGCACATTGCTGCTATTTTGATTTCCATTTCCCAACTGACCTAATGTATTACCCCCCCAAGCCCAGACAGTACCATCGTTTCTTAGAGCGTAGGCTGCGGTATCCCCTGCTGCAATCTTGGTTACGTTATCTAAGCTTACAACTTCTACGGGAGTCAGACTGCTAATGTTGCTGCCTGTTCCCAATTGACCTTGATTGCCTTGTCCCCAAGCCCAGACAGTGCCGTTGGACTTTAACGACAGGACAAAGTCCTTGCCGGCAGCCAATGCCGTTACATTGCTCATTCCCTGCACCTGGACAGGCAGGCTCCTTTGGGTCTGCGTTCCGTCTCCCAATTGTCCTTGTTCATTTTGACCCCACATAAAAACGGTTCCATCCGTTTTCAATGCCCCACAGAATGCGTCTCCTGCCGTAATGGCCTGCACAGTATCCAGATTTTTTACTGTGGTTGGAATTTCCGAGCTTGCGCCCGTCGTTCCTCTGCCCAACTCTCCACTGGCATTCTTACCCCAAGCCAATACCTTACCATTCTCAGTCAATGCCAAGGCATGAAAATTCCCGGCATCTGCACGTACCATTTTTGGCAAAGCTGCCGTGGGTGTAGGCGTGCTGACCGGGGTAGGTATGGGTGTTTCCGTACTTGCCGCTATTCCAGTCGGCTGTTGTGTGGCTTCCGGTGTTGCTGTGCCCGCTGCATCTGTGGCTGCAGGCATAGACGTATCTCCGGGCATAACTGTCGCCCCAGGTGTTTCTGATCCCATCTGGGTCGATTGTTCCTGGGTCCCTGTCGGTGTACTTTCAGGCGTCACCATAACAATTGGTGTTTCTGTTGGCGCATAAGCAGCCTCATAAACCCCTTCCGGCACCGATGTCGGCTCGGTATAGTATGTAGTGCCGTTCCCTGCTGCACCTCCTTCCGTCATAAATGCTTGCGAGACCATGCCGAATACTTGCACATACACAAGTATTAGCGCTACTAGGATTCTTGTTCCCCTATTCACTTTTCAGACCTCCCTTTTACAATGAAATATATTTTTTATCTATATAAATTTTGTTGCTCTATCTCTCTAGATATTATGAACAGTAGTTTTTGTAAGTTTTTTCAAAAGCAATCAGAGTTGCAGCATTTTCAGTGAAAAATTATTAAATGTGCAAATGCTTTTTAAATTATTTGCACATTATTGAAGCGTTTATATTTGATCAAAATCATTTGTCAGTATACAATGATCATTCACTTTTGTCTAGGGTGATCTTTTTAACCCTTGGGGGGTATCAGAAAAACTTTTTCCCTTTGTTTCTGCATTTTAGTAACATTTTTACGTGAGTTTTGGATTAATATTATGATTTTTATGTGAATTTATTATTTCATAAAGTAAGAAGGGGACTAATTTTTGTCATTTAAGAATGACAAAAATTAGTCCCCTTCTTACTTTATTAGAATTTTTGATTTTTCATTAGAGTTTCTTAATAGTCTTGATTTATATGAGTTTAAACATTTATGAAATTATTTTATATAGAAGATAACATTTCATTATTTTATCCACCTCAAAAACTTCCTTGGCAATTTTACATGTTCTTTTAGATAGATCATGACTTCCTCTTTGGTCATTTCTATACTACCTGTCATTTCTAAGTGTTTTTGTATTAAATTATCACCATTTTCTTACTTTTTATTTAAATTCAATTCCATATAAATTACATCCTCAGACGGATTAAATGTATACGCCTGTGTTTCCTTAAAACCCAATAATTTATATAGGGCAACTGCCTCCTTCATCGTGAATAAGGTATCCAGTTTCATAAGGTCATATCCAAGCTCCCTTGCCTTTTCAATAATTTCCTCCGCAAGACGTTTACCTATCTTCATTCCCCTATACTGGGACTTTACATATAACCTTTTCATTTCACATACACCATCATCAATTTTCCTGACTGCTACGCATCCAATACTTTTATCCTGATCCTTTGCAAGCAAAAGATATCCCGTAGGCAAAGCATATTTACCCGGCAAGGCAGCCAATTCCTCTTCAAAATTTTGAAAACACAGATCAAGTTCCATTGTCAAAGCATAGTCCTTAAAAAGTACTCTTACGTCCTCTATATCTTGAGCTCCTTCTGCTTCACAAATCCTAATCATAGCACCCTCCAATACAAAATGATGTCCATTCCAAATACAAATGATTACTCTTTAAAATTAAACTATATTACAATTTATATTTATTTTTATCCTTGTTAAAGATTTATTTAATGGGAATATAAATATCCAGCTCCGATGAATCCGGATCCATCGGAGAAAAACTCTCTCCAAAGTACTCAAAATCAAAATGGTCTGCAATTTCATTGGATGTATCCGGCAGCCAAACAGAAAAAATATACCGGTAAGTAGGCATCACATCGGCTACATTCCCCCGATGTGTAAAGACAGCATACTTTCTCTTTGGAATGATATACGTATCCAGCCCCTGGGAAACCTTTTCATAATCCCTCACTTCCACTCCTGCAAAATAATTAAACTCAAAATCTACAGAAATATCTTTGATATAAAGTACAGGATTATAAATACATATCCCATAATACTCACTCATATTAACCCTATTATAGATTTGTCCGCTCTGACTGTGGAATTCTTCCCAAATATTCGGTATACGGTTATCATCATGGGATGAGTACCCGTTTATTCCGGTAAGCTGAATAGGACCCAGCGTAACAATCCGGGGTATGATGCTGACTCCTCCGTTTTGAAAATGTATGATTTCCTTTTGATTCAATGGCTCCCTGTAATAATAAAGATTGTGATTTTTTCTCTTCCGGTACTTAGCCGGTGTAATTCCAAAGTATTTCTTAAATGCCCGCGTAAAAGCCTCCTGGGAATCATAGCAGCAATCCATGCCAATATCAATAATGGGAATCTTAGTCTCAATCAACTTTATCCCCGCCTCTGTCAGCCTTCTACGTTTTATATATTCTCCAACCGTTATCCCAGTTCCCAGTAAAAATCCCTTATGAAAATGATATGGAGATATATAGACCTCCCTCGCAATTGCATCTAATGTAATCTTTGAAGTTAAATGACTTTCTATATAATTGACAGCATTTAAGACTCTCGCGGTATAATCCACATTGCCCCCCCGTTTGTTGATGTACCTTTTGCCCTATTTTACGCACAAAAAATCTTATACTGTACCTAGTGCTTTTTAACACAACATATTTCTAGTTTTTCAAAGTGTTAAAAATGCACTTCATCTGTTTGTGCCTCGCATACCCTAGAAAAGAATTACGTTACGAGGCACTAGCAAATATCCAATGCATTTGAAGTGACTCGAGCAGAATGTAAGACTTTTCTATGTAATATTTATACTCATTTTATACTCAAAATACGAAATAGACAACACCGGTTTTATGTTAGAATTTTGTTTTAAATAATTCCAGAACCGGCACTGTCCATTTTTTATATAGCTCGTGAAATTTATTAGTTTAGCTACACTTTTTATGGCAAGTTTTTTTAACAGGATACTGTATCTCCAAGAATTTTAAAACCTTTTGCCAACTTTCAGGAACTTCAAATGCAACATAATGGCCTGCATGATCATAGGATACATGCTGATAAGAATATTTATAGTGATTTTCCTTTAATCTTTTTATCAAGCTTTCACACATATTGAAGCTCGGCCAACTTGTATCCAGCTTTCCGGATAAGAGAAAAACCGGGCATTTTGCTCTTTCTATGGGTATGGCAGATTTCCTTTCCGCTTCCGGATCTCTTAA
This sequence comes from Clostridia bacterium, assembly GCA_026418275.1. Classification (GTDB taxonomy): domain Bacteria; phylum Bacillota; class Clostridia; order Acetivibrionales; family DSM-2933; genus SKW182. The sequence continues at coordinate 158,868 of JAOABQ010000048.1, forward strand.
CGCATCCCGATATACTTCCACCCACATATCTTTGTGTTCGGTTTCCCAAATCTCCAACGCCTTTTTGTAGTTTTCATTATAAATAAACGGGGCAAAGGAAAGATTCTTTCCTTTATAAGACCATGAGCTTTTCTCACCGGGCCCTAACCCTTGAAATACATTGGATGCAGGAACGAGTCCCACCACCGCTTTTACCTTCCTTGGAAAATAGCTTGCAATGAGTAAGGCTGCTTCTCCACCCTTTGATCCCCCCATCACGGCAACACCGCTCCGGTCGATCCCTGGCTGCTTAAGCACCCAGTCAATGGACTTCTCAAAATACTCAAGAGGTATACTTTGAAGTGTAGGAGGCAGCCCTTCCATACCAAAATAGGCCATCGACAAAAGGGCATACCCCCTTGCCAAAAGATCCATTCTTGTCTTACTATCCATATCACCACTCCAGGACTTACCGGGAAAAGAACCTCCAAGAAGCATAATAACCCTTTGATTACGGGCACTCTCATTATAATATAGATCTGCTATGATCCCATTTACGTTAACTTCTTTTTTTACATACTTTGGCTCTATTACTTTAGCACTACAATTTAATTTATTGACCTCGTTAGCATCTGCAAAACAATTAAGTACTGTCCCCCCCAAAACAAGATTTACCATAACAAGTAATAAAACAATTTTCTTAAACACAAAACCCACCCTTTCCTTCAATTTAGTCACCTATAGGTTGAATTAACACTATTTTACACCCCTTGGCGTGTAGGTTTATGATCAAACTTGTTGTTTTTAATATATTGGATGGAAAAGTCGGAGAAGACTCTTCCGCACCCTTAAGCATCAATTATATACCCACATATTATGTAAACAACTCTGAATTGGTTCATATTCTTCATTTTGTTAATGCTCCAGATAAAATAAGACCCTCTCAACGCATAAAACCGGTTGAGAGGGTCTTATTTTATCTTTTCATGATTTATTCATTTTCCAAATGCTCCGAAAAGAACGGTAATATACTTTTTTCAATAATTCCGTAATCCAAATCATGTCCTCCTTGGAATGATTTAAGCTCATGTTCAACTTTACTTTCCTTAAGTAACTTGGAAAATGCTCTACATCCTTCAGGTATCCAAACATATGCATCATCTACACCATATTCGATCCTGATTGCATTTAGCTTCTTCTCTTTTTTAAGATAATTCTGAATTTTAGCCTTAAGGTTGGCATATCCGTTTTTCCAGTTTTCAATGATTTTATTATCTTCCGGGCTGTTATCAAATTTAGGAATATCCGCATAGGGGGATTCTTTTTTTGTATTGGGAGAAAAAGCTGCACCATACGATTCTAAAAAGATCTGATCCCAGTCTGCAAATGCTTTTTTAAGGCTGTTATCCTCTATTAGACCCGGCCCTAATGCGTAAACCGCCGAAAATACTTCCGGGTATCTAAATCCTAAATGAATGGACCCAAACCCACCCATGGAAAATCCGGCAATTCCACGACCTTCAGCCGTTTTAACCGTCCTATAATTACTGTCAACATACTGGACAACATCTTTAACCACATGATCTTCCCAGTTTCCTGTAACCGGTGAATTTACATAAAAGCTTCCACCGAGTTTGTTTTGGCCGTTTACACCTATAATAATCATATCCTTTATTTTACTTTCTTTCATAAGCCGGTCTGCGATATCCTTGAAGGACATGACTTCATAAGCCGCACCCCCGTAGCCATGGAGATAGTATAAAACAGGATAATTCTTATCTGTGTCATAATAGGAAGGGGGTAAATAGATTAAAATCTCCTTCTTATCCGGTTCCTGGAGTAAGTTGTTCTTCACGGATGGCGCCGGTATTGAAACACCTATGATATGCTTTTTTTCTTGATTTTCCGTTTTGGGGCTAGGACTTTCGGTTTTGGAAGGTTTCCCGGTGCTGCCATTCTCCACCTTGCTGCTGGAATCAGTCGGACTGTTTTCATTTTTTGAACATGCAGCAAACATTGTGATAACAAACACAAACAAAATTAAATAAATAAACTTTTTCATAATACCTCCATAATGCTTTCAGTGATTTGTGATAGTACTATTCTATAACCATTCTAGCGTAGACACCATATGTCCAGGGTAATATTCTTTCGGCCTAAAAGTCATAAAAAAACATGACCTCCTAAAAGCCATAAATACTCTTTTTTTGTGTTTCAGTAAGAATTAGTATTGTAAATTCAAACCACCCGGTATAAAATTCAATATAGAGAATTGATAAAAGGAGAGATTCATGCATAATTTTGATCAGCAAAATAACATCAGTACGCAAAATGAATTTCAATCTAAACCGCAGCAACCTTTGAGGCTTCAATTTGAGATGTCCTATTACCATCTTTACCTTTTAGTGTCCCTCTCCCTTTTATTGTTCGTGTACCTTAAGCCATGGACAAAACCAAGCCTTGAAAAGCTCACAGTGAATTTGACAATCAACTTGTTTTCTTTGATTTTTGGGGGGATTATTGTTGCCGTGGTTCAATTCCTACCTGCTATTTTGTGTTTTGTAACCATGATTTTTATCATAAAAAATAAAAATGCCAAAATACTATCTATTGTTTCTACTCTTAGTATGCTCGCGTACTGGTCATTTTCCTTTGTCACTTTATATTTAATGAAGAATGCACTGGGGGGCTCCTTTAAATTTCACTTTTATCTCTTTCCGGTATTTGTTTTATTAGTTCTTTTTGTTGCCATATTTTCTCCCGGTAAAAACAAGATTTTGAAATTGGATTTGGTAGAAAGGAAATTTAATGCCTTTTTGAAAGGAATGAATATCTTGCTGTTTGGTTTGCTCCTTCTTCCTTGGATTGAGATAAACAGCAATCTTGAAGTAATTACTGATTATGGCCGGATCATAGAACAGGCATCCATGCGCTTTTTTGATACCAACATCGGTTTTAGCAAGATTGTCCTGTTTTTAAAAGCAAGTATGCTTACCATCAATATCTTTTTAAAGTTTATTCCCCTTGTCGGTATCCTTTTTTATCTGATTCTTAACAGAAGAACTCAAGCCCTTATGAAGCTTAATAAAATTACCGTATTTTATAACTTGGCTCTTTTTGTTCTTCTTTGGAATTTTGTAGAACCCATCGAATTTTTAATTGAAATGACAGATTTCCTTTACCTTTCCTTAGTGGTTTCATTTGTACTTTTGGGAGCCAGTATCGTTGCAAAGTTTACGCATAGGTATAATAAGTAATGTATCCACTTTCCATATTTCCCTTGGCCTAGAAAATTGATTATCGGTTCTTAGGGAATAGCTACATTAGCCAATTCTAGCACTTTAATACTTTAATGTCTATTAGTACTATCATAATTAGGGGTTCCTTAACGGAGCCCTTTTGATTTTAGTTGACAGCTACCTCTTTGAACTGCTGACCATTAATAAATCCAAGCTGCATTAAAAAAGTGTATAAAAGAAGCCGTAGCCCTTTTTCTAAGTTCATAACAATA
>JAOABQ010000102.1 GCA_026418275.1 Clostridia bacterium
CTATCCATTTTGGATGACCTCCTTTGTTTTTAATGCGGTTGGCGAACCAGCATTAATTCTAACAAAGGAGGTTTTATTTTTCTACTCATAGCTATAAGCTTCTTTGAACCACGGGCATAGCCCGTGGTATTCGTTACACAACAAAATAGATAAGAACTAAAGTGGCTTAGCCACTCCAGTTCTTATCTATTGCAACCTTTTATTTGGCTTCCATCGTCTGCAGAAAGTCCCTTAAAAGCTGTATTATCTCCTCTTTTGAACTTAATCGGAAAACCTTCTCCTTTACCTGGGTAGCATTCCTCATGCCCTTTATATACCAGGCTATATGCTTTCTCATTTCACAAACTCCGATGTGTTCCCCTTTTAATTCTACAAGCATATTCATATGACGTATTATGGTATTTATTTTTTCTTCCGGCTCAGGACCCGTAATATGCTTACCGGTATTCATATATTGGATTATTTTTTTGAATATCCATGGATTACCCTGGGCTCCTCTTCCCACCATAACTGCGTCACAGTTTGTATAGCGGAGCATTTCCACCGCATTTTCCGGGGTAAAGATATCCCCATTGCCTATTACAGGTATCGATACCGCTTCCTTAACCTTTTTTATTATGTCCCAGTCGGCCTTTCCGCTGTAGAACTGCTCCCGGGTTCTGCCGTGGACAGCAACGGCCTTGGCTCCGTTCGCTTCGGCTATTTTTGCTATTTCTACGGCATTTACATTTTCATCGTTCCAGCCTTTTCGTATTTTTACCGTTACAGGCTTTTGGGATACCCTGGATACTTCCCGCACAATATCGCCTACCAGCTTCGGGTTAAGCATCAAGGCACTCCCCTCACCGTTTTTTGTTATTTTGGGTGTGGGACAGCCCATATTGATATCTATTATTCCGGCTTCAGAAGCATTCAGACTTTCTACAACTCCTGCCATGATTTGGGGATTTGAACCAAAAATCTGTAAGGATGCAGGCTTTTCAAAATCATCTATTTCAGTGAGCTTTTCACTTTTTACATCTTCATAGTGCATTCCCTTTGCGCTTACCATCTCGGTATATACAAGACCGCAGCCCTGTTCTTTACAAAGCACGCGGAAAGGCATGTCTGTGACTCCCGCCATAGGCGCCAGGAATACATTGTTTTCCAGAACTACGTCACCTATTCGCATTATCTTCCTCCAAAGGTCTTTTGCGTTATTTTACCACAATAGAAGGAAGTAAATCCATAGTGAGAAAAAAAGTGGGCTTCGCCCACACCCCATACTATCAAGGAGAACTTTCCTGTGAATTAAAAAAGCCCTCTATATGCTTTATATAGAAGGCTTTATGAACCTAAAGGTAATTATTATACTATCTATAAGATTTAATTCTTTTTGACCTGATCCTCGGCAGGAAAAAGAATGTATATATACCATCGTCATCGGATACCGGCTTGATGCTTTCCTTAATTGTAATCTTCGATTTTATGATTTCATCCAACTGTATTTGCTGATACTTATTTATATTATCAAATTTAACCGAGTAGCTTAAAACACCCTTCTCGCTTTCCATCCTGGTAATTCGGCCTTCCAGACTCATATTGAATTCAGAAAGCATGTTGTAAACGCATATGTTGAAATTCAAAGGAGTATCGACCTCATAGGTATTTTTCGATGTGAATTTTAGTCCCCCTGCAGAAACATCAATAAGCTCTATTTCTGTCCAGCGTTTCTTATCAGTACTCATCAACGTTTTGCAAACGGCACTGGTACACCTCTGATATTTTCTCCGTTCAGCGAAATAGGTCATAAAGCCATTACACTCCTTTCGATTGTTAAGTATCGTTAGCCTGGTATCGTACAGCAAACCAATTTTGTACTTATCTCCGAACATGTAATTAATGCCGCTCCATTGCGAACATTGCTGTAAAATTATTGTGACCTTTGGCTGAAATCCAGTTGTTTGAGAGTGATAGCCTGTTAACAAGAAGTGTGTTTAGTGTTTCTATGTAATATAGTTCGAATTGTACCAAGACAGATTTATGTAGCTTGTAAATTAATTTTACCATATGTTTTGGTTAAAGTCGAGGGTTATATTTTTAACGAATTCCTTTTATATAAGATATTTGTATAATAGCCTATATTTTGGATAATTATGCTTATTCTTACTGACAAATCTTTTTTACCTTAAACTAACGTATATTATATTTATTTTAAGTATTGTATAATATACCGAAAGAATAATTTTATTAAAATTTTATTGATAGCCGGGTGCAGCTATGGTTATCTATAGGTGGTAATAATGCTAAAGCTTAAAGTAATTGCCTGTGATGTTTTGAATAGAGAAATCTCATATTTAAGCAGCCGTTCATCCTGCTATATTGATACCGTATTCCTGCATCAAGGTCTTCATAATACCCCCGAAAAACTTAAGGCTCTGATTCAGGACGAAATTAACAAGGCCAATGAAGGATTTCCCTACAACCATTTCGGGCTTCGCCCCCACTATGACTATATAATTGTTGGTTTTGGGCTTTGCAGTACAGGTACAGTAGGGATTTCGAGCCCCAATATACCACTGGTGATACCAAGAGGGCATGATTGTATAACGCTGCTGCTGGGGTCAAAGGAACGCTACAGGGAATACTTCGACAGTCATCCCGGCACCTTCTGGTACTCTCAGGGCTGGATTGAAAAGGCTGTACAACCCGGAAAGGACAGGTATGAAGGTCTTTATAAGGAATACCTGGAGAAGTACGGAAAGGAAAACGCCGATTATCTTATGGATGTTGAGCAAAGCTGGGTTAAGGACTACAGCAGCGCAGTGCACATATACTGGAGCTGCCTTTCCAATAACGATTACTATAAACAGTATACCAAAGGCTGTGCAGAGTTTCTGAATTGGGGCTACGATGAAATCGAAGGCTGCCCCGACCTTCTTTACAGGATGCTTAACGGCGTATTTGATACTCATGAGGTTTTGTTGGTTCCTCCCGGCAAAAAAGTGACGGCTAGCTATAATGAGAATGTTATAACTTTTGAATAAATTTCTGTTTATGCCCTTTGTTCCGTGGTAGATATATAATACAGTCCTACAGAGGATTGATTAAATATATTACCAAGAAAGGGATGAGTCCAAAAGAAATCTAATTTGTTTCTGGCAATCCAGGTAATGTAAGCAAGGAGTAAGATTGAAAGATGAGTAACACTAACCACTGCTTTGGTAAAGCAGGATAACGGCCGGATTTGAAGCTAAATATCCGGCCGTTTTTCTGTGTTTTTATATGTATAATAAGACCTTTTAGTAGTTCATAATCTTTTTCTGTATCCAGAGGTGATTAAGGATACCATTGACATCCTTAATCACTCCTATTTGTCACTTTTCAGAGGGTTAATCAGGAATGGGGATCTAATTTGACGTAGATGTTTCAGTTTAAAAATGCTTTGAAGGATTTACCTTTCAAAGCATTTTTTATGTACCGGTTTTATTTTTTATTATACTTTAGTGTTTATGAATTGACTATAAATAAGTATTAGGTTCAGTTATAACAGTTTCCGCCGAAAAAAGTCGGGCATAAGCAAAGCAGTATAAGGATTATTACTATGACCCAAATAAAGTCGCAGCCAAAACCAAATCCATACCTTGACTCGCTCATTCACTTAACCGTTTCAAAAATTACTTAGGATCGCAGCATGCAGGTCCTGTGCAGCCCCAGAACAATAATAAGAATACAAGAATGAAGAACAATACTGTAGGATCTTCAAATAATCCTCCGATGAAACCTCTTTTTTCTCCCATGGTAGACCTCCTAAAAAAATTGCTTTTTTAATCTATTACATATTATGAAAGTCAGAAAAAGGTGTGAATGTATTTCAAAATAATTTAATATTTAAGATATTGTTTTAATAAATAGTACCACAGCATCAAATAAAACTAGAAATTTCCTGCATAATTTCCTATTTACTTAGTCTTTAATGTAAAAAACCACCTCGTTTCACTCCGATAGTGAAGCCAGGTGGTTAATTTTTAAGGAAATCACGCCTTTGCCGGTTTATCCGATAAGCATTTTACCCTTAAGTATATCTGCAAGTTCTTTACCTTTTAAGACTTCAACCAGTTTCAGACCGAATTGAAATACCGTTCCCGGTCCGCGGGAAGTGATGATTTTACCGTCTACTACAACACTCTCCTGCGTAACAGCTGCTCCGCTCAATTGCTGTTCAAGCCCGGGATAACATATTGCCGCTTTACCTTCCAGTAAGCCCATCTTTCCTAATATGGTAGGTGCCGCACATATTGCCGCTATCCACTTATCCTGGGTAGAAAAGCTCAAAATCTGCTCTTTCAGCCCTGAGTGTCCTTCCAATGCTTTTGTTCCCTGCATACCTCCGGGAAGAATAATCATGTCTGTATCGTCATAATCTGCATCTTCGAAAAGAATGTCAGCAACCACCTTGGTTTTAAAAGCTCCAGTAACCTCTTTTTTGCCTGTAATTGATACGGTTTTTACATCGATTTCAGCTCTCCTCAGTATGTCCGCCGTAGCAATCGCTTCTATATCTTCAAAGCCGTCAGCCAAGTGTAAGTAAACCTTCATTTTATGCACACCCTTTCATTTTATTTACCTATATAAAGTATACCATATTTTTTCCTGGTTATATAAAAGTAGAGGTTTTCAAGAAAGCATCTTGAAAACCTCTAAATTGCTTTGGCGTCCCGAACAGGAACTTTACAAATTGCTCATTTATCCTTAAGTCTTGCAATATATCTCCTATAAAAGCTTTAAATCTAATCCTTCAATGCTTTTAAAATGCTCATCGTAGGTTACTAAAGCCAAGTTATTATATAGGGCTGTAGCAGCAATCCAAATATCATTTTCAGGAATGTTAACTCCAATCTTAACAAGCCTTGCTTTTAGTTCCCCATAAATGTTACTTACCTTTTCATCTATCGCAAGTATGGGAAACATGGATAGGAACTCACGAAAAATCTCCATATTTTCATCTATTCGCCGTGATTTCTTAGCCCCATAGTAAAGTTCTCCAGCAGTAATTGAAGAAATCTTAACCTCATCAAGAGAGTCAAATATGTCAATAGTATTCTGTTCCCCATTGAGTAGTTTAATTATAATGTTTGTATCAACTAAATTACCACCCATTGGAATCCACCTTTTCAGTTTCTCGTAAAGCTTCACTTATTTCATCAAAACTTTCTCTACTGAGCTTGCCTATAAATTTTTTATATGGTTTTTCAGGCTTTTCATCTGTTTTTATATATTCATCAAGTATAGTTATAATAATTTTTTGATTCGGTTTAACATCAGCTTTTTCCAAGGGTACAAATTCTTTTCCGTTAAAATATCCTTTTAATGCAAGCATTTAAATTCACCACCTAAAGTTTTAATACATAGGATTTTAATAATAGTATACCACATTTTATTAAAGTTGAGTTGCAAGATTTACTATGTATACAGTGATTTAGCCTATAAAAAAAGATTCTATTCAAATTAATGGTCAAACAACGCTTTAAATGATTAAAGGTCTTTTTCCGGACAGGATTCGAACCCATATCATTTAAACCGGAATCCACCGTTTTATCCATTAGACTATATCGGCCTGATTTATATCAACATTTCCGATCTTTCGAAACGAGCCCTCCGCTATAGTTTATATGGATAAAGTCAACATGTTTGCATTGCAAAATTCCTGGAAGAGGAGCTTTTTGCGTAAATTACTTTTTCATTTCTCCATGTATAGCAGTTATGTTAAATTACTTATATATTCTTTATCGTGGTATTTTATTAATCTTATATTATATTCTTTAATATAAGATGCCACTTTGACTAAACTATAAAAACAGTCTTTATTGACCTTGTCCCTGCAAATCGGAACATGGTAAGTCCTAAGTATTTAATATTATATAGTTATTTAATCCCATTAAAATATTGATTTCGTACCCTAAAGTAATTTATATCAATCTGAACTGACCGTTCTTCATTAGAAGCTATTGAATTTATATCAATACCATTTAAAATCTTGATACACCCCATTTCTTGGGCATTATCGCCTTTAATACGCCAAAAAAATGAACTATGACGAAATATCCTTAGTAATTGAACTAGTTGTTTTTGTTTTAGGAAATACTTCCAAAGAACATTATGACATCTTGTAAAAATTGAGCTCATTCTTTGAGTAAACGCATAAGAATATGCTTGTCCTAAAAGTAATAAATCATTTATTTTAATACCATCATCACACTCATCTAATAGTACTTCAGCTTTCTTAATTATGGCTTTTACGTAATTATAAATATCATCAGTTGAGTTCAGTATCTTATTATATGATTCAATAGCTTTATTTTTATCTTTATTATTAGCTGCAAGAAAATAAGTTATATTATTTGCAAGAGTATTATACTCATTTTTACGTGCAGTTTTTTCTAACTTAACCAACTTTTTATCACGTTCTTCTGTTTGTGGTTGACTACTTAATATTATATCTAAAGCTTGCAAATACATAGGTGAGTCCTTGTCTGTTAATTCCTGGACTTTCTTTGCCATAGAAATACTAGTTTGAGTATCATCACTATTTAAGAATGCAAGATCCAAGAACAAACTTGCTTGTCTTATCTTTGATAAAAACCCTAGTGCATTTTTCTGCAAAGTTTGAAGTTCCTCCAATGCTTCATCACTTTTACCAAGCATTCTTAGTGAGCTCCCGTATTCAAGAGTTAATTCTGCAATCTCTTTATTTATTTCACAATCTTCTAATATATATAACAGTTCCTTAGCTACAAAACATACATCTTTATATCTAGCACAATCGCGTAGTGTTTTTACATAGTTAATAGCCAAATTTGTTGCCCTATTTGTCTCGTCACAATTACCCCCATGAAGCGACTTTTTTAACAAATGTCCAATTATAATGTATTTATTTCCTGGATCAGAAAATGTTCTATCATCTTTTGCTAAAAAGTCTTCTCTTGATATACGTATTTTACCGTTTCTCCAGTCGTTTCCAAAATACAAATTAGCCGCCAACTCAATAATCTCTGAATACTCTTCTTCATTCATTATTGATCGAATATAGTCACGAACATGTTTCAAAACTCGAAGAATCTTTGTATCATTTACTCTACTTAGGCTTTCAGCTCTCTGTTGCACTAATTCATCCCCAGGTTTAACAAGCAAAACAACCTCTATTAAAGAATTCTCTAATAATTCAGATGCATTTTGAGAGTAGAAAGGCTCATTTTGATAAAATCTCTTTATAGTGTTAAGGCTTTCCCCATTAGATAAGACTGATAGTACTTTCAGCATCCGAAAACTCCGACGCGAATATCTATCATTTGATCGTTCAAGGTTTGATATAACTTTTTGTAAAGCTTTAGGGACTGATTGGCTATCATGAATTTCATGGTGGTCAAGCTCATTTTCAGACAATTCCTTCATTGTTGAAACCTTAAGCTCACTCAAGTATTTATCAAGATACATTGGGAGTCCACCTGACCATGTATACAATTGGTCAAGAACATCAGAATCTCCAATTCCGGGAAGAGTTAAAGGATGGTTCTGAACATATGCTTGAACCTCTAATATCTCTAGAGTATTAAGTTGAACATTTTCAAAATAAGCATTTTTCGGCGCTCTACTAGATGTAATTATTAATTTCAAATTGGGGCAATAATCTAAAATTGTTTCTACAAGTATTTGCAGATTTTCTTGATAATCTAAAGAACTATCTTGAACAGAAATTTCTGAAGGTATATCTTCAAATAAAAAAATAACACCCGGCAAAACATTTGAATATGCAAAAAACTCTTGAAGAGAAAGTCCAAACTGATTGTTCATTAAGCTATGAAGTTGTTCAACAGAAGTAACCTCTTCACATTTCAGTCGAAAAATATCTAGTGCTGCATTGCTTTCCTGTAACCTATGCAGAGCAAGACTAAGAAATCCTTCTTTCCCTGTACCCCAATCTGCTACTAACCAAGCACACCGATTATTATTTAAAATTTTATTAAATCTCTCTTGTTCGTCAATACGTATAAATTGATGTTGATCCTGTTTTTGTAATCGATAGCGAGGTATATCTTTCAATTTTTCTTTTGCAAAACTGCTGTCAGATATTCCTTGAAGAAAAGCAGATGATTCCTCAAGTCTCATCCCTTCATTTTGTATTTTGCTTTTTGCACTAGTTTCTAATTCTACAATACCATTTTTTATAACACTATTTGTTAAGGTTTTGTTGGTTCTAACACGAGGTTTCAAATTAAAATCACTTGAAATTGAGTTTGATTCATCAAGATTATATCCTGTATTTGGCGCAATAATCCACTGTCCAGAATATGCTTGTTTACCGATACGTGGCCAAAGTAACTCTCTCCCAACATTGTTTTCAATCTCGAATCGACCCAAAACATATCCATGAGACCTATTAATTGGATTATCACCATAAGTTTCTAATCCAAAAAGTGAATGCCCCTGTCTTAATCGTAACACTTCAGACCCAAACCTTGAAATATCTTGTGCGCATGGATTATGAAGATGTCCACAAATATGTGAAAAGAATCTACCAGGAGGACATATTTCTGATATCAAATTTTGTTGTGAAGCTTTATTAAACCAACTTGGATCATGATGAGTCATGAGTAAAGCTAAATCTAATTCACTACACCATCTTGGCGGATCACCATTACAGACCTTACTTAATTGAATATTGTGAATATCAAGTTTCTCTTTATAATTTCCTCCAGATAACTGTAAAAATGATGAATTTAATCCAACGATCCCTATACGCGTACCATTCTTTTCGATTATTGCGGAAAAATCTCCTGGTAATATACCTCTTATATATTCACTCGCTTTCGGTAGTAATAATTCATTATACCAATTAGTGTAATTTTGAAAACATTTCTCTATTATATCTCTATATTCATTTGGCTCAGAAGAAAGTACCAGCTTTTTTAGTTCATCATCGCTTTCCCAGTTTTTAAGCGCTTTAACCACCGCGCTCGAACTAGGTGGTCTAACAAGGTCGTGATTTCCAGGTACTGAAAGAAATATTGGATCACAACCCATACTTCGAAAATGTTCCCAAAGACTTTTTAACTCCAATGAAAGTCCATCAAACTCTTCCTTTTTTCCAGACTGCGTTAAATCACCAGAAAAAAAGACAATATCCCATGGCCCAGCTACTTCATATAGTTTTTTCAAGTCACTATATAATAATTCTCGAAATGTTGGCCAAAGCCATTCTTGACTTTCTTGCCCAAAATGCAAATCGGTAAGGTGTATCCAATTTATATTATGCATGATTTCCTCCATTAAATATCATCATACTTGAATTTACTACAGATTACATTTTAAGTTTTTTGTAGCGAAAAAGTATTCATTAAAATTACAGCCACTTTTATTATCATGACATTATTATAGTATTTTTTACAAATTACTACAAGTAACTACTGCATCCCTTTGTAAACTTCTGGAGAAATTCATACATGAGTTATGAAAATCACTACTATATAAATCAAAGAATTTGAACGAAGAAAATAGAAAAGCGGAGAATATCATTTCAAACAGCATGATTATATATGTGGTTTTTTGGCAAAAATAGATCACAAAAAACTTTAAACAAATTAAATACTTATTAGCTTTATAAAATCACCTTTTAACCATCAAATAACCTTGTATATATGTTTCAACCCAGAGAGAAATACAATTTTGGAATTATGACTCATAAGATTTGTAATAACTTTTATTATGCCAAATAACGTACATAAAATAATCTTCTAGCTTCCTCTGTTCCACCTCAACATGTCTGATTAATCTTGGAAACATCCACGGAAAACCATTTTAACCGTAGCATTTGCTTATTTACCTCAAGTTTTCCAAAACTCTCTTACACTTTTGTATAAAGTTTAAAAGGGAAGATATAATAAAGTTCGAACTTTATTATATCTTCCCTTTTAGATTAAAATTTTCATGGCGTCCCGGACAGGAATCGAACCCGTATCAGTGGAACCGGAATCCATTTGCTACGCAAATATGTTGTAACCCTTATTTTAAGCGGTTTTCCCGTCGTACAGTCATTTTAAATTCGGTGGACTTTTCATAAAAATAAAGCTGTTTTTTAATCAAGTCCACTGTATCTACTTTACCATACAACAACATACTCATCAATGATAAATACATGGTATGTAAGGAATATCTACCGCCTAAAATTTTAACCGTAGTAATCAAGCAGCAGTAAACTTTTATTGAAATTTTAAATTGTATTTTCTTACTACCCTTAATTCCAAAATTCGCCTAAATTCAATCTAACTTCATTCCAAGATACTTTTCCATATCTCTTTTAATTTTTTTCATGCCCTTTTCATTAACACTCCAACCATTCTTTTTCAATGCATCCATAACTTCATATAGCATTGCTTTCGGTGGGGGCGGTACGTCTTTCAACTCTGCCCCCCTTCCTTCAATAATAAGTGTGAGGATATTATATGCTTGTGATTCTTCAATTTCCTTTTGAAAGCCTTCTAAATCAAACATTTCAATAGTTTTCATTATATCCAAGTTTTCACTTCTATTATCTAAAGTGTTACCATTCACATGGTAAACTCGGTATCCTCTTGGTATATATCCGTGGTGAGACTCCCAAATTAAATTATGCATAAAAATAACTTTGCCATTTTCATCTGTAGTATATGCATAAACTAAATCTTTTTTATGAAAATAATCTTCTAGCATTTCAGTTGAGGACTCAAATATCAATTCCCCATATACAAATCTTGTACCCGGTTTTAATCCACTTTCATTTAGTTTTATCCTGATATCTTTGAATAATAATGTTGTTTCAATTAGGTTCTGGTGAATTTTACGGATAAAATCAGCATCAATTACACTCTTAAAATGCACAGTAATCGAATTAGTATCATTAACTATGCCCGCTTTATATTGTAAATAAACGTCCTCTGCATTACAGTAATAAAATTTATCCTCAATTATTGAATAAAATGCATAAAATGAACATGGATGATTTACTAAATAGTTCAAATTTGAGATTGATATATTATAGCTATAATAGCCTTTTGAATTCTTTTTATTATTTGAGGATTTCAACTGAACTTGGGTGCGAATGTTTGTTGGTGATTTGCCTTCATTTACAATTGCCTCTATGCAAATATCCACTCCATAATCATTTTCATGTTCTTCACGGACAAGAAAAAATGGGTCTGTAAACAAGTTTCGAAAAGCTAATCGTCCTCTATCATTTTTTATATGGGTTTCATTTCTCTGTGGCAGTCTTCCTAATAGTTCTTCGTAATTCATCCTTAAATAGCCTACTTTCAACTTTTCTGACTTTTAAATTCTGAACTTGTTGGTAATCTGTCTTTAATTACTTAATGCTCTTTAGATAAATCGTAGAGAATTTATCACTTTCCCCAAAAACCTATTATTTCCCAACAATAGGAGTAATCGATTTTTCTTCAACAAGGATAATTTTACATACTTTTTTATCAATGCTGCTTACCAAATTTTTTGTCTCTTCATCTTTGAGAGTCATTCCAATAATTACTTGGCATTCTTCCTCAAGATCAGCTATTCCTTGTAATAATGCTTGTAAATCGCTTACAATTACACTTTGTTGGTCTGGTTCATCAAAGATTAAAATATTTGGATGATTTCCACTACACTGTATTGACGTTTGCATTAAAGCAATTGTATAAGCCCAGATAGCCCGAATATAATCACTTGCAGAACTATCAAACTTTATATCAAATCTTTTACTTGTCGGAGTGAATTTATCTTCGGAAATACCAATATCATTAAAATCAGATATACTTTTATATCCATAACTTCTCAAATTATTTTTAAAATTCTTTGTTAATGCTTCCAAACAAGTCTTATCATGCTCTGTAAATCTCTCTGAAGGTAATTTCTTTTTATCAACCAAATACTGCTTCCAATCGTCAGATAGATTTTTAAACTCCCTACATTTGTTAATAACCTCACTTTCTAAAAGGTTCAAGTCTTCTATCTCGTTCTGTAGTAAAACTCGTCTTTGGATTACAGACTCTGCAGAATTTTCATCCGGTGCATATATATCATTAACCAGTGAACGAATAGTCCTTCTTAAAGTGAAGAGCTTTGCTTCTAATTGCTGAATATTACTATTTATATTATTAATATTCTGCTTATGACTATTTATAGCAAAATCAATCATTGACTTTTGTGCTTCTAAATGACTAATATTATCGTCAATACTCATTATATTATAGCCAATGTCTTGGGGTAGCAGACTATCATGTAAGCTTTGGTTACAGGTAGGGCATCTATCATCATTAACAATAAATGCCTGTGCTGAACCCAACTTTTTTATTTTTAAAGCATCTTTATTATTTATCAAATCTTTGTTCACAATCTCATAACTATTATTTAATGCTTCTAAGCTACTTTTTTCAAACAAAAGCTTCTTTCGCTCAGAAAGTAAAAGTGTTTCAATCTCAGCTTCCTCTTCTCTTTTTGCCACCAATCCAATTTGTAATGCATCAATATTATCTTTAACCTTAAGCTTTGCTTCCTTAAGTATACTTAGCTCATAATTCAAGGTTTTTATATATTCTTCTAAGGGTAAATTATTATTTTCGTTTATTCTTTTATTAAATATGATTTTGTCTATGTATGTATCATCAATAACTTCTGGCTTTGCAGGAAGCCCTGTAATATAGCAGTTTTTCCTGTTCAAAGATGCATACACTTCTTTAAAAACTCTTTCCCACCCTTCTTTAACCCTACTCTCTCTAATCTTTAAATCTTGGCGTAATTTTTCAATTTTTAGAGTATCCAAACCTATTAAAAATTCGATAGTCCTCCTTTCAGGGTCCTTAATACCATATGTAGGCATTGTTGCAAATAAATCAGACCATCCTCTCTTTTGCTCAATAAATATTGCAGAAAATAATATCTGAAGGTAAAGTTTTCTATCACACCCATCAAAAGTTGGTACTTCAGGTAACTCCCATCCGATAAAAGATTCAAGGAATTTATGGAATCCCTTCTCATTAATAGCAGCTCCTGCACTATGCAAATACATATCTTCTGCTTTTATAGTGCCCTTAAGTGCTGCATCAATTGTTCCATAATATAATGTAATTAGATTTGCATCATGGTTTTCTTTATTTGCTGTCCGGTATATTGTAACTATTTCCTTGGTTGAATTCTGTATCTCTAAATAAAATTCAGTTTCTAATACCTGTATGATTTTATCATTAAAGTTTAATTCCTTTTTAAAAACAGGCATTAGTGCTTTTTCTTTTTTCCCACCAATAAGTTCTTCTAAGCCTAAACAATAATAAATAGCTAGTATGCATGAGCTTTTACCACGAGTGTTATTATAGCTACTGATAAAATTAATCCTCTTGTCAAACGTTTGGTCGAATCCAAACGTTTGTTTCTCAGTTTTTACAATTATTTTTAGCCTATTTATCCTAATCACTTATAATCCTCCAATCAACTTTTAAGGCTTTAATTTTATCCTCGGTTAAAGATGTTCCAATTTTTTTAAGATTATCTTTCTCAAGCCAAAGAAGTTCTTCATCTTTCAATATTTCAGCAAAAAAACTTTTGCCTTTTTCCGTAAGCCTTAATAACCCGTTATTCTGCCTGTATATAATTTTTTCAGCAAGGGAAAAGTTCAGTGCTCTGTTGACTGACGGGTCAAATCTAATAAGTGTATACTCTTTACTTGTCCCATTTATAAATGAAAGAAATTTTTTTATTTCATTATTCGTAGTAAGGGCGACAGAAATCATATGTAATTTTTCAAGTGAACAGCCTTTATTCCTGCAACATATACCCATAATTAAAACTAATTGTGCTATCTTGTACATTATCCTATAATTATATGGGACAGGAATAGGTCTATTGATGACACTAACCTTTTCAACACCTTCAAGAATAATTTCCCCCATAAAGCTTCACCTTCACCTTATCTAAAATCCATTGGGCAATCAGCTAACCAGGAACTTATTAAGTCATGTTTAAGTTCTGCTACCGATTCAATTGTGATAATCTCACTAAATCGTTGACTTAATTTCCTTTCAAACTCATTCATTATTTCATTAAAAATACTTTTATTTATAGAAGCATCACTATTAAGATTGCATTTTATTTCAACTTCTGTTCGCGACGAATAAGCTAAACTGATAATCCCTTCATATATTTCAGGGTAATTTTGTTTGATTTTGTTCAATAATTCAATTCCCTTAATATAAAAGCTACCGTAAAGATTCACCATTGTGTTGTAAGCATTTTCATCAATTGAACTATTTTGCGACTTCATCAATGCTCTAATTTTCCTCTTGATATTTTCAATTTTTTCTGATGGACATTTTGTCCAATCCACATCTTGTCCCGTATGTCTTAATGCGAAATCAAGCTTATAATCTTTCTCCAAAAATATTAACCGGGTTAACTCTATGGAAAAATCATCTTTTACTTTTAGTATTATTTCAAACGAGTCAGATATATGGTCAAGCCCATTTGTCATCTTAAACTTGCGTACTTCATCCCGTTTTGATGTGCAATGCTCTAAAATACGTTTATCTCTTTGATCAGGCGTCACAAAGTGCCATTCTTTAATTGTGTTAATGCCCACGCCTTTAAGTTTTGCACCATTATCAATTAATTTTTTTATATCAGCAGTTAGCTTGTCACGTTGGTTTGCATACAAATCATCATCTGAATAATCCTTTTCTGGACAATAACATTGAAAAGCTATACCTGTTTTCGTATAACCTTCGATTCCGTAATCCCCCTTGTAGCTTGCAGGAACTCTTTGAAATCCGTCACTTTGATATCTCATTCTATAGCACTTACTTATCAATTCCTCCCAAGTGTCGCCATCCATTTTCTTGTTTAAAAATTCAAGCACAATTACACCTCACCAGAATTTATTATTCTACATTAATTTTATTTTCGTAAAACGGCTTATCAAAAAGCACCATTATATCTACTGCAAAAATACAGTTACTGTTCTTTAACTTTATAAATGCTAAACTAAAAATCTCTTGATAATCAATTATTTCAACCTCTCTGTCTTGTAAAAAAACCGGGAGCATGTTTTTATATCTATATTTAAATGTATCAACTTCCATAATTAATCCCTCCAATTTTGGGTTATATAGGGATTGACATTATTATATCATACTCATATTCATATGGCATAAAATTTAGTCAATATGCCAAATAATATATGCATTTGGTAAGTATGATGATAGTAATACCTATACAAAATAGTCCATCAAATTCATCAACACTTATAAATTACTTGTTGCATTTGATGTGTTTTTATCCAGAACATATGTTCTTCTTAAGTATATCATACCCCAAAAATACATACAATATTTGCATAAGCGTCCATAATTCCTATAATGAAGGAATGTATTAGGAATTATGAAAAATACATTTGAAACTAACCCTACAACATACTTTTATTATGGGAATGTTTGAATTTCTTTATTGACCTGAAAAAACCATAACCTGATTTTCTGAAGGACACACTTTACCACTAAGAGGAAACATTATTAATAAACATCACGATAGTGTTTTTCACCTGGGATAAATAGACGCCTGTGGTAATTGCCCCTGCATAATCCTTGTTGTATATTAACATTGATTAGTTTCATTTCATCATTAAGTTATAATGTTCAAACCCTAATCATTTCCAGAAGTTTTCACGAGAAAATTTTTTGGTCTTGACGTTTATATGGCACTTTAGTAACTTTGAGGTATACCGGGTTTTATTTTTGTATATAATCTGTCCTGATGTCACAGACAGGCTATTATTATTAAGCCTGTCCGTGTCCACACGCAGGAATTTATTGTCCGTTTAATTTCCAGCATCCTTTTCATGTTCTTTCTTTAGGCGTTGTTCCCTATCCTCAAGCAGTTTTATAATAAACTCCATTGTCACAGGCTTATCTTCTTCCGTTATATTCGGATATTGCTGTACAGCCCTTTCATACTCCAGCCTTAATTGTGATATAGGCATCTTATCATATTTACTTGTGCGAGAAATTAAACTTAATACATTTTCCATTGTTAATGGCGGAACATGGAGCAATCGCCTAATCATTTCCTTGCGAGGGACTTTGTTATCATTCTTCATTTTTGTTAACTCTTTCTTTAATTGCGAGTAATTCATTTTCCAACGCCTCCATTCTTTCAGTGGAAATTATTTCATTCTGGATTTTTGCGAGGTAGCCTATAGTTTTAGCAAGATTTACATTCATTAGCTTTTTGCTTCCATCCGGGTTGTAAAGCAGTTCATTGATAACTCTCTGGAGCAGTAATTTTATTTGATTATTGCTACCCACACGAATTTTTATATTTAGTTTCTTTTCCGACATAGTAAACACCCCCATTTCATGCGGCTTTGATGACTTTTTTTAGTACAAATTAAGCATAACTAATAGCTTTTATAATACAAAATTTGTTTGTTATTTGGTAATTCGGGTCTGTAGTAATACGCCATTGTTTAAGTTTCTTACAGTCCCTTAGCTCCTTTTCATATCCTTATGCCTCTAAACTCCTATATCCATAGTAATTTGTAGCCTGTAAATAATAGCGAAGCTGGTAATATATAAAGTTTCCTGAATACCGCTTCGGCATAAAGAAAATGCGTAGCCCATACACATATTGCCATGTCAACAGACTTCCCAATAATGCTTGTGGGGACATCTTTGAACCGTACCTATGGTCTATAATATCCGTGTAATTGCTGTCCTCAACCAATAATATTTTTTGTGCTGTCGGCATCCGCTCAAACTCTTTCTTAAATCTTTCCCTGTATACCGTAAAATTTTTGGTTAGTTCATTTAACGTACTCTTGCGTTCAACCCAAACATTTTGTAGAACACCCTTTACTGAAAGCGAATAATCCCCAGATGTTAAAGCCTGAACCCTATAGGGAATCTTTTTACTGTCAAAGTATTGCAAGATGTGCGAATTTTGCTGTTCTCTTGAATCTACAAGTATTTCGATGCTATCCAATATGACCACCTCACTATGACTGTTTTAAAGCGTTTTGAGCAGAATTATGGCTTTTAATATCAGTGTATATAAATCCTATAAAAATGCCTCAAATTCTTTTACAGCCCACTCTTTGCAGCACTTCGGATGATTTTTATTTTATACTGCTATACACCCTATCAATATATTCTTTAAGTTCTTTCGATTTCTGCTCGTTGCTACTATAAAAAAAGTTAACCTTTCCATTTAATACATCTGAATAATCCACCCTGTATTTATCAAGCATCCCCATAATCTCTTTAGCCCTTTCACTTTCTGTATTGCCACGCTCTACATACAAAAACAGTTTAAATAATAAATTAGATATATACCCCTCACCTGGCTTTTCTCTTTCTTTTGCCTTTGCTTCCTGTATTAATGCCTCTTTGCTTTTAATAATATCCGCCAACGTGGGGAAGCGGCTTACTGTAAAAAGTGTCCTCTTAACCGAAGCATAAAACTCCGTATCAG
This sequence comes from Clostridia bacterium, assembly GCA_026418275.1. Classification (GTDB taxonomy): domain Bacteria; phylum Bacillota; class Clostridia; order Acetivibrionales; family DSM-2933; genus SKW182. The sequence goes on from JAOABQ010000102.1 coordinate 17,521, forward strand.
TGAATTCATTCTTTAGGAAGTTATACCACTGCGTTTCTCGTACCGTATCCATTTCAAAGCCCTTAAACTCCGTCCTAATCATTTCAATACATTCCTTCATTACCTCTCTGCTTAACATTTCGAACACTTCCCTTCGGTTTGATTAGGCTTTGTGCATCAAACCTTTTTCCCCCGATTGCTTACTGTCCACCTGCAAGCATGTTTTCCATTTTGCTTATAAATTCGATAGTCTTTCCGGCACTTTTAGTTTGCTGGCGTTGAGCTATGAACTTGTCCTTTGAAGCTTGTAGCATCCCTATATTCCTATTCTGGCTTATAAAGTCGTCATTGGTCTGAAAGAACCAATCAATAAATTCTTTCATAAAATCCATATCATAGGCTTTTAAGAGGTTAGATATAATAGTTCCGTCTTTGCCTTTAGCAAAGACATAATCTATATTGTATTTCTGCTTATAAGCCATACAAAAATAACTAATAATTTCCCGATACGGTGAGCTATCACCGCTATGGTTTTCTTCTTTTATTTCTTTATCCTTCTTTTCATTATTATCTTTCTTACTTCTTATATAGGTGTTAGCCTGTTTGTTACCTCTTTGTGAGGTCTTTGTTAAGTCATTGTTACTTTCTTTGTTAGCTGCTGAATTGCTGCCTTGGTAAACGCCCCAATTTACTATAGTTATAAGCCTTCCTGTGTTTGTTGATTCGTTTGTTAGAAAATCGAATTTTTTGAATCTTTTTATTGCAGTCTTCACATTTTGGACTGTTACCCCTTTGCCACAAGCTTTTGCTATTGATTCCAAACTTGTTACAAATTGACCGGGCTTACATTTGTATTTTTCCCCTTTCCATTCCCATTCATTTTCTTTGAAGTTTGCCATTGATAAAAGCGTTATAAGGATTGTTTTCTGTTCAGGTGTACTATTAACCCAAATAGGCTTTGTAAATAGCTCCCGCCAAATTTTTATATAGCCTATAGCCTCCATCTCTATTCGTCCTCTCCGGCTTAATGCTTTTATAAGTACACAAACCTTTTTTTGTTGCTTACACAAGCAGTTTTGAAACCCATTCCCATAACGGCTAAATAAACCGCTACAGGAACGGTTACAAAATAGGTAACATTATTGCTTTAGCTCATTTGCAAATACTTCTTTTAGCTTCTTGATATTTTCCTCTGATGGTTTACATCCGCCTAACTCCCACCTTTGCCAAGTAATAAAGGAAATCCCAAGCTCCGTTGCTGCCTTCATTTGTGACCATCCTCTTGATTTTCTTAATGCTTTGAAATCCATAATAGTTACCGATCCTTTCAGTAGATAAATTTTGGCAAAATAAAAATAGCAATAAAACGGATACGGCACATAGCAGAACTGCATAACTAAGCAGCACTATGACTGTAAACAGTATTTGCACATCGGCGGTATGTGCGAATTACTCTTTTTCCCGTTTTATAGCTATTTAAAAAAACGACTGGAACTATCTTTATTTATGTACCATATCGTTCAAGCTACTTTTATATTGTTGATACGCTATATTGTACTGCAACAACAATATAAGTCAAGAGGTTTAAAATAAATTATTATGGTTAACCCATTAACAGAGTAGTATAGTATACATATTGACACCCACAAATTAGGAGCTCATGTGTCATTAATCTCATTTGGTGAGTGCTTTGCAAAAATAGTAACTTGCTAATAAGTATAAATCTGCAATGGACTGTAGTTTTTGGGTAGAGAATCAAAGAATTCTTTTCACCGTTCTACTTAACATCTTCACAAAATCGAGCTTTCTCATCTTATATAATTACATTAGCATGGCTTCACATACAGCATGCTTTAAACAACAAAAGGAAAATAATTACTTATTTCCCATGTAGCATTATTAACGTGACCACAGTACGTGGAGACGATAACAGTAGTACATCTAGAGAATTTAAAAAATTTTGCTGGTTTGAAAAATCACTAAATTTCAGTATTTGGTGTTATGTTAAGAATCATTATTCTTTCTTTTCACGAGAAAAGAAAGAACCAAAGAAAAGTGGAGCCCCAAAATACATAGTTTTATGTTACAAGCGGCAACTTTACATAACTACCAAAACCAACAAAATTATTTACAGAACCTACATCTACAAAACTTCCATATCAGCATAGCATTGTAAATATATGTTACACAATAAGAGCCATTTAATATTTCACTCCTGAAATGTACACTGTCTCTTATGTTGAGACATATAATAAGCAAAGTGTGATAAGTATGCTCCACCTTTAATTATTAAATTATTATCTTCTTTGATTTCACTAATATACTCAAACTTCGGATAATCAAAAACTATATCATTAGCATAAGTATAGTTCCCTTTATATATTACAAAAGGTAAATCTATATTGCCATTATCAAAATTTATATATGTATTGTCGAAAACAGTTTTTCTTTCAAAAAAATACAGTTTATCCTTATATCCAAATTCATACATACTGTTTTCTTCATACTTTAAAGCAGATATTTCATTAATTATACTATTAAAGTCAGGCAGAGCATTATTTTTCTTTCTCAACCATTTACCTTTTTCCCAAACAATTATTTCAGGCTGTATACCATTTTTTTCACTTACTACTGTATTTTTTTCTACAATACATCTATACGCAAAATGGCCTCCTCTAAATAACGAGGTCGGTGCTCCAACGACTAATTCTATTAATAGTCTTTTATTCTTATAAATCAACCCCCCAGACCAACTTAATTCAAGTAACGGTTGAATAATAAAATCATAATTAAGAATATTGTTTTGCACACCCTTTAAATGTAGCATATTAATTTCATCTTTAAACAAATTAACAGGTGCAAGTGAATTAAAGTAATGTGGGTAAGTGGTATCAGAAAAATTAATTCTCATATATAACCATTCGCATCCCCATTTTTGAGTTATTTGCTCCATTTTCTCAATATTTTCAGTACTAATATTATGACATATTATTGTATTAGGTACTGTGAGTCCTGATTTATCTAACTCAATTATTGATTTTGTTTTTATCGTAAAGGGATTAGTATTAGATAAAAAAGTAATATTTCTCAAAATAGCCTCCATACATTTATATAGTCTTCGAAAGTATCGTCATTAGCAAAAAAATTTAGTGTAGCACGTATCAGTGAATGCCTTTTTACATAATAAGAAATTAAGTCATTTTGAATATCTATTATATTGCTGTTATATAATTTTAATAAATAATTAGCTTCACTCTGATATCCAAATCGATATAATTCCACTATTACATCTGCCAACTGATAAAGTTCATCTATATAATACATATCAATCGACGCAACACATGGATCTAAGAACAAAAAATTATTATTGTCAAAAAAAATATTATTAAAGCATAAATCCCCATGAAGTTCTTTTACAAATGAATTGTCAACTCTTAAGTCTAACAAAACTGATAATTTATTGGTCTCATCAACCATTGCTCTCCATCTACTTATAAAATCTTTTGAATTCTTTTCTTTACAATACTCTAGTAATCTTTTATTGCCAATATTCATATTTTCAGAATAATTTCTATTATTTATTATTTTGCTTGTCTTAAATATACTTATCAATTTGAAAAATAGTTTCTTAGTAATATCCCTATTAATTGAATGTTCTCTCAAATAGTTATCAAATCTTGAGTTTCTGTCAATTTTTTTCATTACCAATGCATAATTACATACATTAGCACTTTTGGAACAATTAATTGGCTCTACACGTACATATATATTAGGTTCAAAACTCGCACCTCTAATAAATTCTGTTTCAGTTAAAAACTTTTTTTGTTCTAAAGTAAGTTCATATAATACGCTTGGAACATCCTTTCGAAGCTTCACTACAAATTCATTACAAAATACAAAATAAGAAAACCTCGATTCTTCAATACATTCAATTTCATAACTATCTTTTAAAAAACCTATTGCACAAGCTAAACTTGAATGATCGTTTAAATTCATATTTCAAAACAATCTCCTTCTTTAGGAAAGATGATATTTTTATGAACTTCTTCATCATAGTCACTTCTGTGAGTTACATAAAATGATTTATTTGAAAATTTATTAGCAATTTCGATTATATTACTTAATGCGATATGTCCTTGAAGAGTAAAACTTTTAGTGGTTCCGTCTATAATTATTGCATCAGCTTTTTCAATGTATGTGAATATTTCATCGAACATTTCAGTATCTGAGGAATAATAAATGGTTTTATTACTATCGTAAATCAAGAACCCAAATGCTTCTTTAATATTATGTTTAGCATTAATAACTTGTACACTCAAATTATTTTCAAAATTAAGAATATCATATACAGTTATTTTAGAAAATTGAGCCATAGAATTTTCTATTAACTTTAATTTATCTGCCTCTGGAAAAGCCAATTTTAATAGTTCAAAAGTATTATTATATAAGTCCTCTGGTCCAAAAATACTTAGTTGTCTATTCCTTTTAACTAACATATATTCTAATAACAAGAATGGCAAACCAAAATAATGATCACCATGTAAATGCGAGATTAAAATGTTATTAAGCTTTTTTAAATCCAAACCATATTTTATAAATTGAGTAGAAATAGATGGAGGTGTGTCTATTAAAATACTCTCGTTAATTAATAATGATGATCCGATAAATTTTGTGTTCAAAGCCCCACCTACACCCAGGAATCGTATTTTCATTTTAATTGCCTCCTCTCATTTCTTTGATATTTGTACTATAACATCTTGTGTTAATAGTTCTATTAACTATATGGTTATTTATACCTATAATTCTACTTGATAAACAATATTGTTATCACAATATATATTGCAATACAAACTAAACCTATACTTAAAAAATTACATGCAACTATCAACCTATTGTAACGCTTTTTTAGAAGCTTAGATATTAAAACCACCTGTTTCGACAACTCTTGTATCATTTCTTTGTCATCAAGATTTTGAATCTCTTTCGAATATTCATTTATAGTCATATTTGCAATTAGGTAAAACCATGAAATACTTTTTGAAGGCATCTTTTTTTCTTTTCTTGTTCTAGTTATAGGAGAAATCAGAGATAAACATACAATGCAAGAAATTAGTATTAATAAAATAATAATAAGAATACCGACTTTCATTGAGAATATTGTTGGATATAAAAACTCTCCAGCTTTCATTTGCGATAAAACTGCTATCAACGAGCCTATTCCTAATGCTAAAGTAATAGAACACCTCATATCAACAGCATTTCTTCTTGTATCAAAACTTGCTAATAATGAATATAAAAAAGCTTTTTGACTTTGGAAACAGTCTTCATTATTATTCTTTCTATCATAACTTCTAATTAAATTATATATTTCAGTTTGACTTAGGCTATTAACATCGACCTTCCTATTTGACTTGTTACTCATAATATTACTCCATCTATATTTCTTTTCATATTGATTGTAAATTCATAAAAACCAAATTTTCTGTAAAAATCTAAAGCTTTTGTGTTTCCAAAAGCAACACATACACCTACATCAGATATCTGGTTCTCATTAAAACTCCTTAATCCATTAGCAATCAAAATGCTACCGTATCCTTTATTTCTATACTCTTTATCAATATAAATCATTTCAAATTCTCCATATTGCGATGTTTTACAGTATGAAATAACACAAAATCCAAATATGCAATCTTTTTCATTATCCTTTACAATGTATATTTTTATTTCATTGCCAAGTGCAACTTTTTCAATTAAAAGTGCCTTTCTTATTTCAAAGGTGAATGTTTCAAATAAACTTGAAAAAAATAAAGACTTTTCTGAATTATTCTTTCTATTTTTTACCCATAAATGTTCTATTAAATGAATATGATCTAAACAAATTTCTGTAATTTCTATACTCATTAAAATATCCATTAATTTTATACCTCAATCAAAAATTAAACATATTAATAAGGAAGTATCTTTAAGGCTTTTATTGTAAATTCAAAAAAACCTCTATGAAATTATATCATATATAAAAAAGAAAAAATATCCAAAATATAAATGTATGTTATTTATTATTTATTTTGAATACAGTCTGTTAACTGAAGGAGCCTAGTAAACTCATAAATTCTTTTTTGCATCATATGTTCTACTAATTCCTCTTCCTCATTGCTGTCTCACTCTTTTAGATATACTATATTTTCTTGGATACCGTTAATAATAAGCTTATTTATCAAAGTATTATTAAAGGTTCGCATGTTCAACCTAGCTATCCCCATCATATCTTGTTCCTTTTCATGAAATCGTAGATTAAATCATCCAAAGGTAATGGTTCAATGGTTAGTTTTAATAAATTCCTCCACCCGCATCCCGCTCTTCAACTTAAACACAAAATGCGTTGGCGAGATAACTTCTTATTTTCTCAACCAACGCATTGAATATTCCTACAACAAACTCTTACAGGGCTTCCTGCCTACCTTTTATAACTTCAATGTTCTCATCAACTCTCCTCTTTAAGCTATCATTCAAAATGCTATCTTTATCAATCTCTGCTTTTTTAATCTCAATTCCTCCAGTTTGTCCGATCCACTTTTTTTGCTCAAATACCTATGCTTTTATAAAACTTTTTCCAGTGGGCTATTGACATTTAACCGCCGGACTTACCTCGTGCTATTTTTCCAAGCCACGAACCCGGTTTCGTTGGGGCATTAATTTACCTAAAGGCGATGCCTTAGTATGATTTTCCCGCATATCTACACTTGAAAAAGCAACATACCTTCTTGTCATGTCCATAGTGCTGTGTCCCATTGTTTTCTGGAGGGAAAAGACATTCCCGCCATTCCGCAGATAATACAATGCAAAACAATGGCGTAAATCATATGGGCGTACCTTTTCGCCCAGTTCCTTGCTGTACTTTACAAGCCGTCTGCTCCAGCTTTCGGAGGTCATTACCATTCCATCAGAGGTTGGGAATACTGGAATGTTGTCCCCCCATGCTTGATGGCGGTTTCTTATAAGCTCCGCTATAGCCTTGCTTGTAACAGGTGATATCGGTAATGTCCTTTCCGTCCTTGTTTTTGCAATTTCTGGAGGCACAGTAACTACAAGGTGCTTTAAGTCAAAGTCGGGTAATATTAAATTTAATGCTTCCTTTGGTCTTATTCCAGTATCTAAAACAAACATTAAAAGTGCATAGTCACGCAGCCCTGAAAAAGTATTTTTGTCCGGCAAGGTTAATAATTTTTGTAGTGTGCTGTAATGCACATCAACAATTCGCTCAATTGCTTTCCTCTTTTTTAGCTTTTGCAAAGGGTTAGTGTCAATATACTTTTCTTCAATGCTAAATTGAAAAAATATTTTCAGGTAGTTTAGGCGTAAATTGTATGTTGCTGGCTTGATGTCATCGCCCATGTATTCCAATGCTGAACTCTTAAAGGTATCGGCATTATCCCACGCATTGGGAAAACGTCTAAAAAACTGGTTTACATGCTTCCTGTAATCAAAGATAGTCCTTTCAGATAGACCCTCCGCCTTTTTAAAGAGTAAGAAACTTTGTAAAGCATCTTCCCAAGGGTTAGCGGACTTGATTTTTTGTTTTACTGATTTCTTCATAAAAAATATTCCCTCCATGTAGTTTTTTAGACTGCAAAAAGGGTAGTCCACTGTCCCTGAATTATCGTTTTTAAGTTCAGTGGACTATTCAAAAATCACTTGAAAATCGGGTAAAAAAAGAGATATGCCAAACCCCGAAAGGCTTGACATACCTACATTGGCGTCCCGAACAGGAATCGAACCCGTATCAGTGGAACCGGAATCCACCGTTTTATCCATTAAACTACCGAGACATTTATATTATTTACTTTTGCCTTTAATTTTCCGGTAAGTAGCATTAAAAATATGATTAGGTTCAAATTCATAATAATTCAAGCCAATATACTACCATAGTATTATAGTCTAAACAAAGCTTTTTTACAACATTAATTCAACGGAAAATTATCGACAAAAAATGGCGTGTAGACACCGTACATATATATAAACAATGGGCAAATTTGTTCTTCAGGTGGGATAGATCACGTTCTTTAGTAAACATAATGTCTGTAAAATGTGAACTCAATTAATTGCTCAATCATACTATGATACTAGATATAGTTAAGTTAGCTGAAAAATGTTTCAGATACTCTAATACTGTAAGGAGTGATTATATGCCACAAGCTACAAACTTACCCGATGGTACATTGCCTGAGTGGGTTTATAAGTCTATATATTCGAAACTAGACAACCCCGGTTTACTGGATAAAAAAAATATTACCATGCAAAAATGTTTTAACCCAATAACTGAAAGATCTCAGATTATAGCCTACGCCAATGCAAATAGAAACGATGGCGCTATTATAATATTTGAGGATTTCGATGGAAAATATAAGGAAGTCTTTTCAGAAAAACTTAGATTAATTCTGTCGGTTCAAACCCATCACCCTGACATAATTATGGTATGTATGGACGAATCCGGAACCGGTACTGCAACAGTTAATTTCCATATTATTAGATACACAAAAAACGGGTACAGAAATGTTTGGCAGGGATTAGCAGACTATTTTGATAACAATTACTCTCCGCAACTTCGTTTTGAAGTTACTGCAGGAATTAGCTTTTCAAATACCGGTGAACTTATCCATTCTATATTTAAAAAGCTGTATAAGGAAGGCAACGCTACTAATCCAGTAAGCATTGAGAAGCTTTTTGACATTTATGTATATAATGATGGCTACATGCAGTATCAGTTTGTTAAAAGATTGTGATAAATGACCTTCAAATCTTCCTCTAAATTATATTACCGTTATTTTCCCATGGCTCATTTCTGAGCCATGGGAAAATAACGGTAACCGACATATCTGTTTTTTATACTAACATTTGCCTGTGCCTTTAAAAACTCATCATTTCAATAAAACACCTACTACCCGATGGAATATGTAATCCAGTGCAGTGCTTAACATGTATCCCCAAATAAATACACCGGCGAATACTATACCTTTAAGCCTCTCATTAAAACGGAATACCATGAGCAAACCCCTTACTATAACACCATTGAACCATATTATAGAGCCCCATATAAGAATCAGAAGCACTATTGCCAAAGTAGTCGTTTCAGCAAGCAAATGGGTTATTTCCGGTGCAAGTATGTATGTTACTGCATTTACCGGAGTAACCAACAAGTTCGCAATAATATATATTTTAAGTACTTTTATTAAACCTCTTCCATCAATAAGTACTCCTGTTCGCTTGTAAAAATATTTGAAAACGTCAAAAACAGGCAAGGAAAAGAACAGTACATCTATTGCCCCGATTACTATTATAAACATTGCCAACACCGCAATATTCCTTAAGAGCTCCGGCTGGGATTTATCGATAAAAACCCCGGTATTCCCTGCAAATATCCACATTGCCATATCCCGGATACCTACAAGTAAAATACCTATGTACAAAAAAGCCCGCTTGTCCGTCAGCCTTTCATAAAAGGATTTGGGAAGTAATAATATATCCAGTATCTTTTTTTTCATTGAAAGTTTCCCCTTTAAACATTTTACTGCATCTGCCAAGCATCCCGGTATATTAAGAATGCAGTAATAGTATTTACCTTTTGACATTACTTTAACAATAATATTCTACTGCTTTAGGTTTAATAATAGCAATATTAGAATTACCTCATATTAGTATAACACAATTTTTCGATTTCTCAATTGTATCCTGCCCTCAAATTTGAACTTAATAATACTATATTATATATAAGCTCCCCATCCCACCTCCTTATCTAAGGAAGGGCTATTTGCGGGGGATTTAGACAATAACAAAGCCGTATTAACTTGACGGCCATATAACAAAATAATAGAATTATAAAAGACGCTAGTTTTGCCCGATTCCACCGTAACGGAGGGTCATATTATTTTGATGGTATTTACAAAAAGAACTTTATTAAAGTTAAATATAATACTTCTATGCCTTATAGTATTATTTGTTGCTTTAGTTCTTAATGAATTGATACAACCTGTTAAAGCACTAACAATTTTTAATCCAGTTAGTCTCTTTATTAAAAAGGATGAGTTACCCCCTGACCAATGCCGGAATATCGTCATGCAAATGAAAAACCTGCAGAAGAAAACCTTCGTTCCAAAAGATAGTTCAGAATTACGTTCGCTCAAAGCTGCATTTGATATTAATGAATATTTTTCAGTCCTAGACAGGCTGACCCTTGAAAAGGGTTGGAAACTTGACTATTACTATTATGAAGATAGTTTAGGAAGCTATCCTATAATATTTGCTCAAAATAAGCCTTATGACCTTGATGAAATGTACAGGAATTTTAAAGGTTTTAACCAACCAAAAACTATAAAACCTATCCCGGACTTTATTAACGCGAACGATTATATAAATCATATAAAAACCGACGGTTCTAAGATGGCTTTCTTTCAGTTTGCAGTACTGGACACTTTAGCTGATTGTTTTTCGCTGGATTGGCATGCATATTACTTTGAAAAAGATATTTTATGCACAAAGGATTCTATTCGCGATATTTACGATAAAACATTTTTGAAAATATCCATTGAGGATTTAGAAAAAATAGATGTTTCTCCTGTTGTTAAATTTGAAAAGGAAGATGTCCTTGTACGGTTATTTACTTTTTCAAGTTGGAAAGGCCTCGTGGAGAAAGAGTACCATATAGCTAAGAAATTCCCCCATAAAATTATAAGTGTAAAAGACAATATCCTTGTAAAAAATGATTACATGGTTGTATTTTAGAATTGCAACAGTTACCTTAAATCCTTTGTTAGTTATGTTCCTTGACTGCCACTTTACTTTATAAATTCCTTCGTCAGGCTTATCTTACGCTCTTACCGACCGGCTAATCAGCAAGTAACTCATCGGAAGTAAAACAGCCGATATCCCGGTTAAAACTACAAATGGCATCCCAATGTCTCCTGTATTTGCAGCCAGGCTGCCAAGACCTTTCAGTACCCAGCCCTGAGGTGTCAGCAGTGCCAATTGTTTGAGCCGTTCCGATACATCTATGAAATTCCAGAAGCATCCTCCGATAAAGCCGGTCAAAAGGGCAAAAACCGGTGCAAAGGCTTGCATCTGAGTGGTAGTTTTCAATACTGCCGACAGGAATAGACCAATGGATATCGCCGCAAGTAAATAGACCATCAGCAATATATAGCTCCTTTTATCGGGAAAAAGGTCAATTTTGAAGAAGATGCCGCTTACCAGCGCAAATAATATAATCTGAGCTGCTCCGGCAATCAATAACGCAAGAATGTTTCCTAAAAATGAATACCCGAGGGCACCATAACCCGATACCAGTCTTTTTAACGTTCCGTTTCTTTTCTCTTCTATCAGCCACCCGCAATTGAACAGTACAAAGATCAGTATAAATACTGCTAGAATTCCCATGGAAGATGCAGTTGCTGCGGGCAGGGTTACTCTATGCACCTCGACAGGCTTATCCCCTTGCATTTCCATATAATCTACTGTCATAAGAGGTACAGGCTCCCATTGAGCATCGGTATAGCGTATAACTTCGTCATAAAGCCCTTCGGAAACAGGCTTATTAAGCTTCTCATACTGTCTCACAACCCAGTCTGCCGCAAGGTTATTTGCCTCCAGCCGCATTACCTCTCCTGCTGCCACTTCCCCTATATATCCTGTAGCAAGGGTAGAAGGCTGCTTTATCAAATCAATTACTTCACTTTTGTCTCCCGAAATCAGCTTTTCCTCAAAGCCTTCTTTTATGACAACAACAGCTTCAACCCTGCTTTTCCTAAGCATTTCAGCTGCTTTGGCTCTATCTGTATGTTCAATTTTAAGACCTTCCTTTGCTCCAAATCTTTTTAAAAACAGTCCTGAATAGCTTGATTTATCTTCATCCACCGCCGCAACAGGTATAATATCCAATTTCTCCTGTTTGATTGCGTACCCTGCTGAAAACATTATAAATATCGGTATTATTATCATTGCAGCAAAAAAAAGCCTGTCACTCAGCATCATTTTCAATTTGTAGAAGGTTATATTCAATAATTTCATAAAAAGGACTGTTCACCCCTTACACAGTGCTTTTATTATTTTGCTAGGAGATTATTCACCTAATCCCCATTTACATTACGGATTTTCATAGCAGCTATAGCTGAAACAAGCAGAACCGCACCTATTCCCAAAAGGTGATACACCTGTTCATTCACCCTTACGGCAGCATTGCCCGAAAAGATTGTCATAAATCCTTCCATAGCCCATTTGTTTATTGTAAGGTTACTTAGATTTCTTATAAACTCCGGCATTGTGGTTAAAGGATAAATACTTCCCCCTAAAACCGCCATCAGGAGTATTCCCAGGTTACCTATCAAGTCTGCTGTTGAAGGACTTTTAGATATGGCTGCAACAAAGATCGACCATGCCGATACAGCAAATATTACAGCTCCAAAAAGTATAATTATACTTTTTACAGGCGCGCCCCAATAATTATTAAATACAAAGGAGGTAAGGATAATGACGACCAGGAATTGCATTACACAGAGTACTGAAGAGACAATAAACTTGGAAACTATCACCTGCCACCATCGAACAGGTGAGGCAGCCATTCTTCTCGTAATACATAGACTTCTTTCGGATACCAGCATTTTCATTCCCGGCATTCCTGCAAACATGAGGAATACGGCAAGGAGTGCCGAGGTATAGTATTCAAAGGGTGTCAAGTCAAGGCTTTGCCCCGCCTCTACCTCAGTAAAGATTTCCGTCCTGGCTAAGGATTCTATAAACAGCTTCATGGTAGATTCATTGAACTGATTTTCCAGTTCCTCTCCCTTTAGCCCTGCCTTTTGATTGTAGTGATATATGGAATTTATTGCACTTTGGCTGGCTGTAACGAGATTTGCCGCACTTTCAATAAGATTTTTAACTACAGTGGCTTGAAGCGGCATAGCCTTATTTCCAATCACCGTTACCGGTGTGTTTTTACCGGTTAAAAGGCTTTCGGAAAAATCGCCGGGGATTATTATGATAGCAGCAATCTTATTGTCTGCAAGCATTTTCTTTGCTTCATTCTCAGGTATTCTTACCACCTTATCGAAAACCGTTATATCGTCAAGCTGCCTTGCAATCATTCTGGTCTGTACCGTATCCTCTTTATCTACCAGTGCGACTGCAAAGGGGTCTATAAAATTATTTTTTCCCAGGTATGGAGAAAGGGCGTAGGCAAAAAGGCTGATAAAAAGGAAAGGCATTACCAGTAATAACAATACCGCCTTCCAGTCCTTAAAAAACAGCTTCATGTCATTTTTTAGCAAGGTAAAAAAAACAATCATACACCCGCACCCCTTGAGTCATTGTTCATCTTTGCTGTAAAAATGCATCCACAATGGACTTATTTTTGAGATAGAAAATCCCAAAGGAAGCCAAGCCCCTGTTCTCTACCTTTATCAATTCGGCATCGGTTATTTTGATTAGGTCAACACTATTCCCATCGGTTATCTGCGGCAAATCAAAATCTCCTATATCAAGCCGGTCTTCCTTCACCAGCCCTAATTTAACCGAGGTTTTTTTAAGGTTTTGTGACGGCATTTCTGCAGTTATAGTAAATACGGTATTTGAATTTCTAGTCTTTCTTTTATTGTTCTTCCAGCTTGAAGTGTTTATTTCACCCTTCAAGGTATCGGGTTCCGAGCCGGAGGCCAAAAGCTGTATATCGTAATTTACCCTGGTATTTTCCTTTAAAGTAAGCTCATCTATGGCTTTATCCAGATCCAGCACGGCTTTTGTCTCCGATTGTGCCGTTTCGTTCTTCTTTGTATGGATTCCAAGCTCAAGCCGGCCTTTCTCATTACCCTCTGCCCCCGAAGGAGTTATATTAGTCCTAAAGTTCCATTCCTGCTCCAGCTTCTGATTGTCAGCACTTGTCTGAGTAAACTTAAGAGTACAAAAACTATTTTTAAAACCGTCATTTCTTAAATCGCTGGTACCGGAATGTATCTCAAAGGCTGATTTAGCATTACCTTCGCCGGTAAAGGCGAGGCTGACATTCCTGTCCAGTATGTTTCCTTTATTATCTACAATAAGTACCATTTTGAGTTCACCGGGCTTCATTTCTGCCTGAAGCTTTTTGACACTTTCCATCAAAGCCGAAGTGTCTTTAACAGCCCTTATATCCTTAAGCTTGCTTATTAATGCCTCTCCATCCTTAATACTGCCCTGGCTCCCCATAAACTCCAAAAGCTGGAAAAACCCTGCTTCGTCCAGCATTTTAATTATTCCTGCATAGTTTCCATAGGTCAGCTTTAATAATACGCTGTCAGTGCTTATCTTATCGGTAAGCTTTCTAAAAAGCTGTTCTGATTTCTCTTCATTCAGGGTTATGATTAGTTCCCTGCCCCCGTAGTCAGTTCCAGCAATACTAACAGGAACATCCCTTCCGAATTTGACATCCTGCTCCTCCAGGGATTCCGATATCAAATCGCCGTACTCCTTAATAATGTTATCGAATTCTCCGTCACTGAACTTAAATTCCTTCGCTATATCTACTTTTTTTATAAGCCTTTCGGGCTTTATCGGCGGCAGCTTGTATCTAGTGAAATACCTGTCATATACCTGTCCCAAACGGTCAGTATTAAAGGTAAAATACGTATCCGGAAGCATTATGGGAAGTGTAAAGCCCATCCTTCCGGAATCTGTAAATATAGCTGCGTCAATAAATGGAGACTTTTCAAGTAGGAGTGAAAGGTTTGTAAAGCTTTTGTTTCCCTTTGGACTATAGTTGGAGTCAACTATAAGCTTGGATTTCCTCAAAAGGTCAAAAATAGTCTTTGAATTTGCAATACCGAAAGGCTTATCGCTTTCAGAGCTGATATCAGCCGTCAATTCCAGCCTGCTTTTATAATTGCTTTCCATATAGGGCTTTTGGCTTTCGTAAAAATCTCGGTAGCCGCCTTTGAGCCCGTCGGCGTATTTTTTAAAATTCCTTGCTTCCGCTTCCAGATAAAATTGGCGGGGAGATCTATTATTTACAAGCAAGAAATAGGATGAGAATGCTGCTGCAATCAAGAAAACTGCGCCTAAGGCTATTAGCAGTATTTTTTTGTTTTTTGTAAGCATAAGATTCACTTCCTTATGATATTTGTATACTTTTATTACCCCACCCATCCTCCGGCTCCTTCCCTCGCGCCCTCACCTTTCATACTCTACCGGAGGTGAGGTAAATAGGAGAAACCCAATTAATCGAAGGAGAATAGTGGCCTCCCGGATGTTCCCTGCACACCTTGTTTTTTAGGTTTTGAAAATAAGCTAATGGAATATTTCAGTCTTTCCTTCATCGAATAAACCCAAAAGTATTTCTTCCAGGTTGTTCTTGTCATAGTTATGTAAAAGCTCCTCTACAGTACCTATTGAGCTTATTTTCCCTTTATTTATTATGGCAATCCGGTCGCAGAGTGATTCCATTTCATCAATGTAATGGCTTGTGAAAACCACGGTAGAGCCCTTGTCCCGTATATCCTTTACAGCATCCAGTATGTATTTTCTCGATTGAATATCTACACCCACGGTAGGCTCATCCATTATCAGCAATTCCGGCTGATGAAGCAGCGAGACAGCTATATTCAATCTTCTTTTCATTCCGCCCGAATAGGTCTCCACCCTGTCTTTGGCTCTGTCTTCAAGCCGCACTATCTCCAGAACCTCATTTATTCTTTTTTTACGTTCGCCGCCTGTAAGTCCGTATATACCTGCCCAGAACTTCAGATTATCAAGCCCGGAAAGCATAGGGTATAGAGCAATGTCTTGGGGCACAAAACCAATACTTTTCTTTATTTTAGCTGCCTGACGGGTCACACTGAGTCCCTTAACCAAAATATCCCCTGCAGTGGGTTTGCAAAGGGTAGTCAATACGGCTATAAATGTAGATTTTCCCGCACCGTTTGGGCCCAGAAGGCCGAATATTTCCTTGTCAAAAATATCGAAGTCAAGCTTGTCAAGAGCAGTTAGCCGCCCGAATTTTTTCGTGAGATCCCTGACTTCTACTATACATGCTTTTCCCATCATCGCACCGCTTCTTCCGATTTCTATAATTTATATTCAACCATATATGTTGCGAAAATGATTTCACGCGGATAAATTTGATTTTCGCAACGTTAAACCAATGTAATAGAAATGCTGGGTAAAATCCTTATTGCATTTTATATAGCATAAGAGAATAATTAATATTATTCTATCATATGCAATTCTATAATTAAACTTGGACAAAATTAAAAGGATTTTACAGTATATGCTGAGCATGCACCGAAAATCCTATATGTTTTAATTTTGTTATGGTTAAAACCATATTGTAAACCGCCTGCCAATGTTCCATTGGATTCCTTGGAGCCATGCTCCACCCATAAAAGTTTTTAAGTTACTTAATATAGGTAAATAGTTTCTTAATCTATGTATGTTAAATAACCTTGGTTATCAGAAAAATCAGTAATACAATACTGCCTATCAGTGCTGCATTTATAAAGGTATTTGTCATAATCCTTCTTTTCTTTGGACTGCGGGTTTCCTTGGGAGTAACCTTCTGTGCATCCTGCACTTTATTTTGCTTGATATAGTCATTTATTATTAATTCTGCTTCCTTCAGCAGGTAGTCATTTTCCTTTTTCCTGTTTTTAGCCTGCGTTTCCGGTGAAGCCTTTGTATTTTTAGGGCTTGGGTCACATTTTAGTATCAAAATTGCTTCTTCAATTATATTTGAAGGTATATCCTTTATGACAACTATCCTTTTTGTGTTTCCATTTACCATATAAACCCTCCAGGGTATGTTTATTCAAGGGTAGTTTATGTTAAAACTGTGGGAATTATACATAAGGAAGGAGAAAGGGGAAAAATGAATAAAAAGCACTGCTTTTTATTCATTTTTCCCCTTAAACCCCTTATTTAAATTCCTTCCCAAATCTTTGCGACAAGGACTGTCATATCATCGATGGGTACGCTGTTGCAGTTCTTATAGGCTTCATCCATTATCAGATCGGCAATTTCCTGCGGATTTCTGCTCCTGATTCCGTTAATCAATGCTCTCAGCTCCCCTTCGGCATCTTCATAACCTTTAAAGGAGTCCACAACTCCGTCGGTCATCATGATTATGAAATCTCCGCTTTTGACTTTTTTATGCACAAGCTCCAGCTCTACGTTGCTTAATATACCCACAGGCAGTGAAACGGATTTTATCAAATCCACACTATCATCCCTTTTTATGAATGTAGATACCGCGCCTATTTTAACGAATTCAACTTCCCCGCTGAACAAGTCTATAACCGAAAGATCAATGGTTGAAAAGGTCTCATCACTGGATTTCAGCACAAAGATCGAATTTATAAGCTTTACCGCTATATCCTTGTCGAAGCCCGACTCCATGAACTGTTCAAGAAGGCTTATGGTAGCCCTGCTCTGGGTTGCGGCCTTCTGCCCCGAACCCATCCCATCGCTCAAAGCCAATATGTACTTGCCGTCACCTGTACTCATGAAGGTATAGTTATCCCCCGAAACCATACCATCGTATTTGGACAGCCTGGCGATACCCGTCGTCACCCTGTAGGCCCTGTCTCTTATACACATCT
>JAOABQ010000105.1 GCA_026418275.1 Clostridia bacterium
TACCGGTTTAGGTTATGAATACCAAACTTACAAAGTCATCGATTTTTTTTTAGCCATCTTAAGGATGGCTCAGGCTGATGACATTCATAATATGTCCAGCAGCCTTTATCAATTAATTACCAAGGTACGCAAGCATCATTGTATAGTAAAATAACCTCTTTAAGGGGCTTACGAAATGTTAAAAGAGATTAAATATGATTTAACAGGGTATGAATTTGTAAGTACGGATAACTTTGTGTCTTAAGATCATCTTTCTATAACCCATCTTTATTAATCCGAACAAAGATACCCTCCTGCCACATTTGATACCAATATAACAAAACTCCCATAACTGTAGTTATTATAAATACATGCATCGCACCAAACTTTAAATATTGAACTATGCCCCTGATTGTTAAAAAATAACCGATATACAGGTAAGAAAATACTAAATTAGCTATAGCATCAATAACTAAGTATAACCAAATTCGCCTATATGTAAATCGAAAAATTAATATAGTTATAATGGGGTTTAGACTATACACATAAGAAGGACTGCGTAATGGATACGCGTATTCTTTAAAGACCCACCATTCCAATACTTCACCTATTTGTACTACTAATAAACTCATTATTACAGATAATAAAGCCGTTGGCATAAACCTCTTTAAATTTTCTTTTTTCATAAAAAACATTGGTAACCAAGGCACTATTCCTAAAGTCCATAATATAACTTGATTATTCATAAAAAATCCCCTTTAATAACTTTCTTCTGTACTAATTTTTACATATTGTCTGCATATTATACTTCTTTGTTATCAAGGAGTTTTACCATAAATTATATTAGTGTATACTAATTGCTGATCCAATACCTAATAATTTGGTTTAACAGCCTGAGCCATCTTAAGGATAACTTTTTATTTTAAGAGAAAAATCAAATGAGGTTTTGTATAGTGAAATTTGATATAATGAAAGAAACCGGGACAATGTGCAATACTTTTCATCCTTCGACTTACTAAAAGTTTACCCGGGTGATTGTCAAAGATGAATCCTGATTCTTCCTTTTGCTCTTACTTATATCCTTTTTTGCGGGGTGTTGTTTAATGGTGTTCAAAATTATGATCATCGAAGATGATGAAAAACTTAAAAATCTGATGGAAGACTGCCTTAAAAAGTATGGTTACAATACAGTGTGTGTAGAAGATTTTCAAAATGTGGAGGATCAATTTGAAAGAGAAAAACCGCATATGGTGCTTCTCGATATAAACCTTCCCTATTTCGACGGCTTTTACCTCTGCAGAATCCTAAGAAGGAAGTCGAACATCCCTATCATAATAGTATCTGCAAGAAACAGTGAAATGGAGCAGGTCATGGGTATTGAACTGGGTGCGGATGATTATGTCATAAAGCCATTCAGTATTGAACTTCTGATTGTCAAGGTTAAGGCTGCATTGAGAAGGGTTTACGGCGAATATTCCGTCCAGGATACCAAAGCCCCTCAGGCTGAAGGCTTAACCCTGGATGAGGGCAGTTTCAAAATGCAGTATAAGGGCCTATCTATTGAGCTTAGCAAAAATGAATTGAAGCTTTTAAAAAAGCTTTTGGAAAATAAAAATAAAATTGTCTCAAGAGAAGACCTATTGGCGGAACTTTGGGATGACAGTTCCTTTGTAGATGACAACACCCTCACTGTCAATGTAACGCGGGTAAAAAGCAAACTGGGTGAGTTGGGTATCACCGATGTAATCAAAACCAAACGGGGGGCGGGATACCTGTTGGATACAACCTCTATGGAGGATGTATCTCATGGATAAAAAAATAATGATGAACTTCCTAAAAGACCGTTTAGGTTTTACTTTTTTCTTTTTTCTAAATACCCTTGTCATTGCCCTTTTTTATTATCTGTCAACCCAAAGTTCTGTTGAAATCCTGTACCCGGCTTTACTTTCCGCCTTTCTTTACCTCATTTTCATGGCAGTAAGCTTTTTTAAATTTTATACCTTCCATACCCGTTTAATAAAGTGTATTGACAATGTTAACTACGACCTTTCCCCTTCCACTCAGGAGCAAAAGGAAGTTAGCAATCTCATCACAACCTTGCACCAAAGCTATCTGGAAAAGATACACCACATCCAACTGGAAAATACGCAAAAAAAGCACTTTATCTCCCAGTGGATTCACAATATGAAAACTCCCGTTTCAGTGATCGATCTGATTGTTCAAAAGTCCTTATCCGGTGAAACGGTTGCACCGGACACGCTTCATGATATTAATGAGGAAAACCAGAGACTTTTAAACAATTTGGAACAGGTTTTAAGCATTTTAAGGCTTGAAGACTTTTCAAGGGATTATGCACCCGAACCTATAGACCTGGTCACCTCTTTAAAAAAAATGATCAATAACCGGAAAAAACAGTTTATCTATAGCAAAGTATTCCCCAAGTTTGACCCGCCTTTAGAATCCGTGCGGGTCCTGTCCGATGGAAAGTGGAATGAAGTCATGCTTGATCAAATCATCTCCAATGCTATTAAGTATTCTTCCAGTGGAGATGCTCCAAAAAATATATATTTTTCGATCGAATGCCAAAATGATACTGTTATTCTCACTATCCGAGACGAGGGCATAGGCATACCCGAATACGACATTAAACGTGTATTTGAGCCCTTCTTTACCGGTGAAAACGGTAGAAGATACAAAAATGCCACCGGTATCGGGCTTTATATCTGTGCTATGATTGCAGAAAAACTTGGCCACCGGATAAGTCTTACATCCCGGTCCGGATACGGAACCGAAGCCAAAATAACCTACCTTTCAAAACTGTAAGGTTATTTCATTGAGATCGATGGTTCTAAGTACCAAGCTGCCTTACAATAAAAATATAAAGTAACTCAAATAAACATATCAAACCGGAGGTAGCTTATGAATGTATTGAGTGCAAAAAATCTTACTAAAATATACGGCGGAAAAGGAGATGCCAATTCTACCCATGCGCTAAACGGGGTTCAAATAGAAATTGAAAGCGGCGAATTTGTGGGTGTGATGGGGCCATCCGGCAGCGGTAAAACAACCCTCTTAAACATATTAAGCGGTATTGGAAAGCCCACCACCGGAACCGTTGAAATTTCCGGAAGAAATATCGCTTCCCTCAGCAAAAATGAATTGGCTCTATTTAGAAGGCAAAAGCTGGGATTCGTTTTTCAGGAATTTAACCTTCTAGACAGCTTGACTCTTAAAGAAAACGTCATGCTTCCCATGATCCTGGACAAAAGGAAGCCGGATGAAATGGAAGCCAAAGCCAAAGAAATCATGTCTTTATTTGAAATCTATGAAATTGCGAACAAGTATCCCTACAGCGTTTCCGGAGGCCAGCAGCAGAGAACGGCTGTCAGCCGTGCCCTTGTCAATGATCCTGTCATTGTCTTTGCAGATGAGCCTACAGGAAATCTGGATTCTAAATCATCAAAGGCAGTGATGCATTGTTTTGAGAAAATAAATACCGAACGGAACAGTACCATTCTTATGGTTACACACGATCCTTTTGCGGCAAGCTTTTGCAAAAGAATTATTTTTATCAAGGATGGGAAAGTCTACATGGAGATAACAAAAAAAGCCTCACGGCAGGAATTCTTCGACCGTATTTTAGATTGCCTTGCCGTTTTGGGAGGTGAAAAAAATGACCTTTAGGGATATTGCCTTGAAAAACTTTAAAACACAGCTTAAAAAGTATATGTCGTACTTTTTGTGCAGCAGCTTTTCCATTATGATTTTTTTTATGTATTCAACCCTGCGTTTTAATTCAGACCTTAGCAATAGAGAAGATTTCAGTATGGTAACACTGATTTTTAACATTGCCATGGTCGCAGTGGCCTTATTCTCCATTTTCTTCATCAACTATGCACATTCAGCGTTTATAGAATCAAGGCATAAAGAGTTTGGGATTTACATGACACTGGGAATGAGTCAAAGTGACATCCGCAAAATCATTTTATTGGAAAACCTCTTGATTATCCTCTCTTCCCTATTTGCCGGGCTCGCCTCAGGACTCATATTTTCCAGGTTTTTTCAAATGATCGTGCTAAAGCTTTTGGATATGGATGGAATCGGGTATTCACTCAATTATAAGTGTTTTGCCATAACCCTTCTTGTGTTTGCTGCCATCTTTACCTGTGTTATAGTACTCGGAAGACTTTCAACCCGCAACTTGGATATTTCTGATTTATTGCGGAAAGCAAGGAAAGGAAATGCAGCATCAAACCCCAGTATTACCGGAGGTATTTTAGGAGTCTTTCTAATCATCTTCTCCTTTACTCTATTGGGCATCATCACCCGCAACAATACACTCAAATCAAATAATGCCGCAATTATGTCCTATTTTCTTATTAGCTTTGCCGGGATATATATCACCATTGCGTCTTTAGGAAAAACCTGTATAGGGATTTTACGAAAGAGAAAGGACCTTTATTATAAAAACCTATTGGTTGCAACCGAGATCGGCCACAAATTCAACCAAAATAAAAAAATCATCTTTGTCCTCAGTATATTAAGCTCCATGATTGTTTTTCTGGTTGCTTCCCCCTATTCTCTATTAAGCCTGTCTAAAAGCATTGCGGAAATGAGCCAGCCCAACCACATAGAATATGCGCAAATAGGAGAAGTAAATAAGATTTCACCCGATGAATTGAAAAATATCCTCGCCAAAGCAGGTACTGAAATAACCAGCCAAAAGGAAATAAAATTTATTTCTCTTTTAATGGATGGGGATGTTGATAAATATGATCTACTACACTCAAAACCGGTTATCTCCCAAAGTATTTACAATGCCGCTACCGCGGGTACTCTCGAAATTCCAAGGGGTCAGGCCGTTAATGTTATAACAGCCTGGGAGCCTGGATATCACGGAATAAGACCTTCAACCAGCATTTCCCTCTACAGAGGAGATAAGCATTTTCGTTTTCTGGTGAAGGACTCCCTTCACTTAAAATGGGTAACAGGAGGTGCTGTTTACCCGTCAAGCTCCGGCATTGTACTTAATGACGCGGACTATAATGAAATTTATAATAAAGTAAGTCAAGAACACATGGGCATATTCCACATTTTCAACTTCAAAAACTGGGAGAAAACGGGAAGTGTTTTTGAAGATTTAAAAAGTACCCTAACCAATGTAAACCAAAAGAGCCTTTTGCCAGCCCAAGCTGACAGCAAGCTCTTTAAGGTCGCTTCCAGACTGGATGCTTATAAGGGTTTGAAGCAGGGCTACTCACTCTTCATATTTGTGACCACTGCAATGGGAATCCTTTTTTTCATCGCAGCCGGCAGCATCCTCTACTTCAAGCAATATACCGAGCTCACCGGTACCAAGGCTAAATTTTTCAAGCTATACAAACTTGGAATTACAGAAAATGAGGCATCCGGAATCATAGCAAAGGAATTAAAGCTTACTTTCTTTACTCCGCTGATCTTTGGAAGCATCCTGGGGTATTCATTCATATACTTCATGACATTCTGGGTGGGGGGAGAAAGGGTCATACAGGACTTCATGCTCAATGCCACCGTTGTAGTAGCAGGTTACTTCATTTTTCAGGTTCTGTTTTACCTGGCTGCCAAAAGAAAATATACTGCTGAGATATTGGAAACCCTCTAAAAGCAACAGACCGGTTCAATTTGAACCGGTCTGTTGCTTTATTATTATTTATTCCCTTATAAACCATCTTTAATAAACTATTCCTTCTTAAAAGCACCTTCTCTATACTTATTCATCGGATCCCATAAGATCCACTCTTCGTAACCGGCATCATAAACTGCCTGGATTTGCTGCCTCACCTGTTCATCTTCATAATACTGCCAATTTCCTTTACCAATCCATGTTGCAGTAAAGTCCTGCAGATAAGTTCTTAAAATCGGCTTATGTCCCTCTATTTTTTCATATCTTGCTTTAGCTTTTAAAAGTGTATTCTTGATAACACCATAAGGGTCCAAATCAGGCTTGGGGAACTTCACCTTATTGATAATCTGTCCCAATGCATAATGGGATGGGTAGGCCATCGGGTAAATATAATCCAGGTTCTTGCCCACTTCTTCCCAAACCTGCCCTATACCTTCGGTATCCCCAGGGCTTTCACAAATAATTGCAAACACGTCACCGGATATGATGGCTTCCGGCAATTGCTCTCTTGCATATGCCAAAAATGCGTTGACTGTTTCATTCCTTTCCTTACCGCCTGTATCTCCAAATACCATTTCACTTTTTCTACCGTCCGGGAAGCGGATATAGTCAAATTGAACTTCATCAAAGCCCTTTTTCAGCGCTTCCTTTGCCAGGTCGATGCTGTACTTCCAGGCTTCTTTATTATAGGCATTTACCCAGTTCATCCCGTTATGAACATAGAGCCCGCCGCTTTTATTTTTGATTGCCATTTCAGGCTTATTTTTAGCCAAAATAGGATCTTTAAAAACTACAATTCTTGCAATGGCATAGATATTGTTATCATGGAGTTCCTTTATAACCTTCTCTCCGTCAAATCTTACATCAATGGCCCCTATTTCCTTGGCCAACGGAACTTCGGAATTGTAACATACATTACCATAATCATTTTTGACATCAATTACATAGGTGTTGATTTCAGTTGTGTTTGCGAGATCAATATAGTGTTTCAACCTTGAACCCGCTGACGTAGCTGTAAGGTATAACCCCTTTGCCTTGACTCTTTTCTTATCTGCATTTTTAAACGGAAGATCTCCATTTGCGGCAGAGTCGGTAGGTGTGGCCGCCGGAGTATTTTTCGAATCACCTTCCACACCCGCAGTAGCACTGGCGCTGGGTGGATTTTGTATTCCGGCTGCAGGAGCTGATTTTGTACTGCATGCAGTAAACGATGCTGTAGACAAAGAAATCAATACTGCCAAAGCAATGCTCTTTATACTGCCTTTTTTCATAAGTATACGACCCCCATTTATTTTTTTATCACTGAAGAGAACTAGAAAAGAACTATAGTTGTGGACATAAGAATACCAAGTACTTAAACTTTATCAAATAATAACATAAAGAGCAATAATCTAATTTTTGTATAATTTGAAACAGTCACACAATAGAAAAGCCGCCTTTAAGGCAGCTTTTTCTATTTGCTATGGGTAACCTCTTTTCAAAGAAGCTTTTCTATCACCTTTCCAGATGCCTTTCTCATATCCAGGCCGGCGGAGTCCAGCTTACCTCTTAACTTATCATGCTCCTGAGGCCTTTTAATCTTAAGTGTTGTCGTCTTGATAAGATCTTCATAAGTCATTACAAAGTACCGGATTATTTTGTACTGGGGAATGCTTTTGTTTATCTCACGAATGGCATTATCAAACTTTGCAGCCAGTTCTTTCTCAGAAGGCATTTGGCTGTTATCCTCCATCAACTTCTCCTTATCAATTACCAATTCAGCACATACCTGTATATCGCCGTCCGGTGCGCTGTTTCCCCATACAAAGGAATCCTTGACACCGGGGATATTATTGAGAAGCACCTCATATTCTTCCGGAAAAGCTTTCTTACCATTAGTCAATACAATCATCGACTTAGCACGTCCGGTTATCTTGATGAAACCATCCTCATCAATGATTCCTAAATCTCCGGTTCTAAACCACCCGTCCGAATCGATTACCTCACGCGTTGCTTCAGGGTTTTCGTAATATCCAAGCATTACGTTTCCACCCCGGGTAATGATTTCACCCATGCCGTTTTCGTCCGGTGAATCGATCGCTACTTCGATACCGGCCAAAGGATACCCGATAGTTCCAGGCTTGTTTACAAAATCATTATTTGCGCACACCACAGGTGCAGTCTCGGTAAGTCCGTACCCCTGCAGCAATCTGAATCCGATTTTATCAAATCCAGTAATTACTTCAGGGTCTAAAGGCGCAGCACCGGATACTGCCAGCCGCAGCCCAGGTCCAAGCTGCTTAAATATATTTTTAAACAGCTTTCTTCTTATATCAATGCCAACTGCACGAAGTAAATCCGAAATTTTTATAAGAAAGCTTACCAACCTTGCCTTGCCGGACTTTTGAATCCCCTCGGTCAGCTTTCTGTACATAGCTTCAAATATTGCAGGAACCGCAACAAGTATGGAAACATTGTATTCCTTTAAGTTTTGCGCAATGTATTTAATACCGTCACAATAAGCTATACATACTCCGCTGTGCACCATAAACAAAAATCCCACCGTGTTTTCAAAAGTGTGATGCAGCGGCAGCAGTGAAAGGTATACATCTCTGGAATCTATATATATGGCAGAAGTGATGGCTGTAACATTACATGCTACGTTGGCATGTGACAGCATAACACCCTTTGCCATGCTAGTTGTACCCGACGTGAAAAGCAAAATAGACATTTTATTTTTATCAATGGAAATGTCTGCAAAGCTTCTATCTCCTTTGTCGAGTAATGCCTTACCTTTTTTAATAAGCTCAGGCAGTGCCTGAAACCTGGAATCTTCTTTATCTGTTTTCTCTATATTTTCCATACAGATAAAATATTTGATGGTACTGTCGGACTTTGCAATCTCTTGCATTATTTTGTGAAAGGCGGGACTGTAGAAAATCGCCTCTACTTTTCCCCGCTCAACCAAATTGACTATCTCCGATTTGGGAAGGTACTTATCCAGTGGAACCGCAATTCCCGTTCCATTAACAACCGAAAGGTAGCAAACGCCCCATTCATACCGGTTCTCGCCAATAATAGATATTTTCGCATCTTTCAGTCCCATGGATAAAAGGGCCGTTCCAAGACAGTCAATATCCCTGTCAAATTCCAAATAGGTTTTGCCTACAATGTTACCATCTCTACCCTTAAATTTAAATCCAACAGCATTGCCATACTTCTCTACGCAGCTTTTTACAAGTTCCTTAAGATCTTCTATCTTTCTCGGTTCATAGTACCCCAATCCTTCAACGACTCTTTTCCCGTTTTTCGTTGAAATCAAAACACCTTTTTTCATACCCTCTACCTCCTTAAACAATAGGCAGAACACATTATTTTGTTTTTATTACCAGGTAATATTATCTACTAATATATATTATAATACATTTTTCAACATTTATCAACATATTGTCATAATATGGCCCCAAGCAGCACTTTTCGATTACTTCGCTATAGACCCGATTCCATATCGATGTAAAATTGTATGAGGTTTAATTATATAATATACCAAAAAGCGTTTGCAAGCTTTACCGCTTTCGGGAGATGCCATATACCACTCCTACAGGCAAGTTTCCTATGGGAACCGTTTCTTTTTCCCTATCTTTCAGAACACATATTTTTCTTACAGCCCATCTTTTAACTTTCAATGGACATACTGTACTTTTTTCTGCTATGATGACAAGAGTATATATTTAAAGGAGATTAACAAAATGGATAAAACAAAAGTATTGGCGGTTGTCGGAAGCCGTCAAATTACCACAGATGATGTAAATATGATACTTCAAAATCTTGCACCTCAGACAGCTGCACAGTTTAAATCGGAAGAAGGAATGAAAAACTTAATACGGGAACTTGTAAATCAGGAACTTTTCTATCTTGATGCTGTTGAAAACGCTTTTGATAAGGAAGAGGAATTTCTTCAGGAAATCGAAAAAGCTAAATTAAATATTTTAAAACAATACGCATTAAACAAAGTTTTAAACAGTGCAGTTGTTGGCGAAAACGAAGTTGTTGCCTACTATTTGGCCAATCAGTCCCAATTTTCAGCACCCGCAAGTGTGAGCGCCAGCCACATTTTGGTAGATGAACTTGAAAAAGCTCAAGACATTGCAAAGGAAATTGAAAACGGCTTATCTTTTAGTGACGCTGCAAAAGAATATTCAAAATGCCCTTCGGGTAAACAAGGCGGCAGTCTTGGCTATTTCTCCGCGGGAAGAATGGTGCCGGAATTTGAAAAGGCCGCTTTTGGAATGGAAAAGGGAGAAATAAGCAGCCCGGTAAAAACCCAATTCGGTTACCACCTCATTATGGTGGAGGATAAAAAAGATGAAGCCGTAAAGTCTGTGGATCAGGTAAGAGACCAAATTGTGAGCCAAATCATGGCTCAAAAACAAAATGAACTTTATCAATCCAAAGTAAATGAACTCAAAGGCAAATATCCCATTGAGATCAATCTATAGGTTACATCTTCAAAGATATGATGACTGTATAACTTTTGTTTTTACTATAAAAAAGAAGTGCTGGTCTGGTGAGCACTTCTTTTTTTATAGTTTTATTCAAACTCAATTATATTTTTTTCCATAGGGTACCTGCTGCAACCGGTGTCCAAGCAGTATTGGAACTGTGAGCATATGTACATTCATAAATAGAACCTTGGTAACTAACCTTGTCACCCAACTTATAGGATACGTTATCCGAACTCCATTCTTTAATCCCGTTATCCGGTGTCGGAGTCGGTGTATTTGTTGGTTTTGGTGTACTGGTGCCGCCGATTGGATCGGTAATCACTTTGATTTCAAAATCATTGGTTGGATAATTGACTGTTGTTGTATTAAAGTGCTCGATAATAATCAGTATATCTGTCATATTTATTGCATTGTCCTTATTCAAGTCAAAGTCGGCATTGTACTTTCCATCTCCCGGCGCGGTATTGAAATAGTTGACCAATTCAACAATATCACTCATGTTTATAGCACCATCGTTATTAAAGTCGCCAATCCACATTTTAACAGGTGCCGTAGGAGTTCCTACCATTTGGGACTTAGTACCGGATACATTAATTTCCCTTGGCAGGTAACCTTTTTTACTTATTTTCAACGTATAACCTGCAGATTTTTCAGTAATCCCGGGAATGTTGAAGTATCCGTTATTATCTGTAACAGCAGAATGGGTTGTGCCGGCTACGTCTACTTTAAAGCCCGACTTCATAAGACTTGCTACTGCTGATGTTTGGGGATAATCGAGAGCTGTATCCACATATCCTGAAAGTGTAATTCCCGGAGGTGGAGTTGATGGTGTCGGTGTCGGTGTGGATGTAGGTACAGGTGTATCCAATCCGCCAGGAAGCCCCTTCATATGATTATAAATGGTGTTTGACCAGTTGTAGTTATTGGTAGCATCCCAGTTGATGGACCAAGTCATCGCACCGCGGATGGTTGGATATTTATTCGGCGGTGTGAAATCTCCAACTTTTTTGCCTGTTGCCAAGCAATCCAATGCATCATTTACCATTTTAGGATCTACATAACCTGAACCAGCTGCTCTCGGTACCGCCGGCACGCCTAATCCTACCTGATCAGGGCGCAGACCGCCTTCCAACTGGATAGTAGCTAGCGCAGTCAGGAAGTCTACATCACCCAGCGCATATACTTTTCCATCATAACCGTTCATGGTTCCTGAGTTGTAATACTGCATATTACAAATGGTGAGGATATCTTTAATATTTAAAGCCAATTTAAAGTATTGTGTATTGGTTGACTGCATATCGATGGTCTGCGGCGCCATTGTAATGATAAGACTAGGACCTACCTTGCTGGACAGGCTGCGCAGCGCTGTAGTCAAAGCGGCAGCATTGATACCATGCTCCAGGTCAATATCCACTCCATCGAATCCGTATTTTTGCATTAACGCATAGGTACTGTTTGCGAAGTTTGCTGCATGTGTAGAATCGCTTACTGTAACGTTACCAGCTTCTCCACCCACAGAAATAATTACTTTTTGTCCACGAGACTGAAGTAACTTAACGTCTTGAATAAACTCTTCTTCAGTGTATCCACCCAGCAAATTTGACAAGGTGGAATCCAGCTTGAAGGTGATTGAACCTGTTGGGGCTACAGCGTCAGCAAAGGATATACATACAATCGTGTAAGTAGTAGGAACATCCCTTAAACGCAAGCATTTGGATTTGTTGTCGAAGTTGTGCCAGTAGCCTGTTAATAGATGTGTAGGGAGTGTACTGGCGGCTGATACCTTGGTACTTTCTGTGCTAAGTCCGGGAAAGGAAATGATGTTTGCACATGCAACCATTAAAACCAGGAAAAAAATCCCGAATTTTAAGAACTTTGAATTCTTTCTCCACATAATACTAACCTCCTAATAAAAATAAAAATTAAATAAATATTTATCAATTCTTCTCCGCTTTGTTTAATTAAGGAAGGCTTATCAAACCTTCCTTTTAACCACGCATTACTTATCGCTTTGAAGAATGATTACCCGTTTAACC
This sequence comes from Clostridia bacterium, assembly GCA_026418275.1. Taxonomy (GTDB): domain Bacteria; phylum Bacillota; class Clostridia; order Acetivibrionales; family DSM-2933; genus SKW182. The sequence goes on from JAOABQ010000105.1 coordinate 12,162, forward strand.
TGATTTTCGGTCAAACTTTTCCATCTACTCTATTTTAACTATTAAATATTCCTCGGGACAATTGCTTGAATTGTTATTTAATGTACTCCATTGGCTAGTTGGGAAATGATTCATATTCCTTATAATACAGAACAGCTTATTTAGTGCTAGTCATAGGAATAAAACATATAGAATACTGCAATTTCCTTAACATTAAAAAAGACCAAAGTCCTTTGGAAACTTCAGTCCTCCTGTATTAATTCATTCTGGTACGAAGGAGCTCGGCAAGTTCATGCAGAAAATTCAGGTATTCCGATGGCGGGAAGCCGTCTAAAGATTGTTTTGCTTTTTCAATATGCACCCCTGCAATATCGAAAGATCTTTGGATCGCTCCGGTTTCCTTCAATGCCTTTAATAAATTGTCCAGCGTCTCATCGTCAAAAGCTTTCTGTCTGATCAATTCTCTCAACCAAGTACCGTACCTGGGATCATCCAAAAGAAAAATAACCGGCATGGTAATATGTCCCTGCCGAAGATCCTCACTTTTAGGCTTCCCCATTTTTTCCGGGCAGCCGCAAAAGTCCAAAATATCGTCAATCATCTGAAATGCAATGCCTAAATTCAGACCATACGCACCCAAGCCCCGTACTCTTTCCTCATCCGCCCCGCCGATCAGCGCGCCTACCTTGCAGCAGTTTTCCAAAAAAATTGCCGTTTTTTTAGAAATCCGGTCATAGTATATTTCTAAACCAATTTCGGTGTTAAACCGTTCTCCTGCTTGAAAGATCTCCCCGTGACACATATTTTGAATAGAGTCAACCATTAAATCCATACTGGCCATAAGTCTATTTTTTGATAAAATTCCAAAAGCCTTGGAAAATAAGTAATCTCCGCAGAGCACTGCAAAATGGCTGTCCCACTTCTCATTAATAGATATCCTGCCTCTCCTAATAGAGGATTTATCAATAATATCATCATGAACCAGTGAAGCCATGTGTATCAATTCAGCTGCTACACCAGCTTTAAGGAGCTCATTGCTTACCGTTGAAAATAAAAGCCCGGAATATAGGACTAAAAGAGGCCTTATCCTTTTTCCGCCCGCATCCAATATGTGACTGCACATTTCCCGGACCGTCCCTTTACTGTCTGCCAATTCCTCATAAAGTTGTCTTTCAATTAGTTCAATACCAGGTACACCGGAAACTCTAAATTCAGCGCTTTGTAAATCACTTCTGATGTCTTTTGTAATGTCCATTCTATTATCGTCCTTTTAAATCAGTATAAACTCATTATGTCCAACTCAATTCCAAAATATTTAAAACACAATAAAAAATGTTAGTTATCGGCCAAAAACTACTGTACAAATCCAAACAGAAACGATCACACTCACCAGGTCGGCAATAAGCGCTGCAGCCAGAGTATAACGTATATTTTTAATACCCACAGCACCAAAATAAACTGTCAAGGTATAAAAAATCGTCTCGGTAGAACCCATCATGGTTGAAACAACTCTTCCGATAAACGAATCCGGGCCATAGGTGCTGATAGTATCTGACACAATCGCCAGTGATGCACTTCCCGAGATGGGCCGCATAAAAGCCAGTGGTAAAGCCTCAGTAGGAATACCGAACAGAAGGGCCAGGGGCTTTACTGCATATATTAATAGATCCAAGGCGCCGGACGCTCTAAACACTCCTACCGCAACCAGTAACCCAACGAGAGATGGGAGAATGCGCACAACTGTAGTAATTCCTTCCTTTGCACCATCTACAAACACCTCATAAACTTTTATTTTTCTGGACATTCCCACTGCAAGAATAATGAATATAATTGCGGGAATAGCATAGGTCGACAATGATTTTACGATTTCCATAGGTCACCTCAGTTTCTTCTTAGAACGGATAGATAATATCTTGACTGCAATAATCCCGGCAATGGTTGCACAAATAGACGCAACCCATACAGTCCCAATAATTTCTCCAGGGCTTGTTGATCCGGATGCAGCCCGTACCGCAATGATGGTTGCAGGAATAAGCTGGATTGCGGCAGTATTGAGTACAAGAAACATACTCATAGAGTCGGTAGCCGTATCCTTTTTCGTATTTAATTTTTGCAATTCCCCCATTGCTTTAAGCCCAAGGGGAGTCGCCGCGTTCCCAAGCCCTAGGAAATTGGCAACCATATTCATAACCATGGCACCTATAGCAGGATGCTTCTTAGGAATATCCGGAAATAAAAACCGCATTATCGGCCGGACTATTTTTGCAATATATTGTACAAGTCCACTTTGTTCCGCAACTCCCATCAAGCCCGTCCAAAGGCACATAATTCCGAGCAGTCCGATACTAAGCGTCACTGCAGAATTGCATGAATCAATCAGAGCCTTCGTCACCGCTTCAATTCTTCCATTCAATGTTCCTACAATAAAGCCTATTGCCAGCATCCCAAACCATATATAATTAAGCATAAAAAAACCTCATATAAATCATTAATATTAGATTTATATGAGATTGATTGTAGGGTCATTACATCACTTCATTAAATTCCATATATAATATTGGATAATTTTTCATTTTTATCCACATTATCCACCTTTTTATCAACAGGTTATACTTTTCACTCCGTTCCCGTATATGCGTTATTAGCAAGCTCGGAAGGCTTTACTCTTTAAAAGCTCTAATTAAATCCCTATATATTCCAATTTTATCCACATCCAACAAACCTTCCTTATTTTCTTATCTTAATTTTGTTTTTAGCCTGGCACCCAGACCGGAAAATAAGCATCCTCCCCCAATACAAAGAACTCCATAAAAAATATTGAACAATAGATTCTGAAGTTCCTTTGACGAATAGAGAAGTACGATGAAAACTGCAGGCAAACTAAGAGAAATACCCCATTTCCATGTCTCCGCAGAACTTATAAACCCAAAAATAAAACCCAATATTCCATATACCAGTATGACCAAGCCAAAGGTAAAGAGCCGCTCCAAAACAGAACCGCTGCTGTCCGAAAAAATAGAATTAAATACAATGAAAAATGCAGGTAAAATTCCAAGCAAAAATGCCAAAACATGTCCTAGAAATTTTTTCACGCCCTTCACCCCTTATAATTAAAATCTATGACCCGGCAATATACCGGTTAAAAAACTTCTCCCATATAGTATATTCCCAAGAAGATGCCCCCCAAAATACTTGACCACAGCAAAATGGCAAGCAATAGCCACACCTTTCTCCTACGTCTCTTTAAAAAATCCTGCTGATAGGATTGATCCTGTTCCTCCTCCACAGGTTGTGCTTGCTCCTTTTGGCTGTCGCTGACAAGCTCCTGCGCTTTTGGAAGAAGGCTATGGGGTACATACAAGTCAATGCCGGTCACTGTCATACCCATATAAATATTCATATAGGAACCCGCTTCCTTATATTTTTTCAGAACAGGTATTTCGTTGGCTTCAAGGAGAGACTCCAAAATTTTCGACTCAATCTCATCGGATGCACTCATAAGATAAGCCGCATAATCCCCCTCCAAAACCTTTTCAGTCAATGGCTCCAACTCTTCAATCAGTGTAGTATTGCAATCATTGCATACCTCAAACCCCTCCTGGTACTCTGTCCTACATTTTGGACACCATGGCATTCTCATCACCTCTCTCCTTGAATGATACTCTGTTCATTTGTATCCACACCGTAAAACTCTATTGGAAATCAGCAACTTACATTTCGTTTCATATTGGGGTTTTCTATATTTATCCCTCCCGCACATGTTCATGGGTATTCAAGTGCTCCATGCAATATTCATGGTCCCCTTCGCAGTCAATGCAGTAGCGGAATTCCAGTTTGGAATCGTCCATTTCGGTTGCGCCGCAAACGGTACATTTATGTTTTGCAGTTTTAGGAGCATGTATTACTCTAAAACGGCTCCGATTCTGATATACCACACTCCGATTCCTCATATATGCAATCATTTCCGGGCCAAAGAAAATAAGATAATTCACGATGGACGCAATAACTGTTATTTTTACCGGAACAGGTTGGGTTAAAATCGCATACAATAGATAAAACCAGTCCACCCATGCCAAATATTTCACTTTGATAGGCAGTACTAAATAAAGCTGAATTTCGTAGTTTGGATATAAACGGGCAAAAGCCAGGAAAATAGTTAAGTTTAAATAAAACGACGTTCCGAATCCCCCAAATGCAAAAGCAGCTATGATGGTCCCCAGTACCCCTGTAAAATAATAAACATTGAATTTAAAGCTTCCCCACTCACGCTCCAATGTAGTACCTATAAAATAGTAAAACATAAGTGCAAATACAACCCATAACAAATTTGTTGTGGGAGGTATAAAAATAAAGGTAATGAGTCGCCAAACCTCACCATCCAAGACTAAGTCCGGGATTAACATCAGCTTAAAAATATAAGTCCCACTAACATCTAAAAAGTATATCAAGCAGTAAGTAAATGCCATAAGAAAAACAATGTATCTTGAAAGTCCTTTAATGGCAAACCTGCCAAATTTCCTTTCCAATTTATCCAACCAATTCACATCATCATTCCTTTCCGTTAATATATATTTATGTTATTTCTTCATACATGTCACCCAGCGGGGTTTTCTTTTTTTGAATTTTACCTTTTTCCACCAAATACTCCAGCTTGGACTTTAATGTAGTGAAATCCATGGAAACCATTTTTTCCTTTGAAATTTCAATACTTACCTTAAGAAGACTGGAATCCATGACAGGCAAATACTGCCTTACCAATTGGTACACATCTTCCTCTTCCTTTCCCATATGTGCCTTCAGTTCCTCAAAGGGATTTTGCGTATGTGGACTCATGGTTTTAGCCATTCTGATCCTGATGGGAAACGTTCTGCCCATAATGGCGGAGGACACGAAGGCATCGCCAGAACGGAGGTAAGGAAGTCTTGCCGCCTCCTCTTTGGTAAGGTCTGTTTCCTCCCGAATGGTTGCGATATCCGAGCCCCTGACCGTCCGAAAGACAAACTTGCTGTTAAGCTGCGCCGTAATTGTCTCATCCAAAAGGGTAGGCCTTTGCGTTGCAAGAACCAAAAAGACCCCATACTTCCTCCCCTCCTGAGAAATCTCCTTAAGAATGGATTTGGAAGGAGAGTCAAATGCTTTCGGGGCAAAATTGTGCGCTTCATCTGTAGCAATGATAAAAGGCGGAAAATACTCCTCTACCATGTTTTTATACTGGGCATCCCTGTAATTTCTTCTCTTTTTATAAAGATTATTTAGAAGGTAGGTAGCAAACACCTGCAAAAGCCTTGAATGGCCTTGTACAACCATAAGCTGCCCACTTTTCAAGCCCTCTTCAATGGGTTTTATATCATTGTTGAAGACACCATCATTGTAAAGTCTTCTAAGTCTCCATGCGATTCCTTTAGCGGATTGTAGGGGAACCACATTGCCATACTCCCCTAAAAGCTTGATGCTTTCTTCGCATTTGCCTCTCTCATAAGGCCCTTTTAGGCTTTGAAGCTTTGACATAAGGCTTTGCTTACCTTCTTCCAATGCTTCTGAAAGCAGCTCGACTCTTTCACTAAAACTTTGGTATGTATCCTTTCTTTTATGCAAAACATCTACCGCATTTGACATAGCATCAGACAACTGCCCGGATGCGGACAGCAGGTTTTTTAAATCCCCGGTTGTTAGTTCGGAGAAGTTTATACCGATGTGAAAGCCAATTTGAAGGCATTTAAACCGCTTTTTAAAATCTCCCAAATATCGGTCGTCCAAAACCTTCGCTTCTGTAGAAAAATCCATCTCGTAATGAGGGTCAAGGACAATAGCAGGAATCTTGAGCTTCATAATTTCTTCGAGAATAACCCTGAGCGCAAAGGATTTACCTGACCCTGAACCTCCAAATATTCCCACATGGGGATACTGGTTCATCGCTTGGATATCAAAAATAAAGGGAACCCCCTCTTGTGGATCTATCCTTCCGTTTTGAAATACATAGGCAATGTCCCTCAGCTCCGGCTCCAGTTCGGCTGCCATATCCTCGGTACTCTTAATGACACCGAGAACTAGACCTTGATCCGGGTCAACCTTAACCAGCATATCCTTCACTTCACCAAAAGCGGGAACTCTGGCTTTTGCACCTGTTTCCAGCGGATATTGCGCTTCGATCAACAATCTGACCTTTCCAATATGAATGGTGTCTCCCCCAATATCATATCCCAAAGCTTCAAGGGATTTAATCACACTGTCATCCACCATACTGCTGTTCATAGCCAGAGGAATATAACGATTATACGAACTTGTTTCAACTACTTCTCCCTTTTGAGGTCCTTGCATCCGGTCCTCAATGACCAAAATCTCATTAATTTTAAACCTTCGGTCCTTGGATGCGACCCACACTTCCTGCTGGGTCGTAATTCCTACCACCTGCATTTTATAACCTCCCGTTATCCAATCGATCAGGTCAAGCTCATACTTTTCATTGTCCCGGATTATTCAGTTTCCGGAGTCTTCCCGATCAAACAATCACATTCAACTCTAATTTAATCTGTTGGGCTAGGTTTATTAAATTTAATTAACTTATAAAGTCCTTTGTTCCCTTTTCGGTAAAAACAACATATTGCGTATTGGCGCATCAATATATGTTTCTACGATTGCCTTCATCATATTGTCGGATATTTTAACCTGATTGTCCACAATATCCAGCCACAGCGGTATTCCCCGTCCGTTTTCCTGCGTCAAAGCCATAACAAGTCTTCCCATATCAAGCATCCAATCCTGCTGCTCACATAACATATCCATACCGATCACATGAGGATCCTTAGAACTTCTTAAAAAACATTTTTTAAGGTCCTTCTCTTCTGTCCAGTTTTTCATCATAAGCATTTCACCGTATTCCAGCACACCAAAGAGTATTTCCCTATCGTAAACATCTCCCAACATTTCCGGCAAATCATCTTTTAAAACTTTTGCTACGGCATTGGTTTTTATTTCTTCAATAATTCCTGCTACAATTACGCCCTTTTGAAGGGCAAGCTTTTTAAACTCATCCCATTTTTGTCCGCAATAAATTTTATAGCGCATGAGCGCACCGTCCATCAACAATACGCGGGGTGCCATCTCCTTAATGGCACGTACAGCTACCGAAAGCTCCAGCTTCGCAAGACTTGCCGTCCTGATCCTCTCATCCCGCTCTCCTTTTGTCATTTCCCGTTCACTCTCATATTGTTTATTTTTTATTGTATCATCAAGCAATGGGGAATGTACAGAAACTTCCAATATATCCTTGCTTCCCTTTCTTGTGCTCATGGCCAGTGCCTGCATTAATGAAAAATAATGGGGATAAGACGACCCTACCGTATTAATAGAACCATCCACTCCTGCAATTCCATTTTCAAGTATTAAGTTTTTGATTTCCTCCGGCGAGAACCGGCCAATATGTCGAATTTTGTCTATTTTTGACTCAATAAGATTTACCAGTAATTTTCTAGGTAAAACCCGGTGATAAGCAAATTTGTTGTTCAAAACAGCATTAAATTTATTCATTGTTTCCTTCAATTTTACGTTCATTTCCAGCATGTCAAATGCCCCTTTCATGCGGATTCCAGAAATACTGCATGTATATTATATGAATTTTTACCATATATATCATATAACATTATTTTGAATTTTTTAAAATTAATTGTTGACTCTTATTGGAATTTATGGTACTATAGTATTGCAAAGTTTGTCGAATAGTGTAAAATTAGAGGAGGAACAAGTATGAAATCTACAGGTATAGTTAGAAAAGTTGACGAGTTAGGAAGAGTCGTACTTCCAATCGAACTTAGGAGAACACTTGATATCGCAGAAAAGGATGCATTAGAAATTTATGTTGACGGCGCTACAATTATTCTTAAAAAATACGAGCCGGCATGTATTTTCTGCGGTAACGCAAAAGATGTAAATGTTTACAAAGGTAAAAATATCTGTCCTGACTGCATGAGAGAACTTAAAAAATAGAGATATGGCTGCTCTGTAGATACAGGGTTTGATGCATAGTCAAACCCTTTTTGTTTGTCCAAAAAAACTTTAACCTGTAATCATAAGCTTGTCACCTTTGTCCTTTATCCTTTTTACATCCCATGCAATCAGTGACTACTTCCGTTCCTCCAAAAGCGCATTATACACATCTCTTTTGCTGATTCCTCTATCCTCTGCAACCCTTTTCATAGCGTCTTTTTTATTAAGTCCTTCTCTTAAATATCGTTCTACATGTTCTTCCAGACTTATTTCGTCCCATTTTTTCTTTTCTGCCTCTTCCATACCGGCCTCGTCCGCACCTTCCAGCACTAAAACAAATTCTCCCTTGGGAGATTGGCTGGAATATTTGTGAATGGCTTCTTCCAACGTACACCGGATTAATTCCTCAAATTTTTTCGTTAATTCACGGGCTAAAACAATCCTACGATTCCCCAAGCCCTCTAAAAGATCGGTCAGGGTATTAATGAGTTTATGCGGTGCTTCATAAAATACAATAGTTCTTACTTCATTTTTTAAGGACGCGATTCTTTCCCTTCTCGCTCTCTTATTCATAGGCAAAAAACCTTCAAAGGCAAACCGTCCGGCGGGAAGCCCTGAAAGCACCAGACCTGTGACCAGGGCTACAGGTCCCGGCGCCATGGTCACAGCGATTTCATTTTCCACAGCCAGCCTCACCAAATCCTCCCCGGGGTCTGAAATACCGGGTGTCCCCGCATCTGAAACAATGGCTATACTTTTTCCCTGCAGAAGCTGGTTTATCAAATAGTTCCCTTTTTCAGTTTTGTTATGTTCATAGTAGCTAACCATCGGTTTTTTAATCCCGAAATAGTTAAGAAGCTTTAGTGTCTCTCTTGTATCCTCTGCTGCAATCAAATCTACCTCTTTCAAAAGACGCAATGATCTGGCAGTCATATCCTCAAGATTACCAATGGGTGTAGCAATTAAGTATAATGTACCTTTTTCATTCAAATGTTTCAACACCTCTTAAATAAATTTTATTGATTTCATCTGAAAACTCACCTTTTTCGTTGTACACGTATAAAGGCTCCAACATTTTAAGCTGGGGTCTTCCTCCCCTCGTCCCCTTAATCAGGAGGAGATTGGCCTTTTTATAAGGGGAAGGATGAACAAGTCTTAAAAACTTGGGTTCTACCCCGTATTTCCGCATTAAGTAAACAATATCTACAAGCCGGTCCGGCCGATGAACCATCACAAACTGTCCACCAGGCACCAAAAGCTTTCCGGCAGACCTCACCACATCCTCAAGGGTACATAAAATTTCATGTCTTGAGATGGCCTTTGTATCCGATGGATTGATAAGACCACCGCCGTAGTTCATATAAGGTGGATTTGTGACCACTACATTAAACTTTGATGGGCCAAAGGTTTCCACACTGTTTTTTAGGTCTCCACATACGATTTTAACCCGTTCTGTCAAACGGTTCAGTGCTACAGTCCTTGCAGCCATCTCTGCCATTTCTTCCTGAATTTCAAGTCCTGTTATGATCTTTGCCTCTGTTTTTCCGGCAAGCAGGACAGGAATGATACCGGTCCCTGTTCCCAGGTCGATAACATGATCGTCCTTTTTGACATCGGCAAAATTAGCAAGAAGAACAGCATCCACTCCAAAGCAGAATCCATCCTTTTTCTGTATCAGGCAAAGCCCTTTGTATTGGAGATCATCAATTCTTTCATTCGGTTTCAATTGGATTTCTATCTCTTTTCCGCTCCCTTACATATTAACTTAACTCGTTGTGTTGGCAAGGCTTATTAGGTGGAAAGAACAACATAATCTAAGTCTAAGAATGATTTTCATAAAACATTCTACATTATACCATAAATCATAAAAAGATCCTATCGGCTATACTACCGGTAAAATCAAATAAGGGGTCTATGGATGAAAGCGTAATCCCACGTTTTCATCCATAGACCCCCTATTTTCTTTATAATTATTTTTGTTGTGGTGCATCTACAGGACAAACATTCGCACATGCTCCGCAGTCAATACAAGCGTCTGCATCAATAACATATACGCTATCTCCAGCTGATATACATGATACCGGACACTCGGGTTCACATGCGCCACAGCTTATGCAAGCATCATTAATAAAAAATGCCATTTCGAAACACCTCCTTAAAATTCCTTATTTAAAGAAAACTTAATACCTGGTTGACTTTACTATTTTACCACTAAAATACTAGAATGAAAACATTTTTTTCTGTTCCAATCTATTTTTTTTGCGACAAACACTAAAAGCTAGTCCTCTAGCTGCTTTAGAGCCTCCAGATCCACATTATCCTCATCCACCCGCACAACATCTTTAATAACCTTCACATCATCGGCCTTATATATTTTAAGATCCGTTTCATTTCCCTTATCCATCTTTACTTTCAAAGTTTCTTTCAAAAGACTTACATACATGACAGTTCCCTGTCCATCCGGCGTACTTACAATTGCTCCCGCTTTAGGCACCCTGGCCAGGGCTTCCTCATATGCCTCCTGCTCATATTTGAGACAGCACATCAGCCTGCCGCATGTTCCGGATATTTTTGTCGGGTTTAGAGACAAGCTTTGTTCCTTTGCCATTTTGATGGAAACCGGCTGAAATTCGCCTAAAAACGTACTGCAGCAAAATGAAAGTCCGCAAACACCCATCCCGCCCATCATTTTGGATTCATCTCTCACACCAATCTGACGCAGTTCTATTCTTGTTTTAAAAACAGCAGCCAAATCCTTGACAAGTTCTCTAAAATCCACCCTGCCATCTGCCGTAAAATAGAATAATACTTTATTATTATCGAATGTATATTCTACATCGATCAGCTTCATGTCTAAGTTGTGATCCTTAATTTTTTGCAGGCATATATTAAAAGCGTCCTTCTCCTTACGGTGGTTTTCTTCATGATGCTTTTTATCTTCATCGGTAGCTATCCGGATCACAGGCTTCAAGGGAGCAACAATATCCTCCTGCCTAACCTCCCTGTTGGGCACAACAACCTCTCCATACTCAACCCCTCTTGCCGTTTCTACAATTACATTTTGATAGATATTTATAATAAGATCACCCGGATCGAAATAATATATCTTACCCGCCTTTTTGAATCTTACTCCAACCACATTAACCATTAAACTTACTCCTCCTGAAGTTTCATGAGCATTACCTCAATCGAAAGCTGATAGTTTATGTTTCTTTTTATGTTTTTCCGCGTCTCCTCTATGACCTCGATTCCCTTTATAATTCTTCCCGGCGAGAAACCCGACACGTTATTAAATATCATATCCTTTTTGTCCGAATTAATCAATATATTTTCTTTCCATGACATCTTGGCAACCAGCATATCCCTGAAAGCCAGCAGCATTATGTCAAGCACCGTATTCACATGGTCCTTGTTGTCCTCAAAAAAACTGTACGCGTCGAAAACATCAATCAGCCTTGCATGAGACATTTTGTCCACAAGTTCAAGAGTCTTATCC
>JAOABQ010000032.1 GCA_026418275.1 Clostridia bacterium
TTACATCAGAAAACTGATGCACTGATACATTATAAAGGATTATTGCTAATGGCTCACTTGTCCGAAACAGTGGCTCACTCAGAACCAGAAGGATGGCTCACTTTGACCGGACAGGCGGCTCAAAATGGGCCAAATTACTCAGTAATCTTTTACAGATTTTAAGGTTAGTATGGTCTTAAAAGGGGACTTGGGAGGCTTTGGGATGAATTACAATTTTCTCGTAAGGAAGGATTAGTAATAAATAGTAGTGCTGGATCTGGTGGAGAAGTTCAATTAAAATTAGCAAAATAGAATGTATTTATACATCTTTCATTAAATATATTGAAAAGGTGTAACTCTAAGAAGGTAAAAAGTAGATAGGCTTGTTATACAGCGGCAATAAATGAGCGTACGGAATTCTAAAAGCAATCAAAGGTGGAGAGTTGATATTTATGGCAATGATCATTTATAACATTTCATTTAAAGATATTTTTAAGTTGTTGTTTTATAAAAAGAGGTGTCCAATTTGTAAATGCAAGATGAAATTGATTACAGAAAGAAGATTTTTGGAAGAGAGTGAGTGCAGTGAATCTATACTAAATGACGAATGTTATAATGGAAAGGTACGAGAAGTAACCTATTACTATTTTTGCAAGCCTTGTAATAAAAGAATTAAAATTTCTGAATTATGAATTAAAAAATGTTACTGTTGACTTGCGTGCATGAAAATCAACAAAATTATCTACCCAAAAAAATCTTTAATTTAGAAAACCTGTTGGTTTTTAGAACCAAATATGTAAATATTATAGACATTATAATACTTAAAATATATAACACACCATTCATTATTTTCACCCAATCTCTAATTCACATCAAAGATATTAAACATAAAATCAATTACAGTATACTTTAATCTATATATTTGTACAACGATATTTTTAGATTCCGCAGATGCTTTATGTGTTCATGTTGTCTATGGTATAGGCAAAATTCACTCGAATAAGCACCGGAAAAATGCTCATAATAAACGCATAAAATACATGGAGGGCATAAATATGGAAGACAAGCAAAAAGCAGGGGCTTATATCAGAGTGGAAAATGAAGACAGTATGGATGCACAAAAAGATGCAATTGAGAGATTTGCCAAAAATAAAGGGATTGATTTATTGGACTTTTATATAGATAATACCAGTGAAACGGTTTCTTTAGACAACCGTGAAGGGTATTTAAAGTTAAATGAGGATATCGTGTCCGGAAAAATCAATACCGTCATTACAACAAGTTTTGAAAAGTTTACCGGGGATCATAGAGAAAAGCAAGGTCTTATGCATAACTTTGCAGAAAAAGGTGTAGAAATATATATTGCATCTACCGGAGAACATATGAATCCAAGCGACCCGATCACAAGGGAGCAAAGGCTGCTGGCAGAAGCCATGCGGGATATGGAAGAAACAAGGGCAGAGCAGGTGAGGGACAGAAAGAAAAACAATGAAAAAATGCATTAAATTTAAAGGGTGTTCGGATAAAAGTTCCGGATGCCTTTTTGTTTTGAACCGATAAGGCTGTAAAGCGTACACCATGGAGAAAATTTCAATTGACTCGGTAGTGAATAAAAGTTTATGCTTTTATATCGGGGGGTGCTAATAATGTTCTTACAAACGATCAAATCAAAAGATGGCAAGTTGGTTGCACATGGCAATGTGACTTGGAAAAATGGTGATGAATTCGGATTTTTACCCCAAGGAAATAGGGCAAGCAACGAGTGGTGGTGTAAGTTTGACTTCTGGGAACTGATTGAAAGTCAACTTACAGTATTCAACCTGGTTGTGCAAGGGACGGGAGAAGAGGCGGCTTAAAGCCGTCTTTTTCCGACTCTTAAAAAATATTCACAATAAATTGTTTGAAAAATTAAAGCATGTGGTATATCTTTAAATGTTGTATACTACATTTAAAATGCGATAATTTTTACTATGAAAATTTTTAAGGAGGCATTATTTAGATGAAAAAGTTTGTATGTGCGGTATGCGGATATGTACACGAAGGAAATGAACCACCCGAAAATTGTCCTCAATGTAAGGCGCCAAGGGAGAAGTTTTCAGAAAAAAAAGAAGGCAATCTGCAGTGGGCAGACGAACATAAGATTGGTGTGGCACTTGGTGTTGACGAAGAAGTTGTTGCCGGATTAAAAGCAAACTTTATTGGTGAATGTACCGAAGTTGGAATGTATCTGGCTATGAGCCGTCAAGCGGACCGGGAAGGATATCCTGAGGTTGCTGAAGCGTATAGAAGGATTGCTTTTGAAGAGGCGGACCATGCTGCAAGGTTTGCCGAACTTTTAGGTGAAGTTGTATTCCCGGATACAAAAAAGAACCTTGAACTCAGGGTAGAAGCGGAATTTGGAGCTTGCAACGGTAAAAAGGAATTGGCAACAAGAGCAAAACAGCTCAATTACGATGCGATCCATGACACAGTTCACGAAATGTGTAAGGACGAAGCAAGGCACGGTGCTGCGTTTAAGGGTTTACTGGAAAGGTATTTCGGAAAGTAATTTTGACATTAGACAAATCTATTTTAATAATAAAAATGAGGAATGCAGCTGCTGCTGCATTCCTCATTTTTATGTTTTATAAAAGCACAAGGAAATTTAAAGGAAAATTGCTTATCCTACCGGCATTAACGCATTAACGGTATAGATTCGGAAAATGTTATTCAAAAGATAAACGGTTCTAAAATATTAGCGAAATTTGTAACGGGAGATCAAATTTTGAAGGAGTTTGTAATTAAATGTAGAATTATTTATAAGGGGAAAAATGTACGTAATGCCATTTTCCTATTGCGACAACCTGTAAGCACTATCTACTATAATATGAGGACACATTTTTATGAAAGCAAAACTAAGTTTTTCCAAGATGAGCGTAATAGCAGTGGGCCTCGCGGTTCTGATAACAGGAAATTTTCTGGTTTTTTATAATATTGATCAAAACAAAAGGGAAGCTTCGGAGAAGACCGAGCAGTGCATAGCCTTTATCAAAGACGCAAGTTATAAGGAAGCCAAAGATTCTTTCGAGGATATAAAAAACAATTTTAGCGGAAAAGTCAAGGACGAATCCATCGGTAAAGTTATTGAATTGCTTCAGGATGAGGTTGAAGCGGTTTCAAACCTCATCTTAAAGGGAAAGCCGGACATGAAAACCGAGGCAAAAGTAAAATCGTTAAACCACTTTAAAGAAGAACTGACTGAAATAGCAAAGGCTGAATTTCAAAGGATAGCTAACCTTTACGGAAGAGGAGATATTGATTACAAGAAGGCGCTTGCTTATTTCGGTGAGAGTAAAAGGATTGGTTTTTTCGGAGAAAATGTGAAGGCTTTCGAAGATAAGGCAGAAAAGATATTCAATGCAAGGAAAGATATAGAACTGGCGCATAAATTATTTGAGCGTAAGGCGTATTTTGACGCACTGGAAAAGTATGAGAAGATAATAAAGGAAGATGAGAAGAGTTTTAGGGAGTCGCAAGAAAGGATCCGGGAATGTAAAAAAATAATGCTTCCGTTTTATCTAAAAGAAGCGGAGAACATGGTAAAGGGTTATAACTACCAAGATGCTTGCGGTATTTTAGAGAAACTAATAACGCACTACCCCGACGATCCTGCATTGTCTCAAAAAAAATCCGAGTATGAAGATTTGAAAAAGAGAAATGGAGATTTGGTGAAATACAATGGGCCTATCCAGCATATCTTTTTCCATCCGCTGATTGCATTTCCTGAATTAGCCTTTGACAACGATTATATGACCCGGGGATACAATCAATGGATGATTACGGTTAAGGAATTCAATAAAATATTGGACTCCTTGTACCGGAGGAATTTCATACTGATCGATATACGGGAAATTGTTGAACGGAAAATGGAAAACGGTAAATACATTTATACAACAAAGGAACTTATGCTTCCCAAGGGTAAAAAGCCATTAGTAATTTCTATTGATGACCTAAACTACTATGAATATATGGTTTCAAACGGAAATGTACATAAGCTCATTGTGGATTCAAAAGGCGATATTGCAACTTATTCAGTGACACCCAAAGGTGAAAAATTGATTTCCTATGAGAATGAGATTGTCCCTATTTTAGATGCGTTTGTAAAGAAGTACCCTGATTTCTCCTTCCGGGGGGCAAAGGGTATCATTGCCCTTACAGGGTATGAGGGGATTCTGGGATACAGGACACATGAATTGAATTCCCCCAAATACGAGAGTGAAAAGAAGGATGCAATTCCGGTTGTAAAAAGGCTGAAGGAAACCGGGTGGTCTTTTGCAAGTCATGGATACGGCCACTTGAATTCCAGGGAAATAAGCTATGAACGGTTTGTCAGGGATACAAACCGTTGGAAAAAGGAAGTAGAAACTTTGATTGGCCCTACCGAACTCTATATTTATCCCTTCGGGGCAAGTGTAGATCCTGGAGACAAGAAATTCCAGTTTCTTATGGATTCGGGTTTCGGTGTATTTTGTGGGGTAAGCAATGCATCCCCTTACAGTATCACGAAAAACTATGTTATACAGGATCGCAGGAATATAGATGGGCTTGTAATGCACTATAGACCGGAAAGTCTCTGGGATCTTTATGATGTTAAAGATGTAATTGATCCTATTAGACCGAATAAGTACTGAATTTAAAGGCTTCCAAGTTTTATAGTTGTTATCAATAAAATTTAATGATAGAGAGGGATACTGATACTATGTTTGCAATGGATATTGAATTTTCTTTTTATGCAGATGGACTAAGATATGTTATTGTTTATGGAAAATACCATGGCAATGATTTAAAGGAAGGGGACGTCCTCGTTGTTGAAGGAAGTGAAAAGGAGCGGTATAAGGTTTTTGAAGTGCCTCTAACCAAAAATGAAAAAGGCAAGGAAAACCATTTGGATATGGGAATCCGCCCGGATCCCATCGGGGAATGGATGCAAAAAAATATTGGCACCAGGTCCAAAAAACAGCGGAGAATCATAGAGGAGAAGCTTTTAAAGGATATTTCAGGCACCTTGAGCGGGAAGAAATTAATTAAACTGGATGAATAAAACGATGTGGTAACCTGGGAGGAGTAGTATTGAGTATAAGAATGAAGGCTATTGCCATTATTGGAGCGACAGCAGTTCTTTTAATTGTGGGGTTATATGCTACTTCATTTATTGTATTATTTAGAAACATTGAGCACCAGGAAAAACAAGCAATAGAACAAAATATGGAGCGAATCGCCAAATTGATTTCAAGTAAAGTAGCGGCCATTGATACAACCTGTGGAGATTGGGCATTGTGGGACAACACCTATTCCTTTATTGCAGACAAGAACAGCGATTTTATTACGGAAAACCTTGTAGATGCAACCTTTCTGAACTTAGGTTTAAGCCTCATGATGTATGTCGATCTGGATGGAAATATTGTCTTTGGAAAAGGTTTTGATCTGAATAAAAAGAGTGAAGTTGAGATTCCGGATGGGCTTAAAAAGTATATCCATAAAGGAAATCCGTTACTTATGCATATGACTGTGAATAGTTCAATATCCGGAATTCTGCTTATAAATGAAAAGCCGCTTATGATTTCATCCAGGCCGATATCCACCTCAGACTTAAGAGGTACCATTAAGGGTACCCTTATCATTGGGCGGTTTTTAGAAATTCAGGATATTGATGATATTGAGGGGTTTACCAATTCGAAAGTTGCATTGATTTCTCTAAAGCCTTACCGTAAGGAAAATGAGTTTGCAGAACTATTAAGTGAGGAAAAGACGGACAACGGAAAGAATTTAAGGTGCATTGTAAGACCCTT
Source organism: Clostridia bacterium (assembly GCA_026418275.1). Classification (GTDB taxonomy): domain Bacteria; phylum Bacillota; class Clostridia; order Acetivibrionales; family DSM-2933; genus SKW182. The sequence continues at coordinate 5,808 of JAOABQ010000032.1, forward strand.
AGACCAGGATTTTGTAGCCGGTTATTCCATGATTAGGGATGTCTACAAAAACCCTGCTCTTGTTATTAAGTCGGATATTTCTAGAACAATTTATAAGCAAGGAAATGAAAACTTAGTTTTTTTTACTATAGCATTTCTGGTATTTGTTGTGATATTGTTTGCCGTTTGCCTTTTATTGATGCAAAAAACGGTTATTTCCAGATTGGAGAAGTTAAGCCAATTTATTAATAAAATAAGACAAAATAAAGACATCAAGGCTCAGGTGAAAATTTCCGGTAAGGATGAAATTTCCGGTTTGAGTGAAGCGATAAACAGGCTTCTTGCAGAGCTTGGAAGTACCCAAAATAATCTTTCACAAAGTGAAAACCGGCTAAAGCTTGTTTTAGAAGGGGCGAATGACGGATTTTGGGATTGGGATATTCTAAACGGATGGATTTATCTAAGTGCTAAATGTATGGCTATGTTTGGCTATGATGAAAAGGAATTCAATGGGGATATAAAATTCTTATCCAATCTCCTTCATCCAGAGGATCGTGCGGCAACGTTTGAGATATTTGAACAGGGGATAAAAGGTGAAAGGGAATTTTGTAAAATTGAGCACCGGGTTAGGACGGTGGATAATAACTGGAAATGGGTGCTTAATAAAGGTAAGGTTGTTGAATGGGATCAAATCAAAAGACCTCTTCGAATGACAGGTACCATATCGGATATAACCGAACAGAAAAAAGCAGAAGAGGAAATTTCCTATCTAAGTTATCATGATAAGTTAACCGGACTCTACAATCGCGCATTTTTTGATAAAGAGTTGGAAAAGACAGACCGGCTTGAAAGGCTTCCTTATACTATTATTTTAGGTGATTTAAACGGTTTAAAAATTACGAATGATACTTTTGGTCATACAGAAGGAGACCAACTCCTTATAAAAATTGCGCAAATACTGGCACGTGCGTGCAGGAACACCGATGTGGTAGCCCGGTGGGGAGGAGATGAATTTGCCGTACTCCTGCAAGGGCTTAAGGAAGATGAAGCGATGGATGTTTGTAATAGAATCAGGAAGATGTGTTGTGATGCAGAGGGGCTTGAGATTAAGCCCAGTATCGCACTTGGTACAGCCAGCAAAACCAGGAAGGACCAAAGCCTTGGACTTATAATTAAGGAAGCTGAAGAGAAAATGTACCGGAATAAACTGTTGGAAAGCAGAAGTGTCCGGAGTTCAAATCTATCTTCCCTGGAGCAGACATTATACGAGAAGAGTTGTGAGACCGAAGAACATGCAAAAAGGATTAGGCAAATATGTGAATTAATTGGGAGATGTCTCAATCTGTCTGCGGATGAAATGGATGAACTTGTTCTTGTGGCAGCGCTTCACGATATAGGGAAAGTAGCTATTCCCGATAACATCCTTGTAAGTCCCAATCCTCTTACTGAAGAAGAATGGCAGATCATGCGCCGTCACTGTGAAATAGGCTGCAGGATTGCCCGTTCGTCACCGGAACTTGCACATGTTTCGGATGCAATTTTATCCCACCATGAAAGATTTGACGGAAAGGGGTATCCACAAGGATTGAGGGGAAAAGAAATACCGCTTCTCTCCCGTATTGTGGCAATTGCCGATGCTTTTGATGTCATGACACACGACAGGCCGTATCGGAAAGCGATCTCAAAAAAAGAAGCATTAGAAGAAATAAGAAAAAACTCCGGAACACAGTTTGATCCGGAGCTTGTTGAAATCTTTTTAAAAGAAATACACATTAAATCGGTTTAATACTTATATTCTGAAGGAAACTTTCAACCATATCCAACTCAATGTAACCAATCTCCTCAAATTGGGTGTTTGCCAGGGAACAGGCAGTGCCTAATCTAAAGCTATCTTGTAAAGGGAGTCCCATTAGGAAGCCGCAAGCAAGGCCTGCAACCAGAGAGTCACCGGAACCGATGGTATTGACCACGTTGATATCGGGGATGGAGGAAATAAAGGCAAGATCCTGTGAAACCATCACGGCGCCTTCCTTACCCAGGGAGGCAACAACGATTTCAACCCCGCTTGCAGTTATTTCCCTGCATGCCATGACTACATCCTGAATGGTGTTAAGAGGCCGGCTAACATATTGAGCCAGCTCCCGTTTATTAGGCTTGACCAAAAAAGGTTTGGCTTTGATTCCCTCTTCAAGGGCCTCATTGCTGGCATCGAGAATGACTCTGACATTATGGGACTTTGCGGCATGGATAAGTGTGCTGTAAAAATCTTTTGGCAAACCTTGGGGCAAAGAACCTGTGCAAACAAGGATTGTAGTCCTTGGAAGAACGGAGGAAAGTTCATGCATAAACTTTTCGGTGCCTTCTCTGGGTACATGAATACCGGTTTCAAGAATTTCCGTTTCAGTTTTTCTTACTTTATCAATAATATTGTTTGTGGTTCTTGTCTCTCCTTCGACTTCAATGAAGATACAATCAATACCCAGTCCGGCAGCTTGTGCTTCCAACCAACGGCCCGCTTCACCTGCTTTGAAGCCTAAAGTCGTTATTTTCTCTCCTAGAATGGATGCAACCCTGGAAACGTTGATACCTTTTCCGCCAGCAGTTTTAATAACCGTCTGGGCTCTATAAAGATTTCCGGCCCGGAAATCATCAATATAATATATTTTATCTACTGCGGGATTTAAAACGATGGTTGTAATCATAATCCATTTCCTCTGTGTAATTTGTTAACATTTCTTATTATATAGGAAAAATGAGATTAACTCTAAGAAAATTTAATACAATTTGCATATACGGCTTGCAAAATGATGTTCTTCATGCTTGATGTCAGGAGGAGCAAAGGGACGGAGTTTATAATAAAATATTTGTAGACCCGTTTTAATTTATTTAAATACGGGAAAACATAATTTAATGTATAGAAAATAGTTGGAAAAAGTCGTATAATAATAATTAATAACCAAAACGGAGGTGCTTTAAGATGGCGTTAAAAGATTTTCTTGAAAAAGGCCAGAAGGAACGTAAAAGGAAAGCTGCAAAGAAAACTGCAAAAAATGTTGCAATTGGCGCTGGAATTGGAACCGCAGTGGGTATTGCAGCAGGTGTACTGTTGGCACCTAAAGCAGGTAAGGAAACCAGAGAGGATATTGCTAAAGGTGCAAAGACAGCTGTTGGTCAAGTGAAGGAATCCCTGGCGGAAGCAAAGGAAAAGCTTTCAGAGTTAAAGGAAAAAAGGTCTAAAAAGTGCTGTGGTAAAGATGAAACCGTCAATGAAGTAGCCAAAGTAACCGAAGAGGTTGATGAAACACAGACAACAGTGGAAGAATAATAGATAAGCTTAAAAAAGAAGCTACAAAAGCTAAGATGTAAAGGAGATCTTTATGTATATCTCGCTTGGGGATTTGGGTCTTTTTATTCTATTTTGTCTTACCATGACAGCGGGGGTTATATTTATCATATTAATGCTAAATGTAATTCATCTTGTAAAGCGTGTCAATAGCATAGTAGAAGCAAACAGTCAGAATATAAATAAATCTTTAACCGAGCTGCCCGAGGTCATTAACAATGTAAACGATTTTTCGAAAAACGCTAATGAGTGCTTGGAAAATGCCAATTTAGCAGTAGGAGTAATCAAAGGAGCTGTTACGGACACGGTTTCTACTGTGGAAGATAGCGCTGAAGGTGTTCTTGATTTTGTGCGGGCTTTCAGTGATATCGTTAAGACAATTCAGGGTGTCGTAGGAATGTTTGGCAAAAAATAAAGGATATAGAAATAGCAGCATGGGTGGTGATAAAGGGTTCACCACCTTTTAATTTGACGAGGTGTAATATGAGATTCGGTTTTTTTATTTTAATAGCAGTGGTTATACTTTTGTACGGTTCCATCAATTTTTATATCGGCCATAGGGGGATGCAGGCATTTGGAGGATTTATTCCTCCTATCGGCAGAAAAATATTCTGGGTACTTTTCGGAATCATCGCATTTTCTTATATTATAGGGAGGCTGAGTTATACAACACTTCCAAAGGTTTTTGTCAACGGGTTTACATGGGTGGGGGCTTATTGGATTGCAGCAATGGTTTATTTGCTTTTGGTACTTGCTTTTATTGATTTATTAAGGCTTATGAACAGGTGGATAAAGGTGATACCAAAGGATACGCTTGAAAAGCCGATGCTGCCTGTTTGGATCGGGACTGCAGTATTGGTTTTTGCGGTTGGAATCATCATGTATGGCGTCATCAATGCCAGAAATCCGAAAATAAGATCCTATGATATTGATATAGCGAAGGATGCAGGAAACTTAAAAGATCTTCGGATTGCAGTTGTTTCAGATATTCATTTGGGGAATATTGTAGGAAAAAACCGGCTTGAAAAAATGGTAGAAATGGTCAATGGGCTAAAGCCCGATCTTGTTTTGATCCCGGGTGATATCGTTGATGACAGTGTTGAGCCCTTTGTAGAGCAAAACATGGGCGAAGTTTTTAAACGGCTGAAAACAAAGCTTGGGGTCTATGGCGTATTAGGAAATCATGACTATTATGGCGGCCGACCGGATGAGGCAGTCCGCATTTTTGAGGAATCCGGAATAAAAATGCTGATCGACAACTATGTTAAGGTTTCGGACAGTTTTTATATTGTTGGGCGGACAGATCCTACCATACAAAGAGTTCTGGGACAAGAGAGAAAAAAACTGTCCGATGTGATGAACGGTATGAATACGGCACTTCCTATGATATTGATGGACCACCAACCCAGCAAACTAAGCGAACCGGAAAAAAGCGGAATTGATTTGCAAGTTTCCGGACACACCCATGGGGGACAAGTATTTCCCGATAGTCTGATCACAAAGAGGGTTTTTGAACAGTACTGGGGGTACTTAAGAAAAGGTAATTTTCAGTTGATTGTAACATCGGGCTTTGGAACCTGGGGGCCTCCTATCAGGATTGGCAGTTATCCGGAAGTACTGGACATCCGCGTACACTTTAAAAAAAGTTAGGAGTTTGAAAACAACTGTTTTCAAACTCCTAACTTTTTATATATTCATATACTGCCTTTCCGGTGTATAATCTCCCACTCATGCTCAAACCAATCTACAGTTTTTCGTTGCTGTGGTAGAGAACTTTCTCCTTCATTATCATGGTACCAATTCCCTTATAGGTGAATATCTCAAGAAGGATGCAGTGAGGAATTCTTCCGTCGATGATATGCGTCCGGCCTACCCCTTTTTCCAAGGCTTGAATACAGCCCAGAACCTTTGGAATCATCCCTCCGTTAATAATCTTTTTGTCAATAAGCTCATGAACTTCATCAATAGTAAGAGCAGCAAGGATTTCTTCACTTTCCTTGGACATTTTAACACCTTCCACATCGGTTAAAAGCATTAATTTTTCGGCTTTTAATGCGGATGCGATTTCTCCCGCAACCGTATCGGCGTTGATATTGTAGCTTTTCCCATCCGGGCCAATGCCTATCGGAGCAACTACCGGAATATATTCATCCTTACTAATTAAATCAAGAACCTTTGAATTTATGTTTGTGATTTGCCCTACAAAGCCTAAATCGGTCTCTACTCCGTTAATGGTTGTTTTATACTGCTCGCATTCGATGAGGTTTCCGTCAATACCGCAGAGTCCGATGGCTTTTCCGCCCTTTTGATTGATCAGCGATACGATTTCTTTATTGGTGTTTCCTACCAAAACCATTTGAGCAATTTCCATGGTGGCAGCGTCAGTTACCCTGAGCCCATTGATAAATTCACTTTTAATTTCGAACTTATCCAAGGCCTTATTGATGTCCGGACCGCCTCCATGTACAACGATAGGATTCATCCCGATATATTTTAGAAGTGTAATGTCTTCCATCACGGAATTTTTAAGTTCGTCGTTGATCATTGCATTTCCGCCGTACTTAATAACCACAGTCTTGCCATAAAGTTTTTGTATATAAGGCAAAGCTTCTATGAGTATCTCAGCCTTTTTTATCAGTGCTTCCATTGCATTGTTCAATTTCAACCCTTCTTTCTAAATTTTATATATAAGCAGGAATTTTTTATAAATACAAGCCTGGGTTCGTAAGGCCGGTTGTTTCATCGAATCCGCACATAATATTTAAATCCTGCACTGCCTGGCTGGCGGAACCTTTGCCCAGGTTATCCACACAGGATACAATTACGACCCGGTTGAGCCTTTCATCTACAACGATTCCGATATCAATAAAATTGGAGCCCGCAACATGTTTTGTTTCAGGAATTTTTCCTTCATCTAAAACCCTTACAAAGAATTCATTTTTGTAATGTTCCTTATACAGGGAAACTAAATCGGCAGCGGAGGCTTTATCCTTTAAATTTGCATAGGACGTACAAAGCATACCCCTCTTCATTGGAATCAGGTGGGGAGTAAAGGATATGAGAATATCCTCATTTGCCAGGAAGCTCAGTTCCTGCTCGATTTCTGAAGTATGGCGGTGTGTTGCAACTTTATATGCTTTATAATTCTCAGTACATTCGCAGAACTGGAACTGCAGGTCGGTATTTCTGCCAGCACCCGTTACACCCGAAGCGGCATCAATAATGATATTGTTTTTTTCAATTAAATTTTCCTTTAAAAGCGGTGCAATTCCCAAAATGGAGCAAGTCGGGTAGCAGCCGGGATTTCCAACGATTTTAGCATTTTTTATTTCTTCACGGTGAAGCTCGGGAAGTCCATAGGCTGACAATTCAAGTAAATGGGGCATTTCATGCTTGATTTTATACCACTTTTCATAAACTTCAACGGATTTATAACGGAAATCTCCACTATGGTCAATGACTCTTTTGCCTTTTTCAATCAGCTTAGGGATCACTTCTTTGGATATTCCGTGAGGAAGTGCGGTAATTAAGATGTCCGCATCCTGAGTTATTTTATCGATATCCAAGCCTTCACATTCCATATCGAAAACATTTCTTAAAGTGGGGTAGATATCAGAAATTTTCTGACCTACGAAACTTTGGGAAATTACCGAGGTTATATTAACACCAGGGTGATTATTGAGAAGTCTGACAATTTCTATCCCTACATACCCGGTTGCGCCGATAACACCTACATTAACCATTTTCAGTACCTCCAAAAAAACAAATTTATCATGATTTATAATTATACATTTTTTTGCATAAAAATTCAATATGGAAATGCATAAAAATACGTGACAGTCTTTCTAAAAGCATATAAAATGAGATTACACTATATTGAACACAATAAAGAATTAACAATGGGTTTCAATTTCCTTGACTTAATATCGTGAAAATTTAATTTGTCTATGTGAAAGCATTTTCAAGATTTATATTAAATGAAGTGTTAAGAATTGCATCCAATGCGTAAAATAATATGTATTTTTAATATTCTATACCGATTGTAAAGTGCCTTTTAGCCGATTTTGCAAGTGGACATATAAAATTATGCAATATCACTAAATTATAAAAAGGTTTTTTGTTAAAAAGTGTACTAGTTATGGGTGGGTCTTAAATGTTATATTAATAATAAATAGATTATTAATTCTATGTTAATAAGTTAAAGTTTCCAGGAGGGGGAAAAATATGGCAAGTGTAAAGTTAAAAAATATTTATAAGAGATATCCAGGCGGGGTTACAGCGGTTAATGATTTTAACCTGGATATTGAAGACAAGGAATTTATTATCTTGGTTGGACCGTCCGGTTGTGGTAAAACAACTACACTCCGTATGGTTGCCGGTTTGGAAGATATATCGGAAGGTGAGCTTTACATCGGCGACAAGCTGGTAAATGATGTAGCTCCCAAGGATAGAGACATAGCAATGGTTTTCCAAAACTATGCTTTATACCCTCATATGACTGTATTTGACAATATGGCATTCGGCCTAAAGTTAAGAAAGACTCCAAAGGATGAAATCAGAAGAAGAGTGCATGAAGCAGCAAAGGTTCTTGATATAGAACATTTATTGGATAGAAAACCAAAAGCGCTCTCCGGTGGTCAGAGACAGAGGGTTGCTGTTGGTCGTGCAATCGTTCGTGAACCTAAAGTATTCTTATTTGACGAGCCTTTGTCAAACTTGGACGCGAAGCTCAGGGTTCAAATGAGAACCGAAATCAGCAAATTGCACATAAAGCTCCAGACTACATTCCTCTACGTTACACATGACCAGACAGAAGCGATGACCATGGGTACCAGGATCGTAGTTATGAAAGACGGTTATATCCAACAGGTGGATACACCGACTGCTCTCTACGACAGACCATGCAATATGTTCGTTGCAGGCTTTATCGGAAGTCCTCAAATGAACTTCATCAATGCCAAGGTTGAAAAGAGAGGAAATGAAACTCACCTCTTATTTGGTAAGGACGACATCAAATTGCCTGAAGGTAAAGCAAAGAAGCTTGAGGGTACTGACTATATAGGAAGAGAAGTAATTCTTGGAATTAGGCCTGAAAATATTCATGACGAACCGGGATTGCTGGAAACTTACGGAGAATGTGTCATAGAAGCTAAGATAGAAGTTGTGGAAATGCTTGGATCTGAAACATACCTCTATATGGTAGTGGATGATGTTGACTTTACAGCAAGGGTTAGCCCAAGAACAAAGGCTAGAGTAGGAGATATTATCAAAGTGGCATTGGATCCGAATAAGATTCATCTCTTCGATAAGGAAACAGAAAGAACCATCATGAACTAAAAATGTTGATATTTCAAAGGGGCTGTCAAAAGGCAGCCCCTTTTATCATAATATTAAAAGGCGATTTCAAAAAATCATCCGTACTCGGTGCGCGGATGATTTTTTTTGTCTGTAAGGTATGCCTTGATTTAGTCATTGAAGAAGAATATGTATCAAAATGTTTTTGCGAATTTTCTTAAAATAGTAGAAGGATATGTTTTTTTTAGTGTATAATTGTTGTGATATCAATATAAATATCTTTCCTATAAACCTAATGAAAATGGATGCATACTAAAGGGGGAATTGTTTTGTCTGTCAGAATGTATCAAAACCTGTTTAACCAAACAAAGGACATTATCCATAAGGAAATTGGCTTAATGGATGAAACAGGGATCATATTAGCGTGTTCTGATGAAAGAAAAATTGGTACAATTGCTCCTCTTATTATATCTGATCTTGTGTGGCGGCCCAATAACACTGCCGTACTCGAAAGTTTTACCTATCAGAAGGTGATAGTAAGAAATAAAATGGAATATATCGCCTATATCGCATCGGATGACAGCGAAGGCCTTAATTATTTATCCCTTATCGTTATTAATATTGCCAATATGAAGTCCTACTATGATGATAAGTTTGATAAAATCAATTTCATCAAGAACGTGATCATGGACAATATTTTGCCGGGAGATATACCGCTAAGGGCAAAGGAACTCCATTTGCCCTATAATGCCTTTAGAGTTGCGTTTTTAGTAAAAACGGGAAAAACCAAGGATATATATGCCCATGATATTATCCAAGGGTTATTTCCAAATAAAGCAAGGGACTTCATCATTATTTTGGATGATGAAAATACTGTGCTGATTAAAGAATTAAAATCCTCCGAGGATTATAAGGAGATTGAAAAGACGGCAAATATGATTATTGACACCATCAATGCTGAACTCATGGTAAAGGCGACTGTGGGAATCGGAATGGTGGTAGATAGTATCAAGGAACTGGGGAGATCCTTTAAGGAAGCCCAAATGGCACTCCATGTTGGAGGGATTTTTGAGAGCGACAAGAGAGTTATCAACTATAATAACTTAGGGATTGGAAGGCTTATTTACCAACTGCCTACAACATTATGCAAGTTGTTTTTAAAGGAAGTTTTCAAAAACGGGACTTTTGATTCTTTGGATGCTGAAACTGTAAATACGGTACAAAGTTTCTTTGAAAACAACCTGAATGTAAGTGAGACATCCAGAAAATTGTATATTCATAGAAACACCTTGGTCTATAGGCTGGAAAAAATTCAAAAGCTTACAGGGCTTGATCTTAAAACCTTTGATGACGCAATCGTATTTAAAGTTGCGATGTTGGTTAAGAAATATCTTGATCGAAACGATATGGTAATATAGAAGTAAAAAAGGAAAATTCACTATTGATGTCGAAAATAAAAATGTTAAACTATAAATAGCGCAAGTCAAGATGAATGTAATGCTTGTGGGTCCCATTGCTTCTGCAAATACCTATTTATACTTCAATGCTTGATTTGCTTCAAACAAAAGCTGAAATTCCAAGGAGTGTTAAAGTGGTCCATTTAAAAAATGTAACAAAAAAGTATTCGAATGGCACAGTTGCATTAAAGGAAGTAAGTTTTAAAATCGATAAGGGTGAGTTTGTATTTATTATCGGATCCAGTGGCTCGGGTAAATCAAGTTTACTAAAACTCATCATGAGAGAGGAAACCCCTACTGAAGGGGAGGTATACGTTAACGGATACAATATAGCGGATATGTCAAGGAAAGAAGTGCCCTTCTTAAGGAGAAGTATGGGAGTAGTTTTCCAGGATTTTAGACTGCTTCAAAATAAAACGGTATATGAAAATGTTGCTTTTACTTTACAGATTACTGAAGCGCTCCCAAAGGAAATCCGCAGGCAGGTTCCTACCGCACTGGCACTTGTGGGCCTAAGTAAAAAGGCAAAAGCATATCCAAATGAGCTTTCGGGAGGCGAGCAGCAAAGAGTAGCCCTCGCCAGGGCTCTGGTTAACAACCCCCAGCTTCTTATTGCCGACGAACCTACAGGCAATCTGGATCCGGAGACATCCTGGGAGATCATGAAGCTTCTCAGTGAAATCAATTATAGAGGAACAACTGTTATTGTTGCTACACATGAAAAAGGCATTGTTGATTCCATGAAAAAAAGGGTTATTGCCCTTGATAAAGGAAATCTATTACGTGACCAAGAGAAAGGGTTGTATGGAGATGAAGATAAGAACCGCCAAGTACATGCTTAAGGAAGGGGTTGTCAATGTATATAGAAATAAACCCATGACCTTGGCTTCGGTAAGTATTATTACTGCATCGCTTTTGATACTTGGGATTTTTATATTGATTACCATAAACCTAAGTAAAGGCACGGGGGTACTGAATAACCGTCCCGAAATGGAGGTATTTTGTCAACCGGAATTGGATGAGACAGAGGTTGCCAAAATCCAGGAGGAGATCAGCAAGGACCCGGATATTAAGGAGTTTAAAAAGGTAACCAAAGTAGAAGCCATGGAAAGGTTTAAAGCCATGCTGGAAGATAAGCAGGGGATTTTAGAAGGGTTGGATGATAGTTTTTTGCCTATATCTTTTATAATAAAGTTGAAGGATCCATCCGCAAGTGATAGGGTTACAGATAAATACAAAAAAAATGTAGGCATCAGAAAAGTATCATACCCCAAGAAAGAGCTTGATTTTTTTTCAAGAATCTCTTATTGGGTAAACCTGGTTAGCGGCTTTCTAATCATTGTATTACTCATTATTTCTACATTTATCATTGCAAATACCATTAAGCTTACTGTTTTTGCGAGAAGAAAAGAGATCAATATTATGAAGTATATCGGGGCAACTGATTGGTTTATCCGATGGCCCTTTGTTGTTGAAGGAATTGTGATCGGTTTGATTGGAGCAGTCATAGCACTCATCTTTACAGCATATGGTTATAATGCCATTGGTTCCAGAATAAACAGTGATTTTGTTATTGGGGATGGTGTTACGCGGCTTATCGGCTTTAAAGCCATTGGGGGCTATATTATCGGTATATACTGCCTGGTAGGCGGATTTGTGGGTGCCCTGGGAAGTTTCATATCCATGCGAAAATACTTGCATGTTTAATATACTTACAAATGAAAAGTTTGATGCTGGGAGGAGTATATAATGAAGAAGACTTTACTTGCTGGTTTCATCGTTGTTTCTATACTTGCCTGCAGTTTTCCGGTTATGGCGGATAAACTTTCTGAAGTTAAAAAGCAGGCAAATTACGTTGAAAACAAATTGGATAAAATAAACAAGGAAAAGAAAGAAGAAAAGGGGAAGCTGAAAGACGCGCAGGAACAGAAACAGGAACTTGCGAATGACCTTCAAGTGGAGGACAGCGAATACAAAGAAAAGCTCCGTGAACTGGGTGAAATGCAGAGGGCTGTTAAAGAAAGTGAAGACGCAGTTATGGAAGCGGAAAATATTTATAATTCCAAAAAGGAATTAATGAAAACCCGGCTGAGAGTCTTGTATGAAACTTCCTGTAATCCTTACACCGAAACACTCATTGAATCAAAGGATATGGGAGATTTTTTAAGCAAGATGGAATACATATCACTTGTTGCGCAAAAGGATAAAGAATTAATTGCAACATTGGAAGCAGCTAAAAAGGATCTGGAATACAAAAGGGCTGCTTTGGAGGATGCTAAAAGGCTCCAGCAAAAACGTGTAAGTGATTCGGTTAAAGAATTGCAATCCTTAAAAAGTTCCCGTGCTGAGTTGGATAATGAGATCAAAGAGCTCAGCATAAGAATTGAGAAGCTTGAAGCGGAAGAAGATGCCCTTATCAAAAAGTCGGAAGAACTTGCAGATACGATACAGAGTCTTTCAAGAAGGGGTACAAAGTATGCCGGAGGTGCTATGTCCTGGCCTGTTCCAAGTTCTACCAGTGTGGTTTCCTACTATGGCTTGAGAATTCATCCCATATATAAAAAGAAAAAAATGCACACCGGGATTGATATTGATGCCAGATCCGGTGTATCCATTGAGGCGGCCAATAAAGGTGTTGTTATCGTAGCAGGCTGGCAAGGGGGATACGGTAACACTGTTGTGGTAGATCATGGAGGCGGAATAACTACCCTTTATGCCCATTGCAGCAGAATCCTCGTATCCGAAGGCCAGACAGTAAAAACAGGTACTGTCATTGCCAAAGTTGGAAGTACAGGTCTATCTACAGGGCCACATTTGCATTTTGAAGTAAGAAGAAACGGAAAAACAACCAATCCATTGCAGTATTTCGGCCGTTGATATTAGTCGGTACAAACCCGGATAAAATCCGGGTTTAATATTTAAATATGAAGCATATGATATAGATAACGAACTGTAAAAGTAAAATTCCGATTTCTGATACCTAAGTAAACCAGGTATTTCATCTCTCGAATTTTACTATGCTTACACTTCGTTTTCTATAGATAAGTTTCTTAAATTCAATGTTTGCTATAGACCGGATTTATTCTGCTTCAATAAAGCAATTGTTTGAGTATTTATTTAAAGGGAGTGTTTTATTTGTTTAAAGATAATAGAAACCTTTTAATAGGGATTATCTCTATGGTTATTGTCACATTTGTTTTGACTTTTGCAGGTTCTGCACTATTTTTTACTAAATTTTATAACATAGATGGATATGGTATTTCCAATAACGATAAATCGGGAAGCATAGAAAACAGTAAAAAGTTTAGAGATGTTAAGGCGCTCTTAAAAAACAATTACTATGAAAAAGTAGATGACAACACTCTTTTAGAGGGTGCAATTGCAGGAATGGCGGATTCGTTAAAGGATCCCTATACAGTTTACTTTACGAAGGAGCAGATGAAATCCTTCATGGAAAAGTCAGAAGGGAGCTATGTTGGAATCGGGATCTCAATTACACTGGATAAGGATGGCCTTGTCACTGTACTCGAAACTTTTGAGGATTCCCCTGCAAGAAAGGCTGGGATTGTTAGAGGAGATAAGTTTATTAAGGTGAATGACAAAGATGTAACTGCTCTCCGGGACGAGGAAATGGTTGTGAAGATGATAAAAGGCAAGGAAAATACTGAGGTAAAAGTAACGGTATATAGAACTTCCGACGGTAAAACCTATGATTATACCTTAAAAAGAAAGAAAATAAAGTTTATTAATATTACAAGTGAAATGCTGCCCCAAAATATAGGGTACATTAGGATCGCTTCTTTTGATCATGAAATTGCAAAGTACTTTGGTGAACACCTAAACGCGCTATTGAATAAGGGAATGAAAAGCTTGGTCGTCGATGTAAGAGACAACCCGGGAGGCTCCTTGGAGCAAGTTATTGCAATTGCAGACCGGCTGCTCCCGAAGGGCATGATACTATATACGGAAGACAAATACGGAAAGAAGGAAAAAGAACTTTCAGATGCAAAGGAACTTGGTTTGCCTTTAGCACTTCTTACCAACGGAAATAGTGCGAGTGCGTCAGAGTGTCTGGCTGGCGCGGTCAAGGATCATCAGAAAGGGGTTCTTGTAGGGACAAAGACTTTTGGAAAAGGAATTGTTCAAAGGGTATGGCCTTTAGAGGATGGTGCAGGCATAAAAATAACGATAGCCAGATATTTCACGCCATCGGGTGTTTGTATACAGGGACTTGGTATTGAGCCCAATGTCAAGGTAGAGCCGCTGGAAAAATACAAGGACTACCCGGCTTCCCGCATACCGAGAGAAGATGATGTCCAGCTCAAAAAGGCAGTTGAAATTTTAAAAGAAAAAATGAAATAAATGTATAAATGAAAATCATTTTTCACAAACTACCTTTTGTATGGAGGTGGGATATGGTGGAAAATATTGATCAAATCTTAAAAAATCAAGCAGTTGAAGAGCTTGGCCTGGTAGACAAAATTAAAAGTGTCGGCTGGAGCGGACTGTCACCAAAGGAAACAGGACGTGTAGGCGGGTTGATTGCCAAGAAAAAAAGGCTCTTAAAAGCAGGGAAATCAATAGAAGCATAATAGAGAAGACTGGTTTGCAGGCCATGTTTGGTAAAGCGGTATACAATATCCTTTCGGCAGGCTTGCAAACTAAGCTGGTACTGGGGGAATCAAACATTTACACGGATTTTGCGTATGTTTATGATAAATTAATGCATGATGTAGACTATAAGAAGTGGGCTGATTATATTGAGGGATTATTCAAGGTATATAATCATACGCCCTCTTTAGTCCTTGATTTGGGCTGCGGTACGGGTAACTTTTGTATTGAAATGTCCAAAAGGGGATATGATATGATTGGGGTAGACATCTCCGGGGACATGCTTGCCTGTGCAAAGGAAAAATCAGTTAAAGCCGGACTGGATATTCTCTTTTTAAACCAGGATATGACCAACTTTGAATTATACGGAACAGTCGATGCCATTGTGTGCCTTATTGACAGCATAAATTATATCACTCATAAAAAGGATTTGAAGAGACTTTTTAAGTTGGCTAAGAATTATTTGAATCCAAAAGGATTATTTATTTTCGATATCAATTCAGAGTACAAGCTTGAAAAGGTTCTTGGCAACAACCTGTTTTATGAAATCGAAGATGATATCACGTATATATGGGAAAATCAATATCATAAGAAAAAAAAGATTTGTGAATTTGATATTACTTTCTTTGTAAGGGATCAGGAGAACAATCTCTATAAAAAGTATGAAGAAGTTCATTATGAAAGAGCATATTCACATCATGAAGTGGAAAAGTTGATTAAAGACTCCGGTTTATCTTTAATCAAAACTTATGATGAATTAACTTATTCAAATGCACACAAGAAGAGTAAAAGAGTTTTTTATATTTGTACTAAATAAGGATCTTTTTTAGGCGATCAGTGTGAGAATGTTAATTTTTTAGTATACATAACGCAAGTTTATCAAATATGGGGTTCGTTGTTATGGCTTTCTTTGAAGAGGTTTATAATGTAGTAAAACAAATTCCAAAGGGCAAAGTCGCAACCTACGGTCAAATAGCCAAAATATTAGGTCAACCGAGAAAGGCGAAGATCGTAGGCTGGGCGCTTCATTCCAACCCTAGCGAGGGCATTATTCCGTGCCACCGGGTTGTCAACAGACATGGTGAATTGAGCGGAAGCTTTGCTTTTGGCGGTCCGGAAGTGCAAAGAAAATTGCTCGAAGAGGAAGGTATATTATTTAATAAAGACGGTATAATAAATCTAGAAGAATACCTGTGGAATCCTACAAAAATGTTGACATAAAGTAAAAGAATTACAACATTGACAGTGGATAATATGTATGTTACACTAAAACAGTATTAGTTACGTCATTAAATTATGCGAACTATGCAAGTATCTATGTTCAGGAGGAATTTAAGAATGGAAAGAGGAAGAGTAAAATGGTTTAATGCTGAAAAGGGTTTCGGTTTCATCGAAAGAGATGGTGGAAACGATGTATTTGTTCATTTTTCAGCAATAACAATGGATGGCTTTAAAACATTGGAAGAAGGAGCAGAAGTTGAATTTGAAGTTGTTGAAGGCGCAAAAGGCCCTCAAGCAGCTAAAGTTCACAAAGTTTAATTGGCATTTACGAACTTCAAATATATTTATTTAGCCAGTTATCCACCCCGATATAGTTTATATCGGGGTTTTCAATTGCTTTAAAAAAAGCTGCGGAGAGCGATAGATTTCCCTATTTTTACTTCATTTGCATTGGAAGCAGTATAAAACATTTCTTAGAAAATCAATTACCACAATAATTTGTGGGATACAACTGAGTCTATAGTAATAAGCAATAAGATTACAGACAATTACAAAAGTAAAAAGGAATGGTGTTGAAAGTGGAAGACTATATAGTAAGAGGAATTGCTGCAAACGGCATGGTTAGATTTTTTGGGGCAGTATCTACCCAAATGGTGCAGAAAGCTTTTGAAACACACGGGTTGTCGCCTTTGGCGGCAGTAGCACTGGGGAGAACCATGACAGCGGCAGGGATGATGTCCAGAATGCTAAAAGGCGAAAAAGATACGCTTACGGTACAAATCAAGGGGGACGGCCCTTTAGGAGGCGTTGTGGTAGTTTCCGATTCACAAGCAAATGTGAGAGGATATGTACATAACCCCGTTGTGTATTTACCCCTAAATCCGCGGGGGAAATTTGATGTAGCGGGAGCTCTTGGTTTTGGTTATCTTAATGTCATCAAAGATCTGGGGCTTAAAGAGCCATATGTAGGATATGTGGACTTACTTTCCGGTGAAATTGCGGAGGATATAACCTATTACTTTGCATCATCGGAGCAGATACCTTCGGTTGTCTCGCTCGGTGTTCTCCCGGGAAATGAAGGGCTAGAAAGTGCAGGCGGTTATATTATTCAACTGATGCCGGATGCAGACGAAAAAACGATTTCTTATTTGGAAAATAGAATCGGCAAATTCCCTACGGTTACAGACCTATTAAGCGAGGGGAAAAGCATTGAGGATATTCTGGAAATGGTTTTAGGTGAAATGGGAATGGAGATTACCGAAAAGTCACCTTGTGCTTTCCGGTGCAATTGCTCCAGGGATCGAATGGAGCGGAATCTGGTGAGTCTTGGAAATAAGGAACTTCAAAGTATGATGGACGAGATGGATCAAACGGAGCTGCAATGCCATTTTTGCAATACCAAATATCACTTTACAAAGGAAAATCTTAAGGTATTGTTGGATTCTATGCAAAATAAGGAGTAACAGATGTAATGACCATTGCGTATACTGTGAGAAGGAAGGCAATAAAACTTATTTTAAAAAGCGAAAAAATGCGTAGGTGTGCGTATTCTAAAGCTATCGTTAGAAAGAAAGAGTTTTGTTATAATAAATAACGAATAACCAAAAATTATTAATTGACTTCCTTAAAGAAATTTTGTATACTATCAATTGTCGCTTGACGAACAAGGTTTTGGGCGCATAGCTCAGCTGGGAGAGCACCTGCCTTACAAGCAGGGGGTCATAGGTTCGAGCCCTATTGTGCCCACCATTATACCTTACGAGTTAGCGATCAATGTTGGCCCGGTAGTTCAGTTGGTTAGAATGCCAGCCTGTCACGCTGGAGGTCGAGGGTTCGAGCCCCTTCCGGGTCGCCAATTTTGCCCAGATAGCTCAGTCGGTAGAGCAGTGGACTGAAAATCCACGTGTCGCTGGTTCGATTCCGGCTCTGGGCACCATATGCGGGTTTAACTCAGCGGTAGAGTGTCACCTTGCCAAGGTGAAAGTCGCGCGTTCAAATCGCGTAACCCGCTCCAAACATAGTCAGCCATCGAAAGATCGGCTGGCTGTTTATATGGCGCCATAGCCAAGTGGTAAGGCAGAGGTCTGCAAAACCTTTATCCCCCAGTTCAAATCTGGGTGGCGCCTCCAGAAGAGAATCCTCAAAAGGCTTGATATCAAGACTTTTGGGGATTTTTGCGTGCGCGCGACCTTGACGGTGAAAGTCCGTTACGGAGGTTGATAGCACCAAGCGTTAGCCAAAGGCAAGGGTGTCCATCGTGAGGTGGAATCTGAAGGAAGCCGGAGGCAAAGTCCCGGCCTGACGAACAGAAACTTCATATAAGGCATATGCAAGTCGGACGAGTTTGTGCAACAAAACAAAGTCCTATGCTATCCGAGGCTTCCCTATGTGAAAGACCCGGAACTTGTGGCAGAGGATACTGATGACGGCAGAGAGAGTAAGTGCAGGAAAGCAACTCAAGGTGCATTCATTAATTGATAAGGTGTACCACCCGACAAATCTGGAAATGGCCTGGAAGAAAGTTAAGGCCAATGGAGGAGCCGGAGGAATTGATGGGATTTACATGGATGAGTTCGAGAAGGCGGCAGTTGGGGAGTTGAAATATCTCCATGAACACCTTAAGGACGAGACATACGAGCCTCTACCAGTCAAGTGGGTATACATACCCAAAAGAGGAAAACCACAGGAGAAACGACCATTAGGAATCCCAACTATCAAAGACCGAGTATGTCAACAAGCATTAAAGAACAGGATGGAACCAATATTCGAAAAGACATTCAATAATTGCAGCTTTGGTTACAGGCCTGGACGTTCCCCTCACGACGCTATGCGGAAAATATGGCGCGAAGTATAGCAGGGGAACGAATGGATTGTAGATGGAGATCTTCGCGACTACTTTGGAACGGTCAACCATGAAAGGTTAATCGATATGGTGGCTGAGCAAATGAGCGATGGAAGAATCCTTGACTTAATCAGGAAAATGCTCAAAACTGGCTACATAGAGAACGGTCATAGGTATGAAACCGAAGCCGGGACACCACAGGGGTCGGTGATTAGCCCCCTATTGAGCAATATATCTGACGCCATTCGATAATGCAATGACAGGAAAAGGGTTCAAACTCACCCGTTTTGCCGATGATTGGCTGATAGTCTGTCAAAGCAGAGCAGAAGCCGAAAAAGCATTAAAGACGGCAAAGGAAGAACTCGAAAAGCTCGGCTTAACCCTCCATCCAGAAAAGACACGGATAACCAATATCAAATGGGGATTCGAGTTCCTAGGTTATAAAATTAAGCAGGGAAAGGGTCTGAAACTGCCGAAGGATAAAGTCAAAACAGCAGTAAACGCTCTAAATCTGTATGCGTTTCCAACGGATAAATCTATAAACAGATTTATGGATTCAATCCGTCAAAGAACCAAGAGAAAGATACCCCTAACACTGAAAGAACTGATTGACCATATCAATCCAGTTATCCGAGGATGGGGAAATTACTACCATAAGTCACATGTCCGTAAACTGTTTAATAAGCTGGACAGGTGGATAATAAGACGGCTCTTAAACCCTCAGTTTAAAAGATGGAGGAATGCTGGATGGAAGAAATATCCTCCGAAAAGACTTTATGGTGAGTATGAATTAGTTAACCTTATACAATTAATACCAGGACTTGAGAAGAAACCTGCTCATATTTAGCATTGTTATGAGAAAGCGGACTGCGGGAGAACTGCACGGTTCGTTTGGTCGAGCGGACAGAGGAAGGCCAAGGCCGACCTCTTTCGACTCTACACCGAGGATGTTACAGGCAACAAAACTGTGATTAGGGAAGGAAACCAAATCAAAAATGGGTAAGTGATACTACATATAAATGGACAGAAGAAGGCCGTATTTGGGTATATTGAACCTTTTTACAACATGCGAAAAATTCATTCTACAAACGCTTACATTCCGCCATTCAAGTTATTGAAATAAAGATAAACAGTGGAGCACTTGGAAATTCATTAGTATGGACAGGTCAATATTTCTGGGTAAATGGAGGTACTAAAGGATTGGCCAAGTATGATATTAACGGTAATCTTGTTGGAGAGATCTATCCTGTGGCGGAAGGGACTTGGGCCCTTGCATGGGATGGTAAATACTTGTGGACAATCCAGCGAACATGTGAAAGCTGGAATGATCCCAAAATATATAAAATAGAAATTAATAATGACAGTTTATAGACTGATGAAAACTGCTCCATAATAAATTGTTTAATCATTTCTCTTGCGCTGAGAAAGGTATTGGAGTTTCTTAAAAAGCAGCCAATAAAAAACCGGTAATGACTTCACTATGATAGTCATTACCGTTTCTTAGGTGTGTCTGAGCATCGGATTTAGCCGGGATGGTAAAAAATCAACGTCAAACATCCAACTCTAGTGCTTTTTAACACAACAAATTTTAAGTTTCATAGTGTTAAAAATGCACTTCATCTGTTTGTGCCTCGCATACCCTAGAAAAGAATTACGTTACGAGGCACCAGCGACTAAACAGGTAGCGTTCCATCACTTTTGCAAGTTTTTGTATCATATTATGTAACCTTATAATATGATATTAGTAGAAAACGAATTTCCTTGAGTTCATAAGGAGATGTTAAATAATGGGCCCGATAAGTTCTGTTGTTAATTTTATAAAGTGTAGATTTATGATGGCTACAATTACAGTTACCCTGGCTAATGGAGAAAATCTTACCGGTAAAGTTGTGGATACTTTTGATAGCGTGGTAGGCCTTGATGTAGGAGAATGTGTAATTTTTATTAATGGAAATCAAATCGTAACATTTACTCAAAATAATTAGTGAAGCGGTTTAAACATTGTAAGAGAATCTCTTTATTTAAAGAGGCAAATGATTACGCTGGTACTGCTTTCTATACTGCGTCAGAAAGCAGTATTCTGTTTGTTAAGGGGATATTGGATAATTCTTGTTTTTCAAAGTGTTAAGAATGTATTCTAAAGAATTAGGGCACTTGTCTTCAGGTATCTGTTTTTTGGACAAATATTGTGGGTATAATTATAAAAAAGAACTGGATCAGTAGCAGAAAACTATGTACCATCTAAATAAACAAGGTATACTATTGGAGGAATTGAAATGGATGATAAATTAAAAACAGGTGTATCCGGAAAGTATACAAAAGATGGCACTCCCATTGGCTATACATCCATTACACCGTTTATAGTTGTAAATAACCCTTCTCAAGCAATTGAGTTTTATAAAGATGTTTTTAATGCCAGACTTAAGGATGTGACTGAGTTTCCTGATGACAACGGAAATTCCGTTATTGCTCATGCCGAACTGGACTTTGGAAATGGCTTCTTGCAATTAGGTGCAGCCAATCCAGCGTATAAGCTGGTATTACCTCCAGGGGAAGATAACGCCTGCTACTCCCTAAGCATATATGTGAATCATGCTGAACTGGTTTTTGAAAAAGCAGTGGAGAAAGGGGCTAAGGTAAGAGAACCTCTTTCAAACTTTGTATCGGGAGATCGATATGGCAGCATTTTAGATCCGTTTGGGGTTAGGTGGTCAATTATGACCAGGGTTGAGGACTTATCGGAGGAGGAAAGCAGTCGTAGAGTGGCAGAATGGGCAAAGAGTTTTAGGAGTAATGAATAAAGCGGCCACAAAATCTATGACAAATTGGTAATCTTGTGGAAAAATATTTATCATATTAAGTATGCATAAGAGTGCAGCTGGTAGAGCTGTACAGGGGCTTTGCAGCCTTACACATGGAATTTACCCCGTGGAGTCACATAAAGAATGATTCTGCGGGTTTTTTACATTTGAGAGATGGTTATTGTATAGTTATGATAATCAAATATATTCAAATCAATATATCGTAATACTTGAATTTATGGATTGACAAATTCGTTGTCCTTGTTTTATAATAACTATATACCCTGTGGGGGTATTAGAGATTGATGTGAAAAGTGTTATGAAAATATTGTTATGATATGGAAGGGGATAGACGATGGTTCAAAAGCGGCGGAGTTGGAAAAATTATTTATATGTAGTAACAATATTGTTCTTTACGCTTGGATTCTTTAATATAATTTTTGCATGGCTTGGTTTTGCTTGCTTGACACTGCCTTTTATTCTTCTTGCTAAAAATAAAAGAAAAACCTGGTGTCAGGGTTACTGCCCGAGGGCCAGCTTATTTGGTGTACTGTTTCATAACCGGTCCCTTACGGGTAAAGGGGGGCCGAACTGGCTGGTACGGGGCAAGGCAAAGTGGTTTGTATTGATATACTTTCTTTTTAATTTGTTTGTGCTTACCATGTCTACACTGATGGTATTTATGGGAAGAAGGGAACCGGTTGAAAGTATAAGGTTTTTAATTGCATTTACATTGCCATGGGATATGCCCCAATTTTTAAATCTCGGCATTTTTCCCGATTGGACAATGCATCTATCATTTAGAATGTACTCTATGATGTTCACAACAACAGTATTGGGGCTTTTATTGGCTTGGATTTTTAAACCGAGAACCTGGTGTACGGTATGTCCTGTCAATACGGTTTCTAACCTGATACTGGATAAAACAAGAAATGAGGTTTAGTTTATGAAGAAAAAGCTCATTGCAATGGTTTTGCCGCTCCTATGCATTGGAATTACTGCTTGCAGTGCAGCAGGTAATGGCAGATTTCAAATAGAAAGTAAAAATTCACCCAGCCAAAATAATCCATCTGAAATTTTGAGGTATACCGATATTAATCCCCAAGAGGCAAAGAAACGCCTTGAGAGCGAAGAGGGGATCATATTGCTTGATGTGAGGACGCAGGAAGAGTATGAAGAGAAGCATATTCCGGGCAGTTTGCTGATTCCTGTGGATATCATTGAAAAGGAAGCACCTTCAAAGCTTACCGATAAGAACGCAAATATATTTGTTTACTGCAGGAGCGGCAGACGGAGTATTACGGCTTCAGAGGCATTGGTAAAAATGGGTTATACAAAAGTATACAACCTGGGTGGAATCATCGACTGGCCTTATGAAACGGCAAGCGGAAAATAATACGGGCTATAAAAATCTAATTGTTTATCCCTAAAAATGCGTGGTATAATTACGTTGTATTTTTATTAAAAGGGAGGACAAAATATGAAGCCGTTAAAAGGTACAAAAACTGCTGAAAATTTATTAAAGGCTTTTGCCGGTGAGTCACAAGCCAGAACCAGGTATACATTCTATGCATCGATTGCAGATAAAGAGGGCTATAAACAGATTAAAAACATATTTATTGAAACGGCCGACAATGAAAAAGAACATGCAAAAAGATTCTATAAACTTCTTCTCGAAGGTTTCCAGGGTGAACTTCCTGCGATGATTGAAATTAATGCTGCATACCCTGTAGCTCAAGCAACTACATTGGAAAACTTAAAAGCGGCGGCCAGCGGTGAAAATGAAGAATGGTCAGACCTCTATCCGGCTTTCGCAAAGGTTGCAGAGGAAGAAGGGTTTCCGGAGGCTGCAGCAGCCTTTAAGCTGATTGCAACAGTGGAAAAGAAGCATGAAGCCAGATATAGCAAGCTTGCTGAAAACATCGCAAACGGCAAGGTCTTCAAAAAGGATGAAAAGGTATCTTGGAAGTGCGGCAACTGCGGATACATTCATGAAGGTGCGAATGCGCCTGAAAAGTGCCCCGCTTGCATTCATCCCCAGTCGTACTTTGAAGTTTTTGTTGAGACCTATTAAGATTTGAATACTGACATGTATATAAAAGGAAGAGAATGTTATTCAACATTCTCTTCCTTTTTTTCTACATCGTACAAATTATAAGTAACTACTTTTGAAGCTCTTCTGGTTTTTGTAGTTTTTGGTTCTTTTTTCGGCTGCTTTGACGCTGATTGAGACTTTGTTGTTGTCTTTGTGGCAGTCCTGAGAGAACAGTTTTTATTAGTACACTGGTCATTAATCACTAATGACCCGCAAGTACAAAATTGTGCCAATGATATCACCTCTATATATAATATATCACAAATTTACCCTTTTTAGTTGCAAACTGCGAAATTTATTTTACTTGACAAAAAAGTAATCAAGAATCAGAACGGTGTTTTTTAAAGTATAGGTCTAAAATTTGCAGTGGTTGAAGAAAAAATTTTGAAAACACCCTTAGACAATGAAATGGATTGGTGTTGAAGAGATTGATAAAAAAACTAAAAAATTGGTGAGTTACATAATATTGACAATTAGCCTGGGGATCGATATACTATAATTGATGTATGCATATGTCAAAAAAATAAAAGTGGAGGCGAAAATACATGAAAGGTACAAAAAAAGGTAAGTTGGCAGCAGTCTTAGCTTTAGTTTTTGTGATGTCTACATTTGCAGGTTTGGTATATGCAGCAGATATGCCGGATAGTTCCACTCAGAACTCTACATATAAATTAACCGGACACAGTTTTATCCGCTGGGATGACTACGCTGCAAATAAGATTTTTTTCAGTTTTAATAGTGTAACAACAAGAGCAGGGGGAACAAGTATTGATTACTATAATGTCAATAAGATAGTTGCTGACGCGATATTATATAAAAACGGAAGAATGATATTTGGCCAAAATTCTTGGAATCAAACAGATCATTATGCTGGAGACTATTGGAGAAGTTATAGTGTAACTGCTTCCAGTGGAGATAGGTTCCAACTATATACCAAACATGATGCCTTCTCTTCATATGGCAACTTGTCAACATTTACATCTACAACGCTTTATAAATAAAGAGGTGTAATTGATGTTCACATCTAAAAAGCAGACTTCTTTATTTATTATATGTTGTATTATATTATCAGTGGCAGGCTTTGTATTTGCCATAAAAGTAATGTATGAACCGGTTCCAAAGGATAAAGTTGTCCAAAAAAGTGAAGATGCAGGTGAAAATGCCAGTATTCCTTCAACTCAAGAACAAAGGGAAAAAGATGAAAAGACTGAGAAAATGTTAGGCGAAAGCTGGCAGGATCTGAGAGAGTCATTTGATATCAGGGAAAAGGATTATATTAGGCTTAACTTTAAGGAGTTTAATGACTTCCTTGCAGGAAAGCAGAGTGTGATTCATGACAATTCCTTTATCCAACCTGTTGCCAAAGATATCATTGATACCCTTTGGAAAGCACCTGAAGGTTCTACAGAACCTAATATTCTTATCAAAAAAGACTATGTTGAAATTTTAATCGCTTATAAAGATAAGGATGACAACAATGTTCTGCATAAGTTTAAGAAAGGTTTGAAAGGCTGGGAAAAACATACAGATTTTAAGGCTGGAAAGGCTGTTACTAAAATTGAATAATTTCGTATTGTAACAGCTGCAAAGGACTTTTGAATATCCTGTGTTCAGTTAAATTGGAAGAGCTTAAAAGTTTATATCAATAAAACAATAAGAGCTAACAAAAAACATTTTTTGTTAGCTCTTATTGTTTTTAGGGCGATGTGGAAGTTTAAAAAAAGTGACTTTCGGCTACCCAAAGTTGTGACTTTGGGACATTGGATTGTGAGGTGGATTATGGTAAAGTAAAGAGGGTTGTTTACATGCAATTCACAGATGAGAAAAAACATTTATTGTAATTTCATAGGTTTTTAAAAGGAGGGGGCTAAGCCAATTAATTAATTTGAATATGTTGTCGCTGCTCGGGCTGTTTGACCGCCCATTGCTTGAATTCTGTGTCCGTCAACTTTGCTCATTAACCCTGTCCGGGAGGTTACCCCAGACAGGGTCTTAAATTACCAGCTAAACTCATCTTCAATTATGAGCCTTACTACATGATCATCTATCAGCTTTGTCTGCCTCTGCGCTGCATGCATCAGGCAAGCTGTACATACCTTGTTGATTTTGCGTGCTACTCCATGGGAATAATCATAG
>JAOABQ010000072.1 GCA_026418275.1 Clostridia bacterium
AGATGTGTATAAGAGACAGGTACAGGGACCTCATTGGGGGATCCGATTGAAATTGAAGCTTTAACCCTTGCCTTTCGTAAGTTTACATCCCATAAACAGTTCTGCAAAATCGGCTCGGTGAAAACAAATATAGGACACCTGGAAGCTGCTGCAGGAATTGCAGGGGTTATCAAAGTATTGTTAATGATAAAAAACAAGAAAATTCCGGCCACATTGAATATGCAAACCCTTAATCCTATTATTGATTTTCAGGACTCACCTTTTTGCATTGCCGACAACTTTAGCGGATGGGATGGGCATAAAAAACCTCTTCGGGCGGGAGTAAGTTCTTTTGGGTTTGGAGGTGTAAACAGCCATGTTTTACTTGAGGAATGTAAGGAAAAAGCCAAAAAGGCCAAGGAGTCCGAATTAGATTATCCCTTTGTCCTTTCGGCAAAGAATCCTCAGAGTTTGACAGGTTTGTTAGAAACATGGAAAAAGTTTATTGATAGCACTGATTTTTCAAAATACAACCTGAAGGATATTTGTTTGACCCTGCTGACCGGTAGAGAAGCTTTTGCATATCGCTGCGGGAGCCAGGTAAAGGATAAGGATACTTTAACGGAATTTCTAAAAACAGCCGCTGTGGACACCTTTCAAAAGCAAGGGGAGGAGCCTTGGGGTTTATGTATTGGAGAATATGGCTGGCATTCCTATGAACAGTTGGATCCTATGATAAAGGAATTCCCGGTGTTTAAAGAGACGCTGGATATGGTTTTAGACTGTTTGGATCAAGAGAGTGAAATGAAAAAAGGATTTTTAGAGGGAAATTGGCCAAAACCATTTGAAGCGGTTTATTCATTCATAATAGCCTATGTTTGTATTGCCACCTTGCTGGAGTTGGGATTCTCTCCCGGCTTGGTTATAGGGATTAAAAACGGACTTTGGGCAGGTTTAACTGTGAGCGGTGTACTCTCTTTGGAAGATACTTTGGCTGTTTTGTCCGGGAAAAAGGAAATAAAAGAGGTTCAAGTTTCCCGCCCGGTAATCCCCTTTTATGATCCAATAAAAAAGCAAGCACTCATGCCCTATGTTTTTGACGAGGAGTATTTGGATTCTTTGATCAGTAAAGTGGATATTCCCGACAGGCTGCTGCAAGATTCTGTGAATAAAGCTCAACTGCTGCTTGAGAGCCAATTTACTTTTAAAAAGTACATGGAAGAGTGGGAACAAAGCCTAAAACCTATAGGATTAAATATAAGTATGATCCTTCATGAGAGGGAATGGTTGACTGAGGATGGAACAAAGGGTAGAAAGAAATTACTCCTCATGATCATGATCATGAGTTCCATTGATAGGCTCAATCAAAAGTGGAATCTATCAGAACGCAAACCCGTGGAAGACCCGAGATTTTATGAACTGCTGGATCTTGTCCTGGATGGTGTAATGCCAAAAGAAACACTGGTCATGCTACTAGTAAGTACCGGTCCTGATCTTTCTCAAATTACTCAGGTAATAAATAGCCGTCAAGATAGGATCAATCAAAGGAAGCCCTATAGCTTCCTAAAGGAACATCATAAAACCATTTCAGAAATCCCCAATGCCTACCAATGGTTTGAACATATGCTTGAGCAGGAAGAACTGCCAAGGTTATCTGGAAGGTTATGTTTCCATTTTGGAAAACATATGATGGATGGTTTTAAGGAAGAAGTAATTTCCCTGAATACGGATTTGGAACTATCAAATGAGCTTAAAAGGACACTAACCGGGTTATGGCTTAAGGGGGCGGACATAAGGTGGAAAGAAATATATTCGGAAAGCTCTTTTAAAAAGGTTCCGGCGCCTGTATATGCCTTTAACAGGAGTTCTTTTTGGCTGCCCGAGAAAGCCAATTCAATGAAAAAGCGAAGGGAAAAACAAAGTAGTCCGACTTTGCCGGAAGGAGTTATTCACCCTTTGCTTCATCAGAATACCTCGGATTTTTCAGAGCACCGGTATAGTTCTTCCTTTACGGGAAAGGAAAGCTTCCTCACGGATTACAGGGTTAACGGACTGGGTGCTTTTCCGGGTTCTTTGCATATTGAGATGGCATGCGCAGCAGTACGGCAGGCGGTAAATAGAAAGGAAGATCCGGCAGGCATTCGGCTGCAAAATATACGCTGGGGAGAGGTCCTTTCTATGGACGGGCAGGAAACCAGGATACATATAGGTCTTTTTCCTGAGGAAAAGGGAAAGGTCTTCTTTGAGATCTACTGCAATTACGGTGCCGAAAATTCAGAACCTATTGTTCACAGTCAGGGCTGCGCAATTTTAGATACCCTTAAGGAAACACCAGTCTTGGATATAGAAGCGCTGCAAGAAGAGTGCAGTCAATGCGTCCTTTTGCCCGACCAGTGCTATGATGTAGTACGGGCTATGGGATTGGAGTTTGGTCCTGGATACCGGGGACTGAAAAAAGTCTATATAGGAGCGGATAAGGTGTTGGCTGAGCTTTGCCTAACCACTTCTCTTTCCATTACCGACAGCCGATTCATACTCCACCCTGTCATCATGGAATCGGCACTGCAGGCTGTGGCCGGCCTTAGGATGGATAATGAACACACAATAAAACTTATTCCTTCAGCCCTTGAGGAGCTTGAAGTTTTTACGGGGTGTGCCGATGCCAAGTGGGCTAAAATTACATACCGAAATGATAATAAAGTGGAAGATAAAGAAGGGAATCTGGATATTGATCTATGTGACGATAAAGGGACTGTTTGTGTAAGAATGAAGGGAATGAAGTTCCAAAGGCTGGGAAAAAGTATAAGGCAAGAGGAGAGCCTAATAAGGCGGAGCATGTGCCTTTTAAGAAAGCAGTGGGAACCCTCCTTAGCCACCTCAGGCGAGGGCATAGACAAAACGGTGGCCATCCTAACATCACGAGAGACTATGGAATTAGCGGCCCTTGTTTCCCAGCAATTTATTAAAAGCCGAATTTTGGAACATTGTGATTTGGAACGGCAAACGGAACATGATATGAAACAGTATGCGGGGGTTGTAGACTTGATTGGCTGCAGGAAAGAGCCAAGCGAGTCTATAGAGTGGATTCCATGGCTCCAGCAGTTGATTGAACATGGGAGTAAGGAAGGACTGATGCTGCTCTGTGTAACAAAAGGGCTGGAGTCTTTTAAGAATACATCTCTCAATTTGGCAGGGGCTTGCCGTGCCGGATTATACCGAATGCTGCAGAATGAGTACAGTCAGATTAGGTCAAGGCATATGGATGGGGAACCGGCTGCGGATGACGAAGAACTGGCAAAGCTTATTGCTTCAGAGTTTTTTTCTAATAGCAGGGATTCGGAGGTTTGCTACCGGAGCGGGAACCGGTACCGTGCTTTTCTGGATGAATTGCCGGAGAGCTTGGATATGGAAGGGACAAGGGCATTTCCGGAAGACCATGTACTGTGGATTACCGGAGGAACAAGAGGAATCGGAGCCTTGTGTGCACAGCATTTTGCAGTACAGTATGGTGTTAAGCGTATGGTACTTACAGGGCGTGAAGAGATGCCGCCGCGGGATCAGTGGGAGATTTACAAGAGTTTCCGTTCTTCTGCCGCACAAAAAATTGAGGCCATTGAGGCTTTGGAAGCCCAAGGGGTAAATGTGAAAGTATTGTCTGTTTCCTTGGAGGACAAGCAAGCTTTGAAGAAGAGCCTGGAAGAAGTGAAGAGCACCATGGGACCTATAGGAGGCATTATTCATTGTGCCGGGATCCTTGATAAGGAAAATCCTGCATTCATAAGAAAAAACATGGAAGGTATTGAACGGGTACTTCAACCTAAGGTTTCAGGAACACAAATACTCTATGAAACCTTTAAAAACGAACCGCTGCAGTTTATGATTCTCTTTTCATCGGTATCGGCCGATATTACGGCTTTGGCCGTGGGGCAGAGTGACTATGCCATGGCAAATGCCTATATGGACTATTTTGCCCAAGCGATGAGCGGCGTTTTCCCGGTCTATAGCATCCAATGGCCGAATTGGAAGGAAACCGGAATGGGAGAGATCAAAAGCAAAGCCTATCAGGAAACCGGATTGTTTAGCCACACGAATTCAGAGGGCTTACATTTTTTGGACCTTATTCTATCCAGGAAGTTGGACCAGGTAGTTATGCCCGCCGTAGTCAATCCCGATTTGTGGAAACCCCGGCAGTTGGTGAACTACTCTAAAAAGCCGCCGGCGGTGAAAAGTGTGCCTACTGTAGCTCCGAATGCATTAAATTCTATAGAGCACATCAACATTAAAATACATGAATGGCTCATTGAACTCTTTAGCAAGGAATTAAATATAAATCTATCGGAGCTGGATATTAAAACACCCTTTCAGGATTTTGGGATGGATTCCATTCTATTAGCTCAGGTTGTTACCCACATGGATAAACAACTGGGTCAAGTAGCCATAGATCCCTCGTTGATTCTTGAATACCCTACCATACAAAGTCTTGCTTGTTATTTGGCAAAAACCTATCCAAAAGTTATGGAGTCAAAGTTTTCAGAGGGTGTTGAGGAAGAAAAGCAAATCATTCCGAGTGAAGAGGATAGGAGGGTTTTGACACCTTTATTACAACCAAAAAAACGAAAAGCATTCTGGGATGCAGAGGATTCATACAAGAGGGAGAAAATAGCGGTTGTGGGAATGGCTTGCCGTTTTCCTGATGCGGAGGATATAGGAGAATATTGGAAGAATTTGAGGGAAGGAAGGGATTGTATCCGGGAGGTACCCAAGTCCCGTTGGGATTGGGAAAAGTATTATGAGCCTAACGGCTATAAGGAAGGTAAAAGCATTAGTAAATGGGGCGCATTTTTAAAAGGGATTGAAGAATTCGATCCGGAATATTTTAAAATTCCGGAATCTTTAGCTTCCCAAATAGATCCTCTTCAGCGGCAATGGCTGGAAGTGAGTGTGGAGGCATTGACCGATGCGGGTTATGAGAAAAAGGACTTATGGGGAAAAACGGTTGGGGTTTTTGCAGGTACCAGGACCGGTGGGTTTAGCAATAAACTTCAAGGAACCCATAAAGACCGGATTATCGGTACAGGACAAAATTTTGTTACAGCCCATTTGGCACATATTTGCAACTTCAAAGGGCCTAATATTGTCGTGGACACAGCCTGCTCCAGCTCATTGACAGCAATTCATCTGGCTGTAAGAAGCATTCAAAACGGTGAATCGGAAATTGCCCTGGCAGGAGGGGTGGAAATATTACTGGATGAAAATGTATTTATAGGCTTAAGCGCTGCAAAAATACTGTCTCCCCAGGGACGCTGCAAGACCTTTGATGCCCGGGCCAACGGAATTGGAGTGGGAGAAGGGTGTGGGGTTGTGGTTCTAAAGCCCCTTCGAAAAGCAATTGAAGACAAGGATAAGATCTATGGTGTGATTGACGGGTCGGCAGTAAACAATGATGGTAATACCATGGGTGTTACAACACCGAATCCTGAAGCGCAGGTTGAGTTGATTGAGGCTGCTATCCGTGACGGAGGCATCAACCCTGAAACCATCAGTTATGTTGAGACCCACGGTACAGGAACATTAATTGGCGACCCCATAGAGTTAAAAGCATTAACCCGGGTTTTTAAAACCGTTCCCTCTAAAAAACAATTCTGCGGTGTCGGCAGTGTTAAAAGCAATATCGGTCACCTGCTCAGTGCGGCAGGAGCGGCAAGTATTATTAAAGTGCTGCTCTCCATGATTCACCGGGAGCTTCCGCCGACATTGCACTGCAGTACCCCTAATCCCCGTTTCAATTTTGATGATTCGCCGTTTTATCTTGTACAGGAGAGAAAAAAATGGACCCATGAGAGCCAAATACTCCGGGCAGGGATCAGCTCGTTCGGGTTAGGGGGAAATAATGCACACATCATAGTCAGCAATGAAGGGATACCGGCTGCAAATATTGCAACCGTTGAGCCTAGAGGCGAAAGGGTTATTTTCAAAAGGAAAAGATATTGGCCGCAAGATGAAAGCAAGACAACACCCACTGCAAATAGAGAGGAAGACATGGCTTATCGACTTGAGCAGCCGACTGCTTTTAATGAATATTCTTCTCAAGAGGAAGAAGGATTTATGGAATTTTTTAAATCGGTACGAGTGGAGATTGGGGAGTGAAAATCAATGATCAATCGTAAAAAAGAAACTTTTCTTCAAAAAATCAACCATAGCAATTATATTGTCCGTGACCATCATGTCCATGGAGTCCGCACTCTTCCGGGGGTAACCTTGTTGGATATGATCTATCGGCTATCTTCCGAGTATTTGGGTACACAAGGAATTGAACTCAAAAAGGTGTTGTTTTTACAGCCAATTGTTACGTCCGAATACTTTGATAAAAATGTTTTTGTCACCTTTACACCTGCCGATGATTCTTGGAAGGTGACGGTAAAAAGCCAAAAGGTAAAAAACGGCCATGTCATCGATAAAAAGTATGATGATAATATGGAATGCTTGCTCTTTCTGAGTGAAACTCAAAGAAGCGGTGTAAGAAAGGATGTAACAGGATTTATAAAAAATGCCGAACACAAATGGGATATGGATGAGGTCTATGGCTTGGTAAGGCAGGTGGAAATCCATCATTTTGTATTTATGAAGACAATGGGAACTGTGTATCAAAATGAGAATGAAGAAATGATGATGCTGGGATTAAGTGAGCTAGCGGAGACACATAGAAATAAATTCTATGCCCATCCTGCTTTTTTGGACAGCTCGACAATGGCAGGCTTGTCCTTTCAGTTAAGCGGTGCTCAATACGGTATGTTTCACGGGAATATACCCTACATTCCTTTAATGATTGAACGGTTCCGCATTTTTAGGCCCCTTCCTGAGACCATTTATACTTACACCAAAAGACCGGAGCATATAGAGAGTAACACTTCTGAACCACCTGATTTATTGACTACGGATGTTTTGGTTTTGGACGAACAGGGGGAGGTTTTGGTTGAGTTTGAAAAACTCACTGTAAAGCGTATTAGGGAACCGGACTTAATAAAAAAGCTGGCCCAGCTTGACCTGGATGTAGAAAAAAAAGAGGTTATCCATTTACATATGCCAAAACAAGAAAGGCTGCAAAGCCATGAGAGAATAAAAAGAGAAGACTTACCGAGTAAAGATATTGGTAAGCATATTACTTCATTCATTGTGGGAGAAATCGGAGATATCCTGGGAAAATCATCCGCGGAAATCGATATTCACACAGGTTTTTATGACCTGGGGCTTGATTCCTCAGAGCTTTTGGGGCTTGTAAGTAAACTTGAACAAAAGTTTGGCATGGAGCTTTACCCCACACTTTTATTTGAATATTCTACGATTAAACGGCTGTCCGATCATTTTTTAGAAAACTATAGAGATGTTTTTATCTCTATTAACATAGAAAAGGATCTTCCTGTATCTAATTTAACTGTTCAAGAGGAAGGAAAGAATGAGACACTTTATTTTGAACCCCTTTGGATTCAGGAGAGTAGGGAATCCGGGGGCTTGGGCCATGAATGCACTCATATCATTTTCCTTTATCATGGGGCTTGGGATTTGAAATCTTCCATTGAGGGGGTATTTAAAAGTGCTCAGGTTATCACCTTGGAATCACACGGGGAGAGTGTGCCCCAAGGGTTTCAAGATAAGTTCATAAGGGTCATGGAGACCATGAAGGAGCAGCTTAAAAAGACAGCGCTAACAGAGCTTTTAGTTCAGGTTGTAGGTAATTGGGAAGAGGAAGGCAGTTTTATGTATGCGTTAAGTGGGCTTCTTAAAACAGCATGCCTGGAAAATTCTAAAGTCCGGGGCCAGATTGTTGCAATCGAAAGACTGGGCACGCAGCCGGAAGATACTGTAATCAACATACTAAAAGATGAAATGGAAACAAGTGAAAAAGGCTTGGTTGAGATTTGCTACCGGGGTGAAATGCTGGAACGGTTTGTCAAAAAACTGTGTAAAACCACTTTGGAGGGAGACGGGGAAGTGCCTTATGTAAAGGATGGCGGCGTATATCTTATTACCGGAGGACTCGGGGGATTGGGTCTTTTGGTTGCCAACCATATTGCTGATCAGGCAAAAGTCAAGCTTGTACTGCTGGGAAGGTCCGGGATAAATAAAGAGAAAGAGGAAAAAATCAATGCATTAATTGAAAAGGGTGCAGAGGTTCTGTATCTACAAGTGGATATAGGTAATGAAACAGAGCTTAATAAAGCAATCCATACTGTAAAAGAAAAATTTGGCGCTTTATCAGGGATTTTCCACAGTGCAGGTGTACTTCAGGATCAATTCATCCTTCAAAAGGATATGGACCGGGTTAAAGATGTATTAAGGCCTAAAGTGCACGGGCTCTGGAACTTGGATCAAGTGACCAGGGAAGAAAAGCTGGATTTCTTTGTTGCATTTTCATCCGTGTCCGCAGTAGTGGGAAATCTGGGGCAAGCGGATTATGCATGTGCCAATGCTTTCATGGATGTCTTTACTGTAAGCCGGGCAAAAAAGGTCAGACTTTCCGAACGTTTCGGGAAAACAATCACAATCAACTGGCCCTTATGGCGTGAGGGCGGAATGAGGGTGGATCAAAGCATGGAGGAAATCCTATATGCATCCACAGGCATGAAAGCCATGCCAACGCCAGAGGGACTCAATATTTTGGATAAAATTCTTGGACAGAATAAGCCTCAAATGGTTGTGCTATTTGGCAGTGAAAATAGACTCAATGATTATATTGGGACTTTTGCTGCCAAAGAGAGTACGGAAAAAATCAAGGAATACAATGCTAACATTAAGGTCGGGAAAAAGACAGAAACAAGTGTGGTTCATGATGAATATAACCCGGACGGTATTGCGGTTATCGGTTTGGCAGGCCGTTACCCTATGGCTGGCAGCATTGATGAATTTTACCGCAACTTAAGAGAGGGTAAGGATTGCATCACTGGTTTTCCGAAAGAGCGTTGGAACAATTACTCCTTTTCCTTCGATATTGAGGAGTTTTACCGATTTGGAGGTTTTATTGATGAAATAGATGCCTTCGACCCGCTCTTTTTCAATATTTCCCCCCGTCAGGCAGAAATGATGGATCCTCAGGCCAGAGTCTTTCTTGAGACAGCCTGGGCGGCCTGTGAAGATGCAGGGTTTTGCCAGGACAGAACGGCACACTACTACCCCTCCTCCAGTGAAAACAGCGTAGGTGTATTTGTAGGATCTTTTTGGAACCATTATGAACTCTTCGGAGCCGAATTGACACAGCGTGGTGTACCTACCGCCCTTGGTGTAAGTTCCGCATCCATTCCGAACATGGTGTCTTACTGCCTCAATTTTCACGGTCCCTCCATTGCCGTGGATACCATGTGTTCATCTGCACTTACGGCAGTCCATTTAGCTTGTGAGAGTATAAGAAAAAGTGAATGCCATTATGCCATTGCAGGAGGAGTTAACCTGGTAACCCATCCTCAAAAATATATCTTCCTTAAAAAAGCTGCATTTCTGTCCTCAGACGGCAGATGCCGGAGTTTTGGCGAGGGCGGGGATGGATATGTTCCTGGGGAGGGTGCGGGTGCTGTACTTCTGACTACCCTTGAACGGGCCAAAAAGGAAGGATACCGGATCTATGGTGTAATTAGGGGCTCGGCATTAAATCACGTGGGGAAAACCTCCGGTGCAACGGTTCCGGATCCGGTTGCCCAGTCCGAAGTGATCTTGGAAGCCCTGAAAAAGGCTAAAATTGACCCAAGGACCATCAGCTATGTTGAAGCCCATGGAACAGGAACTTCTCTGGGAGATCCAATTGAAATTCAAGGTCTTAAGCGGGCCTATCATCAATGGAGCCAGGATCGGAAATACTGTGCCATTGGTTCATCCAAATCCAATATCGGCCATCTGGAGGCTGCTGCCGGGATAGCCGGGCTTACCAAGCTGCTGCTCCAATTCAAATATCAAGAGGTATTTCCGTCCTTACATTCTGAAAATATAAACCCGTACATTCCCTTTGAGGATACTCCCTTTTATGTCCAGCATGAGCTTAAAAAATGGGAGCAGCCCGAAATTGAGATCAACGGGAAAAAGTCCGTTTATCCCAGGCGTGCGGGACTGAGTTCCTTTGGTGCCAACGGGAGTAATGCCCATATCATTGTAGAAGAATACATTCCTACACAATTGGAACAACGGGCAATAGTTATTAATAGTAAAGGTCCGTATATTGTGCCTCTTTCCGCCAAAGACAGCGAAAGCCTAAAGAACTATGCGAGAAACCTTTTAAACTTCATCAAGAAGGAAAATGAGTCTACCGGGATCCTCCCCATGAGTGAATTCCTAAATTGGCTTGAAAATGAAATCAGCGATATTCTATCGGTAGTGATTCACGTGAATAAAGCGGAATTTGACCTGGACCAGGATTTTACCGAGATGAATGTGGATTATATAAAGTTGGTCAAGCTTCACGAAAAGATGCAGGAGAAGTGGAAGGTGGAGATCAATCAAAAAATTATAATCCGGTCCCAATCAGTCAGCGGGTTGGCCGCTCAATTATTGGAGGAGCATGGAGATGAACTCCAAAAGAGCTTCCAAGTTCTAGAGAACAGGACATCGGATAGAGGGTCTGAGGAGATAAACCTTGCTGACTTGGCTTATACCCTTCAGATAGGGCGGGAGGCTATGCGGCATAGGGTGGCTTTTGTTGTTAAAGATATGGATGAATTCATTGAGAAGTTGGAGATGTATATTTCGGGACAAGAACGTGGTTTCATTCAGGGGATAGCGCAAAAGGGGTATGAAAAGCCTACAGGCTTTTATATAGAAGAGGTGTATGAAACTGATGCAGACAAGCAATCTTTAAAATTGGCAGAGCAATGGGCTCAAGGTTTTGATGTGGATTGGAACTGGTTCTACAAGGAGGCCAAGCCGTGCCGCATCAGTTTACCTACCTATCCTTTTACAAGAGAACGCTACTGGATTGGAGGGCCTGAAGCTGCCAGGATGAATAAAATCGGAGATACAATGGAGGTCATGACCTTTGAGGAAATATGGGAGGAGGCAGCACCCGAAGCGATAAAAGGGGAGGATTTTAAAACGATAGTATGTTTCCTTTCCGATCCACAGAATCAAGAGGTATTTTTAAAAGGAATGAAAACCCTTAGCCCTCAAACCGGGGTGGTATTCATTTCGCAAGATACATATTACCGGAAAGAGTCCAAGGAATTTTATTTTATTTCAGGAAGCGAGCCCAATACATATTTAGAGGCATTGGAGGATATTCGCAAGGAGTGGGGCCGAGTGGATGCTGTCCTCTATCTGTGGGCATTGGAGGATCCCGAGTCTATACGGGATTATTTTAAAATTGTGTATATCGTAAAGTCCATATCGGCCTCCGGGCTTAAACCTGGGCGGTTCATACTGGGAGGACAATTCAGTACAGGGCTCCAGCGGTGCTACCTTGAATCCTGGATTGGCTTTGAACGTTCTCTAGGGCTGATTATGCCGGGATTAAAAATGGCTTCTATTTACCGGGAAGTGGATAACCGGGATAGGGAAACGATGATGAAGGACTGGTTGGAAAAACTCTGGTTCGAACTTCAAGTTGGAGCCCTTCAAAGTGTCTTGTATAGGGATGGAAAACGGCATCAATTGAAAAGGAAGCCTGTTTCAACAAAAAGAGGCATAAGTCCTCTGATACAGGGAGGCACTTACCTTATAACAGGAGGCTGTGGAGGGCTTGGCTATTTGTTTGCGGAGCACCTGGTAAAAAATTATTCAGCCAATCTCATCCTGACCGGAAGGTCTCCAATGTGTGGAGAAAAAGAACTCAAAATAAAAAACTTGGAAGAATCAGGCGGTAAGGTAATATACATTAGAGGTGATGTCTGCGACAACGCGCAGATGGCGGAAGGACTGGCCAAAGCAAAAGAGCGTTTTGGAAAAATCCATGGTGTTATTCATGCTGCAGGGATAGACGCAAACCAAAGTATTTTGGAAAAGGACCTTTTAAGCTTTCAAGAAGTGCTGGCCCCCAAGATTCAAGGGACGCTGGTGCTTGATGAAGTTCTTAGGGGGAATCCGCCGGATTTTATTTGTTATTTTTCTTCCTCATCGGCGGTTTTGGGAGATTTCGGCTCTTGCGACTATGCGGTGGGAAACCGGTTCCAGTCGGCATATGCCCTTTACCGGAGTCAAGAAGCGGACTACCCGACCAGGCGGATTGCAATTCAATGGCCCTTGTGGAAGGACGGGGGCATGAAAGTAGGTAGGGAAGAAGACAGCCAGATGTATTTGAAAACCAGCGGCCAGCGGTTTTTGGAAGCAGCGGAAGGCATTCGGATGTTTGAACAATTGCTCCTTCAAGATAAAGCTGCGTATCTGGTGTTGGCGGGACAACGGGACAGGGTACTCCGCTTTTTGGGGTTGGAAAAGAACCCTGATTCCAAACCAGTTTTAATACCTTCCGGTTCTTCAGGGAGTGCTAGGCGGATAGAAATGAAGGCGCTCAGTTTGGAGCAATGTATAGAATGGGATCTCAAGGAAATAACAGGAGAACTTTTAAAGATCTCCCGTGACAAGATTGACATGGAAGACCCGTTATCGGATTTGGGGTTTGATTCCATAAGCCTGGCACAATTTGCAGATTTGTTGACAAAACATTACGGGATAGAAATCACACCCGCCTTGTTTTTTAACTACGCTACCATAAGGAAATTAATTCATTATTTGATAGAGGAGCATAAAGAAACAATCCGGGCGTTTTATAAAGATGACGGCCTGGGACAGGATATTTTCCAGGAAAGCCTGTATGAAGAGCCTCTTCCTCTATACTGGGAACAGGGAAAATCAGGACCGGCAGTGAAGCCCTCGGAGCCGAAATATGAAGAGGAACCTATTGCAATTATCGGAATGAGCGGGCGTTTCCCAGAGGCCCGAAATATCGATGAAATGTGGAATATTCTTAAAAGTGGGTTGAATGTGGTTGGAGAAATTCCGTCAGACCGTTTGGGTCTTAAATATTCCGGCGGCTCCTATCAAGGCATGTTCCATGATTACAAGTGGTATGGAAGCATACCCGGTCCCGGTGAGTTTGACCCGCTCTTTTTTGAGATTTCTCCAAGAGAAGCAGAAAACATGGATCCTAGGCAGCGGCTGCTGCTCCAAGAGGCATGGAGGGCAATGGAAGATGCGGGATACGGGTCTTCTCACATCAAAAAAGGCAAAATAGGAATGTTTGTGGGAGTAGAACAAGGAGATTACCAGCAGCTCGTTGACGGCAACGGCAGTATCACATCCAATCACAATGGAATTTTAGCCTCAAGGCTGGCCTATTTCCTTAATTTCAGCGGTCCGGTCATGGCCATTGATACCGCATGTTCCTCAGGATTGGTTGCTGCACATCAGGCATGCTTAAGTTTGCGTAATTTGGAATGCGATACAGCCATTGCGGCGGGTGTGACCCTTATGTTTACCGGTGGGCCGATTCTTGCCATGAAACAGGCCGGAATGCTGTCTGAGGATGGAAAATGCCATGCCTTCGACAAAAGGGCCAATGGAATGGTTCCCGGTGAGGCGGTTGTAGCATTGGTGCTCAAGCGTTTATCGCAGGCAAAGGCAGATGGAGATCCGGTTTACGCGGTAATAAAGGGAAGCGGTATCAATTATGACGGTAAAACAAACGGTATCACGGCACCCAGCGGGTCTTCCCAGACAAATCTCTTAAAGTCTTTATATGCGCGGTACAAAGTGAATCCGGAAGAGGTTGAATATATTGTTACCCACGGTACTGGAACCAAATTGGGAGATCCGGTTGAAATCAACGCGCTCTATGATGCCTTTAAAGACTATACCCAAAGGGAAGGCTATTGTGCGCTTACCTCCACAAAGACCAATTTCGGACATACCCTTGCAGCCTCCGGACTGGTTAGTTTGGTTGGTCTGGTGCAATCCATGAGGTATGAACTTATCCCTGCAAGTCTTCACTGTATGGAGGAAAATGACTATA
Organism: Clostridia bacterium; assembly: GCA_026418275.1. Lineage (GTDB taxonomy): Bacteria > Bacillota > Clostridia > Acetivibrionales > DSM-2933 > SKW182. The sequence continues at coordinate 13,961 of JAOABQ010000072.1, forward strand.
TTCATTGGAAAAGAAGTCCTTTTTATGTTAATAAATCGAATAAACCCTGGACCGGAGAGCGGGGAAAAGTCAGGATGGGTGCGGTGAGTGCTTTCGGAATGAGTGGAACCAATGCACACATGGTAGTTCAAAGCTATGTGCCGGATGAGGAGAAAAGTGCAAGAGAAAAGGCGCCATACTACCTCATTTTACTTTCGGCAAAAACCCAAGAGGCTCTGAAGGAAAAAGCCCAGGACTTGATTGAGGTGCTTAAAAGAGGGGACCTCCAAAATACTCTTACGAATATAAGCTATACTCTTATGGAAGGCCGTCAGCATTTTAACTGCCGCTTGGCAGCGGTGGTCCAGGACTGGGATGATGCTATCTATGCGTTGAAACAGGTGGGGAGAAATGAAAAAGTACCTAACTTGTTTGTAAAAAAGGTACCTAAGGATTTTACACCTCAAAAGGCAATTGAGCAATGTGCACAAGACTTAATGGCTGAGAGCCGGAATTTCCTATTCAATCAGGAGCGGTACAGGGAAATCCTCTATGCACTGGCAGAATTCTATTGCCAGGGATACGAACTAACGTGGGAAAAACTCTTCGGAGAGAGAAAGCCCACCCGTGTTCATCTGCCTACATACCCCTTTTCAAGAACTCATTACTGGGCTCTTGAAAATAAAGTCCCAGCACCTATGGGGGTGGGGATAGTACCCTTAATGAAGGAGGGAGCCATTCATCCACTGCTTCACAAAAATACCTCCACTTTTTCGCTTCAAAGGTTTAGTTCGATCTTTATAGGGGAGGAGTTTTTCCTTTCGGATCATGTAATAAAAGAACAGCGGATCTTGCCTGGCGCAGCCTGTCTTGAAATGGTACGCGAAGCGGTGAAGCAGGCGGCGGGTGATTTGGATGAAGCAAAAACAGGGATAGAAATCAGAAATGTAGTTTGGGTAAACCCTGTTGCTGTGGGAGACAATCCGCTGCAAGTTCATGTAGGACTGTTTTATGAAGAGGATGGGAAGATTTCCTATGAAATCTACAGTGACCCGGCGGATAGGGATAAAGACCGGGTAATTTACTGTCAGGGGGTTGCAGTCGTACATTCCTTAACGGAAGTGCCGGGACTGAATATAAAAGCCTTGCAGGAGAATTGCAGCCAGGGCATTCTCTCAGCCAAGCAATGTTATGAAGCTTTTAGCGGAATGGGCATGGAGTATGGCCTGGGGCACCGTGGCATGGAGCAAATCTATCTGGGGCAGGGGGAGGTTCTGGCAAAGTTATCCTTACCAGCCTCCGTTTCGGATACTTTGGGCGGGTTTTTCCTGCACCCAAGTATGATGGACTCCGCTCTGCAAGCCTCCATCGGATTAATGCTGGAAACAGAGAAGGGAATCATTTTCACCTCCAACCCCATGCTGCCTTTTGCTCTGCAAAGAGTGAATATCATTGACAGGTGTACTTCCCAAATGTGGGCCTTCGTCCGTCACAGTGAAGGAAGTAAAGCCGGGGATAAGGTACAAAAAATAGATATTGACTTATGTGACTTGCATGGAAAGGTTTGTGTACAGATCAAGGGCTTTTCAACCCGAAGGATGGAAAATGCCGATATTTCACGGGAAGCTCTTACATCATCCGAAACCTTGATACTGGCTCCCTGTTGGAAGGAACAGGAGATTCAAAAGGCACAAAAGCCTGATTTTGAGGAACACCTGGTGTTCTTCTGCGAGCTTGGGGCAATCTCAGAGGAAAACATCTATAAAAAGATGAAAAGGGTACGGTACATTCCCTTGGAAAGCATGAAAGGCGGTATGGAGAAAAGATTTGAAAACCATACAGTGAAGCTCTTTGAGGAAATCCGGAGAATCTTTCAAGACATGCCCCATGGCCATGTTTTAATTCAGGTAGTAGTACCTTCACAATATGAGGAAATGCTGTTTAGTGGACTTGCAGGATTGCTGAGGACCGCACATGGGGAAAACCCAAAACTCATTGGCCAGTTGATAGAGGTAGAACCGGGAATAGAGCCCGACTCCATACTCAAGGTTTTGGAAGAAAACAGCCAAAGCCGGTTTTCCGGCCGGATCCGGTATCAAAATGGTCTGCGGTATGTGGAAGGCTGGGAGGAAATCAACATTATCCAAAATATTTCTCCTATTCCATGGAAAGATGGAGGTGTCTACCTTATTACCGGAGGAGCGGGAAGTTTGGGTATGATTTTTGCCAAAGAGATTGGAGCTAAGGTCAAGGATGCAGCTTTAATCCTAACAGGGCGGTCTGTGTTGGGAGAGGAAAAGCAAAACGAGCTAAATGAGCTCAAGGACTTAGGGGTTCGGGTCCAATACAGACAAACGGATATAACGGACAGGCGTGAGGTGTCCGACCTCATCCAAAGCGTCCTGAACGAGTTTGGAGCACTTCACGGAATTATCCACAGTGCGGGGGTAATCCGGGATAACTTTATACTCAAAAAAGACATTGGAGAACTTAAGGAAGTACTGGCTCCCAAGGTTACCGGGCTTATTTGCCTGGATAAAGAAAGCAAAGACCTTCCCTTAGACTTCTTCGCTGTCTTCTCATCTGTTGCGGGGGCCATGGGAAATCCCGGACAAGCTGATTATGCCGCCGGAAATGCCTTTATGGATGCCTATGCCTATTACCGCAATCATTTGGTGGCTTCAAAACAGCGCCAGGGTCAAACTATTTCCATCAACTGGCCCCTGTGGAAAGATGGAGGAATGCGTGTAGATCAGGAAACCGAGAAGATGATGCTGCATAAAACAGGAATGATGCCTATCCAAACAAGCAGCGGGATTTGGGCTTTTTACCGAGGTCTGGCTTCCGGTAGGGATCAGATTATGGTAGCGGAGGGAAACCTTATCCGGATCAGGCAAAAGCTTCTTTCTACAGCGGACCCGCTCATACCAGGCCCGATACCTTCTCCGGCACATGGAAAAGATCCCGAAAATTCACTGGAAAGCGTACAGAATACATTAATTCAGCTAGTATCCGATCTGCTTAAGGTAGAAGCACAGGATATTGATACCCACAGCGAGCTTAGTGAATATGGCTTTGACTCCATCACATTTACAGCCTTTGCAAATAAACTAAACGGGGAATATGGGTTGGAACTAACGCCTACAGTATTCTTCGAACACCCAAGCATCCATAGCTTGGCAAAATACCTGATCAAGGAATATGGAACTTTGTTTGAAGAAAAGAAGGCTGAATTCCCTGTAGAAGATGAGAAAAATAAAACCGAAGAAATCATAATCCCCCAGGAGCAGCCTATACGGTTTTCTAAAGTGAAGACAGTACCCCTGTCAAAACAGGCCGTCATGCCCCAAAGGGGGCCAACGGTACCTCAGCCTATCGCAATAGTAGGAATGAGCGGTATATTCCCCGGTGCACGGGATGTAAATGCGTTGTGGGATAAACTGGTAAGTGGTGAATCGTGTATTACCGAAGTTCCCAAGGAACGGTGGGATTGGAAGGCATATTACGGTGACCCTGTGAGGGAGGTAAACAAGACTAATGTGAAATGGGGTGGATTTATTGAAGGAGTGGATGAATTCGACCCGCTGTTTTTCGGTATTTCCCCCAGGGAAGCTCAACTCATGGACCCTCAGCAGCGACTTATGATGATGTATGTGTGGAAAACCATGGAAGATGCAGGGTATTCGGCTAAGTCCCTGTCGGGAACCAGAACAGCCATCTTTGTGGGTACAGGCAGCAGTGCCTACAGCGGATTGATATCCCGGGCGAATGTGCCCATCGAGGGGTATTCCTCTACCGGAATGGTACCTTCGGTAGGGCCAAACCGGATGAGCTATTTTCTGAATATTCATGGTCCCAGTGAACCCGTTGAAACTGCTTGCTCCAGTTCCTTGGTTGCAATTCACAGAGCAGTGTGCGCTATTTGGGACGGATCTTGCGATAAGGCAATTGCAGGTGGTGTCAATACGATTTTAACACCCGAGCTCCATATCAGTTTCAATAAAGCCGGAATGCTTTGTGAAGACGGACAGTGCAAAACTTTTTCCAAAGAAGCCAACGGTTATGTGAGAAGTGAGGGTGCGGGCATGATTTTCTTAAAAAGATTGGAGGATGCAGAGCGTGACGGTGACCATATTTATGGGGTTATCCGGGGAACTGCGGTAAATCATGGGGGACGTGCAAATTCACTCACATCACCCAACCCTAAAGCCCAAGCAAAACTATTAATCGATGCATACACCAAAGCGGGAATCGATCCAAGGACAGTTTCCTATATCGAAGCCCATGGAACAGGCACCGAACTGGGTGATCCTATCGAAATCAACGGACTGAAAACAGCCTTTAAAGAACTTTACCAGGCTGTGGGAGATTCCGGCGAGCCTAAGCCCCATTGCGGATTGGGTTCGGTGAAGAGCAATATAGGGCATTTGGAGCTTGCTGCGGGGATTGCAGGTGTCATTAAGGTCTTGCTGCAGCTAAAGCACAAAATGCTTGTGAAAAGTCTCCACTGTGACACACTCAATCCATACATTGAGCTTCATGGCAGTCCGTTTTATATTGTAACGGAAAACAGAGAATGGGAGGCTTTAAAAGATCCAAACGGCAGGGATATTCCACGGCGAGCCGGTGTGAGCTCCTTTGGGTTTGGTGGAGTCAATGCCCATATTATCATTGAGGAGTATATTCCGAAGGAGAAGGATCAATCCGCCGCCCCACGCTGCAATCCGGTAATTATAGTTTTATCGGCCAAGAATGAGGAACGGCTTAAAGCCCAGGTGCAACAATTATTGACTGGAATCAGGGGGCGTAGGCACTCCGGTATAAGCCTCATAGATATGGCTTATACGCTCCAAGGGGGACGGGAAGCCATGGAAGAACGTCTGGCTGTCCTCGTGGAGTCCATGGAGGAACTGGAGGAAAAACTAACCGCCTTTGTTGAAAATAAAAGGGGAATCCCCAATCTGTATCTGGGACAGACAAAACCTCATAAAGAAGCAATGACTGTATTAACTTCGGATGAGGATATGCAGGAGGCTATTGACAAATGGACACAGCGCAAAAAATACAACAAGCTTTTGGGGTTTTGGGTTAAAGGAATGGATTTTGACTGGAGAAAGCTCTATGATGACCCTAAACCCCGGCGGATCAGTTTGCCTACCTATCCATTTGCGAAAGAACGCTACTGGGTGCCTGAAGGCAAAGATAAGACTTCGGAAAGGCCTGTTCCTTTAGTGACCAAAATACAGGATAAAGGTTTGATTCCTCAAAACGGTCCGGTTTTATCCAGTGCCTCTCATGATCCGAAGAAGATCATGCTTCAGCCCATATCTCAGTATCAAAGGATTCCTGAGTCAGCACCTAGTGGAGTTCCTCAAGCTGTCCAACTGGAACCACTGGAGGTTTTGGACATTCAGCCCCATAGCACGGCTGAACCGAAACTTAAAGCTTTAAGTACGGAAAGAGTTTTGCCGGAGACCTTGCATGAAGAGCTGAAGTCTAGTCTGGCTGAGGCTTTGTATATGAATGGTAATGACATTGATATCGATAAAGCCTTCGTTGATATCGGGTTGGATTCTATTGTAGGCGTAGAGTGGATCCGTGTGATTAATAAACAGTATGGGACTGCATTGGCGGCCACCAGTGTTTATGATTATCCTACTATACGGGAGTTTTCTCAATTTCTTGTAAAAGAAATTCATAAAGAGGGTGGAAAGAGACCAAATAGGCTGAAAACGGAAGAGGCTGATATTAGGCCCATTACTGATGCACCTGTGCCATTTTCTGCACCGGTGGATCCAGTACAGGAAATGGTGAGGGCCAATGAAAGAGAAAAAACATTATATCCCTCCATATCCTTAAAAGCATTGGAAGATGAGCTTAGGGCAAGTTTGGCGGAGGCTCTTTACATCGACCCGAAGAAAGTGGAAACGGACAGGAACTTTGTTGATATGGGATTAGACTCCATTGTAGGTGTGGAATGGATCAGAATGATCAATAAACAATATGGTTTATCCATTGGGGCAACGAAGATCTATGATTATCCCACGATACGAGAGCTTGCCGGATTTTTGGAGGAAGAGCTTAAAAAGCAAAAGAGTGTGCCCCAAGAGATGCCACTGCCCCCCCTGAACCCTCTTACCCTGGATGAAATGTTGGAGCAGGTGAAGCAGGGGGCTTTGGATGTGGAAAATGCACAGCAGCTGTTAAAGAATTTAATATAAACCATTTTGATTCGCATACCCTAGAAGAATTATGTTGCAAGTCACAAGCTAGGTTAATTAGGTGAAAAGAACATTTGCGTAGAGCCTTTAGAGCATGTTAATCCGAGCGAGGATAAGCAAATCCACTGTCTGAGCGAAGCGAGTTTGGATTTGCCCGAGCTGAATTTACATGCTCTTAAGGCTTGAAGCATTGTGGTTCTTGGAAGCTCATTAACCTAGCAAAAGAGATTCATTTAACCCTAGCGTATCAATGTATGAGTGAAAAGTTTAAGGAGGAGTCGAAATGAACAAAGAAGATATCTTTAAGACCATTATTGAGAGTGTATGTGAAATACTGCCCGAATTGAAGGAGCATTCATTTAAGCCTGATGACCGGCTGGCGGAGTTGGGAGCAAACTCGGTAGACCGGGCTGAAATAGTAGCTTTAACTATGGAGAACCTGTCTTTGCAAGTTCCCATGGTAGAACTGGCGAAAGCGAAAAACATCGGACAATTGGCAGAGGTGTTTTATGAAAAACTACAGCAAACCTGATATTCTAATTACCGGAATGGGGGTTACCTCTGCCGTCGGCCAGGGGAAAGACGCTTTTAAAGAAGCATTAATGGAAGGCCGGCACGCTTTTGGAATTATGAAGCGCCCCGGAAGACAAAAGCAATCATCGTTTATCGGTGCTGAAATACCCGATTTACTTTACCCTGAACAAATTTCAAAAAGGCTTATAAGAACAGCCTCCTTTTCCGCACATGCAGCGGCGGTGACCATTTGTGAGGCATGGGAAGAAGCGAAATTGCACCAAGTGGATCCTGAGCGCATCGGTTTGGTAATTGGAGGTTCCAACTTCCAGCAAAGAGAATTGATAGAGACCTATACGGCATATAAAGACCGGGAACAGCATATACGCCCTACCTATGGGCTGTCCTTTATGGATAGCGACGTGTGTGGTGTTTGTACCGAACAGTTTGGGATTAAAGGGTTTGCATATACTTTGGGAGGGGCTTCGGCCAGCGGTCAAATGGCGATTTTGCAGGCAATACAGGCGGTACAATGTGGGCAGGTAGATATTTGCATTGCGGTTGGCGCTTTGATGGACCTTTCTTATTGGGAGTGTCAGGCATTTAGAGCTTTAGGGGCTATGGGAAGTGACCGGTACGCAGATGCACCCACAATGGCTTGCCGCCCCTTTGACAAAAACCGGGACGGGTTTATCTATGGGGAGGCCTGTGGCGCAGTTGTAATCGAAAGGTCTGATTCTGCTTTAAGGCGGCAGGTGACTCCCTATGCGGTAGTTGCGGGCTGGGCAGTGGGGATGGATGGAAACAGGAACCCCAACCCCTCCTATGAGGGAGAGGTACGGGTGATTAAAAATGCTCTGGCACAAGCCGGAGTCTTACCCCGGCAAATTGATTATATTAATCCCCACGGTACAGGCTCGTTGGTGGGAGATGAAACTGAATTGAAGGTACTTAAAGATTGCGGTCTTTCCCATGCCTATTTGAATGCTACCAAATCCATTATCGGGCATGGGCTTTCAGCAGCAGGGGCTGTAGAATTCATAGCAACACTTCTCCAAATGGAAGCGTCACAGCTTCATCCTGCCAGGAATTTGGAAGAGCCCATGGATTCCTCATTCAACTGGGTCAAAGGGCAAGCGGTTGTACATCCCGTAAAATATGCATTAAAGCTCAGTATGGGCTTTGGAGGGGTAAATACCTGCATCTGCATGGAGAAATACGAAACCAATACATAAGGAGAAGAAAATATGGTTCCAGTAGGAATTGAAGCGATGAATGTTTTTGGGGGAATAGCTTGTTTGGATGTTATGCAGTTAGCCAAACACCGGAAATTGGATACAACGCGGTTTGAAAATTTGATGATGAAAGAAAAGGCTGTGGCTTTGCCTTATGAAGATCCGGTAACCTTTGGTGTCAATGCGGCCAAACCGCTGGTAGATTCTTTGTCTGAAGAGGAGAAAAACCGGATAGAAATGTTGATTACCTGTTCGGAATCGGGCATTGACTTTGGAAAATCAATGAGTACCTATCTTCATCATTACCTGGGACTTAACCGGAACTGCCGCCTGTTTGAACTCAAGCAGGCCTGTTATTCAGGCACTGCAGGGCTTCAGGCCGCGGTGAATTTTATACTTTCTCAGGCCTCTCCCGGTGCAAAAGCCCTGGTCGTTGCTACCGATATCTCCCGGTTTATGGTTGCCGAGCAGGGAAGTGCGCTGACCGAGGACTGGTCCTTTGCGGAACCCAGTGGAGGTGCGGGAGCTGTAGCAATCCTGGTAAGCGAAAACCCCTATGTATTCCGGATCGATGTGGGGGCTAACGGATATTACGGCTATGAGGTGATGGATACCTGCCGTCCTATTCCCGATAGTGAAGCAGGAGATTCGGATTTGTCCCTATCATCCTATTTGGACTGCTGTATGCAGGCATTTCTGGAATACACAAAACGAGTCAGCAATGTGGATTATCAGGAAACATTCCAATACCTGGCCTTTCATACCCCTTTCGGGGGTATGGTGAAGGGAGCGCACCGTGCCATGATGCGAAAGGTGGCTAAGGCAAAGGCTCCTGAAATAGAAGCGGATTTTCAGCGGCGGGTGATACCGGGGATGAATTATTGCCAGCGTGTAGGAAATATCATGGGAGGCACTGTACTTTTGTCCCTGGCAAGTACCATTGATCATGGGCATTTTGATACACCTAGGAGGATCGGCTGTTTTTCATATGGATCGGGCTGCTGTTCGGAATTTTACAGTGGGGTTGTTACGGCTCAAGGCCAGGAGCGGCAGAGGCGGTTTGCCATAGAGAAACGGTTGGATGAAAGGTATCCCTTGTCCATCGATGAATATGAGTCGATTTTAAGAAACAGTACACAAGTAAAATTTGGAACAAGAAATGTAAAACTGGATTTTGGCTTTATATCCGGTGCACTAGAAGCGAGTAGGGGAAAGCCGCGTTTGTTTCTGGAAGAGATCTGTGAATTTCACCGAAAATACAGGTGGTCCTTATGAGTTATGAGACCATTAAAGTTTCTATGGAGGGGCCTGTTTGTTTTTTACAGCTGTATCGTCCAGATGCAGATAACGCCTTGAATGACAAAATGGTAGAGGAATGTCACCGTATACTTGCACTGTGTGAAAAATCAGCCGCAGTGGTGGTTTTGGAAGGGCTTCGGGGGACCTTTTGTTCGGGTGCCGACTTCCGGGAGATACATAAAAACATGACAAACGGCCAGCAAATAGAAAACAATGCCGAATCCTTATACAATTTATGGCTCAAGCTGGCAACGGGGCCATACATAACGGTATCCCATGTCCGGGGAAAAGTGAATGCAGGAGGCGTTGGGTTTGTGGCAGCCAGCGATATTGTTCTTGCAGATCAGACTGCCCGGTTTAGTTTATCCGAGCTGCTGTTCGGTCTCTTTCCTGCATGTGTCCTGCCGTTTTTAATCCGCAGGGTCGGAGTGCAGCGGGCCAACTATATGACATTGACAACCCAGCCTGTTTCAGCACAGCAAGCCTTGGCATGGGGGTTGGTTGACGCCTGTGACGCAGTTAGCGAGCCTCTGCTCAGAAAGCACCTCACACGCCTTAAATGCCTGTCCAAAACAGGGATTATAAAATATAAAAATCATATGAAGGAATATAATGCTTCACTGTTTCAATGCAAAACATCTGCTGTAGCAGCCAACCTGGAAGTGTTTTCGGATCCCGGTAACCTGGAAGGGATCTACCGGTATATCGAAAAGGGGAAGCTTCCCTGGGAGCATTGAAACAGTTTTGATGTTTCCATATTTAAAAAAGGAGAACGTTATGGAAATAAGGAGTGGAAAAAATGACACAATCAGTGGTTGAACTATGTGAGATAGAACCGGGTATTGTACAGATCACCATGCAGGACCGGGTTCATAAAAATACATTTTCAGAGGAACTGGTTCTTGGCTTAAAAAGTGCATATTCAGCTATTGGAGCCGATTCTAGATACAAAGTAGTGGTTGTAACAGGCTATGACAGCTATTTCGCAACCGGAGGAACCAAAGAGGGATTATTGTCTATCTATGACGGTAAGGCGAAATTTTCCGATACGAATATTTACAGCCTTGCGTTGGATTGTAAGATTCCTGTGATTTCCGCCATGCAGGGACATGCCGTTGGGGGCGGATTTGTCATGGGCCTTTTTTCCGATTTTGTAATTTTAAGCAGAGAAAGCATTTATAGTACGAATTTTATGAAATACGGTTTTACACCCGGAATGGGTGCAACATTGATTGTGCCTAAAAAACTGGGCTTTGCTTTAGGCGAGGAATTGTTAATCAATGCCGGGAATTACCGTGGTGCGGAACTTGAGAAACGGGGGATTCCCTTTCCCGTGCTGCCCCGCAGCGAAGTGACGGAGTATGCCCTTCAATTAGCCAGACAGATAGCGGAGAAGCCCAGAATTTCGTTAATAACATTAAAGAACCACTTGGTGGCTCCCATTCGGGAACAGCTTCCGGAGGTTATTGAAAAAGAGATCGTGATGCATGAAAAAACCTTTCATCAAGAAGAAGTAAAAGAACGGATTGTTACACTTTTTGGAAATTAAATCTATGAATATCATCACACTTGAATTATGAAAATGTCATGCCTATCCCAAGGATATAAGGAAGTAAAAAGGATTTTTTGAAAGAGGGATTATTTATGAATTCACAACAAATTTTACTTGCACTCAAGGAAAGAAAAATAACGCCTGAAGAGGCTAAAAGAGCGTTGACCCAAAACATGAAGCCCAAGTTATCTCAAGAAGAGATCAAAATAGAAACAAAGGAAAACCTATTCATTGAGAGCGGAAAAACAAAAAGTATAGAGGGCTCAGTTTTAAGAAAACGGGAGGAAGAACCTATGGGGCAATGGCAATGCGAAACTCCAGACTATAAGGATGCTGTTGCCATTATCGGGATGTCAGGTAGGTATCCGGAAGCGGATCATTTAAACCAGTACTGGGATAACCTTGTAAATGCAAGAAATTCCATTAAAGAAATTCCAAAATCCCGCTGGGATACAGAGCCATATTATGACCCAAGGCCGTCCCAAAAAGGAAAAATATATTGCAAATCGCTAGGAGTACTAGATGATATAGATTGTTTTGATCCATTATTTTTTAACATTTCTCCAACCGAAGCGGAAGCCATGGACCCTCAGCAGCGTATTTTTTTACAGGAAGGATACAAGGCATTTGAGGATGCAGGTTATAACAGCCAGGCACTAAACAATAAAAAATGCGGTGTTTATCTTGGGATTATGAGTAATGAATACGGTATGTTGCTGTACAGGAATCAAGGAGAGGTTAACAGTATAACCGGAACCAGTTCCGCCATTGCAGCTGCGCGGATTCCATACTTTTTAAACCTCAAGGGACCTGCAATCCCTGTGGATACGGCATGTTCATCCTCCCTGGTAGCAGCTCATTTGGCTTGCCAGGCCTTGTTAAAACAAGAGATTGACATGGCACTCGTGGGAGGGGTTACTTTATATCTTACACCCCAAACCTATATTGGAATGTGTTCCGCAGGAATGCTGTCCCCGGACGGCCAATGTAAAACCTTTGACAACAGTGCCGACGGTTTTGTTCCTGGAGAAGGTGTTGGTGCACTGGTACTAAAGAGGCTTCAGGATGCGGAGGCCGACGGTGATTTCATATATGGTGTCATTATAGGCTCCGGAATCAATCAGGACGGAAAAACAAACGGGATTACTGCACCCAGTGTAAACAGTCAAATGGAACTGGAAAGGGAAGTATATGAGAAATTCAGGATAGATCCTCAAAGTATCGGTTATGTTGAAATGCACGGCACCGGAACCAAACTGGGAGACCCCATCGAATTGGAAGCCCTGTCTACGGTATTTAAAGATAAAACGGATCAAAGAAATTACTGTGCAATCGGTTCGGTCAAAAGCAATATTGGCCATACTTCGGCAGCTGCAGGCGTTGCAAGCATCCATAAAATCCTTTTGTGTATGCAGCATAAAAAACTGGTGCCCACATTAAACTTTGAAAAGCCCAATGAGCATTTTGATTTTAGTAATTCGCCCTTTTATGTAAATACGAAATTGAAAGAATGGGAGATAGATTCAAAGACCCCCCGGCGTGCTTCAGTTAGCTCCTTTGGATTTAGCGGAACCAATGCCCATATGGTTATTGAAGAATACATACCGAAGGACAGAGTGAACAAAACATACGGTTTAAATGAAAATAAGCCTGTCCTATTTATATTATCTGCTAAAAGCGAAGAGCAGCTTAAAACCTACGCCGGGTCTATGAAGGAATTTACTATCCGGCATGAAAATGCAAGCCTCATGGATATGGCCTATACTCTGCAGGTAGGAAGGGAAGCGATGGAATACCGCTTAGCCTTCCAGGCGGTATCCAGAGATGCTTTATTAAAGGCTCTGGAGGATTTTATCCATCATCGTCCGTCCGAAGGTGTTTTTAGCGGAAGGGTTCAAAAGGATGGGGAGAACAAGCTACCCTTTGGGACAGAGGATATACAAGCCTTTATAGAGAAAGGAGAGCTAAGAGAAATTGCAAAACGATGGGTCAATAACCTGGAAATAGATTGGAACAGGTTATATACCGGTATTAAGCCGCGCCGTATAGGTTTGCCCACGTACCCCTTTAACCGGGAACGCTATTGGCTGCCCGAAACAAAGGCAGAAACCGCGGAGGGGCCAACCCCTTCCTTATCTACGGAAAATATACACCCCTTACTCCAGAGAAATACCTCTGATTTGCTGGAGCAAAGGTTTAGTTCCACCTTTACCGGAAATGAATTTTTTATAAGAGACCATAGCATAAAAGGGCAGAGGATTTTACCTGCAGCGGCTTATCTGGAGATGGTGAGGGCGGCGGTGAAAAAAGCTTTGGGGCCCCTGGTGGAGGACGAACTGGGAATCAGAATTAAAGAGACGGTTTGGCTAAAACCCATTGTTGTCGGGGAAGTGCCTTTAGAGGTGCATATCCGGTTATTTCCCGAAGACGACGGGGGGATTGCATTTCAGGTATATAGCTTTGAAAAACCGGGAAAAAGTGATGTCATTGTCCATTCCCAAGGAAGGACTGTACTCTGTGAAGACAAAGAAAAGATCGAACTTGATTTGGATTTGATAAAAAGTGGATGCAGAGAAAGGACACTCAATGCGGACGAATGCTATGCTGCTTTCGGTGCTGTAGGTATAGAGTATGGCCCGGCGTACCGGGGAATGGGAAGTGTATTTGTGGGTCAGGAACAAGTCCTGGCAGAAGTGTTTTTACCGCCTTCCGTCATAGAAACCGAAAAACACTTTTTTTTGCACCCCGGTTTAATGGACTCGGCCTTACAAGCATCCATCGGGCTTTTCATGGGCTCCGGTGAGGAGGACACACTTTTTAAAGATCCTGCCCTGCCCTTTGCACTGCAGGAGGTTGAATTCTTAGGAAGCTGTCATAGGAAGATGTGGTCATGGATCCGGCTAAGTCCCGGAAGCAGGCTGGGAGACATGGTGCAAAAGCTTGACATCGATTTATGTGACGGACAGGGAAGGGTTTGTGTGCGTATCAAGGGATTTTCAACCAGGGTACTCCAAGAGGAGGAGAGGAATGAACCGGATTTGGAAATACAAGCACCGGAACTCATGAAGGAGTCAAGTGGTCTCCCAGGAGTTGAATTCACTCAGACTGGGGAGGATATCCCAAAGGAACAACTTAAAGAGAAAACGGTCCATTTTTTAAAGAGGCTGCTTTCCTCTGCCATTAAACTGCCCATTCAGCGTATTGAAGCGGATGTTAAGCTGGAAAAGTACGGGATCGATTCTATCCTGGTGATGAAGCTGAACCATGAATTGGAAAAGAACTTTAAATCGTTACCTAAAACCTTGTTTTTTGAATATCAGAGCATTAACGCATTAGCAGAATATTTTATTCAATGCCATAGAGAACAACTGGTGCCGCTGCTGGGATTGGAAGATAAAGAAGGCGGTGTTCCCTCTTCTCAAAAAAAAGAGGTGCTGCCGGAACCCAAAACGATACACCGCGGCCGTCAGAGTCATGCACGTTTTGCCACACCGGGTAAAGCTCAGAAAAAGGCTGAAGGAGGGCCTTTGGACATTGCCATTATCGGTATTTCCGGGAGATATCCCGGGGCGGAAAATATTGCGGAATTTTGGAACAACCTAAGGGATGGCAAGGATTGTATTACTGAAATTCCGGAAGAACGGTGGGATCACAGCCGGTACTTTGATGAAGACAGAGACAAGCCAGGGAAGACCTACAGCAAGTGGGGCGGCTTTATAAAGGGTGTGGATCAATTTGATCCGTTATTTTTCAATATCTCGCCCAGGGAAGCAGAAGTAATGGAGCCTCAGGAACGCTTATTCCTGGAGTGTGCTTTTGAGACGCTGGAGGACGCAGGCTATACCCGCGAGGAGCTTGAAGCCCGGTTCCAGGGGAATGTGGGCGTCTATGCAGGAGTCATGTATGAGGAATATCAATTATATGCTGCACAGGAGCAAATCCTCGGCAGACCCATAACCCTTGCAGGGAACCCGTCCGCTGTATCCAACCGGGTATCTTACTTTTGTAATTTTCATGGGCCCAGTATGGCGGTAGATACCATGTGTTCCTCTTCATTGACTGCCATTCACCTGGCATGTCAAAGTTTACGGTTGGGTGATTGTGAGATGGCAATCGCGGGGGGAGTGAATGTCTCCATTCATCCCAACAAATATCTGGCCCTCGGTCAGAATAAGTTTGCGTCCAGTAAAGGCCGGTGCGAAAGTTTTGGGCAAGGCGGGGACGGATATGTACCCGGAGAGGGTGTAGGGGCGGTACTGCTAAAACCCTTATCCAAAGCAGTTGCTGATGGAGACCATATCTATGGAATTATCAAAGGGGTGGCTGTGAACCATGGAGGTAAAACCAACGGTTTCACGGTTCCAAACCCCAATGCCCAGGCCCAGGTGATTGGGCGGGCTTTGGAAGAAGCGGGGATTCATCCAAGAACCGTAAGTTACTTGGAAGCCCATGGGACAGGGACATCCCTGGGTGATCCCATTGAAATTGCCGGACTCACAAATACATTCAATCAATATACCAAGGACAGGCAGTTTTGTGCAATCGGATCTGCCAAGTCCAATATCGGACATTGTGAGGCTGCCGCGGGAATTGCGGGTTTGACCAAGGTGCTGATGCAGCTGAAGCATCGGCAATTAGTACCATCCCTGCATGCGGAGGTCATCAATCCCAATATTAATATGATGAATACCCCTTTTACCGTTCAGCAAAAACTTACAAAGTGGGACCGTCCGGTGATTGAGGAGAATGGAGCACGGAAGGAATACCCGAGAATTGCGGGGATATCCTCCTTTGGTGCGGGAGGCTCCAACGCGCATTTGATTATCCAGGAGTATATTCCAAAGTGTGGGGAAATAAATGAGGTTCCGGTGACAAATGGGGAACCGGCAATGATTTTACTGTCTGCAAAGACCGAGGAGGGACTTCGAAAGAAAGCCCGGGTTTTGTTGGGTTTCATGGAGGAACCGGCATTTGAGGGTACCCAGCTTGCCGATTTGGCCTATACCCTTCAGGTCGGGCGTGAGCCTATGGAAGAACGTTTGGCTGTGATGGCCTATTCCCTTGGAGAGCTGAAGGTAAAACTAAATGGTTTTTTAGAGGATTGGGAAGATGTTGAAGATATATACCGTGGACAAGTCAAAAGGAATAAAGAGGTGTTGGCTGTGTTTACGGCAGACGAAGACCTGGATGGAATGATCCATATATGGATAACAAAAAGAAAATATACAAAACTTTTGAATCTTTGGGTTAAAGGCCTAAATTTGGACTGGAACAAGCTGTACATGAGTAAAAAGCCCAACCGCATCAGCTTGCCCACGTATCCGTTTTCAAGGGAGCGCTACTGGCTGCCTCAAACACAATACATACTTGGCCAAAGTATGGCTGAAGGCCTCTCCAAAACGGCCCTGCATCCTCTGCTGCATAAGAACACTTCAGATATTCATGGATTGCAGTTTAGCTCAGTCTTCACAGGGGAGGAGTTTTTTCTGGCGGACCATAGGATCAAGGGAGAGTGTGTGCTGCCCGGAGCAGCTTGCCTTGAAATGACCAGAGCAGCCGCAGCTCAGGCGGCGGGTTTTGTCGTTAAAGAAGGCAGCGGAATATGCATGAAAAATATTGTATGGACCCGGCCTATTGCTGTAAGGGAGCAGACAGCTTCAATCCACATCGCGCTTTTCTCCGGAGACAATGGTGAAATCGGTTATGAAATATATGGTGAACCCCGGCAAGGTGAAGAAGAACCGGTTATATACAGTGAGGGAAGTATCCTGCAAAATAGAGCAGTAAAGGTTCCGGAAAGGGATCTCAAGGCTTTGAAGGATGGTTGCACAAAGAGCGTATTTTCTTCAAACCAATGCTACGAGGCCTTTAGCAGCACGGGACTTAATTACGGGCCAGGACACCGGGGAATTGCAATGCTCTATGTAGGCGAGGCGCAGGTACTGGCTAGACTCTCACTTCCTGCCGCCCTATCCCGGACTGAAAACCAGTTTGTTCTTCATCCCTCTTTAATGGACTCGGCGCTGCAGGCAACCATTGGATTCATGATGCATGAGAGAAACTTTAAACCGGCTCTGCCTTATGCACTTGATGAGCTTGAAATTTGGGGGCCGTGCACGTCTAATATGTGGGTCTGGATACAGCGTAATAGTGAAGGTAGCGGAAGCGATGAAGTTCAAAAATTTGATATTGATTTATGTAACGCAGAGGGCGTGGTTTGTGTACGGATGAAAGGGTTTTCAACCAGAGTGGTCAAAGACCAGGGGCGTTTATTAAAAGCCTCTCCGGTTTTTGAAAGCCTCATGATGGAACCTTGCTGGAGAGAACTGAGGCCTCCTCCAAAGGACATTTCAACCGGCTATGAGGCACACCTGGTAATACTCTGTGAGATGGAGGATGCTTTAAGGTCTGGTATTGAAGCCCATATGAAGGGGATCCGGTGTTTTACCTTTGAAGGACAGGAAGATGACATGGATAAACGGTTCGGAACCTATGCAGTCCGTTTATTTGAAGAAATTAAGGATATTGTTTTAAATAAACCCCAAGGCAATATTTTGATACAGGTTGTGGTTTCTACTCGTGGCGCGAAGCAGCTCTTAGCAGGGCTTTCAGGGCTCTTGAAAACCGTCCGGCTGGAAAATCCCAAGATTCTGGGCCAGTTGATTGAAATAGAACCGGGAACCGGCATACATGAAGTCATAAAAATTTTAAAAGAAAACGGAAATAACCCCTCTGATGCCCATGTCCGATATCTTTCAGGCGTAAGATATGTAGCCGGGTGGCATGAAGCTAAAGGAGGAGAAGAAGAAATAAGGATCCCGTGGAAAGACCGGGGTGTTTATCTTATTACAGGAGGAGCCGGCGGCTTAGGATTTATTTTTGCAAAAGAAATTGCGGCCCGGGTTAATGGGGCAGCAGTAATATTGACAGGCCGGTCCCTGTTGGATGAGGAAAGGCAGGCTAAGATCAGGGAACTGGAAAATCAGGGTACTAGAATCCGGTACATACAAATGGATGTAACAAAACGTAACCAAGTAGAAGAACTAATCCGCAATATCTGGGAGGAGTTTGGCGGTCTTGACGGCATCATCCACAGTGCGGGGGTCATCCGGGATAACTTTATCCTCAAAAAAAGTGCTGAGGAGTTTAGAGAGGTGCTGGAGCCAAAGGTTGCAGGACTTGTTCATCTGGATGAGGCGAGCCGGGACTTGGGGCTTGACTTTTTCATCCTCTTTTCCTCCATTGCAGGTGCTTTCGGAAACCCGGGGCAAGGGGACTATGCAAGTGCCAATGCCTTCATGGATGCCTATGCCGGGTACCGGAACAGTCTGGCAGCTGCCGGAGAGCGCCACGGTCAAACCTTATCCGTCAATTGGCCCCTTTGGAAGGAAGGCGGAATGCATGTGAATGAGGAGGCTTTAAAGCTGATGCAGCAAAACCTGGGGGTGACTGCTATGGAAACCTCAACGGGCATCATGGCATTATACCGGGCACTTGCTTCCGGAAGGGATCAGGTTTTGGTACTGGAAGGAAGACTTTCGGTTATGAAGGAAAAGCTGTTTCGTAGGGAAATGGCGCCGGTGGAGGAAACAGGGAAAAAATTGGATAACCCTGATCCAGAAGCAGGGAACAAGGAAGATCCTGTACTTGCGGAAGTGCTGGCTCTTTTAATAGAAGCAGCAGCTTCGTTACTGAATGTAAAATACCAGGATATCGATGCCGATGCCGGGTTTAATGAATATGGACTGGATCAGGTTCTGCTAAACGACTTAATGGGTAAGCTTAACAGGGATTATAAGCTTGACCTGACCCATGCAGCTTTTTTGGAATACCATACCCTTCAAAGTTTTGCTCAATATCTGGCTTCGGAATATAAAGACGTTTTCCAAAAACAGGTTCCCACAAAGGTTTTAAAGGAATCACACAATTTACGAACGCAAAATATTTCTGTATCCGTTGAGATAGACTCAAACAAGGACAGAGTATCCGACTACATCAAAAAGCTCCTGGCATCTGTCATCAAACTTCCGGCACAGTGTATTGAAGTGGATGTTCCGCTGGAGAAATACGGGATCGATTCCATTATGGTCATGCAGCTTACCCAGAAGTTGGAAAAGATCTTCGGATCTCTGCCCAAGACATTATTCTTTGAATACCAAAGTATCTGGGAGTTAGCCGGGTATTTTATGAAAAACTATCCCAGCCAGCTTAGTTCATTGTTGGGAATGGAGGAAAAGGAGCCAACGGATACCACAGCTTTCAACGCGCCTCCGGCTTTGGAAGAGCCCTCCAACAATATCTATAGAAAACATAACCGGTCCTTTTTCATCCCCCGTCAGGACAGGAAGGGTAGGAAAAATGACACTGGGGCTTTAGATATTGCCATTATCGGTATTTCCGGACGATATCCCGGAGCGAGGAATATCAACGCGTTCTGGGAAAATCTCATGAACGGAAAGGATGCCATCACTGAAATTCCCAAAGAGCGCTGGGATCACAGCCTTTACTTTGATGAAGACAGGGAGAAGCCCGGAAAAACCTACAGCAGGTGGGGCGGTTTTATTGAAGGTGTAGACCAATTTGATCCACTGTTTTTCAATATTTCACCCAAAGAAGCGGAATTGATGGATCCCCAGGAACGCCTGTTTTTGGAAATTGTCTTTGAGGCTCTGGAAAATGCCGGATACACGAGAAAGACACTGCAGCACTTCTATGAGGGACGTGTTGGCGTGTATGTGGGAGCCATGTCGCAGCAATACCATCTGTTTGAATCGGACGTTGTAAAGGAATCTGCAGTAAGCCTATGTTCTTACAGTTCCATTGCAAACCGGGTTTCCCACTTTTTCAATTTTCAGGGTCCCAGTATCGCAATCGATACCATGTGTTCTTCTTCTGCCATTGCAGTTCATTTAGCCTGTGAGAGCCTGATCAAGGGAGAGTGCCGTGTTGCCGTGGCCGGAGGCGTTAATTTATCCATTCACCCAAAAAAATACTTAGGTCTGGGTTTGAGCGGAATGATTGGAAGCCACAGGGACAGCAGAAGCTTTGGAGATGGAGATGGTTATCTTCCTTCGGAAGGTGTGGGGGCTGTTATTTTAAAACCTTTGTCCCAGGCGGTTAAGGACCGGGATTCCATTCTGGCTGTTATCAAATCCACAGCTACCAATCATGGAGGACACACAAACGGCTTTTTTGTCCCCAACCCCAATGCACAAGCCCGGTTAATGGAAGACAATTTTATGAAATCCGGGATAGACCCTCGTACTATCAGCTATATAGAGGCTGCTTCCAACGGGTCTCAATTGGGAGACTCTATTGAGGTTGCCGCATTAAATAAGGTTTTCGGAAGGGCTGCGGTGGATAAACCCTTGATTGCCATCGGTTCTGTAAAATCCAATATCGGACACGCAGAGGCAGCTTCGGGAATCTCCCAATTGACCAAAGTAATTTTACAGCTCAAGCATAAAAAGATTGTTCCATCCATTAAAGCGGAGCCCTTAAACCCAAACCTGAGTTTTACCGGAACACCCTTCTATCTAGAAAAAAGTCTTAAAGAATGGGAGAGGCCTATCGTGACGGTCCATGGAGAAGAAAGTGAAATTCCCCGCCGTGCCGCTATCCATTCCTTCGGTGCGGGAGGTTCCAATGCACACATGATCATTGAAGAATATATTCCTCATCCGGAGGAAAGCATGATCAAAGATTCAGAGGATCATCCCCAAATTATTGTTTTCTCCGCGAAAAAAAGAGAACAGCTCATAAGGGTTGTTCAGCAAATGTTTGATTTTGTAATGGCCCAAAAGGAAATTTCCCTAGAGAATTTTGCATACACCCTCCAAACCGGCCGGGAGCCGATGGAATTCAGGATGGCATTGGTTGTAAAAGGCCGGGAGGAGCTTTTAAGAGGGATGAGGGAGTACTTGACCTTGGAGTGGGGCACGGGAGAATACTCGATTCCCCTTTTTACCGGAGACCTGGAAGTTCAGGATGCAGAGGTTCGTAGCCTGCTTTCGGGAAAAGTGGGAGAAACGGTTATCCAAGTCCTTATGTCGCAAAATCATCTTGAGAAATTGGCCCTGCACTGGGCAAAGGGCGGAGAGATTCCTTGGGATTTACTGCATAAACCCAAAGATGTCAGAAGGATGGCTTTGCCCACCTATCCTTTTGCCAGGGAACGCTACTGGATTTCATCCGGAACTTTGGGGCAAAGAGAAACCAGGTATGATGAGGAGAAGAAAACGGATTTTGTTATAAGGCGGGAAAAAACACCGGTAGAGAATACCAGAAACTATCTTTTGCAGTTTTTGTCCCGTGAGCTCCGTCTTGCAGAGGATCAAATCAAGCTCAATAAAGATATTCAGGAGTATGGCGTGGACTCATTGACAGCGATGAAGCTAATACGCGGGTTTGAGAAGGCTTTTGGGGTCAAGGTTCCGGGACGTGAAATTCTTAAGTATAGAACCATTGAGGCTTTATCCACGCATTTAGCCCAAAAAATAGAGGGTCCCCGTGAAGGGAGCATTCCTACTCAAGCGCCAAAAGAGGCAGGATTAAGAAATAACAAAATAAGTGAGTATAGGGATCATCAGATCATCGATGCGCTGGAAAAATATAAACAAGGGGTCCTGGCGCTGGAGGAAATCGAAAATCTGATAGAACAAGGAGAAAGTCTATGAAACCAGAAGAAATCCTTATTTTATACAAGGAAGGCAAACTTTCCACAGCGGAACTTCAGGAAAAACTCCGTGCCATCAAAAGAAATTCTTTAAAAAGCCCATTGTCGGAGGGACAGAAAGGGTTATGGGCCTTGGAAAAAATGTCTCCTCAAATGAGTGCCTATAATATTCCCATTTGTTTTAGACTGGAGCAAAAAATAAATCTTGAGATTTTTAAAAGGGCTTGCGGCTTTTTGCTGAAACAGTATCCGATACTGAACACGGTTATTGGAGAAGAAGGCGGGGCTCCCTACCAGGAAATCAAGATGCCGGAGACCCTTGATTTTAAAGAGGAAGATATATCCGCTCTTGAGCCTCACGAGGTGCTCCCATATATTAAAAAAGCGGCAAAAAAACCCTTCTCCCTAAAAGACGGGCCATTAATCCGGTTTTCCGTTTTGACCAGGGGGAAAGAGGAGAGAGTGCTTATTACCATTCATCATATGATCTTTGACGGAAGCTCTTCCTTACCCTTCCTTACGACATTGATGCACACATATCGGGAACTCCTTCAAAACAGGGAACCGGAGCTTATTTATTCAGAGACAAGCTACTTTGACTTTGTCGCTTGGGAACAGAAAATGATGTCGGGAGAGGAAGGTAAAGAACACTTTTCTTACTGGAAAAAACAGCTTTCAGGAGACTTGCCTGTACTGGAATTTCCCACGGACAGACCCCGCTCCCCCGAGCAAAGCTTTGAAGGAAAAACCTATACAGCTTTCATTTCGAGGGATATGGGAGAACAAATCAAGCAGTTTGCCCTTACGCAGCATGTCAACCTCTCGGTGGTGTTTTTGGGAATGATGAAAGTGCTGCTTTACCGCTACACAGGACAGGAGGATATCATTGTAGGAATGCCTGTCAGCAGCCGGCCGGAAGAATGCTTTGACCCACTGATCGGTTATTTTATCAATATGATTCCTATACGAAGCAAGGGGATTGGAGGGCAACCTTTTTACAAGCTGCTTGAGGAACTGCAGCTGACCTTGGCGGATGCTCTCGATCATGCAATGTATCCTTTTCCTGCCCTGGTGAGGGAACTCAATGTGCCCCGGACACCTACCCATGCTCCGGTATTTCAAACCGCCTTCTTTTATCAGAACTTTGTCCAGCATGCCGCCCTAAAAAAGCTGCAAGAGGAATTTACCATAGAATTTATAGAGGAAATCCACCAGGAAGGGGAATATGAGCTTACATTGGAGGTGTTTGAGAAGGAGGAGGGATTCATCCTAAACATAAAGTACAACCCTGATTTATTGGACGATGAAACCATATCCCGCTTCACAGAGCATTTTATTCAAATGGCTGAAGGAATTATGAAGGAGCCTGCCTTAACCGCTGAAGCCTACTCCATGATGTCAGAGAAGGAACAAAAGGCCGTCCTTGTGGAGTGGAACAAGACCGAAGAGGACTATCCCAGGGATAAATGCATGCATGTTTTGTTTGAAGAACAAGCGCAAAAAACACCGGATGCAATTGCGGTTGCTTGTAAGGAAAACTTACTGACATACCGGGAGTTGGATGAAAAAAGTACTCTTTTGGCAATCCATCTGCAGGAAAAAGGGGTGGGGCCCGATACCTTGGTTGGGATTTGTGTAGACCGCTCTTTGGATATGATTGTGGGTTTGTTGGGGATTTTAAAGGCAGGGGGCGCATATATTCCATTGGATCCCGAGTATCCTGATGAGCGTTTGGAATATATGATTGAGGACAGCAAAATAACCTTTATCCTTACACAGGAAGCATTAAAGAGAAAGGTATCCCGGTTGGTTGGAGACGGTGTTCATATGACAGTCTTGGATAAAGATTGGCAAAAAATAGAGCGTGAAAGAGGCGGCAGAAGCCTTAGTCAGGATGTGAGAACAAACCATCTAGCCTATGTAATTTATACGTCGGGCAGTACGGGAAAGCCCAAGGGCGTCATGATTTCGCATCAGGCGTTAACCAATTTTTTGATTTCAATGAAAAAGAGGCCGGGAATTCATTCAAAAGACAAGCTGATGGCTGTAACAACCTATTGCTTTGATATTGCGGGCTTAGAGCTTTATTTACCCTTGATTTCAGGGGCACAGTGTCAGATTGCGGATGCGGGTGTGACAAAAGATGTAGAAAAATTAAAAGAGGAATTGAGGCGGCAAAAGCCAACGGTGATGCAAGCAACGCCGGTAACCTGGACCATGCTTTTTCAGAGCGGGTGGAAAAATGAAGAAAATGTAAAAATTCTATGCGGTGGAGAAGCCCTTACCGAAAGATTAAAGCAGTATTTTATGGAAACAGAAAGTGAAGTATGGAATATGTTCGGGCCTACCGAAACCACCATTTGGTCTACCGTAGAACCGGTTGCAAAGGAGGAGCCCATCACCATTGGGAGGCCCATAGCAAACACCCAGGTTTATATTCTTGACCGCCATCTTAAACCTACACCCATCGGTATTCCGGGTGAGCTTTGCATAGGGGGGGACGGCTTGGCCAAAGGGTATTTAAATAACCCGGGTCTTACACAAGAAAAATTCATTCCAAACCCGTATAGCCCGGGCACAAAACTCTATAAAACAGGGGATTTGGCCCGATGGCTTTCAAACGGTAAAATCGAATTTATAGGACGGAACGACCATCAGGTAAAAATCCGTGGATTCCGTATCGAACTGGGTGAAATCGAGAGCCGGCTTATAAGCCATCCTGAGGTTTTAGACAGTGTTGTCGTTATAAAAGAACAAGATGGGATCAAAAAGTTGGTTGCGTTTTATGTAAGAGAAAACGGTTTTAGCGGTGAAACCTTAAGTTCCCATGTCCTTCGTGAGCATTTAAAGGCGAGACTGCCTCACTATATGATTCCGTCCCTTTATATAGAACTGGATAAGATTCCCCTGACACCCAATGGAAAAGTGAACAGAAAAGAACTGATGAACCGGAAAATTCAATATCAAAAATTCCAGGAGACGGCTTTACCTCAGACGGAAATAGAAAAAAAGGTGCTTAAAATATGGAAAGAGCTTTTAGAACATGAAGATATCCGTATGGATGACGGCTTTTTTGAGGTAGGCGGGGATTCTTTTTTAGCCGTTGCGCTTGCTGAAAGAATCAAAGAAAGCTTTGATTTGGATATGAATGTTACTGTGCTTTTTAAACATTCAAATATAAAAGACCTAAGCAAATACATAGCAAAGACAAAGGAAAACAACACCGGATACCCGGCTGAGGCCAACGAAAACCATAGGCCGGATACTTTGGATAATTTAAAAACGGCATATTCGAAAGATGATCAGAAGGAAACGGTTCCGGATTATTATGAGGACAGTATGGCAGTAATCGGAATATCCTGTCATTTCCCGGGGGCTAAAAACTGCCTTGAGTTTTGGAATAACTTGCGGGATGGGAAGGAGTGCATCCGGTTTTTCTCCAGTGAAGAACTGAGTGCTTTAAACCTGCCCAAGGAAATTATTGAAAATGCCAACTATATCCCTGTGCAGGCAACCATTGAAGACAAGGATTTGTTCGATCCGGCTTTTTTCAACATTTCACCAAGGGATGCAGCATATATGGATCCCCAGTTCCGGCTTTTGCTGCTTCATTCGTGGCAGGCATTGGAGGATGCGGGGTATGTATCGAAGGAGATTCCGGAGACCGGCGTCTTTATGTCCGCCAGCAATAGTTTTTATCAGGCGTTTTTGCCTGACTTTACAGTAAAGACGCCCAAAATCATCAAGGACCCGGATGAATATGTTTCCTGGGTTTTAGCCCAAGGCGGCACCATTCCCACAATGATATCCCATAAGTTGGGATTCAAAGGGCCCAGTTTTTTTGTGCATTCCAACTGCTCATCTTCTTTGGTTGGATTGTACTCAGCCTATCAGGCTTTGAAAACGGGGGAAGCCAAGTATGCCTTGGTTGGAGGGGCAACGGTATATCCCAGCTCCAATGTAGGTTATATTTATGAAGCGGGACTAAACTTTTCCAGCGACGGACACTGTAAAACCTTTGATGCCTCAGCAGATGGAATGGTTGGAGGAGAAGGGGTTGCGGTTATTGTCCTCAAAAATGCCATTGAGGCTGTGAAGGAAGGAGACCACATTTATGCACTTTTAAGGGGAATAGGCGTCAATAACGATGGGGCGGACAAAGTAGGGTTTTATGCTCCCAGTGTGAACGGTCAGGCCCAGGTGATTCGGAAAGTGCTGGATTCAACAAAAATCAACCCCGAATCCATTGGGTATGTTGAGGCACATGGTACAGGAACCAAGCTGGGAGATCCTATTGAATTTGCTGCCTTAAATGAGGTCTATACCCAATACACCCATCAAAAACAATTTTGCGGTATCGGATCGGTTAAAACCAATATTGGGCACACGGATACGGCCGCGGGTTTGGCAGGATGCATCAAGGTGATTTTAAGCTTATACCACAATGAAATTCCACCCTCCGTCAACTTTAAGCAGCCCAATCCCAATATCGATTTGAAAAATTCACCGTTTTTTGTAGCGGATCAGTTGAAGCAGTTGAAAAAAAGCCCCACCCCTCACCGAGCTGCAGTGAGCTCCTTCGGAATCGGCGGAACGAATGCACATGCTGTCTTTGAACAATATAGAGGAAACGGAAGAAAGGAGCCAGCGGATCTAAAATCCACCGGAGGCAGCGGTAGTTATATTATTCCTTTATCTGCCAAGAATGGGGAACGTCTTAAGGTTTATGCCCAGGAACTCCTTCACTACATAAAACCGGATACGGATTTAGCCGGTCTGGCATATACCCTCCAAGTGGGACGGGAGGCCATGGAGAGCCGGGTAATCCTAATGGTGGATACGATAGACGAATTAAAACGTAAGCTCTCGGATTTTATCCGTGGTGAGGAAGAGATTGAGGGCTTATTGAAGGGAGAAGTCAAGAAAACAAAAAATCCGGTTTCAATCCATCTTGAAGGAAAAAACCAGGGTGAGAAAAGATGGACGGACAACGATCTGGAAGAAATAGCAAAGCAGTGGGTACAGGGATTCCATATGGACTGGAACTGGCTTTATGAAAACAAAAAGCCTCAGAGGATTAGTCTGCCCACCTATCCCTTTGCCGGGGAACCTTATGGGATACCGAAAAAAAGTATTCCTCAGCCGGTTAAGGATACCAAAACGGTTTGGGAGTCACGAGGAGAGTTCGTTCATCCCTTACTCCATCAAAATACATCCGATTTCTTCGGTCCCCGGTTTAGCTCCACATTTACAGAAGATGTGCTTTTTATAACCGATGCGCTACTAAAGAATCAGCGTTTTTTCCCGGGAACGGCTTATTTGGAAATGGCAAGGGCGGCAGTACAACAGGCTGCAGGAATGCCTATGACAGTAAATAGCGGGATCAGGCTGAAAAATCTGTTGTGGGCACTCCCTGCCCCCGTATGCGATCAGCCCCTGAGGATTAATATTCGGCTTTGCCCCCAGGAGAATGATGAAATTTTTTATGAAATATATGGTGAGCCTACCTCTTGCAATAAAGAAACGGTTATCTACAACCAAGGCTCTGCAGTATTGGGAGAATTGGATAAAGTACTTCCAATAGATCTTAATGCACTCAAAAAGAACTTTGATGAAGAAAATATTTTATCTGACCAGTGGAGCGGGATTTTACAATCCGGAGGAATTGGGGAAATATTTGCGGGACCGGAATACATGTTGGCAAAGCTTTCGCTGCCTGATGATTTTAATGAGACAGAGAATTCGTTTGTCTTACATCCAATCCTGTTGGAGATGGCTTTTTGGGTAGGGGCTTGTTTTATGCACCCCTCCGGTAAGGTGGAAATCGTTTTACCCTTTGCTTTAGAGGAAGTTGAGATCTTGCACGGCCTTACCCCTTCCGTATGGGTGTTTGTCCGGTTCAGTGAAGGAAGCAGAGCTTCAGATAGCGAGTCCAAACTGGACATGGAGTTTTACGATGATGATGGAAAGGTTCATATACGGATAAAAGGTATTTCAATCAAAGTTATTAAGGATGAAGTGAAATCCACGAAAGCACCTCCAGAAACCGGAACAGTCCTGCTGGAACCTTGCTGGAAAGAGAAAAGTGTTTCCCCTGGTGCAGTACTGCCTTATGAGGGGGCAAGGCTCATCGTATTCTGTGAGGTGAACGATGTATCGCTGGAATATGCCAAAACCCATATGAATGGAACGGAGTGCCTTATGCTTCAATCGGGGCAGTCTGGCATAGCAGAGCGTTTTCAGGAATATACTATAGACCTGTTTGAAAAAATACAGGAAATCCTTAAAAACAAGCCCCAAAACAGTGTGTTGATACAGGTCGTAACAGTGCGGCAGGAGGAACAACAACTTTTGGCCGGCCTTTCAGGACTTCTTAAAACTATCCCGTTGGAAAATCCAAAGGTGTTGGGACAGCTGATTGAGATCGAGCCTGGTAAAGGCCGGGATGAAATCGTAGATATCGTAAATAGGAGTGCTCAGAGCTCTACTGACAATTGGGTCCGCTATCAAAAAGGGATACCGTATTTAGGCCAATGGGAAGAAATTGAGGTCTTAAAGGAGGAGCTCCCGTGGAAAGACCACGGTGTGTACCTTATCACAGGCGGAGCAGGAGGATTGGGGCTGATTTTTGCCGGCGAGATTACACGCAGGGTGAAAGGGGCAACTTTGATCCTCACAGGTAGGTCCGATCTGGATGCGGATAAAAAAGCCCGGATGAAGGAGTTGGAGAATTCAGGAGCCCGAGTTCAATACCGGCAGGTGGATGTTACAAAAATGGACCCGGTTCAAGCACTTATTCAAGAGATCAGAGACGAGTTTGGTGGACTTAACGGCATCATTCACAGTGCAGGAATCATCCGGGACCATTTCATCCTCAAAAAAGCCCCACAGGAATTCCTGGAGGTTTTGGAACCCAAGGTTAAGGGAGTTGTTAATCTGGATGAGGCCAGTAAAGACCTTTCTCTTGATTTCTTTATCCTTTTCTCGTCTATTGCGGGTACTTTAGGCAACCAGGGCCAAGGGGATTACTCCGCAGCCAATGCTTTTATGGATGCCTTTGCCGGATATCGGAATACATTGGTTGCAGCAAAGGAGCGGACAGGCCGGACGCTGTCAATCAATTGGCCCTTATGGCAAGAGGGTGGAATGCATGTAGACAATGAAACCCAAAAAATAATGCGGCAGGAACTGGGGATTGCTGCCTTAGAGACCAAAGCCGGAATCAAGGCCTTATATCAATGCCTGGGTTCCAAAAAGGGTCAGGTCATGGTTCTGTCGGGTGAGTTGGCAAAAATCCGGAAGCAGTTATTCGGACATGTACCCGTGATACTGCAAGAAACAGCTGAACTTAGGGCTTCCGATGTGGAACCTAAGATGCTGCAGGAAAAAACCTTATATCAATTAAAGCAGTTAATGGGAAGCGTTATCAGGATGGACCCTGCCCGGATTGATGCAGAAGAGCCTATGGAAAACTACGGGATTGACTCTATTCTGGTTGTGCAGTTCAACCAAAAGCTTTCCGAGGTTTTTGGCGAATTGTCCAAAACTTTGTTCTTTGAATATGAAAACCTAAGAGAACTGGCGGAGTATTTTGTGAGGGAGCATTCCGAAGCATGTATAAAATGGACCTATGGAGGTCCCGGTGTTTTGGAAAAACCCAAAGCCCCAGCAGAGGCTTTAACCTTTTACAGTGAGCTTTCGGAATCCGATTCCAAGGCACTGCAACAAAAAACCTTATACCAATTAAAGCAGTTAATGGGGAATGTTATTAAGATGGACCCTGCCCGGATTGATGAAGAAGAAGCTATGGAAAACTACGGGATTGATTCCATTCTGGTTGTGCAGTTCAACCAAAAGCTTTCCGAGGTCTTTGGCGAATTATCCAAAACGTTATTCTTTGAATATGAAAACTTAAGAGAACTGGCGGAATATTTTATGAGGGAGCACCCTGAAGCATGTGCAATGTGGACGGGGGCAGAGGAGAAAACAAGCACTTTGGAAAAATCGAATACAGCTTTGAATATTTTAGTGCCTGAAGGTGAGTTTCCTGTATTGACCTCTAAGAAAAGAGAAGGGAAATGGAAACCGTATTTGCAGGCCAAAGAGCTAGGGGATGTCAGGGAACCGATTGCGATTATCGGCATCAGCGGGCGCTATCCTAAGGCCAGAACCCTGGAAGAATATTGGGAGAACCTGAAAGCGGGGAAGGACTGTATCACTGAAATTCCCAAAGACCGCTGGAGTTTGGACGAATTCTATCATCCTGATCATCAGGAAGCTGTATTAAAAGGAAAAAGCTACAGCAAATGGGGCGGCTTTATCGAAGGTGTTCAGGAGTTTGATCCCCTGTTTTTTAATATTTCACCACGGGATGCGGCCAATATGGATCCCCAGGAGCGGCTTTTCATGGAGTCCTGTTGGGAAGTTTTGGAGGATGCCGGATATACCAGGGAAAAGCTTGCGGTGGATTACAACCGCAAGGTTGGAGTCTTTGCGGGGATTACGCAAACCGGATTTGCTTTATATTCTCTTGATTTATGGAAGCAGGGTGAACGTGTTTATCCCTATACCTCCTTTAGTTCGGTGGCTAACCGGGCCTCCTATCTCTTGAATTTACAGGGTCCCAGCATGCCTGTGGATACCATGTGTTCCTCATCACTGACTGCAATCCATGAGGCATGCGAGCATATTTACCGGCAGGAATGTGAAATGGCTATTGCAGGCGGCGTTAACCTTTACCTTCATCCTTCCAGTTATATCGGGTTGAGCGTTAAACAAATGCTTTCAAAAAATAATAAATGTGCGGCTTTCGGGCAGGGGGGAGACGGTTTTGTGCCGGGTGAAGGTGTGGGAACGGTATTGTTAAAACCGCTTTCACGGGCTGAAAAGGATGGGGATCACATTTATGCCGTAATTTTGGCGAGCAGTGTAAACCACAGCGGAAAAACCAATGGGTACCTGGTGCCCAATCCCAATGCACAGACTGACCTGATCCTCGAAAACCTGAAAAAGGCGGGAATCGATCCCCGAACCATAAGCTATGTTGAATCTGCGGCGAACGGCTCGGATTTGGGGGATGCCATTGAATTGAATGCCCTCATTAAAGCTTTTGCACAAAAGACAAAAGACAAGCATTTTTGTGCAGTTGGATCGGTCAAACCCAACATAGGGCATTTGGAAGCGGCTTCGGGTATATCTCAGCTAACCAAAGTCATCTTGCAGCTAAAGCATAAGATGCTGGTTCCATCCATTCACGCAGAACCCCTTAATCCAAATTTAAGCTTTGAGAACACCCCTTTTTATTTGCAGCGGGAACTTCAAGAGTGGAAACGGACAAAGTTAAAACTTCATGAAAGAGAGCAGGAATTCCCAAGGCGGGCAACCGTAAGTTCTTTTGGGGCCGGAGGTTCCAATGCCCACTTGGTCATTGAGGAATATATTCCTACTTCTACAAAGGAGGTGAATACCCTTCCCAAGGACAGCCGGGAAGTTGTAGTATTGTCGGCGAAGAAGCCCCAGCGGCTTCATGCGGCAGTCCGGCAAATGCTTGATTTCATAGAAAACAGAGAAATTTCATTGGCAGATCTTGCATATACCCTTCAGGTGGGGCGTGAAGCTATGGTATGCCGCTTGGCAGTGGTAGTAAGCAGCAAAGAGGAGTTGGTAGATAGCCTTAAAAAATACCTTGGCCTAGTGCAGGCTGAAAGCGAAGAGAAGCTTTTCATTCCTATTTTCCAAGGGAATTTAGGGGAAGAGCATACGGGCTTTAAGGATCTGCTTTCGGGAAATGAGGGGGAAACCTTATTACACAGTCTCATAGAGGGAAAGTACCTGGAAAAACTTGCGCTCTGTTGGGTTCAAGGGGGGAAGATTCCATGGGAATCACTTCATAAAGGAAAAGAGGTCCGAAGAATTTCACTGCCTACGTACCCCTTCGAAAAACAACGGATTTGGTTTAACCTCAAAAAAGAACCTGCCCAAGCATCAGAGCCTTCCTTTGAGAACAGGATAGATTTGGATTCCAAAGAAAAAACACATACGCTTAACACCCATAAGGATTACAATAAACTTGCTCAAGGGCTGTATGAGATTTTTAACCAGTACAGGAATGAAAAAGAGAACCGGACACTCCTCAATCAAAGGTTGGAAAACCTATTAAGTATCCAATTGGATAAGGAGGACGAAGGCATACGGGAGTCCATTGATAAGGTGACAGAAGGCATAGCCTGTTCCTTGGTAAGTTTGGAGGAGGCAGTGGACCACATCCTGGAACATTTGCAAAAGCAAAGATCCTTAAAGATAAACATATTTCTAAAGGAAATCATGTGCGGCTTGCTGGATTTAAGGATGGAAGATCTGCGTATGAAGCTGCCCTTGTACGAATATGGTATGGATTCGGTAGTTTTTATGGATTTATACCGGCGCTTGAAAGAATATTTTAATTTTTTGGATGTTACAAAGGTTAAGCAAAGTATCACACTGCATGACGTTGTTCTTCAAATTGAAGAGCAGGCGGATGATCAAATGCTGGATGCTGTGTCAATAAAAAGGGATGGAAGGGGACACAGATCGGGTCAAAGTACCGTTTTAACGGGAAATAAGGAAGAGATCTTAAACATTATTCTCGATGAAAAAGAGATCGGAGAGCAGCGTGAATGGATTCTTAAAAAACTTGCAGCTTTTTCTGAGGCGCATTTAAATGAAAGAAAGCTGCTGAAGACTGACGCCCCTGTGCCTCATTTCCAGGTAATGGACGTAATGCTGGATGAACGGAACTGTATTTGGATGTTTTTTAAAACAAAGGTAGTAGGAGAACAAGCTGTGGCGGACATAACCCATTTGCAAGACTTCATACAAAAAAACATGGATATGGAAAAAGTACCTATACTGTACCTCGCACACTATGGACCCCATTTTCTCTTAGGGGGAGACCGGCTGTTTTTTGCCGAAAGCAACCGTAATCCGGAAGAACAAGATAAGTTTCATGAATGGGTTGAAAGATTTAAATGGATGTTTAACGCCAACCCTCCGGAAGATTTCCCATTGCGTATAGCCGTATGCGCAGGCACAGCCCAGGGAGGAGGGTTTGAATTTCTCATCTCCAGCGATTTTCAGTTTGTTTTGCCTCAAGTAAAATTAGGAGTTCCTGAGATCAAATCCAATTTATATGCTGGAATGGGAGGCTTAAGCTATTTGGCATCCCAAGTGGGATTGGCACGGACCAAGCTTTTCAACCTGACAGGCGGACTCATATTTGGGCATCAGGCATATGAGATGGGCCTGATCAGCCACTTGTCCCTCAATCCTTTTTATGATGCCTACCGCTTTTATGAAAGTATACCGAATATAAAAATTGCAAAGCACTTAAATCATCGTTTAAATCAACAGTTTAGCCACCTCAGAAACAAGGATTTGGATGACTGGGTGGAGATTACTAAGGCAAATGTAAAGGAGGCATACCAGCATATATTGGATGATTACAAGATGTTTGATTCATCCAAATAAAATGATAGCTTTATTTAATGTACATGGGTATAAACCAACAAAAACAATGATAATGAAAGGTGGAAAGCAAATGAGTCAAAATGAAATAAACCCGTATCTTGAGAAAATTTTATCTTCCAAAAAAGGTGACTCCTTAGACTGTGTTGTAATGTTTAGCGGTGGCAAAGACAGTACCTACTTACTCTATCTCTTAAAGGAAGTTTACAAGAAACGTATTATTGCTGTTTCGGTAGACAACGGATTTGAAGATGTACGTTTTAGTGAAAATGCGGAGGAGATTGCAAAAGGGCTGGGTATTTCCTATGTCAACTTAAATGATGCAAAACCATACTTTAAATTATTTTACGAATCGGCTGTAAAGGAATCGGAATACTTTTCAAAGTTTAGCAGTATTAATTATTTGTGCGTATTATGTAATTATATTTTATGGGGGCGTGTTGTGAAGTATGCCTCAGAGCAAAATATACCTTATGTTGTATCCGGCCTTGATCCGGGACAGCTTAACTATGAGGGGGAAATTCACGAAAATGCAAACAATATTGCAGCAAGACAATTAAAGTTCACCATGAACAAAATAAAAGAAGCAGTTAAAGAAACCAAAAACTATAGTGAAAATGAACTGTATAGAAAGTTTATGGATGAGACTTTGACGTTCCCCGCGGGGATAACATCTGTGTTTCCCTATATTTATCTTGAGTATAATGTGGATCATATCAAAGAGGTGGTACTGGGAAAAACCACATGGAAACCGCCCTTTAATTTTAAAACCGACCAGTATATGACTTCAGGCTGCAGGATCATTCATATGCTCTATGAGATGGAATCTCTGGGGATTATAAAAACACAGGAAAAAGAACAGATCAAATTTTTATATGAAAAAGGGGCTGTGTCCCAAAGTCTTTTGGATAGAATGGACCCAACTCTGCTTCAACGTGTAATAAACTTTAAAAACCCAATTTATGACGAGCTTAATATAAAGGATTTTATAAAATCAAAATGCAAGGAATGCAATGTTACTTTCCATGAATAGAAAAGGCTGCAATAACAGTTATTGTTCATATTCTTTCCAAAAATGAAATTGCTGGTATACAGCATAAAAATCAATTCACTTTAACTTTATGAAGCTCCAAGTTGGCTCTAAGGTTAACAGGTGACAGGAATATATATAGGTATAAAATTCTTTGAAGGAGATCTAAGCATGAAAGAAAGAATACTTAAGTTTGACACATTACAGGTTCACGCAGGACAAAAGCCCGACCCGGCTACCGGATCAAGGGCTGTACCTATTTACCAAACCACGTCCTATGTATTTGATGATGTTGGACACGCTGCAAATTTATTTGCACTTAAGGAAACAGGAAATATCTATACCCGGATGATGAATCCTACTACCGATGTCTTTGAAAAAAGGGTGGCGGCTTTGGAAGGCGGGGCTGGTGCACTTGCCACTGCCTCCGGTTCTGCTGCGGTTACATATGCAATTTTAAACATCGCGGGTGCCGGCGATGAAATCGTATCTTCAAACACGTTATACGGCGGTACATATAATCTTTTTTCCATAACCCTACCCAAGCTTGGGATTAAAACAGTCTTTGTCGATCCCGATGACCCGGAAAATTTCCGTAAAGCCATTAATGAGAAGACAAAGGCAGTGTATATTGAGACCATTGGAAATCCGGTAATCAATATTGTGGATATTGAAGCAGTTAGCAAAATTGCCCATGCCCACGGTATTCCTCTAATTATTGACAATACATTCGGAACGCCTTATTTAATAAGACCCATTGAGTTTGGTGCAGATATTGTAGTTCATTCTGCTACAAAGTTTATGGGAGGGCATGGCACTTCCATTGGCGGAATCATTGTTGATTCGGGTAAGTTTGACTGGGCAGGCAGCGGTAAATTCCCTGGACTTACAGAACCCGACCCTAGCTACCATGGCGTGAAATATATTGATGCCTTCGGCCCTATTGCTTATATACAAAAGGCAAGAGTACAGCTTTTAAGGGATACAGGTGCCGCAGTAAGTCCCTTTAATTCCTTTTTATTTTTACAGGGTCTTGAAACATTGTCATTAAGGGTTGAAAAACATGTTTCCAATGCTAAAAGAATTGCAGAATTCCTTAGTCTTCATCCTGCGGTTTCATGGGTAAATTACCCTGGCCTGAAAGAAAATAAGTACTATGCCCTTGCCCAAAAATATTTACCCAAAGGGGCAGGATCCATATTTACTTTTGGAATCAAAGGAGGCATAGAAGCAGGAAGGACATTTATCCACAGCCTTGAGATATTCTCTTTGGTGGCCAATGTTGCGGATGTAAAGTCTCTTGTGATCCATCCGGCAAGTACCACACATCAACAGTTGTCTCTGGAGGACCAGAAGGCATCGGGTGTAACACCGGATATGATCAGACTTTCGGTTGGAATTGAAGATGCGGACGATTTGATTTACGACCTGGATCAAGCTTTAAATAAAGCGGTAAACGGATAACCCCGATCTTAATGCCGATTTCCAGTGGAAGGGTCCTTATGCAGGGGTTTTTGCATCAATGATAAGTCTAAATTAATAATGTGGTGATAATCAAGAAAAGTAGTGTTAGATAAACACTCTTTTCTATTTTTTTATAATCCTAATTATAAAATCCAGAGGTTAATATGAAGACAAATATCGTATTTTTATTTTCAGGTCAGGGTTCACAGTTTTATCATATGGGACATGAATTTTACCAAACCAATCCGGTTTTCCGAAAATACATGGATGATTTTGATAAAGAGGCTTCAAAGGTTTTGGGTGAATCTATTCTTAGCGTAGTTTACAATGTTGACAGCCCCAGGGGGAAAGGCTTTAAAAGAACCCTCTTTTCTCATCCCGCAATTTTTATGGTGGAATATTCCCTGGCAAGGATGCTCATTGAAACAGGGATAGAACCCCAGTGTGTTCTCGGCACCAGCCTGGGTGAGTTTGCGGCAGCAACGGTTGCAGGGATTGTAACACCGGAGGAGGCGCTTCATTTAGTTATAAAGCAAGCCCGGTGTTTTGAAGAAAATTGTATGCCCGGGGGGATGCTTACTGTCCTGGCTGATCCGGCACTTTACCATGATAAGCCAGGCATCTTTGAATCCAGTGAATTGGTTTCCGTAAATTATAATGAACATTTCGTGATCTCCGGAGAACCGGAAGTTTTGCTGAAGGTTGAAAGATATCTAAAGGAAAAGGACATGGGATACTACAAGCTTCCTGTATCTTTTGCTTTCCATTCCAAAGGAATCAATGAGGCCCAAAAGAGCTATACGGATTTTCTAAGAGGGAAGGATTTTAAAAAGCCCTGTATTCCCTATGCATCCTCTGTCTATGGGGACTTTATTGATGAAATTCCCGAGGACTATTTTTGGCAAATAGCCAGAAAACCGATTTTGTTTAAAGAAGCAGTTGGGAAACTGGAGGAGTCAGGCCCTAGAGTATATTTAGATCTTGGGCCCGGAGGCACCCTTGCCGGTTTTATAAAACGTATGGTGGGAAGTGAATCAAAGTCTTTAGCATATTCATTTTTATCGCCTTTTATCGGGAATGATAAAACTTTTGAAAGGGTTGTAAGAATATTGATAAACGGTATATAGAAGGAGAAAGGAAGGGTGAAAAGATGCTGGCATATGTTTTCCCAGGACAGGGCTCACAGCAAAAAGGCATGGGGGCAGAGCTTTTTGATGAATTTAAAGAGTTAATTTTTAAGACAGACAAAGTATTGGGATACTCTATCGAGGAACTTTGCCTGGAGGATCCTGAGATGAAATTGGCCAAGACTCAGCATACACAGCCTGCACTCTATGTAGTGAATGCATTGACCTATTATAAGAAAATAAAGGAAATGGGAAGAACACCGGATTATGTTGCAGGACACAGCCTTGGTGAATATAACGCCCTTTTAGCGGCAGGTGTATTTGATTTCGAAACCGGGTTGAGAATTGTCAAATATAGAGGAGAGTTGATGAGTCAGGCCAGCGGTGGTGGCATGGCTGCGGTTATTGGCATGGACGGGGAGAAGGTAAAACAGACTCTAGGGAAAAATGGATTTTATAATATCGATGTGGCCAATTTTAACTCCCCTTCACAAATCGTAATCTCGGGGCTTAAAGAGGATATTGAGGGAGCGCAGGCTGCTTTTTTGGAGGCAGGTGCTAAAAACTATGTGATTTTGAAGGTGAGCGGGGCATTTCATTCCAGGTATATGGAAGCTGCCAGGCTGCAATTTGAAACATTTATTAATCAATTTGAATTTTCACCTCCAAGCCTACCTGTTATTTCAAATGTAGATGGGAGAATATATAAGAAGTCCAATATCAAAAGCAATATGGCCAAGCAAATCACCGGTTCAGTCATGTGGACAGATACCATCCGGTATTTGATGGGGAAGGGAGAGGTTGAGATCGTTCAGATTGGCCCCGGAACGGTTCTTACCGGGCTCATTAGAAGTATTCAACGGGAAGCAGCCCCAATAATTGTGAACGAGGACACCGAAGGGGAAGATGACTTGGCTCAAACAAAAGGTAAAACTGATGAAAAGACTTTACAAGTCACTGGGGGGGCTCCAAAGGAGCAGGCCGGGACTCCTTTCATGGTGACAGGAGAAAGGGCTGTCAGGGAACAGGAACAAAGCGTAAGTGACGGGAAAATGGGTTACAGGATGTTTAAACCCGAATCGCTTGGCTCTGATGCCTTTAAAAAAGACTACAACTTGAAATATGCTTATTTAGCAGGTGGAATGTATAAGGGGATTGCTTCTAAAGAAATGGTTGTAGCAATGGGAAAAGCAGGTATGATGGGTTTCCTTGGAACAGGAGGTCTAAACCTTTCCCAGATTGAAGAATCAATCCGTTATATTCAAAAGGAGCTTAACCATGGACAAGCTTATGGGATCAATTTTTTACATAATCCGATGGATGCCCGGCTTGAGGAAAAAACCGTGAACGTTTTATTATCCTATGGAGTAAGAAATATTGAAGCTGCTGCCTTTTTAAGTATAACTCCCGCATTGGTAATTTACCGTGTGAAAGGGTTACAATGCGACAGTTCTGGAAAGGCTATTGCATTCAATAAAGTGATTGCCAAAGTATCTCGCCCGGAGGTGGCAGAAGCATTTCTAAGTCCGGCACCCGATTGGATTCTATCCAAGCTTTTGGATGAAAACAAGATCACACGGGAGGAGGCCCAATGGGCAAAAAAAATTCCTATGGCGGATGATATTTGTGCTGAGGCGGATTCTGCCGGCCATACGGATGGCGCGGTAGCATATGCCCTGATACCCGCCATGATGAAATTGCGGGATGAAATAATGGAGAAATATCAATATGACAAGAAAATCCGGGTAGGTGCGGCAGGGGGAATTGGGACTCCCGAAGCAGCGGCAGCAGCTTTTGTGCTGGGGGTTGATTTTATTTTGACCGGATCGATTAACCAATGTACAGTGGAAGCGGCAACCAGTAACCCTGTAAAAGACTTGCTGCAGCAAATGAACGTTCAAGATACCGAGTATGCCCCAGCAGGAGATATGTTTGAACTGGGTGCCAAAGTGCAAGTGTTAAAAAAGGGACTGTTTTTTTCCGCCAGAGCCAATAAGTTATATGACCTATACCGGCAGTTTAATTCACTTGATGAAATCGATGAAAGAACCCGAACCCAAATCCAGGAAAAGTATTTCAAGAAAAGTTTTGAGGAGGTATATCGGGATATTCAATCCTACTATCCTCCGGAAGAAATTGAAAGGGCGGAACGAAACTCCAAATATAAAATGGCTTTAATTTTTAAATGGTATTTCGGGTATTCCACCCGTCTCGCATTAGATGGCAATGAAACATGCAAAGTAGATTTTCAAATTCATTGTGGTCCTGCCCTGGGAGCTTTCAACCAATGGGTTAAAGGAAGCGAACTGGAAGGTTGGAGAAACCGGCATGTTGATGCGATAGGAGAAAAAATAATGAAGGAAGCGGCAAACTATTTGAATCAACGTTTTGAGAAAATGTCGGTTTAGCTTTTATATGAAGGAATGACACCGACATCAACGCCGGTGCCCACAGTATCTCCTACACTGGCGTCTACAGCATCTCCAACACCCATACCGGCTGTTAACGCAGTTCAACCGCCTAAGCCTGCGAATACGCCAACACCGGTACCTACTCCCACGTCAATTCCTGTGGTCTATCTGGTCCCCAAAAAGGTAAATGCTGCAAGAATGGTTTTTGATGCCTCTACCATGCAGGTATCCGGGGATGTAATCGTTGAGGTCGCAAACCGGGGGCCGGATGATGTGCCGAGTAAATTTAAGCTGCTCATTTTTGAGGATGCGAATTTAAATCATCAGTATGACAGTGGAGATGCCGTCCTTGGTAGTAAAATTATGGAGAATACCCTTAAGGCAAATCAAACTGCGAGAGAGACTGTAACGGTCAAAGGGACGGTGTTGTTTAGGGATAACCTGGTATACGCCTTTGTAGACAGTGAGGACAGTATCAAAGAAACCGATGAGGAAAATAACGTGTTAAATAGTAAGGTAGACTGTAAAGTTGATCCTGTGGTTGGAAGCTTTAACCCGGTATTGGAATGGGAATGGACCAATAGCAGTGTAAGCAATCCATCCTCCAATCAGGTGATGTGTGCCCCTGTGGTTGCAAGGCTGCATGATGACAACAGGGATGGGCAAATCAACCAGTATGATGTTCCTTGTGTTATATTCAATACCTTTGCCGGAAGTGAATATAGCTATAATGGTACGTTAAGAGTCATTAGAGGAAGCGATGGAAAGGAACTGTTTAAGGTAACAGGATATGAGACTTTGCCGGGAACAAATCCTGCAGTAGGGAATATTGACAGCGACGGTATTCCGGAGATCATAGCCATTGAGGAATTCCATGATTACCAAAAATCCGCAAGGGTACTGGTGTTTGAAAACAATGGGGAGTTTAAATGGGCAAGTGAATACCTTAGTTTTTCCGGTACATTCAGCGGTATTGCCAGCCCTGCAATTGCGGACGTAGATGGGGACGGCAAAGCGGAAATTATTTTAGGATCGGCTGTTATCAATGCGGACGGTTCAACAAGGTGGAAGGGAACTGCCGGTTTCGGAAGGCTGAACTCTGTTGCAGCAGATGTATATGGTGACAAGGCTCCCGAAATCATAACGGGAGATACGGTGTATACGAATGAGGGAAGAGTTGTGTGGCAGAAAAAAGAAGCAGGAGATGGTTTCACAGCTGTAGCGGATTTTGATAGCGACCCTTATGGAGAAATTGTAGTGGTATCATTAGGGTATATTACCCTTCTGGATAATACAGGAGATATTATTTGGGGACCAATGCCTATTCCGCCTGGAAACCCGACTAATAACCAAGGGGGGCCGCCCACCGTTGCAGACTTTGACAAAGACGGGAAACCTGAAATCGGTATTGCCGGCGGTTATTACTATACTGTTTTTGAGACAGACGGAAGTGTAAAATGGAAAAGTCCTACCAAAGACCATTCTTCCAACTGCACAGGTTCTTCGGTATTTGATTTTGAAGGGGATGGAAAGGCAGAGGATATTTATAGTGATGAAAGTTACCTCAGGATATACAACGGGATGGACGGAACCATTCTATTCCAGACCTATATAGGATCGGGCACCCTGATCGAACTGCCTGTAATCGTGGATGTTGACAACGATAACAACGCTGAAATCGTTGTGGCAAGCAACTCGTATGCATTTGGAGGCAGTACGGGTATACAGGTTTTCGGGGATAAAACGATACCTGGGTTAATACAAGGAAAATCTGGAATCAGCATGCCTATCACATTACGAATGTTAATGAAGACGGTACGATTCCGAGAATAGAAGAGAATAACTGGCAGAGCTATAATAATTACCGATGCAACCAATCACCTGAGGCGCTGAGTTGTGTAGATATATCTGCATCTCACTTTAGAATCACTGAAGATGCTGCTTCTCAAAACGTGACTCTTACAGTGAGGGTAGGAAACGCTGGAGCATTGTTTGTTGCCCCGGGTATCAAAACTGCATTTTTTGATGGAGACCCCAAAGATGGCGGAGCACTGCTGGGAGTGGCA
Source organism: Clostridia bacterium (assembly GCA_026418275.1). GTDB lineage: Bacteria > Bacillota > Clostridia > Acetivibrionales > DSM-2933 > SKW182. The sequence goes on from JAOABQ010000072.1 coordinate 55,035, forward strand.
CAAACTGATAAGGTACTACAGCCGGGGGAATATGTAGATTTGGCAATTTATGTCCCTGAGATTTCAAAGGAAATAGATTCGCTTTATGCAGTAGCAGATAATGACGGAACAGGAATGGGAATCATCAGAGAGATCAATGAGGAAAACAATAAAGTGAGTTTAGCCAAATCCGGTCACACTATTAACAACGTTGAACCTGAGGAAGCTGACCGGCTGATTCAATCCTCGGGAAGTGCGGGATTCATTATCATTGATGTTAGGACAGCGGATGAGTTTAACGCAGGGCATATACCGGGAGCCATTAACATGGATTATTATTCGGATGCTTTACAAGAAAGAATAGGAAAGCTTGACCGGACTAAAAAATACCTTGTTTACTGCGGATCGGGAAAACGAAGCTCAGTTGTATCCGCAATCATGAATAGTATGGGTTTCAAAGAGCTATATAACCTCTTAGGTGGGATTTCTGCCTGGAAGGATAAAGGGTATACTTTGGTTAATGAATAGGAAAATGGAATGAAAAATAGTTATGGGGCTGGCCTAAAAAGGTGGCCTCTTTTTTGTTATGAAACTACATACTTTACATATTGCTTTTAAAAGTTTTCCTTTCACACCATAATTATGAAATGATATAATATGAGAGACGTTCCAGAAATAAGTAAAAATATGTAATAATACGAATAAATACAAAAATTAACTTTTGATATGGCAGATTTGAAATCAAATTTTCCCAAAAGAGGATTCATTCTGTGCGTTTGTATTCTTAGAAAGGAGGTATTTAGCTTACTAAATGGGTCCTAGGCAAGCATCTGAAAACAAAGTTTTTATATATAGAATGGGACGTTTTGGCAAACATTATTTTTAGATAGGGGGTACATTATGAAATGGAGTTTTAGATTTAAATTAATTTCATTTGTTTTAATTGTTTGTATGCTGTGTGAGTGTACAGGTTTTGCAGCAGTAAGTTTAAACGGCAGCGGAACTCAGAATAAGTCCGCGTCTTTCATTGATATTGAGGGACATTGGGCCCAGGGAGTGATTGAAAAGTTTACCGGCAAGGACTGGGTAAAAGGATATGATGATGGGTTTTTCAGGCCGGATAAGCTTATTAGCAGGGCGGAATTCACTGCAATGGTGGTAAGAATATTAAATAAATTAAATCCGGCAGCAGAATGCAATTTTTCTGATGTGAAGCCAAAAGATTGGTTTTACAGGGAGGTAGCATCCGCAAATTTTGAAAATTATATTATCGGGTATCCGGACGGAACTTTCAAGCCAAGGGCGGAAATGAGCAGGCAGGATGTTGCTGTTTTGGTATGTAGGCTTCTAAAGGTAGAGTCCTTTACCAAGGATTTTGTTACAAACTTTAAGGATGAGGGAAGCTTTCCCGAATGGTCGGCAGGAAGTATTCGTGCCCTTGCCTCCCATGAGATCATCAAAGGGTACCCTGACAATACATTTAAACCTGAAAGGCTTATCACTAGAGCAGAAGCTGTTAAAATGCTGGATGTAACATTAAAGCATATCGAGATTGAAGAGCCTCAAAATACTCCGATTCCAGGGGCGTTTCCTACGGATGATGGGTATACGCCGACACCTACCAGCACGCAAATACCTATTACGGTCTCTACACCGAAACCTACGGCGACTCCAATGCCGACACCAACACCTACAAGTGTGTATATTCCACCTGTAGACAACAATAAGCCTCCGGTAGTCGATGCAGGGGAAGACCTGCATGTTGAGCTACCCAATACCATTGAGCTAAAAGGGACTGCCGCCGATGACGGACTACCCTCAGGCAGGCTTGTTGTTAATTGGGAAAAGGTCAGTGGCCCCGGAGCGGTTGATTTTAAAGATAAAAGCAAGCTGACTACCACCGCTGCCTTTAGCAATAGTGGTACCTACGTACTTCGCCTAACAGCTTCAGATAGCGTCAAATCCGCCTCAGATGAAATCACAGTCATCGTGGATGCGATTCATAAGACCTATACAACCGATGAAGATTTTAATCTTGGAACCAAGATCAACCTGACAAATCCTGATCAGGCTGAAAGACTTGATAGACTGCAGTTGGACGAAACAACCCAGGCATTTAATTTTATATGGATTGCTGTTTCCACCAAGGGTACAGTAGTAAAAATCGATACCGATACAGGAAAGGTATTGGGTGAATATAGGACAGCACCTGAAGGGCAGCCTCTAAATCCTTCAAGAACTACTGTTGACCATAATGGGAATGTGTGGGTGGCAAATCGCGACGGAAACAGTGTCGTGCGCGTTGGACTTATGGAAAATGGGCAGTGGGTTGACAAGAACGGAAACGGAAAATGCGATACATCAATAGGTCTTGGGGATGTAAAACCTTGGAAAAACACAAATAATGCCGATACAAATGGAGGTGTATCTACTGCAGAGGATGAATGTATCATTACCTATACAAGAGTAAGTGCATCAGGTACCCGACATGTATCTGTAGATAAAAACAATGACGTTTGGGTTAGCGGAACCGGAAACGGAAGTGGAATTTTTGATTTGATTGATGGTGTTACGGGTAGGATTAAGAGATCAGAGGGACCGGTAGGTTATGGTGGTTACGGCGGCCTTATTGACAAAAACGGTGTAATTTGGTCATCCCTTTACCCGAGCAGGCTGCTGCGTTGGGATACGACAAAGTCTTTGACAGGTGCGAACGGAGTTAACTGGAAGGGTTATGATTTGGCATGTTATGGCTTGGGTATTGACAGTAAAGAGAATGTATGGGTTACTACCTTTGATCAAAACCGAATTAGGAAGTTTGCACCCGATGGAACCATCCTGGGTGAATATACCCATGGCGGTGCAAGTGCTCAAGGATGTGTTGTGGATCATAACGATGATGTCTGGATTGCACATTCCAAAATAAGTGGGAACAATACCGTAGGTCATATCAAGAACGATGGCACCTTTGTGGGTAATGTGACGGTTGGAAACGGCCCTACAGGTGTTGCGGTAGACCCAAAAGGAAAAGTATGGGTTACAAACATGTATGATGGTACTGTCATGCGCATAGACCCAAATGCCGGATCCATAGGCTCCGACAACAAAACGCCTGTTGGAGCTGTTGACTTTACCAGCGGAAATTTAGGCGGAGAGTTGTACAATTATAGTGATATGACCGGAAGTACCTTAACCGGAGCTCCTGAGTTCGGGACTTGGACGGCTGTGTTTGACAGTGAAAAAGCCGGGCTGGAATGGGGAAAGATTTGCTGGAACGGAACTCTTTATAATGATGGTGCCATTATAGTGTCTGTCAGCAGCAGTGAGGATGGCAAGAGTTTCAGCCAACTGCAAAAGGTTACAAACAGGGGCCTTTTAAATGTGCCAAATGGTCGCTATCTCAAAATCAATGTAAGTTTCAAACGCTCCAGTGACGGTAAAAGCCCGATATTGACAGACCTTACGGTAGGACAGAATGGATATACGCTCCCTGAGCAAGTCAATAAAAAACCTTTGGTGAATGCCGGTACAGATAAAAACATGATATTTAATGAAGGACTTGTAATGTCAGCAACAGTGGGTGACGACTGTTTGCCTGCGGGTGAGCCTGCATCCATGGCATGGAGTAAAGTAAGCGGTCCTGGTGAAGTTGTTTTCAGTCCTTCCAATCTGGCAGCAGCCAAAGTAACCTTCAGTCAGCCCGGAGTTTATGTACTTCAGCTCTCTGCCAGCGATTCGGAATTTTCAGACAGCGATAGCATGGTGGTCACAGTGAATGCGCCAACAGCCACACCAACAGCGACACCGACAGCAACACCAACAGCAACAGCAACACCAACAGCAACACCAACGGCCACACCAACGGCCACACCAACAGCCACACCGACGGCCACACCAACAGCGACACCAACAGTGACACCAACAGTAACACCAACGGCCACACCAACAGTAACAACAACGGTCACACCAACAGCCGCACCGACGGCCACGCCAACAAACACACCAACAGCCACACCAACAGTGACACCAACGGTCACACCAACAGCGACACCCACGGCGACACCGACAGCGACACCAACGACCACACCAACAGCGACACCGACAGATACACCAACTGCTACACCGACAGCCACACCAATTCCAACAGAAACACCGAGCCCTTCTGATATTCCCACACAGCCGCCGGGACTAGATTTGATACGTCCTGAAGTTGAGCTTACGGTAAATAAGGAAAAGGCAAATATCAATGAACCTGTAAGTATTACCGTAAATGCAACAGATAACACGGGTGTTGCATCTAAAATCCTCAGTATTAACGGAGCGCGGGTAGAATTGGATCATTCCGGCCAATATAAATTTACTTCATCTACTGCAGGAATCTTCAAGGTGGAGGCGTCAGCACAGGATAAAACAGGAAATGAAGGTTATGCAAGCAAGGAGTTTAGCATTATTATTGTAGGAGATACGATAAAGCCCAATGTTGAAATATCTTCACCTGCTGACTTTGCAAAAGTATCGGTGCCTACGGATATTATAGGGACAGTAAATGATATGAATTTGGCAAGGTACAAACTGGAATATTCCATGAAGGATACGAATAAGTATATCGAATTTGCCAGCGGAAAAATGCCTGTTACTAAAGGTGTGCTGGGAAGGCTGGATCCTACTGTCCTTAGAAATGGATTATACGACATACGTTTAACCGCAGTGGATACAAGCGGAAATATTAACTCAACAACTGTAACTTATCAAATGGATGGGGAAGTGAAAGTTGGTAACTTCAGTATAAGTTTTGATGATATTACTGTTCCAGTAGCTGGAATGCCCATAACCGTTACACGTACTTATGATAGCAGGAATAAATCAAAAGGAGATTTTGGTATAGGCTGGTCTATGGATATTCACGACATAAAGTTGAGTGAAAGCTGTATACCGGGTGAATATTGGATACAGGAAGTGACCAATCCTGGAATGTTCCAAAAGCATGTCATGCGTGAGAAAAAGCCTCATACGGTTACGGTTGATTATCCTGACGGGCGTACCGATGAATTTCAAATGGTATTGTCTCCTGACAGCAATGTGATCATTCCATTACAGCAAACAACGGTGTCTTTCCGTCCGAAACAAGGCACATTCTCCAAGTTGGAGGCGTTGGCAGACAATCTTTGTTGGATTGAGTATGGAAACACTGGAGATGAATTGGAAGATAACGAATTTGAATTGTATAATCCTGACAGGTATAAGCTAACCACCATGGATGGTACTGTATATATCATAAATCAAGAAACAGGAGTAGAAAGCATTACTGACAATAATGGAAATTCAATTACTTTCGAGTGGGATGGAATCATCCACTCTGCAGGTCAAAGTGTAAAATTTATAAGGGATTCAGAAGGAAGAATCAAAGAAATAACTGATCCTACTGGAAAAACTATTAAATATGAGTATGACTACTATGGGGACTTGGTAGCTGTAACAGATCAGGGCGGAAATACGACCCGGTTTACTTATAACTCCATTCATGGCTTGGTTGATATCATCGATCCCAGAGGTGTCAGACCGGTTCGAAATGAATATGACAATGAGGGGAGACTTGTTGCACATATCGATGCAAATGGGAACCGGATTGAGTATACACATAATTTGGATGGAAAACAAGAAATAATTAAGGATCGTTCAGGTAATCTAACACTCTTTACCTATGATGAAAGAGGAAATATACTTTCCAATACGGATGGGATGGGGAAAATTATAACCTATACCTATGATGAAAGTAATAATAAATTATCCGAAACAGATGCCCTTGGAAATACTACTTTATATGCCTATGACAGCAGAAATAAGATGACAAGCAAGATCGACCCTATGGGGAATAAGACAGAATTCACCTACGACAGTACCGGAAAAATATTAACCACAAAAGATCCCATGGGGCATATAACAACTAATGCTTATGATGCTAAAGGAAATATTGCATCAACAGTATATCCCGACGGCACAAAAACTACTTATACATATGATCAAAGGGGCAACCTTACCTCAGTAACAGATCCTTTGGGGAGTATTAGCAAATATACTTACAATTCTAGAGGAAATAAAATCAGTGAAACGGATGGAATTGGGAATACTACAACTTTTGAATATAATATCAACGGCTGTTTAACTAAAAAAGTACAAATCCGAAGTACAACGTCAGGTGTCGAAACTATTTCAACACAATATATCTATGACAGTTTAAACCACATCACAGAAACCATTGATCCTTATGGCAATAAAACAAAAGTTGAATACAATTCCATCGGCAAACAGTCTTCCTTTACGGATAGTTCCGGCAACCGAAGAGAATACAAATATGATATATTCGGCAATCAAAACCTTAAAATGTATTCAGATGGAACAACGGAAGAAAGCACATATGATATTGAGGGAAGGCTAATAACATCAAAGGACCGCTTAGGAAGAGCAACACAATATGAATATGATAAATTGGGGAGAGTTGTAAAAACAATTTATCCCGATGGGGCTGCTACTAAGAATGAGTATAATGCAAATGGGGACATTGTAAAAACGATAGATGAACTGGGAAATATCACGCAATATACCTATGATGCGGCTGGGAACAATACAGAGGTAGTTGATGCACTGGGAAATAAAACTACTTACCAATACGATAAAAACGGTAATAAGGTTAAAATGACAGATGCCAACGGGAACTGTGTCCAATATGTTTATGATGTGAATAATCGGTTGATAAAAACGATTTTTCCCGATGGAACGTCTACTTCCCAGAATTATGACAGCAGTGGAAGAAAAATATCCGAAACAGATCAAGCCGGAAAGGTAACAAAATATTCATATGACTCGGATGGAAGAGTTTTGAATGTTACCGATGCATTAGGAAATATTACTGCGTTTACGTATGATGAAGCTGGCAACCGGACTTCCCAAAAGGATGCTAATAACCAAGTTGTGAAGTTTGAATATGACAAACTCGGGCAGATGATTAAACGAACATTGCATTTGGGAGAAACAGAGTATAAAACGTATAATAGTTTGGGTCAGGTAGATTCAATTACCGATTTTAATAATGATAGAATTCAGTTCGAATATAATTCTGACGGAAAATTGAGTAAGAAATTATATCCTGACGGAAGTATCGAAGTATATAAGTATACACCAACAGGACAAAGAGAAAATGTAACTGATGCTAGGGGAACAACTTCCTATACCTATGATTTGAGGGATAGGCTTATAAAACAGTCAAATCCTGACGGAAGCACCATTTCTTACACCTATGATGCTGCAGGAAATAAAACAAGTGTAACGGTTCCTTCGGGTACTACAACTTATTCTTACGATAGGCTCAACAGGTTATTAGAGGTAAGGGATTCCTTTGGGAGAGTAACCGAGTATACATATGATGCTGTGGGTAACATTTCTAATATAGTTTACCCAAACAATACAATTACAGAGTACCAGTATGATGCTTTAAATCGTTTAAAAGGAATTACCAGTAAAAAAACATCTGGAGATATTCTGCGTTCATATACTTATACCCTTGGGCTTGCAGGAAACAGAGTAGGAGTCCAAGAAAATTCAGGAAGGGTAATTCAATATACCTATGATGATACCTATAAATTAATTACAGAAGATATTGTTGATCCTTTGTTAGGTAATACCACAGTAAGTTATTCGTATGATAATGTGGGGAACAGGCTAACAAAGAATGTAAACGGTAAAATTACCAATTATGTGTATGATGCAAATAACCGGCTTCTTTCAGAAGGAGAAAATACATACACTTATGATCATAACGGAAATACCCTTCATAAGACAGGACTATCGGAAAATATAACATACAGCTACGATTATAATAATAGACTTGTAAAGGCAGTCAGTGCAAATTCCCAAGGTAATTCGGTTGTAGAATTCGGCTATGATGTGGATGGGAATAGAGTGCAAAAAATTGTTGACAGCAAGCAGATTACAAATTATTTGGTAGATTTCAACTCTGAATTTGCGCAGGTACTGGAGGAAAAAGACGAAGCAGGAAGGCTGATTGTAAGCTACACATACGGCAATGATTTAATTAGCCAGATACGAGGCTTAAATACATACTATTATCACTATGATGGATTAGGCAGTACCAGGGCTTTATCGGACTTAGACGGAAATATAACCGATACCTATGTTTATGATGCTTTTGGTTTGTTGGTGTCAAAAACCGGTATTACTGTAAATGATTACTTGTTTACAGGTGAGCAGTACGATCCCAATCTGGCATTCTATTACCTCAGAGCAAGGTATATGGATCCGTCCATAGGCAGATTCGTCACTATGGATTCTTGGGGAGGCATACTCACAGACCCCATTAGTTTACACAAGTATTTATATGCAAACTGTGACCCTATTAACCGGATCGACCCTTCCGGAAAATTTTCTTTTTGTGAGGCGTTGGTTTGTATATCCATTATCTCAACAATTGCTTCTATTGTAATACCTGTTATGACAGGTATCTATATGTCTGCAGTGAAAAAATTGTCTGTATGGGAGTACTTGTCTGCATTATGCACGGAAAGTGTGTGGATTGAAGCGGCAGTGGGTTTGGGATTCGGAGCGGCTGCAGGAATGGTCTTAAAGATCGTGGCAAAGCGGTTGGCCTGTAATGTGGTCATTTTTATGGGCACGATTATGTCCTTATGGGGACTTTATGAATCAATCCAATTATCGGCCAGTATGATTGACGGCGGTATACCTCATGAACAGGCAGCAAGATGCCTTGCGGTGATAACTGCCTCAGCAATCCTATCAACCATTTTGAACAATGTATGTTTTACCGGAGATACCTTAATTAAGACAAAAGACGGATTAAAACCCATCAAGGATATCCGGGTTGGAGATGAAGTATACTCTGAAGACCCTATAACAGGAGCAAGAGGCCTTAAAAAAGTTGTTGAAGTATATGAAAATGAAACCAGTGTAATTGCACATGTTGGAATAGGAAATGAGGAAGTAGAAACAACTCCTTCCCACCCATTCTGGGTTGTGGGAAAAGGCTGGGTTTCGGCAGGTGAATTGAGAAAAGGTGACAAGGTACTGCTTTACTCCGGCAGCACTGAGGAAGTCAAGTCTATAGAATTTGAGTTTTTGGACACACCAAGGAAAGTATACAATTTTGAAGTAGAAGACTGGCATACCTACTTTGTTTCCTGCTATAATATACTGGTTCACAATGTTTGCAAGCCTACACAGGAACACCACTTTTTAACAAACAAAAATAAAAACTATAAGGGCTATTTTGAACGAATTGCCAAGAAATACGGGTTGGACTTAGATGGTGCCTGGAACAAAGAAAAAATGCCGCATCAAGGGAGACATCCCGATGATTATCATGATTTTATGAAAGAAGCAGTTGATATCATTGACAATGAGGCAAACGGTGAGACGGACATTTTTCTTGCATTATTTGAAGATTTAAAGAAGATTATAATGGATGACCCGGATATGTTGTATAAGAATTTTTGGAAGTAGTTGGAGTTTTTCTGAGTTGAATTAGTTTTAATAGAGTATACTGATGTTGGAGGGGTGATCAATGAAGTACTATAAATTAACCTATGATGATGAGATGCAAATTCCGGACAAAATCGCTTGTAAAGTAGAAGATGGGTTTGAAGCCAAATATTCAATCAATAAGAATGATATTTATCAGGGCTCTCAATTTGATTACTGGAACAGCAGCTTTACGTTTTATTACAGGGCTCAAGATGGAGATATTGCAACGGATTATTTGGTAAATGATCTGGGGTGGCCGGTAATCTCTCCTAAATTTAGAGAGATCTTGGTTCAAACAAATGAAGTAAATAATGTACAGTATTTGCCGATAAAAATTATTGAAGAAAAAACAAAAAAGGAATTAAATGGATACAGCGTGATTAATATCCTCGATTTGATCGACGCAATCGACTTAAATCATTCACTATATAGAACCTTGGAAGCCAAAGGCAGAAAGGTATTGATTTTCACTCACTATGCTTTGGATAGCAAAAAACTAGGTGGGCTTCATCTTGTAAGACTTAAGGATCCCATATTCCCGACCTTTATATCTGAAGCCCTTAAAAATGAGCTTTTAAAAAGCAGATTGACAGGTCTTGATTTTTCAGAAGTAAGAGTTGTATATTAGAGCTATAGTAAAAGGCAGCCCTGAGGTTTTATAGGTTGCCTTTTAGTCTTTCATTGTTTGGTATTTTTACGGAAATACAATTTCAAAAATATCAGTATGTATCCTTTGAAGGTTTATCAAAGACTACACATCAAAACTAATATTCTGAAGCCCTTCATAATAATTTGCCCATTTGGAAGTAAACTTGAGAACCGTATAATCTGGATCATCTACACCCAAAGGATAATAAACCTCACACCCTTCCCTCCACAGCCGTTTTTTAGACTCCAAATCCGATAAAACCTCAATTTCACCTACTAACATCAAACCTTTAAAACACTTCTCATTATGAAAATATACACAGGCCTTCGGGTCCTTTCTAAGCTGTACCACTCTCTTGGAAGATGTGTTGGTGCTAAACCAAATGGTTTTTATCCCTTCCGTTTCAACTTTCATCATGGCTTTCACGTTCGGGTATCCATTGTTGCCATTAGAGGCAAGCATCGCGATACCGCAGCTGTCTATCAATTCACAAGATTTTTTTAAAATCGCATCTGCCGCTAAAACTGGTTTACCACCGGATGTCATACTTTTAGCCAACTCAATGGCATTTTCAAATGATTTTTCATGGGTCATGGTTAAAAACCCCTTTCGATGTTTGTGTTTCTGTTTTCTCAAGGTTACTGTATATTCGTTCCATGTACGCTTCAAACTGCTCAATTTCAGCATTGTTAAAGCCCTGGTAGAACAGTTCGATCATATCCATGGATACTTTCTCGTATGCCGTCTTCATCTTTTTATTTCCATCTGTGAGCTGAATCAGAACTTTACGCCGGTCATTGCTGGGAAACACACGTAAAATATGTCCGGTCTCCTCTAGCCGGTCCAACATCCGGGTGAGTGTGGACTTACCCAAAGCTGTTTTTTGGGATAATTCCTGAATAGAAATAGAATCACCCTGCCATAGTGCAAAAAGAATTCGGCCTTGGGCAGGATTGATTTCGGTAATATGATAACTTTTTAGCTTCCTCGCAAAAATACGGCTTGATAATTGGTGGATTTTTGATATTAGATATCCGCCTTGACGGAGTATTTCCATCTTAATACGCTCCTTTAATTAGGTAATCTATAACGTAGAGGTCATATACTTAAAAGTTTGAATCTACAGTCTAATTTGAGGATAGTTAATTATTGGTATTGTATATAGTATAATTGTATATACAACTAAAGTCAATATAAAATAAAAGTGAATATTTGATGAATGACTTCCCCTGTTTCGAAAATAATCGAAAAAGATATATTATTTTCTAAGGTTCTATTTTTCCTTATTGGTTATACTAAAGATAACCAAAGATAAAATGAGCGATTTCCAGTGAGAAAATGCTATGATAAATCTTAGGTTGAAAGCTCACAAATGCCTTTTAGATTTGGTTATTTTGAAGCTTTGGAGGTGTTATATATGCGTTTGGTTGCGAGAATACCGGACCAAAGACAGGTGGGTGCTTTGGTTGATTCTTTGAAAAATATTGGCCTTCAGCGGAGTGACATGGTCATCAGCGACCTTGCAGAAGTACAGGAATACGGCAGCGTAGAAGAGGCGATAGATGCAGGGATATCTATGACAAAGACCGAAAGGGACGGCTTGGGTGAGCTTAAGCCCTTTGCGGCGGGTGTGAAAGGTTTGGAAGGCGATGAAGGAATTATTGTAGCGGTAAAAGTTCCGAAACATAAGCTGGATAGGATAAGGTCCATTATGGAACAATCAGGAGCGGTTGAAATTATACAGGATTAAAGCCGGCGGTCTCTCCAGCGGAAACGATAGTTTAGCTAGTTTAGCTAAAAGTTTGATTTAACGTACTAAAATATTTAAGGTAACCTGTGTTTTTTTTGAGGGCAGTTTATAATAAAAATGTGCGTCATTCATTAATGCAAAGAGTCTTGTTAACCTCATAAGGGGTACAAGACTTTTCATTTTTGGGGCTTAAAATTTATAGAACGAATCATCGAGAGTGTTTTTATAAAATTGCAGGATTTCCTCATACCCCTCAATATATTTTGGAATGAATATTTTGTTTAATGGATTTTTTACTGTAATGATTAACCCTAAACTTTTTTGCTCAACATTTTTTATATCTCTATATCGTGTATGGGTAAGAAATATCTTAATTTTTTAAAAACTCAAAAAAGAAAACATTGATGAATAAAACTCTTGACAAGAACAAATCTATCCTGTAACATATAAATATAAAGTTAATAACAATTTGTTAATAACAAACAAGAAATAACTTCACCCAAATTACATAACATGGATGGAAATGAATATGTAATATGAGAAAAATTTGGACCTTCATGATAAAGAAAGGAGTCGGTACTATGACAATGTTGAAAACTGCTTTTGAGGAAATTGTTGATGTGAATGCGATTGGCAAAGAGGTTAATACCAGGAAAGTAAACGATCTTCTCCAAAAGGCATGGATGGAAAACTTAAAACCTGCACATGAAGACACAAGAAGGGTATTGGCACTTCTCATTGACCCTCAATTGGATTTTATGGAAAATGGTGCACTCGGTGTAGCCGGTTCTATCAAAGATACTGAAAATACAGCAAGATTTATTTATAACAATATGGACCAAATCACAAAGATTACGGTTTCCATAGATACCCACAATCCGTTTCAAATTTTTCATCCCTGTTGGTGGGTGGACCAAGATGGCAAGAATCCTCCTCCGTTCACAGCCATTACACTGGATGATTTGGATCAGGGAAAATGGATTCCTGTACTGCACGCTAAAAAGAGCAGGGAGTATGTTTTAAATCTTGAGAAAAATGCAAAGAAGACATTGGTTATATGGCCGTATCACTGCTTGCAGGGAACGGTTGGAAATGCAGTTGAAAATCAGTTGGCAAACTTGATTTATTTCCATTCGGTTGCAAGGAAAACTGTACTTCAGAAGGTGGTAAAAGGAACAGATCCCCTTTCGGAAATGTACGGTATTATCAAACCGGAATATGATACAAAGAATTATATCAATATTGATCTGCTAAACGAAATTGAGAAGTATGAAATGATTGTTGTTGCCGGTCAGGCAAAATCACACTGTGTACTGGAATCGGTAAAGCAGATCTTGGAGCACTACAGCAGCCGTCCTGAAGTTACATCAAAACTTTACATTTTGGAAGACTGCATGAGCTCGATTGGAGGATTTGAAGCTGCAACTGAAGCTGCCTTCAATCAATTTAAGCTACAATATAAAATTAATCTGGTTAAATCAACCGATTTGGTGTTGAAGTAAGTTGATTGCACCGGATTTAGTTAAATAGTGGGAGGAATTTTTATATGGATGAATTAACCGTTATGGGCCTAGATGAAATTGAAAGGGAGAATACACCTTTGGATGATTTGGAAAGTGAATTTGTCAATCTCATATTTGTGGGGATTGACGGTTCCGGCTCCATGAACCTATATACTTACGACATGATTAAGGCATTACATGAGTTTAAAGATGCACTTGAAGCTTCCAATGAAGCAGATGAGATCCTGATCGCCAGGGCAGACTTTAGAGAAAATCAAATCAATGCAGGCGGATATAAAAGGATTGATGAACTCAATACCGATTTTGCGGCTGACGGAATGACACCTCTCTATGATGTAATTATAGAAGGAAGCGATAAACTGCTTCGTTACATGGAACTGCTTAGGCAAAATGGGATGAGGGTAAAAGCGGTATTCTCCATTTTCAGTGATGGGGAAGATACTTCTTCCAAATACACGATTGGAGATGCAATCAATGCCATAGAAACCTTAAATGCAAAGGAAATCGTAACCGCATTCATTGCCTTTGGAGGTGGGGCTTCGGGGATCGGCGATCAGTTGAGGTTTAAGAATGTGTTAAAAGTAAACAGCTCTGCTGTTGAGCTTAGGAAAGCATTTAACTGTTTGTCCAAATCGGTTATTGAGAGTTCAAAGAGTGTAACTGCAAAGGTGGATGACTTCTTTGTATAAGAGACCAAGAAATGGAAAAAGGGTATATCGGCAGGCTGCGGTATACCCTTTTTCTATAAACAGCTGGAGTTGAAAGGAGGCGTGAAAATGCTTATCAACAAAATAGGGTTTGAGCATCTGCTAAATGGAGTTAATTGCCAGGATTATGCTTTTGACAAAGAAGGACGGAAGTGTGTGGTTGACGGTTGTTCAGAAGGCCTTCACTCAGAAGTGGGTGCGAAATTATTTATTCATTTATTTAGACAGGGGCTAGAAGTGGATGCAGTTTTTGAACGACTCCTCAACCTGTTTCCAACCCATGAGCAAATAAAAAATTACCTTCTTTTTACCATTTTATACATTGAGGAAACGGAAGATGAATTCGTTGTATTTGAGTGCGGAGATGGCTATATCATTAAGCTGAGGCACAATGATGCTGTAGAATTCCAGGAAATCGATTACGAGGGCGTGTCCCCTTATTTTGCGTACAATTATATGGACAAAGGGAAACTACTGCTTTATAAAGAGGGAGTAAGGTTTAACCGATACCGGTTTTCAAAAAAGGAATATAAGGCAGTCGGAGTGGGTACAGACGGAATCGGTTATATCTTAAAAAGTCAATATGTAAAGGATTTTGAGAAATGTATTAGACTTAGAAAAGCTGTACTTTTAAAAAGGCTGATCAATATAAACCACAATTATCAATATGCTGTAAGGATACTACCTCGAAATCTTCTCCAGCAATATATTCCTCAAGGATATGTACCTTCGGCTAACAACTTTAAAGATGACATCACACTTGTAATTTAAAGTATTTTATTTTGCCAAGTACACATTAATAGAATGGGGGAGACGAAATGATCATTGACCGGAATCTATTAAACAAAACACCCATTGCGGAGGGTGGAGAAGGAATTATTTTTGAACATAAGGGCATAGTTTTGAAGATTTTTAAAGAGTCCGTCAATAAAAATGAAAAGCTGGAAAAGATAAAAAAACTGATCAATAAAAAACTTCCTCAAAATACAGCAAAGCCATTGGATTTAGTTTTTGATAAAAATAATGCTTTTCTTGGCTACAGCATGAAAAAATTTTCTGGTTTTGAAATCAAACAACTGGCGAATAAAAAGTTTTGCCAGATCAACCATATTACCGTTAAAGATATTACAAGAATTCTGGTGGAGATCAAGGAGACGCTAAAGGCAGTTCATGCTCAAAATATACATATTGGTGATTTGAACGAAAGAAATATTTTGATTGACAATGATTTCAATACCTGTTTTATAGATGTAGACAGCTGGTCGGTTGAGAATTTGAAAACCCAGGTTTGTATGGAGACATTTAAAGATCCTTTGCTTGTGGGAACAAAATTTTCTAAAGAAACCGATGCCTATGCTTTTGCAGTACTTATATTCAGGCTTCTTACAAGGCTTCACCCCTTTGGAGGCAAAACCGACCCGGATATGGATCTCTTGGAAAGAATGAAGAGAAACATTTCGGTAATTGAACGGCCTGAGGTAATGATCCCCAAGGCAATAGTGAGGGATTGGGACTTTATTTCCCCGGAATTAATTAAAGACCTAAAAGGAATCTATGAAAAGGGAAAACGAGTTTTAATAGACGAAAATCTGGATGATTTAAATTCCAGCTTAAAGCTTTGCCAGGGACACAAGGATTATTACTACAGCAAATTCAACCTTTGTCCCGTTTGCAATAAAGAAGCAAAGGTGGAATACATTATGACTCCACGTAAGGCCCAAGACGATAAGGGAATTCCCTATATTCTTCTATTTAAGCAGGATAAAATCCGTTATATGGTGAATGAAAGAGTCTTTGTGAGCGAGGATGGACGGGTAAGGCATAAGGACCGGGAAAAAGGTGTACCTTTTATGAGGGGTAATGCATATGATTTTTCAAACAACGGAGAAATCCTGTATGAAATGTCAAAGGATAAAATTTATATAAAAACGGAGAAAAATGAGTATGAATTTGATAAATTATATGGTAGTAAAGCCATCGTAAGAGACAATAAATTGTACTATGTCAATTTGAATTGTTCTTTGATAGAACTTACGGTAACCGAAAGGGGAAACTATTCAAAAACCATTTCAAAGGTTACAATCAATCACTTTTTTAATATAGTGGACGACAAGCATTATTTTATCTGCAACGTTTATGATGATATAAAAGTAATCAATGTAAACGGATTCTTTTATGAGTGGAAGAATAAAGACCGGATTGTTCAAACGGGGATTCATTTTGATTATAGTACTAAGCTCTGGCTTTTTATCATAGAAAACCAAAAAGGGAAATTTGAGACCAGAATATTTAATAAAAATCAGATTGTTTTTGAGACAGATAAGGATAAGTACAGTGCCCTGCCCGGGTGTATGTGCTTTAGCAACAATATCATATACAGACCGGGCTATGGTTCTATCATAGGGTTTAGCTGGGAAAAAAATGCGGAAAAGGAATTTTCATGTGAGATTGTGAGTGAGAATTCCATGCTTTTGAAAAAGGATAAATCGTTTATTGTAGTCAATGAGGATTCCGTATACCAAGTCGGCTAATGAATATAAAAGTATAAATATTACAATAGGATTACAAATGATGGAAGATTATTGACAAGGAAAAGTTTTCTATGTTACCATATAATCACTATGCCGTGAGAAATGCTGTTGTGAAAATTGCTGCATCTCATAGTCGGTATAGCAAAATGGATTGAAAATGATTTATTATGATATTTTGAAAGGAGGATTGACAATGGCCCGTTACCTTAGTAATCAAAAATTTAAAATCAATAGTAAAGAAGTTTGTTTTTCAGAGAGACCAATGATAGATTCTTTTGGACATTGGCTTAATCCTCTGCTTGAAGATTGTGAATGAGAATAATTTTGGTTAAAGGTGATATTCTTACACAGTTAAAGTGAGCGGTTAAGTCAAGTAAATATGGGCTTAGCCGTTTTTAAATTATGTCAATAAAATAGATTGTGAACGCTAAATCAAAAGAAGAAAGGAGGATGGCTCATGTATATACGGAAAGATGCATGTATAAACCAATTAAATAATAAGTTTGAATGGAGAAATAAACCAGGTATTCGTTTTAATATACATTGGCTTAATCCCCCTGTTTTAAGAATGTGTGAAAGAGTATACCCCATAGGTTAGATAAGGGATACAAGAAGTGCACATGCAGAGTGGTTAAGTCTGAAAAAGATTTAGCCACTTTTTTATTTATCAACCTATATCAATCAAGCATGAAACATACATATGACGAAGACTTTAATAATATAATCTCAAATGACAAATGAGTATTTGATTGTTTGTCCGTGAATACAAGGGTAAACGAATAAAACGTCAAACCGTTATAAACTTATTATAACTTTTATAAATATAAAAATTGTGAAAAGAAGGTGAAAGCATGAGATTTTTTAATTCAATGCAAAAGAATATGAGTTTTTCAGACGTTGTAGCAAGTATTAAGTACTTTATTAAGTTAAATCCCGACAGCAGGTATCAAATTGCGGTTGGAACCGACTCCCAGGTAAAAGGAAGGTTTACCTGTTTTGCAACAGGAATTCATATTCACCGTTTGGGCCAAGGTGCATGGTGCTGCATAGGAAAAATGATCGAAAACAAAAGGTATAAAAACTTAAGGGAAAAAATTGCCAAGGAAACGGCAATAACCTATGAAATGGTTCATATGCTGAATGAACAGCTTATGGATGCTTTGTGCGGTTTTGCCGTGAAGTATAAAAACTTTGATTGCAAGCTGGAAGCACATATCGATATTGGAAGAATAGGTGAAACAAGAAAATTGATAAGAGAAATGGTTAGCTGCTTTGAAGGACTAGGAATTGATGCCAAAATTAAACCGGACGCATTTGTAGCAAGTAGTTATGCCAACCGGTACAGTAAGAAAATATCCATGGATTGCAAGAAGAAAGCAATCTAATTAGTGCCTCGTAACGTGATTCCTTTCTAGAGTATGCGAGGCACAAACAGAGGAAGTGCATTTTTAACACCTTGAAACTTAAAATTTGTTGTGTTAAAAAGCACTAGATCGTGAAAAAATTTTGCATGGATAAATTAAATTTTCACGATATTAAATCAAGGTAATTGAATGGTCTAAATTTGATCATAAGTTCAATGGATTGGAACGCCTTGCAGCGCCGGAAGTCTCTTGATAGTAGGCAAATTCGTTTATACGTATTAGAGTAAATGAGAAGGTGATTGGATATGATTGTTTTAAAAGTAACGCCGGTAAGGAATGTTTTAATCGGCAAGCGAGTATATAAAAGTGAAAGAGCAGATATGTTTTTTAATAAAGTGGTGAATGAAAGCTCAAAGGTAGATGTCTACGACGTTTTGGAAAGGAAACAGAAAACAGTTTTTGTTTCAGAGCTTAGCGCAAGATGTCATCGGATGATTATCAACAATAAGCGTTTTTTTATCTGCTCCATCTCAAGGCAAAGTGCATAAAGAGATCCATTGAACCTTAAAAAAGATCATTGATTGAAAAGACTTGTTGCGGAGGGCAAAAGTAAGAGAAAATACTGTAAACCAAGAAATGGTTTCTAACAGGGAAGAAACCATTTCTTGGGTACACTTTGCTGAGAACGCTTTTTATAGTACAATTTAAATAGGACTATACTGTTTTATATGGATGAATACCCATACTGTCTAATTGGTTTGATATTTCTTTATCGTACATACTGGTAATAATAACTTTGGTATTGTCTAAGGATTTCAACTGATCTGGGGGAACGACTTCTACTCCGTTAACGGTGCTGCCCCATTTGTTTTTATCATTGTCGCAGAAATAGGATATATCATATTGGTCTTTCAAAGCATTAAAGGCAATCCGTCCACGTGTAGATGCACCAAAAAGAACTACTTTTTCCTTCAAGTGATTCATCCTCTCTGTATTTTGATTTTTATTTTTATTATGTGCATTTTAAAATAAAGTATGCTAAGCTGATGGTTTTTTGTGAAAAGTTTGTGGATTTCAAATGGATAATATAAAGTTTATATTTTTCAATGTTATGTAGTTAGTGGGTTTCAAGGAAATTGATGAAAATAGAATTGATAGGGGATGTTTTTTTATGGTGGAAATTAGAGGAAAATACAATACAGCAAAGGTATTTACAGATAATATAGAAGGTGAAGCAGTGGCACAAATTATGGAATTGTGTAATCAAGAATTTGTCAGGGACAGTGTTATCCGGATTATGCCTGATACCCATGCAGGAGCAGGGTGTACAATCGGTACCACCATGACAATTAAGGATAAAGTTGTTCCAAACCTGGTGGGGGTGGATATCGGGTGTGGTATGGAAACTATTAAGCTGAAAGAATCTGAGCTTGACCTTGAAAAACTTGATAAGGTCATTCATGAATATATTCCTGCAGGTTTTGAGACAAGGAAAAAAAACCATGATTATGCAAACTACATTGATTTTGATAAACTCCAGTCTAAAAAAAATGTCAGTATTGACCGGGCAAAGTTAAGTATCGGTACTTTAGGCGGAGGAAATCACTTTATAGAGGCTAACCGGGATAAAAAAGGGTCTCTGTATCTCGTTGTACATTCGGGAAGCAGGCATTTAGGGAAACAGGTAGCCGAATATTATCAGGATTTGGGTTATAAGGAGCTTGTTAAGAATAGTTTGTATATCAAGGGGCTCATTGATGAATTAAAGGCCCAGGGGCGCCATCAAGAGATCCAAACCGAACTCAATAAAACCAAGGTTGATAAGTTCAATAAGCAGCTGGCCTATGTTGAGGGGAAAAACTACGAGGATTACCTGAATGATATGAGGATTGTACAGCGTTTTGCCGTGTATAACCGCAAAGCGATTGTGGATGAGATTATAAAAAGGATGAATATTACGGTTGAAGAGCAGTTTACCACTATTCATAATTATATTGATCTGGATGAAATGATTTTAAGAAAAGGTGCAATTTCTGCTAAACTCAATGAAAAGGTTTTAATTCCCATCAATATGAGGGATGGAAGCTTGATTTGCACGGGCAAAGGAAATAAGGACTGGAATTATTCCGCACCCCATGGGGCGGGACGGCTCATGAGCAGAAGCAAAGCAAAACAGGTGCTAAGCCTTGAAGAATTCCAAAAGTCCATGGAAGGAATTTATTCCACTACGATAAACCGGTCTACTTTGGATGAGTGCGCTTTTGCCTATAAACCTATGGATGAAATCATTCAAAATGTGCAGGAGACTGTTGAAATTGTGGACATTATCAGGCCCATCTATAATTTTAAAGCTTCTGAGTAGTGTTTAGATTCTAAAAAAATCATACAGCGTACATTTAAAACGAGTGGAGCTTATACTTCACTCGTTTTGTCATATAAGGGGAAACTATACAATTGAATCCTGTCAAGCCCGATTATCTATATAGAATCATAAAATATTAAAATTCAGAGATAACGAACTATAAAAGTAAAATTTCGATTTCTGAAAGACCACGTAAACCAGGTATTTCATCTCTTGAATTTTACTATGTTTACACTTCGTTATCTATAGTTAATGACTGTAAAAAGGGATTTTAATGGAATTATTTTTTCTCAATCTTTTTAGATGATTTATTGACATGGACAATGCTTTTATTATATAGTCATTTTGGATATCCCAAAAAATGGTTTATTGATAAAGATAATAGAAAAAGATATGATAGCATTAACGATATAAAATGAAAAGAGGGCAGCAAGATGAATGGAGTATATAGGAAAGACAACGGAGAAATAATTATTGGACAATCTTTAAAAGCGTTTATTCATAATGGGGCTCATTTTCTTATAGACTTAAAGGTTTATAAGGATGGAATGATTGACTGTTGGGGATTGGTGAGCTTGGAAGAATTTATAGAAAAGGTTAGATCAGGATGGGTCAAGGCCTCTGTGCCCGAAGGTGAAGAAATACGCATTTACCCTCTGGGAGATTTCAAGATCAAAGAGTGCACGTGTTATGTCACTGAACAGGACTTGATAAAGGAAGTAAAAGACCTGTTGAATGAATTGAATCAAAAACCTACATCCCTGGATTTGTGCCAAAAAGCTTATGACAAGTATAACCGGGAACCAACTGAAGAAAACAGGGAAAGGTTAAAAAGGGCCTATGAACAGGTTCCGGAGCATAATAGAAAGTATCTAGGCGATACGGATACCAAGGATCTTCCTATCCGGGATTCAATCTATGGCGCATGAAATGGTTCACGATTAAACAACACGTTTATAAGAATTTTCCTTCATGATGGAAATAAACACCTTTACAACATCAGGATCAAACTGTGAACCTGCACAACGTTCCAACTCACGGAAGGCTTCTTCCACAGGCATTCCCTTGCTGTAAGGGCGTTCAGACAGCATAGCATCGTAAGAGTCTGCTACACAGAGAATGCGTGCACCCAGACTGATTTGATTACCCGAAAGGCCGTGAGGATAGCCGCGGCCATCAAATCTTTCATGATGATGAAGAACAAAATCGATGAGTTGATCCATTCCTCCTAAGGGCTCTAAAATATTTGCACTATAAACCGGATGTTTTCTAATAAGGTTGAATTCCTCATCGGAGAGCGGCTCAACCTTATTCAAAATTGATTTGGGTATTTCGATTTTTCCAATATCATGGAGAAGGCTGGCATACTGGAGTGTACTGATTTCTTTTAGGTTTAGGCCCAGTGCTTCCCCGGTCATAATGGCATAAGAAGCTACACGTTCGGAATGACCCAGTGTATACTTATCTTTTGCAGATATAGTGGTGAGTAAAGTCCGAAATACTTCAATCAACTGATGGTGGTCCGAACTGATATTTTTGCGGATCTGCAAAATAATATCCTGGTATAAATGAATTTTATCCTTGCCAAGGTTTTTAGCATGATATAGTGCCATGTCTGCCTGGGTGAATAGCTCATCCTTACTGTTAGCCATATCCGGATACACCGACAACCCCATGGATAAGGTTATTTTACTTCCCGAACTCTTTTCAAAGTATATTACTTTTAATCTTTCAAATTCGCTCCGGATCTTATGGGCTGTTTGCTTTGTCAAGTCCAGACTATTACCGGGCAAAATAATCGCAAATTCATCTCCTCCATTTCTACAGAGAATGTTGTGATTTCCCGCGACTTCCTTCAGAATAGCGCCTGTTCCTTTTAAAAGTGTATCACCGAAATCATGTCCATAGATATCATTATACATTTTGAAGTTATCAATATCGATGAGGATTAAACCCAAAGTCCCATTGTTTTTCTTTGCTGTCTCAATTTCATTTTCCAGAGCCGAAATAAAAAATCTCTGGTTATAAACATTGGTTAACTTATCGGTAATAGAAAGCCATTCCATTTTCCTTTTTTGCATTTCCTGATTGTTTGATAAAATGGCAACAAGAATGGAAGACAGTATGGTAAGCACCTTATTCGTTAATCCCGCAAAGTCGGAAAGGTTTGGCTGCTCTAAGTATCTGGAGAGAATAAACGGCAATTCAAAAAGGCTTAGTGACACCGCGATCATTAAGCCTAGGTATCTGAATCGAAAAGCAAGAAAAAGAGCAATAAATGCCTCGAATTGTGCAATTATTTGTACATAGCCCCGGGGAATCATGGAGGTTGATAACATAAATCCCAGTGAGAAGTAGGTGCCTACGTAGAAAAAGAACTCTATTTTTTTTATGAAGGTGTTAAAGTGATGTATTTTAATTTCTCTTTTAAATGCTTTGAGGGGTTTTAGTAGTTGCGAAAACACACTCATTTTCCACTCCTTTGCACTTGTTGAAGGGTATTTGTTGAATTAAGTGCTTGATAAAGAATTAAGATGATATACTTTATTTTATCAGAAATATCAAAGTAAATACATAGGTAAAGGAAAAATTTTCGAGGTGCAGGGCGTATGCGCTCTAAAGTTACACGATGTGGATAAAAAAATAAACATATGTATCCTATGTGATTTCAAGAGTTAGCAGTAATACTTAGAAAACTACATGCCATTCTGGCTTTTGAAATCATTTCCAATTGCATTGGATTCTTGGTACAGTAGGTGATCTCAACTGGGTTATGTAGAGATTGTATGGAAATTTAAATGAAAATACTTTATACTAAGTGCTAAGAAAGATATTAAAGTGTGTATACATTTAGTGCCTCATAACATAATTCTTTTCTAGGGTATGCGAGGTACAAACAGATGAAGTGTATTTTTAACACTTTGAAAAACTAAAAATTTGTTGTATTAAAAAGCACTAGTGCCTCGTAACGTAATTCTTTTCTAGGGTATGCGAGGCACAAACAGATGAAGTGCATTTTTAACACTTTGAAAAACTAGAAATTTGTTGTGTTAAAAAGCACTAGAATATAGTTTTTTAGAAAAAGAGGATTTGTTACATGACAAAAATTCTTGTCGACGCGGATGCATGCCCTGTAAAGCAAATTATTATCAAGGTAGCCAGGGAACAAAACTTGCCTGTTATGATGGTAATGGATACAAGTCATTTAATCGATGACGGGTATTCAGAAATTGTAGTGGTAGATAAATCCAGGGATTCTGTCGATATAGCTCTTATTAACAGAACTTCCAAAGGAGATATTGTAGTATCTCAGGATTATGGTGTTGCTGCAATGGCCATCTCAAAAGGTGCGTACTCCATAAATCAAAATGGGCTCATCTATACCGATGAAAACATAGATAAGCTTTTATTTGAAAGACACCTGGCACAAAAAGTGAGAAGATCGGGAAAGCGGACGGGAGGGCCCAAAAAACGGACCAGAGAGGACGATATGCGGTTCGAATCAGCATTTTTAAATATAATAAAAAAAGCAAAGTTACAGGAAGCATAGATCAAAAAGTATAAGCATATTAAATTTGAAGAATGAATATCAGGTTTTACTTATAGATAACGGAGTGTAAACATAGTAAAATTCGAGAGATGAAATACCTGGTTTACGTGGTCTTTCAGAAATCGAAATTTTACTTTTACAGTTGGTTATCTATAAATGCGGAAATCGAATTTGAATTTTACTGTTTGTTAATCTAAAAAATTCGGGAGGTTTTCTATGTGGTATCAAAGCAAGTTTTTTAAGTACATGACCGGATTGCTGCTTATTTTACTTAGCATATTTTTGCTAGGGAAGGTTGAGTTTTTTCTTGTACCCTTTAAAAATCTCATTGCAATTCTATTTTTTCCCATTCTTATTTCGGGATTACTCTATTATCTGTTTCGCCCAGTGGTAAATTTATTTGAAAAGCTGCGGATACCAAGGACCCTTGCGATCCTTTCAACGTTTTTAATATTCATTGGTCTTTTAACAGCCATGGCGGTTTACTCAGGATCCATTATCCGGAGTGAGATTAGTGATTTCCGGGAAGACTTTCCAAAGATCTTTCAAGCAACAAAGGAAAAGACTCAAGATATATTAAAGGATGAACGTTTTGGATTTATTATATCAGGAGATTTTAAAGCACAGGCAAAAGACTTTCTTCAAAAGGTGATCCCCTTTATTGGCAATGGAATTTTTGGGACTTTGTCTGCAATTACCAATATAGCTACAACGTTGGTGGTCGTTCCTTTCATTCTTTTTTATTTTCTAAGAGATGGAAGTGCTTTTCCCAGAAATGTTTTAAGATTTATACCGGAACGGTTTAAACAAAATGTAAGGGAGTTTTTAGAGGAATCAGACAAAGCGCTTTCCGCCTATATTACAGGGCAAGCCATTATCGCATTTGTGATCGGCGTCCTCATGTACATCGGTTATTTGATTATCGGGCTTAAATACTCTTTGATTCTCGCACTGTTTGCCCTATTGACTTCATTTATCCCTTTACTGGGTACTGTTTTAGGCGTGATTCCTGCAATTTTGGTAGGACTGTCCGTAAATCCTGTCATGGTAGTGAAAATACTGGTTATTATGGTTATTGTCCAGCAGTTGGAAGGAAATTTTATTTCTCCATTGCTCATTGGAAAGCAGCTAAAAATCCATCCCCTGACTTTGATAATCCTCTTCCTGGTTTCAGGGTCTCTTTTTGGTTTTATAGGAATGCTGATCATTGTACCGCTATACTCTATCAGTAAAATTGCTGTAAATATTATAATGAAAGTATACAATATGAGAAACTTCAGGCATATCGCGCCTTAAAGAAGAGCGTATATCTTTGAACCCAAATTGGGTTTTTATCAGTAAACCCTTTTATTGGCATGCAAAAAATAATATGCAAACCTCCATTTAAGCCATACCAAAAATAAAATATTTACGAATACCTTGAAAAAAACATATAGTTTTGGGAGGGTATAGGTATGAAAAAAACTGTTGCATTGGTTCTTACGGCATCTATTTTTTTGTCTTTTGTATTGCCGTATAACTACGCACAAGGCTCTGGGAGGCCTGATGGAGAGTTAAAGGAAAAAATTTCAAAGGCATCATTTTATCCGGACACAGCAAATGTCAAAAGCTTTAGGGGTAAACAAAGGGATAAGGGTATATGTGGATTGGAATGAGAATCAAAGTCCAAGGTTTATAAGTGGTCCTGTAAGCGATATGGAAATTAAGGATACAAAGGATATGGAAGATTATCTTTTGGACAATAGAGACGCATACGGGCTAAGCTTGGCAAGCTTTAAAGTTACAAGCAGTGAGAACGACACCGATTTGGGAGGCAGGCATTACAGAGTGCAAATGACAGAGGAAGGTATCCCGGTTGAAGGCTCCGAATTAACCGTTCATACAGACAAAAACAATACAATTTATTACATTAACGGATCCCTTGACAAAACGGTTGAGTACACATTGCCAAGCATAAAACCATCCATAACCTCAAGTGAGGCTCTTTCGGAAGTCAGGAAACTCCTTGATCTGCATGAGGGCCTAAAAAAAGCGGATGTGGAGCTTTGCTTTTATAAAAAGGGCAGTACCTGGTATAAAGCCTATAAGGTAGAGCTTGCGTCGGCGGTTACACCCCAGCACTGGCTTTTATATATAAACGCTCAAGACAAAGGGTTGTTGGAAAAAATAGACTGTATATCCTATTACCTGCAGCCAGATGACAATATGCTTACCCAGCTTAAAAATATAAAACAGTCAACGCTTAATGATGATGTGTTTGCATCATATATTAAGGGAGTCCGTGGACCCGTTGAAATAGGTACTGGTAAAGGATATCTTGGACAGGATAGAACCTTTGGAGTCAAGAAAAGCCCAACAGCAGATAAGTACCTGATGATAGATGAGTCAAGGCCGGCTGAGATTTCAACCTTGGGTTGTATCAACGGGTCTTCAACTTCCATGACCATAACTTCACCCACCTTGAATTTTACCGATGCCTCGGCAGTTGACGCCCAGTTTTATGCAGCAGGTGTATATGACTATTACAAAAATGTTCATAACAGAAACAGTGTGGATAATAAAGATTATCACCTTTGGTCCAATGTTCATTATGGAACAAAGCTTAACAATGCATTTTGGACCGGCTTCAGCATGATGTACGGTGACGGTGATGGCGTTAAGTTCAGGCCTTTTACAACCGATTTAAATGTTATTGCCCATGAAATCACCCATGGTGTCACTACAAACACAGCCAACCTTGTTTATAAGGACCAATCGGGTGCCTTGAATGAAGCTTTTTCGGATATCATGTCATATTTTATAGAAGCATACTATACCGGAGATTATACGGATTGGGATGTGGGAGAAGATCTCTTTATAAAGGGTCCAAGTGCAGTTAGAAACATAAAGCAGCCTTCTTTATACGGTCAGCCGGAAAATATGAAGGACTACATTACAACAACCGAGGATAACGGAGGGGTTCATTTCAACAGTGGAATTATAAACAAAGCCTTTTATAACGCAGCCTCACTGCTCGACAATCCAAAAAGCATGGAGAAGGTATATTTTAAAGCCTTAACTCAGATTCTTACATCCAAGGCAACCTTTATTGACTCACGGAATGCGTTGGTGCAAGCTGCTGAAGACTTATATGGCATGAACTCTATGGAGGCCTATGCCATTGCAAAGGGATATTCCTTAGTTGGAATCGGAAGTGAGATACCCAAGCCAACGGCTACACCTTTGCCGGATACTTTTAGCATAAAGGGTTTTGTCAGTGCTGATCTAACCTATGCTGACGATGCAGCGGGAAAAATGCTCGAAGGCTTTATAGTAAATCTTAGTAAAGGAGACGTTACATACAGTATAAAAACTGACAGTAAGGGATATTTTGAAGCTGGAGGCATCAAAGCAGGAGAGTATCTGGTAAGCTTTTCAAAACTCAATTACCTGGAAAGATTAGGTTCTGTAAAGGTTGACAATGATATCATCCTTGGAAGCCTTGACAAGCCTGTGCAAGTGGTTCCGGGTGATATGGCAGTCAATGATGTGCAGGACAGGGCCATCAACATGATAGATATTATGGAAGTTGTAAGCTTTTTTAATAGTGTAAGCGGTGACGGAAAGTATTCTGAGGCAGTCGATTTGAATTTAGATGGTGCTATCAATATGTCGGATATTATGGTGATAGTTGGGGTGTTTAATAAAACGTCATCGGACTATCCAGAGCTTACTATAATAAGGCCTACGCCAACGCCTACCGAGGTGAAGTCACCTACCCCAACGCCCACTCTAAAACCTACCCCAACTCCTTTTCCCCAGTGGTTACCCGACAAGGCTTATGCAGTAGGTGACAGGGTATCCTATATGAATTCCAATTACCAATGTATTCAGGCTCATACCTCAAATGATAACTGGGCTCCGCCGGATACCTTGAATATTTTGTGGAAGAAAGTGTAGGATTACAGCCTATGGGGGGAAGGTATATGATAAAAACTGAGAAAATAATTCTGTGGGTATCTATGGTTCTGTTCATGATTGTAAGTAAGGGGATCGCTTCTTTTGCAGTTCCTTACAATGGCAATATTTTAGAAGTTAAGCAGCCTGATGGAAGTAAAGTGCAGGTTAAAATGTGGGGGGATGAATTTTATCAGGAGGTAGAAAGCCTTGATGGTTTTGCACTCTGTTTTGATAATAAATCCAATACTATATGCTATGCCGATTTGAATAAGGATGGCTCAGAGCTTATCTCTACCGGTATACCTTACAATGGTAAGAACCTTACAACGGGGTTAGCCCATAGAAATAAAACCATCCAAAAGGGATTAAGAATTCATTCCGAAGCTAAAAGCAGAAAAGTACAGGAAAAAAAGAGCCAGTTAAAGGTCATGGACAGCACCCCGGCTTTTTTGCGTGACAACCGGGCAGAAGGCCAGAAGGTGGGGCTGACAATTTTAATAGATTTTAAGGACTGCCCTGCCAATGTATCAAGCCAGGAAATGGATGATCTTATTAATAAGACGGGTTATACAGGCTTTGGCAATAATGGATCTGTTAAAGACTACTTTTATGATGTATCAGGTGGAAAGATGACTTATGTCAACAAGGTTACAGCCTATTACAGAGCAAAAAATCCCAAGACCTATTACAACGACGTAAATGTTCCACAACCTCTAAGAGCTCAGGAGCTTATTACAGAAGCTTTAGATTATCTGGTAAGCAAGGGTTTTGATTTTTCGGGTATTACCCTGCAGGGTAAATATGCTATGGCTGTCAACATTCTCTATGCGGGAAGTCCTGATGTGGTATGGGCAAAAGGGCTTTGGCCCCATGCAGGTTCAATGCAGGCTCCCTATAACTCAAACGTAATCAATATAAGCAAGTATCAGATGGCTAATATAGGCAACAGCCCTGTTATCGGACCCTTTTGCCATGAAAACGGGCACATGCTTTTAGGCTACCCTGACCTTTATGATTCCGGTGGAGATTCAAAGGGGGTGGGTATGTACTGCCTTATGAGTGCCGGCTGTTATGGCGGGGCTTTAGGGACAAACCCCATTCCCCCCTGTCCTTACTTAAGAAATAGGGTATCAGGGTGGGGAAAAATTACAGCGATTAACACCCTTTCACCGGGAACCATGCTTTCTTTGAAATCAAACGTTCTAGACTGTTTCCAGTACAAAGGACCCGACAGTGATGAATGTTTCTTTATAGAAAGCATAAAGAAGGGCGGCAGATATCAATCGTCACCTTCAGAAGGCCTTGCAGTGTGGCATTATGACAGGTGGGGCTTTACAAACAATAATCAGGACATGACTGTTTACGGTCATTATCTGGTTTCCCTTGAGCAAGCAGATGGAAAGTTTGATATGGAGAAAAACGTTAACAATGGAGATTTGAAAGATTTATTTTCCGATGTCAATAACAGCTCTTTTACGGATACAACCATGCCCAATGCCAACTGGTGGGATAAAAAGCCCTCCGGCCTTCTGATTTCCAATATTAGCAGTGCTGGCGATACAATGAGTTTTATATACGGGAGCTTCAGTACACCAACACCTATACCTACACCCACACCGGATGGTTATAGTGTAAGTGGTTATGCAGGTGCTGATTTCAGCTATGGTGAAAGTGTTTCTGCGAAAATATCGGAAGGGTTTAATGTGGAGTTAAGCAGCAGCCAAGGGTCATTTACAACCAAGACGGATAAAGAAGGCTATTTTAATATCAATGGACTTAAAAACGGAACGTATCTTTATAAGCTTTATAAGCAAAATTATCTGGAAAGGAGCTCTAACTTAAGTATTGACAGAGATCTTATCATAGGGACTCCAATGCAGCCGGTCCGGCTCTATCCCGGAGATATTGCAATTAATGGGGTACAGGATAAGGCCATCAACATGTCGGATATTATGGAAATTGTAAACCACTTTAACAGTACTGCAGGGGATGGAAAATATGACGAAACGGTGGATTTTAATTTGGACGGCGCAGTAAATATGGCAGATATCGTTATCATATTAGGGAATTTCAATAAGACATCGTCAGCCTACCCTGAGCTTGATATTTTAAAACCTACCCCCAAACCTACCATAAGTGTAACACCTACGCTGACACCTACAGCCATAGTAATTCCTACAGCTACCCCATACCCGTCCTGGTCTGGCAGCAGTTATAACTATAAAGCTGGGGACAGGGTTACCTACAATGGTGCAAGTTACCAGTGCATACAGGGACATACCTCCAATGGCACATGGGACCCGATCAGTGCGCTTGGTATTTTGTGGAAGATGATTGGCTATAGATAACACAAAGACATTTTCCATTTGCCTGTCGCAATGAGTATAAAACCCTTCGCTAAATGTCATGGTCATTTGGAAAGTATTAAGTGCGGTCTAATTGGATCGTGAAAATGGTTTTACACGGACAAATTAAATTTCACGATATTAAATCAAGGAAATTGAAGCGCGATGTAAAATCTTTATCGCATTCAATATAGATAGTTTTCAAAATGTATACTTGCTTTGCCCTTTCATTTTCTTGATCTTTATTGCCATTTAATTTAAATATCCCGTTTCTCCACTTGCAAATTGAAATAAAAAAGTGGAGGAATGGGACGTTGTTTTGTCGAAATATATTTTAGTATGATTCAAAAGAGGTGTTACGCTTGTTCAAACTGCCGTTCTTAGGCAATTCTGAAAACCACAAAATAATAAAATCAATTAAAAAAATAAAAAGCGGCGACAACCTACATAGAGATAGCTTTATAAGTGATTACAGGCCCTTTATTATAAAGACTGCTTCGAATATTATAGGCAATTATGTGGACCCTTATAACTCAGAAGAATACAGCGTTGCCTTGATGGCTTTCAATGAAGCTATAGACAGATACGAGCCGGCTGCAAAAAGAAATTTTCTGGGATTTGCCCAGATGGTTATAAAATCCAGGATTATAGATTATATGCGAAAGAATAAAAAAGATAGTTCCGTAATTCCCTTTTCGTATTTCCAGGAAAGAAATAAGAACCAGGACTATGGAGGTACATTAGAAGGAAGCGACTTTGAAGAGAGTTTTCTTATATCGGATTCCTTTCGTCAATATGAGAATATAGAATCGAAGGATGATATTGAGCTGTTTATAAAGACAATTGAACAATTCGGTTTTTCTGTTATGGATTTGGCAGATACTGCACCCAAGCATAAGGATTCAAAGATGCTCCTGGTGAGGGTTGCCAAGATTATATCAGAGAGGGATGAATTGTTTTTTGATATGATAAGGAAAAAGTCAATACCAAGAAATGAGCTTGCCCGGTTGGCCAATGTACATATAAGAACAATTGAAAAAAACAGGAAGTTTATCATTGGTGCTGCAATCATCATGAGAAGCAACCTGAATGTTTTAAAGGATCATCTGAGAATTTTGGAAAGGGGGAGCAAGCAGGATGTTAAATAAAGGTACAGTTATAAAATTGACACACAGCAAAGCCCTTGTTTTATCGCCTGACGAAGGGTTTGTGCAAATTAAAAGAAGCCCCCTGATGGAAGTAGGCCGGATGGTGTTTTATGACAGCAGCGATATTATCAAAAACACAAAAAATAGCAGATTAGGTATTGTCGGAGGAATAGCAGCCGCAGCGGTTATAATATTCATAGTTTCTTTTATGTATATGCAATTTTATAGCGTAAACCGTGATTATGCATATTTGGATATGGATACTAATCCGAGCATAAGGTTTACAATAGACAACTCTTATAAGGTTTCGGAAATTACTCCGATCAATGAAGACGCACAGTCCATAACAAAGGACTTGAGGTTGGAGGGAGTTGCGATGGATAAAGCTTTTTCAAAAGTATTAGAAGAGATACGGGGTATGGGACTTTGGAATGGTAAAAGCAGAGACAGTATTATTGTGTCCATGGCAATGAATGAAAGTGTACAAGAATTTGAAAAGGATAAGCAAGCCTACAAAAGCAGGGTTGAAGCAATTGTTAGAAATATTAAGCTTGCAGTAAAGGATAAACCTGAAGTAAAAGGGATAAGGTTTATTATGGTTTCACCTTGGGAAAAGGCAAAAGCCGACAGCCTTAAGGTATCCATGAACAGATATGTGGTTTTTAAGAGAGCATTGGAAAAAGGTAAAAAGCTTGATGTAAACCAACTTAGAAATAAGAGTGTTGTTAGCCTTCTTGCGGAAAATAATATTAAGCTGGATGATATAGAAATTGCCTTGCCGGATATGAATGCACCGGCTCATAAAACACCGGAAAAAATGCCAGAAAAAACATCTTCATTGCCGGCTGTTGATACGAATACTGTACAGCCGACAAAAAAGCCAAATGTAGCTAGAACGCCTAAACCGCCTCCAGTTACAGAGCCTGTTAGCGGTTTTGCTGCAGATATGGTTAAACCGTCACCTACAAATACACCTTTACCTTTAGAAAATCCAACACCTCCTACGCCTCCAGCAGATCAAGGTGGAATACGAGAATGGAAGTGGGTGGTAGAGTATAAAGAAGGAGATGTTGTGTCTTACAAGGGTGTATTATATGTATGTATTCAAGCACACAAGTCAACAAGTATGTGGGATCCTCCCTATGTTCCGGCCTTATGGAAAAAAAAGAAATAGTTAAAGTGACCTCACGCTACCCATGGTGAGGTTTTTTGTGCTCCCAGCATGGTCGCTTCCTAGTGCCTTTTAACACAACAAATTTTAAGTTTCAAAGTGTTAAAAATGCACTTCATCCGCATACCCTAGAAAAGAATTACGTTATGAGGCACTTGTTAGTGAGAGTCTAATACGGAGGGGATCAGATGCTAAGTTTGCAAACTTTTTGTCTGTAACTGGATAATCCTTTATTTTATACTTTCAAATGTAGAGGAAAGCAGATATTTTTGAGGGGGGGCGTTTAACAACAGCATTCATCAAATCCTGTATGATTCCAAAAGGCATGATGTAAAAACACTCAGGATATACGGCACCAATATCCGGGAACTGCCGGAAGCAGTAGGAGAAATTGTCGGCCTAAGACAGCTTGAAATTCACGAGGATTTACTGGAAAGTCTGCCAAAATCCATTGGAAACCTGATTAATCTTGAGAAAATCACTATATTATCAAAAAAACTATCTTATTTGCCTCCTGAAATAGGAAAACTCATCAGCTTGAAAAACTTGGAAATATGGTGCTGGTATCAACCGGTGGAAGAGTATAGAGCTTTAACAGCACACGATGAATTTTCATTTTCAGGATTATGTGAATTACCGAAAGAAATTGGGGAGCTTAGAAGTTTAGAGGCTTTGAATGTCAATTCTACTTCAATCCGAGAAATTCCTCCGGAAATTGGGCGTTTAAGAAATTTGAAATGGTTGGACCTTTCCAGGAACAGGCTGGAATACTTGCCGGAGGAGATTGGCGATTTAAATAAACTGGAGGTTATGTGGGTTTGGAATAATAAGCTGGAAGCGATTCCTAAAACCATAGGGAATTTAACAAAACTAAAGGATTTAGGAATGCAGGACAACAGGCTTAAGTTTTTGCCGGATACGGTGAAAAGCCTTCAAAGGCTCCAATATTTTTCGGTACAAAATAATTGCTTTAAAAATGTTAAAGAAGAGCTGAAAAAATTACAGGGGCTGCAAAAAGTAAAAATAGAGATTTAAGTATTATTAAGGGAGGTAACAAAATGAGAAAATGGACTGAATCCGATGCCATAGACCACCTGCTTCTTTGTGGGGCGGAAAGAGTAAGGGCTAAGGTACTTGTCAAAAAAGGCGGATGGAATGGATTAAAAGCTTGTTCAGCCGTGGACTACTTAAAAAAGTTAAACTATACCTTTAAGTTTATTACGGGAACAACCCTCAAGGGGAAAACAAATACTAAAGAACACCGGCAAAGTGATGCCGGTGTTCTTTAGTGTGATCGAACTGATTTTAATAGCCTGGGGTATGAGTCTTATGGTAGAATAGAAGTAAAAATAAGTGCTTTTAAGAGACGATCAAACCTACTTTTTTATGCAGTTTGGCAGATTAACAATATTCTTGGGGAGAAAACCATGTTCAGTGATTTTATAAAGCACTACAGCATCATACGGAATATCTTGAGAGATATATTTTTATATGGCTGTTATTCGAGGGAAAGTCTGGAAGACAAACGGAATATGAGTGCAAGAAAGGTAAGCTATGAAATACGGCGGATACAGCAATATGTTGAAGAAAAATATATACGCGGGGACCGGGACGGAAGATTCAAGCTTTTAAGCCTCACATACGATTCCATAAGGCACACCGACAATTTCCTTGTAAATACATATATGACGAAAAGTTTTACACGTACCGACCTTTTACTCTATTTTATGATACTTATGGTTTTTCAGTATAAGGGAGAGCCCTGCTCTTTTCGAACCATTGAAAATGCTTTAATTGATGAAGGTTTAATATCCTATGACCATATCAGCAGTAAGACCCTGGAAAGAAAGATTGGGGAGATGTGCGATAAACTCGGGGTATTGACCTGTGAGACGGTGAAAAGAACAAAATTCTTCCGGATTGCTCCGGATATATTTGAAGAGCTTGATACGGAGGAAGTTAAGGAAGTACTTCTGGCGGTGAGCCTTTTCAAAAATACAATTTTTCCGGTAACAGCAGGATACTTTTGTGAAGCTGTGCTAAAAGATTATATGGCCTATGAAAGGTATACGCAGGTTAATCTAAAAGATTATTTTCAATATAGGCAGGTTCACTTTCACCCGGTTATTGAAGAGTTGGTTTTATGGCAGCTTCTAAATGCAATTCATGAGCGGCGCTGGGTTTTTTTAGATTACCATTTGCCGCCTAACTATACAGGCATCGTAAAGTATGAGCAGATACAGCCTTATATCATACGGTATGATGTAAAGTATGGGAGGTTTTACCTTATATCCTTTAATAAAAATGAGGACTGTGTTGTATCCAGACTGGACCGGATCCAAAGTGTAAAAGTACTAGAAGAAACCTTTCAAAGAGAGGAATTGGATGGGTTGTACAATTCACAGATGTGCTACAGTTGGTCCAGCGTTTCCCTGGGCGAAAACAAAGAACCGGAAATGGTAAAAATGGAGATTCTGATTGAAAGACAGGAAGATGCCTATATCATTGAAAAGATCATGAATGAAGCACCTAATGGTACAATGGAGAAGGTGGAAGAAGGTAAATTTTATTTTACCATGCTGCTCAACGATTCCGGTGAAATCATACCTTGGCTTAGAAGTTATTCGGGATATATGAGGGTTCTGGAGGGAGAAGCGCTTTTAAGAAGGTTAACAGAGGATTGGAAGGAGATGCTGAATACCTATGGAGCTCTTTGATGAAGTAAAAAATAGATATTTTCAGATAGTATTCCGTGTTATTAATGAATGTTCTGATGGAAGTACAAAGAAGAATATCCTTAAAATCATTGATGAAGGAGAATTTGAACAGAAGGTCATCGGGAAGAATCAAAGGTCTTTTTCCGGCCTTCTTTTAAATGAATATGAGACCGGTAGTGAGAACTACTGCTTGTTGAAGGAAAAGGACGGGCTTTATTATCCTGCTTTAAGAAGCAGAGGGAAGAATCCTTTGCCTGTGAGGCTCACAAATATGGAGAAAGCATGGCTTCATGCTTTTCTCAAGGAACCTTCGGTGAGAATGATACTTAAGGGAAGTACGATAAAAACCCTGGAAGGGGAACTGCAAGAGTTTGATACCCCTATCCGCAAAGAGTATTTTGAGATGACCAATACAAGCAAGGCGGCTGATTTGATAAACCTTGAAGAATACGCACGAAATCTTAAAACGCTCCTCAAAGCAATTGTGGAGGAAAAGCCGGTCCGTTATGATAACACGGATAAGTTCGGCAAGGTATATAAAAATATGTTATCCTTACCCATACGGATTGAATATTCAATGCGGGACGGAAGGTTTAGGGTTTCCATGTATTCCATCGACAACAACCGGCCAATCATGGCCAACGTATTTTCAATGACAAATGTAAGCTTGGCAGATGAAGATGTGGTTCAGATGGACAGGGAAGAGGCAAAACGTATTCTATATGAACAAAAAATTTGTGAGGAGCCTGTAATTTTGAAAGTTACCGATAAAAGGGCTGCAATGGAAAGGTGCTTTATGAGTTTTTCGGGAATGGAGCGGTCCGCAAGGTGTATCGGAGAGGATCAATATGAAATAAAACTTTTTTATTATACATTTGAGGAAGAAGAAGTCTTACGTAATATTCTTGCTTTGGGGCCTTTTGTTAAGGTAATATCCCCCAAACGGATTGAAGAGGAAATCATTAGAAGAATAAAAAAATCCCTTGAAATGATTAAACCATAACTTAAATCCACTGTTCAAAACGAGTTTGGATTTTCCCGAGCTGAATTTACATGCTATAAAGGTTCGAAGCAATATAGTGATCAATCTAGTGCCTCGTAACGTAATTCTTTTCTAGGGTATGCGAGGCAAAAACAGAGGAAGTGCGTTTTTAACACTTTGAAACTTAAAATTGTTGTGTTAAAAGCACTAGTGCAACAGATGAAATTGGTTGAATGATATTCTTTGATAGTTTTAAGTGTACACTATACAAATGTCTTGAAAAAAGTTGGGAAATATGTTATGATAAAATAACCGATCACTATATCGAGTATGGATGCTTTAGTTCCTGAACACCGCTCCCTTAATTTATTGGAGTTTGATGTCCAGAATAAAAAAGTCCAAATAAATTAAGGAGGTATATAGCGATGGCGGATAAGACTTTAGTTTGTAAGGATTGCAACAACGAGTTCATTTTTTCAGAGGGTGAACAGGCTTTCTACAAGGAAAAGGGTTTTGAAAACGAACCACAAAGGTGTCCTGACTGTAGAAAAGCTAAAAAGCAACAAAGGAATAACAACAGAGGCTTTGGTGGTGGTGGCGGTAATAACAACAGAGGAAAAAGCTTTGGTAACAGATGGTAAGATAAAGGGAGAGCCTAGGCTCTCCTTTTTAGTTTGCGTTTCTTGTTGGATTTTTCTATGTTTATCTTTTTACCCTTCAAAATATAGTTTTTCATGGATGCCAAGACTTCAGAAGCGTATTCCCGCGGGATTTCAACAAAAGTATAACGGTCGAATATATCAATGGCACCGATCAGTTTACCAGGAAGGCTTGTAGTTCCGGCAATACTTTCGATGATGTGCCGGGGCTGAATTTTTTGAACGCTTCCTACATTCATAAAAAGCCGTACCATCCCATCTTCTGCACCAGTATCTTCATCATCAATTTCCGGGGTTGGTGAGCATGCACCGGAAGTCTGAGTTGATACCATTTTTAAAAGTGCTGCTGCTACGTCCAACGTAGTAATAAAACTCTCTTCCTCGTTTTTAGCATTAACTTCCTCCAGCAATTTTTCTATATAATCCACATGTTTGGAGTAGTGAGCATCATGGATTACTTCCTTTACCTTATCTAAAATAGTGCTTATCTTATTTTCTTCAACATCCATTAAAGTAGGCGGTTTGATCGGGCGGACAGTAGATTTGGTATACTTTTGAATATCCTTTAATTTATAGATTTCGCGGCCTACAACAAAGGAGAAAGCTTTTCCGGTCCGTCCTGCTCTTCCTGTTCTTCCAATTCGATGAACATAATATTCTTCATCATTGGGAAGATCAAAATTAAAAACAGCTTCCACATCATCCACATCAATTCCGCGGGCAGCAACGTCGGTAGCAATCAGAATATCAATATGGCCTTTTCT
Organism: Clostridia bacterium; assembly: GCA_026418275.1. GTDB lineage: Bacteria > Bacillota > Clostridia > Acetivibrionales > DSM-2933 > SKW182. Next base: position 92,727 of record JAOABQ010000072.1, read on the forward strand.
AAATTTGGACATTACTTTATCCCTTTGATCCTGCCGCATGTCTCCATGAAGACCTTCTGCCGCATAACCTCTTGATTGCAGGCTGGAGGAAAGCTCGTCAACCCGCTTTTTTGTATTGCAAAAGACCAAGGAAAGTTTTATGTTTTGAGTATCGATAAGCCTTGAAAGTACCTCCAGTTTGGAAGATTCGCTTACTTCCAGGTAAAACTGCTCAATACTTGGAACCGTCAGTTCTTTGTGAACTGCTTTTATATGAATTGGACTTTTCTGGTATTTTGCAGTCAGGTCCATGATTTCCTTTGGCATGGTAGCTGAGAATAGAATAGTTTGCTTCTCCTCGGGTACCTTTTCCAAAATGATATCAATGTCTTCACGGAATCCCATGTTGAGCATTTCATCCGCTTCATCCAATATAACCATTTTAAGATTGGAAAGCTTTAAAGTATGCCGGCGCATATGGTCCATAATCCGCCCGGGCGTGCCGATAATAATCTGAGGACGCTTTTTAAGGGCGGCGATTTGGCGGTCAATAGGCTGGCCACCGTAAACCGGCAATATTTTAATTCCCGGTTTATATTTACATACATTTTTTAATTCTTCGGATGTTTGTATTGCAAGTTCCCGTGTCGGGCACAGGACAAGTACTTGTATTGCTTGGGTTTCAGGATCGATCATTTCTATAGCCGGTATTCCGAAGGCACAAGTTTTGCCTGTTCCGGTCTGTGCCTGGCCGATGACATCCGCTCCGGTCAATATATGAGGTATCGATTTGGATTGGATGGGGGTTGCCTCTTCAAAGCCCATTTCGGAGATGGCCCTTTGTACTTCCTGTGAAAGATTCAGTTCTTTAAAAATTAAATTTTCCATTTTATATCCCTTTACTTAAATTTATTGTTTGTTAAGCTTTTATTTAAATATTATTATTTCTAAAAAAGATTCAAATAAAACATACACATTTTATTTCCCATTTTCCGCTATTGCCTATTTGATTATACGAAATTAACAGTTTTATTGCAATAAAAGATAGAAGAAAGTAAATAAATCTTGAAATAAGCAGTAGTTTTATATATAATTACTTCGATACTTATCGAAATATAAAAAACAGAATGATGAGGATGATTCGATGGATACAAAAAAAGCTGCAAAAATATTCAAAGCTCTTTCCAACCCCAACCGATTGGAATTATACCTTCAAATTGCCAGAAAGCACGAAGCGAGTTTTGATATGGGCTGTGAGTGCTTTATATCGGAAATTATTGAAAGTTTTAATATTGGTGCGCCTACTATCTCACATCATTTGAAGGAACTTGCGAATGCCGAATTAATTTATACCGAAAAAAGAGGAAAGTATTTGGTATGCAAAGTAAATGAAGGCCTTGTAAATGAAGTCAGTAAAATTCTCATAATTGATCGTAAAAATTCATAATTTTTTATATAAAAGTTCGATAGTTATCGAATTTAAAAAATAAAGGGTAAAGTTAAGTGAATAGCCAGTTCAATTTTCGACGAGAAAGGTGAGGATTGTGAAATGGAAACGAAAATTTTTTATTTTACCGGTACGGGGAACAGCCTGATGGTGGCACGGGATCTTGCTGATGAGATGGGAGGTGCAAGTCTTGTAGCCATACCTCAGGCGGTAAATGACGGGGAGCTGCACTTAAAGGACGCATGTGTTGGAATAATATTTCCCGTATTCTATTGGGGTATTCCGTTAATTGTAAGAAAATTTATTGAAAAACTTAAGCTTGACGGTGTAAAGTACATATTTGCTGTTGCTACCTATGGCGGGTACGCGGGAGGGGCTTTGGACCAGATTTCTAAGCTTTTAATAAAGAAGGGAAGTAAGCTGGATGCGGGTTTTTTTGTGAAGCTTCCTGAAAACTATATTTTATCTTACAATATACCAAAGGAAGCTGAGCAGGATAGGCAATTGAAAATAGGGAAACAGAAGGTGAAGAAAATTGCTGAAGCAGTGGAGAAGCAAGATAAACAGGGGATTGAGAAGAGGGTCACAGGAATATTTAAATTCCTAACCCCGATTTTTTATAAGCGGGTGTACCGGTTTCATGAAGATGGTAAAAAGTTTTGGACACAAGACTCTTGTAACGGCTGTGGCACATGTAAAAAGGTTTGTCCTGTAAAAAATATTGAAATGGATAACAGAAAGCCAAGGTGGGGAGATTGCTGCGAACAGTGCCTGGCATGTATTCATTGGTGCCCTAAAAAAGCGATTGAGCTCTCAAATAAAACCTTAAAAAGAGGGCGTTATCAAAATCCCGAAGTTAACCTTAAAGACATGTTTCTACAGGCATCCAACGGGTCGGATCTTTAATATTTTTGTGGAATGTCCCTCTTGGTACAACATGAGATTTGTGGTATAGTAAATGATAGAAGTATACATATTATCCATAACATATATACTTTATAAATCGATAAGATAAACTTATAAAGCCAATACATAATAAAAGTGTTTGATTTAAGGGGGACACTCTAGTATGCCGGAAATATATGTTAACCTACAATCTTTACATACTTTATCCAGTCAGCTTCAACAAATTATGGACAATTTAAGTCACATTGAGCGGGATGTCCAATCAACAATGCATGCTTTAAGTTGGGATGTTCCTGAGAAGGGCATGATAGTGAACCAGGTAAATATGACATGCAGTAATGCTGTCCATGTTGTTCAAAAAAACCATCAGATAAAACAATTTGTTATCAAAGCGGCGAATGAATTTGAGCACACCGACAAAGGGCTTTCCGGCGAATTAGATAAAACAGTGAGTGTGCTGGACCGGTTTACAAAACTTATTTCAAGTATTGTATCAAGAATATTTTCGGGAATAAGCGGGGCAGGGATTCATTTATTTAACGGATTGCAAACCTTAGAAAGGATTATTACCGGAATTCCCTTTTGGGGTGGTTTGACGGCACTCCCCTTTTTTAAGGAATTTATAGCACCGAATTCTGTTGCCGTGGGACCGGTTTGGAAGCCAAAACCCCCATCAGCGGATTGGGTTATCCCCAGGAGTAATAGGGTACCGAGTACGCCTCGCCCTGCATCTCCGCCTGTTTCACCAACCCCGTCAACATCTCCGAAGCCTTCAAGTAAACCCGCACCTCCCGTAAGCCCGAATAAGCAGGGAACAGGGAAAGTTGATAAGTTCCTTTCGGTCATTGAACAGGAAGCGAAAAAGGGATTTAAAGAAAATGTACGTAAGGGTGCAAAGGAGGGAGACAATATTACTCCCTATGGAAAATGGGCTGGAATAAACGGCCAGCCGTGGTGTGCAGCGTTTGTATCCTGGTGTGCAAAAGAAGCAGGGATTCTTAATACAACGGTTCCAATGTTTACCGAGTGTACAGCAGGAAAGAACTGGTACGCCCAAAGAGACCGGTTTCAAACCAGAGTATCGGGATATATTCCGGCGCCTGGGGATGTTATATTTTTTTCAAACAATAATGGAAGAACCGATTATCATACAGGCATTGTCACGGGCTATGACCCCAAAACACAAACAGTATATACTGTAGAGGGGAATTCAAGCGACAGTGTTGCAAGACGAAGCTATAAACTGAATACTCCTAAAATACATGGTTACGGAGTGAATGGCGGAGGTGGTACAGGTCAAGTACCGCAGCATTCAACAAGCGGTGTAAACCAGAGAACACAGTAAACTGTACTATAAATACCCGTTGTGTAAGCTGGGAGTTTTTATAAAGGAATAAATAATCCTAAGGGGGTCATCCATTGAAAAAATATGTATTGATTTTATTATTTGCATTTAGTGTAGTTATGTTTACGGGCTGTGCCCGTCAAAGTGAGAACTCCAAGGTGCAGGATGTATCGGTGAATCAACAAATGGAAAATGGTGCTTCCAGTGGAAGTAAGGCTGAGGAGAATAGTGAAGATCTTCCAACAATTGAACCCATCATTTCACCTGCAGGCGAAACTCAGAATTCATCCGGTGATGTAAAAGAGGATACCACATCTGATCAAGCACAAAATAATAGCTTGCTTGTGAACGAAGGAATTGACAAAGCAAAGATTTACCTTGGTATGGGAAAAGAGGATGTGAAAGCGGTCTTAAAAAGCATGAACATAGAGGAAAACGGCGAAACGGAGATTACATCGGATCCCAATGCGTGGGACTGGGGAAATAAGGTATTGGATGCTGGGTATTTCACTTTTATGTTTGATAAGGATTCAAAGTTATATGATATCAATATTTTTGGAGAGGCTCCAACTGCGCTGGGGTTGAAATTGGAAGACCCACTGGAAAAGATGGAAACGCTTTATGGAAAGGCCTACAAGAAGTATCAGACGGATAATGCAACCATTTATGAGTACATGATAGGAGATCATTATTTCCGTGTGGGAATTGAAGCTGGAAAGGTAGCTAATTGGGGAGTTGCGAAATTTAAATTTGATAAATAGAATTTTAAATAAATTGATAGTTGGGAATGATATGAAAAAGTAGAGCGGCTTAATAAGCTGCTCTACTTTTTCATATCACAGTAAAAATGATTGAGGATTTTTTCATTTTTGTTTCTCAATATGTTCTGTAAATCTGAATTTTGTAATATAAAGTTAATATGTGAAGTTGAAAAAAAGAAATAATTGGTATATTATTTAATTTGGGGTTATTAGATTTTAATGAATGAGATCCGGAAGAGAATGGCCTGTAACGGCGATAAGAAAGAATAGGGGGTACAAGGATGTGGAAGGAAAGGGTTAAGGGATTTATTGCAGGCGGAATTGTTGTGGGACTGCTTTCAACAAGTGGTTTTGCAGCACCTGTAAGGAAGAACATTACGGCAGTATATGACAAAATTAAAATATTTATAAATGGTGCAGACAAAACACCATACCAGGAAGAGATGAAGCCATTTATTGTAAATGGCAGAACCTTTATATCTTTGCGCTATGCTTCCGAGGTGCTGGGAAAGAAAGTATTATGGAACAGTGCAACAAAATCCGTGTTTATTAGCGATACAGGAAATACAAAAGAAGATGTGTATTTTTATACTCAACCCTATATCAAATCGGATAAGAACCTGGTATTTGACAGCGGCAGAAAGCTCCTATACTGTGAATACAATTTGGATGTTTGGGGTGGCACCAACGTGGATAAGGTTGAGGATGGAAAGGGGTATGTTGAGAGAAAAATAGTATATAATATGGATGGCCTTTCAAAAAAAGTTTTCGGAACTTTAAAAATGATTGACGATTCCAACGGAATTGCAGAAGGAAAGGTAACGATTTATAATGAGAAAAACGTAAAGATCTATGAGAGCCCTTTTATCAGAAAAAGCAGCTTGCCACAGGAATTCAGTTTTAATACCTCAGGGGTTCGTCAAATGAAAGTGGTATTTAGGCTTCAATCAGATACGGATCGGGAGGGAATTGTGGGAAAGCTGGCAATAAGTGATTTCCGTTATTCGAAATAATAAGATAATGAAGCGCAAAAAAATAAATACTATAAAGCAATCTTCTAAGTTCAATATCGTTAATACAGTAAAAAGGCATCTGCATGATAATATTTTGGCAGATGCCTTTTTTGAATACATTATGGTACAACCTGCATTACGGCTTCAAGCGATCATAAGACTCAGGTGTTTTGGTTATATTATTGGCGACAATCAGGATGTCTATGATGTTAATGGCATTATCCTTATTTAGATCGGTCAACTCGATGTACCTGTTGTCTCCTTTTTTTGAATTGAAACATTGAACTACTTCCAAAATATCTCCCATATTGATTGCAAAGTCCTGTTTTCCCGAAATGAGCATATCCCCAGCGAATAGGATAAGAGGATTTTCTCTGCTGGAAAGGGATATATCGGATATTACCTGGACGTTTTTGATCCATCTTGTCAAATAATTAGGTTTGGTAATTTTGAGGGTATACCCTGAAGAATTAAGATCTACATCTGTAATTTCAAAAAAGCCTTCAGAATTTGTGACTGAGGATTTATCCAATCCTTCGATTTCTACCTTAAAGCCGGCTTTAACAATAGGAGCGGCACTATCTGAATAATTGAAATCGGGTTTGATGTAGCCGGAGATTTTATATTTGGATAGGAGTTTTTCCCCCACAAGCAAAGTACCTCCATCTCCTACACAGATCAATTTGTTTCCATCCCAGATAATATCATTCAGATTTTCAGATACTTTTGAATCGGATGCAGACAAGGAGTATCCGTCTTTGGTAGAATAAATTGAGCCTTTTTCACCCGCAATGACAAATTCAGTACCTGTCCATACAATACTTCTAAATTGGTTATCGGTTTCACCCATTCTCTTTTCCCAGGAAAGGCCATCGTTGGAAGAGAGGATAGCGCCATTGTCACCGACTGCCAAATAATATTCTCCATTATAAACTACATCTTTTAGGGTATAGGGTGCAGCAGCAACATTCCAATATATTCCGTCCAAAGATGTAGCTGAGCAGCCTTCCCCGACGGCCACAAATCTGTTTTTGCCATATGTTATTCCCCAAAAGGTATTGTTAAAGAGTTTCTCGTCACCTGTTTTAGTGCTGCCTTCTACCAAAATAATTTTTCCTTCTGTGTCATAGCTCATTAAGCTGCCTCCATATCCGGCAGTTACAATTACTTTTCCGCTATGTGCTACATCAAACTGGGGATAACATTCATAGTTGAACCTACATTTCCATGTGATTCCATCGGCAGAAGTAAACATACTTCCGTCCGAATGAGGCCCATAGGCTCCCATATGCCCTGAGGCAGCTGCAAACGTGCCGTCCCGCCAGACTATTTTATTTGAACTATAGAAAGAACTAGTCGTTTTAAGTTCCCAATTATATCCGTCATTAGAGTAAAGGCCGGAGTTAAAAGGACCTGCTGCCACGTAGTTTTTGCCGGTCCATGCGATACCGTTTAAATTTTTTAGTTCATGATTAATTTTATCCCATGTAATGGAGCCAAGTTCGGATTTTTGACCTACCAAAACGGTACCGTTGTTTCCGACACAAATGATTTTCTTTCCATCCCAAATCAAATCATTCAAATTATCGGAACATACTGAAGGAGCTGCGGACCATGCAATTCCATCCGGGGATGTATAGATGATCCCCCCTTGACCTGCTGTTATAAATTGATCTCCTGCCCATAATACAGTTCTAAAATATGTACCTGCCTGATCGAACCTTTTTTCCCAGTTAAGTCCGTCAACAGAAGAAAGAATAATACCGTTATCGCCTACAGCAATATATTCTTTACCATTATAAGCTACATCTTTTAAATAAAAATTAATAGACATAGAGGTCCAATTGATACCGTCTTCCGATACGGCGGTACAGCCGTCACCAACAGTGATGTATTTGCCGTTTGCCCAAATGATGGAGCGAAGATGTTTACGTACACCATCGTACTTAATGCCTGTACCTTCCCATCTCTCCCCGTCCTTGGAATAATAAACAGAGCCATAATCTCCAACAGCTACGAATTTGTCACCAAATGTAATATCATGAATAAGATTTAACTCACCACCGATTCCCTGCTGCCAAAAAATTAAATCAGTAGAGATAAATAAATTTCCCCATACAATGGAAGGCGTGCTCGACCCTTTATAACCGCCTACGGCTACATACTTACCGTTACCCCAAACAATTTTATATGCCTGATCGTAAATGGTGTGACTGACAGCAGGATCCCATTTAAGGCCGTCATACGACTTAAGAACGTTTCCGAAGGGCCCTATGGCAGCATATTCTCTGCCATTCCATACGACGCCATGAAGATCTTGCAGCTTCGGAGTGATCCGGGTCCATTTATAATCCTCTGCGGCATAGGCAGGGGGTGGAGACCCAAGGAATAGAATTCCGGATAAGATACTTAGAATAATAAACACTGACAATACTTTTTTCATACTGAATCCTCCTTGAAAATTTTTTATAGTACTTCTAACCTGACTATAGAAGTGCGGTAATCCAAATAACAGAAGTTATGTTGTTATCGTATATGCTGTGAAATAGGATTGTCCTGTTCTATAGGTTGCTACTTTGTTAGATGCTTTGATTTAAAGGAAATTATGATAATTCTGGACAAAAGTAAATTATATACACTGTCAAATCGGTTTATCATGATCGTATTATGAAGGGCATTGAAGGACAAATTTCCGTTAGGAAATAACCAAGGAAGGTTCAAATACGATCTCTCCAGCTTTTTGCAATTAACAAAGTAGAATGAAGCAGTAATATAGATTCTGTCTTTTCTCTAAAGTAAATCCGTTTGCAAAAATGAAGGCAGCACCTCCTTACCATAGTAAGTAAAATAAATGATTCAACTTTGATGTTATATTATTACAATGTTTCTAATTTCTCAATGCCTGCAATTGGCATTTTGTGTACAATTTTGCCATATTATAACCGCTTATAAATAGTTGGCATCTACCGGATAACGATACAATTAAATGTATTTGTTATTTCAAACATAGAAACCGTGACTAAATCATTTTTTAAAACAACGTGTCAGCAAACTAATGCTTTGCCTATATCATTATTATTCTAACAATAAAAGAAACTCAGGCTCCTTAATAACCTGAGTTAATTCGTCATAGAGTTTAATTTCTATAAATAATGAACTTAAAGTGAAAAATACCGGTTTCTTAAAAAGCTAAGAAAACCAAATATCGATAGAAGATAGATGAACCTAAAAAAACAGCCATAGAAGAGCAGATTAGAAGCATTGGTTTTATCCTCTCCCAAACGGGTGATGCTCATCGTATTCTATATTCATAAATTTTTCAATCCTTGTAATATGAACAGCAGTAATCTGTAATTTCCTTGATGACAAGCTGGAATTTTGAGTTTGCAGGAACTTCAAAGCTGTCACCTGCGCTAATTTGCTTCCATTCCGTACTTCCAGGAAGTAATACCTTAAAGTCGCCGGATAATATGTCCATAACCTCCCTGTCCTTTGTTCCAAATTCGTATTCGCCCGGCATCATGATACCTAATGTCTTTATTTCTCCTGAGGGGAAAATGACTGATCTGCTTGTGACCTTCCCATCGAAATACACATTTGCTTTTTTTATAATGTTTACATTTTCAAATTGATCCATGGCAGCCTCCGTAATGATAAACTTTTAGTATAAACGTTATTAGTATAGCATAAAGAGCTGTTGAATAAAATGAACCTTTTAAAAGATTTAGAAATTTCGATAAATCAAGCTTGATCTATACTTGAATGTATCATTTTTCTATCACCCATCTAATGGCCGACCTGAAGTTAATGGGAAATAGTTTATAGAGTAACAAAAGAAAAATTTATTGCATAATTATTCATAAAAGAGTATAATTATACAAAAAAGAGTATTAGGTGGTGCCGAAATGGTAAATGTGGTGAATAAATATACAGAAAAACTTTTGAGAGGAGCAAAAAAGTCCTTGCTCTATACTGCAAAGAGGCCCGATATCGTTATGGAACATGGAAAGGGGATGTACCTCTGGGATACGGATGGAAAAAGTTATCTGGATTTTATTGGGGGGTGGGCGGTAAATTGTCTGGGGCATTGTCCCGATCCAATAAGGATTGCACTGGAGCAGCAGGTTTCTCAGCTTGTCAATGCAAGTCCCAGTTTTTACAACAAAAAAATGATAGAGTTTGCCGATCTGCTTACGGAAAATTCTTGCTTTGACAGGGTTTTTTTCGCAAATAGCGGCGCAGAGGCAAATGAAGGAGCAATCAAGCTGGCAAGAAAGTATGGTACAAAATTTCTAAAGGGAGCTTATGAAATCATAACTACCGTCAACGGTTTTCACGGGCGTACTTTGGCAACAATGTCCGCTACAGGCAAGAAGCAGTGGGAAAGCCTTTATGCACCAAAGGTGGATGGATTTAAGCATGTTCCTTTCAATGATTTAAACGCAATGGCAAATGCAATAGGCCCAAGCACTTGTGCCATTATGTTGGAGCCGGTTCAGGGAGAGGGCGGAGTTTATCCTGCAAGTATTGAGTATATCAAGGGTATAAAAAAAATATGTGATGAACGGGAAATCCTGTTGATCTTTGATGAGGTTCAAACCGGGATTGGAAGGACAGGCAGTCTCTTTGCATATGAACATTATAATGTGGAACCGGATATTATGACTTTGGGAAAGGGGATTGGCGGAGGGTTTCCACTTTCTGCATTATTAACCAAGGAAAAATACAACATATTTGAAGCAGGAGACCAAGGCGGGACGTACTGTGGGCAGCCGTTAGCTATGGCAGCAGGTTTGGCGGTAGTAGATGAAGTGATTTCCAAAAATTTATCCCAAAATGCTGGAATAATGGGTAAGTATATTATGGAAAAGCTTAAGTGCATTCAAAGTGAGTATGGTTTTACCAATTTAAGGGGAATGGGTCTTTTAATCGGATTTGATCTGCCGGTTGAAAAAGGTGGTGAAGTTGTTTTGGAATGCTTAAGGGAAGGACTTTTGATTAATTCGCCAAAGCCTTATACAATTCGCCTGATGCCACCACTTATTGTAACGAAAAATGAGATTGATAAGATGTTTGAAATTTTGTGCAAGGTCCTGGGAAGACTGCAAAACCGATGATCACGGTAATGCGCGATGAATAACTTGAAAAATCGTTACTGTTCTGCTTTTCTTAGGTCATCTCCAAAAGCACTGGCTGCTCGCACAAAATAAGATTTTTATTGTGTTATATGCAGCTGCCCGATATGGCATAAAAAACCAAGGAATATACCGTTTATTCTATGGAGATGAACTGAGAGTGTACGAATAACGAAAAATTAGATCCAAGATCAATTTTGACGGCTGCGGCAGGGGACAATATAATAGTGAATAGTTGAAGTTTTACATAAGCCGTTTGAAAACACAGTCTTTGGAGAATAATAAAGCTGCTTAAAATTGATCTGGAGGTAATTTTATGAGTGACATAAAAACAATCGGAGTTCTAACCAGTGGAGGAGATGCACCCGGAATGAATGCGGCCATACGGGCTGTTGTTAGAACGGGCATTCATCATGGCTTTAAAGTAATGGGGATACGAAAAGGATACAACGGTCTGATTAATGGGGATATTACAGAAATGACATTAAGAAGTGTTTCGGACATTGTTCACCGGGGAGGCACCGTTTTGCAAACTGCCCGCTGTCTTTCCTTTAAAACGGAAGAGGGAATACTCCGGGGAATTTCAATGGCTAAAGTATTCGGAATCGATGCATTGGTGGTGATTGGAGGAGACGGGTCTTACCGTGGAGCAAAGGAACTGGCCAAACACGGACTTCCGGTTATGGGGATCCCTGGAACCATTGACAATGACATTGGCTGCTCAGAGTATACGGTAGGATATGATACTGCACTTAATACAGCGCAGGATGCTTTGGACAAAATCCGTGACACAGCGTATTCTCATGAACGCTGCAGTGTTTTGGAAGTAATGGGAAGGCATGCAGGGTATATTGCTCTTAACGTGGGTATTGCCTGTGGTGCGGAGTCCATTATCTTGCCTGAAAAATCCTTTGAAATTGACAAGGATATTATAAAGCCTATTATTGAAGGAAGAAACCGCGGTAAAAAACATTATATTGTAATTATTGCCGAGGGGGTAGGCGGTGCTATTGAAGTTGCCAAGGAAATTGAGACAAAAACAGGAATAGAGGCAAGGGCCACCATTTTAGGGCATATTCAAAGGGGCGGGAGCCCGACCGTTTATGACCGGGTAATGGCAAGCATGATGGGAGCAAAAGCGGTCGAACTCTTAAAGAATAATGTTTTTAACAGGGTCATTGCTTTAAAGGATAATAAAGTGGTGGATTTAGACATTGTTGAAGCTTTGGAAATGAAGAAGGAAATTGACAACGACATCATAGAGCTAAGTAAAATTCTATCTTTATAAAAAACACTTTTCTGTAAATATCAAAAAGAAATAAAGCCTCCAAATTGGGGGTTTTATTTTTATTCACGATATCTCAATCATGCTGGCTTTCATTCTGCGCTGAATTGTTCTACATAAAACCATCGTGAGAAGTGCGCTTCCGGATATACTTCAGATCATTTTTTATGCTAATTACCATAAGTAAATACTGTACACTGCAAAATTTCTGGTATAATTATCTATATATAATGCGCTAAAAACTTTACATTATGCAAAGAGGCACCCAATGTCTTTAGGGTTCACATGTAGAACGATACAAATTTCCTGGTTGTACCGGAGATAAATAAAAGAAATACAATTAATTTAGACAGTTTAGAATGATATCACTTCTGTAAAAGAATATATAAGGAACGGAGTTATTAATATGAACGGTGCTTTAAACGGGATTATATCCAATATGGAAAAGGTGATTATCGGGAAAAGAGAAACGATTGAGTTGATATTGATTTCCTTGTTAAGTGAGGGACATGTTCTGATTGAGGACATCCCCGGGGTAGGAAAAACACTTCTGGTGGCAGCTTTGGCCCGGTCAGTCAATGGACTGTTCCGGAGGGTGCAATTTACACCGGATGTCTTGCCGTCAGATATTACAGGCTTTTCCATGTTTAATCCGGCATCGAGGGAATTTGAATATAATAAGGGGGCTGCAATGAGCAACTTCCTCCTTGCAGATGAAATTAACCGGACCTCCCCTAAAACCCAATCAAGTCTTCTTGAGGTCATGGAAGAATTTCAAGTTACTGTTGATGGAAAAACATATCCGGTTCCGAGACCCTTTATGGTATTAGCGACACAAAATCCTGTGGAGAGCTTTGGAACATATCCTTTGCCCGAAGCACAGATGGACCGTTTTTTTATGAAGATATCTATTGGGTATCCCGCTAAAAAGGAAGAAGAAGCAATCCTGGACAGGTTTGGAAGTGAGAATCCCTTGGAGACGCTTCAGCCTGTGGCTGATACCTGCCGCATTATTGAGCTGCAGAAAAGTGCTAGAGAGACAAGGGTTCATGAAAGTTTAAAAGCATATATTGTAGATGTTGTAGATCAAACAAGGCATTCTACGGATGTTGCCCTGGGTGTGAGTCCGAGGGGAAGCCTGGCGCTTTATAAAGCAGCGAAAGTTTTAGCGTTTCTTAGGGGAAGGGACTATGTTTTGCCTGATGATATACAGGAAATGGCTTACCCTGTATTAAGTCACAGAATGATTTTAAGCCGTGAGGCAGGTATTCATAATAAAAGTGGTGAGCATGTGATAAGGGATATTCTGGATAAAGTAAAGGTGCCTGGTTTTAGGTAAGGCTTGAAGCATCGCAGTTCTTGAAAACTAATTAACTTTACACAATAGATTGATTTATAAGGTTTAATGAATATGAGAAACTGGATTATATACCTTTGTACTTTAATTTCTTTAGTGTTTTATACATATTTGTTTGGCGGAAATATTGCTTTTGTTCTGCTTTATGTATTTTTAATAACGCCGGTTGTATCTCTACTCCTTACCATACCGGCTATTTTTATGGTGCAAGCAAAGGCAGATATCAAGTTTAGCGAGATCGAGAGGGGAAAGCCGGCTGCAATATGCCTAAATATCCGAAACAGCTTTTTTCTGCCTTTTCCTTTTATAGATGTTTCCTTTTATGAAAGTGAAGGCTTGACAATTATGAACGGCAAAGTGCTTAGGCTATCCCTAGGTCCTTTTTCAGTAAACAACATCAATGTGTCGTACAGCGCAAATAACCGGGGACAGCATCAAATTGGCATTAAGAAGATGACTGCATATGATCTGACAGGCCTTTTTAAGGTGACGATACAAAGTAAAAATTCTAAAGAAGGATTGTCAAAAATAATAACAGTACTTCCCAAAATAGATCCTTTTCGTTATTCCGGAAAAAAACTTTTTACACAATCCGATATGCCGGAGTTGGGGGAAAATACTTATTCTAGCCCTTCATCAACAGGTTATCCTGGAAGTGAAGTCAGGGAATACCGAAATGGGGATAGTTTAAATACTGTTCACTGGAAGCTTTCTGCAAGGATGGATACTTGGCTTATTCGTGTGCCTGAAAAACAGGCAAGCGAGATAAAAGCGCTGGTTTTGGATTTATACAGACCGGCCTTTCCTGCCAGGGAAAGAAAAGTGAAGACATGGTTTGAGCATTTGCTGGGTATGGAAGAAAAACAAGAAAACAATCCGTGGATGGAAATGGAGAACAAGATCATGGAATCGCTCCTTTGGACGGCATATCAAACCCTTTATGCAGGAAACACATTGGAGATATGGTATTCCTTCCAAGGGGATTGGGTCATGGCTTCAGTAAAGAATGTAAAAGAACTCTATGAATTTCGTTATGAACTTGCAAAATTAAAGTTCTTTTCATTAGAGGAAAAGGGGAGTATATATAGGCTGCCTTTGGTGGGGCTGTCTCATGAAATCACAGGTAATAAATCTAAATCCGGATTGGGAAACAATATTCGTTTATTTACAGGATGTTTTGACAGTGCATTGGAGTTTGAGCTTGAAAATGCATCCAAATGGGGGGCAAATTTAAGTATCGTGAACTTTGTTTTAGAAAGAACGGACAATGCACATACTAAAGTCCCAAAGTACGCTAATAGCAGGAGAAATGTGAAAGTTTATAACATGTATCCTGAAGATAATTTTCAGAATACCTTAAATGAAGGGTGGATAGAATCATGACAGATGCTTCAAGTAAGCGTTTAACGGTGTTTTTATGTCTGGCTTTTTCCATGATTGTATCCTATCGTTTTGTCCATTCCTTTCTGTCTTTAGAACAGGGATCCTTTGAGATTTTCGTCCTGGGCAGCGTGGGAGTTATTTTTACGGCAGCTTATCTGATTGAGGGAAGGAAATCTCCGATGAATATGCTTATCGGCGGATTGATCTTTTTTTTATATCTTTCCGCTTCTTTAATGATTGGCTTAAGTAAAACCTCCGGAATGGGAATGGTTGATTATTTGATATGGTTTAGAGGTTATATGAACGGTACGGCCAGAGACGGAGAGGGATATCTTCTTCTTACGATATTGCTTTCAACGGCGTTTATAACCGGTGCCGCCTTTTACTTTACCTTTGTGCGGTTTAGGTTTATTGTACTCTTTACAGTAGGCGTATGGGTATTTTTATTTGGATCTTCAAAAGAAAATGAGATCGACATACTATTTGTTTTTTTTCTTTTTGTCATGCTGCTTTGCTATGGGGAAAGGACCCGGAGAAAGGCAGGAAGCAGTTCCGGGATACTCAGTATCCTGAGACCTTCCTATTTTGCGTCCATTGGAATTCTTGCTATCGTTGTTATAATTTTGGCTGTCGCCTTTCCAAAACCGTCATCTATTCCTAGAAATGGTTGGATCGACCATAAAATTGTCAATACCCTGCATGATCTCAATATCTCAAATGTTCCACCCATGTTGGGGGAACAAAATAGGAAAGTAAACTTCTTGGGTATTACCGATTTGAGAAAGAACTGTCTGCTGGATGGAGGGGCAGGCCCTACGGATGAGACTGTCCTGTTTGAGGTGGAAGCAGATTCGCCGGTTTACTTAAAAGCGCAAAGTTGGGACCGTTACGATTTGAATCAGTGGGTTTTGGGTAACAATTACTGGGTTTGGGAGCAATCAGATTCCTATTTTGATTCTCAAAAGAGACTTCCATTGTATAATATTTTAAGTGAAAAACTCGGTAAGGAAAAACTTAAAGACATTTTTGGCGACGGGTATAAGCGTGTTTTATCTGCCCCGTCAACCACATTAAAAGAAAAGGAATTACGTATTACGTGGAAAAAAATGTCCACCTCCTATTTGCTCCATCCGCCGGGAACAACCATGATAGATGATCATGAGGAGTTTGGTCCGGTGCAGTTTGACTTTTTAGGATCCTGTTATCCTGAGAACCGGCAAAGGCTCAACAAAGGGACCCGGTATTCCGTCAGGTATCTACCTAAGGAATTAGGCTCAGGAACCCGTGAATCAGAAATTGTCCGGTTTGCAAAGGAGGGGGCGCTAAAAAATGAGGAACTGCTTTCTTTAAAGGAACTGTCAAATATCCGGGAGAACCTTGAAACAATAGGTGTAAATCAGCTTTCAAGTTTTGATGTCGATTCCGAGTATGCCTATTCGTTGTATACGGAACTGCCGGAGGGGCTTTCCGAAAGGATTTACAGCCTGGCAAGCGAAATAACAGCAGGACTTCAGTCCAATTTCGATAAAGCAAAGGCAATTGAAAGGTATTTTCATGAATCCGGCTTTCAGTATACCCTGACCCCACCTCCCATGCCAGGAGATAGGGAATTTGCGGATTTTTTCCTGTTTGAGAGCAAGCAAGGGTACTGTACTCACTTTGCCACGGCCATGGTTATTTTAGCCCGGGCATCAGGGATTCCTGCCAGATTTGTTGCAGGGTATATGATGCCGGCCAAGCCGGTGAGGGAAAACATCTATGAAGTACGTGTTAAGGATGCACATGCTTTTCCGGAAATATTTCTGGAAGGTTCGGGGTGGACCGTGTTTGAGCCAACGGTATCATCAGTGGATGAATCTTCAGCGAAAGGCTTGGAGGGATTATTTAAGGAGGCAGGAGCCAAAGTGACAGCGGTGATAAAGTCGGTTGCTGGCGGATTTAGCACTTTATTGGCGGGGTGGGCAGTATACGAGATTTGTCTTTTATTAGGTATTCTGTTTTTAGTGTGGGTTTTTGCCCTACGGGTTAAAGGCTGGTTGTGGAAAAGAAGGTTAAATTCCTTAAGCTATGAACTGAGAATACAGGAGCTATATGCAAAGACCCTAAATGTATTAAAACAAACAGGGGCTGAGACGAAGGATTCAGAGACCCCTTTAAAATATGCCGAACGGCTGAAACAATGCGAAGGACCTGATATTAAGAAAGCTTCAGAAATTTTTAATGCTGTATATTATGGTCAGCAGTGTGTAAAACAAGAGGATTGGGAAACGGTAAAAAAGGACTATCAATATGTTCTATTATATTCAAAAATGAAATTGGGGGCCTTGAAATATTATATGCACTTGCTTGTTTTAGGAAGAATATGATGGTATTAAATGTATTGTTTACGTAAAAGATGGTTTAAACAACTTCAAATCAGGGTATACTTGGTAGATACTCCAATGAATCCTTGATTAAAATAGGGCAAGACATATTTAACGGTAATATGGATGATGATACCAGCTTTTATAAGGATGAACACAACCTTGACAATGAATATGGAGGTAGGTATGGTTAATAGAATTGTTTTGACAAAGGAACAGGCAATGTATGCTTTAAATCACGGAGAATTTGACAGCAGTGTCATTGCTTCCAAAGGAATTGTTATTGTTATTATGACGCAGGATTGGTGCCCTCAGTGGGGGGATATGAGGCGGTGGATTTACAATATGTCAGTGGAAGCAGAGATCGATATTTATGAATTAATATACAATAAGGTGGACTATTCACGTGAATTTATGCGTTTTAAAGAAACTACCTTTAAGAATGATCAGATACCCTATTTAAGATATTATAAAGATGGAAAGCTCATGAAGGAAACAAATTATGTTAGTGAGCAGAAAGTAAGGGATATTCTGGGTGTCTAGCGTTAACATACTTAGAAAGCAAGTTTTGTCTTAGGAAGCATTAAGGGAAACCAGATACTTCATTTTGGGGTTCTATCATGTATACTTTGCTATTTTAAAATATTATGATGTTAAGATCCTTCTTACCCGTAAAAGAAACCGGTAGAAGGATTTTGTTTTTGGGGGTAATGGATATTCTGTAAGGATAAAGAATTATAAAAGCCCATCCCATTTTAAGAACAAAATCATTTTATCCCAATGCAAAAAAGTACAGCCATAGAATGTTAGAATATGATTATTGAATTCCAAGAAGAACTATGTGGAAATTATTTTGTAGGAATTTATTTTTTATTTTTGTAATTGGTTCACAAAGATAGAATAAAAAAAGAATTGCTATTGAATACTTTTGTAATATTGTGTAAACTAATAAAAGATTTCTTAAACGAGAGGTGTATAAATGTTTATGTCAATACAAGATAAAAAGGAAAATTTTCTTTCTTTTTTCAAAAAAAATGCAAAAGATTGCGTCTATGTGATAACGGTTGTTATCCTTGCGATATATACTGCATTTAGAAGCGGAAGCTTTTTTCCTGCCATAATTTTTATGATTGCTTTTATAGCAGCGATGTTGACAGCGAAGTTCTATATTTCTAAGAAAGTTTATAAATATGTTTTTGCGCTCGTTTCATTTATACCTTATATAGCTGTGGTTGAAATTTACCATATGCCCTACTATTATGACATTGTCACAAACAAATGGTCTTTTCTTATACTATGTTACTTGCTGCTTTTAGAAGATTACATTTTTTCCATACTTGTAGGAACTTTTGTGGCGGTAAATATACTGATGCTTACACCAGGTGGCATAGTAACAAAATCAAAGATCATGGGAAATGCGAATGGAGTGCTTAACTTTTCTATTTTTGCTACGCTCATTTATAACCTGTTTGGAAAGCTCCTGCGTGAACGGAATAAATTTAAGGTTTTAAGCATTACCGATTCACTTACAAAGCTGGCAACCTTTGCGCATACTTTAGATACTGCGAGGGAAATGCAAAAAAACGGCCCTATTTCCGTCCTGATAGCCGATATGGATCGGTTTAAGCAGATCAACGATACTTATGGACATATTGCAGGAAATAAAGTACTTATTGAAGTGGCGGATATTATCAAAAAGGAGACGAAGGACTTTGAAGGGATCGTTGGTCGGCTTGGTGGCGATGAATTTATTATTGTAGTGAGAAATGACGGAAGTGAAAGGGTTTTAGGACTTGGGGACAGGCTTTTCAATGTCATGAGGGATAAACTTTTTAATGTGGACCCGGAAATAGATCCGATTAATCTGTCCTTTTCCATAGGGCAGGCAAATTCCACATCAACCCATACCGATATTGAAAAGCTGCTTCATACAGCAGACGTAAATATGTATTATAATAAGTATAAGAACCACAGGCTGAACATTTTTATCAATAAGGAAAAGCCGGTTCTTCCCCAAGAGGGATATGAGCTTCTCAACGTACTGGCGGAAAAGGACATGTATACATATGTGCATTCAGGCTATACTGCTCAATATGCCGCTGCTTTGGCAAAGGAAGTGGGGTTTTCCGAAAAAAATGTGGACGCATTATACACGGCGGGATGGCTTCATGATATGGGGAAAATTCTTGTGTCCAGTGATATTGTGAGAAAAAACTCTACCTTGACAGAAGAGGAATATATGCTCATTAAAAATCATGTAAACTATGGACTTAATGTACTAAAAGATATGGAGTTACCGGAGGAAACTATCCATGGGATAAGATACCACCACGAATGTTGGGATGGGTCGGGTTACCCGGGCAACCTTAAAGGAGAAAATATCCCCATTGAAGCGAGAATTCTAAAAATTGCCGATTCCTATTCTGCTATGATCATAAAACGGGTCTATAGAAAAACCTTTTCTGTGGAAGAAGCGTTGAAAGAAATGAAAAAGAATAAAGGAAAACATTTTGATCCGAAACTTGTAGATGTCTTTAGCGAATTAATCAGAAAACGCTTGGAAGCAGCATAATGAGCATCGGTTAAGCAGAGGACAGGTATAAGAAGGATGTTGAAAAAACAGGTGGAGAAATCTATATAGAATGTGATAATGATCAACAATTTGGCAGTACATGTGACGGACGTCTTTACAAGCCATGCGATGGACAGGTGTATTCATTTATCGTAGTTTCTATAGTAAGGAGGTCTTCACCTATTTATTTAGGATTAAAAATTTTATACGTATATTAAATGATATAAAACTCTTACATTGTGCTTCAATTTCCTTAATTTTATATTATAAAAACTTAATTTATCCCGAAAAAATCATTTTCATGAACTATGTTGCTAATAAGGTTATTTTGAGTGGAGGATAAATGAAGGAGATCATAAGTTGCAGCAGAAGAACAGATATACCCGCTTTTTATTATGAATGGCTGCAGGAGAAGCTAAAAGAGCAGAAGGTGGTTATAAAAAATTTATATAATCATAAACCTTCTGAAATTGATCTAAATCCGGATCACGTGCATAGTATAGTATTGTGGAGTAAAAATTATTCTAATTTTCTTAAAAAGCCCGGGTTTTTGGAACGGTATAACTTATTTTTCAACTTTACGGTGAATGGATATTCAAAAGTATTGGAGCCCCATACACCGGATATTAAAGAATCTCTTTGGCAGATTGATGCGATTTCCAAAAAATACAGCCCGAGGCATATCAACTGGAGGTTTGATCCCATTATCATTTCGACGGAAGGTGAATGGAATTCCACCCATCTTCCGGGAAAAGCACGACTCAATATGTTTGAAGCCCTGTGCAGGGATTTAAGCTCCTTTGGTATTGAAAGGGTTACAACCAGCTTTCTAGAGGTTTATCCAAAAGTAGAAAAAAGGTTTGCAAAGAGAAATTTTAAGCATATGAATTTGTCAAATACTTTGAAAGTCAAGTTTGCAGAACGAATGACCGAAATTGCGGGACGGTATAAAATCCAGATCTATTCTTGCTCAAATGTGCTGCTTGAATCGGTGCCGGGTATAAAAAAATCAAGCTGTATCAATGGTTGTTTCTTAGAAAAACTATTTGGTGAAAAATGCAGCAGGGCAAGAGATTTTGGACAAAGAAAGGATTGTGGATGTACAAAGTCCAGGGATATAGGAATGTATGTTCAAAATTGCGGACATCACTGTTTGTACTGCTATGCAAATATGGGATATGAGCATTAATAAAAAGTAAGGGGGTATTTTATGAACTGTAAAATTTGTGGTGAAGAAATGGAAACAAAGTATATTCCAGAGCCTTCGGAGGAAGCGAACAATGCTTTTAAAATCGTATACACATGCAATAAATGTATTAAGAAAGAAACGAAGAATAACTGAATGCTTTAAAGCTTAAAGGGTTACCAACATTATGAATACATTGAGGACGCAATTTGCATTATGCAAACCAGAACCACTAAGGATCAATGAGTGGTTTTTTATTTTTTTTCGTGGAATAATAGACCTATAGATAACGAAGTGTAAACATAGTAAAATTCGAGAGATGAAATACCTGGTTTACTTAGGTGTCAGAAATCGAATTTTACTTTTACAGTTCGTTATCTCTATAACAATTATAAACAGATTCGATTTTAAGGAGCGCATCTGTTTACATAAATCAGATCAGCATAAGGAGTGTTTTTGGAGGGATGATTAAGAATCCTAAATGCTAGGAATTGATGTAAAATATATTTTATTGTATGAATTGGGATGTTTAAATTGAGTTGAAGGGTAATGATAAAAGGAGGATTATTGCGTTATGAGAAACATAAAAGTGGTGTTTTTTGATATCAAAGAGAAAACAATTGTAGAACATGAAAGCATGCCGGATGGAGAAATCATGCTGGGAGGGACCAACGGGGAATTATATAACGATATATTTCTTAAAGTAAATGAATTTAAAATGGGAAGCCGGAAGTATATTGTAGAGTCAAGATGTTTTGTCATTGGCGATGACAAATTAATTTTATATGTTAATAGAGTTGACTAATGGAGCATTTGAATTCATTTCCCAATACTATATAGGCTGCATTATGATATAGTGCATTTAGGCATATTTAGTCAGTTGGAGGGATCTATATTGAATGTTTTTTTTTGGAGGTATCACAATTTCTATTGAATATATAAGGATTTCAATCATATTTAAAAATTTTGCAGAAATGTTTAAGAACATTGCGCTAGGGGTAAATATAGGTACGACAGATTTTGCAGTACAAAAAAGGAATGAACTGGTTCTTTGTGAGAGCCGGTTCATTTCTTTTTTAAAAATAAATGGAAGGATGGATTCTACGTTTTTAAAGGCTCTAAAAAGAATTCTTATTTCGAATATATATTGAGTGATATCCCTATCAAGCAATATGTCCTGTATTTTCTAAGTTAACAAAAATAACAGGAAGAAAAATTCTAGATGTTTCATATTATTGAAGGAATTTTCCTTTAAATGAAGAATATAGATACATGAGGAGGGAGTAAAGAATGAACACTTGTATGAAATGTGGATCGTCGTACTATGAAAACAATAGTAAGCTGGAATATTGTGAGGCATGCCTTCATGAATTGGTTAACCAATGTCAAGGAGATCAATGTCAAAATAAAATAACACGCTACGAGGAAATCCGTTGCAATGGATACTGTACAAAATGCCTAAGTGAAATGGTTAAAAGTTATACCAAATAAGAAATTAATCGTTTGAATTTATTAGTAATCTTTCATATAATCAAATCACTGTGATAAGGTTTTTTGAACGAGGGTGAATTGATGATATAGTAAGCTGGAAAAATTGGGCTCTTGCAAAGGAATATTGAAAATAATAACCGTGATCTCCTTTTGCGATATACCTCCTTGAGCATGCCGATGGAGTATGTTTTTTTATTGAAATAATATATTTGTAATGGTACAATTTACATATATATTAAAAAGGGCAACGTTTCCTTGGGGAAGGAAATGGCAGATAGTTAAACAATTATGATGGATCTAATAAGAAGTTTTTTTATTAAGCAATTTAATAGGGTAGGTTATTTAGGAATTTTTTTGTTGTCGGATGCTTATCTAAACTTAATCCAAGCGCTGATGTATGCATATTACGGGTGTACGGACAGAGTCATTGATAGTGGAATCTGGGGACTGGGTTTAGTGATATTTTACTATACAATAGATTATTACAAAAATAAAGATGATGAATAGACGTTTTAAATTCAACTGAAGATAGATGAAATAATGTATAAATATACAACAATGGATGAGAACATGGGTCCTGCTGCAGATGCAAAGTCATAGAAAAGCGTAAAAAGAGAAGAATCTAGCTGTAAATTTTTCCATGGAAGTCATTGGATACAATGACTTCCATTAATGAGAATTCTATTCTATCAAGCTATTAAATAAGCAATTAATATTCCCAACAATCCGCCAAAAAAAGAGGTAATCCAACCAGTAAGGACTATTAAGTCTGTGTGCTTTCTCTATGCATTATATGCTTTTGTATTTAAAAGGTAGGATTCTTTCATTTCTTCTATAGAAAAGTCATAGCCCAATCACATCAAATCGTATCATTTGGATTCTCTAGTCGACAATTTGGACACCTCATATAATCATTCCATACAAATATTTTATGAAAATAAGCAAGTATGTTTATGTTAACTTAATTATTCAAATTTATACTTATTGATAATATTATATTCCCCGCACCTTTTACTGTCAATGGCTTGAAGGTTTGCATAATAAGAATATTTATTAACCAATTGTGAGGTTTGTGCATAAAATATAACTGTACATAACAATAATTTAAACGGGAGGTAACATCTTATGGTATATGATAATAATAACCTTATGCCTGGTTTGCAGGCAATGAACCTATCCAATACGTTTTGTCCCATGATGCAAATGCCTCAGCAGCAGTTGGAGGAAATGTATCCGGTGACCTACAATATTGTTTACCCTGCGATTTTAAAAAGCTGCGATATGTTAACAGCGAACTATGGTGGAATGATTGAACCCAATAAAGAACAACTGGATGTAATGGTTGATAATATTTACAAAGAGGTTGAAGGGCAAGTCGAGAATACAGTAGAGGTTGAAGGGGAAGAGAGTGAGGAAAGACAGTTTTTCTTTGGAGGAAGACGCATTTTAAGGGATTTTATAGGTGCGTTACTTATACGGGAATTACTAGCGAGAAGAAACCCGTACTATTATAATGCTTTCCCAGGTTACTATCCTTACTCTGGTTATAATGTCTATCCCGGATATTACGGAGCTTTCCCAGGATATTACGGCGGGGGATATGTGGGGTATTAATTACGGCATACCAAAAGACTTTGAGGAATTTCCTTAAAGTCTTTTATTATTGTCCTTTAAAAATCGGAAATTTTAAAATAAACTTGCTTCCTTTCATTTCTTCGGATTCAACTTCAATGGTGCCGCCAAAGTCCTTTACAATACCATAGGAAATGGAAAGACCCAGCCCTGTGCCCTTTCCTACTTCCTTGGTTGTAAAGAAAGGTTCAAATACTTTATGTAAAATAGGTTTTGGAATACCGCCGGCAGTGTCGGAAATTTCCACGATGACCGTATTATCCTTTTGATAAGATACAATGGAGATTTTTTTCTTCCATTGATCCACCCATTCAGGTTTTTCTTCGGACTTTTTAAGCTTGTTGATAAAGTCCTCAAACTCTAAAAGGGCATCACGCGCATTGCCGATAATATTGAGGTAAACCTGTTCAAGCCGGTTGTGATCTGCCAGGATGGATGGTAAATCACTGGAAAGGTTTAGTTCGATGAAAATATCCCTGTTTTTTAATTGCTCACCAATAAGCTTAAAAACATCAATGATGGGTGCATTCACATTCAACTCCTGCTTGGTTTCCTCCGATTGTCTTGCGAATGTTCTAAGATGAGCGATTATTTTATTGATTCTTTCAATTTGCTCAAGAATGGAATTTAGTTTATCATTGAGAATTTCGTCATCCAGCTTTCCCCTTGCCTTTGCCATTAAGAGGCCTTGTGTCATCAAGTTGATGCCGCCTAAGGGCTGGTTGATTTCATGGGCAATTCCTGTTGCCATTTCTCCAAGGGTGGCAAGTTTTCCGGACTGAATCAATTGTGCATCTTTTTCCCTGAGTTGATCGGTTCGCTCTTTAACCATTCTTTCAAGGTTATTCGCATACTGTTTGATTTCCTCTTCCAGTTGTTTTCTCTGAATGCCGGCAGATATTTCGTTTGCAATTAAGCTTAAGATTTGTGTTTCAGTCAGTAAAAATTCTTTACGCATTGTATCCAGTACAATATGAAGAATCCCGATTAAAGAGATATCCGATAAAATAGGTATATGTACAATACAGGTGTCGGCAAGGGTCAAATTCTTTAAGTCAATATAGTTCAAAATGGCATGATCCGCAAGCCGCCCGGAATTTATGGTAAGCTGGGAATAGGTTGAAAAACACCCTTCCACGCCTTTCGGTACTTCGCCACCCCGGTCAATGTATTTGCAGGTATGAGAGCAATGTTCCCGGCAAAAACCGGTATGAGAACTTACATGAAATTGTCCCTTATTTTTATCAAACATACAAATAAAAACCGACGGAATATTTAAAAAATTGCTGATGATACTGATCATGGAACTGCACATTTCCTTAATATCACGGGACATATTCACAAGATGTGCAATTTCGATGAGAACACCTCTAAATTGATCCTGGAGTTTTATTTTCGTGATATCACGGACGATAATAAGGAATCCGATGGTTTCGCCATGTTTGTTTACTCGAGGGGTGACTGTTATGGACACGGGTACTACTGAACCGTCCTTCTGGATGGCATTGGTTTTATAGTCAAATATGTTTGAGTGAAAGGTGTTTTCCGCAATAAAGAGGATATCATTGTCTATGGTGTCTTTTTTATGTAGATTCATGGGAGTCTGTTTTCCTACCATTTCATCCGAAGAATAACCATAGAGTATTTCTGCACCCTTATTCCAGAGCAAAATACGGTCATTTAAGTCCGTTGCGATGATTGCGTACTCGGAAGAGGCGTCCAGAATACTGTCCAAGAGCTCAAGAGATTCCTCGTAATTTTCACGGTTATGATACTTCATAATGACCTCCGTCGGGTGAATAAATGTCGAACTCAAATGCTTTCTGGTTAAAACCGATTCAGAATTAATGAATTACACATCAACAATTTCAATGCCTACCAGAGTTACATCATCATGAAATTCCCCATCTGCAAAATCGGATACCGTTTCTAAAATTTCGCTGGTAACCGACTGAATAGGCTTGGAGTGGGAGTTTTTTAAAATGGATATGAGATTATCCGGGCCAAACATTTTATCATTGGAGGTTGCTTCAATAATTCCATCCGTAAAAAGCAGGACCTTGTCACCCTTTTTTAAAGGGATTACATTACAGGAGTATGTGGCATCCGGGAAAACCCCAAGGATTGTACCTGTGGAAGGCAGTGATTCAACAGTTTCTCCATTGAATAAATACTGGACAACGTGGCCTGCTGATACATAATAAAAAACCTTGGTTTTTTTATCGATAAACCCAAGAAATAATGTAGCAAAAACATTTTGCGCTGTATTGGCTTCAAGCTCAAGATTGAGGTCTGCCACAATTTCAGGAAATCTTCGTTTATTAATACCTTGACGGTAGTTATACTCAATATTTCGTATGAAACTTTTTAAAATAATGGTAATGACTGAAGCCAAAATTCCATGACTTGAGACGTCGAATACATAAAAACAGATATAATTTCCTATATCGCAAATATCATACATATCGCCGCCGACTGCATCGGAACTCTTATATTCTACGCCAAACCGGAAACCTTTCAAATCGGGAAGCTCCTCCGGAAGCATATTCATGAGAATTTTTTGAGCTGAGTCATGAAGCCCTTGAAGATAATTTTTATGTTCCAATAACTCCCGCTGCATTCTGGAGTTTTCCAGTAAGAGGTTTTTCCGGATAATTGCATTATTGATGGCGATAGTTAAATCGTCTGCATTCACAGGTTTTTTTAGATATTCAAATGCGCCCTCCTTCATGGAAAGAATCGCATTTTCCATATCTCCATGACCTGTTAAAATGATAACACTCATTTCCGGCATGATGCTTTTAACTTCTTTTAATACGTCCATCCCCGAACATTTAGGCATTCGCATATCCGTAATGACTACATCAATGCTATTTAAATTCTTTTTAAAAAGATTGATACCTTCTTCTCCGTCTGAAGCAGTAAGAACCGTGTAGTCTTCAAGTCCCAGTACAAATTCAATATTTTTTAAAATGGTATTTTCATCATCGATCACGAGAACTTTTGGCATCTTGATATCTCCTTGAAAAAGATTAAACTGAAGGAAGTGCTGCTGCAAACAAATACATTATAACAAGTTTTATTCTAAAATTCTATAGTTTATGTTTTTGTGTTATAATATGTTAAGAATAGGCTTAATAGATTTGATTTTAAAATAAACAGATGAAATCCAATGAATCTTTTAAGAGGTGCAATATGGTAATCGGAGTTTTAAGAATCACGCTAGCAATCGATGAAGCGTTTTCGTTAAAGGAAAAGAGGCATATCGTAAAAAGCATTATCGAACGGTTGAAATCAAGGTTTAATGCTTCTGTAGCAGAGGTGGACCTGAATGACAAATGGAAAAATGCTGTGATTGGTGCAGCCTGTGTTTCAAATGAAGCAAGCCATGCAGACAGTATGATGGCAAATATCGTAAACTTTGTTGAAAACGATGGCAGAGCAATATTGGTGGATTATACCACTGAAACCATTTATGCAGATTAGTGCTTTGGCAGTTTTTAAAAAATTGTGGGCTATGGGGCGGATACCAATTAACAAAGTATGGATAGATGTTTTTATTAATCAAAATATAATTACCAGTTGCTTTTTGTACAAAATGTATGTAAAATATTATGTAAAAGTGATAATGATTAATCTTCGAATGGGGCATTAGCGCAGCTGGGAGCGCATCACACTGGCAGTGTGGGGGTCAGGGGTTCGAATCCCCTATGCTCCACCACAATACTACTCAAATTTTAATGCAATGCAAAGCTCCTGATTACAGGGGCTTTCGTTGCTTTTAGGGGTAAAAGCGGGGTTCTTTTTCTTTGAAATTTCACTATTCAAATGTAAATATAAGGTGAATGTAAACAGGGGTGTTTACTTTTTTGGTGTGTGTACCTTTTAGTGGAAATATTAAGGATATTTTTCCTTAAACGAAGCACGTGGAGACAGTTACTTGGATGTGTAATTGATAAACGTTCAAAGCGATTCTTGCGATAATGATGTACTCACAAATGCAGCATTAATGCATGATATGGTAGGTTGGTGTTCAGGTAAAAGATGAGACCGAAATATGAAGCTGGATTTCTACACATAACAATTTAGTCGGTTAAAGCCCCTTTACTGGTAATTTTCTAGTAGGGGATTTTTTGCGTGTGTGCTGATTGTTTTTATAA
The DNA here is from genome assembly GCA_026418275.1 of Clostridia bacterium. Taxonomy (GTDB): domain Bacteria; phylum Bacillota; class Clostridia; order Acetivibrionales; family DSM-2933; genus SKW182. The sequence continues at coordinate 120,742 of JAOABQ010000072.1, forward strand.
TCAGAAAAATTCCTGTTGACAGTCTGTGTAGTTTTTTGTTTTTTATTAATGAGTGAATAATTCACTCATTAATAAAAAATTATACAGAACTAAAAGGATAAATATTACTGTGAGTAAAAATTATATTTTATACAATGTTGTTATGCGAAAGCGTAATCAGCAGAGTAATGCCAGAAAGCTTCAAATTGGCAACCTAAAAGGTATAGAAGAAGCGGGATTTGTTAAAATTGGAAGTATTGACCAATGGGTTACCATACGTGGTGAGGCTCTGCGGAGCAAGGTAATGCCCCACATACCTATACTGCAAAAGTAAATTGCATAGTGAGTGGCTTCAAACCCTTATGGTAAAGTGAATAATAGATTGGATGGTGAAGTAAATGTCTCCATTAAATAAACAACAGCTTGAGATAATTCGTGATGAGCGTGCAACTCAAATTAAACAGGCATCACTAAAGGTATTTGCCCGATATGGGTATTCTGGAACGAAGACTAGCATGATTGCTTCCGAAGCAGGCATCAGTGAAGGGTTGATTTATAGGTATTTTAGCTCTAAAGAAGAACTCTTTAACACTCTTATACAAGAACTCTTAGAAGATGCAAGCAGAGAACTCGAGAACCTCCATCAGTTACAGGGAAGTCCATATGAGCAAATTAAAGCTGTGACTGAAAATATGCTGGATGAAGCCAATAGAAATGCCTTTATTTTAATTCAGACTACTAGGATGGATGAGGATATTCCACAAAAGGCAACAGAGAATTTAAAAAAGTACTCAGCAGATACTCTAATTGACTTACTGCTTCCTATCTTTGTTAAAGGTCAGGAAAGCGGCGAATTTTATGAAGAGGATCCATGTAGATTGGCATCATGGTATTTTTCCATAGTAAATAGTATCTGCATGCAGGAATGGGGAAAAGAAGAATACGGTATGCCGAGTGTGGAGGTACTAATGCGGATTCTGAAGAAGAATTAATTACCTACGGTATGGGGAAATCTGTAAATGGCCAGTTTCTATAGAATCAAAAAATATAATTCTCTCCACTTTAATTATAACACATAAAAAATTGCAAATATAGACTATTTGTTCTCATTTGCCAGTGCTATAATTCAATAACACGGTTTACAAACAGCCTCTTGAAAGAGAATTGCCGGGGTATATTAAATATTTGTAAAAGGTACATTATAGATAGGCAAGAATAATATTTCGGTAAATCATTTTTCTTGGAATATGGTATCAAAATTATCAAAAAGGGAATTGCCAAAGGAGGAAAACGCATGAGTTCTTATGTGCTTGGTTTTCAGGACATTGACAAAACTAAACTTATAGTTGTTGGGGGTAAAGGTGCGAACCTAGGGGAGCTTTCCAAGATTGAAGGGATACGTGTACCTGATGGCTTTTGTATTTCTACTGAAGCCTTTAAAAGAATCATTGGGGGAATGTCATCAATTAACGAATTGCTTAATCAGTTAACGATTTTAAAGGTGGAAAACCGAGATGAAATCGGCAAACTTAGCCGTGAAATTCGCAGAGTCATCGAAGGTATAGCCATTCCTCAAGATATTTATAAAGAAATCACCGTCTTTCTCTCCAGGCTTGGTGAAAAAAATGCCTATGCAGTACGCTCGAGTGCAACTGCAGAGGATTTACCGACGGCCTCCTTTGCTGGCCAGCAGGATACGTATTTGAACATTATCGGTAAGGAGGAAATCCTAAAGCATATCAGCAAGTGCTGGGCATCGCTGTTTACCGAGAGGGCCGTAATCTATCGCATTCAAAACGGCTTCGACCACCGTAAAGTACACCTGTCTGTGGTTGTTCAGAAGATGGTATTCCCTGAAGCGGCAGGAATTATGTTTACCGCCGATCCTGTCACGGGCAATCGAAAGGTGTTATCCATTGATGCCAGCTTTGGACTTGGTGAGGCCTTGGTCTCCGGTCTGGTGAATGCTGATATCTATAAAGTACGTGAAGGCAAGGTTATCGATAAGAAGGTATCCACTAAGAAGCTGGCTATTTATGCCTTAAAAGATGGCGGAACGAAGGAACAGGAAATTGAGTCTGAGTTGCAGAATAGGCAGGCACTGACGGATGAACAGATTTTACAGCTTGAACGCATGGGTAGAAAGGTTGAAGAACATTTCGGTTGCCCCCAGGACATCGAATGGTGTTTGGCTGATGATACAGTTTACATTGTCCAAAGCCGGCCGATTACAACTTTATACCCCATCCCTGAAGCGAATGATAAAGAAAACCGCGTCTATTTATCTGTTGGACATCAACAAATGATGACCGACCCCTTGAAACCATTGGGAATGTCTTTAATGAAGTTAATATCTGCTGGTAACTGGTTTAAAGCTGGTGGAAGGTTGTTTTATGATGTGACACCAATGCTGGCTTCACCAGACGGTAGAAAAATGTTGTTTAATAACATGAGACAACTCGAACCGCTCACAAAAGACGCAATTATGACCATCATAGAGCGAGATTTTATAAAATGTATACCGGATGATAAGAAAGAGCAGAGTTCTGGTAATAGTGATAAAGTTAAGCCGCCTGCAGAACCTCAAGTACAAATCGAAAACAATCCAGGAAGCTTGGGCGGGCAGCAAGCGAAGCTTGCGACCAGTCCGTCAATTGTTTCTGATTTGATAAGAAAAAGTCAAACTTCCATAGAAGAGTTGAAACAAAACATTCAAGGGAAATCAGGAACGAATTTAATTGATTTTATAATAGAAGATATCCAAGAGTTAAAGAAAATATTATTTGACCCACAAAGTTCAGCTGTATTTATGGCCGCCATAAATGCTTCACTTTGGCTCAATGAAAAAATGAGCGAGTGGTTAGGTGAAAAGAACGCAGCAGACATACTTTCTCAATCTGTACCAAACAATATTACTTCGGAAATGGGTCTGGCGTTGATGGATGTGGCAGATGTGATTCGCCCTTACCCTGAAATAATTGATTATTTACAACATGCAAAAGATGATAACTTTTTGGTTGAACTGGTTAAGTTTGATGGTGGACATGAAACTCAAGACGCTATCTATGCTTATCTTAACAAATACGGAATGAGCTGTGCCGGAGAAATCGATATTACTAGAACCCGTTGGAGTGAAAAACCTACTACACTTATCCCCATGATTCTCAATAATATCAAAAGCTTTGAGCCTATGCCAGCCATCGGAAATTTGAGCAAGGGCGACAGGAAGCTTTGAAAAAAGAAAAGGAGTTATTAGAGAGATTGGGTAAGTTGCCGGATGGTGAAGAAAAAGTCAAAGAAACAAAGCGAATGATTGACCTAGTCCGCAATTTCATTGGCTATCGTGAATATCCAAAATACGGTATGGTTAGCCGATACTTTGTTTATAAGCAGGCTTTACTGAAAGAAGCCGATCGACTCGTAAAGACAAATGTTATTCATGAAAAAGAAGATATATATTACCTCACTTTTGAAGAACTTCGCGAAATCTTTGTCACAAATAAACTGGACTATGAAATCATCTGCAAGCGAAAAGAAGAGTACAAATTATTTGAAAAACTAACTCCTCCACGTGTTATCACCTCTGAAGGTGAAATAATTGCAGGCGAGTACAAACTAGAAAATCTTCCAGCGGGGGCTATGGCAGGTTTACCTGTTTCTTCAGGAGTTATAGAGGGAAGAGCGCGCGTCATCTTAAGAATGGAAGACGCAAATTTAGAAGCTGGAGATATACTAGTCACTTCCTTTACTGACCCTAGCTGGACACCATTATTTGTATCCATAAAAGGTCTGGTCACTGAAATTGGTGGATTGATGACCCATGGGGCAGTTATCGCTCGTGAATATGGTTTGCCGGCAGTTGTCGGAGTAGAAAACGCTACCAAACTGATAAAAGATGGGCAGCGAATTCGCGTACATGGAACAGAAGGGTATGTAGAAATCCTATAAAGGAGAAGGAGCTAATTCTAAATCATTTTGCTTGAAGGATGGTATTAAAATTATCAAAGAAGAAATTGCTAAAGGAGGAAGTACAATGTCCAATCATCGAATCTATTCAATAAGCGTAGCAAGTGTATATCCCCTTTATATTTCAAAGGCGGAGAAAAAAGGACGTACTAAATCAGAAGTTGATGAAATCATTCGCTGGCTGACTGGATATACTCAGGATGAGCTGGAGGAACAATTAAAAAAACAAACAGACTTTGAGACATTCTTTAAAGATGCTCCAGTCCTAAACCCATTAAGAACTCTAATAAAGGGAGTTATTTGTGGTGTCAGGGTAGAAGATATAAAAGAGCCAACGATGCAGGAAATTCGATATTTGGATAAGCTAATTGATGAGTTGGTAAAAGGCAAATCTATGGATAAAATTCTCCGAGAGAAATAATTAAGTCATGCGCCCGATCCTATAATATCTTTATAGTAGGCCTTTGAGTAGGCCAGCTTCAAGAGTTTTATATTAATCTCAAGAAAAAAAGATATTGACATTAACGTTACGTCACCGGGTAAACTGATAATGAACTTATTTTATTATTGGAGTTTTAAAAATGGTTGATAACAGTACAGTTATGAAAGATGGGATATGTTTAGAATGTGGGGCCAAAAAGACAGACGGGCTTTCATGTTATGAAATGTTTGGCTTTCCTCTTGTGTGGGAACATAAAGACCCAGAATTATATGCCTTGCACTTTTGGCTTGTTTTCTGTTATATGATACAACATCCTTCGAATTATACAGAAGAAGGATATAAGCATTTAGTTAAGTCTTGGAATGGGAGGGACACTCTCCGGAGGTGTTCCAGAACATGTTAGATAACCTTGAAAAGCTAAAATGGCTTGGAATCGAAGCAATCAACGAGTGACCATATGGAAGTTGATAAATAGGTATATACGCGCAAAGTGGATAGAGAACAGTAGATAGTTGATTATTGTGTGCACAGATTGTCGGATGGATTAATGCATCCTTTGATAATATTGTTGGTGAAAGGAGGTTGTTTGATGGATTCGTTAAGTAATATGAATAATGCATTGGCATATATTGAAGAGCATCTAACGGAGGATATTGATTATAGTGAAGTATCTAAAATTGCTTACTGCTCAGAGTATCATTTTAAGAGGATGTTTTCTTTTTTATCAGGAATAGGTTTATCAGAATATATTCGAAGAAGAAGACTAACGCTGGCTGCCCTTGATTTAAAAGATACAGATTTGAGAATAATCGATGTTGCAATCAAATATGGTTATGATTCAGCTGATTCATTCTCCCGTGCTTTTCATTCATTGCATGGTATTCTTCCTTCTGAAGCAAGGAGTGAAAATGCACAGCTAAAAGCTTATCCTAGAATGACCTTTCAACTATCAATTAAAGGAGGATGTGAAATGAATTATCGTATTGTTGAGAAAGGGCCTTTTAAGTTAGTTGGATTTAAGAAGAGAGTTCCAATTGTTTTTGAAGGTGTCAATCCAAGGATTGCAAAAATGACTGAACTTTTAACTCCTGAGGTTATTAGACAATTAAAAGCAATTTCAAATGTAGAACCAACAGGCATTATTAGTGCTTCCACTAATTTTTCTGAAGGGAGAATGGAAGGGAAAGGAGAATTAGATCATTACATTGGGGTAGCAACATCAAGTAATGAAACTGCAGAATTTGAGGTGTTAGAAATTGATGCTAGTACCTGGGCAGTATTTGAATCGATTGGGCCATTCCCAGAAACACTTCAAAATGTGTGGGGCAGGATATACTCAGAGTGGTTTCCATCTTCAGGATACGAGGCAGTTGAAGGTCCTGAAATTTTGTGGAATGAGAGTCCGGACACTGGGAATCCGAAGTATAGAAGTGAAATTTGGATTCCAGTGAAGAAGAAATAACATTAAGCATATCAATGATTATGATTAAAGGGCACTCTAACTAGAGTGTTCTTTTCGTAAATGGGCTGGTAGACAAGGGTGGATATGTTCCCGTCTACCCTTAGGCCTGCAGTTTGCCTATGACAAGGTAAATGCCATGAGAGATGAGGTGCTTGCAGAATGGAGAACGAATAACGGATTTCCATTTCTATATGTATATGTTTATGTAGATGGTTAATTTGGTCAGGCAGTTTCTGCTGTGCGTAATGCAATTTTTAGGCGTGAGCTGCCCTTAGCTTTGGAAGCTATCAGATATGGGGAGAGAAGATTCTATGCAGCTCATCCTGATTTAGACAATACACCGATATGGATACATTTTGACTCAACAAACCCGGAGTATAATCGGTTCGAGAACTGGGGTACTCCTAATGATTATAAGTAATGCGTAATAATAGGGTTATCATGGATTATTCCACTGACACATGACAATAATCTTATAAGGCACAGTTTGGGCAGGAATACTCATTGTTGAAGCTCCAAAAACTACAATTAAATTCCTGTTTGCAATATTAGCTGTAAACAGTTGCCCATTTTCTTGTATAATTTGAGTAAGAGGACTGATTATAAGCTTTAACGTACCATCACTACTTATTAGTTGGGTGTTAAAAAAATCCACCTTTATGTTTTGATTTTGTGTAACCCTTGCCATTACAATTGCTCGATATTGTGGGGGATATATTAATGGGACAGGGGTATTGAGATCGTAAAATCCGATTACCGGATCTCCAACCGATATCATTACATGGTCTACAAAGTAGGTAGTTGGCGTTATTACGAAGTTAACCGTATTTCCTTCTCTGTTTTGGACTGTCATTAATTTATAACATCCTGATGGGGATTCACTTCCTGTCCAGAAATCGCTGATCATGGTAACAATGCCGAAAAAAGAACCAAAAGTCGCCATTTTTCTTCCTCCGCTTCATAAATATTCTACAATAGCATATGAAATATTGATTTATTATGTTACCCTTGAGTATTGTTTTATAAAAAGCTTTAGAAGTGATCATCGAAATCTTCTAAAGCTTTTTAATAGTTTTTGATATTCGTGGTCATACCTTATTCAGCAGCTTCGGCATCTGCTTTGGTTTTATGAACTGTACCAAAGGGATGCTGAGGTGGTGCATAAATAGAATATAATTTCAGAGGCTTATTGCCTGTATTGATTAGATTGTGCCATTTACCTGCAGGTATAATGAACGCATAGTCATCGCTGACATTTGACTGAAAATCCAACCTGTCTTTCGCATCACCCATTTTTACAAGGCATTGCCCTTCCTCGATACGTACAAATTGATCGAGGTTGGGGTGGATTTCCAAACCTATGTCTTCACCAACATTGATACTCATTAAGGTAAGCTGCAAATGCTTTCCTGTCCATAAGGCAAGACGGAAGTTATTGTTTTGCTTGGTAGCTTCCTCAATATCAACTACAAACGGACAAGGTCCGTAATCCTTTAATATGATTGGGGTACTGGCCTTGACTTGATTGATATTAGGAAGATATTGATTAGGAAACTGGTTCCGTAAATCTGCGTTATACATTGGGGTATTGGCAAAGTAAGGACACTGGTACATATTATATGCGTTACGCATTGGAGTATTAGCGTTATAAGGGTATTGATACATAGTGATCATTCCTTTCATAAGCTTATGGTATTATTTTATGTTTTATGTAAAGGAGATGTGCTTTGATTTGCCGGAATGGCATCTATAGATGTAGTGTATTAATGCAATTTCGTTATCAACTCATGAGTAAGAAAAAATAATTGAATATGGCAAATTCACCCTATTATAAAGAGTCGGAAAGCGTATTTTAAATTCAGAATATGGTATTATATTACAAAAATACCTATAAATTGGAGAGATGATTTAATGGATATTAATGCAATAAAAGAAGCAATAATAAAAAATGTTTACCATATTGATGCCGGTAGAAAGGTTTCGCTCCAAAAGCATGATAAAAGTTATGAACTTTTTTATTGTATAGCCGGAAGTGGATTTGGTGTTTTGAAGATTCTGAAGTTGTTTATGAAGGGGAAAATGATTCATGTAAATACAATAATTATATTGGGGCGTACAATTTCAAACTTCAATGTCGTAGCAATGATGAATTAGACATTCTTGTGGTAATAGACATAGATGCAAATGGTTCAATTTATCTGGAGGTGAGCAAATTCAAGGCTTTGATGTATGAACCTAATGACGTGTATAAAAAGTTAATTATTTGTGAGTCTTTTAAAGGGCAAACCAGAATGAACTCAAATCTTCAAAAAAGTCATATTAAACTGGATGAGACTTACATTACAAAGCATAAATAGAAAAGAAAGAATAATAATACTATAATCGATTAAAAATGAAAATTATACTTACAATTGATGAACTGGAGGATTTGGTGGTGTACCAGAAAGTATTCCCCCAGGTACGAATGATAAACAGCATCTGACAATACGACAACCTCTTTGGGCTGCTTTTCTTTTTTTATGAATGCGAAGTTCATAGCTGATCTCCTCCTGAACACAATTAAACTGATTTATCGGATTTTTTCCTCCCACCAGGTCAATACGATTGTTCCAGTGATGTTTTGCTGTCCTGGGGATTTCAGAAGTATTGAAAATGAGCCTCCGGGAGCTATTATTGAGCCTTTGTGTGAGTCGCTTACAAGGGTAAAAATGTCAAAGTATAGATTAACTCCTGAATTATTTGGATTTATTATACCACCCCAGGCATCATATTTGTTGCCAAAATTCAGTGACCCGGTTTGACCGATAAAATATCTTCCCAACATGGAATTCATTGCGGGACTTGTAATATCAACCACCTCAGTGGGCTGTTTTGATTTTTTTCCAACATATTATTTCCTCCTGATTGTGGGATTAACTACTGAATCATTTGAATTTTATTATGTTGTTCCAGACATTTAATTTAATATCATAGTTGATATCCTGACCTTTCAAGTACAATTCCTGCCTCTGTTGAATATTATGTTAACACTTAGAGCGGGTACTTTATTGAAAAATCAAGTCATGAAAATATTGTAAATAGAGGTGACGTAATTAGATTATAATCCTTATTTTGAAAACGATTATGATGAGAGACAAATGGGTATGGGATCCACTTATTTATAAGAAATGCAAGAAACAAGTGAAATTACAGACAACCATACAAAAGCACCAAAGGACAACAAGGGAAAGGTTCTGGAGTTGTATGCTGGGAGTGGAAGTTAGTAGAATTGGTTTCAGTATCAGAGGGTATTAAATGGTGGATTTTTCGATAGAAAAAGAAACTTTCTATGGTATAATAATAGTGATTTGATCTTTTTTGTGTAAATATTCTCTTTAAAGGAGACCAAATATGGAACATGAGTATATTGAGATAGTAGGTGCACGAGCGAATAACTTAAAGAATATCAGTTTGAAAATTCCGAAAAAGAAAATAACAATTTTTACTGGAGTATCAGGGTCAGGTAAGTCATCGATTGTATTTGAGACGATTGCCCAGGAAGCTGGCCGGCAATTGAATGAGACCTTTAGCAAGTTCATTCAAGGTTTTTTGCCTAAGTATGGTCATCCGGATGTTGATGCAATTGAAAACCTATCGTTAGCGATTATTGTTGATCAAAAGAGGATAGGCGGCAACTCACGTTCAACACTTGGTACAATAACGGATATTAATCCGCTGATCAGGCTGCTGTTTTCACGAATCGGGCAGCCGCATATTGGCCCTTCCCATTATTTTTCATTTAATGACCCCAATGGAATGTGCAAGACCTGTGAGGGTATCGGCAGGATTGTTACGCTTGATCTTGACAAAGCGTTGGATAAAGAAAAGTCACTAAATGAGGGAGCGATTTTGTTGCCTGGCTTTACACCTGGCACATGGCAGTGGAAAATGTATGCCTCAACAGGCTTTTTTGATTGTGATAAGAAGATTAAGGATTATTCAAAAGAGGAATATGACAAGCTTGTCTATCATAAACCGGAAAAGATCAAATCGGCTTTAGTTGAAGGAATGAACTCCACTTATGAAGGTCTTGTTGAGAGATTTATAAGACAAAACATCAAAATCGAAGGTGAAAAATCGGAGGCGTCAAAGAAGAAAATCGCTCCTTTCATCACTGAAAAGCAGTGCGATGATTGCGGGGGCAGACGCTATAACGAAAGTGTTTTATCGTCAAAAATCATAGGCTATTCCATTGCGGATTTTACGGCTATGCAGGTGGATGCGCTTCTGGAATTAATCCAAAAAATAGATGACCAGAACGTCAAACCGATTATCAAAAATCTGACTGAGCGGCTCCATGATTTAATTCAAATAGGACTTGATTATGTCAGTTTGAACAGGGAAACGTCTACATTATCCGGCGGCGAATCACAACGTGTTAAAATGGTCAAGCACCTTACAAGCAGCTTGACGGATGTAATGTATATTTTCGATGAGCCAAGCATCGGATTACACCCCAGAGATGTGCACAGGCTTAACGAACTGCTGGTAAAATTACGGGATAAAGGCAATACGGTGATTGTGGTTGAACATGACCCTGATGTGATAAAGGTTGCCGATTATATTGTTGATGTAGGGCCACATGCAGGCACAAATGGCGGAAGAGTCGTGTTTGAGGGCAGCTATAGCGACCTTCTGAAAGCCAAGACACTTACAGGAGAGTATATCGGAAGGAGCCTGCCGATTAAGAGTAAGCCAAGGACAAGCAATGATTTCTTTGAAACGAAAAAGAGTAGTTTACACAATTTGAAAAATGTCAGTTTAAAAGTACCTAAAGGTATATTTACTGTAGTTACAGGAGTTGCAGGTTCCGGCAAGTCTACCCTTGTTAACGGTGTCTTTGCGAAGGAATATAAAGATGCCATCATTATCGACCAGTCCGCAGTCAGCGCAAATTTACGTTCAAATCCAGCGACATTTACTGGAATAATGGATGAAATACGTAAATTATTTGCTGATGAAAACAAGGTAAGCGCAGGATTGTTCAGTTATAATTCTGAGGGTGCATGTGAGGCTTGTAAAGGGCGTGGTTATATAGAAACAGATCTTTCCTTTATGGATTCAGTAGAAACCATCTGTGAGGAATGCGGCGGCAAACGGTTTAAGCATGAGGTTTTGGAGTATAAGTATAATGGCAGGTCCATTGCCAACGTGCTTGGAATGACAATCTCTGAAGCTGTTGACTTTTTTATACAAAAAGAAATAAAAAACAAGCTGAAGTACATAGTCGATGTCGGTCTGCATTATATGACGCTGGGACAGCCGTTAGACACCCTTTCCGGTGGAGAATGTCAACGCTTAAAGCTTGCCAAAGAATTAAGCAAAAAGGGCAATATCTATATAATGGACGAGCCTACAACAGGTCTGCATATGTCCGATATTACCGGCATTTTGACCATCATTGACCGTCTTGTTGACAAGGGTAACACCGTTATAGTCATAGAACACAACCTCGATGTAATTCGTAATGCTGACTGGATAATTGATATAGGTGTTGAGGGTGGCAGCAGAGGCGGACAGATTCTTTTTGAAGGATCGCCAGGTGACTTGCGAAACTGCAAGGAGTCAATTACTGCAAAATACTTGTAAAGGTTCCCGAGCAACAATTTAGCGTTATACCCAAACCGCTAAATTGTATCAAAATTATAGCTATTAGACAAATGAAAGGCTTGCTGATAACGGCAGGCTTTTTATTTGCATAAATTAGGCTGTTGCATGCGTTAACATGTAAGGTTCATATACTTGATCAGTTAATCCTCAACTCTTTGAATATATTTAAGATTACTCTGCCTTAGGCTTATATAAAGAACCCCACTGGTATTAAGTGCTGCATAGATGATGTCTGATATATTGTTTATACTCCGCTGTTTTAGCTCGTTAGAAAGCCATTCCCGGGTTAGGTTATTCTGTTTGAGATTTTGCTCCAATATCTGTCCGTCTTTGATGATTTCGGTGGACATTCCTTTATACTTTGTACTCATTTTCATATCCTCCGGTGTAAGAGGCAGATACTGTGATTTCTTTAACACACTAAGCTGTCCGTGGGGCTCTAAAACTGCAAACTCAACCTCGTTGAAATCAAATATTCCCTTTTCGCGGAGCTGCGATTCCAAATTATCCAAATGGTAACGCAGCCTTTTCAAGCTTTTCTCCAGAATTCGGCCGTTTTGTATCACGACTACAGGTTCACCTTCTGAAATCTTCCTGATGCGGATATTTTTAAGATGAATGTAGTCAAAGAAAATGGTACATATTGTAAGCAAGAGGGGCGCTATAAGTACCCACATGCCTTGAACCATCTGTACTACGTAAGAACCGGAAATTGAACCAATCGTGATGGCTACGGTAAAGTCGAAGTAAGACATTTGAGCAAGCAGCTTTCTTCCGATGCTTCTGGATAAAGTTACAAGCATAAAGAAAATTAGAAAAGATTTCCAAGTTACTAGGAAAAGTTGGTCCAAAGATATCACTCCAAATATAAAATACACATAGTACAACAAGAATATAATACCCTGAATGACTATATTTTATTAAAAATACAGGTTTAAGAAAGGGAATTTGAATATCGGAGTGATATTTTGTGAGCATCACGTTGGCAAATCTTAATAACACCCTAATCTTTTTCCAGCAAATACTTTTTAACTCCAATAAATAAGAGACCTTTGCAGCATTTTTCAATAGGTTCAAGGGGAATATTCTGCATTCTTTTCTCGACTCCGTCTATATCATACCCGTCTTTTAAAACGAACTTATCCCCCTTTTTTAAATAAATTGATCTATGAGGGCAGCCATAAATACAGCGAAAGCATCCAATACAGAGATCACCGAATGCTGGGGTACCGGCCTCCATCTTTAAATTTTCTCGTGGACAGTTTTTAACACACCAGCCACAGGCTGTACAACTGTCTTTAACTGAAAGTGATTTAGCAAATTTCTTTGTCTTCCTTTCATTATGCATAAGACTAAAAAAGTAAGTACTGATATGAAGTCTGGTCCTTCGTTTTTTTCCGTTCAATATATCATTAACAATTTTATTTACTTTTTCGGGAATACATTTTAAAAGGTGCATGGCAACATGATCGTTAACCGGGGTAAAAATGTTTGAAGGCATAACCATCATTCTTTCGTAAACAACGTTATATTTTTTCTTTTCAAATGCTTTAATAACATTGACTCTGCAAGATGTATTCGGCCATACCTCTCCACCGCCAGACACAGATATTACGACAGCTGGTATATTTAATGAGATTGGCAAACTGTTAATCCATTCATGTACTAAAATTGGAGCTTCGGTGGCATAAACAGGATATAATAATAGGATTAAATTCATTTCTTCCAATAAGTTTTTATTCATTTCCTTAAATAATTCATATTCAGCTTTTTCCAATGAATACTTTGTTACAGCATAATTCTTCTGTATAAACGAATCTTCGAATGTATCTGCGATTCTCTTTGTCCCACCAGTACCCGAAAAATAAACTAATAAAACCCTGTTACCCATTTTTCTCACTCCTTAAAGATTATCTCAATGGCTAGGTGCTGCCACAATCTTAACTTTAAATGTGTGCCTTAAGACAAATCTTTTGATGGCATACTGTATTTTCTACATTATTTTGAGGCGTTCTGAGCCATAAACATTCCAAACCGACCGTCGGTATTTTAATTATACTCTATATTGGATTATAATGTCAATCAGTATAATTTATAGTTATTCCTTTGTTTTTAGAGACTCATAAAAAATTGTGTTGTTCATTTATAATAGGGTTCTTTAGAAATCCTACAGGTTTTTATTAATTTATGCATAGGTCATAGTATAATTGTGACTTTAGCATATTGACTTATACACTGATTTGTATTAAAATATTTCATACTTTACAAATATTAACATTCAATATAAATAAAATTTTATTCATATTATAATGAGGTGTTACGTATGAAAAAAAATATGGTATGCAAGTTTGTTTTTTTGGATGGGAAAAGCTTTATTGTAGAATTAATGGTGGATAATATGAAGACTTTTAAAGAAATGATGGATTCGGCGAAGGACAGGAAGGTAAAAAGTATGGCTGATGTTATAAGCGTTGTCAATACTTTTAAAATAGATTACAGATTCATTCATGATATAAAAAAAGAAGAGAAAGTGATTGATTTTGTAGTAAATCTATAAATAAAAGCAAAAAACAATAATATTTTTATGCGAAATTTTGCATCGGATACAATTATCCTATTTGCACTTTTTGCCTTGTATCCTAGTGCTTTTTAACACAACAGGTTTTAGGTTTCAAAGTGTTAAAAATGCACTTCCTCTGTTTGTGCCTCGCATACCCTAGAAAAGAATTACGTTACGAGGCACTAGTTTAAAAGCATAATGCTTTATCTCTCTCCAATATAAGTATTCTTTTTATCTTTTTCATTAAAAGTAGTAAAGTACTGAAAAAATGGAATAATACTTATGAGGAGGTCTATTTATGATGAGTATATTTTGGTCGGTTATTCTATGGGGGGCGGTTTTGATATGGATACCTTTTGATAGGATAAAGCGGCTTTGGAAGGTCATGATTATTTCGCCCATATGGTTGTTTATTGTGGATTTTACTTTCGTTAGCCTTGGATATTACCGCTTTCCAAAAGCAACAGCCGTGATAGGGGGCATTCCTTTGTTTTACCTTGTTGGCGGTTCTGCTGCAGGGATAATTTTAATGAACCGGTTTCCCAAAAAAAATCACTATAGAGCGGTATATATTATTGGGTTTAGCATTTTATTTATGATTGCAGAACAATTTTTTATTTTCTTTCATGAGTTTGAACATATAAAATGGAATGGAATATTCGGATTAACACAAAATATTGCCGGGCTTTCCATACTGGCCATACTAAGCTTAGGCATTGTAGGCGAAAAAGGAATATATGAAGAACAGGATACGGCTAGATCCTAATCTCCATGCATCTGAAGGCATATTCTGCAAATTAAATGAATAGGATAAGTGTTTTCAAAGAGATGTATAATCACAATGAGTATTTTACCCATCAACTTAAACAGGCCTAAAAAAACCCACCAAAGAAAGTGGGTTTATATTTTATATTCAGTTCGAAAAACGATAAATAATTCTTGAAAAACCATATGCATTATCATATAATATAAAAATGAGCATAAAAAACCAATATAAACAAATTATTACTTATAATAATTATATCAATATGGGCTATAGAATGTCAATATTTTTTTATAAGATTATTGGAGTGTGGTTCTATGAGCGAATACCATCAAGATATGTTGGATGAGCAGGTATACCTAAATAAGACATTGGAGTTCATAAAAAGTGAATTGAAAAGAGTGGGAGAATTACTGGAAAGCAGAAAAAATAGCTTGAAAGAATCAAGAAAACAAATGTGGGAGGACTGTGTCCATTCTACAACGGATTTTACCAAGCTTACTGAAGTTAACCAATATCTTTCACAAGTATCTATTCAAACTTCAACTTATGTAAATACAACAAAACAAATGGAGAAGTTTGAAAAAATGTTGGGATCGCCCTATTTCGGCAGGTTTGATTTTGTTGAATCCGGTTTTCATGAAAAAGAAAAAATCTATATCGGGCTGTATAATTTAATGGATTCAAATACCCACGATATATATGTATATGATTGGCGTGCTCCAATTTCCAGTATTTTCTACCAATACGAAATGGGAAAAGTGGAGTATAAAGCTCCTTACGGACGGGTTTCGGGGGAGGTACAGCTAAAAAGGCAGTATAAGATACAAAATTCAGAGCTTAAGTACTTTTTTGATTGCAATGTTAAAATTGACGATGAAATGCTGCAGGAAGTGCTGCGCAAGAATTCTTCCGCAAAAATGAAAAATATTGTAGAAACCATTCAAAGAGAGCAGGATACCATTATAAGGGATATGGACCATGAACTATTAATCGTTCAAGGGGTAGCCGGAGGAGGAAAGACTTCCATTGCTCTTCACCGGATCGCATATCTATTGTATCATGGCTTGAATGAACATTTAAGTCATCAAAACATAGTGATTATTTCACCCAATGTTGTTTTTAGCAAATATATAGCCAGTGTCTTACCCGAACTTGGAGAGGAAAATGTAAACCAAATTGTCTTTGAGAGTTTTGCGGCACAGACTTTAAAAGGAAAAGGCAAGGTACAGACAAGGAACCAGCAAATTGAAGGTTTAATGTTTTTAAAAAATGAAGAGCAGCGGCGAATGGCGGAAAAAAGTATTGAATTTAAAGGCTCCACCGTATTCAGTGTAATACTGGACCGGCTTGTAGTTTACTTTGAACAGGATATAATTCAGTTTGAGGATATCCATTATGATGGAATGCTCATAGAAACAGGGAAAAACTTACGAGATTTTTTCCTTGATAATAAAATTGATATGCCGGTTGCTAAAAGATTAAAAAGAATAGAAAATATGATACTGGATAAAATACGTCCTTTTCAAAAGCAAAGATTGAAAAAAATAGAAGAAATGGTTCAAGAGATGGATGGACATGAATTCGACATAAAGCCCTATAGCAGGCTGCTTTCAATGAAAGAGTCCAAGGATTTCTTATATCGTCTTAAGAGGGTAACTGAAATTGATTATTATCGTTTATATGAATTACTTTATAACGAGGAGGGGCTATTTTTAAAGCTTGCCCATGATTTGCCATTGCCCGAAAATGTTGAAGAAATGATTTCATACACCTGGGAAAGACTTAAAAAAGGAAATATCGACTACGAAGATTGTGCGCCTCTTCTTTATCTTAAGTTAAAGCTGGAGGGAAATGAGTACTTTTCAGATGTTAAACAGGTGGTTGTGGATGAAGCGCAAGACTATACACCCCTTCATTACATGATCTTTAACCGGTTATTTAAAGATGCGAATTTTACGGTGTTGGGAGATATTAACCAATCCATGGAAAACAGCCCGGATACCATGTTGTATGATAAAGTAATGGGAATCTTAAATAAGAGAAGCTCCATCAAATTGTCAATGAATCAGAGTTATAGATCGACCTATGAAATTACCCAATTTACACAAAGTCTCTTAAAAGGATATCAAGATCTTATTCACTTTGAAAGACATGGAGATAAGCCTGAGATAACCCGCCGTGAAACTGTGGAGGAGTTATCCAAAACAATGATTCAAAAGATTCAATATTATTTTGACCAAGGTTATGAATCCATTGCGATTATTTGTAAAACGGCCTTTGGGGCAGAACGGCTTTATAAGATGTTAATCGGGATGAATAAGAATGTTAAGCTGATTAGAACTGGAGAAGAGGAGATCGAAAAAGGCGTTTTGATTGTTCCTTCCTATATGGCCAAGGGGCTGGAATTTGATGTGGTGATTGTATTCGATGTGTCATCTCGGAATTACATCAATGAATTGGACCGGAGATTATTATATATTGCTTGTACCAGGGCTCTGCACAGGCTGGAAATATGCCATACCGGAGAACTAAGCCCTTTGATTCAACCGGGGCTGACGGAAACTTAAGGGAAAGGTCATAGAAGAAGAAGTGTACTTCACGGTGCTTGAGATAAGAAATCGGGAGTTGAGAATGAATTGAAAAAAGGCAAACTGATTTTTTGAATTGGATCAGTTTGCCTTTTTATACCGGAATGTTAATAATCAAGATTCAATATGATTTAAATGTTTGGCTGGGTACTTTTTTTAAACACCAGATAACCTATTCCCCCAAATACCAAACCGGTAATCAGTGAGTCATAGGATAAAAAGTTGTATTTAAAAATATTAAGAATGATGTGATAAGCCTGAATCCCAGCATAACCGAAAAAACCGTAATAAAGAAACTTTTGATTGAATTTGGCATAGGTTAGCAGTAGGCCGAGTAAGAAGCTGTAATATGCGAGTGAGGTAAGTAAACTCCCCACGAAGGCAAATTGATTTAAAAGCAGTATTCCCAGACCACCAAAGAGAAATGCCGTGTCCAAGGGTAAAAGCGTTCTCATAATTGGATGGTTGTTGAAAAAGTATCCCAGTTCGTTGCTGATATTTCTATATGTGTTCATTATGACGCCCCTTTCATTTATCGTAATACTATTATAATACAAAGGAATTGGAATTTAAAGCAAATATCCATAGAGATTACAGATAATGAAGTGTATGCATGGTAGCATACAAGGCTGAAATACCTGACTTACTTAGGTCTTTCAGAGATCTAAGTTTTACTTTTTCATTTCATAATCTTTTTGGAATATGCATGCTAAAATCCAATTGCTTGAAAAGGGCATGGATTATAATTCAAAACCTATGAATTTACTGAGAGTTCCTTGCAGGGGAAGCTTAATAATAATATGTTGAATCTATACGGGAGAGGTTTTACATATCGTTTGCAATTTCAAAATTATAGGGGATATTTTCATAAAAAATTTCGTTAAAAACCTTACTGGCACTTTTATCTACGTTTACCAGGATTGATTCTTTTAAAACAGCCATAACTTCACCATATCCAATAAATTTGTTATTCTTTGTTAATGCAATAAGATCTCCTTCGGTGAGGTTTTTTGATTTCGGAAATGTTATAATCATGGTTTATCACTCCTAAATATATCTATATAATTATAGTATAGAGATACAAATAAAAACTTTACTTTTATAAAAGAATTTTGGGTGTCATTACTTGTATCAACATAATGATGATAGATATTTATTTTTGTAGGTTATACGATAAGCACCAAACCGTAGGTTAGATTTACCGTATTCTATAAGATTTATTCTTCCCTGAAATGGTTACAAATATAAATCTGTAAAATAACAAATTCTGGAGATTTGTTATGGCAAAAAAAATTGCCCGGCTATGGTTGGCCAAGGCAATTTTTAGGGGGTCAATATTATTTTGTGAGATCATGTATAGTATGATCCTAAAACAAGGGTATTATACATGTAATTTAAAAAAATGTAGCAGAATCTTATAAAACCTCATAACATATATCATAAGCAGTGAATAAAGAAAAAACGGTTTTGAAAACTTCAACCATAATCTACGAATAATATTTTTAAGGTATATTTTTTAAAACCTTGTAATAAGATTAAAGTGTGAGGAATCTTACAGTAAAGTTCTATGTTGAATCGGATATGGAATGGATCATGATTAGCCCCATATGTATAAAAAACCCCACCGCGAGGGAGGGGCCTTGTGCAGAAAATTATTTAGAGTGAGAAGATTTTTTGCCGGCATACCGTTTGGGTTTGGTGTGGGAGATATTCTTGCGTTTTCTCTTGGGATTGACCAACAGCATAATGATAATGATGAGTACAATAATCACCGTAAGTAAAATGATTTCCTTTACTGTCGGTTGTAAGGCTAAGTATTTACTTAAGAGTAAACTGCCCGCCAAGCTAAATAGCAGCATGATAAAACGTAGGAGAAATTCATGTTCCATATCAAAGCCACCTTTCTTCAGAAGTTGTCCATACTTATTTGCATTAAAATAGTACCATTCCACAAATCAAATTGCTGGGAGAAGTCTTTTGAGACAGGGGTTGCGTACTTTTAAAGCAAATGAGTATTAGCGTGGATCTGAGTTTTTGACACGTTTAACGTCACCGCCTTATAAAATTAGTTCCAATATATATATATTACTTATGTAAAAGATTTATGCCATATAAAGCTGTTTTGAACCATAAAATCTTATAGATAACGAACTGTAAAAGTAAAAATTCGATTTCTGACACCTAAGTAAACCAGGTATTTCATCTCTCGAATTTTACTATGTTTACACTCGTTATCTGTAGTATGTAAAAACGAAAACAACCTTGAGAAATTCTTTGCTCAGGTTGTTTTTATTATAGGAGGGCTTAAGACTTGCAAGATTTTTTATTCTTAATCTTAAGTTAACTTGAGAAATGACACTCAATATTCCATTGATAAACAGCTCCGATAGAGGCTTTTTAAGAGATGATTTAACAAACCTTTAATGTATATTTATATCCTTATAAAAAACATAGTTTTGGTTCTGGTTGTTATCCCAATTATTGGCGCTATCCTTGAATGCAACATTAATATTACCCTGGGCTTTCCTAAAGGTTAAAACCTCAAAGCTTTGCTGGGCTGTTTTATTCATTAACAAAGTTTCTACGTTTTCCCAATGATTAGGTTCCCCGTATCCGATAACGGCATAAACTTGGTCAGCCCCGTTTTTTGCTAATTGACCTGTATATGTGAGCTTTATCATATTTTGAATATCATATAACTGGACTCCATTTGTGGAGCAGATATAAGCATTTGACCTTTCAGTATCATCAAAAAAGTCCAGTGAATATTCCGAAATTGTATTATTTTCTTCAGATGTAGATGACTGAATGCTGCAATTTGTTTTTCCTCCTGTTTGGTTATTTTTGGATATCGATTTGAAAAATTCCATTTCAATTACCTCCGCAAAGATCATTATTGTATATAGAGTTTGTTAGAAAGAGAAAAAATATCAAAACTTTAGAATTTATTGTGTGGGGTGCTTTGGGGCGAAATATAAATACGAAGAGTGAAGCAGTAATAAAAAGTGCATGGATAAATATTTAGTTGTGTTCAAATGATTGACATGGTAACCTGCGGATGATACAATTTATGTTAATTAATGGAACGTAGGTCATATACAGCGCAAAAATTCTGCACCATTCTACTCTCTTTAATTATCCCCAAACGCAAGGGGTGTCTTTTGGCACAAAGTAGGATTTTTAGTGCGGTATATATGGATATACACCATTACATGGGATTAAGGTGAGCTATGGGGGCACAACTTTTCGGTGGCGTTGGTGAGGAGACTTTTTATAAACATCCGTCGGAGCACATTGAGGATATTTTAAAAAGCTTTATGTTGAGACTTTATATAGAGTTTCATCGTTTTAGATTTGAAAATACGGAAAGTCCTTTTGAAAGTCTGAAGGGGCTGGTTATCACTGAAGAGGAAATCTTTCAGGCGTTTTCATGCGGGAAAAACCGGGAAGAGGACCGAAGCAGCGAAGCAGATTTAGTTAAGCTCCTGGATTTCCAAAAGCAGATTGATGCAAGAGAAAAAGCCAGCAGGGAAAAAGGGATCCGATTGCCCCTTGTTCATTTGAGTGAAGTTTTTAAACTAAGTTCATTTGAGTTTTCTTGTGTTGTGCTTTGTCTTGCAGTAGAATTGGACTTGAAGTTTGAAAAAATATATGCATACCTACAGGATGATGTTACTAGAAAAAGTCCCACTCTGTGGCTTGCGACAAGGCTTTTCTGCCGCAATTTTGAAGAGGAGCTTGCCGTAAGACAATATTTTTCACCTGATTCTGCGTTATCTAAATATATTTTAAATGCAGAAGAACTGTCCAAATCTTCACTTCCTTTCATCATGAAGCCCCTGAAACTGAATGAGCGGATCGTTGATTTCCTGACAGGGAATAATAGACTGGATCATTTCTTAAAACCATTTGCATGTTTGAATCCTTATGCAAAAAATAATAATCTTTATAAAGAATATGAAAACAGCCTTTTTGAGGAGCAGATTCTTTTGGATGTCAAAAACTCTGCAAATCCTTTTTTATTGCATTTTTACGGTTCTGAAGGTGCTGGAAAAACGTTTGAAGCACAGTTATTCTGCGAAAAAATAGGAAAAAACATTCTGGTTATCGATATAATGAAAGTTTTAAACAGTGGACAGGCGTTGAAGGAAGTGTTGGATCGTATCCTATGTGAATCCCTGCTTCACGGAGCGGTTCCCTGTTTTTATAACTTTCATTTTTTAAATTTGCAGGACATTACACAAAGATGCATTGTCACGGAGTTTTTTGAATCCTTTTTAGAACATGGAAATGCAGCTATTTTACTATCCGAAACGAGGGTTGATCTGGGTGAATTAAAAGACCACTGGGTTATTCTTGAGAAGGCATTTAACATTCCCCCTATCGAGGAGCGGAGAGAATTTTGGGAGGCTTTTGGAAGGAAATATGAATTCAAACCTGATGTAAATATGCATGAATTATCTCTACGGTTTAAACTGACTCCCGGACAAATAAAGAAAGTTCTCAGGGAAGCTTATAGTATTTCCATTTCAGGAGGTGTGGGAGGCAAGGTTACGTTAGACTCTATTTTAGAGGCATACCGGAGGGCATCTAAAATAAACCTCGGAAGTATCGGACAAAAAGTGGAGCCTTCCTATAACTGGAAGGATATTGTTCTTCCTGAGGACCTGATGCAGCAGTTATCGGATATTTGCAATTTCGCAAAAAACAAGGCTGTTGTTTTTGAGAAGTGGGGCTTTGGGAAAAAACACCCGCGGGGAAAAGGGCTCAATATACTTTTTTCCGGCGGGCCCGGAACAGGCAAAACCATGGCAGCGGAGATTATTGCAAATAAACTGGGACTGGAGATGTATAAAATCGATTTATCTCAAGTCGTAAGCAAATATATCGGGGAGACTGAAAAGAACTTTTATAAAATATTTGAGGAAGCCAAAAGGGAAGGTGTCATCCTGTTTTTTGATGAGGCGGATGCACTATTTGGAAGAAGGTCTGAAATAAAGGACTCTCATGACCGGTATGCAAATATCGAAGTGGCATATCTTTTGCAAAAGATGGAAGAGTACGAGGGAATCTCTATTTTGGCTACGAATTTAAGCAAGAGTATGGATGAAGCTTTTATCAGGCGAATGAGCTATTGTGTAGATTTCCCCTTTCCGGATTATGCATTAAGAAAGAGGATATGGAATGGTTCATTTCCTGAAAATGCCTTTCTGGATGAGATAGACTTTGATTTTCTTGCGAAGGAAATTAAGCTTGCCGGTGGAAATATCAAAAATATTGTACTGGCTGCTTCGGTCGCTGCTGTTAGTGAAAAATCGCCTGTGAAAATGAAACATATTTTATACGCTGCCAAAAGAGAATATCAAAAGGCCGGAATCCGTTTTGATATTGATTTCCCGCCTGAAGGGAGAGGAAGCCTTTGATTGAGCTTTTAAGCAAAACCCTGGAGAATATTCTGACAGATGAAGTTAAAAATACTGAATTTATTGTTTTATTCAGCCGGCCTGATGATGATTTTAAATCAGAGTTAAAGATGCGGAATATGGATATTGTCAGCATATTCCTCTATGATATAGGTGAAAACATTGAGCTTAGGAGTTCTGAACCGGTAAGGACGACAGTGGATGGAATTGTGTCGGTAAAGCCGCCTCCGGTAAGAATTGCATGCAATTATCTTATCACAGCATGGCCGAAGGAAGAGAAGGATACGGATTATGAAATAAAAAGACAGGAACTCTTAAGTAAGGTGCTGGTAGCCTTTTTAAGACACCCTACCATACCTGACAAGTACCTGGCCGGAGAATTAAAAAACCAGCTTTTTGAACTGCCTATGCTGGTACTTGGGACAGACAAAAATAAAAGTCTCTCAGAGTTTTGGTCAGGGATTGGTTCACCCATCGTCCCTTCCGTAACCGTTGCAGCGACCATTGCCATCGACGTATTTGGGGTACGTGAGTATCCTAAAGTTAAAACTCTCTATACGGATTTCTCGGGGAATGACGGAAGTGAAACAGAATCGATGGTTATGCTGGCAGGCCTTGTTTTAGATGGGAATCAGCATGTTGAGGGGGCACTGGTTGAAATTTTGGAACTTGAGCTCAAAGCGATTAGTAACGAAAAGGGAGAATATATTTTTTCCAATATTAAAAAAGGTGTATATACCATTCAATGCAGTGCACAAGGGTATCAAATAAATACCAGGAAAATACTGCTTTCCAAAGGGCAAGAGGGACTATTCAATATTGCTTTAAAAAAAGATCACTAGAAGGGGGTATGTTTTAAATGTTTCAATTCAATTCTACCAATATGGCACCGGGGGTTTACATGAATGAGGAAGCTGTACCGGGACCCATTCAAGGTGTTGCAACAGGGGTTGCTGCGTTTGTGGGCCCTGCAGTACGCGGTCCTGTAAATGAACCTACGCCTATTACAAGTTGGACAAGCTTTACAGAGATTTTCGGAGGGTATATTTATTCACCGGAAGTATATGTAACACACGCAGTGCGCGGATTTTTTGAAAACGGAGGGAAATACTGCTATTTTGTGAGGGTGAGTTCCGCATCCAAATCGTCCGGTTATTTAAAAAACAAAACCAATGCAAATATCCTTGAAATCACGGCAAAACAAGAAGGGGAACAGGGGCGGAACATTAATATTAAAGTTGATAAACTAAGCATCGCACCCAATGTCCAAGTGGTAATTGAAGAGGCGCCGCTTTTGCTTGCGAAGGATAATTATGCCGAATTAAAATCCGAAAACGATCTTGGTAAATTTTATCCGGGTGATGTTGTAACACTGATTAACACTGCAAAAGACAAAACGGATAAGAATTTAATCATTACAGGGATTATGGACGGAAGAGTTTACTTTAATAAGGTATTAAGCAATGCATACGCAGACGGCAGCCTTAAGATTGCGGATTTGTCGTTAGGAAGAAAAAGTATTCGGATTGCTGCCTCATCCGGGGATGGGGTTGAAGTGGGTACTTATCTTCAAATCGGGGCAGACAGTTCGCAAAACCTTGAGATCTGTGAAGTGGATAAGATTGAACCAATCGGAAAAAACTTTATAAGGTTTATCTTTAAAAATGAACTTAAAAAAGAAAATCTGCTTGATAAAGCAAGCCCCATTTCCATCAAATCCATTGAATTCTCAATAACAGCGGGGAATGAGATCATAGGTCCCCTTTCCATGAATCCACGCCATGGAAAATATTTTGTAAAAGCCAATTCCGATCAGATTGATATCCGGCTCGCAAACGGGGCCAATCGATTGGGCTTCCCGGATAACCTGCCTGCGCTTCCGGCTACTGCAACCGGCCTTTCCGGGGGCAGCAATGAAAGCATAGCCCAAATCGGTCCGCAAATTTATAAGAATGCCGTCGATGCTTTGGAAAGGATCGAAGAGGTTACCATTTTGAGTGTACCCGATTGTACGGATAATGACGTTCAGTCCCACATGCTCCTCCACTGTGAAAAGATGGGGAACCGGTTTGCCATTTTAGACCCGGTGTTGAACAATGCACCGGATATGAAAAGTGCCATTGCCATTATTAAAGAGCAAAGGAACAATTTAGGATCGGACAATGGCTACGGAGCACTCTATTTTCCTCATATCTATGCATCCCATCCGGAAGGGGGAAGGATGAAGATTCCACCCTCAGGGCATATTGCTGGACTGTATGCGAGAACGGACAGTACGCGGGGTGTGCACAAAGCTCCGGCAAACGAAGTTATTAAGGGTGTTTTGGACATCGAAAGAAACCTTACAGATTCCGAGCAGGGGCCATTAAATGAGTTGGGTATCAATGTGATAAGGACTTTCCCCATGCGCGGCGCAGTGATTTGGGGAGCAAGAACCATTTCTACAAAAATGCAGTGGCGCTACGTGAATGTAAGAAGGCTGATGCTTTACATAGAAGAATCCATCAAGAAAGCAACGAAATACGTTGTATTCGAACCCAATAACCGGACCCTTTGGGCGACGGTGAAGGGACAGGTGACCGAGTTTCTTACAAATGTTTGGAGGACGGGAGCTTTGGTGGGAGCAACACCCGCGGATGCTTTCTCGGTTAAAATTGATGAGGAGCTAAACCCGCCGAGTTTGGTGGCTCAAGGGCAATTGGTTATTGAAGTGAAGCTTTATCCGACTACACCGGCAGAATATGTTGTGTTTAATGTTATTCAACAGCCGGGCGGACCTAGTGTTAAAGAAAAATAAGAAAACTATGGAGGTGGAAATATGGCGTTTATTACAAGGACATCCAATCCTTATAAAAATTTTAGATTCTGGCTTATTATAGATAGTATTACCCAAGGCGGCTTTTCGGAGTGCAGTGGTTTTGGGTCCAATGTGGAAGTCATTGAGTACAGGGAAGGCGGCGATATTGCTTCGGTTATCAAGCTGCCGGGTAAGGTGAGCTATCCCGATATTACCTTGAAATGGGGAATTACCGACTCTAGGGAACTCTATGACTGGCACTTGAAGGTGGTCAACGGGATCATTGAGAGGAAAACCGTAAATATTGTACTTTTGGATGATACGGGAGAGGAAAAGGTCCGGTGGAGATGTTCCAATGCTTGGCCAAGCAAATGGGACGGACCGGATTTTAACGCCAAGGGAAATGAAGTTGCAATAGAAACATTAACCATTACATGTGAGAAGGTAGAAAGAGTATGAGTGATTTAAAAACCATCTTCCCGTTTGAACTGAAAAAGGGAATTGTCTTAAATGACAGCAGGGTTCTTAAAAAAGGGAAAATGAGGCTTGCCACAGCAGGAGACGAGATTGTACCCCTAAAGGATCCAAGGGTTCAAGCCAATCCTGCATACCTGATTATTATTTTACTTTCTAGGGTTATTATAGAAATTGAGGGAATCGAAGAAATAGATACCCGGCTTATTGAAAACCTGTTTGTTGAGGACCTGGCTTATCTTCAGGATTTCTATAACCGGATTAACGGCAGTGGGTCAACTCTGCTCAAAGTGACATGTCCACACTGTGACAAGAACTTTCATGTTGAGCCGGAAAGCCTGGGGGAATTATAGGCTACCCCCTCCAAAAAATTTATGAGGAGGTAGCCTATATTGCTTACCATTTCCACTGGCCACATGAGGAAATACTTAAGCTGGAACATCGTGAACGTGTCCAATGGGTTGATGAAATCGGAAGGATCAACAAACGGATCAACAAGGGAAACAATAATACAAACCGTGCAGTGGATATAAGAGAGCTGTTTTAGTAATTACAGTGGGAGAAATGGAGATGTCAAGCCAAGGTTCAAGGGATATTAGTCATATAAACCGGCGTATTCTGTGGAGTCCGCAAGGAATCAGTAAAGTGTCGGGGTTTTTATCAAAAATTCAGCGTTATGCGCTGTCCGGTATTAACGGTCCGGAGGGATTATACTCCTTTTACAACCGCTTTTCAGACCGGATAGGAGCTTGGCAGGGAAAAAGGGAAGGTCTTTCGGACGCACATACACCAGAACCCTTTATTCGCGCAGGTGGAGCCAGCCGGGAAGAAAGTAATGAAGTTTTAAATGAAAAAACATTGGTAAAAGGCTATCTAAAAACCTTCCATGATATAGGGGAAGATTTGACTGGATCAAAGGGACATCAGGATAAGGACATAAAAACTGTTAAGGGGATTCGGATTGTATCAAGGCCTCAAAATGGGGTGGAAAATGTCCGTCCGTCAGAGGAAGTTTCAATGACCAATAAACCGGGTGATCCCTTTATTCATAGGCCTTCCATGAGACTGGCGGTTTTAAAGCCTGATGACAAAAGGTTTTTGCCGGGGGTTAAAATAGACCTTAAGAGAAAAAACATGAATCTTAAGGAACAGAAGGAGATAGGCGATGTAAAGCATCCCGGACAAGGGCCCGTCTATAAGGCCCTGAATATATTGGGACCGGAGGGACAGGAAGTAGGGAAAAAATACTTGGAACCTGCAATCCGGTTGAAACATATAAAATCATCAGCTGACGTTATGGAAACAGGAGATGCCGGAATGGGCCTCTACCCGGATCAAATCAGTATACCATTGAGAGATACCCCTTTTCAGCCGGCTGTTTTTAAGGAACTGTTGAAAGCAGGGAGAAGAGAAATAAGGAACGGTTTTTCAAATCAATCTCCTTTAGAAACCATGGTATTAAAAGCCAGGGTAGATAGCGTTGATGAAGCAAAACAAGTATTCTCTGAGAATTCATCGAAAATGAAAGAGACAGAGAATACCGAAGCTGCTATATATAAACCTAAGGAAATACAAAAAAACATTATAAGCATCGACATGGAAGGAAAAGATCAGAATATTCCTGAATTAAGGATGGAGAAAAGCCCGGAGATAAGCACAAACGGAAGTTTATTCGAGCGGCTTTACGAAATGGCTGAAAAGTCCATTCCCTTAGGGGATTTTGAACTTATTAGAACGGCTGCCGGAGAAAAACAAACCGCAAATACCCAGCCCCAACCTGACATGGAAGAGGTACAAAGGGCTGTGGCGGAGAGTCCAAAAGCACAGCCGCAGGTGGTAACAAAAGTGGAGAAGGTAGATATCAACGGCATTGTGGACAAGGTTATGGGGAAATTATCTTCAAGCCGAAAAACCGAAAAGGAAAGGAAGGGAATTTACTGATGGGATTTGTAAAAGCTGTCATCATCAATTATAGTGATCCTACGGCCGCTCCTTTGCCGGTAATGTTTAATCCCCCTGAATATCAACTCACAAAGTCCAACAATTTTGCTGAAATTAAAACACAGGGGACGAGTATTCCGGACTGCCAGTTTGTCAGCGCGGATGCGGAGACGCTTACCATGGAATTGCTTTTTGATACCTCGGACAAGAATTTTGACGTAAGTCTTTACGTCAACAAGCTTGTGGATCTGACAAAAAAATTTAAAGGGAATTCGCCTCCCAAATTAATTTTTGTATGGGGGACATTTATTTTTCCATGCTTTATGGTAAACATATCGGTAAAGTATGAGTACTTCAATACCATAGGGTGGCCCATGCGCGCAAGGGCGAATGTGACTTTAAAGAGCTGTGATCTGGATGAACCTTCGGACCCGCTTGAAAGTAAGACGGAGGTTGCAGAGGGGTATAACGTGAATCAGGGAGATACACTGCAAGGTATTGCAGCCAAATTTTTAAAAGATGCATCAAAGTGGAGAGAAATTGCACAAAAAAACAGCATTGATAATCCGCTGACATTGGCATCCGGGACAGCAATTATGATATAAAGAGGTATACAAGGTGATTAGCTTTGATTCCAATAAACTTAAGGAAGCTACAATAAAGTTAAAAGTAAATTCCGTAGAAGTGCCCGAGGATATAACCAATAAACTCTTTGAGGCAACCGTTACTGAACAGCTCAACCCACCGGCTGGATTCAGCCTGGTGTTTTTCGATCCCGGGTTAACGCTGGTAGACCATCAAAAGAGCTGTTTTACTGAAGGAAGCATTGTGGAAATCAGTCTAGGGTACGGGAATGAGATACAAAGAATCATCAAGGGAGAAATTTCAATTATAACCCTCGAAATTCCTGAAAACGGGGTGGCTATTTTCAGGGTTGAGGGGTTTGACCTTTCTCACCGCTTGACCAGGGGAACAGTTTACCGGATTTTTGAAGAGTCCTCGGATAGTGATATCGTTGTGAAGATTGCCAAGGAGGCAAATTTAAGAGCATCTGTCGAGCCCACTCCGCACGTTAAGCTTCCCAGGGTACAAGATCATATTACAAATTTTGCTTTTGTTGAAGAGTTGGCAGAGCTCAATAATTATTGTACTTGGATGGAGGAAGATACCCTTCATTTCAAGCCGAATAAACCGGATGTAAATTTAATTGAACTGGAACTTGGAAAAAACCTTTTAAGCTTTACAAGGCGGGTGAGCACGGTGGGCTTGGTAAATGACATCATTGTAAGAGGCTGGGATGTAATGAAAAATGAGTCCTATAAAGCAGTAATCAATGCCTCTGGAGCCATATCATCCGAACTTGCCCAAACCGGGATTCAGCAAGTAAAGTTGGGGGCGGGTGACAAGTCTCAGATTGTAGTTACAAATACCAAATTGTCCAGTAGTGATGAAAACGAAAAGTATGGGAAGAAGATTCTCTCAGGCTTGTTGGACCAAATTTTGGCTGCCAGCGGTTCTTCGGTAGGAAACCCAAAAATCCGTGCAGGTACCGTTCTTGATATAAAGAATTTAAGTCGGTTTAGCGGAAAATATATTGTAAATAAAGTAACCCACTCCCTAAGCCAGGAGGGGTATAGAACGCTTTTTGAAATGGGGAAAAAAGAATGAATGCTTTTAGCGCTGGTAAAAATCCAATTATGGGGGTCATTAGCGGAAGAGTATTGGAGATCAAGGATCCCGAAGGCTTGGAGCGGGTCAAAGTAAAAATACCGTTATATACGGATGATGAGACCGGTGTCTGGGCAAGAATAGCAGTTTTAATGGCAGGAGATAACAGGGGGACCTATTTTTTGCCTGAAAAAGGCGATGAGGTTTTGTTGGCTTTTGAAGAAGGGGATATAGCAAGGCCCTATGTCATTGGAGCGCTGTGGAACGGCAAGCATAAGCCGCCCTCTGAAAAATCGGACAATAAGAATAGTTCAGATAAAAAGGATGATTCAGAAAATAGCAATAATAAAAGGCTGATTAAATCCCGCAGCGGACATATACTCTCTTTTGACGATACAAAGGGTGCCGGAAAAATAGAAATTATAGATGAAACAGGGAAAAACAGCATCGTTTTTGATTCAAAATCCAATACAATTACAGTGACAGCGGAACAGGATATTATTATTAAAGCACCCAACGGGAAAATCACATTAAGCGCAAATGAGATCGAAATAAGCTCTAAATCAGGAACGACAGTAAATGCAAAAGGGGATGCCAATATTAACGGGGCCAATATCTATCTCAATTGCTAAATTAAATGAGAATATAGAAGTTGATTTTAAGAAACGAAAAAATTCCTGGAAATGGGCTTTTCGCGAGGGGAATTTGTTTGTGAAATTGAGATTGGGAGGAGTATCCATGGGTAAGGCAGCAGCAAAAAAAGGAGATAGTGTAAAAGGAGTGGATGCGCATTTGATTCAAACACCTACACCGGATCCGCCAAAGCCAATGCCTCATCAATTTGATGGAGTCATTGATGGTGATGTAAGTGAAAATGTTTTTATTATGAAAATGCCTGCAGCTACCGTTGGGAGTAAGGTAAGCAACTCTCCCGCACATTTGCCCGTTGGAGGTACATTTGCCGAATCACCTTCAAACAAAGGAACTGTTATTTCAGGTAGCAGTACTGTATTTATTAATAAAAAAGCTGCTGCACGGGACACCGATACCGTGATGACATGTAACTATCCAAAGGATGCACCCAATGGAAAAGTAAAAGCGAGTGGAAATGTATATATAGGATAAGGGGAAGCGTATGGAAAATGCAAATAAAAAAAAGAGTAACGGAAGTGGTGTTACATTCCCTTTAACAATAAAAAACGGAAAATTTCAATTTTTAAGTTATGAAGACCATATACGCCAGTCTATACTTCTGCTGCTTCAAACGGATAAAGGGGAAAGGATGATGCGCCCCGGTTTTGGCTGTGGAATGAAAAGGCTTCTGTTTTCACCGATGAATAGTTCCACTTTAGCACTCATGAAACTGGAGATTGAAGAAGCAGTAAAGAGGTTTGAGCCTCGAATAGAACTTCTAAATACGATAGTGAGGGTGGATGAAAAGAATAAGGGGATGGTAATGGTTGACTTAAGTTATAAAATTATTAAAGCAGACAGCCGCCAAAATCTCGTCTTTCCACTTTATCTCTATGACGGGGGGATTGGATAATGGAGGATTATCCTACTATTTATAAACTTACTGCAAAAGAAATCGAAGAAAGATTGGAAAGATTGACAAAGGATAGAATTCCGGAATGGGTTCCTTCGAAGGATGGAAATGATGCAGGTCAAATGCTGCATAAAATATTTGCAAGGCTCATGGAGATTGCTATCCAAAGATACAACCGTGTTCCTGATAAAAATAGGACGGCTTTTCTTGATATCATGGGGATTAGTCCGATTCCTCCCTTTCCTGCAGGGGTACCTTTGGTATTTAAGCCGGTAAAGGGAAGTGGAGCTGTTTTGGTTCCCAGAGGAACCAAAGCCGAAACAAAACCCGACAGCAAAAAGACATCCCTGGTTTATGAGACGCAAGAGGATTTGACTGTTGTGCCTGTTAGCAACCAAAGGATATTTGTAGTAGATCCTGTTTGGGACCGGTATACTGAACAGGGCTTGGATAACGGCACGATTTATGACGGTTTAAACCCGTTCTTCGGCCAAAGTGAAATGGAGCATACCTTATATATCGGGTCGGATAAAATGTTTGACTTTACGAATGCTTCCATTTACTTGGACTTCCAGGTAGATGATAAGGTTTTACCCCAATGGTTTAAGCCAGGTTCAAACGGCAAGATAGGTTTCCACACGTTTGTTACCCGGCTGGTGATGGGATCAAACTGGTGCTACCGTGAGACCGAAGGGGAAACCGATATCAGGGATTGGAGAATATCCGGTGGGCATACCGTTCAATTTGCGTGTGAAAAAGGGATTCCTGAGACCGAAATAAGGGTAACCTATCAAGATGGTGAACAGGCTCAATACATAAAAAATAGGTGGCTGTGTACAAAGGTACAATTACCCCTGTCAATTTTAAAGAATAAAAACAGTATTACTTTTAAAAAAATTCAAATTATCATAGAAGGAAAGCAAGTAAAGCCGGAATTTTGCTTTAACAACGGGGACAGGGTTAACGTTTCCAAGGAGTTTAAACCCTTTGGGGATGTGCCGTCTATTGGCGACACATTTTATATCGGCTCGAAAGAAGTGTTTTCAAAGCCGCTAGACACACTGAAGCTGCATCTGGATTTAAAGAAGTATGCGTATGACCCTCAAAAGGGGATTTCACCCCAATTGGAATTTGAGTATTTTGGAAAAAACGGATGGGAAAAGCTTGAGATTGAGGAAGATAAGACAAATCATTTTACTCAAGGTGATACGGTTTCTTTTAAAAATATATTAGGCAAAAGCTTTGTTGAGACCTTTGTTCATGGGGAAAAAAGCTGCTGGCTGAGAGTATCTTTAAAAAGCGGAGATTACGGCTTGCCCTTTGAGCTTGTAAAGGATGCGAAGTCAAATACACTTACAGTAAAGGAAAATACCGGCAAGGTATACCCTCCGATTGTAAGGTCTATAACCTTAAGTTATACTGCTAAAGGAGAACCGGACCGGATCTTTAGTCAATACGGACCTTTTTGCAAAGAAATGCAAACAACCGGGATTGCTCCGTTCCTACCATCTGTTGAATATACAGGAGATGCAGTACCTTCCCTTTACCTGGGATTTGATACTTCCCAATTGGAACAGCCCCTCAGCTTATATTTCTCCGTTGCTCCTCAGATGTACCGTAAAGGTGAAAGGGAGTGGAATGAAGGCCAAAGTTTTATGCAGGATACTTCTTTGAAATTAGCCTGGCAGTATTTTGACGGCTACAAATGGAAGGATATGAATATCATAGACGGGACAAACAACCTGACTGAATCGGGACCGGTGGTTTTTTTGATCCCGGCGGATATCAAGAGGATAAACAAATTTGATGCTGTTTCCCGCTACTATGTAAGAGTGCGGCTTTTAAGTCAAATGGATGCCATCAAGGCACAGCGGATACAGGGAATTTACTTTAATGCGGTGCCTGCGCTGAACATGGAGTCAATCTTGGAGGAATGCCTGGGCTCCAGCAGCGGGACAGAGGGGCAACAATTTAGTGTATCCCGTACGCCTGTACTTTTGGGACAAAGTATAATGGTCCGGGAATTTGAGGTTCCCTTGGATGAGGAAGTAAGGGCGCTGCGTGAGGGGGACGATACACCACTGCAGGAAACCCTGGTGAATCCGGCAACCGGAGAAAAGGAAATTTGGGTACGTTGGCAGGAGGTTCCCAACTTTCTGTGCTCCGGTCCTGGGAGCAGACATTATACCCTGGACCGTGAAAAGGGGATGGTTGCTTTTGGAGATGGAAAAAAAGGATTGATTCCTCCTAAGGCTATCAACGGCATTAAGATCTCCTATGCGACAGGCGGCGGTTTGATAGGAAATGTTTCTCCCTTAGAGATTTCCAAGATACGATCATCCCTTCCCGGTATTGAAGCGGTGGAGAATCCGGTGGGGGCCGATGGGGGTTCTGATTTTGAAAAGATTTCTGCGGTGAAGCTAAGAGGACCTCAGACGTTGAAGAACCGGAATGATGCGGTGAGCAAGACGGATATGGAATGGATTGTAAAAGAAGCTCTAGGCGGAAGGATTGCCAGAATCCAATGTCTGTCCAATTTGAACGCTCAACTGGAAACCGAAAACGGATGGGTGACACTGATTCTTGTTCCTCAATGTGAGGGAATGAAACCCTTTCCAAGTTCGGAGCTAATTAAACATGTTAAGGATTATCTGGGAAAACGGTGTTTTACACTGCTTCAAAAGATGTCTCCTTTTAGAATCAATGTGATTGGACCCGGGTATATCAAGGTAGGTGTAGAGCTTGAAGTGATACCCGAAGATATAAAAGAGGCTCAAGCCGTTAAACAAAGAGTGGTGCAAGCGGTTTCCTCCTTTTTTCACCCGCTGACGGGCGGCCCGGATGGAGTGGGATGGAGTTTTGGTAGAAATGTCTATGGGACGGAAATTTGCAGAATGATAGAAAACGTACCCGGGGTTGACCATATCAATTATGACCGGTTAACCATAAAACCCAATCTCTACCAATACCATTTGGGATTTTCCTATCCCACCGTGCTTAGGAACAGCTTAACCAAGGGAACGCGGGTTCAATCTTTGGATGAAAAAAAGTCACTTTGCCTGGCTGAGACGGTTTGGGCTGGAAATCCTGTGGAAACACTGCCGGTAAAAGGTTTTCAAGAAGGTGACAGGATTTTTTTCGGTGTGAATTTAACAATCGACAAAGTCATAAAAGAGACTGATGGGGAAGGCAAGGAAAGGATTCGGATTGAGATTACCGACGAATTCAAAAAGATTGATTTTCTTTCTTTTCCCGGAGGAAGTATGATAATCGGCGAAAACACCGAGTTTGCCATGAATTTGATAAGTGCTGTAAAGGAAGATCAGGGAAATGCACTCCTTGTCTCCTATGATGATTTTATATATGATGAACTGAAAAAGAGGATGGATGATGAAGCTTTTAGTGAGCAAAAGTATGCTCTTTTGCATCCTTTTCCCATGACGGTAAAATCCGTAATAGGTGTGGAGAATTACGTTGACATTGAGGTTCAGCCGCTGAAGTTCAGAACCAATTTCTATCATGATGATTATTTGCAAGGTGCGGTGATTGTTTCGACCTTGGACAACCGAATCCGGATGCCTCTTGCACAAAAAATCGGTATAGACGAAGAGATTACATCTATTCGCGTTTTGAACTTTAGCCCGGAGGATTTTATAAAAATTGAGGGGACCTCGGATATCTATGAATTGGGTGAAGTTAGACCCATTCAGGATATTGCCTACCTTGATGATAATTACCTGGTCTATTCGGGTGACCATTATGTGCGGGTGAGTGACAAAGACACAGTACTTTAATAATCTTATTTGGGGGGTGTGGAAAGATGTCTATACCGGTTCCGGCTCTGGATGACAGGACTTATGCCCAGTTGGTTGAGGAAGCAAAATCCATGATATCAAAGCATTGTCCCGAGTGGACGGACTTTCATCCTGCTGATCCGGGGATCACGCTGATGGAGTTGTTTGCCTTTCTAACCGAAGCTGTAATATACCATATGGACCGGATACCCGAAAGGAGCAGGCTTCGTTTCGCAGAGCTTCTGGGGATGGATAAGGGATTGACTGATAATCCTGAACTCCTTCTGGCTTTAGCATCCGGAAAATTGAAGGAAAGAAACAGGGCTATTACATTTCGGGATATGGAGAATATTATAAAGAAAAAATATCCGGAAGATATTCTGGTTGTAAAGGCGGTTTTAGACACCGAAGTACCCTTCCAGGGGAAATTCGGGAAGGAACACTATGTCAACATCATTCTTATTCTTAAAAAGGCTGGTGATGACAAGGAAAAGGAAGAGCTTTTTCAGAATATATATGATGATCTCAGGAAACAATGCCTTATCACTACCAGGCTGCGTGTCAGGGAAGCACAAAAACATTCCCTTGGTGTCAGGGTCTCAATTATCCCGGCTCTGGAGTATTCAGACGACCGGAAGGGATTGGAAGATAGAGTTGTAAAGAGAATAGAAAGCTTCTTTGACCCTTGTTTTGGGGGAGTGAAGCAAGAGGGATGGGAGTTTGGAAGACCTGTTTTCAGGTCTGAGATTTACCAGATCATTGAAGAGGTATGTGGCGTTGACCATGTTAGAAAACTGACTTTACTGGATATTCAAAATGGAAGTAAGGAATTTAAAGGAAATATAGAGCTTCTTAATAAAACTTCAATTCCGGTTATAGACCCCTTGCATATTGAAGTTATTTTAGAGCGTGAATAAAAGATTTTTAGGAGCGAAATTATGCCGCGAAATAGTAGACCTATAAAATTTTTAGATTATCTTCCCGAGATTTACAGGACATCAAGTCAGCAGGATGGAAGTATATTGGAAAAGTTTTTAGAACCTTTTGAGACCATTTTTGAAGAGGTTGAATCTGCCATTGAGGGAGATTACTTATCCATAAGGGTAATAGATAAGTATCCCAAAGAAACAAAAATCAGTGCTGTCTTTCTCAATGATTTTTCGGTTCACTTTCCCTCCGGTACTAAAGTAACTGCGGTTTTCACATCACAGGTTGCGGAGGTCAATGTCCCAAAGAAGACAGTGAAAGTGAAGAGTAAAGAGTTCTTAAAAATGTTAAAAGCAGATGACCTGATTAGGGTAACGGGTCTTAAAGTGTATGACATTGTAGTATTGGAAATCAAAAGCGAAATGATTCATTTTCAGTTTGTAGACCATCTTCAAATGCCTTTAGAAGCGGAAAATAGGTTGGAAATTACGAAATCCACTTGCCTGAAAAAAGAAATAATGCCAGGTGGGGGACAAACTGAAATATTCCTGGAGGATGCTGCTTTTATTGATGCACTTGGAAATGGCGATATTCTGACGATAGACTTTTTTGGCGGAATACCTGAATTAATGAGTCCTTCTCACTCGATTCCATATCCTGTAAAAAACTACAATACTGAGGAGGACGAGCTCCAATACCTTAAGTATCTTGCCGGCTGGATGGGATTAAGCTTGCGTGCGGACAAGCCGCTTAGCTGGAATAGAAACTTTTTTAAGGAAGC
Organism: Clostridia bacterium; assembly: GCA_026418275.1. Taxonomy (GTDB): domain Bacteria; phylum Bacillota; class Clostridia; order Acetivibrionales; family DSM-2933; genus SKW182. The sequence continues at coordinate 157,505 of JAOABQ010000072.1, forward strand.
GGTGAAGCTCTACTTCAAAAGAAGCACTGTAGACGGGATGGAAAATCTGTTAAGGGAATGGTTAAAAGGGGATATTTTTGAGAGGAAACCGCCGCTTCAAATGATAACCGACCTTAGCAGCACGGATAACGGAGGAAGTTCCGCTTTTCAAATTGGCGTTACATCTTCAATCGGATTTGATACTGTTTTGGGAGAAGGACCGCCTCATTTTTTCATTGTAGATTTAATAACGAATCCAGCATCTTTAGAGTTGAGGAATCCTGTAGGGCTGGATGCTTTCCAAAGAAATGCCAGGTTTTTAATTGATTCGGAAAAACCGGCCCATACCCGCTATCAGCTCAGGGTAAAAGCCCATACCATGCAGCTGGCTCCCAAAAAGGGCAAGGTGAAAGGTGAAGTTTACGCCCAACTGGGAGTTACTTCTTTGCTTTGGGATGGAGCTTTAGTCTATGAGGAAGATGAAATGGATGCTTGAATAAATTGTGATTGAAGGGGGAAATAAAATGGCAAACGAAATCAAGCGGGTCAGATATTTTGACCGGATGTTTCTAAAAAAGGAAGACTTCATTGATGACCAGCAGTACCACATCAACATGCGCAGACTCCATAATGAACTTTTACATACACCAGGGATTGCGGAAGGTCTTGATGTCTCACTCTTAGAGGAAACGGTCAATCGTAAGAAAATTAAATTCATTAGGGTCACTATTGGGACAGCCATTGACCGTAGGGGATATGATCTTGTTCTTACAACCGACTATAAAAAGAATTTGGAAGAGGTGCTAAAACAAATAGAAACCTATGAAAAGGTTCAAGCAGGCAATATTAAGGAGTTCAGCATCTACATTAAATATGATAAGTACCAGGCGGAAAGAGGAAAGGAACAAGTACTCCAGGAGGAATATACCCGGTTTTATGAAGTGCCGTCTTTTATCTTTACGACAAAGGGCTTTGATGATATAAAGGATTATGAAAAAGACCGTTGGATTTTTTTGGCTAAAGTTAAAAATGAGTCAGGAAGTTGGAATGTGCATACTGACGGGCGTGTGAAAGCCGGTACGAAAGTTACCGGGTCCAATATGAACTTTGATAACTTAACGGTAAGCAAGCTGATTTTTAAAAGTGAAGTGACCGAAGAAAAAAATTGGCCAGCCATAGAGGCAGGGACAGGAGAACGGGTTTTAAATGCTTTTGCTCCGCTCAAAGTCCAGTATACAGATGATTTACCGGGGCTTTCGGTGTATAATTCCAACTGCAAAGCAACCACCAAGCTGAAATTAGGCCAAAATGATAAAAGTACCATTGAGGTGGGCTTTATCGGAAGCAGTGCAGGTGCCAATGCCAATACTGCGTTCATAGCGTCTACCGGGGACAGCAATCCATTGGCTTTGAATAATATGGGGATTGGGCCCATAACCTTTAATACCTCAAACTGGCAGGAACGTATGCGCATTACAACCGACGGGAAGGTGGGAATCGGAACCAATGCTCCCCAGGCAAAGCTGCAGGTGTGCGGAGGAGCCATTCGCCCGGAGAATGGAAAAGACGGCGGAATTGTCTTTGTGAATACAGGAAACCCAGGGGATAATAGTGATTTTGCATATATCCAATATCATCATCTGGGGAATGAAACAACCCAGCTAAGGATCGGCGTTGAAAGCGATTCCATCGACAGCATCGGCTTTTTTCACAGTTCCACTGAATGCATGACCATCAAAAATAAAAATGTCGGAATCGGGGCCAGTGATCCACAATCCAAACTGCATGTTAATTATGGAGATGTTACCATTGAAAATGGAACCTTGAAGATGGCTAATAAGCACATTTTACTAGCCAATGGCAGTCAAGGAGGACTCTTATTTCAAAACACAGCCAATGGACAAGATTTTACCGACCATGCCTATATTCGTTACGAATATTCCGGAGACGAAGTTACAAAATTAAAGATTGGCGTTGAGAACGATGGGGAGGACAGCATCAGTTTTTATCATTACAAAACCGAATGTTTGACCATCAAAAATGCAAATGTAGGAATTGGAAACAGTGATCCAAAAACAAAACTACATGTTAACTCTGGGGATGTAACCATTGAAAATGGAATTTTAAAGATGGTCAATAAGCACATTTTACTTGCCAACGGCAACAATGGAGGCCTCTTATTTCAAAATACAGCCAATGGAGCAGATAATTCGGATCACGCCTATATTACATACGATAATCTTGGATACGAGAATACAAAACTGAAGATTGGAGTTCAGAACGATGATTATGACTCCATCGGCTTTTTCCATAAAAATAAAGAGATCATGACCATTTGGAACGGTTGTGTTGGCATTGGAACCAGCCAGCCTGGTAGCTTACTGCATCTATATCAAGGAAATGCTCTTCTGGAAAAAGGCTCTTTGTGTATAAAGAATCAATCCTATGCTAAATTTGAGCTGATGGGAGTAGATAATAACGGAAGATCCAATTCGTGGGCAATCTATGGAGCGGCTAATACTGCAAGTGATGGGATTTCGGACGGAGCATTTGAGATTTGGGGTTATCCAAACGGAACACCTATGTGCAACCTTAGAATTGCTTCCAACGGTGATACTCATCTGTCGCCTTCGGGATTTAACGTACAGGCTATGGGTGGAACCAACAGGCTTATTATAGGCAATGCATGGGGACCTTTTATGGGTTTTGGAACTACTTATTTAGGGTTCAATGCAAAAAGAGAGGGTGGAAAAAGTATCAAAATTAAATGGGATGGAGATAACAAAACATATCCGAGTCATATGTGGAATTTTTCAAGTGATGGCTGTAATAACGGTGGTATGATTGTTTATGGTGATATCTTTGGAGGACTTCATATTGTTTCGAAGCCCACAAGGGCAACTGCTCAAAATCCAGGGCTTGGACAGAAAGAAGATTTGATTTATGACCATATTTTATTCGGCGGTGCATATCATATAATGCGGATTGATCCCAATGGTAGTGTACATATCAACGGGGAACTTTATGCAAATGGCAAAAGGTTGGCATAAAAGGGGTTTGTAGCATTGTGATTTTTTAAATAGTAAGGTTAAAATAAGCATATCTGGAAAGGGAGAGAAAAAAATGAGGGATAAGATAAAAAACCGGATTGAAGAATTAAAGAACGAATATAAATTAGGTCAGGAAAGACTGACGGAATTAGAACGGCAGATAAGCGGAATCCGTGAAACCATGCTGAGGATCAGCGGGGCCATTCAGGTATTGGAGGAAATGGATGCAAGTGAAGAAAAGGAAGAAAATACGGATTCATAAGCATTCGAGGAGTATGATATAACAAATTCTGTCGGAGAAGGGATTATGGGAAACGAAAAAACGGAATTGGTGAAGGCACCCCTAAAACCGCAAAATGAAAGGACTACCCATGTACATATGAAGTCCGGTGAAACAGGGCTTAAGGAGTCTATACTAACACTTCAGCAGTCTATGGGCAACCGTGCTGTTTTAAGTATACTTCAGGCGAAGATGAGGGTAAACCGTGGGCAGGACCCCTATGAACAGGAAGCAGACCGGATAGCCGGGGAAGTCATTAAGATGAAGACTTGTGATTTTATGGATCAGGAGACAGCACTATCCGGGCAAAAAATGAATCCGGAAAGCGGAATGCACCAAGAAACCTTACATCGGAAACCGCTGCAAAACGCAGAATTAACCCAGGCATTTAACGGTACTGCCGACGAAATGACAGAAGCAGCGCCTTCTGTAGAAGGCCATATCGGAAGGCTTCTACAGAATGGGGGAATGCCTATATCCCCAAAGGATCGGACGTTTTTTGAATCCCGTATGGGTATGGACTTGAGCAATGTTCGCATACATTTAGGACAGAATGCGGATGCATGTACCGGTTCGTTAGATGCCAGGGCGTTTACCATTGGATCTCATATCGTATTTGCAAATGGGGAATATACCCCCGATACGACCTCGGGCAAAATACTTATTGCCCATGAACTGACCCATGTCATGCAGCAGTCGAAGGGATACGGAAAATCCGGCTCTCCTGTTTCAAACGGGGGAGTTATCCAAAGGTGGAGTCCCTTTGCTGAAGTTCCAGCCAACCTAACAACGGTGGAGGATAAAGCAGCATGGATACAAAAGGCCATGGTTGAAAATAAAAGCGGTACAAGTCATGCCATTTTAAAAGTTTTCAAGTCCTCTTCAACCATGTTTGAGTTTTTCGCGCTCCAGGAGCTTCTGGATATGGAGAAGATCATCGACTTTATGTCGGTAAATGATGCGGCCATGCTGGGAACCATCGGGCCGGTTTTTGCCGGCGGTGAAAAACTCAATAAAAAGAGGGCCCAGTATATTATAAGTGCAGTTCATATGTATGGCCCTGACCTCGGTCAGGTTTTCATTCTTTATATCTTTAATACCATGTACCCGGATGATATGAAAGCAGTGTTAAAAATACTTGCTTCCGAAAAGAAAATGAAGCAAACCATACTGGGAATGAAATATGTGGTCAAGGTTATTGAAGATCAGGGGGTAAAGGTAAGTGATTATCCGGACCGGGAATGGGAAGGAAACGATGTTTTAAAAGGCTTGAAGAGATTTGCCGAAGATGGTTTGAACAGCAGTCCGGGTGCCAGAAATGCCAATTTTGCAGTATATCAAAATGACTATGAGATGCTGGATGAAGGATACAGGAAGATGGCGGATCATGTGTTTATGGGAGCGACATTGGGACAGTTAAGTACGCCTGGAGGAGCTGCTTTTGCGGTTTTTGACAATGTATCCTTCGGGATTTCTTCGGGAGTCATTGGTCTTGGAGCATCTTTATACAGCGGAACAAAGAACCTGGCCCAAGGTGAGGTGGAGCAAGCTGTTTACGAACTCACAGGTCCTGCCCTTGTTGTTCTTTCCATTGTAGGTCCTAAGATTTTCGGGAAGGGAAAGGATATCAAGGGGCCTAAGGGAGTGGGAGAATTTGTGATGCAGGAGTATACAGGACCTCTTGCAAAGGATGCAGCACGGCTTAATGCACTTTTGGAGCTCAACCCGAATATAAAACTAAATCCTGCTATATTGCTGTCCTACCTAAAACCTGAATGGGCGGAGGCAGCTGCCAAATACATAAAGAAAGATCCTCAAGCGATGATGCTTATTTATAAAGAGGGTATTCCAGCAGTAGAAGCCCTCTATAAGGCAAAAGGGAATCTCGCTAAGGCCGCGGAAATACTTCCCGGGATCAAGATGGAAGCAATACGGTTTATCATAAACCAGTTGATTGATGATATTCTTACCAATGGCCCGGTTACGGCCAAACCCTCCCCCGGGAGTGTAAGCTTGGCATCCGACCTATTTGAGGCCGGAGCAGGTACCATGTCCCAATTAGAAGTCATCGTAAGACAGGCCATATCCGATGTCCGGGATCTTCTGACGGCGCGTAACAATGAGCCTTTAAGCCGTGACAATGTTGCAAATATGTGCGGCTATTCGCGGGATGTTTCCATCGCTTCTATCGGAAGTCTATTGAGGAATAGTGCGCAGGAGGTTGTTATTTTAAGATATCAGGCCCGTGATGTTTTCAATGCAAAGGTGAATCACGCATTCAGTGTCATACTCTTCCCAGGTAAAGGCGGGTTTATTGTAGATGCGACCTTTGCCCAGTTTATGCATCCCAAAAGGATGGGTAAAGTTGATGTTGGCGATGTATTAAGGTCGGACCTTAAGGGGATGGAGTTTGCCAGCAAACTGATTCAGGATGGATTTATTCCCTTAACAGAGGAAAATGCGGCTATGTATGCAAAAGGATTAGGGGTTCCGGAAGCGGAGTGTATGGGAAAAGGAGCACGGCTTCTTTCGGGGGAAGGCGCAATGCTGACCGAAGTGATTGGAAGAGGCAGAGGGCCTGCGACAAACATTATTGGAATGAATATTGATGACTTAAACTATGTGGTTAAGTCACTGGAACTCCAAATTGAGAAACTGACAGCCAATGGGGACCCTAAAGTACTGCTTCCGTCTATTCAGCAGCTTCTAACACGTGTTTTGAATACTTCTATCGATAATATGCTGCAGGAAGGCCCGCCGTCAAATCGGCCTTCTCCCGGAGGTGTGGGTACGTCTGTAAACGCATTTAAAAAAGGGGCAAGCGCAGCAGGAGATCTTGAAACGGTTATCGGAAGTGCTGTAGAGGATTTTCGTGATTTCCGGCTTGCGGAAGCGGGAGAAGCACTAAGATGGGATATTGTTCAGAATCAGTGTGGGCTGGCACGGGATATGACTACCGCTTCTTTAGGAAGTCTTCTTAGAAACAGTGCGGAACCGATTATCATATACCGTTTTCAGGCAATAGAGGTTTTTGGAACAGATGTGAATCATGCCTTTAGTGTTGTTATTGTACCCGGAAAAGCCCAGTTTATTATAGATGCGACCTTCGCTCAATTCATGCGTCCCCTGCGATTGGGTGAGATGGATGTAGCGGATGGCTTAAGGAATGATGCTGCAGCCATGAGAGTGGCAAACGCATTAATCCGGGACGGAATGGTTCCTTTAACCGAGGAAACCGCATCCATTTATGCAAGGCTTTTGGGGACCTCGGAAACGAAAAGTCTTGCAAACGGAAAGAGGCTTTTTACAGGAGAAAAGGCTAAGTATAAGGAAGCGATCGGACAGGGAAAAGGGCCTGTTGTGAGTGAGCCAAATCAAAAAATAGATATTGTGGACCTCAGTGAAACACTATCGGATCTGAGAGGGCTTATAAGGACACTCAAGGAAAGGGGAGACCCCTATAAGAAATTGCCATCGATGGAAAACCTGCTTTCCAGGATTGAGAAACTCATTATCCGCATGGGCCGGGATGGAAATCCCAACGGAGGCAACGGCGGACAATAACAGGAGATTGTTTCGATAGAATCAATTCATAAAAAGATGATTGAGGGGGGACATGATATGGATTTGGAAAAATTGCAAGACCGGGCGGCAATCTATTTTGACGATGGGTATAATTGTACTCAGTCGGTATTTAAAGCTTTTAAGGATCAGTGTGAAGAACTTAAGGATATCGATGAAGCATTCTTGGCCGGATTTGGGGCGGGTTTTGCCGGAAGGGGAAAGGTTTGCGGTGCGGTTTCGGCTGCAACAGCCATTGTTTCACTATTTAAGATCAGTAAGGAAAATCCCAAAAACCGTAAGGAGCTGTATGTCTTATTGAGAGAATTTTATAAAGGGTTTGAAGATACATACGGAAGCCTTGGGTGCTATGAGATTACAGGGGCAGATTTTACAACGCCTGAAGGATATGCACTCTATTTAAATGAAAAGCATGAAAAAGTTTGTAAGGCACTGGTTAAGAATGTTGTAAAGGAGGTTTACAAGATCATCAAGGCGTAAAACCATTAGAAAAAGTATGCTTTGAATGATTAATGTATTGAGACAGGTTGATTAGGGTTACAAGGACTATGATGCGTAAAGCTTAATTTAGGAAATCAATTTTTATATGTTCACAAAATGTTCAAAAATTTTTCACCTTTCAAACACGAAATGGACACATACTATGGATAGAATAAAAATATCAAATCATGAAAGGAGAAAAATCAAAATGCATAAAAAGAAAATGTTTATTGTTTTAGCCCTTGTTACCGCACTTGCGGTGCCTGCCTCAGTTTTTGCCGCTACATCCGATACTTCTGCGAGCAAAGCAATCCGGGGATTCTTCGGATTGGACAAATCAAAACTAACTGACAAACAAAAAGGGGATGTAACAGAGTATTCGAAGAAAATGGCCGATCTTCAGAAAGAGTTCATCAATAAGATGGTTGCCAATGGGTCAATGACCAAGGAACAAGGGGAGGCAGCAATCAAGAAAATCGATGAAATGGCAAAGAACGGTGAGGTTCCAGGGTTAACAAACGGCCATGGAATGAGAAAAGGCGGCTTCGACGGTCGCAAAATGGGTGCAGAATTCGTTTTGAAAGGAATTGATATATCAAAGCTAACTGATAAACAGAAAGCTGATTTAACAGAATTCTCAAACAAGATGGCTGTTTTGCATAAGGAAAATGTTAATAAATTGGTGGCAGAAGGTATCATAACCAAGGAACAAGGTGATAACGCCATCAAAAGGATCAATGAAATGCTTGCAAACAGCGGGAAAACCGGTTTTATATGTAGTATTGGAATGGGGAAAGGCGGTTTTGGATTCTTCGGATTACACGGAGTGGACTTGTCAAAGCTAACTGACAAGCAGAAGACAACATTAACCGAGCTCACAAAAAAGGTGACCGACCTCCAGAAGGAATTTATCAATAAGATGGTTGCCAATGGAACCATGACCAAGGAACAAGGGGATGCTGCACTCAAGAAGTTAGATCAAATGGGCAAGCTTCAAAATGTAAAAGGCAGCTTCAAAGGAATGAAAAAGGTAAAAGGTCATTTTGGTGGTTTTGAAGGTAAGGGCAAAGTGAATAAAATTACACCAACCCCGACTCCCGCACCGGTTCAATAAATCATTGGTTTTGAAATTTAAAATTAGTACAAAATACATGAAAAACTCTTTTCTAAAAATGGAAGGAGTTTTTCTTTTTTGAGCTTGCATTGGCTCAGGCAATAATCCATAAACACAAATTCCAATAAACTTAAACTCTTCATAATTATTTTTTAATAGAATTAAAATGAAACCTTCCGAAAGGTTCTGTTTAAGGAATAGGGAGTATTCTAAGAATATATATTATATATATGGACAGAAATTATGAAATGATAAGAAATTAAACTTACATAAAGTGGATATTCATTTTTGTAGCAAATTATGCTAAAATAAGTTCTGTTGGAACGATGAAAAATGGTTTTAAGAACTGGAAACAAATCGTATAGAAAGTCAGTAACATTGCATTAAATTTATAGGAAAACATTTACGGTAGAAAAATAAAACTCCTTTGGCTAAGATTAGGTTTGTGTCCCGACCGATACAATCCCAAAATTAGTAAAGGAGCTAACTATGAGATATTATATCAG
>JAOABQ010000094.1 GCA_026418275.1 Clostridia bacterium
CATCCCTCGGTAATTAGTACAAAGCATGGCGGAATGTGGTTGTCAAGGAAAAGCCCGGTTTTGGCCCTTGACAACCACATTAGCGGAATATTCAGAGACCCAAAGTAGAAAACATTTTACACCACTTGACAAGACGCTATCCTCTAAAATAGAGTAACTATAATCTGTAAAATACTTAATATGCTATTAGTGGTATTTATATTGACTGAAAGAGGTATTTGGGATAGAATCTATATATTAAGATTTGCCTAATTCTATTCAAGGGATTCTAATAGATGATTAAATACATAAGAAAATTAAGGTTAGAAGGTATATTCAAGAGTAGGACGAAGTCAAACCTTTGTCCGTATTACAAAAAGGCTGCCCTCATAAATAGGCTAAAAGGCACTGCCGGATATTGCGGACTTCAAAATAAGGATATATTTTACAAACATAGGATAGGACATATTCCTTATAATTACTGTGGAGTCAATCGGGACGGTTCTGATTGACTCAACCCTTTTTCTCTGCTAAAATAATAATTGCAGAGGAGGGAGACTATGCCAAGACAGGGTAGGGTACTTAGCAAAACTGGTGTATATCACTTGATGGTTAGGGGAAATGAAAAAAGAGACATTTTCCTTAATGACGAGGATCGGTTGAGGTTTATTGATACTTTGGACGAAAAGAAAAAGGACCATGAATATTTCTTATACGGATATTGCCTCATGGATAACCATGTTCACCTCCTAATTAGGGAAGGCAAGGATCCTATTTCAAGAGTAATGAAAAGAATAAACACCAGTTTTGCATATTATTTTAATAAAAAGTATAACCGTGTAGGGCATGTATTCCAGGACCGGTATATAAGCGAAGCAATAGATAGTGATAGCTATTTGCTGACTGCTTTAAGGTATATACATAATAACCCTGTAAAAGCAGGGGTGGTTAAAGAACCTTCCAGTTACCGGTGGAGCAGTTTTAATTCATACATTGGGAAAGACAAAGTAATATTGATTGAACGGGATGAAATACTGGGGATGTATTCGGAAAATAAAGATATAGCAACCCAACGGTTCAGCGAGTTTACAAGGGAAAATAATGATGATTATTTAATCGACCTAGAAGATGAAAACCCAAGGAAAGATAAAAGGGCAGAGGTAAAAAGGTTTGTTGAAGAATATCTGCTTAAAAAAGAACGTGATTTTGCCTCCATCAAAACAGATAAGAAGTTAAGAGAAGAGCTTGTGAGGGCACTTAAAATTACTACCGATGCATCAGTACGGCTTATCGCTGAAATACTTGAGTTGAACAGAAATATGGTTCAAAGAATAAAATGAGTCAAAAGAACCGTCCCTTCTGACTCTACATACCCTCATCTAAATGCTTAAACATTACCTTTATTACATCCAGAGCCATTCTTTTTTCCTGATGGGTACGCTTGTCCAATATCTGGAGAAGTTCACTCAGCAGCTCTTCATCCTTGACCTTCACCAAATCCAAAAGCAGATAATCAACAGTAACACCTAATCTATTTGCAAGTTTAACCAAGGTCTCAAGGCTTAAACTTCGTTCTCCACGTTCTATTTGGCCAATATATGAATCGGATACTCCAATTTCTTCGGCAAATTTCTCCTGGGTAAGGCCTAATCTTTGCCTTTCTTCCCTTATTCGATTTCCAAGTTGAGAAAAATCCACATAAATCAACTCCTCTAAGATAGAGTAACTATAATCTGAAAAATACTTAATATGCTATTGGTGGTATTTGCATTGACTAAAAGTGGTATTTTGGATAGAATCTATATATTAAGATTTGCCAAATTCTATTCAAGGAATTCTAATAGATGATTAAATACATAAGAAAATTAAGGTTAGAAGGAATATTCAAGAGTAAGACGAAGTCAAACCTTTGTCCCTATTACAGAAAAGCTGCCCTTATAAATAGGCTAAAAGGAACTGCCGGATATTGCGAGCTGCAAAACAAGGCTATATTTTACAGACATAGGGTAGGACATATTCCGTATAATTACTGTGAAGGCATTAAAGGTTGTACTAGATACAGCTGTGGTGTTTTTACTCACTTTGGCAAGAGTCAATCGGGACGGTAGTATCCTTCCTGCACTCCGATAAAGAATTTCCCTAAAGAAATACAATAAGAAAAACATAATTGCATAGATATCGTAATAAAATATTATAATTTATTACATTTATGTATTTATTATACATATGTTTGGTGGGATAATATGTATAAGCATGTTATTTGGGGAGGTTCTGATATATGAGAAAGAAAAACCATACATCTATCGGAAGAAAAATCCGGCAAGGCAGCCTTTTTATTATTATTTCACTGCTGTTTGTCACTTCTACGGTTATTGCGGTTTCAGTATATTTTAACAAGAGATATAGTGAAAACGTATATATTATAACCCGTGCCAGCAATATACAAAGAGACTTGAAGCAATTTACCGAATCTGCCGGCAAGCTGCTGATCAGCAAACGGACAAATATTAAAACGGAGTTTGGCGATATCAAAAGCAACACAGATACAGCACTTTTATTTATCAGTCAACATATGGATGCTGACAATGATGAGAGCAAAAAGAACTCAGATAGCATACAGTCGCTTTTCAAAGCCTACTCTAAGAGTGTTAACATTATTTCAGCCAAAAATACGGGTACACGTACTTTTGTTTCGGAATATGCCAACCTGAAAAAGATCAATGGATTTATTGCCGAAGAGATACAACAACTTATTAACAACCAGTCTGCCTACAGCGAAAGTATGATGAAAAAAGTCAATTTGCAGTTTAGTATCATCCTTGTAGCAGCACTGCTTTTGATTACCTTTATCATTATCAGATCCTTGTTGTATTCCCTGAAGTTGTCAGGTAGTCTTCTGACGGGTTTGAAGAACCTTACCGATGCTGCAGCTGTGATTGCTGGCGGGGATCTGACCGGCAAGGATATTGTCATCCACTCTGAAGATGAAATTAAATCCCTTGCAGATGCCTTCAACGATATGAAAAACAACCTCAAGACCATTACAAAGCGGATCAATGAAATTGGCTTCAGTGTGTACAGTGTCGGTATCAATCTCAATAAGGACATTCTTAAAAATGCCGAGGTCAGCAGCCAGATCTCGCAAGCTGTCGGTGAAATTGCCCAGGGTGCTGACCGGCAGATGTGGGAAATTCGAAACATGTCAGAATCTGTAGAAGAAATGTTCAACAAGGTTAGTATTGTCAACGGGGCACTCAAAATGATTCAGGCCGGAGAACCCAAAGTACAGGAAGCCCTGGATAGGACATTATCCGGTATGGAAGAGTTTTTGCAAGACTTTGCACGGATCAACCAAGCGGGAAGGAAGATTACCGATATCACCGGCAATTTTGCTGCCAACAGTGAAGAAATTGCCGCAGCCGTCGAGGAACAGAGCATACACTTCAAGCAAATGGTAATAACCTCGAAAAAACTGGATACATACTACAGGGGCCTGGGAGAACTGATAGAAAACGTGAAAATTGTGGAGTAGGCAGGTTCATTATTGCTATTCACCGAGCATATTAAAATGCCGCCTGTACCTTTTCGGTATATTGATGTTACTTTCATAGCCGATAAACTGAATTGCCTTAGATATAGCATCTATGCCGTCATTATAAAACTCTTTAATCCGTAGGTCCTTGTCCTTTATGCCTTTGTAATCGGAAGGGCAAACAAAAGTCCAGTCAGCACCGTCCTGGTTAACGATTACCCGGTAATATTTGTCTATATCCAACTCACTATATCCTAACTTTTTAAGTAATATGTGATGTTCAAAGGCATCATCTATATTGGAAATTAAAATCCTTCGTTTATCATATGAGACAAGAATCAACAATGGATCATCGACCTGCTGAGCGGCATCAACAGTGGTTTTATCCGGATAGTATTCAATATTCATGGTGCTTCTCCTTGGAATCCAAATAATAAGTTTTTTACTGATTAATATTATATAGAATATTGGTAATATTTAAAAGAGAGATATCCATATTTTATCCAATAAAAAAATAAGCCCTGAAAACTTTTGACTGACTTCAGAACTTACTTTATTGATTTGATAGCATTTTAAGATCCTCAACAGAAATTACAGTGAAATGGCTTACCCCTCAAATAAGCTTTTAATCTCCTGTTCCGACATTTTGGAAAGGAATGTTTCACCCGGCGTCACTACCGAGTCAATTAACGCCCGTTTCTTTTGCTGAAGCTCGAAGATTCTCTCTTCGATGGTTCCCTGGGTAATGAGCTTGATGACTTGAACAACATTTTGCTGTCCGATTCTGTAAGCCCGGTCCGCAGCTTGCTCCTCAACGGCGGGATTCCACCAGGGGTCAAAATGTATAACCGTGTCCGCACCAGTTAAGTTTAATCCTGTTCCCCCTGCTTTTAGGGAGATAAGGAAAAGCGGAGTCGTACCGGCATTAAAATCTTTTACAAGCCTGATTCTTTCTTCAGCGCTGGTAGAGCCATCAAGATAGAAATACTTTATGCCATCCGAATCCAGCTTCCTCCGTATTAGAGATAAAGCACCCGTGAACTGTGAGAAAAGCAGGACCCTATGGCCGCTGTCAAACGCATCCTCTAAAATCTCGGATAAAAGCTGTATCTTGCCGCTTTCTCCTTTAAAACTGTCGATAAAAAGGGCTGGGTGGCAGCAAATTTGTCTAAGCCGGGTGAGGAGGGACAATATTTTTATCTGGCTCTTCTCAAAGCCCTTTTGATTGATCTCTGTTGCCATTTCACGCTTGGCCTCATGGAGGTATGCCAGGTAAATTTTCTTTTGTTCGTCTGTCATATCGGCCACAATTTTACTTTCAATTTTCTCCGGAAGCTCTTTTAGAACATCCCTTTTCAGCCGTCTAAGAATAAAAGGCTTTGTATGGCGGCTGAGCTCCTTTAAAGCATCCTGGTTAGTATTACGTACAATTGGAATCTCAAACTTCTTTGCAAATTTGTTATGGCTGAGGAGATATCCGGGCATGACGAAGTCGAATATGGACCAAAGCTCTGTTAGTGAATTCTCAATCGGAGTACCGGTAAGCGCAAAATAACCTTTCGCTTTAATCATCTTTACGGATTTGGCATTTAAGGTGTTTGGATTTTTTATATGCTGGGCTTCATCAAGAAAGCAGTAAGAAAACTTCTGTTTTTCATATAGGTCGATATCACTTCTGATTAAGGAATAAGAGGTAATAACAATGTCGGCCTCCGCCATTTGTTTAGCCAATTCCCGCCGTTCGGAAGGGACACCGCTGATGACTAGGGAATTCATTTGAGGAACAAACTTCTTTACCTCATCCTGCCAGTTATAGAGCAGTGATTTTGGCGCGATTACGAGGGCCGGATGTTTTGTCACGGGCTTTTCGGACAATACAAAAGCCAGTACCTGTAATGTCTTTCCAAGACCCATGTCATCTGCGAGGATACCACCCATATTATAGGCTGAAAGCGTTTTAAGCCACTTAAAACCTACTTTTTGATAATCTCTTAAAATGTTTTCTAACTCATGAGGCACCTCATAATCCATATCCTCAGGTTCTTTAATATTCTGAACCATTTGTTTAAAGGCAGCACTGCGCTCCATATAGTGGGAATCCGATTCCCGCAAGTAGTTGTCCAGGTACAGTGCCCGGTACTTGGGAAGGGATATCAACTTTTTTGACAATTCCTTATCCGAGATATCCAGTTGCTCAAGGAGTTTAGAGACACTAGCAAGGTCCCCGTTATCCATACTGATAAAAGAGCCGTTTTTAAGACGATGATATTTTTTCTTTAGCCGAAGGGATTGAAATACCGAAGAAAGCTCGGCAGGGTCGATTCCCTCCCAATCAAAGCTGACCTCCAGCATGTTGGATGAGTCCGAAATTCTTACGCTGGAGGATACTTTAGGATAATTTATTTTCAAATTTTTAAAGTCATCGGAGTAAAAAACTTCACACTTTTCCTTGAGGTTTGGCAGTACGGAGGTAACAAAATCATATATAGCGGCTTCTTCCTGCAAGACAAGAAGGGTACCCTTCGATTTGAAACCTGCGTTTACGATAAAAGCAAGGATTTCCTTTTCTTTTTCCAGATCTCTTACAAGAAGCTTGTTGTTGAGTTCTAAATCCTTATCTGAATCCTTAGAAAGAGGGTTTATCCCAATTTCTCCATAATTGAATTCGATTCTTGCGGAAATGCCTTCCCCATATTTATCAAAATATATTTTGGCCGCAAGTTCTTCCCGTATAAAGTTTTCATCAAGAGATTTGTCTATTTTCAAATCAGCCGCCTTCTTAATTTGAGGAAGAATCAGGGATACAAACGTCATATACCCTTCATTAGGAATGACAATCTTACCCTGGGCGGTTTTTAAAGCGCTGTAGAGGGGGGCAAGCTTGTCCGATTGAGATTGGGGTACTTTATAAATATTCCTGCCTTGAAAAAAATAGCTGCCTTGCTCGAAAAGCCGAACGGTATCATTTTTTGTATCCGAAAGGATAAGCCCCTTCAAATCTTTTGAAACCATATATGTTAGAGGAACTTTGTCCTCCAGAACGGATACATCCTCCACCGGGGTTCCGTTTAGTTCCATATTGAAAGTTTTATCCTTCATGATTTCAACAAACCTGTCAAAGCTGAGAAGTTTAAAGTAAAATTTCTTCCCCTCGAATTGGGAGTCACGGCTGTAATTAAAACCATAGGGTCTTATATTGGTTTCTTCCTCTGACAGTATACTCATTAGAAGATCAATCAGCGGTTTTATATCCTTAGTAAAATGGTCCGTAACAGGGTTGAAGACAAACATTTTTCCAAAGGCCATTTGTTGCTTGGAGCGGATGCTGTTTAAGAGTGCCTTGATATCACGGACAACATAAAGCTTTTCTTTTCCGATAAAAAGCTCTAAAGATACATAGCATTTGTCGTGGATTTCCTCAATCTTTAAAAGCGGGACAAGTTTGATTTCTGTTTTTATAAGCGGAGATTCATTATAGGAAGAAACAAAGTGAGAAAAAAGCAGATTTACAGATTGAACATTTTTTCTATAAACGAGTTCCTTCCGTTCCAGTTCTTTCTGGAGCCTCAGTAAAACAGATACAATATGCTTGCATGCGCCTTCATATTCATAATAAGCGGGACATTCACAGGACATATCGTGAATACTTCCATCCGTATGAAAGGTAAGTTCAACTTCATAATTTTCCCCGCCTTTTACAATCGCTGTAGCAATGGCGTTTTCCGGGTCAAACTCAAATTCCTTGACTCTGCCGGCGTGATAATATTCAAGTCCTCTCGCAAATGTTCTACTATCACTGGCTTCGGAACGTATTGCAAAATCTGTAATTTTAAACATAGCTATCCTCTTTCTAAAAATATCATACTTAAAGATCAAGGTAAGATCCTAAGACTATATATCCGGCTTAGTTAGGGTCTTTTAGAAACCTAAGTTTACTTTTACAGTCCGGTATCTCCAAAATGATTATACTATATTATTTTTATAAAAGATATTTTTATAAGTAAAGTTGATAATTTAACAATTAAAAAATCTATATATCTATAAATATATACCATCAATCCAGTAAGTGGTAAATTAAATTGACAGCGGCTATAATAAAGGGTAAAATACCTTTGAGTATTTTTGAATCCTTAATTTATTTGTTGATTCATTTGTTGGAATAAAATATAGATTGTTGTTAAATTTAAAGAATAGAGGGAGCGTGCTTAACCATGAAGGGAATTGTACTTGCAGGCGGGACAGGCTCAAGATTATTTCCACTTTCAAAAGTGACCAATAAGCATTTATTACCGGTAGGAAAGTACCCGATGATATACCATCCCATCGCAAAGTTAAAACAGTGCGGTATTGAAGAAATTTTTATTGTTACCGGAAAAGAGCATGCAGGAGCAATTGTAAATCTTCTTGGAAGCGGCTATGAAATGGGGCTCAAATTTACTTACAGAATCCAGGACCAGGCGGGAGGAATTGCCCAGGCATTAGGACTTGCCGAGGGTTTTGTAGGTAATGACCAGTGTGTTGTTATTTTAGGAGATAATATTTTTGAAGACAATATATGTCCTTATGTAGATAACTTTAGGGCTCAGAAAGTAGGGGCCAAGATTCTAATCAAACAGGTTCCCGACCCTCAAAGATACGGTGTGGCAGAGCTTCAGGGGGATAAAGTGATATCCATTGAGGAAAAGCCCAAGGTGCCAAAATCAAACTACAGCGTTACAGGGATTTATATGTATGACAGCGATGTATTTGAGATCATCAAAACGTTGAAGCCTTCAGGCAGGGGTGAATTGGAAATTACCGATGTGAATAACGAATATATCAGAAGAGGGACACTAACCAGTGATGTAATAAAGGGTTGGTGGACGGATGCGGGAACTTTTGAAAGCCTTTCCCACGCCAACAGTTTGGTAGAAAATGTAGTATTGGATATTAAGTAGACAAGTTATGGAGGTAGCAGGATGAAAAATATACTTGTAACCGGTGGAGCAGGTTTTATCGGAAGCAATTTTGTGATTTACATGCTGGAAAAATACGATAGCTATAGAATAATAAATCTTGATAAACTGACCTATGCAGGGAACCTGGAAAATTTGAAAGCGGTTGAGAACCATAAGAATTACAGCTTTATAGAGGGGGATATCGCGGATCACCAACTGGTGGAAGAAATCTTTAAGAACCATGATATCGATTATGTGATCAATTTTGCCGCTGAAAGCCATGTAGACCGGAGCATTCTAGAACCGGAAATCTTTATTAAAACCAATATTTTGGGTACTACCAACCTTCTCAATGCGGCGAAAAAGCATTGGCAGGAAGGAGACTCCTTTAAGAGCGGTAAAAAGTTTATTCAGGTATCCACTGATGAGGTTTACGGTTCATTGGGGGAAACCGGGTATTTTATGGAAACCACGCCCCTTGATCCCCATAGTCCGTATTCAGCCAGCAAAGCCGGTGCCGATCTGGTCGTGAAATCCTATTTTGATACCTATAAAATGCCTGTAAATATCACAAGATGCAGCAACAATTACGGACCGTACCAATTTCCTGAAAAGCTGATCCCGCTTATGATTCATAATGCCCTTAATAAAAAACCCCTTCCGGTATATGGGGACGGGATGAATATCAGGGATTGGCTGTATGTGGAAGATCACTGCTCGGCGATTGATATGGTCATGCATAACGGCCGGTTGGGCGAAGTATATAATGTAGGAGGCCATAATGAAAGGCCGAATATAACCATTGTAAAAACTATTATCGGATATTTAAATAAAAATGTAGACAGTTCCATTACCGAAGACCTTATTAAGTATGTGGAAGATAGAAAAGGCCATGACAGAAGATATGGCATTGATCCCCAAAAGATTAAGGACGAACTGGGATGGTATCCGAAAACCAATTTTGAAACCGGAATTGTTAAAACCATCCAGTGGTACCTTCAGAATGCTGAATGGATGAAAAACGTCACATCCGGGGAGTACCAAAATTATTATAAGAAAATGTACGATCACAAGTAATGGGGGATAAAAATGGGTCAGTTTCATTTTACAGAGACAGAAATCAAAGGGGTTTATATTATTGAGCCCAAGGTGTTTGGAGATAACCGGGGATATTTTATGGAGACCTATAATTACGAGGACTTTAAAGCCCAGGGACTGGATATGCAATTTGTACAAGACAACCAGTCCAAGTCCAGGAAGGGTGTATTAAGAGGCCTTCACTATCAGGTTCATTTTCCCCAGGGAAAGCTGGTGAGGGTTATTTCGGGTGAAGTTTTTGATGTTGCCGTGGATTTAAGAAAGGGTTCACCTACCTATAAAAAGTGGGTGGGCGTAGTGCTTTCGGCGGAAAACAAGAAGCAGTTTTACGTACCCGAAGGATTTGCCCATGGCTTTTTGGTGCTGTCCGAGGAAGCAGAATTTGTTTATAAGGTGACCGATTACTATCATCCGGAGGATGAAGGCGGCATTATTTGGAATGATCCCGGTATCGGCATTCATTGGCCTTTGGAGGGAATAGAGGAAATCATTATGTCGGAAAAGGATAAGAAGCTGGATGGACTAAAGGAATGATTGGTAAGATAAAGCTAATGTTAAAGTCCCAGGACGGCAGCAGGATACTTAAAAACTTTGTGTCCTTGTCTGTCCTCCAAGGGATGAACTATCTATTGCCTTTACTCACCGTGCCTTATCTTACGCGGGTACTTGGCCCGGGAAAATACGGAGTAGTCGGTTTTACGGCTGCTTTTATAAATTATTTTAAGATTTTTACAGACTACGGATTCAATCTTTCTGCGACAAAAGAGATTTCAATCCATAGAGAGAACAAGCAAAAAGTGACTGAAATTTTCAGTGCGGTGATGGTCATTAAGCTTTTACTTACCATCCTTAGTTTTGTCATCATGTACGGGATCATTATTTCCTTTAGGAAGTTTCAAAAGGATGAAATAGCTTATATTCTTACCTTTGGGCTGGTTATTGGCGGAAGCTTTTTTCCGGTTTGGTTTTTCCAGGGCATGGAAAGCATGAAGTATATTACTTACCTGACCATTGGGGCCAGGGCGGCTGCTACAGCACTTACCTTTGTCCTTGTTACAAGGCCGGAACATTTTATCAATCTGATTGCTTTAAACTCCATTTGTACCATGATCATCGGAATCATTAGTTTATGGATTGTATATACAAAGTTTGGTATTCGGTTTACTGTTCCATCGGTGAGCACCATTAAAAAACAGTTGGTTGAAGGGTGGTATATATTTATTTCGTCGGTGAGCACGGTGTTATACAGTTCATCCACCATATTCATACTTGGTTTATTTACAAATGATGTAGTGGTTGGATATTATCAAGGCGCGGATAAAATAAAACAAGCGGTGGAAGGACTTTTTTCACCTGTATTTCAAGCCATATATCCTTATGTAAATAAAATTGCACAAAAGTCAAAGGAAGAAGTCATAAGATTTGTTAAAAAAGAGATCCTATATATTGGAGGACTGGGACTGCTTTCGTTTATAACCCTTTATTTGGGTGCAGAGCTTTGGGTAGACCTGATCCTTGGCAAAAAGTATAAGGAATCGGTAGATATTTTGAAAATTTTGTCCTTGCTGCCCTTTTTGGTTACGCTGGGAAATATTATTATTGTTCAGTTTATGTTGTCTGTGGGAATGCAAAAGGATTTTTCCTTTGTTTATGTGAGTTCGAGTATTATCGGTACGGGACTCATGGTCCTTCTTACGTATTATTTTGATGCGGCAGGAACGGCAGCTTCCATTGTAATTATTGAAATTATTGTATTAATTGTTGCTTTGTACAGAATGCAGCTTCGAGGATATCAGCTATTCCAATTTTGGGGTGTAAGGAAGCAAAACCATGGCTAAAGATGGAATTGCGGGTGTGGTTGTTTTATACCATCCCGATGACACTGTCATTGAAAATATAAAAACTTATCTCTGGGGTTTGGATGTTTTGTTTGCAGTAGATAATACAGAGGTTCAAAGCCCAGGGTTTCTTAAAGAACTGGAAAAGTTAAAGAAGATTGTTTATATAGAAAACAAGGATAACCTGGGCATTGCCAAGGCCCTCAACCAGGGAGTGGAACGGTCCATAAAAGAGGGGTATTCATGGGTTTTGACCATGGACCAGGACAGTTCGTTTACCCATGAAATGTTTACTAGATATCTGGATGAATTTCATAAGTTAAAAGGGAGCGGGAATATCGCAATTCTGTCTCCGGTACAGGAAAAGGTGGAAGAAGCCGGGCGGGAGCTGGTAAATCCTTATGAAGAGTGCCTGGTTGTGATGACATCGGGGAATTTGCTTAATACATCCATATTTAAAAGTATCGGGGGATTTGAGGAGAAGCTCTTTATCGATGAAGTGGATCATGATTACTGCTTAAAAGCCAATTTGGCAGGCTATAAAGTGATAAAACTGAAAACGGTTTTATTGAATCATAAATTGGGTGAAACCCAAAGCGTGCAAAAAGGCGGAAGATCATTTACCATTAGCACCCATTCTCCCAGGCGGATGTATTATATAACACGGAACAATTTATATATGTGGAAGAAGTACAAAAAAGCGTGTCCCGGTTTTATAAAAGAAAGAAAAAATTATTTTATCCATTATAATTTAAAAAACATCTTATACTATGAGGATAAGAAAATACCCAAACTGGCTTGTGTTGTAAAAGGGTTCTTTGATTTTATGCGGGGTAAATACGGCAGGTATTAGAGGAGCATTATGGAACGGCTTAGAGTATCGATCGCGTTATGTACATATAATGGAGAGGAATATTTAAAAGAGCAGCTTCAAAGCTTTGCGCTTCAAACCCATTTGCCCGGAGAACTGGTAGTGTGCGATGATTGTTCAAAAGACAGCACCATTGAAATTTTGGAGTCCTTTAAAAAAAATGCTAATTTTCCTGTAAGAATATATATCAATGAAAAAAATCTCCGGTCCACAAAAAACTTTGAAAAGGCAATCGGGCTTTGCACGGGAGAAATCATAGCCTTGAGTGATCAAGACGATGTGTGGCACCCCGAGAAAATTAATAAAGCCTGTGAGATATTTTCCAAAAGGCCGGATGTGGGGTGTGTTTTTTCGGATGCGGAAGTGGTGGATAAGGAGTTAAATCCGCTGGGCTACAGCATGTGGGAATCCATCCGCTTTACAGAAGAGGAAAGGATGAAGCTTCTTAAGGGGCGGAGCCAGGAGGTGCTGATAAGCCGCACTGCTGCTACAGGAGCGACTATGTCCTTTCGAAGTGAATATATTAAGAAGTTTATACCCATTGACCCCAGATGGGTTCATGACGCATGGATCACACTCATTATTGGTGTGTACGCCAACCTCTATCCAATTCATGAACCTTTAATGAAATACCGCCAGCATCCGAATCAGCAAATCGGAGGCTTAAAGTCGGATATAGAATTAAGTTACGAAGGCATGTTAAAAGATAATGCAGAAATATATAAAAAAGAATATGAGTACCTTGTGTTGCCCTATAATAGGATCAGAGAAAATGGTGATAGGGTGGATTTGAGGCCTTTGGAAGATAAATTGAACTTATTAAAATGGAGGGCCGGCAAGCCTCCACTCGGTGCAAAACGCTTAAAGGGAGTTTTATCCCACTTAATGAAGCTTCGGTATCACCGGTATGGAAACGGGCTTAAGAGTGCGGCGAAGGATTTATTTTATAAATAAGCTGTTAAACCATAACAATAGTTGGTGGAATCAATGGAAAATATCAAACCGCAAAAAGAAAATATATGTGCTGTTTTTGTTACCTACCATCCTGATGAGGGGATTCACGACCGAGTCTTAAGGGTTTTAAGGCAGGTGGGAAGTGTTGTTATTGTAGATAATGGTTCTTCAGAAGAGAAGGTAAGCAGGTTAAGAGAAATCTCTGCAAAATATGATATATGTTGTGTGATAGAAAATACTGAAAACCTTGGGATTGCAACAGCGCTAAACCAGGGAGTTCAGTGGGCGAAGGCAAAAGGATTTCAATGGGCATTGCTTATGGATCAGGATTCACTTGTTGAAGATTTTATGATAGAAACACTGACACAGGTATATGATGATTATAAGGAACCCTGCAAGATCTCAGTCATCGGCTCCAATTATACCCACTCCGGGTTAATGCATTTGGGAGCCCAGCATAGTCCGGTGAAAGAAGGTAGATGGGAAGAGAAAAAATCGGTGATAACGTCGGGCAGTTTGATTTCTATTCCGGTTTTTGATGGTTTGGGCGGTTTTAGAGATGAATTTTTTATAGACCATGTAGATGATGAATACTGTTTGAGGTCCTGGCACAAGGGGTATAAGGTAGTCCTTGCGTTAAAGCCAACCATGGTCCACAGTCTTGGAAACGTGACCATACACAAATTTATGGGGAGGAAATTAGCCGCGACCAACCATTCAGCCATGCGCCGCTACTATATGACAAGGAACCATATTGTTCTTATGAAAGAATACTTTATTAAGGAATTTGCATGGGTCAGGAAAACGGCATATATTCGCTTTGTTGCTTTTATACTCATTTGTCTTTTTGAAAAGGACAAATGGAAGAAGCTTAAAGCCGTTATAAAAGGATTGATTCATGGGATCTTTAATTTAAATATGAAAAATAAACTAAATAGATCGTGAAAATGATTTTCATATGGATAAATTGAATTTTCACGATATAAATCAAGGAAATTGAAGCGCGATGTAAAACCTTTATCGCGTTCAATATAGTATAAGATGAGACTTATATGGGTACGGGGAGATTCATAAATGGCGTTGGAACCACGAAAGGAAACAATATGCAGTGTCATAATAACCTATAATCCGGATGAGGAGCTCCCTCGGCGCTTGACACGTATAAAAAGCCAGGCAGATCGAATTGTAATTGTAGATAACGGTTCAAATCAGGCTTCGGTAAGCCGGTTGAAGCTTCTGGAAAATGATGAGAAGATGATCCTGATTTTAAATCCGCAAAATGAAGGAATTGCCCGTGCTTTAAATCAGGGAATAAAAAAGGCGCAGGAGTTAGGCTATGCATGGGTGCTGCTTTTTGACCAGGACACAAAGCCCCATGAAAATATGGTGGAGGAATACCGTAAAATATATCTTGAGTATCCGGTTAAAGAAAAAATCGGTGTGGTTGGGGCAAACTTTACAGAAGTTGCAACGTCAAAAAAAGATTTGGAATTCGAAAATACCCATGGAAGATCATGGATTGAAACCAAAATTGTCATCACCTCAGGAAGCCTTGTTTCTATTGAAGCATACCATAAAGTACAGGGATTTCGTGACGGATTTTTTATTGATGCCGTAGACTTTGAATACTGCTTAAAGCTTATTCATCAAGGATATAAGGTGATAACATCGGTAAAACCCTTGATGCTTCACAGCTTGGGTAAAACCACCCAACACCGTTTCTTGTGGAAAGTCACCAAAACTACCAACCACCCGCCAGTCCGAAGGTATTATATGGTTAGAAACAATATTGTGCTGGTGAATGAATATTTTTTTAAAGAGACAAAGTGGTGTTTTGCTAAGATATTGGATATTGTTAAATGGATCGTTTTGATTGTATTATTTGAAGAACAAAAATGGACAAAGCTAAAATACATTTTAAAAGGCTTGGCCCATGGGATGGCAGGTAAATTAGGAAGGTACACGTGAAATGAAAAAAATACTCTTTGTTTGTGAAAATCCTTTGAGCAATCAAAGTACAAAGCACAGGGTTCTTGATATTATAGAGCATTTGAGCCTAAATAACTATAAGATTTATTGCGGCAGGAAAGTAAAAATTGGTAAAAGCATTGTAATGTTGATTTCTTTGAAGGATTTTTTTAAAATCATCTTTGAGATTAAAAAATTTGACGTACTGTTCATTCAAAGGACCAGTACGATATTTATTTATTGGATTTGCCTTATTGCGAAATGGCTGAAAAAAGAGATTGTGTTTGATATAGATGATGCAATATTCATAAAACGTGTAAAAGGTTTTAAAAACCCTCTCTATGCTTTTTATGACAAAATCGCCAAAATAAGCAGTTTTATATTTGCAGGGAGCCATTATATTTCCGATTATACCGGTGCGGTAAATCCGAATACTTTTTTAATACCTACAGCTTTTAACACAAAAATTTTTAATGCGGAAAAGTTTTGTGTTAAAGTAGACCAAGACAGCAAATTCATTATCGGCTGGCTGGGTGGAGGCGAAGTGCACTTGGAAAATCTAAAGCTCATTAAAAAGCCTTTGAAGGAGCTCTCAAAAAAATATAACATCCGGTTTAAAATGGTGAGCTCGTTGGGTTCGGTAAAAATCAGAAAAGAGTTTGAAGAAATAAAAAGCCTAGAGGTGGATTATGGTAGGGACCAATGGATTCCTTTAGAGGATATTCCCAAGGAAATGATGGATTTTGATGTCAGCGTGATGCCGCTTCTGGATGACCCGTTTATGCGGGGAAAGTGTTCTTTGAAGGCTGTCGAGTCCATGGCTTTGAAGATTCCTGTAGTCATTAGCGGGGTTGGGGAAAACAATTATCTCATCCAGCACAATCAAAACGGGTTTATTGCAAATACGCCCGAGGAATGGGTAGTATCGTTGGAGAAACTCATTAATGACCCCACCCAAAGGGAAAGAATTGGAGAAAACGGCTGCCGTACGGTAATGGACAAGTATTCTATAGAGGTAGTGGCCGAACAAATTAAAAAAGTACTCAAGATATAAAGGTGCTTAACAATGCGGAAAATAAATGTACTTCATGTATTGGCAACCGATAAGTTTAGTGGTTCTGAAAAGGTTGCAGGTCTTATTTGCCAATATTTGAACAAGGAAAAATTTAATGCCCTTATTGCCTGCAATGGCGGTCTGTTGTTAGATAAGTATAAAAGGGAAGGACTCAATGCCCTTCATTTTAATGTAAACCGTCTTGGCTTGTCCAATATAAGGCGGTTTAACCGGCTTATCCGGGAAAACCAAGTGGATATTGTTCATGCTCATGGAGCCAGGGCTTCCATGTTTGCTTGGGCCTTAAAAAAGCTTTCCTTAAGAAAGTTTAAAGTCATATCTCATGTTCATGAATGCAGCGAATATTTAAAAAGCAAGAATAAAATGAGGATGCTGGACCAATGGCTGCGCAACCGTTTTGACTATAATTTACTATGTGGCAAAAAAGTATTGGAGCATTACAAAACCTATGCAGGTTATTTGGATACTTCCAAGGCGCACGTTTTATCAAACGCCATAGAAGCCGCAGACTTTGATGAAGCAGACTCACAGGAGGCAAAGCAGAGGTACCAACTGGGAGATGCGTTTATATACGGGTTTGTCGGAAGATTTTCAAAACCCAAGGGACTCATTCCCTTCCTTTTAAAGCTTGCAGAAAATAAGGATGTGCTGGAAGGATCAAAACTGGTCCTTGTGGGAGACGGAGAAGATGCGGGGGAACTGCAAAGGATTGTGGAAAGCTGCCGGTTATCGGACCGGGTCGTTTTTACAGGGTCACAGGACCAGGTTTTTAAGTTTTTACATGTTTTTGACTTATTCATTCTTCCATCTATTACAGAAGGACTTCCCATGGTTATTCTGGAAGCCATGGCTGCCGGCAGGCCGGTTTTATCCTTTAACGTAGGCTCCATAGCCGAGGTGGTGCGGGACGGAGTGAACGGCTATTTAATAGAGCCCCAGGATTATCCGGCGTTCTTTAGGAAAATGCGGGAATTAAAAACCAAAAAAGAGGAACTCCACCGTTTGGGGGAGAATGGGAGAGATATTGCTGTTAGCGAATTTAGCATGAAAGGTTATATGGAGAAAATAGAAAAACTCTACTTTGAAGCAGTAAGTTTGGGGGGGCAGGGTAAATGAAAAATCCACCGGCAGTAAATGATTTTTCAAAGCCGAATAAATTTATATTTGTCTTATTTGCCTGTGCCATAAGTATTTGGCTGGGATATGTATCGACAGCGATGGGAACCGACCTTTTAGGTTTTACCATCCTGATGCTGGTGATGTTTTTTGTGCTTCTCTATACATTTAAGCTGCAAGATGCGGCGCTGACCTACATTTTGATTGCATCGCTGTTTTTAAGGACCGGAATAGCACTTCTGGGATCCTATTTAATCCGGCTGCCTGACAGTGAAGCGGATGCTGCCATGTTTGAAGGCTTGGCATGGGATATTGCGAGGGCCTGGACCCATGGGACCGAGGTGCCGCCCACCCCGGGTGCATATTTATATTCCAAGGTTATTGGTTTTATTTATTATGCATTTGGGCGCATACCTCTTCTAGCTAATTATCTCAGTGTAATTTTAGGTGTATTTATTGTTTACTTCATTTATAAAATCATTTTAACTCTGGGAGGCTCAAAGAAGGCGGCTTTGCTGGGGGGAATCATTGCAGCTTTTTTCCCCACCTTGAACCTCTATTCTGCAGTTACCTTAAGGGAGAACGTGATCACTTTTTTTCTCACCGCTTCGGTGTATTATTTCTTAAAATGGATCAAAAACGGCAGTTGGTTTGAGGCAGGCAAAGCTTTAGTACTTTTGCTTACTGCCAGTGCCTTCCACGGAGTGGTTATTCTAGTGGGCGTAGTCTATGGCTTTTTCCTATGTTTTTATAATGCAAAAAGGAAAGTATGGAGGCTTTTTAGCATACAGACAGTTGTTATGGTTATTGCGGCTTTAGGCGTGGTCAATATCTTCGGTAAAAAACTTTTAAACAAGCTTCCCAGTGACATCTCATTGATTTTTTCTCCTTCATTTTATCAGGAACGGTTTGCAAATACTGCCGTAGGGCGGGGAGCCTACCTCATGAATGTAATTCCGGCATCGCCATTGGATATGCTTATTCAAACACCTATTAGAGTATTCTATTTTATGTTTGCCCCTTTTCCCTGGATGATTGCAGGACTTTCCGATGTAGTAGGCCTATTTGATGCCATACTGTATTTGGTTTTAATTTTCTTTGGTATCAAGGGGCTTATCCGAATCAAGCAAAAAAGCAAGGAAGCCTTTTGGGCGTTGATTTTGATTTTGACTCTGGCCATTACCATGTTTGCTTGGGGAACTGCAAACTATGGCACGGCTATTCGGCACCGGCAAAAGTTTGTTCCTATCATCATTTCGGTAGCTGCCATGGGTATTGTGCGGGTAAAAAAGGGAGAAAACCAGCTTGTAAATGAGGAGTAGGCTATAATAATTAAAATTTAGAATAAGCGATAGGAACGTCAGGGGAGCCGAAAGGTTCCTTTTAATATTTTCGGAAGGTTAATATATTAAATCATTGTAGAATGCACTTTATGAGCGATTTTAATAGCAAAGAGTATGATAATAGAGCAAAACGAAAGTAACAAATCTTAGCAGATTAAGTCATAATTTGCTATGACTGTTATCAGTTTTCCATTATCCTATGATAAAATGAATATAAGGTTTATCTTAAGAAATTATCCATTTTTTAATTCAGGTGAGGCCATATGAATGAAAGAGTTTTGATTGTGGATGATGAGAAAAATATTGTAGATGTAATTGTCTATGCAATGAAAAGAGAAGGATTTAGTACAGAACAAGCCTTTGATGGTGAGGGCGCACTGGAAAAAGTCGATAGGTTCAACCCTCAGATTGTAATTTTGGATCTGATGCTTCCAAAACTGGACGGATATACAGTGTGTAAAATGCTGCAGGACAAAAATATTGGAATTGTTATGCTCACAGCAAAGAATGATATTGTAGATAAAATTTTAGGTTTGGAATTGGGAGCAGATGATTACTTGACCAAGCCATTTGATATTCGTGAACTTACGGCGCGGGTTAAATCATTAGCCAGAAGGTTTAAAAAAGCTGCATGTGATAAGAAAATAGAAATCATAGAGATAGGCAATTTAAAGATTATATCCGCTTCGAGAAGTGTACTCCTCAACGGGCTAAGGCTTGACTTTACAACAAAGGAGTTTGATCTTCTTTTTTTATTAGCTTCCAATAGGGGAAGGGTATACTCAAGGGATGACCTGTTAAATCTTGTATGGAACATGGATTATATCGGGGGAACACGAACTGTAGATACCCATATTCAAAGAATAAGAAGGAAACTTGGAACTCAGTATGAAAACATTATTGAAACGGTTCATGGGGTGGGCTATATGGCTGTATGGGAATATTAAAAATGAAAAACATACGAATAATGAATAGCTATAGGTTGTCAACAGGCCATAAAATTTCTAAGTGCGACAATAAGTTGACAAATTTGTTACATAAGTTTATAAGCCTGTAAATATTTTTTTGTACAATGTTATCACAGGAAATACCAAAGAAATATGTGGAGGGCGAATTGTTTTGTACAAAAAGGTTTATATTGCTATATTTTTTACAATGACTACTTTTCTGATTTCTGTTATGGCATACATTTTTGTTGATATGTATACAACTCCTTATAAAACCAACCCCGAGGAAATTACAATATTGGATTACAATACGCCGAACAACAATAAAAGCCTCGGATATTCAATTAAAAAGTATGAAGGTTTTCACTTTGTTGATTGGGTGACAGACAGCAAGGTGATGGGGGTGAGGGTGAACGCAGAGGGAAATCAGGTAGTTTGCCATTTTAAGATCCTTAACCTATTGGGTGGAGCTGAGGAAATGGTAAGGTCCTATGTAAACACAAAGGATATGTTTAGTTTATCACCGGATAAAAAACAACTTGCGTATGTAGAGTTCAATATTGCAAATAACACTTTCCAGGAAAACTTACAAATATTAAACCTAGCCAAAGGATGGAGCCAGCCAATAAAACGTATTAATAACACTAAGCTTATTCATCAAGAGTGGATCGATCATGATAATATGTTTATATACTATAGTAATGACAGCAAGGTGGATCGGGAAAAATGGGAAGTTATTGATAGAAAGGGTAAAATTGTATTATCAGGTAGTACGTATCAGCCAGATGAAACTATCTATTGCAAGAAGGTGCAGTTTATATGCAAAGAAATTTTGGTAGGAACGGATATAAAAAATATGGCATCCGGCCCCGAGGGAAAAATCTATTGGGAAGAGGAGCTTGATAATAAACAAGTGTTAAAGGAAAAGAATCAGTATAAATCACAAGATGCTGGTTCTTTAAAAATTGATAACTTTTATCAGCAGGATATAAGGAGCGGCAGCGTAAAACTCTTATTTAAAAAAGAGGGAAATTATGATTATTACCTGGATGGAAACAAAATCATTGCACTTTGCGAAAAAGATTATACAACGTACATATATGAACTTGACTGGAAAGGGAATATAAAAAGATCTTTGCTTAGGGTCAATAATAAAGTTGCAGATTTTAAGATTTCACCGGATGGAAATAAGATCCTTTATTTTGTGAATAAGTTTTCCAGTTACAATTTAATTGGCAGAACATTATTTGTGTCAGATCTAAGAACAGGGCGTTTTACAGAGATAAAAAGTGAGGCCAATATTGAAAATATTAAGTGGAGCCCTTCCTCAAAATTTGCTGGTTTTATATGTAGCAGCATAAATAGCAATGAGAAGCAAATAGCCAGCTATTTTATTGAATTTGTTGATTAGACATTTCATACTAAAA
The DNA here is from genome assembly GCA_026418275.1 of Clostridia bacterium. Lineage (GTDB taxonomy): Bacteria > Bacillota > Clostridia > Acetivibrionales > DSM-2933 > SKW182. Next base: position 21,086 of record JAOABQ010000094.1, read on the forward strand.
ACAGGTGGAGTTATGTTTAGCGTAAGTATAAAGTACAAGTTTATTTTTTTTATACCGCTTTTACTCCTTGGTGCAATTGTGATCTTAAGTTTTTTTGTTCTAAACGGTATAAAGGGATATCAATGGAAGGAAACGGAATTCATACTGATTCATCAGAAGAATTTATTTGAAGAATACCTATATGATGAATTCCGTGAGAATTCCGGAAAAGAACAAATCTTAATATTTAATGAGGCTTGTGCCAAGGTTTTCAGTTTACCTTATATCAATAGTATTCCAACGGTGATATATAATTTAAATGGTAGGGTCGTAGCAAAAAACGGTGTAAATTTAGACAGAGATACCAAGAAGTATGAGAATACTGAAAAAATGATGAATTATGCTTTAAAAAATAAGATGGCCTACTATGAAAAGAATGGGACTGTTTTCTTTTTTTCACCTGTTAAGCACTTGAATAAAACAATCGGAGTGATTTCATTTGAGTATTCGGTGCATAAAAATTATAAGTTTTATAATGAAATTAAAAGGTTGTTTTATACCTTTGGCATTTTTGTCTTAATAGGAGGAGTAAGCCTAGGGTTTTTCTACATGTTGAGTATTGCCAGAGATATATTGAAAATGAAAAAGTCTGTGGAAAATATAAAGGATGGTAAATTTCAGGAGATTGAAGTTTTGAAGCGGAAGGATGAACTGGGGGACCTTAGCAGAGGCATGCTTTATATGAGTAAAAGAATAGAGCGCAATATAAAGGAGATACAAAAGGAAAAGGAAAACCTGAAATTAGCTGTGGAAAAGCTGAAAGTAATGGGGGAACAGCAAAAAGAATACATCGGGAATATCACACATGAATTTAAAACTCCCCTTACAGTAATAAAGGCTTATACGGATCTACTTCTTATGTACGATGATAAAAACCTCTTGGATGAAGCTATTAAAAGCATATCCAATCATACGCTAAGGCTTAAAAATATGGTTGAGAAAGTATTGGATCTCACCGCTTTGGAAAAGTATGATTTTGAAATGGAGTTTCTGGAAATGGACCTCAAAAAGGTATTGGACGAGGTATGCCAAACCATGATGGGCAAAATCCGGAGACACCAGTTGGCTTTAATCAATAGCACCAATGAATGCACAATTATAGGGCATGAAGAGAGTATAAGGCATATATTTATAAACCTGATCGATAATGCAATTAAATATAACAAGCCAGAAGGGCGTATTATGCTTAGAAACAGTATAAAGGAAAATGAGGTATATGTTGAGATAGAGGATACGGGAATCGGGATGGATGATTTGGAACAGGACAGAATTTTTGAACCCTTTTATAGGGGAGATAAAAACTGTTCCAGAGAAGCAGGTGGATATGGACTAGGACTTTCTCTTGTAAAAAAGCTTGTAGAAAAGCACCGGGGAAGTATAAAGGTTTTTTCAGTGCTGGGAAGGGGAACAACATTACTTATAAAATTGCCCCTTTATGCGCATAACAAAGAGATTAAAAAAAAAGGAATGCAGGTTGATAACATTTAAATTGGAGTACTGTTGATCCAAGCAATTTTATTTGACTTGAAGGAGAGAAAGCTTTTCGTTTGGCAGTAAAATTTAAAATGTAGAATGAAGTAAATTGTATAACGGGGAGGAAACGGTATTGAATAAAAGAAACAAGATAATTTTAAGTATGTTTACCGTTATGATCCTTGCAGCTGCTATTTATGTTATGTTTATATTACCTGAGAGTTCGAGCATCACTTTATTGGAATACCAAAGTTCGGATATTCAGAAAAAGGTAAGATTTAATACCCGGAAGTACAGCGCATTCGATTTTAAAGGTTGGATGAATAACAATGAAATAATTGGACTCAAAGAGAATGAGATAAAAACCGGATACCATCTTAATTTAAAAACTTTAAGTCTATATGCCTTCAATATATATAATGAACGGGAGACGTTTATCAAAACAGGTAGTGAGATTAAAAAATTTTTTTCTTTATCACCTGATAAAAAACGTATTTTCTGTGAGGTAAAAAATGAATCAAAAATTCAAAAAGGAATTTTATGTTTAACGGATGGACAGTTTTTACCCTTTGACACCGAATTAGGAGATAGTACTTTAATTGAGAAGTGGATTACAGAGGACACCTTATTTTTCTACGTACAAAACACGGGTAATTGGTATATTTTAAACACAAAAGGAGATGTTTTAAATAAGGGAAGTATCGATGATTTTGACCGGTCCCTTACGCTAAGGCAGGAGGTTGCCGGAGTAAATTTGAAGAAAGTAGGAAATAGCTTTGAAGGTGAAATATTTATGACAGAATATACTAGATGGAATGGCTTAAACAGTGAGCCTATTTGGCGGGGGAATCCCTATAACTTTCAAATTGAACGGTCCATTTTAAAAAGTTTGGATATAAAAAATAAAAAGGAAAAATGGATCTTTGAAAAAGACTTTTTTTATAAATACTACGTACGGGATAGGGTCTGTGAGGCCATTTTTGAGGATGGATGCCGGTCTGAGATGGGCGAATTGGATATGAATGGGAATATAAAAAGAAAGTGGTTATCTACAAATAATAGAATTTTGGAGTATTCGATATCACCGGATAAGAAAAAAATTTTGTATATTGTACGAAATTTTAATAAAGATACGAGCGAATGGGGGCCTTCAGTCCAAGAGAAAGGTGGTATGTCTACTATTTTAGTGATGGACTTGGAAAAGGGCTGGTTTTCTGAGGTTGCAAGTGCTTTCGGTATAGAAAATATCCTATGGAGCCCTTGTGGTAAAAAGGCAGCCTTCAGCTTCGAAGACAATGAAAAGGCATCTATTACTGACACGGTAAATACACCTTCGTATTCAAAATCGGCTTGTGTTATTGAGTTTTTGCAATTAGATTAACCGCTATTTCAAATGTGTCTACATATGCTGGTATCACTGCAAAAAGGCTGTTTCGTGTTTATATGTTAATCTCAAACAGCCATAATAGATAATGAATTACGTTAAGAGGCACCAGTCACCGCCTCGCCAGCATATCCGACGGGACGGTGACTGAAGTAGATTAATATCTTGTTAATTTCCGAAAGAGGTTTGCTAAGGATGCCTGCGAATTTCAGTTAAACTATTTTTCACAGTTGAAATGCTGTATGCTCCACCCCATCTAATCCCACATTTTCCATCGGCATTACATTCAACAACGTATATGTAAGTGTTGTCTATACTAGTTACAATAGCCGAATGTCCGTCATTTTTGAACCTAATGTAATCCCCGGGCGATAGTGTCTCAACATCGTTCGTCAGAGTACTTCTTTTCCACGATGTTACACTAGTTCCAAATAAATCATATCCTACTTTTCTAGCGAACCCCATACATTGTATCGCTCCTTCAAAACTGTTACAACCACAGCTACCTGTTAATAAATCATTAGTTGTGTGACCTCCACCATGTTTATCACAGGTACATGGACTTGATGATATTGTATCAGCGGTATATTGCGCACCTGGAGTATGGCACCAATACTTACCACTAGGAAACTTGCTCTTTTCTGCTGTGAAGGATGCGCTTGTAACTGCTGTTGCATAAATCCAGCCTATTTTATAGCCACTGCTTGTGGGATAGATTATCTGTGATCTTCCGTTTGATATGGGAGATAACATATAAATCTTGTCAGTTGTAAGAGCAGTACCAAACGAAGTACTCATATCCGATTTACGATAAACAGTTGAATCTGCATATACACTAATCCTTTTGCAATAACTTGTATTGCTAAGTATATTTGTTTTATTACAATAAGCTATTTTTGAGCCCCCCGATGTTGGATAACTAACTTTCCAGTAAGTACCTGTTGCATCTAATACTGTGCAAAGGTCATTAGGGTATATTGACCCAGATACTGTTGTGCCTGAAGAAGAGGTATAAGTAGTAACGTTTGATGAACCTAGTACATAAAACTGAGCATTAGTAAAATTTGCCGTTCCATCAATTCCAATTGAAACTGTTACTGCATTTGCAGTGATAAACATAGAAAACACTATGCAGAAAACTATTAGTACTGTTGTGAAGCATTTATTCTTTTTTAACATAATAAGTACTCACTCCTTTAATATGATTTTGACAATCCAACATTGTATACACCAGAAACGGCAAACGGCCAGCCGCGCTGTTTCCAATGCCCATTGAATTTTACTCTATTTGCAAAGCGGCCGCTTTTACAAAGCTAACATTTTAAGTAAAGCTGGTTGAGGTAATTAGTTGGCTATTTTTGATTTTCTTAGTAGGGCTTCATCCATAAGGGGTTTTCCAAGAGTCGGCATAATAGTGCTAATCAATGATGAAATAAAGATACAAATTTGAATGCCACAATCTTTTCTATAGTTTTTTTATCCACTATGTCATATTCAAAGGACTGGCCTCCCTGCTCAATCAAGTTCACTACTGCTTATGAAATTATGTTATCAAATGATTTTCTCGAACTTATAAAGAAATATTACGGATTTGTATATTTTTGTAACAAATTTGCAAATAATCAAACTTATCTCTACTATAATCAATTATTGTGTAAAGTAATTTTCCATATTTCAGAGATATTTATTTCCGGTTATAGTATTAACTCTACAGAAACAATCGGATATATTTAGAACTAGAGACTTTGAATCGATGTTATAAATCGTTACTATAGTATGGGTAATTCCATAGAACCACATTAAATAAAATAAATATAATTGATAGAATAATTAATCATTCATAAGCATATATGTGTATACATAAGGTAAGATCAAATAAATTATGATAGTAAGGAACGAGAAGGTTGATATAATATCCATCAGGTGATAATATAAACAAGCTGTCACACGGGACACGATGAAGTAGAGCAGCAAGGAAGGACATAAAAAGTGGAAAATAAAAAAAGTGTTGACAAAGTGAAGATAGCATGATAAGATACTAAAGCTGCTCGGTGAGAGCAGTTAGTAGTAAGAAGAATGGACTTTGAAAAGTAAACAGTGTAAATAGTGAAAAGGAACTCGAAAATAAATTTGAGTAACTTGCGAACTTTATAAAAGTCAGTAAGTAGATTAAGAGCTAACAAATTTTCTAATATAAATTTAATTAGAGAGTTTGA
>JAOABQ010000099.1 GCA_026418275.1 Clostridia bacterium
CGTTAGTTCATTTCTTTCCTCTTTAGTCAATGTAACAATATATTTTTTTTGCATAGCTTCTTCTCCTTCATCTTTTGTGATATCCTTAATATCGGAGAAAAAACTCAAACTATAAATATCAAAAGTTACAGACTACTAGGTTTTCTGGAATAACCATTGACGGACCACGAAATACATACTGCGCTCCATTTTACATATTGCGTTGTGACTTTTGCTTTCTCTTTACACAACATAAAAAGAGCAATACCTTTCATCTGGTTTTTTGCCCTGCTGCAGGTTCTCAATATCATTGGCCATATTCTTTTTATGATATGGGAAAAAGGTTATTTCCCGGGCGGATTCACAACGGTTCTACTCGCTTTTGCTGCAGGATATATAATTTATCTTTTAAAATACAGAAGCAAACACACTATCTTTAACTAAGGAGATTGGTTGAATATTAAAAGGGGGATTATTTTATGATTAAGAAATACAAGCTTAGCAAACTTCAAAGGGTTTCCAGTATAGGTTTAAAGAAGTATGGTGCCATCATTGAAAATAATTGCTTGTCTCTTCATATAGGATTTTTTCCAAAAAAAATATCCATCGATCATATAAAAAGCATCGAATACGGTTTAAGGTCCGGAGGAGACGCCAGTACTTATTTTTATACCCTTGTAACCAGAGAAGACGACCATATCATGTTTCCCTATTCCCTATTTGACATCCGGGAACTGAAAGAACTCCTGCAAGACTTGAAGCGGATTCATCCCGGAATCAATTATTCCAGGGATGTCTTAGATTTAATAGAAAGAGAAATCCCTGAAAAGAAAAAGCTGAAATTTGATTTTGAAGTGCATAAGGGTCAGATCTTTAAAATGGATGCCAAACTCTCACAGGAATATCCCGGTTTGGATGCGGTTTTTGGTTTGAGCATTGTATTTGGCTACATCCTTATACCGCTTGCTTTTGGAGTATTGGGTGACAAATATTTAACCTATATGCATGGTGCAAACTACCCTGTTTTTAAAAACATTCTCTTTGTGATGAGCGGCCTCGCTCTGTGTGTTACCCTCATGAATATTTTTATAGCTCTGGTTTCTCAGTATCTTGGCCATAAGGTTACGTTTATTTCTTTAACTTTATCGGTTCTATTTCTTTTGGGAGGATTGTTATAGGTTGTTTCGTTTTTTAAATAAACTGGCAATATAAAAACACTAGTGATATAATAGGACAGAAGATTTTAGAGAGAAACCTTACAAAATATAATTTAAGATTCGGGGAGAAAATACGAAGGATGAAAAGTACTGCAAAAACGGTCGGAATCGTAATGATCATCATGCTCATTTCAAGGCTGCTGTCCTTTTTAAGCAGCACTTTATATTTAAATTATTTTAGCAATACGCCGGAACTGAATGTTTATTCCTATGCCCTGCAGTTTCCGCTTATCGTCTTCAACAGTTTGGGTACTGCCATTGTTACTGTAATTATTCCTATTTTTGCTGGATATATTGGCAGGGGCGAAAAGGAAAGAGCATTTACCTTCGCTAATAACATCTCTACCATTTCCATTGTATTTACTATGGTACTGACCGTTTTAGGAATGGCTGCGGCCCCTATTCTTCCCCTGTTTACGGATTTTAAAAACGGAATGTACGATTACGCCGTGCTTGCTCTATGGATTATGTTTCCTGTGATGATTTTTTACGCCTTGAACTATATTCTTCAAGGGATTCTGCAATCTCTGGGCCGTTTCAACATGCCTGCTTTTGTAAGCATTCCCAGCAGTCTGATTATCATACTCTACCTTTTTACATTGGGAAAGCAGTTTGGCGTAACAGGCCTCTTGGTTGCAACTTTTATCGGTTTGGCCCTACAGGGCTTGATATTGATTCCCCCAGTATTCAAGACAGAGTATCGATATAAACCCTCCTTGAATTTTAAAAGCGAGGATGTTCAATCGGCATTAAAGATTGTCCCTCCCGTACTCATCGGTACGTCTGCATTTCAGGTAAACTTGTTTTTTAATACCACCATGGCGGCAAATTTCAGCAATACCGTTGCCATCATGTCATATGTCCAAAATATCATATTATACTCCATTTTGGCCTTTATCTTTTCCATTACGGCTGTAGTATTTCCAAAGTTGACCATGTATGCAGCAAATAACGATATGGCAGGCTTTAAGAGCAGTCTCTTAAAAGTACTAAAAACCATCATATACCTGCTCATCCCGGCAACCTTCGGATTTGTTGCGGTGAGTGAACATCTCATCAATATTTTGGTGGGCTGGGGAAAGCTTAGTGCATCGGACATTTCCATGGCTGTAAAAATTCTTATATTATACTCCCTGGGCGTCGCCGGTGTTGGAATCAAAGAAGTTGTTGATAGGGCCTTCTACTCTTTAAAAGACTCTAAAAGCCCTGCAGTGAATGGCGTCTATATGATGTTAATCAACATTAGCGCAAGTATCGGTTTGGTTTGGCTCATTGGTTTCGGAAGATACGGGATTCCCGCTGCAGCCTCAATATCTTCCCTTGCAGGTGCAATCATACTCCTCGTATTAATTGTACGAAAAATTGGTGACTTTGGTGTGAAAAACCTGCTGATATCAACTTTAAAGGTCAGTGCAGCAAGTGGTATAATGTTTTTGTGTGTAATCCTTATAAATCCTTTGATAACCTCTCATACTTTCGGTATTGAGGTACTGGACAGAACGGTAAGACTATTGATTCCGGCATCTTTAGGAGGTCTTGTTTATTTTGGCTGCACCACCTTATTCAAGGTAGAGGAAGCCCAGGATATTGTTAAGATGATTAAATCCAAACTTGGCCGTACTTAATATAAAGTTTAAAAATTCATTTACCAAATATATGCTTTATTCTATTTTTCATGGAGGAGGTTTTTGATGAAAAGAGTTTCCAAGTATTTTTTTCTTTTGCTCTACTATTGGGTTGCCCGCCATTTGCCTAGTTCTTCCGCTCCTTACAGCCTTGGAGCCAAACATATACGAAGTTTTATTTGCAGAAGAATCTTTAAAAGAGCGGGAAGGAATATCAATATTGAACACGGGGCTTTCTTTGCATCCGGGTTTGATATTGAAATCGGAGATAACAGCGGACTGGGTTTAAACTGTAGGATTACAGGCCCTTTAAAAATTGGCAATGATGTCATGATGGGTCCGGATGTCATGATCTTTACCCAAAATCATGAAACCAGCCGGCTTGATATTCCTATGTGGAAGCAGACCGCGCCGAAAAAGGCCGTTGTGATTGAAGATGATGTATGGATTGCAGCAAGGGCTATTATTCTTCCCGGCATCACCATCCATAAGGGTTCTATTATTGCATCCGGCGCCATCGTAACAAAGGATGTTCCCCCCTATGCGGTTGTCGGTGGGAATCCCGCTAAAATCATTAAGTTTAGAAATGAAAACAGCGGTAATTAAACATTAGTGCCGCTTCAATTATGTAAAACCATTTTGGTGTTTGATATCTTTAAGGGATTAAAACGAAAGTTAAAATTTAGGAGATGGAAACCATGCTGAAGGTATTATATTTAATTAACCATGCGGGTAAAGCAGGTACCGAGAGGTATGTCTATTCCCTGATGGAGAAGCTCCATAATAAAAAAATCAAAGCCGCACTGGCATACAATGAAGAAGGGTTGTTGGTGGAAAGGGTTAAGGCCTTAGGGATTGAAACTCATCAAATCAATATGCGTAACCCCTTTGACATAAAGGCAATTTTTAACCTCAGTTCTTTATGCAAAAAACTCCAAATTGACCTCATTCATACCCAATACCTGAGGGAAAACTATATAGCCATGCAGTCCAGGCTTTTAAACCCCAAAGTTAAGGTAATGTATACCAGTCATTTCATCATGAGAAACAATGGGGTTACCAGGATGTTTAACAGGCTCCTTACCCCCCTTGAAGCCAATATCATCTCAGTATGCAACAAGGGCAAGGAAATGATGATCCGCAACGGTGTAACCGGGAAAAAGATTAATGTCATTTTTAATGGAGTGGATCCGAATTTTTGGGGTGATCCTGTTCCTTCAACCATCCGTAAGGAGTTTAATATCGGAGAAGACGTTTTTATCCTCCTTTGTGCATCCAGGTTTGCTCATGATAAAGGCCATGATTTCCTTATTAACGCAATCGCCGAGCTTAAGAAAATGACCCGGAAAGAATTTAGATGTATACTGGCAAATGACGGCCCCCTGCTTGAAGACCGGAAAAAGCAGGCCCTGGAGCTTGGCCTTGAGAAAGATATCATTTTTACAGGTTTTAGAAAGGATGTGAAAAATCTTATATACGGAAGTGATCTTTACATCAACTCCTCGGAGCATGAAGCATTAAGCTTTGCCATCATTGAGATGCTGGCCAGCGGCTTGCCCGTTATTGCTACCGATATGGGCGGAAACGGAGACATTATAAATCCGGAAACCAATTGCGGGATTCTTGTGAAATATAATGATGCCAAGGGGTTGGCAGAAGCAATATTAAAGGTGATGAACGATCCTCAACTTCAAAAGACACTCAGAGAAAATGCAATCAAAGCCATTCAGGAAAAATTTAATCTTGATAATATGGTGCTGGAAACATATAATTTATACAGAAGCAGCTGTGGTTTGGAATAATTGCAATTTTTTGTTAAGTTATTAAATTAGAATCGAAAGGATGATTTTATAAATGTTTATGGATAGCAAAGGAAAATTATTCGGAAAAGTTAGTATTATAGATGCACTGATTGTACTCATCGTTTTAGGTGCAATCGCGGGAGTTACCTATAAATTTACCCGGTCCAACGTTTCAAGTCCCTTTTTTAATAAGGCAGACCAAATCGAATTAAAATTTGGAGCTGACGAGGTTCCCGATTTTGTAGCTGCCGCAGTGAAGGAAAGCCTGGGTGCTCCAGCCAAAGATCCGGTACAAAATCAGATCCTCGGAAAAATCGTTGATGTAAAAATAGAAAAAGCCAGATCTTATGGCAATAATGAAAAAGGCGAGAGTGTCCTGACCTCGAAACCCGGTTACTCTTCTATCGTCATAACCATAGTAGGAGAAGGTAAATTCACCGATGAGGGCGCTTCATTCGGCCCCAGTACTTATCCGGTGGGGCGCAGCATGGAAGTACGATTTGGGAAAACTGCAGTTTATTCAAGAATTCAAAGCCTAAATAAAAAGGGGTAGTTTACATTGATTGAAAACAGTGTATTTCTAAGCTTCATGCTTAACATATATTTAAAATTGCGGGATATCTACCTTCACTCGCAAACACACCGTTTTTTTGTGTGGCTGTCAGATTGGTTTTACAGGGCCTTATCCGGAAGTAAAGTTATTGCTTTTATAAAGCGAAACGACACGCTGTCAAAAAACTCTGAAAGAAGTTTGTTTGTAAGGGTATTGGATTTTATTCTGAATGCGCCTTCCCGCTTGGCGCGAAAGATTCTGGACAAATATGAAAATATTATTACCAATAGTTTAGCTTATAAAATAACCAGGGCCTTATTACGCAGGTTTGAAATTCCGGTGGCTTTATTCTTAGCCGTTGCCGTCATAGTTCCCCATGAAAAGTGGAATAACCTATACAGTACTCTGGCTGTATTTGCACTCTTTTTCCTGTTCTTTATCAAAACGGTTATCCAGCGTTATGAGTGTTTTGACATTAAAGCTCTGGATATTCTTCTTTTATGCTTTGGGGTTGTAGTATTATTTGCAACAATAACTTCTATTTTCCCGGCAGCAAGCTTAAGGTTTTTATTGTTTTTTGCAACATGTTTTTTACTGGTTCTCATTGTTGTAAGCTCGGTGAAAACTACCAAGTCACTCAATTTGCTCCTGGAGATATTTCTTATAGGTGTATCCTTTACAGGCTTATACGGCGTTTGGCAGGGAAAAGTTACAGGTATCGCTGTAGATACTGCTGTTGTTGATTTAAGGTTCAATGAAGGAATTTCGGGTAGAATTGTTTCAACCATGGGCAATGCAAATAATTATGCGGAATTACTGATTATGACTTTACCGTTTTTTGCGGCAGTTATTTTAAATTCGCCCTCTATAAAGAAAAAGATTGCATTCGTTCTTCTGGCGCTCCCGCCTCTGGCATCATTAATAATGACAGGCTCACGTTCCGGATGGATCTCTTTTGCTTTCTCTGTTTTTGTTTATATTTTCTTTAAAAACAAGAAGCTCATCTTGCCCATGTTGATCCTAGGCATTTTATCCATACCTTTTCTTCCGGATTCAATTTATAAACGGATTATGTCCCTGTTTAATCCTAAGGAATCCTCTGCAAGCTATAGAAAGGACATTTTAAAAACCGTATACCCCATGTTCAAGGATTATTGGGTAACCGGTGTAGGCCTTGGTACCGATTCCTTTATGAGCATTTGCGGGAAGTATTTCTCCTATGTCGGTAAAACGCCGCCCCATACACATAACTTGTTTTTACAGGTCTGGATTGAGAACGGAATCGTTGGAATTATCACCTTCCTTTGGTTTATCGGAAGAATTGTGAAGCAAAGTATTTTAATGATTTATAAAAAAATAGACCCTCAAATTAACCATATATTAATGGCAGGGATTGCTTCCTTAGCTGCCATACTTCTGATGGGGATCGGTGAATATGTATGGTTTTATCCCAGAATTATGCTTAGTTTCTGGTTTATAATCGGTATTATTCTTGCAGCTTTAAATATCTTAAGACACAAAAGCCGTTTTAAGGAAGAAAACCTATAGCATATAAAAATTTAAAACCTTTTTCTAAAATGCCGATATAATAATATGGAGTAGTGCAGAACATGAACATTCATTTCCCCTTCCAAAGCAGGAAGGGGAAATTTGGTATCGTAATTCCCTGATCATTGCACTATTTACAGGCCTCAAATATTCATTCCAATTATGCGGGGGTTGTTTATTATGTTCGGTTTCTCTAAAAAAGCGGAAAAAAAGCCTAAATTTGACCGGAAAATTTTAAGAAAAAATGACATTTCCCTCCTCATCCTTGATGAGCGGTGGAACGGCCTTTTTGAGAATAAGGAAAAAACACCTGAAATCATCCGGTGTGAAGAGAAAATCAGGGAATTATTAAAAGATGAAGTACGTTTAAACAGCCAACTCAAAGAAATTTCCCCGCGAAAACGGCACTTCATGGATAAAATCATGAAGCTTACAACAGAAGCTTTCGATAAAAATAATGACGATGCAAAAAGTGAAATGCGTCAATGTGAAAAGGAAATTAAAAAGCTGAACGAAAAAGCCCTTGAGATAGAAAATGAACTGGATACGCTTCCCGGTCTTCTAAAGGAAGCTAACTTGGAGCTTTTGGAACACACCGTAACACTTGTCTATTTCAAAATGAGAGAAGATCAAAAAAGGTCTAGAGAATTGGACCAATTGATAGAGGATACAAAAAGCAAATTAGAGGAATACATTCTTGAAAGGGATTCTTTATCCCAAAATGATACCGCAACCTATTCATACTTCCATGATCTTATCGGCGGTGAGGAACTGGAAAAGCTGGATAAGGAATACTTTGGTGAAGAATTTACATACAATACAACCCATAAAAAGAATGAAGATACGGAAATCTAGACTTCCGGAGGCAGTATATGAAGGTTTTTACCCCAAAACAAATGCAAAAAGCAGACGAAATTTCCATACATGAAATAGGAATTCCGGGTATTGTTTTGATGGAAAACGCAGCCCTCAGCGTCGTTGATGAAATTATTAAAATGCTTGGGACAGCAGACAAAAAAAACATCCACCTGTTTGCCGGAAAGGGAAATAACGGTGGAGATGCTTTTGCCGTCGCCAGACACCTTCATCAGAAAGGCGCAAATGTAACTTTGGCATTATTAGCGCAAAGGGATAAAATTCAAGGTGACGCAAAGATCAACTTAGATATCCTAAAAAAAATGGAACTTGATATTATCGAGCTAACCGAGGAGCACCAGCTATCTTCCTTCGATGCAAAGCTAGCCTATGCCGACCTCATTGTGGACGGCATATTCGGAACAGGATTAAAAGGCCGGGTTGAAGGTTTTTTTGAAAAGGTTGTGGAGCTTATAAACGGTGCGGGAAAGCCTGTAATTTCCATCGATATTCCATCCGGGATAGATGGTGAAACAGGGGAGGTGCTCCACGTCTGTATTAAAGCCCATAAAACCGTCACATTTGCCCTTCCGAAATTGGGGCTTTTAATTCATCCGGGCTCAGAATACACAGGTAATTTGATTGTCGCAGACATTGGAATCCCACAAAAAGTCATCGATGAAATCGATTCAAAACTTCATATAACGGATTTTGACTATGTAAAAACATTCATGCCTAAAAGGGCTCCAGACACGAATAAGGGTGATTACGGAAAGGTACTGATCCTCACCGGCTCCAAAGGAATGACAGGAGCAGGAATTCTTACATCCAAGGCTGCATTGAGAACAGGGGCAGGTCTTGTTTATACCTGTGTCCCAGGGAGTCTTGCAGACATTTATGAAACATCCTCGTTAGAAAGCGTCACTGTTCCGCTTAAAGACAGCGGCTCAGGAACTTTATCCGCAGAATGCATTGATGAATTATCCGGTCTGCTTCAAAAAGCAACGGTGATCGCTGTAGGCCCGGGGTTGTCATTCAATGATGCGATTGTAAAGATCGTGGCTAGTGTAATAGAAAAGGCACCTGTGCCTTTAATTATTGATGCAGATGGAATCAATGCATTATCTAAGGATTTGTCGGTGTTAAAAAAGTCTAAAGTACCCGTTATATTGACACCCCATCCGGGTGAAATGTCCAGACTTACAGGAAAACCGATTGATCATATTCAAAAAGACCGGCTGCAAATTGCCGGTAGCTTCGCCGCCCAGTGGGGTATTATATTAGTATTGAAAGGCTCAAAGACCCTCATTGCAAATCCCCAGGGAGACATCTATATCAACCCTACGGGAAATGCGGGAATGGCAACAGGGGGAACAGGCGACGTGCTGACAGGTATCATTGCAGGCCTTATGGGTCAAGGGGTAGACCCTTTTCAAGCAGCAGTCCTGGGTGTATATCTCCATGGTGCTGCAGGTGACTGTGCAGCTTCAAAGCTGGGTGAACATGGTCTTATCGCCGGTGACCTGATTCCGGAAATACCTTATGTAATGAAAGGCTTTATTAAACGATGATCATTCATAGAAAGGGGTATATACCATGAAAGTAAACGAACTCATGTCTACAAATGTTATTACCGTAAAGAAAGATACCACGGTCCAGGAAATTGCCCATTTGCTTGCCGACAACAACATCAGCGGCCTTCCCGTTGTGGATAATGACAATAAAGTCTTAGGAATCGTCACACAAAAAGATATTCTGTGCAAGGATATCCAACCCCGTTTCCCGGCAGTTTTTGAGCTTCTGGGTGGAATTATATTCGTTAAAGGTGTCAAACACTTTAATGATGAATTAAAAAAGCTGGCCGCAACCAAAGCCGAAGACATGATGACCGAAAAGGTAATAACAACAACAGGTGATACTGAGGTGGAAAAAGTTGCGGAAATGATGGTTGAGGAAGATTTAAACAGTATTCCTGTGGTAGATGGCAGTAAGAAATTGGTTGGAATTATCAGTCAGGCAGATCTGGTAAAGTATATTGCCAAAATGTTAGATTAAACCAACCGGTACTTTTATATCATACAAAAGAGGGGTTAACATGGACTATAAATTCAACAGGGCATGGGCAGAGGTCAGTTTAGACGCAATTTCACACAATGTGAGGGAGATACGGAGAATTACCAATAAAAAAGCAGAGATCATGGGTGTGGTAAAAGCCGACGCGTATGGGCACGGTGTAATGGAAGTTGCAAGAACACTTTTAAATAACGGGGTTACCAGGCTTGCCGTATCCATGCTGGACGAAGCCATTCAGCTTAGGAAAAACGGTATTGAAGTACCCATCTTGATTTTAAGTTATACCGACCCCAGAAGAGCGGATGAAATTATCCTAAATGATGTTACACAGGCCGTATTCAGCCATGATCTTGCAACAGCCTTATCGGATGCTGCTATACGGCTCAACCGGAACGTAAAAATTCACATTAAAATTGATACCGGAATGACCCGGGTTGGGTTTATGCCAGGCTACAGTGCTGTAAAAAATGTTATCGAAATCAGCAAGCTTCCAAGGATCATTATTGAGGGCTTGTTTACCCATTTTGCATCTGCGGATGAGTCAGATAAGACCTACACCCATTTGCAATTTGAAAGATTTATGAGCATATGCAATGAATTGAACCGGATCGGGGTTTATATTCCCATTAAGCATGTAGCCAATAGTGCTGCCATTATGGAATTTCCCGAAATGCATCTTAATATGGTCCGTCCGGGTATTATCCTCTACGGGTTGTATCCTTCGGTGGAAGTGGATAAAAGTAAGCTGGACCTTAAACCGGCGATGACCTTAAAAGCCAATGTGGTCCTTGTGAAGGATGTTGAAAAGGATACCCCCATTAGCTATGGCAGAATTTTCACCACCAAACGCACCAGTAAAATTGCTACCATTCCCATTGGTTATGCGGACGGCTATACCAGGCTTTTGACCAATAAAGGCCGGGTTCTTGCAAATGGCGGTTTCGCCCCCATCGTTGGTAAAATTTGCATGGACCAATGTATGATTGATGTTACCGACCTGGAAAAGGGTGTGCGGGTTGGCGACGAAGTGGTGCTTTTCGGCAAACAAGGAGAGCAGGAAATTAAGGTAGAGGAAGTAGCCGCCCAAATCGGAACTATTAATTACGAGGTTGTTTGCATCATCGGGAAAAGAATCCCCAGGGTTTATTTGTCCCAAGGTGAAATACTGAATGTACTCAATTACCTGGTCTGATCTTTTTGGATATACCACAAACATTCTCGGTTGTGAATAAATGCCATACTATGTGGAATTCTGCATACTATGGCATTTAGTGTTTTATAGCTTGGTGCAGTTTCTTAGTTAGATTAATACAATTTTTGAATAAGCAACACTCTGGTTATGCATAAATTTGTTCTTAAAAATTGCAATAAATTAACGTGGTTTTTTGCACTGTTCACTGCTAAAATAAATAAGGGAATTAAACGCTTAAAAACCTCTGGATAATTAAATCTTATAAATAAACAAAAGATTATAAAACAATACAGCATATCCATCCAAATTTAATCACCCCGCCAATTACTTACATAGGCAAATTTGCAATCATAAAACTTACTTGCTTGTTTACATTTGTACTTATATCATCTTGCGTCAAATACGGAAACACTCCACAAACCGTATGATAAGTATCATTTGAGAGGTGGTTCACATCCTCCCTTTATTGCAAATAAGTATGACATGGACTTTGCCTTATAACAAGTGATGGAATCTAAATTACTAAATTTTTCTTCGGAGTAATAAAATCTTAATTTGACCCACGTATAAAATAAATTATATAATTATATATATAGAATAGGTTTTAATTCAGATTAAAATCCAACCCCAATAAATTATCTCAAAATTGCGTGTATTTTTTACATAAATTAAGCAAAATATAAATTTGGTGCACATTTTTTATAAGTAGAAGCCTTTCTCCATTTTTGTGTTCCAATACCTGGTTTATTGGCTGCACAAAAGTAAGATGGTCCTAATTATAAGGTTTTGCCCGAACAAAGAAGAGGGGGGTTATTTTGGCTCAGTTTAAAAAAATACTCATTAGTCTTCCGGATAATCTTCTAAAAGAAGTTGACTCTATGGTATCTATTGAAAAAACCAATAGAAGTGAATTTGTTCGGGAAGCCATGAAGCTTTACATTCGTGAAAAGCGGAAAATTGAAATGAGGGATCAGATGAAAAAGGGATACCAGGAAATGGCTGAAATTAATCTTAAACTGGCTGAGATATGCTTTGACGCAGATAATGACCAGCAAAAAAAATACGAGGAACGACTTGGGGAGTTGGGAAAGTAGTGTTAATCAAACGTGGAGACATCTTTTATGCAGACCTCAGCCCTGTCATCGGCTCTGAACAGGGCGGGGTCAGACCTGTACTGATTATACAGAATGACATCGGCAATAAATACAGTCCAACAGTTATTGCAGCTGCGATAACCTCACAAATTAATAAGGCAAAGTTACCCACACATATTGAAATCAGTGCAAAGGAATATGGACTTGTAAAGGATTCGGTCATTCTTCTGGAACAGGTTAGAACCATCGATAAGAAAAGGTTGGGAGAAAAAATCGGCCACTTGGATGATGAATTGATGGATAGGGTAAATGAAGCACTGAATATTAGTTTTGGGTTAACGGACATATAGGTTTTTTGGAGGGGGTACATAAGATGAAAATGAAATCAACAAAGGTCAAATATTTTATTGGCATACTTGCCATCGTAACATCCGTTTCCATTGGTATTACAAGGGCAGTAACGCCTGATCCCGGAAGTGATGCCAATCCCATTGTGGCACAGGATTATGTGGATGCAAAGGTAGGTGAGCTCAGTACTAAAATCAGTGAGTTGACAGCAAAGGTAAGTGATTTGGCTTCTAAAAACACCGAACTTACTGCAAAGGTTACTGACTTAACCGCTAAAAACACTGAATTAACTTCTAAATTGGAAGACCTGACGGGAAAG
Organism: Clostridia bacterium; assembly: GCA_026418275.1. Lineage (GTDB taxonomy): Bacteria > Bacillota > Clostridia > Acetivibrionales > DSM-2933 > SKW182. The sequence goes on from JAOABQ010000099.1 coordinate 12,606, forward strand.
GTAAACAGCTTCAACGAACTTGCTAAAAATAATAAGTTTACTCCTATCGAGGTAAAAGCAGGGCAAAAACTTCTTATAGGCGATAGTGCAGAAGTAATACTCCGTTCGGGAAAAGCTACCGCCATCGCAGGTAAGAACGGCGGATTATCCGATATAACTGCGGGTTCCGGAGCAGATATAAAGGGAGGCGCTGCGATTCCTGCCAACCACCTGCTGTTATCTTCCAGGGATGATGGCAGAGGCCTAACTGCTACCACAAGCATTTGGGTCATTATCAAAGGTACATATACAATCCAATAGACAATGAAAAAGGGACCTTTATTCCGGTAAGGAAGAAGTTCCTTTTTTATTGACCCCTTCCAATGGCAACTCTTCGATTTCTTAACACACTTTTAACCTGTTTTTAACTTGGAATTAATTGTAAAGCTATTGAAAAAACTATAAAATATGACTGAATCAATGAATTACTTATTTCGGCCATATGATGGCCCTTACTCCACGGAATATTATTCTCTGAGAATTTATATTTACTTTTACCATTCCGGCATTTATGTGCCGGAGTTTTTTTATTCCCCCACATTCTAATTCATTGAAAGATTGCCTTCTTCATGATATAATTTAAAAGCCCTGTGTAGGAGAACCATGCCACAAAACCTTTATATATGCCTTTAATCATCATTTTCACGATCAATATTGAACGCGATAGAGATTTACATCGCGCTTCAATTACCTTGATTTAATATCGTGAAAATTCAATTTATCCGCACAGAATCATTTTCACGATCTATATAGGAGATTTCCATACCGATTCGATGATTAATATCTCTTGTTCATAAAATTTTTAAAATACCATAATCTTAGTATTAAAAGAAATGGTTAAAGGAGAACACTTTATGAAAAAGCTACTTACTTGGATGCTCCTCATTGTTTTTGTCTGGATAAGCTTCACCGGCTGTGGAAGTAATACCGGGAATAAGCCCAGTGAAACTGACAAAGTGTCTGTGTCCTCTTCCCCGACTCCAGTTGAAACAGCAAGCACACAAGGGAATACATCAAATGAACCAGCCCTTGAGGATGTTATAAAACAAATGACACTGGAAGAAAAAGCAGGTCAGGTTTTTATGATGGCACTGCGTCCGCTGTATAAAGACGAAGATACGCCGCTCCTTGAAATAAATGAGGATGTTACGCATATGATCCAAAACTACAATCTGGGCGGAATCATCCTCTTTGCCGAGAACATAGATACCATTCCCCAAACTAAAAATCTTATTTCGGACATGCAAAAGGCAAGCAAATATCCGATGTTTATGTCGGTAGATGAAGAAAGCGGAAGCACCAGCAGACTCCGTGTAAGTGGCAAGATGCATTCCACCAAGACCCCTAAAAATTCTATTTTGGGGAGCACCCATGATCCTGAACTTTCAAAAAAGGTGGGAAACCTGATCGCTAAAGAGATCTCCTCTCTGGGCTTTAACATGGACCTTGCCCCTGTAGCGGATGTGAATACCAATCCCAAAAATCCGGTCATCGGAGACCGTTCCTTTGGCGCAGATCCCGAACTTGTTTCCCAAATGGTCATTGCGCAAGTAGAGGGAATGCATGAACAAAATATCATTCCTGTTTTAAAACACTTTCCGGGACATGGTGATACCGCACTTGATTCACATACGGGTGCCGTCACCATAGAACACAATAGAGACAGGATGGATAAAATTGAACTTTATCCCTTTAAGAAAGCGATTGAAGCAGGGGCCGATGCAATCATGACGGCACATATCAGTGTACCCAAGTTAACGGGTGATACTTTACCTGCAACGCTATCCAAAACCATTCTTACGGATTTATTAAGAAATGAACTGAAATTTGACGGCCTCATTCTTACGGACGCGATGGAAATGGGGGCAATCAGCCAATTCTGGGGACCTGAGGAAGCTACCCTTCGGGCTTTTGAAGCAGGGGCAGATATCATACTCATACCAATATCCCTGGATGAAAGCTACAAGGCACTCATAAATGCAGTAAAAAGCGGCCGGATCTCAGAAGAAAGGTTAAATCAATCTGTAAGACGGATTCTCCTTGCTAAACTTAAATACGGTATTTGGGAAGGAAAAAACAATGGATTGGATCCTGAAGCAGTTTTAGGCTGCAAGGAACATCAGGATATTGTTTGCGAAGTTATGGAAAAAGCCGGTAAGAAATAAATGATTCGATAGATGGTGAAAAGGAGAATACCAATGCTCACCAAACTTGATATCAAAGATATTGTACTCATTGGCCGTACCTATGATGAGTATTACAAAATGTTTGACCTTGACGACTTTAATCCTCATCAGGAAAAAATCCTTGATGCAGCCTCCGGCGTAAGCTCATTTGCAGCTGAAGCTTCCAAACTGGGCTTTCATGTCACTGCCTCTGACCGGATCTACCAATTTGATGCAGATGAAATTGCAAGCAAATGTAAAGCTGATCTGGAAATCGTTCTTCAAAAATTGCCAACAGCAGCCCATCTTTACACCTGGGAGTTTTTTAAGGATATGGAATCTCTCAGAAGGAAAAGGGAGAAAGCATATCAACTCTTTTTGGAGGACTATAAGACTTTTGGTAGTAAGCGGTACATTGATACCAATTACCCAAAAACTCATTTCGATGAAAATGAATTCACCCTTTCCCTGGTGTCCCACTTTCTTTTTTTATACGACGAACACCTGGATTATAGCTTTCATAAAGCTGTAATCACTGAACTTATAAGGGTTACTTCCAAGGAAATTAGAATTTTTCCCCTGATCAATTTGAAAGGAGAAAAATCTACTTTTATAACAGAGCTAATGGAAGACAAAGACTTTGGGAACTACAGCTTTGAGATTCGGAAAGTAGATTATGAGTTTATTAAAAATGGCAATGAAATGCTGGTTATTAATTTTTAGAACCAAGAAGTATGGATAGATACAAGGCAGCAGTCTTAAAAACCGGATTTCTGATATCACCCTTTACGGTGGCCTTTCAGAAATCCAATTTATTTTGTGGTTGATTTTCCAAGCTCAACGCTCCAACGCTTATTGTTTTCCGGCTTATGCCGAAAAAACTCCCCTCACAAACCGAAGAAAACCTCCTGTCTTTTCTCACCTTTATTTGCCATAATAATATTATCAAAGTGTAGAAGGGGAGGGGTCTTTAATGAGAAAATCAATCTGTGTTGTGCTGTCACTGCTCATGATTCTTACAACCTTTTCCGGATGCCGGTTTGGCTACGATGTAGATCCGGATATTGAAAAAGTTGTAGTGAAGGAAGTATTTAATCCACAAAACGCTGCTGCAAATGATGAAGTTATCAACAAACTCATAAGCAAAATGTCCCTGGAGGAAAAGGTCGGCCAGGTCTTTATGATTTCTCTGCGCTATATCCGGAACGGAAAAGCTGTAAAGGTAGTTAAAGACGATGTAAGAGAAATCATTCAGAAGTATCATTTGGGCGGTATCATATTATTTGCCGAAAACATCAGTGAAATTCCCCAAACCAAAAAACTTATTGCCGATATGCAAGACACAAGTAAATATCCTTTATTTATTTCAATAGATGAGGAAAGTGGAGCCACAAGCAGATTAAACAACAAACTGCTTTTGCATTCAACCAACTTGCCCAAAAATAGTGTTTTAGGAAGTACGCAGGACCCCCTACTTGCTAAGAAAATCGCCAAACTGATTGCACGGGAAATCTCTTCCTTAGGCTTTAATATGGATCTGGCACCGGTTGCAGACGTAAATACCAACCCTAAAAATCCGGTTATCGGAGAAAGGTCCTTTGGCGCGGATCCCCAATTGGTGTCAAAAATGGTGCTGGCACAAATGGAAGGTATGGAGGAAGAAAACATTATTCCGGTATTAAAGCACTTCCCGGGTCACGGAGATACCGCATTCGACTCACATACAGGTGCTGTTTCAATAGAACATGACCGGGACAGAATGGATAAAGTAGAGCTTTACCCCTTTAAAAAAGGTGTGGAAGCCGGAGCAGACGCAGTCATGACTGCCCATATCAAAGTACCTAAGGTAACAAAGGATGATCTACCGGCTACCTTGTCCAAAAAACTGTTAACCGATATCTTGAGAAAAGAAATGAAGTTTGACGGATTAATCCTTACAGATGCTATGGAAATGGGCGCCATCCGCAACTACTGGGAAGCGGATGAAGCAGCCATTATGGCTTTTGAAGCAGGTGCCGATGTAATATTGTGTCCCGCTTCCAAGGATGCATTTGACGGGTTTTTAGAGGCTATTGAAACCGGGAGGATCTCAAAGGAACGGCTGGATGAATCGGTAAAACGGATACTTCTTGCAAAGTTCAAGTATGGAATATTAGAACGAAAAACAAGTACACTTGATGCGGAAAAAATCCTGGGGTGTAAGGAACATACGGATATTGTCAAGGAAGTCCATGCAAAGGCAACAATAAAATAAAAAAACATTTTATAAAAACCATTCCTCCTATTTTAAAAGGGGGTATCCTAATGAAGTGAATTCACTTTTAGGATGCCCCCTTTTGTTAAGGTTCTAATTCAATTTACCGGTTACCGGACAGCTTAAGAAGGTTCTATCCCCCATTCAAGGTTCCCTCCAACATAACCGGGTGCCCGTTCCCAATCGTAATAATCTCCCGAATTTAAGGAGTTGTATGAATAATCGTCGTCTTGCCTGTAGATAGACCAATCATTCTTGTTAAACCATGTATTGACAATGGTGCTTTCCCCGGGTGCAAGACTTCCATTGATAAAACCGATTTCAAGGTAATAGTCGGCCCCCTGATATGGAACAGGCATTTTTACAAATTTGCTTGTAATATTGCTGTTTCCGGTCTGTGCCCAACAGTCAAAGCTTTGACCGTTATCCCCATCGATGGTGTAATAGTACCTAAATTTTACATCTGAAAGGTTGATATTGGCCGTTCCCGTATTGACTACCCTGAATTCCGCATTGACCTGGATAGCATCTCCAATGGTTTGGGGCGCATTGTAATACTGCACCTTTATTTTTCCTGTCTTAGCGGTAGGTGGAGGAACTGTGGGTTTTGGGGTTGAAGTTCCGGCCACTGTCTCAATGGTCGCCGGCGGATAATTCTCGGGTATCTGGTTAAAATGGTTGATAATAATCAAAATTTCGGTCATGTTAATGGCAGTATCCTTGTTCCAATCTAAATCCGGATTATATTTTGCATCCCCTATAGAAGTATTAAAGGCATTGATTAGTTCTACAATGTCTTCCATGTTGATGGCATTATTTTGAACACCCTTTACTTCCAGGTCACCTGCCCACATATCCATAGGCTTGGCTATGGTACCAACCATGGTATCGTTTTGGATATTTATATTTTTTTCATTCCTTACAAGATAATTCTTTTTGGTTATTTTAAGGGAGAAACTTCCCGCAGGTACATCCTTGATTTCAAAATATCCGTTTCCATCTGAAACCGCAGACAAGGAAGTTCCAGGTATCTCCACTTTGAAACCGGATTTTACACTGCCCGATACTTCTTGTGAAAATTCAAAATCCGGTTTTATGTATCCAGAAAATTTATATTCCTTCGGAAGGGAGGATGAAGTCGGTGTGGGTGTAGCACTTGCATAATCCGTAGGCGTTGGAGTAGCAGTTTCTAAAGGTGTTCCCGACGGTGTGGGATTTGAAATTGACGGCTTTATCACCAATAGTGTTGCGGAATATGCAGGTGCTGTAAAATTAACGGTTTTGCCGGTAAACTGAATATCGGGTTTCTGACTTAGAGCACCTCTTCCTGCCCACTGGTAAACCTTTGCATTTCCGGAAGGACTGAAATTGGAAAGGTTAATGGTAACCGGCGTATCCCCGGAAGCATATTTACTCAGTACAATGACTTTCATTTCTCCTGTTTTGGAATCCAGGCTTGCAAAAGCCGAAACATTATCCGGATTGGGAACTGTGCATTTTATGGATTGATCCCCAAAAGTACTTTTATTCCCATCATAGTTTCTGTAAATCTTAAATGCGTTATAGGCTGGCGTATTGGGAGATACAGTTGTCCAAAGGGTAGCCAGATCCAGGCCCTCCCGTCCGAAAATCCCCAGTACATCAGCCTGTGCAATTCCTCCATCCGGCTGATCCAACGCACCGAAATTGTATTCGGTAATACCGATCGGCGTTCCGGGATAGAAATTATTCACCCACTGCTTCATCCTGGGAATCATATAGATCTTTTCGTTGATCCATGATTCATCGGTATAGTTTGGATCCCACAAGGACCGGGTATTCCTAAGCCTGCTTCCCCCTTGGGGATAATAGTGTGTTGTAAAAACATCCAAAAGCCTCTTCCCGTAGGTTTGCTCCGCTTCCTTCATTTTTTTAAGATAATATTCAGCGAAAAAATTATACCCATGGGCATCTTTATCCGCAAAGTTACTCCAGTTATTTGTATTGGCAGCCACCTGGAAATCATAGGGCGAAATTTTAAGGGACAGCCATCCCCACTCCTCAGGCCCCACTGTAAGCGCACCCGGATCCGCATTCTTTATGGTATTGGCGTATTTAATGGATGTGCTGATCAGTTCATCGTCATGGGGTGCCGTTTTACATACGTCCCGGTGGGTTTCATGCCAAAGCCCGGGCTCATTGTCCAGAAGATAGTATTTGACACCCCCGCTCCTCGCATTTCCATATTTGCCTGTCAGGTGTTTTACCCAGTCGGACATAAAGTTTTCATCCACTTTAATATGGGCATCCAACGGATCGTTATTGGTTATTTTGGTCCCATCTGTACGGACTCCATTCCCTGCATCAGGAAACCACTGGGCATCCGTATCCTGCTGCGGCCCATACTTTGCAACCGAAAAGCTGGCTCGCCTCTCTCTATCCTTTGCTACATAACCAATCATGGGAATGGTTAACATGGTTTGGGAACCACTTGCTTTGTTGATTTCATAGAACTGATCGGTGCTGCTTCCATGAGGAAGAATGGAGGGATTGGCATTGTCATTGGGAAGACTTTCAAAATACCAGTCCATTGCCCTGTTGGTCGCATCCGCTTTCCAGTTATACCTTGTTTGTGCATTACCGCCGCTCCGGTTTACCGGAATATTTAAATCCTTCAATGTACTTTCATTGGCAAATGCCAATCCGTAAATCAGCGGATTGATGGGATGAATATCTTGTGCAGCATCAACCTGGACGGTTACTGCATCCCCGGCATGTACCAAACTTGGTGTAGCCGTAAAAATAGTGCTTGCCAAAAAAGTAATTACAACCATCCAAGTTAATATCTTTTTCATCATACTAAAAAACCCCCTCCTACCCTTCATGCAAATGGTATATATTTGTTTTGGTACCATATCATTCGCATAACGATCATTTTTTCATAAGGGGTAAGAAGAAAAATTTTTAAATTACCATATCATCATGTCTATCGTTAGAGCCTGTAGGAATTGGTTTTCATTTCTACCTTATATCAAAAAAATCCGGTGGAAATTTTAGAATTTCACCGGATTTTAAAGCTTATTTAACTTTAATCATTCTATTTATCTCCATCCACTGCTTTATGATGAGTAGCTTTCCTTTCAATTTCACAAATAAACCCGCTCTTTAGAATGCTGTATCCGCCGGGAACATTAAACCAGTTTGAATTGGTGTCTCCCCATTTAAAACGCTTTAAATCCCAGTGGTTGGTCATATTCAATATATATGCATATTTTTCATCGCTTCCCATACAGTTGTCCGGCTGATTCCAGTCCCAATTGCGGTAGGAGAACGCCTCTCCTGTGACCCACTCGTATTTTCCGTTTTCCTTTTCGTCATTCAATCCGATCCAGTAGTAATCCTGTTTTCCCTTTAAAAGGAGCTTTTCTATGAAGCTTTGTTCCTTCTCGGAAGTGATGGTTACCAAGTGTCCTCCGATTCTTTCGCAGTATTCCTCTGCAGCAGTATAGGATAAGGGCCCCTTAAACAATACATAGGTGCTTTTATTTGAATGGTTATAGGATATATTCTCTACTTTTACATCCATTTCACAAATAAATCCGCTCTTTTCAATGCTGTATCCACCGGGAACATTGCTCCAGTCCACATTTGTATCTCCCCACTTGAAACGCTTTAAATCCCAGTGGTTGGTCATATTCAATATGTACACATACTTTTCATCACTTCCCATACAGTTGTCCGGCTGGTTCCAATCCCAGTTGCTGTACGAGAATCCTTCCCCTGTAACCCATTCGTATTTTCCATTTTCTTTTTCATCATTTAATCCGATCCAGTAGTAGTCCTGTTTTCCCTTCAAAAGGAGCTTTTCTACAAGGCTTTGTTCCTGTTCGGAAGTGATGGTCACCAGATGACCTCCCATTTTTTTGCAGTATTCATTGGCTTCCAGGTAAGACAGTGCTCCTTTAAATAAAACATAGTGATGCCCGTTTTCTTTATTGGTCACAGCACCTTCCATAACAACTCTTTTCCCCCGGTCCTCTCCAGCCTCTGCAAAAGACACCATGGAAGAACAAATAATCGCCATGGAAGCTACAGCTGCAATGGTTTTTTTAAGGAATCCTTTTTTCATACTTACCCCCCTAACAATTCTTTTTTTTCCATTATCTTATAACAACTCAGTATACTTTTCAAGTTAATTTTTTTTGTCATAATGACTCCAGTAATAATGATCATATTAGAATATTACTTATTTTATGATTCCAGTTATATTGCCACTGGCTTTTAAAGGTATTATTATAAATATATAAAATATCTTGACACAATCTGGGTCAAGTTGTAATATGGTGAAAAAATAGATTATTTTGTAGGTATATTATGAGACAGAGCTTAATTTATAGTAATGATCGAACCAGTATTTTAAAAAGGCTGCTTACTTTATTAAAGCCTTATAAGAAGCAAATTGGCCTAATACTCGCATGTATTGTTCTTTCTTCAACCATAAGCGTTATCATGCCTTTACTAGGCAAGAGCATTATGGATGACGGGCTTCTCCCCAAAAACTTTCATATTGTTTTAAAGTTATCTGCGGCGCTTTTCTTATTGGTGTTGTTAGACCAAGCCATCGGGCTTCTCGAAACCAAATATTACGCATATGTAAACTCTATGATGCCTTATAATCTTTCGAAGGCTTCTTTTAAGCACCTATTGAATTTAAAATTGCAATATTTTAAAAATATAGGCTTTGCAGAAATCATGTCCAATTTAAGTACCGATGTGGCCAATGTGGCCCGGATAACCGACAGGAGCATGTTTTTTCTGGTATCGGAAGTGTTTAGAATGATAGGAGGGCTTATTGGCCTTATTATCATTGATTGGAGGCTTTCGCTGCTGGTTGTGGCGATTATACCCATTCGGTTTATATTTATCATAGGGCTTGCGAAAAGGAAAAGAAAACTGTTTGAAGACTACATAGGCTACCAGGAAGCATTTGCATCCTGGTATGGAGATAGTATTGCAGGAATTAAAGAGATTAAGCTTTGGGGAATCGGCCGTATCAAAATAGGCAATTACATAAAAAAACAGAGAAACATTATCAAGACCAACATAAACATTAGCTTCAATGACAAGTTAAACGATATCTCCGAAAGATTGGTCTTTGAGTTTGTGACCAATGTTCTTTACATCATCGGAGCCTATTTTATCATCAACGGAAGCTTTACCCTGGGGGGCTTGTTTGCTTTTATTAATTACAGTATGCATGTAACATCCCCCATCTCCTCAATATTAAATATAGTATATAATTTTTCAGGCATCCTTCCTTCTGCCAAAAGGCTATTTGGCTTTTTTGATACGGAATGTGAGGAAGATAGCAAAAATCAAAATAATCTCCCAATCGCCGAGGGATTTAAGGGAAATATCACCTTTCAAGACATTTCATTTTCCTATACCACCGGAGAGCAGGTTTTAAAGTCTTTGAGCTTTGAGTTAAAGCATGGGGAAAAAGCAGCCATCCTAGGTACAAACGGGTCAGGCAAATCTACAGTCATTAACCTTTTATTGAGATTCTATAAGCCTGAAAGTGGAAAAATACTATTCAATGGAATAGATATACAAGATATGAATTTAAAAGAATATCGAAGCTATATATCTGTCGTAAGTCAGGAGCTATACCTTTTTAATACAACCGTACGGGAAAATATATCCTTGTTTTCAAGAATGACAGATGATGAAATCCATAAAGCGGCTATAGAAAGCGGAGCCCATGAATTTATAAGCTCGATGCCCGATGGTTATTATAGCGTGACCGGCAACAACGGAGCAAACATTTCCGGAGGCCAACGTCAAAAAATCGCTGTAGCGAGGGCACTGGCAAGGAAATCCGGCCTGCTGATCATGGATGAAGCGACTTCCAATTATGATATGGAATCAGAAATGCTTCTTCATGATATGATAAAAAACAAATTGGAAGAGAGAACAGTTATTCTGATAACCCATAAGCCGGAGATACTCAAGCACCTTGATAAAATTATACTGATAGACAACGGCAGCATTGTTGATATAGGAACCCATGAAGATTTATATCATAGAAACAAACTATATAAGGATATGTTTAATAAAGCAGCATGATTTACCTTAGAATTTGATCAAAAATGCTTTTGATGCCCTTCATTTTTTCCCGGGGAAACAAGGGTGTTCAAATATACCTATTAAAGTAATTTAAGGAGATGCGCGCTCTTTCTTAAGTGAAATAATAAAAAGAAAAAAGTAAAGGGGAATTTACGATGAGAAAACTTGGAAAAAGAACTAATTTGCAAAAAGAAACCATTGAAGCATATTGCTCAAGCTGCAGCTGCAGTTCATGTTCTTGCAGCGGATGTACTTGCCCGAATGGTTATGAGGGTGCTACCATGTCGTACAACAGAAACAGCAGCAGCCGTTATTCAAGCTATACAAACGGTCAATCTACTCGTGTAGCATTAAAAGTGTAATTTGCAGCGAACTAAACATATGCGAATTTACAGAGGGCATAAACCCCTCTGTAAATTCCATTGTTATAATGGAGGAAATATATGACCATGGATGAAAGACCGCATATTCATTCTTTTAAAACGCCCGGGGGCTATTATATATATGATGTTAATACAAATATGATTTTGAAAGTCACTCCTTCGGTATATTCACTTTTAAGCAATAGAAAAAGACTTGATGAAGGAACGGATTCCGATATAAAAATAATTGAAAAAATGAAATCGGACGGATTCCTATCTTCTAACCGTATACAGGAAGTCCTACATCCAATCGATGAGGTATTACCCTATTATCTTGATAACAGGCTCCACATGATTACCCTGCAAATTACCCAGCAGTGTAATTTTAGGTGCGAGTACTGCGTGTATTCCGGAAATTATGAAAACCGGGACCATTCAAACAAGGCAATGGATATTGAAACCGCCAAAAAAGGTATCGATTTTCTAATTTCTCATTCCAGAGAATCCAAGATGGTCAGTATCGGCTTTTATGGTGGGGAGCCCCTTCTTGAATTTGATCTTATTAGAGATTGCATAAACTATGCCCAAGAGATTGGCGAAGGTAAAATGATTGATTTCTCACTCACCACTAATGGCACACTGTTAAATGACGAAATCATAGAATTTTTCAACAAAAATAATCTAAATATGACGATAAGCCTTGATGGTCCAAGTGATATACATAATAAAAACAGAAGGTTTGCAGGCAATAATCAGGGAACCTTTGAAAGTATCATGACAAATCTTGAGAAGATAAAGGAAAAATATCCTGATTACTTGAAAAAAGTCAGGTTTAGCGTAGTGCTCGATCCTAAAAGCAATTTCAGCTGCATCAATGAGTTTTTTACAACCTATGAAACCGTGAAGAATTCATATTCATTTTTTGTTTCCATTTCGGATAAATATGCGAAGTCTGAAAATGAAGAAAGCGAAGACTATTTGGTAAAAAAGAATTACGAAAGCTTTAAGCATTTTTTATATAAACTAGGCAGGCTAGGCAAAGATTACGTTTCTCCAATTGTTATTCAGGAGTTTAACTTTATACAAAAGTTTCTCCACGACTATAGAAATCCTGTAAGAAACTTACCTTCAAAAGGTCACCATTCCGGTCCTTGTGTCCCGGGTGTACAAAGACTGTTTGTTACCGTTAACGGGAATTTAATGCCTTGCGAGAGAGTAAGTGAGTTATCTGAAATGATGAACATTGGCCATGTTGATACGGGTTTTAACATAGAAAAATGCAGACAGGTTTTAAATGTCGGTAAAGTAAATGAAAAAAGCTGTAAAAACTGTTGGATATTTAGATACTGTACAGTCTGCGCAGCAGCAGCAGACAATTTGGACGGTTTTTCCGAAGAGAAGAAGGCCTTGGAATGTTCCAGGGAAAGGTTTACGATAGAAAGCCTTTTAAAGGACTATTGTTCCTTGAAGGAGTTTGGGTGCAAATTTGGAAATGAAGAAGATCTAATTTTTTACGAAACTTTGCAAAGTGGGGAGATGAAATAATGTCAGAAAAAGAAAGGATTGCCGTTTATCCTTATGACGCACAATTTGCACCTGTTTTAAGACATAGGGAACATTGGGGCAAATATGATTTTGTGGGAGCTGCTTCTCCTCCAGGCTGGGGAATCAGTGGAAAAGATGCCGGCCTTGTGGATGGCGGAGATGATATCGATATAACAATTGCTGGAAAAATAGAAGATCTCTTTGACCGGTGTGATACGGTTTTATTTACATCTTCGGAATATGAACTTGATTTTGGTATACTTTACGCTAAGATAAAAAAATCCATTGAGGCAGGCAAAAATATCCTATGCAGTATTGAACTAAATAAGGAAGTAGAAAACGAAATTTCTAAAGCATGTGAACGTATGGGTGTCTATTTTAAGCACACTGGTTTGCATGAGGAAATTCATTACTTCAAAACAGAATCTTACAAGGAAAAGCTTTTTGAGATTGAGGTTCCTGTCATTTTTGTGGGTGGAACTTCCGATAGGACCCATAAATTCGAAATACAGCTTTCCCTCAGAAATAAGCTTCAAAATGCGGGCTATTGTGTAAGTCAAATAGGAACAAGAAATTATTGTGAGCTGCTTGGGTTTCATTCCTTCCCAGGTTTTATGTATTCAGATATGTCTGAAACAAAAAAGATTATCTATTTCAATAACTTGGTTAAAAGAATTGAATTGGATGAAAAACCCGATGTCATCATCCTAGGTATTCCCGGAGGGATAATGCCTTTTAGCAGTCAGTTTCCAAATCATTTTGGCATTCTGGCTTATGAGATCTCTCAGGCTGTCACCCCCGATGCCGCGGTAATAAGCACGCTATACGAAGACTTTACCGATGAATACTTTGAGCTTTTGCAAAAATCCGTAAAGTACAGGTTTGGATTTCCTATTAGCTGTTTTAACTATACCAATATCCAATTTGATTGGACAGCCTCAAGAGAGCAGGAAATAAAGCTTTTTTCCACCCTGGACGCAAGCTTTATCGATCAAAAGAAATTAAAGTATCAAAACATGAATGTGCCGTTATTTAATGTTCTTAATCCAGGGGATGCGGACAAAATGGCCGAATTTATACTCGATCAACTGGCGGGTTTTGCCGAAGTTGAATCTTTTTAACGGGGGATTTGTTGTATGAATAAAGATTTAAGTTACGAGGATATAAGACTAAAGATAAAGGATATACTTTCAGAAAGATTTCATATTGATATGAATCAACATAAGGAAGAGGATGATGATAAAGAGCTTCTGGGCGACGCCTGGGGATTTGAGCCAAGGCATTTATTATACCTTTTCTTCGATGTTGAAAAAAACTTTGGTATTGCTATTCCTGAGAAGGATATTGCAGAAGGCAAATTTAACACAATTAATAATATTGCGGCTGTCATCGTCAAACAAATAGCCCAAAACAAAGAAACAGCTTAAATACATATTCATATTGGAAGCCCGGGCTAAAAACCTCACTTGGTTAAGGAAGGTAAGGCCATACCTTGATAATCTTACCTTCCGCAAAGGACTGCTTTCTCAAATATCTTCCAACATGCATGTATTGGGACACCAGTGGTATGGGTCGGGTATACACTTTGGAGGGTGGGGAGGCACAACTGCAGTCATCATATCCTCCCAACTAACCTTATTTCTGATATTTGTTTTGTAGGCTGCCTGATTGGGGCAAACGCTGTCATCATCCAGCAGCCCGACGGTAATATTGGTTGGGACTACTTTTTGCAGGTTTTTTTCCAGCTCATTTTTGTCATTCAAGCGGTTTATTACTATTGCGGTTCCCGAGACCTTTATATTCCCGTTACTATACTGAAGTAAAAATTCGCTGTACCCAAGACCCAGTTCTTCCAGGGGAACATCCTGAGAAACACTCCATTTGGTGTTCTTTTTAATAACCGTAACCGTTGCATTCTCTGAAAGAATATATCCGTGAGCCTTAAAATCATCATATAATCCTTGAGGAAATACACCTTTATTTAAGTCCTCTATGTAGCCCGGGGAAAGGATGGCAAACAATGGTACTCCATCATTGAATGCAACTGCACTGTTGCTCATATTCACCTTTTCAAAAACAGCATCCTTAAAATTTGCCCCTTGAAGGTTTGCTTTTGCAAAGGATACCCCTTGGCCGTCCCCTGAAGGAATAAGCTGTGCACCTACCAGGATGCAATTTACCAAAATACACTCATCCAGTATGGCTCCCTGTAAGTGCGCCTGGGATAAATCCATGCCTGTCAGGTTTGAAGAGCTTAAATCTGCTTCTTCCAACACTGCATTATCCGCCCTGGCATCGGAACCGTACATCTGAACGTGGGAAAGATTGGCTCCATTCAAATGTGCATCTGTAAGCTTTGCATCCGGCATGTACGCAAAGGAAAGATTAACCCCCGGCAAATCAGGAGTTTTGCCTGCGATAATTCCTGTCAAGTCGGCAGCTTCAAGCACTGTTCCCGAAAAGTTTGCATTCTGCAGCACAGCCTTCCCAAGTTTCGCTCCTTTTAGATTGGTACTGCCAAAATCTGCACTTGTAAAATCAGCTTGATCCAGTACCGCCCCCTCCATACTCGCCTTGAATGCATTTGAGTCCTTAAAGCAAGCCTTTTTTGCTGTAATTCCCTTCCCCCAGATAATGTGAGTTAAGTCCCCGCCGGTAAAATCAGCTTCGCTTACATCGGCCCCACTGAAACTGGTTCCATTCATTACTGCGTTTTTAAAGTTGGCATTTTTGAGGGTTGCGTTTGAGAAATTGACCCCGGTAAGGTCCGCTTCTTCAAAATCTGCCCCAGTCAAATCCAGACCCGAAAGGTCCGCGCCCGCTAGGTCTACCCGTTTGAAGTCACCGTTTTGCAATCCCCCCATGCTTCTAATTTCATCAATCCCGGGAGTGATAAGGATTCTATTTAATATAAAGTAAACCTCCTCCACACCAACATTCTGATTTATCTGGCTTGTAAGGTCCGGAAACAGAAGGAAGGGTGTTGGGTTATTCACGGTATATCGCATCATTACAAATTTGCCTGCCCCATTATCGTACCTATTCAGCGTCATAAGGTTATAGTCGGAGTAAGAAAAATACAAAGGGGTGGCATCTTCCTGCAGGGAAGATGCCATAAGCCAGCCACTGCCATTGCCGACAGTGATAAACTGCCTGTTAAAAAGGCATATCACAGACTTTGAATAGTCTCCGGTATTATAAACCGCAAATTTTTCACGGTCTGTTATTTGGGAGGCAGACATTTTTAATATTGTACTTCCTGAATCACTGGTGTAGCTGACATACCAGCTATTTAAAGTGTTTGTCACAGACTCAAATGCGTACTTTCCAGTAAATTTACCTATCATGATTCTTCTCCTGTTTATCCAATCTTTACATCAGTGGCAATGGAGGTATAGCCCTGAAACAAATTAACTGTCGCATTTTGAAAAAGATATCCTTTTATAAAGGGCAGCGCAACACCTTCATCTCCCATCTTTTGGATGGTCTTTGCCATTTCGGGGCGTATGACAAATGTCCAGAAGCTGTTAAAGTCATCCTGCTTTGTCAAGCCGGGGACATCCGATTTTACCAAAACGGCTGACGCACTGTGAAGCTGGAAGTAAAACTGAAGGGTCTGTGCGTTATTTCTTACACCCAGTACATACTGGTTGAGATAATCCGTCTGTGAGACATTGGCTTCAAACATAAAGGTTTTCTGTGGATTTCCGCTGGCATCCGGTTTATAGGCATATGCATCAAACTTCATCGTATGCGTAACAATGGAAGCTACTGAATGGGACTGCCCAACAATCAAATTCCCATAAAGCTTATAGTTATCCGCCCCTAGAAAAGCATTCAAGTCTGATTCAAAATCTTCAAGACTTATATATATTTCTCCCTTCATGTCGGTCTCCAGCGTATGAAGGATATCTGCCGGAACCTTTCCCGACAGGTTTTGAATGGTTGCATCAGTGACTTCATAAGCTGTTTGATTCTGTTGGGTAGGTGCCGCAATTGCTTCCACGTCCACCACCATCGGGCAATTTGGAGCAAATTTATAGATAGCGGGATAAGTATCCTTGTAATAAGAGGTATTCATCTCTTCAGGGTCTGCCAGCATACTTGGGACAACCTCCATCTTTAAGTCCCCTTCACTGTAAAAAGCCCAAAAGAGTCCGTTAAACACATAGTCCTGCGCATTGAAATGGATATGCTTATCGGGTATATTCTGGGGCTGAGGGGGAGTATCCGGCATTTGGCCGGGATAAAATCCCCCCTTATAGCTAACCCTTCCAGATACCGAACCCTGTGTAAAATTATTCCCGGAACCATCCTTGGGAAAAGCAATCTGGTCGGGTGCGAACTCAAAGATGATATCAGGGGTCAAATGCCCGCTGTTGGGTATAAAAGCCAGCTTGGAATTGAGCGCGTCTTTGATGGCAACTGTAAAGTCAATGCCTTCCACAAAATGCTTGTTGATACCGTCCAAAAATCTGTCGGATACACAAGAATTGTCCTCAATTCCTGCTATTTCACTATCTGACGGTATGTGGATGTCTTTATCATGAATATTCCCCTTGGTTACTCCGGTAACATTGATTACAAAATTCCCCCCATTAATGGATAATACAAGATTGACATGGTAGGGCAATGAGTCTACACTAAAATGAAATTGATCATGACAGTCATCATCAAAATTGATGGTTTGCGGGTCGTCTTTATCCGGAACTGTATACCGCCCCTTTTCATGCCACCGGTCAAACTTTACATCAAATGAACTATTGAATTGCAAGCTAAACTGTCCGTTATCGCTCTGTACAAATCCACTGTCGTCAAAACTCACGTTAACGTTGGATGTTTTTCCGTTATACATATCCACCGTTATGTTTTCTACGTAGGTTCCCATGATTTTTCCTGTGTTTGGTATTTTTTCATGGTCGATAACCTGCTGTTCAAGACAGTTCTTTATCGTATCCAACATGATATCCGACAAAAAATATTTCGCACCTTTTTGTGATACTGCAGCTGTTATGGCCCCCATTTTGCATTTCTCCTTTACTTATATATTTTTAATTTCCCTCTTCAGGTGTAGACGGAATCCATTCACTGACCGACGGCTCTGTACGTCCGCCGGGACCCAATAAGTATTCATAATTCAATGTAAACACATTCCTCCACATATCCACATTGAATTTTGCAGCGTTGATCCCATATGTCCTACTGAGCCATTTGCCTCCGGGTTCGTAAATATCCATATAGTAGTCTGCCAGCTTTTTGCCGTCTTCGTTATACGCCAGCACATAAATGTAACCTTTGAGCTCGGATGCCATATCCAGATAGGTCACATCATCTTCATCCGCCTTTTTGAAAAGGGACATATAGCTTAAGCAAGTGGCTATGTCAAGCCGGTTTTGATCCTTGTTAAGGGTTATATTATATGCATTGCTCTGGGGCAAATCCTGAATCAGCCACTGCTGCCCGGGCTTTTTCACAGTTACAGTCACTTCTGCGTGAAGGCTTACCGTGTCTCCGATATTAATGAGCCTTGCTTTCAATCCATCCAAAAGCTCCTCCGGAACAATGTTTTGAGCCAACTGCTCTTCTGAAGCGTCAGGCAGTATGAAAATATCTCCTTCTATTTCAGCATTTTTTGATAATGTAATGTCTTGCTGCACAAAAGCATCTCTCACTTCATCGGTTATTCCGATGTCAAGCAGTTGTGCCAATTCCGCTGGAAGGGTGAAAAGCCTTTGGCCGTTTTGGACCACATCAATTTCCTGCCCCGATATATTCAAAGTATAGGCCGCATCTTCATCGGTAATCTGCCAGCATTGAGATATTTCCGCGCCCCGCATTGTAACAGCAAGACCGTCATTCCTTCTTTTGATGTTATAAACATTCTCGCCATCCTGAAGATTCCATTCTTCACTTATCGGATAACCCGCATCCCTAAACACGTTTCTCAATCCTGCCGGTACACACTTTTCATCCAGATCTTTTATATACTCCACTTCTGCTTTTCCTACATCAACACCGTCAAAGGACGGAACCGGGTTACCGTTTACATCAAAAGCCTGTATACGGCTGTTTCCCGTCTCAAGAACCAATACGCGTCCATCGGGTGTAACATTCAGTGCAACAGGTTTATTCATCAGACCCTGGCGCACGCCTTCACCGGATACCATAACTGCAGGCACTGCCTCCTCATCCTTTGCCGCTTTATCAGGTATTTTTATGATTTCCATTTTGCTGTTCATCCAACTTACACCCAGTACATACCCTTGGGGATGTACTACAAAGGCATCCATATGGGGCTGGGAAAAATATCCCCAACTCTCCTTTCTGGACATATCAAAAGGAGTTTTATTGTCCAGTATTATTTTTCTCAAATGATATGTATCCCCCACAGGATCAATATAGAAATTATTTTGACTGTAAGGCTGGCAAGGATAAGTGTGCACCTCCAGTACGTCGGTAACCCTCCGGATATCATATGAAGGCTGCTGACCTTTTTCGCCGATATACCATTCGGCTCCCTGCGTAATGATGCTTACTTCTGCATCCTCCGGCAGGGGATATCCATAGGTTGTAAAAGCCGAACTCACCTCTTGGGTTATTTTTCCGCTGTCCAAGTCGTTCTCATATTCAACAGGCATTGAGAAAAGCGGGGCTTGCCCAAACTGGTCATAGATGATATAGGGCTGTTTTGAGAAACCGTAGCTTGGGAATTTCAAGGAGCTTTCCGGTTGGCCCAGCACATTGATGTTTTGAAAGGAATATATCTGGGAGTCTGTGGGCTGTTGTCCTCCGTCCGGCGTTAAATTTTGTCCGGAAGCCATCCAGCAGTATCCAATCATGTATGCTTTGTCGTTGGTGGTTATGTCCACCAACTTGCCAAGGTTGTGCCCTTCATTGGACGGATTGAGATCATCCACCTTCTGTATGGGCTGATTATGGGTATATGCCTGTATAAACGTCTTTCCGGTACTTTCTTTTTTATTGGCTTTCACATCATAGACATGAACATCGTCGACAATCTGCCATGAAATTCCCGGCTTATCGGCCTTTACGGCAGCATTTGGGGAAAGGTAGACTGCGTTGTCGGAAAAGGCCTTTCTCATATCCTCTGTGATGATTCCTTTATCCAGAGACGGACCGGAATCTTCCGGAAGGTCAAACAACGCCGGCTGCCACCTGTGTGCAGCTTCTACCGTATCATAAACCAGCTTCTCCTTATAAGAGTAGTATGTATCCGCCGTCAGCGGCACCAGATTTTCTTGAATGCTGCCCTCCACTTCCAAAACATCCTTGTTTGCAGGAAGCTCAGCCTTGACCCATGCACCGGTCCATTTACCTGCAAGCCAGTTTGTCTTGGAAAATATACCGCAAGAAACCTGTATTTCTCCCCCTGCAGGCAAATCCGGGAAAGTAACGGTCAAAGGCTCACTATGGGTCACCGCTGGCATATCTCCTGTCATCATAAAACTTGTTCCGCCTTTATACTGTACGATGACCTGGTAATGATCGCTCACTTCGGGCCATATGGCAGGGTTTTCTAAAGTCCCATGGGTAGGATCGGGATGTATGGTCACTTTAAGAGGCATTTTACGGTTGATGTCAATTTCATAGGTTGCAGGAGAACACAGAATTTCTATTGTAGATTCGGTTATCTGCGCAAAATCAATGGCCCTGTTTGCAATAGCAAAAGCCATGCCCGCATAAGGAACCGCTTCCTCCAGTTCTGCTTCAGTCAGTTTCTCACAGATATAAGCTGCAAGCTTTTCAAGGCCCTTGCCTACGATAATACCCGCTATTGAGTTAGCAAGCCCAAAAAGTACTTTCTTGGTATTCATTAACGCCGCTGCCGTAGCCGTCCCTCCCCCGACCACACCAAAAGCAACGCCCAAAGCAGCAACCACATTATCCGTATCCGAGACAAACTCCTTAAACCAACTGGTGCTGGTGATCGCAGCACCCGCAGCCATAAACAGCAAGGGTAATCCATATTGGAATATCCCTGTCAGGAATACTCCGCCCAAATCCACAGTGGAGTCCCACCGGCTTGTGCCTGCACCGCCAAGCATAATCTTGCAGGATACTGCCTTCTCCGGCCACGGAAATGAGAGGTTTGTGGGATCGGTCGGCATGGGTATCCCCATAATGACATTGACACAAGTCACAGAAGATATGAATTTTTTACTGTCATTCTCAAAAATATCCTGCAGGAAATCTGGAAGGTTTTCCTTCCAATTGTCCGGCTTTTCAATGACGCTGCCCGCTTCATCATAGAATTCCACATAGGCACACAAAGTCCTTAAGAATGTGTTTTTTACATTGATGGAAAGCTTTTTGTCAGCCTTGGAAAAATTCAGAGATTCACTGTATACTGTCACACCGCAGCCTGGCGTTTTATTGTTTACCGTAAAATGATAGCCGCCCTCTTCTTCAGCATATGCCGAAGACTTAAGCAAATTGGGGTTTTGTACATGAATAGAGCCTATCCCCTGATTAACAGACCACTTTATATTTTTAAGTGCATTATCCTGTTGTGAGGACGTGAGGGAAAAACTCAAGGAATCTCCCGCGTCACGGAGGGTTTTCTCCGAAAGATTGTACTGGTAGACAACCTCCCCCTCCTTATGCTTGGTATAATCCTTTCCCCATTGCAAAGGATTTCCATCCTTATCTACCGACGGACAGATAGTTGCCCATCCCCCATTTTTTGTTGCAGGACCTTGGGCACTGATTGAATTTGCAAAATTAATGAGGTCAGGTGCCTTTCTGATATGATCATCCATAATAATTGCTGCCGTGTCGGAATCAATGCTGGCCAGTTGGGGATGGTGAAACAGGATGGCTTCCGCAACATCCATAGGTGTAATGTGATAATCCGCATCTTTATGAATCTCAAGCATCTCTTCTTTAGGAAAGGATTTACGGCTGCCGAAAAGCCCTATTTTATTATGATGGATGTTTTTTCCCCCGTTGATTTTTTTCTGTCTGTGCCTCAAGCGGCAGGCAGCAGGGATATGAACCCACATCAGTGCCAGTCCGGGAATATTGACTTCCTTGTCACCGGTATCAAAGGTAACCTTGAGAATCTGAGTACTTTCACCGGTTACTTCAACTGCCTCGGCATAATGTGTCACATTTTTTATTTCCGCTTCGTCAAGGAGTGCTAAATACCTGTTTACTTTCCTGTACATCACTAGGGTATGCTCTGTATGCTCTTTCAAGGCATACTTTGTTTCACCCGCATGAAGCTTAAAATCTTTTATTTCATTCCAGTTCCCCAAGTTGAAATGAAATGTTGCCTTTTCTCTTATAATATTGTCCTTCCTCACCTTATATCCTCCTCGTTTTCAACGTTCATCAAATTATAATCAGTTAGCTATATTTTGCTGTGGACTACCCATGAAACCCTTCAAAGGCTTTATGGAACCATCTAGTGCTTTTTAACACAACAAATTTCTATATAGTTTTTAAAAGTGTTAAAAATGCACTTCATCAGTTTGTGCCTCGCATACCCTAGAAAAGAATTGCGTTACGAGGCACTAATGAATTCCTTACCGTTTCCTCGGCTTTTAAGTGCCTTGCAGCTCATTCCTATTGTACAGTCAGTATTTCGTTTTTTGTTGTAATTCCGACAGATTGTAGAAATCGCATACCTAACGGTGCTATTTACTGATGAACGGTCCTGTTTTTTTGCATAAAAAAAACCCCGGTTATCACTGAACCAAGGGTTTTACATCATAAACCTTTTAACCCTCCATTAAATTCCAACTAAATATCGGGAACCTTAGCTGTGGACTTTCTGTCAGTTCTTCTGTTTCCACCGGCCGGCCAGCCCCATCATATCCTGAAACTTTAGCCATATATTTAGGTTCGGCATTTTCCGGTTTATAGGTTATCCCATCAAAAATAATTTGTCTTTTAAGGTAGTCAATAACAATTTTCCCGGCTACACCTTGTTTTTCTCCTCTTGCCGCAATATCCGGCAGACTGAATTCGATGGCCCGGTACGTTTGCAATTGCTCCTCCTTATAGAATTTTAAAAACTCTTTTTCCGGCATGGGAGGATAATTTAATAATATACTCTCTTGGCCATCCGGCAGAGTATTTCCTGACGGCAATTCAGCCGAAATCATTTTTCGGGGAAGTTTTAAACGATACGGATAATAAAGATCCAATTCACTAAAAACATCCGCAGAACAATCGGTAATATGGCCCGATGCTAAGTCCCGCTTTTTCAGCAGATCCAAATATACAAACGGAGGCCGGAAATAATCAATTCCCCCATGAAATTTTAAAGTCAATCCCAGATGTATCATCCAATTCGTATCATTCGGATATTCATTCAAATCTCCTGTAAACTTCCAATCCACTTTCATATATGAACCCCAAGGATCACACATAGTATACCCCCCATTATTTATATTATTTTCAGCATAATACCATATTCCCTTCAATGTGTAAATTACTTAAGTGCATAAAAAACAGGTACTACGCTTTTAAGTCAAATATATGTCTCCTTACTATTTATATGTCGAGCAATTCCTTTAGATTATTAAAGCACCTTCTGCTAATAGGAATTTCATCATTAATTCCCTTTAATTTTAGAACATAGGTGTTTTGAATGGTCGGAATAATTTCCTCTACCTTATCCATATTCACCAAATAAGACCGATGACACCTGAAAAACCTTTGGTTCTGCAGCTTTTTCTCCCAATAGCCAAGGGTTTTCTCACTCCTTAGGATAAGCTCCGGTTTTGTAACGACGGTTACTTCCTTTTCTGTCGCAGTACAGTAAAAAATATCTGTAGGATTGACTAAAAGGATGCTGTCTTCCTTCCACAAGGGAATTTTTTTTATTCCCCGCTTCATGGAATACTGTTCTATTGCCAGCTTTTGAGCAAAAATATTTTCCGCCTTACTTTCCTCCTTCTTTGCTTTAATTTTCTTTATGGTTTTGTAAAGCCTTTCCCTGGACACAGGCTTTAATATAAAGTCCAGCGCATTTACTTCAAACGCCTTGATGGCATATTCGTCATAGGCTGTGGCAAATACAATGTTAATTTTAGCGTCCATGCTCAAAATCTCTTCCGCCATGGTTACCCCATCAATTTCCGGCATTTCTATATCTAAAAAAACGGTCTCAGGCTTTATTCTCTTTATTTCCTCAAGGGCTTTCAAGGGGTTTTGATATTTACCTATCACATCAACCCCTTCATAAGGCTTTAACAAGTATTCCAACTGCTCCAATGCACTAACCTCATCATCAACCAATATG
Organism: Clostridia bacterium; assembly: GCA_026418275.1. Taxonomy (GTDB): domain Bacteria; phylum Bacillota; class Clostridia; order Acetivibrionales; family DSM-2933; genus SKW182. The sequence goes on from JAOABQ010000099.1 coordinate 36,348, forward strand.
GTTTTCATACACCTTTGCCACTCCTTCTTTTATAATGGTATTCTAAAAGATATTTGGGTGCCCTCATCAAGCTTGCTCTTGATTTCAAGTCCACTGTTATAAATAGTTTTAAGACGGTTATTTACATTTGTGATTCCAATCCCGGCATTCTCGCATACACCGTTCAAAAGGTCTTCTATCTTTTCATCGGGAATTCCTACACCATCATCTTCAACAGTTAACCGGATATCATTCTCCTCTTTTTTTATGCTGATTTTCACGGTTCCCCCCTGAATTTTAGGAAGGAGTCCGTGCCTCACCGCATTCTCCACAATTGGCTGCAATATAAGAGGGGGAATATTAAACTCAATTTCATCCTCTATATCGTAAATAATATTTAATTTATCCGAAAAGCGGGCTTTTTCAAGTGAAAGATATGATTTCACGTGGCTTAATTCAGTTTCCAGGGGAACAAATTCGTCTCCGCTTCTAAAACTAAATCCCCCTCTCAAGTAACTGCTCAAATCCATTAGTAGGTCCTGAGCCTTTGATGAGTCACTTCTACAGCAGTATAGAATGGTATTGAGTGCGTTAAATAAAAAGTGCGGTTTTATCTGTGCTTGCAGGCATTTTACTTCGGCTATTCTAAGCATTTTTTCCTGTTTAACCGATGTCTTCAGGGAAAGAAGCGCTCTTACACGCGCCAGTAATTCAAGCTTTTCAACGGGTTTGGAAAGAAAATCGTTCGCTCCCGCTTCAAAGCATGCCAAGGTATCTTTTAACTGATTCTTTGCTGTCAGCATTAATATGGGCAAATCCTGCAGTGAATATTGGTTTCGCAATCTTTGGCAAACTTCATATCCCGACATCTCCGGCATCATAATATCTAAAATGACCATATCGAATTCTTCTTTTTGATCTAAGATTCTACCTAATGCATCCTTTCCACGGGTGGAAGATATCACCGAATATCCGTGAAGAGACAGGAGCTGTACAAGAACCCGTAAATTCAGCGGATCGTCGTCAACTGCGAGGATTCGGACAGCACCGGTGGCAGCAGGCTTAGTTCCGGTTTCATTCACAGGTAACTCTTCAGAATCAATACAAATACATGTTTCTAAAAAAGTCTGCCCCTCCAGGTACTTCACCTCATCACTTACCGGAAGTGTAAACGTAAACTCTGACCCTCTGTTTACCTGTGACTTCACCCTGATTGTGCCCCCATGCAGTTCTACAAGGTATTTTGTTATGCTAAGCCCAATGCCGGTCCCTTCATATTTTCTGGTTTCCGATCCGTCAAGCTGTTCAAAGGACCGGAATATATCCTCAAAATGCTCCTCCGGTATCCCGATGCCCGTATCCGTAACCGAAATATGTACAAAATCCCCATCGTTCCATGCATCTACTTTTATCATCCCCTTTTCGGTAAACTTTATTGCATTCCCGATAAGGTTGTAAAGGATTTGCTGTACCCTGTTTTCATCACCTGATACCAGGGGAATGCGAGGATCCATTTGATTTACGATCTTCAATTCCTTTCCTTTTGCCAAAGGCCTTAAAAGTGAAATAACCATTTCCGCGACCTGTTTAATATCAATGGATTTAAGCTGGAGGGTCAAATCCTTATTTTTTAATTTGGAGAAATCCAAAATATCGTTGATAAGGTTTGAAAGTCTTTTACCGCTGGATACAATTAAGGAAAGATTGTATTTTTGGGCTGTGTCCCATTCTCCCTTAGCACCTTCCAGCATAGATTGGGCAATACCGATCATACCGTTCAAAGGCGTTCTTAGTTCATGAGAGGTATTTGCCAGAAATTCATCTTTTAGTTTATCCAGACTCATAAGTTTTTGTGACAGCACTTTTACCATTGTAAACGACTTGGAAAACTTCCCGGCCAGTACGAAGGATTGGATAAAAATAAATAAAAATACTCCAAAGGGAATGAGAGAAAACCGGTTTACCATTCCAATTGTTTTCAGCAGGTCAATTGTAATGCACGGAAACCCAAAAACTGCCCCCAATGTGACAATCAGAGCACTTTCACGTTTTTTCACAATGGCTTTGATCAGATACAAAAGAAGGCACCCGAAGATCCCTAGTGTCAACACTTCATAGGGTATAACAAATTGAGAAAACACGCCTTCCGGGAAGAAAACAACAATGATTGAGAATAGTAAAGCCATCAACTGGGAAAACACCATAAACTTCTTCGGAATCTCGTCAGGATATAGGGATCTTATGAACATAAGGAAAAACGGAAGGGCTGAAGCATTGGAAAGAGACGACACCTTAAGATAAACCGATGCATTCAGGCCGGGCATTAGAGAACATAGAAACCTTTCGCCGATTAAAACCGTACGTACCGATATCAAAAGACACAAAATACCAAAAAACAGGTTGGAATTGTCATTTTTTCTCTGTGTAAAAAGAGCGAGATGATATACCCCCATAATGAAGATACACCCGAATAAAAACAAATCCATAGCCAATTGCCGGTCTCTTTTTTCTAGAATCTGTTTTTCGGTCCCAAGGAGCAGGGCGGAAGGCAAACCACCCCGGCTGTAGCCGTAATTAGATACCCAAATAACAATTTCTGCAGTTTCATTTTGCACTCGGAAAGATGCGATCTGGGGAAGCATCTGTGCGTTCCCTTCCCCCTTATTCTTTCCAACTATACCGTTTGACATTATTTCCTGCTGATTCACCCAAAGTTTGTACGCAGTAGCTGCATAAGGTAACTTTAAGGCATATGTTGTATTGCTTTTCAAGCTTATAATAACTCTATATGTAGCATATCCGTCAGCGGGTAACTTTCTGTCCCTTAGGGCAAAGCTGTTCCAATTGCCGGGCACCCTTAAAAACACCGGCTTCCCCGTATAAAGGCCTTTTTCAAAATCGGAGGGTTCAATTAACTCATTCCAATAAAATTCCCAATCCCCTTGAAGACTGGCAGGACCCTTTGCTTCAAAATCAAATTTTCTCAAATCCATATGCCCCATCACTGAAGATATGGAACCTTGAAGGCCGCTGCTGCCGGACTTAAAACCAACCAGGGAAAATATAATGACGATACATGAAAAAATCAGTAGATATATCAATTGGTATGCTTTTATAATGCCCTTTTTATTCATTCTCATATAAGAATTTCGCATAAAAAGTACCTGTTCATTAATCATCTGAATTTGTTTTTACTTCATTAAATACTACTTGGTTTGTTTACAGTAAAATGGTCTGGACTTGCGATTTAAGGCTGCTGTACTTTTTTAATATATCATGAACAGACCCTCTTTACAATATTTAGAGTCTTTTTAGATTAACTTACAAATCAATATGCTATTTACAAACTTACATAACACATTAAAGAGTCTTATATCCTTCAAATCGTCTCATGGCAAACAAAAAAAGAAGGATCACTTATTCATTCCTTCTTTTTAATGTTTAATCGCTATATTTAAGCAGGATGTTAATTTAATTTTTCAACAATTTTTAGTGACAGTTGACCATCTAAATCCTCTTCATTTTTACTAAGTTCCTGGTCAATTATAATTTTAATTTTAGCTTTGCTGCTATCGAGAATTTGTTGTTTATTCGCTTCCAAAGTTTCTTTTATTTTTTGGCCCTTTTCTTTTAGCTTCTCTTTTGCAGATTCTGTTTCCTGTTCGGAATAGGTATCCAAGTTTTGCTTTAATTCTGTAACATATTGGTCTACATATGTTAATGTACTGTCTATCGTTTCATCTTTAGTTTGTTTCAGTTCATTGGCTGCAGTGTCTGTATTGATTCCAACAATCTTAAGTGCTTTTTCCTGTGCCAGCTGGAGAATGTCAAAACCAAGAGCCTGCGCAACCACTTTATTGATAACAAAAAATGAGAAAACAATTGCTGCGGTAAGTAAAACTTTTTTTGTCCTTTTCATAACAATACCTCCTCGAATGAACTTAAGGGCTAATCTATAATCTATCCTTTCTTACTTACCCGATTTTCTCATTTGTAACGTTAAAGCTGTAAATAAATCCATGTTGTGCATCTTCGAAATATTCTCAGCCAAAAGAATTCTTTTATGTATTTGATATAACAAAAACCATAATTTTGTCGTACTATTTTTATCGGTAGTTCAACACAACACTTTATATCTTTTAAAAAAATAAACTGCTAAATTTTTCTTTAATTTTTCCGACAGTATCCAATCCGTATAATAATCTTTTTTGAATGCATCCGGCTCCTTCAAATTGGGCTCTTTACAAATGTACCGGTTTTTATTAAGATAAAAAAAGATTAAAAAGGGAGATCATTTTTGAGGCTTATATTTGATCAAATGGGGAGAGACCATGAATAACGATTTGATAGAAATATTCAAAAGAATTAAAGAAATCTTAAAGCATTATGAAAATCCGCTTATTCCTAAAATTGACCTTGACAGCAAATATGATTTGTGGTCCGTAAAGGACTTGACAATTGACGGACGAAAAAGAAAGGAAGTATACTTTGCAGGGCTGACAATACAATCAAATTATGTAGGTTTTTATTACATGCCTGTATATTCAGATACGGAGTTAAAAAACATATTTGGTGAGGAGCTGTTAAAATTATTAAAAGGAAAATCATGCTTCCATATAAAAAAGCTTAATGAGGAATTGGAAAACCAGATAAAAGAGGCTGTTGAGGCAGGGTATAAACTATATAAAGAGCGAGGCTGGATTTAGGCAAGTAAATTCATAAGATAAAAAGTATTTTTGCACTCCAATAAAATAAGCAAGGCAAAACCCCTTAAGAATTAGAGGAGAACCCTGATGAAGTTAATTCAAGTTCAAAACGTAAATGAAAAGTCCGAATTAAGAAAAAAATATCTTGACTCATTAATCGAACCTCAAGAATATTTCCTTGAACAATTCATGAAGGATGCTGCTATATATAAATTCCTATATAATCATGAACTCGCAGGTTATTGTATTATCAATGAAGAAAACACAATACTGGAGTTTTACCTGGAAAAGGAATATATTGCAAAAAAAGAAGTTATATTTCGCCATGTTATAAAAGAACTTGCCATTCAAAGTGCATACTGCAAATCCTTTGATCACCTGTTTTTGAACATTTGCATGCAGTATTTCCAGTTCCATTGTATCCATGGCTTTTTGTTTAGAGACTATTCTGATAGCTGTTATAAAGAAAAAAATGCAATTCATGATATACATGCCCGGAAATGCTTAGCCAGTGATGTAGCTGATATTTTGTCTATCAATGATGGTTTTTTCAGTGGGAAAGATGAAATAGAGCATTATGTCGACAATAATAATTTAATTCTATTTGAGAAAAATGGAAGTTTGATTGGGTGTGGCTTATACCAAAGGGTTATAGATGATAAAGACGATTTTGATATTGGTATGTTAGTTGATCCCAAGTTTAGAAAGCTGGGTTATGGAAGCTATATTTTAAATTACATGAAGGAGTTATGTATAAAGAGTAATTTTAGGCCGATATGCGGTTGTGGTTTTGAGAATGCAGCTTCCAGAAAGTGCATAGAGAATGCAGGTTTTATTAATCTACATATATTGGCAAAGTTTAGTTTTAAATGATTTTTGTTATTTGTTTTGATATTTTGGGGAAGTATATTTATGCATCTAAAGTTATATGATAAAATGGATCATACTGATCAACAACTTACCAACGATTCCTCATAAAAACGAAGGAGTGAAGTAAATGGCTGTTAATGCTTATATTAGATTTAACGGAAACTGCCGTGAAGCAGTAGAGTTCTATGCACAGGTTTTTGGAACAGGACAACCAAAAATTATGACTTTTGGGGATGTGCCATCTGACCCCCAATTTCCTCTTCCCAATGAAGCAAAAAATTTAGTAATGCACACACAGCTTCATATTAGCGGAAGCACCGTGATGTTTTCTGATAGTCCTCCCGGTATGCCATATATTGCAGGAAACAATTTTAGTCTTGCAATTGTCAGCAAGAACTTGGATGAAATTAAATCTTGGTTTCATAAATTGAAAGAAGGCGGCAAAGTAATTCTGGACCTTCAGGAAACATCCTGGAGCAAATGCTACGGCTTTTTGACAGATAAGTTTGGAATCGGTTGGCAATTTAATTATGAAAGTGAACAAATATAAACATTGTTCAGCAAACCATTTCAAAGTAAAAAGGGATATGGAACTATTCCTTCTGAAGGATGGATTCCGTATCCTTTTGTGTAGTTATAGAAAAACAAAAATCATAACATATACTGTTAGAGCACGCTTCACATACTCAAAAGGCTATTAAAGCACAAATATCACCAAATGAATGGGTTATATGCAAGGTATGATTCTTAAACATAATTTTACACAATTCACAACACAACATTGGCTAAAAGCCTAATCCAGCATTTATTTCTCAATATTTAGACTGAGATTGAATTGCTGAGAAAGCTTTTCTTTAAAAAAAGTCTTAAAATGATTGCACTGCAATACTTTGAATATAGAAAACTGGCAAATAAACATGCTTTTTAAAGGAAATCATATTATAATCTCATGGCAAAAGTATTTTATTGAAGAAAAAGAAGGGTAAAACATGTTAGAATTAGGGAAAATTCAGAAACTGGAAGTGGTTAGAAAAACTCAGATTGGGCTGTACCTTAACTCGCCAAATAATAAAAGCGAAGATGCTATTTTACTGCCTAAGAATCAAGTAATGAAGGAGCCGGAAATAGGAGATGAAATAGAAGTATTTGTTTATAAAGATTCAGAAGACCGAATGATTGCTACTACAAAAAAGCCTAAGCTGACAATTGGAGAACTCACAATCTTGAGAGTAGTAGAAACTACAAGTATTGGCGCCTTTCTGGACTGGGGTTTGGAGAAAGACTTATTTTTACCTTTCAGAGAACAGATAGGCAAGGTTAGAAAAAATGGCACATACTTGGTGGGATTGTATGTAGACAGCAGTAATCGGTTAAGTGCAACAATGAATGTATATAATCTGCTAAGCAGTGAATCCCCATATAAAGAAAATGATAGAGTCAAGGGAACTATCTACAGCATCAGTAAAGAGATGGGGGCTTTTGTTGCTGTTGACAATAAATATCAAGGTCTGATTCCCAACAAGGAGTTATACGGCAATTATGCTGAAGGTGATAGTGTAGAAGTAAGAATCAAACGGGTTAGACACGATGGCAAATTAGAGTTAAGTCTAAGAAAAGAGGCCCATAACGAAATAGAAGGTGATGCGCAAAGGATTATGGGTAGGCTGGAATTAAAAGGCGGTATTCTTCTGATTAATGATAGCAGCAGTCCCGAACGTATTAAATCTGAATTAAGCATGAGTAAAGCTGCTTTTAAAAGGGCCGTCGGGAGACTGTTGAAAGAGGGGGCAATCAAAATCACAGATAATGGTATTGAAAGAACGTGGTAGATAAAGATTTCCAATCCTTGTTTACTTGAGATAAATATGGTAAGCTTAGGAAACTAGTTGTAATGATAGATTTATTTTTAATAATAATAAATTGATTTGAGGTGTCAGCATGAGCAAACCCGGCAAACCTATGGCAAAAAATTCAAATAGTAAATTTACTACAAGAAATAATAAACAAGAGATATTTTCTAAAATCGCAAAAGCTTCAAAATTGAAAAATGAAATAAAAATTCAAAATGCCGATGTTAGTAAGGAAAATCCAGAACCATTGAACTAACAAATTGTGAAGCCGATTCAGTTTTATAGGATGCGCCAAAAAAGGCAGAGGCATTTAAGAATGTCTCTGCCTTTTTTGCAGATTATTAAAAGAAAACATCTTCAGCATGCATCCGTTAAGCAACCATTTCAAAAACAGTTCCTCGGCTTAATTCTACACCTTCATTGTGTTATTCCTCAATAACAGGCTTGATTTTCTGTAGTCCAAATTGCTCGGCATACTTATTGTATAAAATTAAATCCGTTCTTCCTTGTCTTTTGGCAATCGGTTTTATGCGAATCAAAAATTTCTTTTTATTCTCGTCGGATAACTTCTCAAAATCGAACCAAGTATTTTCATTCAAATCATTCACCTCATGTCTATAGTAACATGAATAGCTCCATTTGTCAGATTTACTTTCTGCTATTTTATTACAATCTTCAAATTAAATAGATAATTGCTAAATAATACTTTTAAAACAGTACATACAACTTGAAGAATACATGTTATAATAAGATGATTGCAAAAATAGGAAGTGTGTACTTCTCGTTTTGGATAGTGGTTTTGCTTACAACTTAACTATAATTCAATTAATGCTTAATTGTGACGAAGAGTGGATTACTTTGTGTATCCACTCTTTTATATTTATTAACGCTAGTGCTCAGTGTCCCTAAATTATATGATTGCAATTGTACAAATAAATTCGTAAATATTACACAAAAATAATAATGGAGGTGTTTTTTATTAGAAAAAATGTATTGTCAATGAATGAGGATATAAGAGATAGAGAAGTTCGGCTTATTGATTCGGATGGGACTATGTTAGGTGTTATGCCGTCAAAGGATGCACAGAAACTGGCCATTTCAAAGAATCTTGATCTTGTAAAAATTGTGCCCAATGTAGTGCCGCCAGTATGCAAAATTATGGACTATGGGAAAAGTATGTTTGAACAGGCAAAGAAAGAAAAAGAAGCTAAAAAAAATCAGAAGGTTGTTTCACTGAAGGAAGTAAGAGTGTCTGCTCAAATTGAGGAACATGACTTTGACTTTAAGGTTAAAAATGCTTATAAATTCTTACAAGATGGCTATAAAGTTAAGGTAAGCATAAGATTTCGAGGCAGAGAAATGCGATACACAATAACAGGAAAGGAAGTACTTGTTAAATTTGCCGATGCAGTTATAGATGTAGGAATAGTTGAAAAACCCCCAAAGCTTGAAGGGAAAACTATGATGATGATACTGAATCCCAAAAAATAGCAAGGAGAATGGTTATGGTTTCTTGGAGAGGAAAAAGCTTAACAATAGGTAATTTAAGAGTACAAAGCAGCAGCAACATAAATGATTAACAATTGTAGTAAAATTGTGTAATTGATAAGGGGGAAAAATTATGATTGATCCATCAATAGGTTCATTGCTTAAGAAAGTAGACAGCAGATATACACTATGTGTTCTTGCGGGTAAGAGGGCAAGGCAGTTGGCAAACGGTGCACATAAGCTTACCAAATGCAATTCTCAAAAATCAGTAACTCTTGCAGTAAACGAGATTAATGAGGATATGATAACCTATGTAAGGACAAAAAGCGGTATTAAATAGACTATTACACTAGGCTATTTTGTTTTTTGAGGCAATACAAATGCTATTGGAGATTCTAAATAATTATGTTTAAAATAGCTATTCTAATAAACCTGCCAAGCACAAATTTGAATGCTATATAGATCGCACTAAAAACTTTACATTTGACAGAGCATTTAGCGAACGGTTTTAGCGCTCATTGCGATAGACAAATGTAAAATGTTTTTTGCGTTATCTATATTCATCCGGATTAACAAATTATAAATGTAATTTTTGTATATCCATTGGGAAATTCATCCACAAAACATTATACAATGATGCTGCTATTAAAACATTCTTGGGTAAGTATGTAAAATCGTCATAGAATAGGCTGAATAGCTGGTGCTTAATAATATCATAATATATTAGAGATAACGAATTGTAAAAGCAAATTTTGATTTCTCACACCTAAGTAAAACACGTACTCTCACAGTTTTTACAATGTTTACACTTCGTTATCTAACGCATTACAGTGTTTAACATAGTAGTATTATTAGCATCTTAATCTATTATATTTTTAAACCACAAAGCATGTAAGGAGGTGCAGTACTAGATGATAGGAACAGTTAAATGGTTTAACCCGGAAAAAGGTTTTGGATTTATTGAAAGAGATGGCGGAGAAGATGTATTTGTACATTTCTCAGCGATAAAAGCGGAGGGCTACAAATCACTTGAAGAAGGTCAAAGAGTTGAGTTCGATGTAGAAAAAGGGCAGCGTGGCCCTCAGGCAACAAATGTAAGGTTGTCATAATTGGGTAATGTTATGATAATGCAAGTTGGAAGTAATGCTTTTGAACCCATATTGGGGAAATATTGTAATTGTGATTGCTTAATTTAAAATATTGTGATACAATTACTAAACTAGCCATTATGTATTAAGTCGGGTATTTCTCAAAAATAAATCTCTTTAATTTATTGGGGCAGGGAAGTTTGGAATGATAATCATCCAATTAAATCAAGGAGATATATGGATATGGTAGATAAAGTTCTGACTGATGGCGAGCAAGTAAGCAGCAAAGCTGTAATAATAACAGAGTAGTGAAAGAAGCTTCAATTGAAGATGGTAATTTAGAGGAGAGCTTAAGCTCTCCTTTTAGTTTTATTGGATATCTGATAAGTATACTACAATTTATTTGATTGATAAAGTAAAGTATGAAAGCTGCTTTAATACATCTGCAATAAAATTCATGATTTCTAAATTAAATTTTTAGAAGATTACTAGGAGGATTTATTTTGTCAAAAGGCAAGAAAAAATTAAAAGTTATTGCCCTAGGAGGTCTAGGAGAGATAGGAAAGAATATCACTGTTTTTGAATATGGGAACGATATTCTTGTTGTTGACTGCGGTATGGCATTTCCAGACGATGAAATGCTGGGTATAGACCTGGTACTGCCGGATACTACATACTTAGTGAAAAATAAAGAACGCGTAAAAGGTATTGTTGTGACACATGGTCACGAGGATCACATAGGGGCATTGCCTTATGTGTTGAGAGAGCTAAACGTTCCGGTTTATGGAACCAGGCTTTCACTGGGATTGCTGGAATACAAACTTGAGGAACATGGGATACTCTCAAACTGCAAGCTTCAAACAGTATCCCAAGGTCAAACAATCAATTTGGGGCTATTTAAAGTAGAATTTATCCGTTCCACGCACAGCATAGCAGATTCTGTAGCATTGGCAATTCACACACCTGTAGGTATCGTTGTTCATACATCGGATTTCAAAGTCGATTATACACCTATTGCAGGTGAATCCATCGATCTGCCGCGTTTCGCAGAGCTTGGGAAAAAGGGTGTTTTGCTTCTAATGTGCGACAGCACAAATGTTGAGCGACCAGGGTACACTATGTCTGAAAGAACGGTTGGAGAAGCCTTTGAAGAAATATTTGTTAAAGCAAAAAAAAGAATTCTTGTTGCAACCTTCGCTTCAAATATCCACAGAATCCAACAGGTTGTAAATGCTGCTGTAAAGTTTAGCCGCCAGGTAGCTATTTGCGGCAGAAGTATGATCAATGTGAGTAAGAAAGCAATGGAATTAGGATATCTGACAATCCCTGAAGGCGTACTGGTAGATATTGAACAAATTAAAAGCTTTCCGCAGGAAAAACTTGTAATTATATCAACCGGCAGTCAGGGAGAACCTATGTCTGCACTATCGAGAATGGCTGCAGGAGATCATAGGCAGGTGGAAATAGTTTCAGGAGATTTGGTTGTGATTTCTGCTACACCTATTCCGGGAAATGAAAAGTGTGTATCGGGCGTAATCAACGAACTTTTCAAAAAAGGAGCAGAAGTTGTCTATGAGGCACTGGCGGATATTCACGTATCCGGCCATGCTTGTCAGGAAGAGCTAAAGCTGATTCACCAATTGGTCAAACCAAAGTTCTTTATGCCTGTTCACGGTGAATACAGGCACTTAAAACAGCATGCAATCCTTGCCCAAAGTTTAGGTATGGCTCAGGAGAACACTTTGATTATGGAAATCGGGCAAGTACTTGAGATTAATTCCAGCCTGGCCAGAATTAATGGAAGTGTTCCGTCGGGTAAAGTTCTTGTAGATGGACTGGGTATTGGAGATGTAGGAAATACGGTACTAAGGGACCGGAAGCACCTTTCGGAAGACGGCCTGATTATTGTTGTTGTAACTGTGCAGAAGCAAACCGGCAATGTTATTACCGGACCTGATGTTATATCAAGAGGCTTTGTATATGTCAGGGAAGCAGAGGCATTTATGGATGAAGTAAAACAGTTGGCAAAGGATGCATTAAAAAAATGTCCAAGCAAAAACTGGTCCATTATGAAAAGTTCGATCAAAGATAGTTTAAGAGATTATCTATATCAGAAAACAAAAAGAAGACCTATGATATTGCCTATTATTATGGATATTTAAAGGATACGCACCAACACAATATTGGAGTTATGCCGGGCTCCGGATAAATAACGCTTCCTTGTGCAAAGGGTTGCCCTGCATTCTGTTAAATAAATTAATATGAAACAGGTATAAATACTTTTTCATATTTCGGGCAAAATATCCATGGAAAATCTATTGATAAGGAGTGTTTATGATGGAACCAGTACAAACTACATCAAAGGTACCTCAGGATATTAAGGCTGTTATGAAAAACGTGGGTAATTTCCAGGGAAGATTCAACCTGGAAAAGTCAGGTTTTAATGAAAATATGCCAGGACATAAAACAAGCCATGAAATGATACTTCGCCAACAGCCAAGGACTGTTAAACAGGAAGGGTCAGGTATAAACCTTCCCTACGAAGTCCGTAAAGAAATGGCTTTAATGCTTGATGATCACCTCTGCGCATTAAATACTGCTCTGCGGCAATACAACAAACATCACTGGCTTTCAGAAGGTGCAGAAGGCCTTTTAAGTATCCATGATCTGCTGGAAGAGCATATTGAAAAAACCTCCAAGCATATTGATGAAGTAGGCGAGCGTGTTGCAAGGCTTGGCGGTGTCCCCACCGCTCATCCGGTTGCACAGCATGAGCTTTCCTATATTAAGCACGAGGTTGAGGGCCGCTACAGCATCAGAGACTTTTTGAGAAACGATTTGGAGCATGAGTTGAAAATTCAGCAAATGTTGAGACAGACTATAAAACGTGCCCATGAACTAAACGATTTCGGTACGGTAGAAACTTTGGAAGAAGTATTAAAAGACCGTGAAGATTTAGGTTATCATCTCTATAGTATTCTTGAAGACGATTCACTTGTAAGAGGTATGACCCACTTAATGGATAACAGAAATGATATCGCCGGCGATGGTAATGTAAACTCTGCAAACAAACTGCAGTAACCTATCTGGAGTACCAACTTGAAATTAATAGCAAAAGGGAAGTTGTTTTGTACTTCCCCTTTTGCTTAAATAACTACCCGGTTCCGATTATAGAAAGAGTTTTATTATGTTTGGTAAAACTTTTTACGAGAACATATTTTATTTGAGGGTTGCATAACATCACGAAATTAATTTCCCCGATTACTGCCCGGCAGGCCTTATACTTCTCATAAGTTGGTTAAACTCCAAGTTTAAATCGTTTGTAATTCTATTATTTTTTATTTTATCCTCTAATCCGCCAATTCTTGATGAAATATCAGTTGAATCGCTCACAATAACACTTTTTATAGATTTATCAAATTGTTTAACCCTATCGGTAATTGCATTTCTTGCAGCATTCGTATCCCTTGTTGTATCAGTAGGACTGTAGCCTATCAGAACAGTATCGCCATTTACAACCGTATTTATTTGCCTTACACCCTCAATATTTCCCAACTGATTACGTATGTTCTCAGCTTTTTTTACATCAAATCCTCTTGGATGGTCAACTTTAGTAAACCCCGCATTATTGCTAGGTCCGGGTGTTGTCTCCAAATTCGCTTCATTCGGTGGGTTTCCCAATTCTGTCCCCAGATTATCTCCCTTTATACCTGTATTAGGATTTGTCCCCTGCATGTTTTCCCCTATTAGGTTTCTACCCTGCTGCGTTGTTCCATACTGTCCTGGACGTTGATTGTTTCTCCCAAACATATTGCTGCTAAAAAACAAAAAGGCTAATAGGCCTATTCCGACAAATATTGGTATGATTATTGGAAATCTTCTTTTCAAAACAAATCACCTCCAGCATTATTCTTCCTACATTTAGATCATTTTATTTAAGTTAATTTTTAATAAATCTGTGAGAATTAATGTAAAATATAAATTTGATATCTCAAGGTGCCAAATTGTTATAATTTGCATATACTACGAATATAAATAAAATGTGAAACCTAAAAAAGTGCACAGGAAATCATTGCTTCATCATCTGTGTAGAAAGATAGATAATAATGATTATAGCAACAGCCATTGCTATAAGGTGTATGATTTTCTTAATTCTGTGGGGCAGTAAATCAAGCTCAGCCAAAAGCTTGCCAAAAACTGCTCCAAGTATTGATGTTGCAATAATTAGGATTAGGTTATTGTTCATCGTAACTCCCCCCCTCACATATAAAATAACTTATACCATTTTAACATTAAAACCATTAGGGACAGGCTGTTGAAAGAGCTTGATTTTAGGCATTGGCCAAGATTTAAAGTAATTTATATTTATGATGATTGAAAAATTATAGAAATACTTTAAAAATAAGTTTGTCCTATTTTAAAGTTTTTTTATCTATATTGAACGCGATAAAGAATTTACATTGCGCTTCAATTTCCTTGATTTAACATCATGAAAATTTAATTTATCCATGAAAATCCTTTTCACGACCTATTTAAACCACACTTCATTTTTTTTACTGATTTCTTGGAAAATAAATCTCAATTGAGTAATTCCCCATACACAAATACCTTCAAGTTTATATCAAATTACCCGATATACTCATATAAGGAGTAGGTCAAAGGACCCTTAAATATCCTATGTTTATTATTTGCTCCTTGCAGAATAAGTCGAAAAGTGTTATAATTTAAAATAAAGTAATGTTTTTATAGGTACAAGCTTATAAGTTGTGCCTTCCATTCTAAAAGTTCTATTTACTATAGTATATTTTCTGATTTAGATTTCCAATTTTGTAAAATTATTTTGAATCCATGACACAATGAAGTATCTGCTAAGCTGTTTCCATTTATGTAAGTATTAACACAGTGAAGGGAGTACATATCTATGCAAACCTTTATCTCCAAAGTTGTTAAAGCTTTAAGGATCAATACCATTAACAGGAAATTTTTGTATCCTGTGATTGTACCTTTTATTCTTGTCGTCCTGGTATCGCTGCTAATCAATGTTCAAATCCAAACCTCTCAGGGAGAAAGTGAGCTTACTTCCAAAGTGGATACCATAACAAAGCTTGCTTCATTATCCTTGGTAGATCCACTCTGGAATTACAATAATACGGTTTTAGAAAACTACGTTAACGCCCTATTCATTGACAAGGACGTCTTTTCAGTGGTGGTAAAGGATTTGGAAGGCAAAGAAAAATTTAAAAAAGTAAGCAGCGATAATACCTTAAAGGAAGCTGGCTTTGTTAGTTCTACCAGCAGTATCGCGCACGAAAAAGAGAAGCTGGGTACGCTCGAAGTCAAAATGTCCAAATACCATCTACAGGAAAAAATCAATACTGAAATACTATTTTCCATCATCAATAACGTTGCTATTATTGTTTTATTGATCATCATCATCGCATTGGTATCCAGGGTTGTGGTTAAACCTCTTAAAGAACTCCTCCGGGCAGCGGTAAAAATCTCTGAGGGGGATTATAACTCAAGATCACTCTTAATATCCAATGATGAGATCGGTGTTTTGTCTACACAATTTAACAAGATGGCCCAGAATATTTGTGATGTCTTAACAAAACTGCAACAGACAGGTTCGGTCTTGGAAACAAACATTTCAAAACTTAAAAGCACCTCTACATCCATCACCCAGATTTCCTCCAATGTCTATAACTCCTCGGGAGAATTGGCATCAACTGCGGAGGAACTGAACGCAACCATTGAAGAGATTTCAGGCAATGCTGTTATTATTTCACAAGTTGTTAGCGAGGTATCCGATGCTACAGCGCAAACCAGCATTAACTCCAGCAGAATAGCAGAAATCACGCTGGATGGAAAGAATATCATCAGTGAGACCATTCACAAAAATACGTTGATATCCAAAGCATTCGAAGACATCGAAAACAAGGTAAAATTACTGAATAAACAAAGTTCAGAAATTAAAAACTTCACCAATATTATTGAAGGTATTGCTTCTCAAACAAGCTTGATCTCCTTAAACGCTGCTATTGAAGCAGCTAGAGCGGGAGAACTCGGAAAAGGCTTTGCCGTCGTTGCAGATGCAATTAGAAAATTATCGGAACAGTCCTCAAAAGCCACCCAAGAAATTAACCAGTTAATCAACGATATTGACAAAGGAATTCTGGAAACCGTTTCTTCAACTGAAAGGGGCAGCATTGAAGTAAGAGATGGTGTGGAACTTACAATGAAAGCCGGTGAATCTTTGGATCGAATCAACGAGGCCATTACTGAAGCAATTCTGCTTATCAAGGAAATTGAACAGAAATCCCGTTCAGCCGATCATGGCGTAAAAGGCGTTGCCAAGAGTTGTGAGGATTTTGCTACAGCCGTAGAACATGTGGCCCTTTCCGCGCAGGAGCTTTCCAAAGCTGCTGAAAGAATGCATCAAACAGCAGTCCAAAACAACGCAGCAGAGCTTGTCTAATCAAAATATTTTTTTAAATCATTCCGTATTTATACAACTTAGATAAAACATTATGCTTACCAGATCAACCCCAAAAGCCTTGGATGCTTTTGCTGGACTGTTGAGCTTTTAGTAGTATATCTAGAAAACAATACAGCAATTTACATTGGCAGTTCTTGAACTTACTATACATAAAAAAGGAGAATGATTTATGAAGAAAGCTTTGCGTATCGTTAGTGTTATTATGATGGTCTTCTTACTATTTACTCTTGGTGCATGCAGCAAAGCCGATACACAAAACACTACTACCGATGAAAGTTCCTCAACTGTAGCGACTCAAGCAGAACAAAGTGAAGCGCCAACCGAGTCAGCACCGCCTGCAAGTGCAGAACCGGCTGCCTCCGGATCAAAGGATTTGATTGCGAGCCTTGCCCAACTGCCAGGTCTTGCAGATTCATCAGATAAAGGCGCGTTTGTAGATCTGGTTAAAGCAATGGATGAAGTTTATACCGAAGGAAATATTAAGATTGAAGTATATCCTTTCGGACGTTCTATTGAAAACGTTTCCACCGGTAAAGCAGATTTTCATATCCCCTCCGGTAGACCTTTAGGCGCAAAAACGGATGAATCCAAGCTGCCTTTTAGATCCAGTGAAAAACCGTTTGGAGTCCTATCTTCCGTACTATACTCCAATGTTGATAAAAAGATTACCACTGAAATGCTCAATGAAGCTTTAAAGAAAGGCGGTACTTTCCCTTATAAAATAGAGGTGCTTGTAGGCAGCAAAGGGGCTATTCCTTATCCTTCTACCGAAAGCAGCGATATTAAGCAATCCTTTGAAAAACTCAAAAACAAAAGAATCGATGCCTTTATTAACCCTCAGGAAGAGTCCGATAAGGCTTTGAGAGAATTGAAGTACAACAATATCTACAGAAGTCTTTGGAGCCAGTTTGAAGACGTTATCGCAATACCAAACAATGACCATGGCAAGGAAGTGGAAAAAATCTTAAACGATTGCCTCTCCAAGATGGAAGCCTCCGGAAAGCTTAAAGAATTGTACTATAAAATCCATCAACCGTATGATAATTGGCAGCCGTCCGAAATGGGCTGGTAATCATAAAATAGTCCAAAGACTAAGGTAATAGTTCCATTTGAAAAGAACTAAAAATGCAGTGTTTATAAGGCTCAACATATAGGTATTCCTATGTTGGGCTTTTTATTTTTTAGATAATGACTTAGCTGACCCGATTTTCCTTCAAGTTAGAAATAAATCGTTGATTTTCCTTTAAAATAAAATATACCCAAAGCACTTTTTAAGGTACCTGTTTCGGTGTTCCTTGATGAAATATAATTTGCCATTTGCCCCCTTTAAACCTCCAAATTGAACTTCTTAATGAATATTTTGTTTCTTCACCTTGGTCACTTAATTTTCCTACAAGGTACGTTGTTAACACCATACCTGGGGACAGTAATTTCACTTGGAAATCCGTCAGTATCATATGTACCGGAGATAAGCTTGACAGTACATCTATGACTTGCTCCTTATTATACACTTTGCCTGAGCTTCCGAATTCCATAAAGTCATCTGCCGCAAGAATTTCAAGATCCTTTACAGAACTTCGGACTTCAGGCTGGAGCAGCCGTTGTTCAAGTACATGAAGGTGTTCTTTTATCACCTGTATGTCATTCTGTGAGGCCAAAGCCACTTCCGATGGCAGTGTACCATTCTTCCATTCCTCCTCATGCCGATTTCGGCAATGCTAAGCCCAGGGTTTTGAATGTTACACCTAAACAAAGGGAAGCCGCTCTAATGGCAAATATATCTATAAGCCGGTATATTTTATTCGATAAGCTTAAAGAAAAAATAAAGCAGTAACCCTCGAAGAAATGAAAACTGTTAACTTATCGGAGCTTTTTAAATCCATAGAGCTAAAGGATTTCGGTTTTGTGCCGGACAATGCAGTTAATATGACCGATATCATGATTCTTATAAATCATTTTAACAAAGCATCCGTAGATTACCCATTACAATAATTCTATCAAAACCATCAAATCTTATTGAGCAAAGTTATTCTATGAAAAAAGATGAGCTGCCAGCGCTCATCTTTTTTCATTAACCGGTCCTGTTAGTTGTAAAGCCGGATTTCAGCAAGCTGCAGTATGCCTCCGCTATGATTACTGAAATCGAATTTGTAGTAACGGTAGCTTCTTGTATTGTTGAAGGAATAGGAATTGGTTTGATAACGGTCGGCAAAATTCTGATTCGTCTGGGTATTCAAAACCGTCCAGGTTGTGCCGTCATAGGAACCAGACAGCGTCCAGCTCTGTGGGTCACGCTCAGGAGCATCGTTTGCAGAGGTGATCTTGTACGATTTTACCGCATAGGCGCTTGTTCCCGCAAATTGGTACTGAATCGACGCAGTGCTTTCGAAAACCAGCCATTTCGTCGCCTCGTTGTTGTCGAATGCATTCTCTTTTTCTTCACCGACCGGACTGTTGGCATTGCTTACCGTAACTGTGCCGCCCTCAGTCAATCCTCTGGGTACTTGGTTCAGATTAAAAAACGGACTACTGCTAAGGGTAACAGCGCTAACCGGGTCCCAAGCCGGCAGTTCATCGTCTTTGAATACATACCCGTCTCCATCCTTCAGCACAAAGAACCGGTGCAGCCAGTCATACCCCCTTATCATAATCGAGCTTATACCTCCTTCGTGCGGCAGCCCAAAAGCATGTCCAAGTTCATGCAACGCGGCACCATAGCCAATTGAGATGGCTTTTTGAACCGTTGTAGTCCCCGCCTCACCTATGAAATTAGGATCGACAGGACCTAGGCTTGAAAACTTTGATTGAAGCTCCATCTCGTTATTTGGGAACAGCCATACCGTCGAGCCCCCAAATACCCCATAGTCTCCGCCGCCTAACGCACAATGGGCATACATGTAGTCGGCAGCATCATCATATTTCGAAAAGCCTACAAAGGCGACATTCTTCGTGCCCGGCTTTGGATATTGCTGCGGAACCAGATTCGCCACTTCTCCGTACAAGTTACCTTTGTTGTAAGTTGTGTTGTAGTAATAGGAAGTGGGATAATTGCTCTCCAACACATGCACGTTCACCTTGCCGGTGGTTTCGATCATTTCCAAGTTGAATGTTTTACGTCCGTAGCCGTTCAAATTCATTGACTCTGCAGTAAACGACTGTACCGCTTTCATGTATGTGCTTAGCTTGTCTGCATAATTTTGCGGATCGTTGGTCAACTGGGTCTGATAACGGGTATCGCCTCCGCTTGGAACGTACCAAAAAATCCGGGTAACAGCCCCTGACGTTTGAGGCTCGTAATTCAGCGTGAAGGCAATTTGCTTGGTGCCGCTCTGAATGATCAGATCGTTCTCACCTGCAACCAGATCCGCGAGAACTTTAAACTTGCCTTGATGTGCAAGGCCTTGCATTATCTTTGTACTTCTGCCCGAGGTCGTATTGGTCAGTGTGACGGACGTTGCACCGGTGTCTTTGAGCAGTCCGTGGATAAGCGGCAGCGGATAGCGGATCGTCTCTCCATCCGAGAAATTGATAACCTCTATGTCCGGCACATCCGCAGGGAACAACTGTGCTTGCGGCACAATCGCTTTCGGGATGGATGCACTTCTCCAGTACAGATTCAATACAGCATCCGTCGAATTGTCGTAATACTCCACCTTAATGGCGTACTTCTGTCCGGCACTAAGCGCAATTGTACCGCTATGCTCGCTTGTTCCGTGATCGTTCCACTGGTCTATCAAGAGCTGGTTGTTGACCCACACACGCACACCGTCGTTGGAGGCCGTGGTAAAGGTATACGTTTCGCTGTACAGCGCTTTTACCTGCCCAACCCAACGCACGGAAAACGTGTCCGCCTCCATTGCCGCATCTGGAGAACCTGTCCCCCAATTGAAGTTCAGTGTGGCATCGGTACGCTTGAATTGAAAATTTGAAAAATCCTTATTGTTGAAGTAATAGCCAGTCAACCCGCCTGTTGGCTGTGGAAGTGTGTTGCCTTTCGTGACGCTGACGGTAATGGGTTGGCTCGTGGTTGCTCCGTATGCATTGATAAGCTTGGCAGTATATGTATACGTACCGTTTACTTTGCCGCTAATGGTTTTTGCAGCCGTTTGCGCATTAGGCGACTGATCTGGCAGGCTCAGTGTATCAATCAAACTGCCATCCTCGTAAAGTTCAAGGGATGTACCATTATTTCCCCAATACATATTCATCGTTATGGTATATTCACCATCTCCATCCCAGTTGTTGTGGGACAACGAAGGCGTACCCGGGACACCGGTCGCGGCAGCAAAAACGGAAATCGGCAATACCGTAAGAAATAAAGCTATGACAACGCAAGCAACAACCCCTTTGGATCTTTTCATATTCATTTTCCTCCTTGTATATTATTGGTTTTAATGCGGATGAGTGTTGCTTCCATTATATCCATTTTCTTCATGTGGCTTCAATATATCATCTTGACTATATTTACTCATATTTTGTCTAAATTTACCTTTTTGGTTTTTAAATAAACATAAGTTTTTATTCTCTTGCCGGGAACTTTAATGGTTGATTTAATAAAAATCTAAATGGAGCCAATGATTTATGAAATTATATAGCCATTAGATAATTCATTGTAGTATTTATTTACAATTTCTCTTTTTAGACACAAACTAATCAATTTAAACTTTTTTAACTTCATGCATTTAATAAGTGTTTCTATGACAAAAAAGAAATTGTTATCTATGATATGATAAGTAATTAATAAAAGCGAGTCAAGGTATTTAGGCTGATTTTAGCTGTTCTAGTACTAGCCGGAAGAATTATTTTCGTTCCCGATTTGAATATCCTGATTAATACTTAATAAAAAAGGGTTTGGATCAGCTCCAAACCCTTTTTTATTATAGACTGCTGCATATAGTTCAAATAATTTCTCGAATTGTTTTATTTTCCACATATACTAACGTCATCATAAGTAACATCTGTACGGTATGTCCTAAAGCCTATGGACCCTTGTGCATACTCGGCATTGTCCGCTTCATTGTCCGTATAGTCAATCACAGGTGCAGCCATATCATTGACATAGATTTTGATATTATTGCCGACGGCATCAATTTTCAAATCGTACTCCACACCAGCCTGAACATTCATTGGGTACTGTGTCAGGAACCTACAGTTATTTTTAAATTTCCAAAGTGAAATGCATTGGTTGAAAGCATCTACACTTACATTGTACCCTGTAAACATATCCGCACCTGCGCTGATGTTGCTTGCTCTAAACATGATGCCGGCACCGGAATAGGTAGTCCCGTTGGCTACATTCACTTTCGTCCTCATAGTAAAATCACCATATGTATCAAAAGCAGAACTGTTCTCTTTTTTGATAATTGCTTTAATTCCCTCTCCAGCAACAGCTTTCAATTGTTTGTTGTTGACAGTCCAACTTAAGCTGCTTTCTCCGGCAACTGTTCCCAATCTTGCAGGTATCACGCCTGCAGTCGCTGTATCAAAATCATCCCAATACAGTGGAACGGACACCCCATTAATTTCAATATTATCAAAGTGAGCATGGGCTCTATAGTTCCTAAATCCTACTTGTCCGGGAACCAGGAATTGATCTCTATCCGCACTAACGTCTGTATAGTTAATGATAGGATTTTTTATATCATCAAAATAAACTTTGATGACATTCTCAACAACTTCAACCTTTATACGGTGCTTTTTGTCAGGTATTATATTCTTCGGAGAAAAGGCTACGAGGGTGCAGTTATTATTGAACTTACATAATTTTACCGCTCTGTAGTACGGATCGATAAACACCCCATATCCTTTAAAAGCCTCCGGCCCTACTCCTATGTTGGTGGCCCTAAAAACAATTCCGGCATCGGAGTATGAAGTACTTTGTGATATCATAACATTACTTTCAAAAGAAAGATTCTTATAGGATTGGTCTGGTAGCAGCGCTTTTATACCTTCTCCTGCCTCACAGCTCATTTCGCCAGCCTCGTAGGCCCATTTTGCAGGCTCTTCAAACTCCCAGGTATAGGTATTGGCATATTCAGGCATGTTGAACATATTCCAGTAAATCGGTACAAGTCTAAACCCTGATAATGTTATTTTCCCACTTACAGGTGAAGCTTGTGACCCCAAAAGGATTTTGACACTTACCTTTCCACTGTAGCCGGAGTTAAAGCTTAAATATTTGTCTTTATAAAGAAAAGTACTAAAATCACCGGTCTCTACACTATCACTTATATTTCCGACGATTACACTTGCTGCAGCAGGGTTAGACAGACCATTTACCCCATAATACAAAAGCCTGTAATCCTTATTAGGTTCAAGAACCATATTCTGAGAAAGTGTGGCATATCCGTTGGTTAGACTTAATTCAACTGGTTTGGTTCCAGATATGGTAATTGGTTCTATTGTAGAATCATTGAGTTGGTATCCGGAACCATTGATTGTCCAACCGGAAGCCTTGTTTAAAAGCATTCCGTTATTTAAAGCCGATACATATAATTTAAGTCTTTCCTCATATTTATTCCCTTGACTGTCGCTGAGCTTGATCGTAAAGTTGAAGTATTTTGCAATTGCATCCACTGGAGCAGTCCAGTTCAAATTATACGTGCCTCTTGTGTTTGTAATGGGCACACTGGCAGTGATTGTATTTGTATTTGGCAGACCCTCTATTTGGATCGTTACGGTAGTGCTATCCTTATCCCTTATGTTTAGGGGTAAGGATAGAGTTCCTCCCGCTTTCACTTCCAGGTTAGGGTGATAGCTTGTAATAACAGGGATTGAAGAAGTTACGGTTTTCGTCTTATTATATTTTATTGTTGGGTCACCTGAGAAAGTAGCTTTCATAACATTATAATCCGGATTTGCTGAAAGATAGTTCTTAGATGCTTTTCCAACACAAATATTGGTTGCATCATCAAACATGTTGATATAGAAGCCGGGATAGTAGAGATTGGAGGGTGACGCATCTCCAAAAATATTTAATACATAATCGCTATTATACATATAAGCCTTACTCAAGCAATCTTCATTAGTTCCATCTGAAGATGCCTTGTAGGAAATATATCTTGAAGTGCTGCAAGGGGTCAAAAGGATTGCTCTTGCTTTTGCGTTTACCTTACGTATCTTCTCACTGGTGATATACATTGGGTTGGGATTATAGAACGTTCCATTTATCAATGTATTGTTTACATAGTTATGGGCATTGATAAAGCCATGAGAATTAACATAAACCGCTTTAAACCCTTGATTGTTCAATGTATCAAAAAGGTATTCGTCATTGCTTCTGGAAGGGTCATAGTCTAATGTAATATTCGCAAACTGCGAATCCAGAAAATTATTTAAATCTTCTTTAACATCACAATCACCATAGACATAATACCCGCTTTCCTCTTCATTAGTAAGTAAGGGGCCTGTCCCCATCCTGTAAGAATGTACTTTATTCAGATATTTGATTACTTCACGGGCTTCTTTATAATCTGTGTTAATGGTATCATAAGAGTTGTCTGCCTGCCTTATAACAGCCCCTCTTGTATAAATTCTACCGAAGAACATTTCCGGGGCAATGTTGGTCAAAATATAGTTATTGTATGAATCTAAAGGAGGACGTACAAATTTTCCGTTTACAGTCCATGTTGTATTCATATCTGTATAGTAAATGTCGCATGGATCCGCATAATAACCGTCATTGGTATCTGTTGTTGTATTGTCTATTGCTTTAAACCATGCAGTCTGGATTGCAGGATGGGAACCGATCATTACAAACCCGGTATAACCATTGTTGTAATACTCTCTAATCATCGCCTTCAACTGCTCGGGTCCACTACATACACGCTGTGCCGTCCCGTCCTGAACATTGTTAACATTTATCTGCGTAGGAATCCATCCCTCGTTTGTCAAATCGGTTTTATATTGATCAAGTGCTTGCTGGAGTTGACTTCCGTTACTTGCCCTTAAAAGGGGATTGCTTACTATTATAAGGAATTTCTCATTTGCTGCCGCATTTACACTAACAGGTAAAAAGAGACAGGGTAACAGCAGTGAAATTATCAAAGCAATCATTAACAACTTCTTCATAAATCATTCCTCCTATAATATAGTTAGTTTTTTATTGTGTATCCTTATTACTGTGAATTTCACTTTAATTGCTTGATTTTTTGTGTTTTCCGATCTTTTCTTTGCTTGTCTATATAGGCGCCCATTTTTTGTAATTCACCTTTAATCCCATAGTCCGGTTTTATTATTCACATTGGCAAAATATCTGAACATATAAATCAAGCAGTTACAAAGCAACTTGAAAAGGTAGATAAGACAACGCCGGCTAGACTTTTTACTATTCTTCAAAATACTTGAATGGTTTTCTGATATGAATTTCTAAATTTATAAACCCTTGAAACAGTAAATTAATATATACCTCCTCTCCTACAAAAAAACTAAGCCCTTACAATATGTCAGTAAAAAAAAGCAAAACATGTGCTATTACAACAACTTTCGGGTATAAAAGAATAAGCGCTGCTATTATTATATCCATTCCCTACATACTATTTCAATGTCCAATTTTGGCTAAGTTTGTCTTTTATGGTTTTTTAGTGTGTTCTAGCTTCTTATTTACTTTTTCCGATTTTCAAGGCTGATTTAAAATAGGTTTTAAACATTTAAGGGAAAGCATTATAGAAAGTTTTCTTTTACTTTCTATAATGCTTTCCCTTAATATCAACGGCTTACTTGCGTTGCACCCTTTACTTTGGAACCGTCAAATAAAGCGCATTTCCCCCAGCAGCACCTGAATGATAGACAGTCGTAACACTAAAATAGTATTTCTCTCCGGGAATGAGGTATCCGCCAAAGTCCCCGCTGTTATAGGCCATGGTACTGTCAATCACTGCTTCCGTTTTATTTCTGTCTGTAATAAAGTATAGATAGCCGTCTTCCGGGTACTTGGGATTGGCATTACTCTTGGATGCAACAATTTTATAGTAGTTGAACCCTTCCCCACTGGCTGGCTGCCATCTAAGCTTGATCTTACCGTTTTCAACCCCTCCGGTTACAATGGGTGCATAACTTTTTGTATCCGTGCTTGCAGCCTGCTTCGCCGGTGCTCCCGAAGGCTCTACTCCCCATTTTAAGACGCCCGATATATAACCCGTCACCTTGTTCCAATCGTAATAATCCTTCACCACCTTCGGATTATATGAATAGTCGTTATCCTGCTTGTATTTTGCCCACTCCTCTTTGTTAAACCATGTATTCACAATGGTATTTTCACCCGGCAGCAGTATTCCTGTTTTAAACCCTATTTCCAGGTAATAGTCCGCCTTTGAAGCAAGCTTTGCCATTTTAACAAACCTGCCCGTAATATTTTGGTTCCCTACGTGGGCCCAGCAATCAAAAAATTGTTGCTTTTCTCCGTCTATCGTATAATAATACCTGAATTTCACATTTCTCAAATCAATAGCGGTATCTCCCGTATTCACCACTCTAAACTCTGCGTTGATCTGTATTGCATCCCCAACAGTTTCCGGCGCATTATAATACTGAATCTTAATCCGCCCACTACCTGATGTTGGCGGTTTCACCGGTTCGGTATTGTCATAAGTTACCTTATCGTAAGGTGTCGGTGTCGCCGGAACCGGAGCCTTGGGTGAAGTTTTCGGTGCCGGAGAAGGAATGGGTGTAACTGCCGGTTTTGTACTGGGCGTTGCTTTCTCTTTTTGAGGCGTGGGTGATGGTGCATTGGATTCTTTGAGCTGAATCATTTCCATGACCTCAGAAATACTTTTGTTTTTAACCTCCTCCAACGATAAGGTTATCCCTTTTTCCTTGGCAATATTGAATATGACTTGCCGGCCTAAGGATATCTCATTTGTATCTGCCAATTTCTTCAGCTCCGGATTTACTTTAATCACATCTACATGGATATCTTTTATCACCGTAAAATCCTTATTCTTTTTAATCGAGCTAAGGAGAGTCTCCAGTTTTTTCTCATCTTTTTCCTTACTTTCCTTTGTCCCCGAGTTCTCTATATTTAGGCAGCCGGACAGCAAAATATCCTGCCGTTTCTCTCCGGTTATAAAACCAAAGTCCTTTGCTTTCTTTATTGCTGCGGCAACGGCCTGATCAATTTTCATATTTTCCATTTCCTCATCGTCCAGAATGAGTTCAGCATCCTCATTGATGGCTTTCACGTTCAACACTTTGTTGTCCGCATTAATGGCAAATTCTATGCTCGGGTTTATATCCACATCAATGTACGCATAGATCCGGGAGTCAGTGCCGGGTGTTAAAAATTTGAAATACAAAAACAGGGAAAGTATGAATACCGCCGCAAAACCTGCTGCAATCGGACCATATTTCGCCGCCAATCCTTTCCTGTTCACCAAATCGCTTTTCTGAAAGGATACCTGCTGGCCGATAAACATTCCCGGCTTTTTCCGAACATATACCATATCAAAATCCACTGTAACCACCAATGCCTGATTCTTTTCTATTTCCATCACCGTTCCAATATTAATCACGTCCAGCACCTCCTTCCTCCACGAAATGAACATAACTTTTTATAACTTCCAAACCACTATCAAGTATCAAACTTACTGCTATGATAAATTTTCTATTCTTTTCAACCGTTCCATGGTAAACATCAATCCTTTTCAATAGTTCGGTCATCGGGATGTTTTTTGTCCGGTTCAGCTTTTCAAAAAGCTCCGGGCTATCTATCATTGTCTTGGCAATTTTAATACATAACTGCTTGGAATCCCTGTGTTTGGGAACCGCCTTGGCCAAGTCCCCTAAAGTAATGCCGAAAGCTTCCAATTTTTCTTTAAAAATGAGTATTTCTTCTTTAATCTCAATGTTATTGAGTTCCCCAACGGCATCCGTGCTTAAATACCTTTCTTCAAAGCGCTCCCCTTCGTCCTCTTCAAAATACGTAAAGGGAAAAACATTATTTACTTTTTTATTTTTGCGAATATAATCAATCACTCTCCGGTTTATGACTAAATCCGCAAAACTTAAGAATGTTTTATGCCGGCTCACATCGAAGCAGTTGACTGCTTCATTAAACGCTAAAAGGCCGATACTGAATTCCTCACTATTTTCAACTTCTACATATTTGCCGATGATTCTGGCTACCGTCTTCAGTATAAACGGTTTATAATCATTTATTAGTTTCTCTTTGAGAAGGTTATCCCCACTTTGTATCCTGCACACAAGCTCTCTCAGGGGATCCTCTTCCGCCTTTTGTCTATTAAATATATTTAATTTAATCAACCGGTATCATTCCCCCCTAATATCATTCGAAAGTTGAAAGATTTTTTATGCTACCCTGAATGCAAAAACCCGCTCATTTTTCACCATACCCTTACATCACCATAGGAGTATGGCGTTTAATTTCTTCATAGGAGTCTAAAAACATTATATTCTATATTTTATATGGAATAAATATCGGACGGATCAGTAAATAAATTCATTTTAATACCCTTTTTGCATTAAGCAGCAATATTTTATCAATCAAATGGGAGTGATGGAAGACTACTTTTAGAAATAACGAACTGTAAAAGTAAAATTTCGATTTCTGACACCTAAGTTAACCAGGTATTTCATCTCTCAAATTTTACTATGGTTACACTTCGTTATTTATCACAAAAACAGGTGCTAATTGAATTTAGAATGGATTATGTAGATCTTTTAAATAGAAATGCAGCAAGAGGGATTTCCACCTTGCGTCGGCAGTATTACTTTCCATATTCTCTTTTTCCCATGAAACGTTCATGCAGCACTTAGATCGCAGTGTAAATAAAATTATGAGAATTCCAGCCCATAAGCCCTTCTTATAGTGACTCTCTTTCTTGCTTTGTCAGTCCTTTTAAAACCAACTCGTAGGAGTGATCAATCATCCAATAGATCTCATGATCAGGTATAGTACCATCCACAACAACCGTAATCCAGTGCTTTTTGTTAAGGTGGTATCCGGGTTCTATGGAAGGAAAGCGCTGTCTTAGGTCCTGTGCAAGAAAAGGATCACACTTTAAAGATATATTCAATCTATTTCTTCTCTCTGAAATTAGGGCAAACATCTTTGATGCTACTTTTAAAACAAGCACATCCGGCCCGAAGGGAAAATCCTCCAAAGCCCCTTTCTTTGCCAAACAATATTCAGTTATCATTTTCCCGTTCAATTGCATTCCCTCCAAAAAATAATAAAATCCACTTCCTACAGCAGCTTTACGGATTTTAGAGTAAAATCCTCATACTTCCTCTTCATATGCCTCATACATTATACCATAGATTCTTTTATTTTAAACAACTCATTTTCAATATAAGTTTACGCCTGCTTTGTCTTTGCATTATCAAAGAGTGAAGTACGTTTTAACGATTTATTTCATATAATGCTATAGAAACAATTCGGATAGGATGCTCTTCTCTAAACCATTCCAATGCCTCTGAGGGGCTTATATTTACTATACGAAGTGCTCCGTTTTTATTGGAAAAAAGTTTATAAAATTTGGAGGTGTTCTATGACATTTTGTAAATCACCCTGTACCTTCCACGCGATAGAGGTTTGGCAAGAGTTATTGTTCATTATTTTTTTTATTATTACTTTTTATATTTTGTAATAAAGAATAGTCTAACCCAAGGATTGAGACATCCTATTACCGCGCATCCCCTTATGCTCAAAAGACATGAATCCGGATGGGTCTTTGTCCTATGCTAAAAGCCTTCTTCTCTTTTTTATGCTTCCCCTTCTATTTTTACTTTTGCATCTTTCTCGGAAAAGCTTAAAAATCGAAAGCACCGTCAAAAATATGCTTAATAGATTTCTAAAAATCTCTAAAAAATCTCTCATACACCATACCACCTTTCACAGTTTAGGATACGACCTGACAAAATACCTTTTTACTCTCCCAAACTTGAAATTGAGGCATCGGATCATGCAAACACCCATCCGGAAATTAGGCATGTCTATTATCATCTTATTCAAAAAAGCGTGAAATAGAACAAGCCCCTCGGT
Organism: Clostridia bacterium; assembly: GCA_026418275.1. Taxonomy (GTDB): domain Bacteria; phylum Bacillota; class Clostridia; order Acetivibrionales; family DSM-2933; genus SKW182. Next base: position 65,825 of record JAOABQ010000099.1, read on the forward strand.
ATTCATAAAACTTAACGATCTCTTCAATATATCTTGTCATCCCTCAGTGTGTATGGGATAATGGAATATATATATAAATCAAGGGTTGATTCCTCATAGCCCCCACCTTTCACAACTTGTTTATTATAAGCAATTTTTCATAAAACCCACATTATATTCAATAAAATTGAGGTGTATTGGATGATTAATACAGCAAAGCCCATAAATACTACTTTACAAACTTCTTTGAACTGCTTTGAAGACATATTTATTCCTTTAACAAATCGAAATGGTTTTACAAAAAGCAAAATTCCAGTAATACCGGTTTATTTTTATAGATGCATCGGAACTAAGGAAAACAGTACTACATATTATGAAGAACTTGCCACATTGGATCAAAAGCTCTTTTCTCTGGGCAGTCTTTATTTAAAATTTACCGGGTCCATCCCCATCACATCCAGAAATAATCTGCTAACCACAACTCTCCCCATATGGGAAAAGCTTGGGGCCCAAGGGAACCCTGCTGTAGAGCTGCCGGCTCTTTTACACGAAGCAGATATATTTCCGCGTTTAGGAAGTGATACACTCTGTGTTTCATTGGAAAACGCCTTTTTTGATGTATTGACAATCTATGAGGGCAATTCCACCAACATCAATACCACATTGATAAAGAATTTTTCCTTAAAGCTTTTAAACTGGCTCTATGACTATGTCCCAAATCTTTTTCAAAACTTCAACCTGAATACAGCGGACGGAGAGAAAATCACAAACCCAAAGGTTCTATTTTATGGGGATATCAAAGAGCATGAGGCCTACTTTTTAATTTTACTGTCAAAGCTGGGAGCAGATATATTGTATTTGCATACACTCTCCGATGATAAGTTTCCTCACATAGATAAAAAGGGCCTATATTCCTATGTACAAAAACTTCCCCGGACTGAAGCCTTAAAAGCATTCCCCCATTATAAGGCTGTCGAAAAAGAAGTTCCACCTAAAGAACCAGTTTCACCGCCAGCATCGCCTGTCCAGCTTGAGCGGCCTAATAACCAAGCAGCACCCACTTTGAGATTTGACCGTCCGGCAACATTACAATCACCGCCTCCAATACCTTCTCAAAGAACTGAAAAAACCCTGGAGGAACTGGCAAAACTCTCAAGCTCCACTGTGATGATACGGACGTTTGACCATAAGGGTGAATTTTTAGGCGGTGGATCAGGTGTGGTTATTGACCGGAATGGTCTCATTGTTACTAACTACCATGTGGTTGAAGATGGCCTGTACTTTGGTGTTGTTTTCGAAGGAATGGATGAGCATACTCAATACGAGACATATACTTTGGTCAATGCCAATAAACAATGGGACGTTGCCCTTATAAAAATCCACCAAAAAACAACCCCCATTGAAATCAACCGTCACGACGATGTTGTCCGCGGCCAGCGTGTGGTGGCTATTGGAAGCCCACTAGGCCTTATGAATACATTTTCGGAAGGTATTATTTCGGGATTTAGAAAATCACACCGGCATGATTTTGTTCAAACTACTGCCCCCATGTCTCCGGGAAGCTCGGGCGGAGCACTGCTCAACATGTACGGTGAACTGATCGGGGTTTCTACAGCGATTTATATTGATGGACAAAATTTAAATCTGGCAGTGCCCAGTAAGTACGTACTCGAACTGTTATCTCAAAACACTACCAGGATGAATTTGGAAGTCATCGAAAATTATTATGCATTCTCCTTTAATAACTTCAAAGTAACTTTTGACGCCTTCTTCATGTATCAACCCAACGACCGGTATCGAATCGGCTTCTATCAGTGTAAAAATGACCGTTCGGATCTACTGGGAATGATAAGAAATCAAGCATTTTTACATGCATTTGAGTCTTACTACATTGATAATATCATGAGAATTGCCGCTAAATATGGAATTGACCGTTATGATTTTGAGTTAGGTTCACAAAACTATATTTTTACATATGCATATGACTTTGGAAGAATCTCAAACAAGGAATGGAAACCGCTGAAATAGGCTATATTTTTAAATACATAATGGATTAATATATTCTTAATTTGTATATAATAAACGTTCTATAGTTAAGCAACCGTATAGAACCCTTGCAGTTTCCATAAAATATAGAAAAATTGATATTGGGGGAGCGCACGTATGTTTATTAAACCGGGAGATATTATTTCTCTTAGTCATTATGCTAAGCCTTTTCTGACCAAAAGTATCGTTCTTGAAGTCAATAGAGAATCCAGTGAAGATATTATTTCGGTCCGTATCACCCAAGAGTTTGCCCAACTCAATTTATTGGAAGGGGATCCTATCGTTGCGGGCTTTGAGAAAAACGAAAATGTTTATATCACCAATTGTTATGTTCATAGTGTTTATCCCGATCAGTCCCTTTTAAAGCTAACTGTTAATAATGAAGAATATATATCAAATCACAGAGCTTTTGAACGATTTCCCGTATCTCTCTATGCAGACATCGAAGTAATAGACTCTAAACACTCATTCGTGGCAATTGTTAAAAATATCAGCCATGGCGGGCTTATGATCTGCGCTAAGGAAAATTTACTCAAAGACCAAAGTCTAAGCATGAAAATTCTCATAGATAAAAGTGAATTATCCCTTCTTTCTAAAGTAATGTGGCAATTACAAAGGGGACAAGGTTTTGAATACGGGCTTAAGATATCCTATATTGATTGTAGTTCTCAGAATACTTTAAGCCATTTTCTTCTTCAGCTCAAAGAAGAGCAGGAAAACTTTTTAAAGCAATTATATAAGGATGTTGACCTTTCCCTTATTAAGTCTTACTTTTTGAATGAACAAAAATAGGTTCATACCTTAGTTTCTCTAAAACCAATCTGCCACTTTATGATAAAACAAATCGGATAAGCAGCCGATGTATATAATAAGTGACTAGAAGATCCTGATGTACTGCGGAGGCCTTATGAAAAAGGAATTTATTCTACGGATGGTACTTGTGGCAATTATAGCCGTTTTGATTTATCAGTTCGGCCTTAAACCCATGTTCACAAATAAAAACACCCCTCAAAAAAGCAGTACGAGCAGCAGTTGGTCTAATGGAAAACTAGTCAGCGACAAAGGTAAATACGATGTTGTAGTCTTAGGGGAAATGCCTGAGGGCATTGCTTCTGCCGTTTCCGCTGCAAGGTCCGGCGCAAAAACCCTTTTAATCTGTGAGGGAATGGATCTTGGAAGTATTTTTACCCAAAGCCTCCTCATTGATTTCGAAATTTATAAGGGAGATGAAAATCAATATATTAATCAGGGAATCTTTTATGAGTTATATGATAAGATCGGCGAGGAAATCACTCCTGGAAAATACAAGGACGCCGTTACCAAAATGGTAAAAGCAGAAGAGAAATTGGAAGTCATTTATGGTTCAAGAATCATTTCACCGGTTTTAAAAGGCAATGTTTTAGAGGGAATCAACCTATCCTCAGGAGGTATCAAAAAAACGATTCTGGGTAAAAGGTTTATTGACGCCACATCCCACGGAAATATTCTCATTGCTTGCAATGTCCCCTACTTCAACGGTTCTGAGGATATAAACATAAGTAAAAACTATTTGCCCTTAAAACTCAATTTCTTATTGTCGGGTACTGATCCTAAGGAATTTAAAAACCTTGTAAAAACAACAAATATCTCTGTTTTATACCAGGTAGTAAAGGAATACAAACCTTCCTCAGAGGATATACGGATACAAAACTTCAAAATGATTTTTGATGAGACAGATCAATCGGTGATTGTTCAAGGAATCGAAATGTCCGGTGTGGATGTTCTGGATAAAAACATCCTTCCTTCCGCATATAAAAAGGCCGCGGATGAAGCAAAAAAATTTGCCAAATACTTGTCGGATAAGTTCAAAGCATTTAAAGATACCAGATTTGTCAAAGCTGCGAATGAATTTTATATCAGGGAGTCCCGTCATTATAAGGGCGAATATACTCTTAAGGTAAATGAAATACTGGAAAACAAAAACTTTGATGATAAGATCGTACTGGCTGCAGGCCCTGTCGATGCAAGTAAGGTTGTAAACAACGGGTTCCGGTATATCATCGGAAAACCCACCCAGTACAGCATTCCCCTTGGCTGCATCATTCCCTTGAAAACCGATAACATTCTTATGGTCGGTAATAAGGCGTCTTACGCATCCCTTGCCGCTACCAGCACGGGTACCGTCAGTGTTAACATCTCATTAGGGGAAGCAGCAGGAATCGCAGCGGTATTTTCCCTAACAGAAAACATCTCCCCCCGGGAAATGTTAAAGAGCAAGGATATCTCAAGAATGCGGGAATTACAAAAAATATTAAAAAAGCAAGGTGTATATCTCGATGATTTCAGCTTTAAAAATCCAAACTTAAGCAGTTGGGTTTATCCGGCAATCAAAGAGTTAAACAGTTTGGGCCTTATTTCGGGTGGTATGGGAAATAATTATGGGCTTGCCATGCCGGCAAAGCAGCAGGATCTTGCCATCCTTCTTCTAAATGGAGTGCTCCGGGTTTCCCCTTCCAAATATACTCTGGATTTAGACTCCAGAATCCGTTCCTACTTTACTGAAGATGATCTTACGCCCAATAAGGCAGGGGAGCTTCTAACATCTTTTTACGACGTGAGAGTTAAGGCCGGAAGTGCTTATAATAAAGCCTGTGAATCAGGGTATATCAACGATATCATGCAGCTTAAATTAAAGGACAAAAAAATCCTCACTTTGGATGATGTTTTTTATCTTGCCTCTTACAACATAAAGAACTATGCAGGGGAGAGCATTCCGGAATAAAGGCACAAATCGTTCTCCCGTGTTTTTCCAGTCTGCATGTTCCCCTTGGAAAAGTTTTTACCCTTTATAGAATACCATCAATCTCAACATTTTGCGGAGCATTCACATTTAGTCCCCTTCATAATAATCCAAAACCCTCTGAGTTTTGCCGTCTTCAAGGGCGTACACTGAAACAGTGGTATTGTGACCTGCCTCCATTGTGACAACTTCCATTTTTCCATCCCCGGAAAGATCCAGGGTCATTACTTTAAAGGTGCTTACATATATACCGTCTACAGCAACTTTTTGAATTAAAATCTTTTTACTGTTCTGTTCAACAGTAAACGTTATATCAACCTGGCCTAACCCAGTATCCCTTTTCTCTTCTACTGCAGGTTTTGATTTATGTATGCTTAATATTTCATCTTTTCCATCACCGTCCAGGTCTACGGTAATTCTCTCATTTCCATTTAAAAACTTAGGCACCCTTGGATACGCGTTCCATTCTCCATTAACCCCGATAACTAGGTCTTCTTTTTTTATCAAATCCAAATCAAAGCTTAAATCCTCCTCACCACTAGCAGGAGATATCATAAACTTGGGTTTTCCCCCCTGCACTTGTGTGAGCCTCCCTACCGCCCCATACAAATTGAATGTTTCGCCTCCATTTACTAAATCTACTTCCACATAATTATCTTTGACTTCACCACGAAAAAAATCTTGGTCTTTAGTATACTTCCCCTTTTTATTAAAGTCCGTTACTTTATACCACTTCCCATCCTTTGATCCCCCAAGCATATGCGCTGTTTGCTTACTTTCATTATTTTTGCTATAAATAAAAAATATGGGGTGGTATTTGTTTACTACCATTTGCGGTTTAGGTTTTTCCGTTGCCACTGAAGATTTTTCCTGTTCCTTGGGTTCTTTCTTATCCGGAGTCGTAGAAGGTAAACTTTGAGAATACGGTGTTCTCTTCACAGCCTCTCCAGACACACCTTTTGTTTCATTTTTACTCTTGCAGGCAGCAAGGCCTACACCAAGACTTAAGGCTATCAAAATAATCATTAACTTTTTCATTTACTTCCCTCCACTCATTCAAACATCCTTCAAAACTTTTATTTCATTATAACTCAAATAAAGGGAATAGTTGTTAAAATTTGATTACAAAATAAACAATTCGCCCCCCACAATGGATTAGTCATTATAACATTTTATTCTATTCAATATAAAAGTAAAATATAGGGTATGATAGAGAAAATGCATAATATTTCTTTGCTATTTTACATACCTGACTTATGTGCTATAATATACATGGATTTTGCAAGTTTATTGCTTAGGAACAGTTTATTAACGTTAGGTTTACTTAAATGCAAGTGCTACTTAGGTGATGAGTGTAGGGAGATTTTTATGAAGGTTCTTCATTTAATAGGCGGGGGAGACGTGGGAGGCGCTAAAATTCACGTTTTATCCCTGGTTAAAGAATTAAGTAAAAATATTAATGTTAAAATTTTAAGCTTTCGTCCTGGAATGTTTACTGATGATGCCCGTTCTATGGGTATTGATATTGAAGTGGTCAAAACCGGTACTATTTTTAGCGATATCCGAAAGGTAATTAAAATTGCTAACGAAGGCGGTTATGAGATCATTCATTCCCATGGCGCGAAGGCTAATTTGATTTCCGCTCTCGCCAAACGTAAACTTAAAATCCCTACAGTAACAACTGTACACAGCGACTATAGGCTTGATTATCTTCAAAGCTTCTTGAAAAGATACTCCTTTGGACTATTAAATACTATCTCCTTACGTTTTATCGATTATTATATCGGGGTATCTAAAAATTTCAAGGAAATGCTTGTCAAAAGAAAATTTAACCCTGACAGGATTTTTACTGTCTATAATGGAATTGATTTTGAAACTCCGCTAAAGGATTACAACCGGGAACAGTTCATAAAAAAGCATAATATCGATGTAAATGCGAATGATATTGTTGTAGGTATTTTGGCAAGGCTTCATCCGGTAAAAGGGATGACTACTTTTCTTGAAGCGGCAAAGTGGGTTCTCAAAGAAAAGCCGAATGTGAAATTTTTAATCGGGGGAGACGGGGAAGAAAGGAAGTCTCTGGAACGAAAGTCTCAGGCTTTAGGTGTATCGGATCATGTTTTCTTTTTAGGTTTTATTGATGACCCCTATACCTTCATGCATACTTTGGATATCAATGTTTTGACTTCCATTAGTGAAAGCTTTCCCTATGTTATACTGGAGGGCACCCGGTTAAAAAAAGCCACCATCAGCACCGATGTAGGCGGAATATCCGATTTAATCGAAAATGAAGCAAACGGATACCTTTTCACGCCGGGTGACAGCAAAAAGCTTGCAGAGTGTATAATACGCCTTGCAAACAATCATACTTTAAGGGAAGAAATGGGACTTAGGATCTTTGAAAAAGCAAGTACATATTTCTCCCTTGCCAATATGAGTAAAACCCAGCTCAATATCTATGAGAATATCCTTTCAAATAACCGCTAAAACAACTAAAAAGGTTATTTAACCTACTTTAACTATAAATTTATGAGGAACTTTATGAGAAACACAGTAGATGTTTTAGGCGTACCCGTGGATAATGTCACCATGCAGGGCGCGCTGGAAAAGCTAAAAACATTTTTAAGTGAAAATAAAAATCGTGCCGTTTATACCCCCAATGCGGAAATTATGATGGCGGCGCAAAGAGACCCGTCTTTAAAACATGTTTTAAAAAATGCGGATTTGCTTGTTGCAGATGGAGCCGGCGTTGTTCTTGCTTCAAAAGTATTAAAACCGAAGCTTCCCGAAAGAGTAGCAGGCTTTGACCTGGTAAAGAACTCTTTTTCCATCTTTGCCAGCCAAAAGGTTAAATATTATCTCTTTGGCGGGAAACCCGGTATCGCAGAAGAAGCGGCTGCAAATATCATGAAAGATTATCCCGGGATTGAAATCGTCGGTGTAAGGGACGGGTATTTTTCCAAGGACCAGGAAAATAAGATTATTCATGATATTAACGCATCCGGTGCCGATATATTACTGGTAGCTTTGGGTGCGCCCAAGCAGGAAAAATGGATTCACGAGCATAAGGATTTGTTGAAGGTAAAGGTTTGCATCGGTGTTGGAGGTAGTCTGGACGTTTTTGCAGGCAGAGTAAAACGGGCACCGAGGTTTTTTCAAAAAAACGGTCTTGAATGGCTGTACAGGCTGATAAAAGAGCCCTGGCGGTTTAAAAGAATGCTGGATCTTCCACGTTTTATCCTTCTTGCCTATGCTGTAAAGCTAAAAGGAAACAGGTAATAATATTTTTTACTTCAAGCTGTAAATACAAATATAAAAGCTGCCGGACCACTTAAATTAAGGTTCCTGCAGCTTTTATTATTTTTAAGATAAATGCTTTTATTTCTCATAAATTTCTATAACCTAATCAAGAAACATTTTGTCTCAGGTATTTTCCCAACTTTTACTATATGGTAATGAAAGATTTCTAAAGCCACCCCGCATCTTATGCTTAAAAGAAATTTTTACTTATTTCATTATCAAAGTTTTTTAATGTAATGCCACATAATTGTGAGTTCTTATTAAACTCGTACCTGATTTGATTTGACTCAACTGCAAATAAAATTTCGTCATAAAAAAACTCAATTCTCAGGCAATTCTCGAAAATTTGTAATACAAACTGCTCATTTAAATCAAAAAATTTAAAGGCGTTGGTTTGAAGGTTTTTGCCTTCCAGTAATTCGATTCTCCAAGGCGACCGCTTAAAAGCCGGAACTCCTCGATTTATCTCCACAGTACTGAAAATATCCCTATCCAGTGCTATTAAGTCTCTGCCGTATAATAGAATTTCAATCTGCGTCAGCATTCCGGTATGTTTATCGATATCTATGCTCATTGAACTTTTGGCATCCTCACTGTCAAGTCTCCAATGCAATATTTCCTTATCCCTGCTCTCAAGCATCGCGTTTGAAATATTTATATATAATGCTGAGTCATAATCCCAGGCAACATCGGATTCGATCTCTTCAATATATTCTAAAGTAAGCCACTTGCCACTGTCTGCACTTCTTAACTCTTGGAAATACATTAAAAGTTCATTTTTTTCTTCAAAGTCAATGATTGTAACTGCACACAACTCATTTAAGCCGTTTAATTCAAACACAATATTTTTTCCAATCAATATATACTTCATAGGCTTTTCCCTAAAAAGTTCTACTCTTAAAGTCTTTTTTCCTAATTGTAAAATCTGTGTTCCCATTACAGGGTAACTTGAATTATCGTAAGCTTTAAACTTAGGAATTCCTTTAGTATAATCCATCGTATAAAAACGGTCATCATTTAAGGGGCAGTAATTTGAATCAGAATATTTGATTTCAATCCATTGAGGTATTCCCGAACCTTTATCAAATCCCAGTATAAAATTATTTTCCTTCCCAGAATCCGTCATTTCCCAGATTTGTTCGTAAACATTTTCCGTATCCGGATTGAAAAGGATTTTAATTTTACCTTTTTCCAGACAATAATTTACCTTATAATCTGACTTGACAATATCTTGAATTTGTATTCTATCCATTTTATCCCCTCTTTTCGAAATATTAGATAAGGCTTGGTAATATCATAAACTTCGCATGGTTGCGCCTTTTCACCTACGTGCAGAGAGTATATAGGGAAGAACAGCACATACCGGCCATTCTTCCGTATATAAATTCCCTATTTACTAATGCAATATTTTAGGCACAGCATGGAAAAGCTTTATTAAGTACCCTGCCGCTACTTCTGTTTCAAAAATCAATTCCCACTCCGCAAAGGAAGTTACAACATACATTTTTGTTTTATTCTTTAATCCCTGCATTACAGCCATCTCAATCGCTGCTTCAAGTTCTTTTAAAGCCAATGCTTCTGCAAGTTGAGTACCGCCTGCCCTGCCTCCGTTTTTAAGCAGTTCATTGACAATATGTTTTAGTGCTCCTGCCACCGCCCCATTTTTCAAACTGGAGGATATGAAGAAATCTCCCACACTGGTCTTAAACACAAATTGTGTGAAAAAGTTCGTTCCTGGAATACTCGCTCCGCCCGCCATTGGAACAACCTTTTCAAAGACTTTGATTACTGGAACTGTAAGCCTTGTAAATTGAATAAATCTCCAAAACTTTGATGCCAATTTTATTGCAGCTCCACCAATGCCATAAAAAGCCGCACCTTCCAATGCCCCCACAAGGAAATTGGTTACAATACCTTTAAGCCCTGCAGACGCATCATAACAAATTATCGTATTTAACACGGCACTGATTGCCATACTGGTCATTAATCCGCTTAAACTAAAACTAAAATATCCGGACGGATCAGTATTGGATACAGGATTACAATCTGCATATAAGTATTTATGCAGGGAAACGGGATCAAAAATGTTCCCCTCATAGGCATCCATTGTAACAAATCTTCCTGTGGATGGGTCCATATACCTTGCTCTTAGGTAATAGAATCCCAGGTTAGGGTCATACTGTTCTCCGGTGTAAAGATAATCGTTTATTGTGCTTCCAGTCTTATCAAGGAGTATCCCAAAAGCATCATAAGTGTAAGTATCCGTTGTATTTCCTGCCGTATCTGTGAGCGCCCGGGTACTGCCGAGTCCATCGTAATGATAGTAACTTTCTATTCCGTTTCTCGTTTGGCTTATCAAGTCATCTCCGTACACATAACTGACCAAAAACCCCGAAGCATCTCTCTCCTCTAGAACTTTCGCATAGTCTCCGTTCTTATCTACGAGGTATGAAATACTTTTTCCGTCAACAACTTTTTCTACTCTGATACCATCTACGTCATAACCATACTCTACCGTACTCGGATTCGCAGCCGCGAGGACTGCTTTTACAAGCCTGTTTGCACCATCATAGCTGTAGTTGATAATCTGCCCGCCGTCAACCTTTGACAGCATATTTCCGTTATTGTCATAGCTGTAAGTGTTTAGGCCGTCTGAAAGAAGCCTGTCATTTGCGTCATAAGAGTAGTTAACAGTAGTATCACTTTCCTTTTTTGTAAGCCTATTTCCCACCCCGTCATAGGTATAGGTAAACTGCATTGAAGCAGCACCCTGTATGATCTTTTCGGATATAAGTTTGTAGGTATCATCATAGCTATACTCTACAACTCTTCCAGAATTTTCGATAACCTTTGTTCTGTTGCCTGAAGCCCCCAGAATATACTCATAAGAAGTGATTACGTCACCTGAAGACTTTTTGTTTACAAGCTTAGTAAGCCGATTAAGTACGTCATATGTATATTCTGTGATACTGCCGTTTGGATAAGAAATACTCTTCCTGTTTCCCACAGCATCATATGTATAAACGGTTTCCTTTCCATTTGGCCCTTTTACCGATATCAGCCTGTTCAAGGCATCATACCCATATAGGGTTGTTCCTGAAGGAGTCATAACACTCGTCTTATTTCCTGCGGCGTCATAAGTATAACGAATTTCGGAAAGATCCGGATTTACCTGCTTTATCAGCCGGTCTCTCAAATCATATTCAAAGGATGTTATTCCTCTCTTATCTGTAACGGTCTTTCGTTTTCCCGAAGGATAGTAAGTGAATGCTTCAAAGGCCCCGTCACTATAGGTTTTTTTGCTTAGTAGGCCATTACGATCATATTCAAATGTTGTAGTTTTTCCATTAAAGTCAGTACGGGACTTAACCCTTCCCATGGAGTCATAAATAAAGGTTTCGGACATCCCTAAGGGAAGTGTCTTTTTTATTCTCCTCCCCAATTTATCATATTCAAATGTTGTTTTATTACCATTGGCATCCTGCTGTGAGATACGGTTCCCCAAACAGTCATATTCAAAGACCGTTTGATGATTTAAAGCATCAATCACTTTGATAAGTCTTCCAGCCGTATCATACTCGTACTTTGTGGTTTTTCCAGCCTGATCCGTTACTGCAATCTTGTTTCCAACTGCATCATAGGTTACTCCGGTATATGTTCCGTCAGCGTATAGAGTTTTTATTTTCCGGCTATTCACGTCATATACGTATTCAGTAATATTACCTTTTGCGTCAACCCTTTTAATAAGGTTGCCATTGTTATCATATTCATACTTTGCAGTATTTCCTAACGCATCCTTAACTTCCGTATTCCTTCCTGCTTTGTCATATTGGTATTCTGTAGTCTTCCCGTTTTCATCTATCTTTTTTACGATTTTGCCGGCATCGTTATATAAAGTTTCTGCAACAGAACCATCGGGATAAATCGTTTTAACCACTTTGCCTACAGCATTATAGACATACTTTGTGGTACGGTCTGATCTATCGGTTTCACTCAGCTTTCTGCTTTCCTTATCATATACAAAACTTTCCTTCGTTCCATCAGGGTATTTTATTTCTGAAAGATTTCCGAACAAATCATACTCAAATTCTGTCCGCTGTCCTTCCGCATCAATTTCCGCAGACTTTTTACCTATAGAGTTATATTCACAGGATGTAACAGTACCGTAAGCGTCAATCGTTTTAACCAACCTGTTTAAACCGTCATATTCATAAGATGTTGTAATCTTTTGCGCATTATCCCCACTTCCGACGGTCACTGTTTTGGATAGTTGGTTGCCGTTGGAATCATAGGTATAAGAAATTACATTCCCATCCGGATCTGTCTCACTTGTTTTGTTGCCGTTGGCATCATAAGTATATTTTGCAGTTCTTCCCAGACCGTCAGTCATTGACAGCATATTCCCTTTCGAATCATAGGTAAATACCATTGTATTCCCTAAGGAATCCTTTTGAGTTGTTAAATTCCCTCTACTGTCGTAATTATACTGGATCGTATTGCCCAAGGAATCCTTCTCGGTAAGAACCTGGCTTCTGCTATTATAGGTATATTCAGTCTTTCCGCCTAAAGGGTCTGTAACGCTAGCTATATTATTGCCCGAATCATATGTATAAGTGGTTGTATTTCCCAGTGCGTCCGTCTCCGTAAGCTTATTCTTCCTGTCATCATAAGTAAATAAAACCGTTTTCCCCAGCGCATCGGTCTTGGAAATCACATTTCCCTTTACATCGTATCCAATGACCGTAACATTCCCCATTCTGTCTTTTATGATTTCTTCTCTTGCTCCTACATTATGGGTGTATTCAAAGCGGTTTCCCTGGGAATCAATATGCGCAAGAAGCCTTCCACTGTCATCATATTCATTTCTGGCAGGCCTTATGCCGCGGGCATCAAAAATATCCACCAAGCCATGGCTGGAGTTGTAAGTAAACCTTGTAAGATTTCCTTCCTGGTCTCTTACACTTACCAAATCTCCATAATAATCATAGGTGTAGGTAAGAAAGTTACCCTGTGGGTCGGTTATCTTGGAAATCCTGCCCAGAAAATCTCTTGTAAAAGTTATACTCTTTCCGGCAGAATGAACAATTCCGTTCCGGTCAAAAGTAACTGTATTTCCATTTGTATCTGTAATGCTTTCCAGTCCTGTATCCTGGTTGATAATATATACATTTCCTTCTTTTGTAGTAAGCTTATACCTCTGTGGATTATATACTTCCATATCATAATCCACTAATTGGTCTAAGTAAAAAAGGAGTGAATTGCCGGTCAAGGCTTCAAGTTGTGAGGAAGTTCCTGATTTCGGTACAAAGGACACATCCACCGTTTCTATCGGCATTAAGGGGTTGGATTCAGGATTCAGCTTCATCTTAAATTCGTCTGTACTACCGTCCGGATAAGTTACAGTGACTGTATGATCTTTGGTTTCCTTTAAGTAATATTTCTTTGAAATAAAGGATCCGGAGGAAAGCTGTTCCCATTCTTCACCAGGTACACAGCTTTCGCTTAATGTAACATTTTTTATTCCTAAAGTCCAACCGATACCAAAGTCCCCTATAGCTTTGATTCTGCTGTCATAATTCCTCGTAACTGTCATGGGAATTCCCGCCACCGGTACGGCAAGGTCGGTAAAATCCATGGAGAAATTTCCAACTTTCATCTCTCCCTCAACTTGAACTGTCGTTACTGTCGATGCTATATTCCCACCCTCATCCAATGCGGTTAGTTTGATATCGTAAACTCCGTTCCGCATTACCGTAGTGTCAAGTTTTCCCAGTACCCCTCCGGTTATACTTTGGGTTTCTTCGGCGAACTTAATATATTCGTTTTTATCCTTCAATGAGTATTCCAGCGTATAATATGTAAGACTTTCATCACTGGCCGTACCGATAATATCTGTAGGAGCACTAATTTTTGCACCCTCCTGAGGTGCAGTAATAGCCACAACCGGATTTACAATATCCCCATTAACAATCACCGTTATGGTTTTAGCTGCAGTACCTTCATTTCCTGCGGCATCTTTGGCTTTGGCTTCCACCTTATATATTCCTGCGCTTATCGGCATAAAGATAACTTTTCCGGAAGAATCCAAAACATAGTTTTCGCCGTTAATGGTAAGCGATTTTGAGACCACTCCTACATTATCGACTGCAGTAACTGTAATTTCTACGTTATTCTCGGGATTTACTACTTCTCGGTCTACACTAATAGCTACAACCGGTTTCTCCAAGTCTCCACCCGGAAGTGTAGGCGTAGGTGTATCCGTTGGCACTATGGTTGGTGTATCTGTTGGTGTGTTTGTCGGCGTATTTGTTGGTGTAGCTGTTGGTGTGTTTGTGGGTGTATTTGTTGGCGTAGCTGTAGGGGTATTCGTTGGTGTATTCGTTGGTGTAGCTGTAGGGGTATTCGTTGGTGTATCCGTTGGTGTTGCTGTCGGTGTTGGTGTTGCTGTCGGTGTTGCTGTTGGTGTGTTTGTTGGTGTGTTTGTTGGTGTATTCGTTGGTGTGTTTGTTGGTGTATTCGTTGGTGTATTCGTTGGTGTTGCTGTTGGTGTAGCCGTAGGCGTATTGGTCGGTGTATTTGTTGGGGTATTTGTCGGTGTATTCGTTGGTGTTGCTGTCGGCAAAGGGTTTACTCTAACTTTTATAAGGCTGCTTCCAGTCAAACTTCCGTCACTGGCAGAAAGTTTAAATACATAATCCCCGGGCACGTTAAATGTCACCTTTGCTTTAAAACTCGCTTGAGAACTAAATGTTACCTCACCCGGACCACTCTCTTTACTCCATAAAAAGACTAGGGAATCCCCTTCTGCAAGGCAGTCATCCGTTACATTTCCTATAAGATCAAGGGACTGGTCTACCTGTATACTGGTATCTTCTCCTATATCAACTACGGGTGCAGCATTTGCTTTTTTCTCCAGATTATATCCTTTAGAACCAATGGTAAGGTCGGTTAAAATGGGACTTTGGCCATCACTGGAACGCTTAAAGGCAACATTTACCTTCAAAAACCTTCCATTCGGTACAGGCATTTGCTGCCCATTCTTCACAATTTGGGGTGTAGAATAATCCGTCCCGTATACGCTGCTGCAAACGGATACAGTCATAGAACTATCGTTACGGAGTTCTCCATTCCATCCGATTGATCCCCATTCTATTTCATCCTCTTTACTGTCAAAAGTAGCTGTCCATGTCCCCTCTTTAGGTGCCCCAGTTAGGGTACTTCCTGTCATATCACTATAATTGTAAAGGGTTCCACCCAGGTACTCGGTTGTAAAGTCTACTGCACCAACAGGTGTTTTTCCGTCTTGCCCCATAGGCCCTGCATTGGGGTCGATACGCGAAACCGTTCCCGAGGTATAGTTCGTTGCCCAGATTTTCCCTTTTGCATCCACTGCTACACCTGTCGGTCCAGCTCCTACGGTTACATTTCCCACAAAAGTACCATCGTTTTTCAAATGCCCTACGGTGCTGTAGCTCATCGAATGTGCAACCCAAATATCTCCATTCGGATCAGCAACACACCCCTGTGAGCTAGATCCCCCATTGGAGTAAGTACCTATTAGATTCCCTTGCGGGTCAAACTTTCGGATTCCACTGCCGCTCGAGCACCATACGTTTCCAAATTTATCTAAAGCAAGGCCATAACTGGAGTAACCCAGTGCCTTCCAATTTTGTCCACTTGGTCCTGTGAGAGGTTTTGAAGTATCCCACCATAAAAATGAATTGGATGACCAAATAACCCCATTTTTATCAATAAGTCCTCCATATCCGCCATAACCCACAGAAGGTTCGGTTCTTTTTATTTTGCCGGTTAAGCCGTCAATCAAATCAAAGATTCTATTTCCTGTGCCACTAACCCAAACATCATTGTCTTTATTCACGGATACATGTCTTGTTCCACCTGAGCTGACTCTTGTATAATGGATGATACACTCATCCTCCGCGGTAGAAACTCCCCCGTTTGTGTCTGTCCCGTTTGCATTCGTCCACGGCTTTATATCCCCCAAGCCCGTAGAAGTGTCGCATTTTCCGTTTTTATTTTTATCAATCCACTGGCCATTTTCCATGAGGCCTATATGTACAACACTGTTTCCTGCCCGGTTGGCTGCCCAGACATTTCCATTTAGATCAACAGTTGTCCTTGATGGGTCTTTAGGCTGACCGTTAGGAGAAGTCCAATATTCTCCCTCCACTTTTCCGGTATCCGTATTGATCTTAATAACAGTTCCTTTGCTGGAAACAGCAACCCAAATGTAATTTACCTGTTCAGTGGTTTCATCCAACTGCAGCTGATCTTTTACATAATCGGATAGGTTTATCATTCTGCCTTCATTAAAATCCTCATCCAACGTATATATCTTGTGGACGGCGTTAACGTTTATTTCCACTATATCGGATGCAGACTTCTCTCCGTCAAAGGCAGTCAGTCTTAATAAATATTTTCCACTTAAAGTGAAACGGACAGATGTGGATAGGCTGTTTTTGTCTTCAAAAACTACTGTTCCGGGACCCTCTATCTTCTCCCACGTATTTGTGGTTTTTTCCAAAGGTCTTTTATCATCCGAGACCGTTCCGTTTAGAACAGCATGTTCGCGGATGTTGATAGTTTGATCCGGCCCTGCACTAACAACAGGCGGAGCATTGAAAACCGGAACAACCACACTGTAGGAAGTAGGTGTTGGCGTGGATGTAGGCGTCGGTATTGCAGTGGGTGTTGATGTGGGTGTCGGAACAGCCGTCGGTGCATCGGTCGGCTCGGGTGTTCCACCAGCCGCAGGAACCGGCCCCTTTGTGCTTTCCACTATAATTTCCAGCTTCTTCAATACAATATCCAGCATTTTTACTGCTTCGGCCCTGGTTACAAGCTTTGTCGGCCTGAAGGTTTTGTCCGGATAGCCATGAACTACTTCGTGGGATGCCAATATTTTTATACTTTCCTGGGACCAGTTAGGAAAGCTTTTCTCGTCACTAAATACAACTCCGGGGCCTCCTTCAAACATGGGGACTTTTAATAGCCTTTGTGAAAAGACAGCAACCTCTTGTCTGCTCATTTCAACACGCGGCTTAAATGTTCCGTCGGGAAACCCTTCAATATATCCTTTTTCCGCAGCAGAGGAAACCTCTCTATAAAACCAATCAACAGGTTTTACGTCTTTATAGGAGCTCTTTGCCGCCGGATTGATGCTATCTAAAATTCTTACAACCATTGCGGTAAATTCCGCCCTGCTTATGAGCTTATCAGGCTTAAACAATCCATCTTCATACCCTTTTACCCAGCCCTTTAGCCTGAATTTCTCAACCGGTTTTTCTGCCCAATGTCCCTTTATATCCGGAAAACCTTGGGTTAATGAATCTTCATTTGCCCCAGAAAGTCCCATGGAAGCAAAGGAAAATTGAGTAAAAAACATGGTAATGACAAGTAAGAAAGATAATACCTTACTCTTTGACTTCATTATTTTCTCCCCCTAAATCTTAAAATTGGTACTTTTTTCTATATAGTTCTATCATTTGTAATATTACCACAAAATAATTTCAACATAAAGGAACTTTTAATAATTTTTCTTTCGCTTGTTTTAAAAATATGATAAAATAGTATTAATAGTCGTTAATTTCTCATTTTCCAAATATATTATGTAAATCTCAATACTGCCCGTCTTTGCGTAATTTTTTCTGCGTAGTCTCCAAATTAGCCGAGGAGGATTGAATTTAGAATGACAAAGGATTCTAATAGTAATCTTTTTGATAACCTTGCAGGCTTTGGCTTAGATAATTTAGACGAAATTTCTGTTTATGAAGAAAAGGAAGACCCTAAAAAAGGCATAAAGGATTGTGTTCAAGTTA
This sequence comes from Clostridia bacterium, assembly GCA_026418275.1. Taxonomy (GTDB): domain Bacteria; phylum Bacillota; class Clostridia; order Acetivibrionales; family DSM-2933; genus SKW182. The sequence goes on from JAOABQ010000099.1 coordinate 83,768, forward strand.
ACCCGGCAAGCTTTGTGTACGAAAGGAAAGTTGATTGTCCTGTCTGCGGCAGACATATTCAAGTACGTGCGGTTAAGACCTCAGGTGTACGAATCCTATCTAAAGACAGCGACTTTATGGTTTATTATCAGGAGCCAAATCCCTCTTTTTATGATGCCTGGCTATGCACGTACTGCGGTTATGCGTCTCTTTCAAATAAATTTAACACAGTCAGTGACAAACAAAAAAAGCTTATTCGTGATAACATAACACCCAAATGGAAATTTGAGAAAACCTATCCACATTTATATGATGTGGATACGGCAATTGAAATCCACCAAATTGCTCTATTAAATAGTATCGTGAAACAAGCAAAAGATAGTGAAAAAGCAATGATATGCTTAAAAATTGCCTGGCTCCACAGGATCAAAAATAACCCTGAAGGCGAAAATAAGTTTCTTAACCAAGCTCAGCAAGGTTTTCTGAAAGCCCTGGAAAAGGAAGATTTCCCTGTAGTAGGCCTGGATCAAGCAAGTCTCCAGTATCTTATCGGTGAACTATATCGCAGGTTGAGCGACCCCTCCAACGCCCTTTTATGGTTTGGAAGAGTTCTGGCCAGTAGGAATGCAACGCCTAAGATTAAGGATATGGCACGCACCCAAAAAGATTTGATTTATAGTACAGCCCAGAAATAAGGAAGGAATCAATGCCTTAATGATAAAAAGCAGTGAGTATTTACATATACCCACTGCTTTTATAATGCGTTTTATTTTTTATTCAAATATGTTGAAGGATCCACAGGTTCATCATTTTTCAAAACCTCAAAATGCAGATGTGCTTGGTCAGCAGCTTCAAAATTTGCTGTATTTCCTACGCTTCCAATTACATCTCCCTGCTTCAGCTTTTGATTGGGGGTTACCATGTTATCGCTGGCCAGGTTGGCATACACGGTTTTTATACCGTTTTGATGGTCAACTACAATGGTTATGCCTAACCTGGGATCATTTTTCACTTCATACACAACGCCGTCTGCAACCACCTTTACCGGTGTTCCCCGGTCGGAAGCCAAATCAAGTCCACTATGTGTTCTCCATTCATCCAATGTTTTTGAAAACACAAGTTTATCCTGTGCATATTCCAGTATTACATTTCCGAATACAGGCATAGCAAACTTTTGTACTTTAGCCGGACTTACCTTTTTATTATCCGTACTTGTATTGGCTTTGCCGGTACCGTTTTTATTTGTAGATTTGTCCTCTTTCGGGGGCATCGTTTGCTTATTCTCATTGGCTTGCGGTTTGGGAGTTGCAATTGCCTTATTGTCTTGCTCTTTTGCTGATGCAACGCCTGAAGACGTATCTACTGAAGGCTGTAATGCCACTTTCCCCTCATTATTTGAAGCTTTATTATTGAATTCTTCAGGAATTATTTTCTGAGCATCATAGTCTTCATCTGACGATGCAATATCATAAGTTGAGACAAAATATCCTACAACACCTATGATAGCTATACAAAGTACCAGAACAACATAAAAACCCTTTTTGTCGAAAAATTCTAAAATCCCTTTCCTCGAAGTTTTCTTATCAGGAAACAATTTTTTAATATTCACAATTTCCACCTCCGTATATTATTGTTACCGAGAGTGGGAACAATATACATCGCATGGAAAAAATATTGTATAAAAATGCTAAGTGTATTAAAAAAGCCTTCCTGTTAAGGAAAGCTTCTTCTTTTACGCATCCTGTTGTGTAAATAGTGTGCTGATGGATATATCTCCATAAATTCTTTCAATGGCTTCTGCAAAAACACTTGCCACAGACAGAACCTTAATTTTATCAATTTTCTTTTCATCCGTGAGGGGAATGGTATTTAATATTACAAGTTCTTTCAAGTTGGACTTCATAATTCTTTCTATAGCCGGACCTGATAAAACCGCATGTGTACAACAAGCGTATACTTCCTTTGCTCCCATATCCAAAAGAGCCTGGATACCATTAATCATGGTTCCACCCGTATCAATCAAATCATCTACAACAACGACTCTTTTATCCCTTACATCCCCGATAATATTCATAACTTCACAAACATTTGCCTTAGGCCTTCTTTTATCAATGATAGCCAATGGAGCATCCAGCCTTTCGGCAAATTTCCTTGATCTTGTTACACTTCCTACATCCGGAGAAACAACAACAATATCATCAAGATTTTCAAACTTGTTTTTGAAATATTCTGCAAGAATGGGCACTCCTACCAAGTGGTCTACCGGTATATCAAAAAATCCCTGTAATTGGGGAGCATGCAGGTCCATTGTTAGAACCCGGTCTGCACCTGCAACCGTTAAAAGATTTGCTACAACCTTTGCCGAGATAGGATCTCTTGCTTTTGCTTTCCTATCCTGTCTTGCATATCCAAAATAAGGCATTACCGCTGTAATTCTCCCTGCTGATGCCCTTTTTAAAGCATCTATCATGATGAGAAGTTCAACCAGGTTGTCATTGACAGGTGTACATGTAGATTGGATTAAAAAAACATCGGAACCTCTAACAACCTCGTTTATGTTTACTGATATTTCACCATCACTGAAGCTCCCAACTGATGCATTTCCCACAGGAAGACCTATTTTTTCCGCAATTTCTTCTGCTAATTCCCGGTGTGAGTTACCCGAAAAAATCTTAATGTCTTTTCCATGCAAGTTCATTATCATACTCCTTTCAGAAAGCGTTTTTTCCGGTATATAAATATACCTTAAGCCCTCATTCGTTTATATCGATAATTTATTAAACCAAGCCCAAAAGCTTTGTTTTTCTTAAGCCAGTAAATCCTTTAGTCCTTTTTATGAAGCCCTTTTTTCAAAACCCACTCTTCCTTAACAACCTGGCGGCTTCTGGCAATAGCAAGGGCATTTTCGGGTACTTCCTCCGTAATGGTGGAACCGGCAGCAATATACGCATTTTCCTTCACCGTTACAGGGGATACAAGATTTACATTACAGCCGATAAAAGCATTGTTTTCCACGACCGTTTTACTTTTTTTCTTTCCGTCATAGTTTACAACAACTACTCCACAACCAAGATTCACATTTTTTCCTATTTCTGCATCCCCTACATAGGTTAAATGTGAAATTTTAGTATCATCTCCAATGACCGATTTCTTTACTTCAACAAAATCACCGATTTTAACATTCTTTCCAATTATACTGTCTGGCCGGATATAGGCAAAAGGTCCTACCGAAGTATTATTATCCACCGAGCTTTGCATAATAACCGATTGGTGAACAGCCACTCCGTCACCTATTTTAGATGAAACGATTCTACTGTTAGGACCAATAACACAATCCTCTCCAATTACGGTTTTACCCTCAATAATTGTTCCCGGGTAAATCACCGTATCCATCCCGATTTTTACATCTTCATCAATATATGTTGAAGCAGGGTCTATAACGGTAACACCTGCTTTCATATTCCTTAAAAGAATCCTCTTTTTCAAGATCTCCGAAGCTTCTGCAAGTTGAACCCGGTCATTAATTCCGAGAATTTCGGTGGAGTCTTCAATAATATAGGCACCTACCTTTAAACCTTTTCCAATAAGTACCTCTAATGTATCCGGCAGATAATATTCTCCCTGGCTGTTATTGTTCCTTATTTCCTTTAAGGATTCTATCAGCTCCTTAATTTTAAAACAATACATTCCGGAGTTTATTTCCTTAATATTCTTTTCTTCTTTATTTGCATCCTTATGTTCAACGATCTTTAAAACGTTTCCATGTTTGTCTCTTACAACTCTTCCATATCCTTCAGGATTATCCAAAACAGCTGTTATTACGGTAGCGGCATTATTATTTTCCCGGTGAAACTTAATGGTATTGGAAATGGTCTTCGTTGTAACGAGAGGAGTATCTCCGCACAAAACTACGACTGTGCCATCTTTTCCCTGCATATATTCAACTGCCTGCATAACTGCATGTCCTGTACCGAGCTGTTCTTCCTGGACAGCATATTTTACATGATCTCCCATACATTCTCTAACCTGTTCTGCTTTATGCCCGATAATTAGCACACACTCTTCTACTCCCGCACCTTTGACTGCACTGTATACCCACTTAATAAGAGGCTTTCCGCATACCGTATGTACAACCTTTGAGTTTTTAGATTTCATTCTTTTTCCTTCGCCTGCCGCTAGAACTACCGCCATAAGATGTTCCATTTTATTACTCCCCTTTCCGAATCTAGAAGCAATCAAGGCCTAAAGCAATTTATTATCTATTACCTTCTTTTACTATATGAATAAAATCATGTAAATGCCAATAAAATAATGTTTTATCACTTCATTTTGGCCACATATATTTTCTCATTTTTCATTGAAATTTTCAACTGTAAAAAAAAAAGTATATACATTTTCTAAATTTGTTTTACTTTTGCGAAAAAGGCATAAATAAAGACACTTAATACCTATGTACTAAGTGTCTGGTTTTATTTTACTTATTCTTCAACGTTTGTAGATTCAAACTTTTCTATAATTGCCTTTTGGATTTTTTCTCTAGCAGTTGCATTAATTGGATGTGCTATATCCCTAAATTCTCCATCTGGGGTTTTTCTGCTAGGCATTGCAATAAATAACCCATTTTGACTTTCAATAATTTTAATATCATGTACAACAAACTCATTATCAAAAGTAACTGATACAACAGCCTTCATTTTACCCTCAGCATCAATTCTTCTAATGCGCACATCTGTGATTTCCATCGATGTTACCACCTTCCATAATTATTATTTATTTTACGCACTTTATGTATATTCGCCAAAAAATTATTTTTTCCTTCTTTATTTGTGCAAATTCCATACGTTTTTATTATAAAGCCATTTTAACGTCACTTATATTATTATGCCCAATTCATGCTTGGCTTTATGTCTATATTATCGTTTTCTTCGTTAAAATTATGCAAGGTCATTATGGAAAAATAGTTATCTACTAACTTTTTTTTAGGTTCAGCAGTTTCTACCAATACACCAATACCTACAACTTCGCATTCAAACTCCTTGGATAGCTCAATAATGCCCTTTGCCGTCCCTCCTCCTTTCATAAAGTCATCAATAAAGAGAATTTTGGAATGCCTCTTCAGTGCCTTTAAAGACAAAACCATATTTTGGATCTTCCTGGAAGACCCCGATACATAATTGATATTTACCGAGGCACCATCTGTTGCTTCACTCGTATGTCTTACTATAACCAAAGGTACATTTAAATATTTTGCCGTCATAAAAGCAAGTGGAATCCCTTTTGTTTCAACAGTGACTACATAATCAATTTCACGTTTATAAAATTGACCTACAAATATTTTCCCTATATTGGACACTTTATCCGGATTATATATAATATCCAGCATATAAAGATATCCACCAGGTAATATTCTTTCCCGTTTTTTTAATTCGTCACACATTTTATCTATGCTATTATTTATCTGTGAAATGCTTAATGTGGGAACAAACCTTACACCACCTGAAGCTCCGGCAATGGTCTCAATAACACCCATTCCAAATTTTGAAAACAAATTCTGAATAATATCAATGTCTTCACTCACGGTCGATTTGGCGGATCCGAACATTTCTGCGAACCCTCCAAGTGTAAATATTTTGCCTGGTGAGTCAGACAACATTTTAGTCATTACCGAAAACCTTTCATTCTTTTGCAGCTTGTCCATCTTATACCTCTTTATTTAAAGTTGATTTTTCGAATATTATACTATATATTATCGAATATTTTAATATAAATTATATTAAATATTCATTATAATTGAATAAGAGTTCCTTTTTTTATCAATAATTACTATAATAATTATTAAAGAAGTCCCGTATAATAGTAATTGGAACTTTTAAAATAGAAAAAAATGTTGTATGATTATTTTTTATAGGTATTGATTTGATTGCAAAGGAGTGTTTATTTTGTCTCAATCCAGCCTTTTAGAATCCCCAGAAATTAAAAATGTCCATTTTGTGGGTATCGGTGGTATAAGTATGAGCGGCTTGGCAGAAATTCTTCTAAGCCTTGGTTATAGAGTTTCAGGGTCTGACTTAAAAACTTCCAATTTAACAAACCGGCTTCAGGAAATGGGAGCCGTCATCTATCAAGGGCATCGGGAAGAAAACATTCAAGGTCCGGACTTGGTGGTATACACTGCAGCGGTTAAGGAAAACAACCCGGAATTAGTAAGGGCCAAAAGCTTAAATATACCGCTAATTGACCGGGCAGAGCTTTTAGGGCAGGTTATGAAGAAATACAAATTTAATATAGCTGTATCCGGAACCCATGGAAAGACAACAACAACGTCTATGATTACAATGATTATGCTTGAAGCCGGCTTGGATCCGACCATACATATTGGTGGAGAACTTAAATCCATCGGAGGAAACACAAAAATCGGCGGGAATGAATTTTTTATTACTGAAGCCTGCGAATATGTTGAAAGCTTTTTAAAGTTTCATCCCTACCTGGCCGTCGTATTAAACATAGAATCCGACCATCTTGACTATTTCCGGGACATTGAACATATTAAAGAGTCTTTTTACAAATTTACCTCTTTAATCCCTGATAACGGCTATCTGGTCGGCTGTCTGGATGATGAAAATGTGACGTGGCTTCTGGATAAGGTTTCATGCAAAAAAATTACTTACGGAATCAAATCGGAAAACGCCATGTGGAGCGCAAGCAATATCACCTTTGATGAATCAGGCTGTGCAGCTTACAAACTCATGAGAGATAAACAGGAGATCGGTGAAATTAAACTCAGTGTGCCGGGTATTCATAATGTCAACAACTCTTTAGCTGCCATCGCATCCAGCCAAGTATTTGGCTGCGGCATCGAAGCGATTAAAGCCGGGTTATATAAGTTTTCCGGGACCCATCGGCGCTTTGAATTAAAAGGCGTATGCAACAATATTAAAGTCGTAGACGATTACGCCCATCATCCATCTGAAATAAAGGCTACCCTAAAGGCTGCAAAAAATAGCACACATTCAAAAATATGGTGTATATTTCAACCGCATACCTATACAAGAACAAAAATGCTCTTAAATGATTTTGCCGGTTCCTTTGAGGATGCGCATCATGTCATTATTTCGGATATATATGCAGCCCGGGAAGTTGATAAGGGAGAAATTCATTCCAAAACCCTGGCTGAGAAGATTAATCTCAGTGAATCCAAAGCCATCTATATGGACCGCTTCGAGGCCATTGTAGATTATTTAAAGGAGCATGCCTCCCCAGGAGACTTGATTATTACCATGGGTGCAGGGGATATCTATAAAGTCGGAGAGATGTATATTAGTAAACAGTGCAATTAAAATAAAAATGATCACATATTAAAAGTGCCCATTACGGGCACTTTTTTTAACTAAAACTCTATTTGTTCGGGTTAACCATCGCAAATTTAATTTCACCTTCTGCAGCTGTTTTTCCATCTACGGTAGCAAGGACTTTTGCTTTGACAACACCCATTCTTGAGCTTAAAATTTCCGCTTCCAGCCTCAGAGTATCTCCCGGTACAATCTGCTGCTTAAACTTTAAGGATTCAATACTCGCAAAGACACCCAACTTTCCTTTTTGGTCTTCTTGTATCGCCGCAGCTATCCCTGCAGTCTGGGCAAGGGCTTCCACAATCAATACCCCGGGCATGATGGGGTGGCCTGGAAAGTGCCCTTGAAAAAATGGCTCATTTGCTGTGACGTTTTTGATTCCTACAGCCTTTTTGCCAGGATCGATTTCTATGATTTTATCAACCAATAAGAAAGGGTACCTGTGCGGAATAATATTTTGGATTTCAACATTGGATAACATTAATGCACCTCATTTCATAAACTTATCTTTCAATGTATTCGCCGTAAATTTAAAAAATCCTTCTATTCATCCTCTTTATATTTTATGATGAATCCTCCCCCAAGCATTCTTTCCTGACCTTTAAAAGATGGACGGTTGATTATTTTTTGATTGAAGAGCATTTCGGTAGAGGCCCCACCATCCAGCATTGCCGCATTTTTTATACCGTTTTCAAGTAAAAAATGCCCCAGTTCCTTTCCGGTAAGGCCTATACTGTATCCAGGCTGTCTTCCATCTACAGCGATAAATACCACATTATATTCGTCCTTTAAGCCCACAACAGTTCTTGGATCACTATTGGTTGTAACTCCAGTCCATTCATCCCAGTGATTTATGACTACCTTGCCGTTTTTCACAACCCAGCTTCCACATTCATAGGCTTGGGTATCCGCATTTAATTTCTGATCAAGCACGAGCTTCACAGGGTCTCCCACTTTAAAGGGCATATTTTTAAGGGTATATTTAGAACCACTGTAAAAGGTCAGCAGCATCCCGTTTTCAGGGATTGGGGAAGGTCCATTCAGCTCTTTAATACTTTGGATAATGCCCCGGTCTACAGTTAGTGTAATATTTTTGGATTTGACCATATTATCCGTTCCATACCATTTGGTATACACTACAAATTTTCCATATGCTCCTTTATTATTTATGCTATCGGCCACCAATGTCCCCTTATCATAATTCACCTGTATCTTTGGTTTTATTTCCTTAAAGGCCGCTTTTCCATCACTTAACATTAATACCGGGTTCTTTCCTTGGGAGCTATTGATGAGCTCACCATCAATGACCACCATTCCCGAAGGTTCCCCATAGGGATAAAAAAACCCTCCGTTAATTGCAGCATATGCATTATTTCTTGATGCCATTGAACTTAATTTTTCAAAACCAAAAACGCTGTCATGGGATAAAACCGGTTTAACCTCTACTTTTTTCTTTCTTAAATCTACTTCCAAAATATAAATTTCCTGTTTTTTTTCATGGATGGATATGCTTAAATGTTTATACTTCACTAAATTCTCTTTTTCATCTTTCATAAACGAAGAGGCCGTCTTTTCCGGTACCTTTTTCTCCTCCGGTGTCCCAGACAATAAAAAATGCCCTGCATAAATGGCTATGAGGGTCATTAAAAATAAACATATGGTTGTAAGATGGTTTTTATTCACTTTGGTCCGTTTCAACATGACTTCCTCCAGAAGAAGGCTTATACGATGAATTCAAGCGCTTGCTCAGTTGTTTATACAAAGCGTCCGCCATGCCAACCCTATTGCTTTTCGCAGCTTCTTCCATCAGCTTTTCATCCAACATGGTACTGAATATATCTTTACCTGTGTCACTTGGAATCAAGTCAGACTTTGGTATCGCAGCCTTCATTTGTTTATACATCATATTCAATATAATACCCTCAAACTCCTGACATGCCTTTTTTAACTGCTTTTCATCCTTTTTATCAAAAGCACTTTGAAGGACCTTCTCGAATTTATCCTCACTGACAGTATTTTTAGCATTTTCAAAGGAGTTATTATTTATAGGAGTATTATTAATTTTATCAATATTCACAATATCACCCTACTTTTAATTATTATACTATCTTCTTAAGTTATTTGCTATCCCCAACATTTCATCTGCTGCCTGTATTGCTTTTGAATTCACCTCATAAGCCTTTTGTGCAACAATAAGTTTAACCATTTCCTCAACAACCTGCACATTTGAAGACTCAAGATATCCTTGGGAAATGGTACTTTTTTGCCCCAGTTCACTATCTGGAACAGCAGCACCGGATGCAGAATTCTGCACATAAAAGTTCTTGCCTATACACTCCAACCCGTAACGGTTTGGGAACTTTACCAGACCAATCTTTTGATCCATTGGTACAATAGCACCTTGATCATCTACATAACTCAGTTCACCGGTAGGAGCAATATTTAACCTTGCTATATCAATGTTTAAGACAATCGGGTTATCCGATTCATCCAAAACCGGATATCCATCCGATGTGGTAAGCCTGTTTCCTTCTTCGGATACACTGATTTTAAAGCTTCCATCCCTGGAATATACAATATTTCCTTTAGGGCCTTGGATTTTAAAGAATCCTTCCCCATCGATTGCCATATCCAAAGGATTGTCCGTCTTTTCAAAATTACCTGTACTATAGTTTTTGACTGTAGCACCGATGGAAGTACCGTGGCCTACCTGCAAATTTACAGGCTTTCCTTGTCCATTTAGAGAATAGGCTCTTTGAAACGTTTCATATAAAAGATCTTTAAACTCCGCTCTTTCCTTTTTATACCCTGTAGTGTTTACATTTGACAGGTTGTTGGATATCACATCTACATTAAATTGTTGTGCCATCATACCGGTACCGGCAGTCCATAATGCTCTCATCATAATTTAACTTCCCCCTATCTTAAGGATCCCAATGTATTTACAGCCTTCTCCAACGTGTTGTCCTGTGCCTGCAAGACCTTCTGGTTCGCTTCATATGAGCGCATTACACTGATCATATCTACCATTTCTCGGATAATATTCACATTTGACTGTTCCAATGAACCCTGCAAAATCTTCCCTTGAAATTCCTCATCTTGTGTTTCCTCTGTTGTTTCTACCAGATTTGATCCGTATTTTCTCAATGTTTTCGTATCAACAAAATCTCTGATTTGCAGTTTATCCATAATTTGTTCGTTTTGTATAACGGTTCCGTCATGTTCTATGGTAAAATTCTCTCCATCCAAGGTAATAGGTCCATTTTCTCCCATTACCAAATATCCTTCTTTGGTTATTAATTGCTTGTCCGCATTGAGTGTAAACGCACCATCTCTTGTATAAAACTCATTTATATTTCCATCAGCGTCCGGGACAGCAACTGTAAAAAAGGCTGATCCGTCATCCTGGATGCAAAAATCAAAATTGCTCTCTGTCTTTAAAACCTTCCCCTGGTTATAGTAGGTAAAAATTTCACCTACATCGCTTCCAAGCTGCATATTTCCTACTTCCCCACTTGGATTCAAAGCACTCCTCGTATCATTGATGCGCCTGGCCAATACATTGGGAAAAGTCTCCATTACCAGGGTATCTTTTTTGTATGCATTTGTATCCACATTGGCAAGGTTGTTGGATATGGTATCCATTCTTTTTGTGTTTGCCAACATGCTCCATCCGGATGTATAAAGGCCTCGAATCATATCCTTGTCTCCTTGATATTCTTGACAGTTATTCTTATCTATCTCATCAAACCGTATCGGTTTAATTCATATTTAAAACAATATTCCCATCCGGCAAAATTCACCGCAATTTATATATCGGCTATACCTGTCTTTTTTTTAATGCTTTTTAGAATAAAATCAACATAAGAAAGAATATATATTTATAGTAAAAATTGTTATGAAAAGTTATTCATAAGATTTTTGCTTTTTAGATAAGATTTCATGAGACAACTGCTTTTTTTAGCACTGAGGACGAATACCTTAAGGTAACCGGTATAGTTACGTATAAATACAAATTATAATACTTAAAAATGGCGGATAAACATGAAAAAAACATTTTACTATGCATTGACAATGATCATTATAATCATTTTGCTCCCTTTACTGATCGTGAAGGGCTGCAGTGTTCAAAACGAGCCTTCATTGCCAAACCCAACAGGAAAAGACATTATGATTAAAGTATACTTCGTTTCGGACAATGAGGTCAAAAATGTGCCCCTTGAGGAATATGTCAAGGAAGTCGTCGCAGCTGAAATGCCTGCTGATTTTGAAATAGAAGCATTAAAAGCTCAGGCCGTAGCTGCCAGATCCTATGCATACGGAAGGATGCTAAAACTCTACGGCTCAAAAGAAAACAACCATCAAGGCGCAGATGTATGTACAGACTCAGGACACTGTCAGGCATGGGTAAGCAAGGAAAATGCAAAAAAGAATTGGAGTATTTTTTCAGCCTCTAAAAACTGGAATAAAATTGAACGTGCTGTCAAGGAAACGGAAGGTATCATTCTTGTTTATGACACAAAAGTCATAAATCCCCTTTTTCACTCCAACAGCGGCGGCCGAACCGAAAATGCGGAGGAAGTGTGGGATGGTGTACAAGTACCGTATCTACGTTCTGTATTCAGTTATGGTGAGGATTCCTGCAGCGAATATAAAACAACGGTTGAAATACCTGTAACTGATTTCATCCAAAAGCTTAAAGGCAAATATCCTGACTCTCAGGTAGATGAAGAGGATATTCTACAGGATATTGAATTTTTAGGCTATACAACAGGAAATAGAGTAAAAACAATTAGAATTGGGTCTGTCACTATGAAGGGTACCGAATTTAGGCAGTTATTTTCATTAAGGTCAGCAAATTTCAGTATCGAATGCGATGACAACAGCTTAATAAAAATTACAACAGTGGGTAATGGCCACGGGGTAGGTATGAGTCAATGGGGCGCAAACTTCCTCGCTAAAACCGGGGGAGGCTACCAGGAAATACTGAAATATTACTATGAAGGTGTAAAACTTAATGTTCTTAATAAGAAAACAAAGTAAATGCCTGAACTAATGATTTCAGGCAGTTACCCATTTTATGCAAGTATAATCTATAAACATGTAAGCAATGGTTTACATTCCCATAATATTGTAACCGCAGTCAACATACATAATTTCGCCGGTTACAGCTCTTGAAAGATTGCTTAAAAAATAAAGTGCAGCATCTCCCAGGTCATCCTGCTCAATGCCTCTCTTTAACGGTGCTTTGGTTTCTACAACATCGAGAATATTGCCAAAATCCTTTACACCCTTCGCTGAGAGTGTTTTAATCGGACCTGCCGAAATTGCATTGACTCTTATCTTAAGCGGCCCCAAATCATGTGCCAAATAGCGTACGCTTGCTTCTAAGGCAGCCTTTGCAACTCCCATAACATTATATCCGGGGTATACCTTTTCTGAGCCCATATAAGTAAGTGTCAGAATGCTTCCACCCTCTGTCATTAAATCCTTAACACCTCTACTGACCGCTACAAGGGAATACGCACTTATATCCAGGGCATGTGCAAAACCGTCTCTGGATGTTTCAACAAAGCCATTTTGTAGATCCTCTCTTTTTGCATGTGCGATAGAGTGAACCAACCCGTGGATGACACTGTATTTTACTTTAAGATCTGCAAACAATTTATCGATATCTTTATCGTTAGAAATGTCACATTGATAGGCTGAGGAACCTTTAAGGTTAGCAACTAACTCTTCGGCACTTTCTTTTTCCCGCTCGCCTTGAAAAGTAAAAATAAGATTAGCGCCCTCATCGTGTGCTGCTTTCGCAATCCCCCATGCAATACTCCACTTATTTCTTACACCCATTATAAGTATATTTTTATTTGATAAAAGTGAGCCCATTTTTATATTCTCCTTTCAATTTTTACATCTAGGATAACGAACTGTAAAAATAATTTTTCGATTTTTGAAAGACCTGAGTAACCTAAGTATTTCTTTTCTAGGATTATACTATAATTACATTTCGATATCTGTATAATTCATTAATCTAATGTTGCAATGATAGTTTTTTCTTCGACCTATTATAACATACTTACGTTAATTGAGAATACTAAATTAATAAATTCTACTGAAACTCTTTCCAATATGGATATATAAGGAATTCTAAGTTTGTTTTTGTTAATATTCAAAACCAGTTTAAAACAAAACCTTAACATTCCTTATGTAAAAACAAAACAACCGGGAAACCCGGTTGTTTTTAACACATTATTTAGTTAGTAATCCTGACTATCCAAAACACTTTTAGCTAACCTGTATCTTTTTGTTATTACTGCATACTACAAGTTCAACCGCTTTTGTGAGTATATCAGTATAGCTATAGGATACTCTCCTGGTTGCCTCATATTCGTTTTCAAACTTTACTACGAAGATGCTTGGATAGGTGTTTTCAAGAATTCCTTCCCTAATAAAAGTCTTTTTTCGACCCTTATTAGCTTTTAGTTGGACTCTTTCGCCGACACAGGTTGCAATGTCTTTCTTTATCTGGAACAGATCACCCTTGTCTATCATCGAATCACCTCATCTTCTGTTTGCAAACATTATATCATATCAGAGGCTGCTTGTCAAAAAAATATATATTATAACAGGGAAAATTTATTTATGTCAAGTATTTTTTGAAAATTCGTATTTTTAGCCCTCTCCAGCTTCATTATTTCCCAAGCCCATATACCTTTAATAAAAAATTTAGCGTTTTAACATTATATTATCGTAATCAAATAAATTTGGTTTAACAGTTCCAAACTCCTATTGCCATAAGTATTTCCTACGGAAATTATGCACTTTATTATGTCTTTCTTAATCTATTTTTTTGTCTTGCTGCCGGCTTTTCCATCCACATTTAAGCAAAGGCTTTTAACATGACTTTTTACATCCTGATCAGGTTGTATCACCAGGTCCTCTCCCGGTGCATCTGCCTGTATCCTATAACCTAATCCTTTAAGGATATAGTTTTTTTCATCACCACGCTCTACTATATCCACAATTTTAAACAGAATATCATGCTGATAAGATTTCCTCGCAACGATGTCACCTATTTTAAAACATTCCATTTAAACACCTTCTTTATAGTCCTATTATTTGTTATAATATATATAATATGTGTTTTCATATCGAATTGACCCATCATTTACCAGTCCATATGCACCCTTACTCCTTTATTTTAATAAAATATCCTGCATAAAACCATAAAAAACTATTGATATCCACAAAGGCCCCGCAGTATAATCATATAAGGTATTTTTATATGAACGCATAAACCGATAAAATAAGTCTATATTATTGAATGTAGTGATGCAAAACCGTTTTTTGAATTATATAGTCGTCTTTCATATTGATTTATTATAACTTCTATAGAAATCATACTCTTATTTACTAGGAATAACAAATTGTAAAAGTAAAGCTTCAATTTCTGAAAGACGTAAGTAAAACGGGTATTTAATCTCGTGAATTTTACAATGTTTTTACTACGGTATCTATAAATATTAAGTGTAGTCCAGGAGGTATTTCACATGCTAACCGATATAGAAATTGCCCAACAGTGCAACATGAAACCCATTACTGAAATCGCTTCAAAACTTGGTATCCATGAAGATGAGTTGGAGCTTTACGGTAAGTATAAAGCTAAAATTACTGACGAACTCTTAAAAAGATTGGAAAATAAAAAAGAGGGTAAACTAATTCTTGTTACTGCCATTAATCCTACCCCTGCAGGTGAAGGTAAAACCACTACTACGGTGGGTCTGGGACAAGCAATGGCCAAAATCGGTAAAAAAGCTGTAATTGCTCTTAGAGAGCCATCTTTAGGTCCTGTAATGGGTGTTAAGGGTGGGGCTGCCGGCGGCGGATATGCACAAGTAGTTCCTATGGAAGACATCAATCTCCACTTTACAGGGGATATGCATGCGATTACCACTGCAAACAACCTTCTTTCTGCTGCGATTGACAACCATCTTCAACAGGGAAATCTCCTTGGAATCGACCCCAGGCAAATTATATGGAAACGTGCTTTGGATATGAATGACCGGGCTCTCCGAAATGTCATTGTAGGCCTGGGAGGAAAGATAAACGGAGTTCCGAGAGAAGAAGGTTTCGTTATCACCGTTGCTTCCGAAGTAATGGCTATTTTATGCCTTGCCACAGATTTAATGGATTTAAAGAAACGCCTTGGGCGGATCATTATCGGGTATAGTTATACCGGTAATCCGGTTACCGCTGCGGATCTAAAAGTAGACGGGGCTATGACACTGCTTCTAAAAGATGCAATTAAACCCAATCTTGTTCAAACCCTTGAAAATACTCCATCCCTCATGCATGGGGGACCTTTTGCCAATATTGCCCACGGTTGCAACAGCGTAATGGCTACAAAGCTTGCTTTGAAACTGGGAGACTATGTTATTACTGAAGCCGGTTTCGGTGCTGATTTAGGAGCTGAAAAATTCTTTAATATAAAATGCAGGTATGCAAATCTAAAACCGGATGCGGTTGTATTGGTTGCGACAATCCGTGCCCTTAAATATAATGGGGGCGTCAAAAAGGATGATTTAAAGAATGAGAATGTTGAGGCTTTAAAAAAGGGTTTTGTAAATGTAGAAAAGCATGTAGGAAACCTTAAGAAGTTCGGTGTCCCTGTTCTTGTTGCCATTAATCATTTTCACACAGACACTGAAAATGAGGTTGATTTTGTTAAATCCAAGTGCGAAGGTTTGGGTGTCGAGGTTGCATTCTCTGAAGTCTTTTCCAAAGGCGGTGCAGGTGGCATAGAACTTGCAGAAAAACTTGTTGAAATAATTGAATCACAGCCTTCCCAATTCAAACTCTTATATGATGAAAACCTTCCTATTAAGGACAAGATAGAAATTATTACTAAGGAGATATACGGCGGTAAAGGGGTAATGTATACAGCGTCTGCTGAAAAAGCAATTAAAAAGATTCAGGAAATGGGTATGGATAAACTTCCCATTTGCATGGCAAAAACACAGTACTCCTTATCCGATGATCCTAACTTGCTTGGACGGCCTGAAGGCTTTGATATTACTGTCAGAGAAGTCAAACTCTCTGCAGGTGCGGGCTTTATCATTGCCATTACAGGGGAAATTATGACCATGCCCGGCCTTCCTAAGGTTCCCTCCGCTGAAAAAATCGATATTGATGAAAAGGGTACCATAACCGGCCTTTTCTAAAGATTTCAATATAAAAAATATATCCTATATGCCATAGGATATATTTTTTATGCCAAGGAATCTAATTCCTCAATGAATTTTTTATGGTTTTCTATCTCGTTTATTGCTTCCTGCAGTTTTGAGATATAGCTCCTTTCTGACCAACTTCTTTTACTGTTGTAATATTTATTGACAATTCTCCAGAACTTTTGTGGAAACATAAGTATTATCTTTAAAATCAAGAATTCATCATCACTAATTTTTTCTATCTCCCGATAGTGGTCCAATATAATTTTTGCCTGGCTTAAATCCCAGTTGCATTTTCTCATCTTACGCCTTAGCAGGTTTGCTACATCATAAACCTTTATTTCAAAGCAGCAGTAGTCAAAGTTGATTACTGTCACTTTGCTGCCACTGCATATAATATTATGATGTGCATAATCATGATGGCAGAACATTCCTTCTTTTCTTGTCTCCTCAACTATATCGTTGTATTTTGACTGCATCAGCATACCAATTGCATTATATCCCAAATTATAAAAATAATCTATGTAATCAAGAAACATATAGTCAAATTTACTTTTTCCCTTTTTAGCAACCTTCTTCAATTTTTTAATTTCATCCAACCTTTTTTGTAAAAACTCCGGAAGCAAACCCAGATCATCTCTCGGTTTGCAGTCCTCTGACAGAACATATTCCCTGGAGGATTTATGAAGACTGGCCAGAGCCTTCGATGCATTCACAACATCCTCCAATTTATCAAAGTTACATTCACTTCCTTCAATAACATCTGTTATGATATAATTGTTTTGATCCATTGTAATATACGGCAAACCCTCACGGGTACATAAATACCGGTCCAAATGAATAAAACCCTTATTATACAAATGTTCTTTTACGCTATGTACAAAAAGAATTCTTTCATTCGAAAGCAAGCTTTTTTTTAGATACTTTTTGCCGGAAGCCGTGTTTATGATATAGCCATCCCGAAAATGGACTATATTTTTTATTTCTAAATTATAATTTTCTGCTATTTCCCTTTCCATCGCTAATCTCCAAATTATTTATTTTATATTATAATTCGTATAATTTTAAAGACTTTTTTGCATAGAGTAAACTCTATAAATTATATGCGGTTCCATAGAGCAGTAGAATATAAATATTTTATCGACTCATCCAATGCTATTTGACTAAGGCAGATATATTGAATAACAACTGATTTCTTAAATCACAAATACAAAAATACTTGAAAGAAAAACTATAAAAAAAATGAGCAATCAATTTTACTAATTTTCATAAATATTATTGTAAAATTTCCAATAATAATATAAAATGTAAACTAACATATAAATACTAAACAAATCTTTACTGATAGGTGGTAGAATGAATAACCTCGGAGAGCTCTTTCGCCAGATTCGGATAAATAAAAACTGGTCTATTAGGGAAGCAGCAAAAAAAATGGGGATAAGTTATTCTTACCTAAGTATTCTCGAAAAAGGCGTTGACCCTCGGACCGGTAAAGATTCAAATCCAAAACCCGATACTCTAAGAATCATATCTAAAGCCTATGATTATCCTTATGAAGATCTTATGAAGGCTGCAGGCTACATTAATGATGAGGGTAATTCGGATAGGAATTTTGATCTTACCGTATTTATCAGCAACACCAATCTCATAATGGGCAAAATGACAATAGAAACTTTTGTAGCCGATATTTGCGAGAAAACAGGCTATAGTATCACTGCCAAGCAGTTTAAAAGCTACCTAAGCGGTGATATTGAGCCCTTTCCCGGGACAATTAACATTCTTAGCAAATATGCCCATGTAACACCGGATTTCTGGTATGTTTTCAATACTGAAGAAACTTTAGAAAAGGAGCGGAAAAAATATGAGGAAATGATATTAAAAGCTTCATCGGGTAAATACAGCAAGGAGTATTTAATGTTTTCAAAACTTAGGGATGACATCAAAAGCTGGCTGCTAGATGATACTAACCTGCAGTATGTTAAGATTGCCATGGAAGCTCAGCAAAAAAAAGTTAATCCACAGTCCCTTAAACTAATGATTGATACAATAGTAACCGCCAGAGACGGGTAAATAATTAGAGAGAGATATGCATAATACACTAATCTAATACTTTGACAAATAGTGGGAAATAGTATAAATTAATTTTGAGCTTATGGGGGCGGTGAGTCGTTTGGATAATATATCCATCCCAAGTCTTATATTGGTTAGTTTTCCTGAAGCTATTTTAACTGCTTTACTTGGTATTCTATCCATAGGAAAAAGTGAATACCTTAATAAAAAATATAATATTTTAAGGATTCTCCTATACGCCATTATATCATCTACTTCAATATACTTTATAAGGAGAAACGTAAGCAATGAAATAGAGAATATTGTAGTAAATATTTTTTTATCTTCCTTGCTCTTTATATTTATAGTCAGGTTTAAGTTTTATGAATCTATTTTAGCGGTACTTTTTGGGTTTATTATTACTATTGTCGCTGAAATTGCTTTCCTGCCGATTTTTACAATCACCGGCATGGATGTTGATGCTGTTCGAAATACGGACTATCTCCGATTTTTAGTGACACTACCCATTCGGTTCTTAGAAATTTTTATATTTATTATCGGGTATCGTTATAAAATTAGAATTATTGATATAGAAGGAACAGCAGTAAAAAAACGTGAGTATTATATTCAACTCATTGTCTATATGCTTTCCATAGGTACTTTGGTGTTTTTAGGTATTTTAATGGCGAAAATTTCCCTTGTAGATCAAAATAATATTGTAGCATCCACTGCTATTCTGCTAAGACTTAATATTTATTTATCCTTGTTTGTTACTGTAGTGCTTACGCTGACAATTAGAAACACACATGAGTTTTATAAAAATAAAACCTCATTGAGCAATAATGAATTTTTACAAAATCTCGAATACATTTCCGACCTTATTGAGCAAATGAATTATTCAGAAGCTCAAGAAGCGGTAGAGAGTTTAAAAACACACATAAACAAGCAGTAAAGTATTTTCATTAAAGCCTCAATAACTATTGCTTCTTAACGTAATTCTTTTCTAGGTTATGCGAGGCACAAACAGAGAAAGTGCATTTTTAACACTTTGAAAGATGAGAAGTTTGCTATTTTAAAAAGCACAAGTATAAACAGAAATACGTAAAGTTTATCTATAATGCTTATGATTTTAGGTATGGTAAAAAAACACCTTTAGACTTTACTTTCATTGAAAATGATAAATTTAATAAAAAGTATTGATCAAAATATAAAATTTTAGAAATATATGTAGCATAGTTAACATATATATAGAGAGAGAGCAAAAACAATATTATAACTTAGGGGGGTATTTTACCATGAAAAAAGTATTTGATATTGTTGCAACTATCGTTACTGCACTAGCAGTTCTTACTGCATCCACAGCTTGCTGGTGCTTCTGGTATCAACCCAAGGTTCCAAAAAGTTTGTCTAAATAATCTGTACTTATTTCTTCACCTTTTATGGGCACAAATTCTGTGCCCTTTTGCTTCTCTTTATTTAATCAATTCAATCAAACTAAAACTTATGTGTCTTTATACCGGATTATGCATAGCAAAGCCAGTCTATCATTAACTGAAAGCATCTAGTAATTGAAATATTGTATTAAATATTCAGCAAAAGAATCACCTTGCAAAACATAAAGCTCTATTTTGCTTCAAGCTTATTGGACTTAAGGGAAGTATTTTTCCTACAAACCAAAAGGAATTTTTAAGAGAATATGTTTGTTTGATAAGATATTTTGAATTGTTTAGACCCACCTCCAGAATGAATATTTATTATATTAACCGGTTAAAAGCAGTATTTATATATTAAAATTAATTTTAATTTACTTAAGGGTACTTTATAAATTTTATCTTTTTATTCGCTAGTCACTAATAATTCAGTCGAATCTGTCAGTATCATTATACTTTCCATTTTAAAACTCTTTCGACTACAGAACCTTTAATAATTTATGCAGGTTTATACTAAATAATTCCATGTAAATAAAGATTTTATCTTTTTCATTGAAGCAAAATAATGTTCCCTGGAAAATGTAATCTTTGTTTATTTCAAATATAATAAAAAAAGTTTAATACTCTTTCGAGTACTAAACTTTTTCTTTTTATATAATATTAAGCTTCGCCTGCAAGCTTTAATAAAGCTTCCCATCTCTTATCTACTTCAGCCTGAATCTCTTCAATCATATGCTCGTTACCAGCTCTAAACAAGTGTTTAAATCTTCCTTGAACCTTCAAGAAGTCTTTAACAGGTAACTTATTCTTTGGCTTGTAATTGATAATATACTTGCCATCAACAACTTCATATAACGGCCAGAAACAAGTTTCTACAGCAAGCTTGTTTATATCCATCAAATCCGGTGTATTATACTGCCATCCTCTAGGGCATGGAGCCAATACATTCATGAAAGTAGGTCCTTTTGTATAAAGGCACTTTTCTGCCTTTTCATAAAGGTCTTTCATGTTTCCGATTGCAGCAGTTTGGCAAACGTATGGAAGATGATGATTTGCCATAACTTCAGTCAAATCTTTTCTCCACTGCTGCTTACCGGGGATTTTTTTACCTGCTGGGGAAGTTGTTGTATCCGCATATTTTGGAGTCGCAGAGGATCTTTGAATACCTGTATTCATGTATGCACCGTTATCATAACATACATAAAGCATATCGTGTCCTCTTTCCATCGCTCCGGAAAGTGACTGAATACCTATATCATAGGTACCGCCATCTCCACCGAAGGCAATGAATTTCGTTTCTTCCTTTACTTTACCTTTTCTCTTCATTGCTGAATAAGCCGCTTCTGCACCGGATACAGTTGCACCTGAGTTTTCAAAAGCGTTATGGATAAAGGAATCCTTCCAAGAGGTATATGGATAAATAAACGAACAAACTTCCAAACATCCGGTAGCACTACCGACCACTAAGTGATCTTCAGGATTGAGCGCTCTTAATATTTGTCTTACAACAACCGGAGCACCACAACCGGCACACATTCTATGTCCACCCGTAAATCTTTCGGGTTTTTTTGAAACTTCTTTCAAATTGTAAGCCATTGATCACACCTCCTATTCTCTCACACCGAGGTAATTGTAAACAGTGTCTACTTTACCTGTGCTTGCGATTTCAATTAATTTATTATAAACCACTTCAATATCTGTGGACTTAACGTCTCTTCCGCCTAAACCAAAAATGTAGTTGATTACTTTTGGTCCGAATACGCCTTTAGCATACATTGCGCTTGTTATTTCTGTAAACAAGGGTCCTCCGGCAGCATTAAAGCTGTCTGCCTTATCCATTACTGCAATTGCCTTGAATTTAGACAATGCTGCAACAATTTCATCTACAGGGAACGGTCTAAATACTCTTGGCTTAATCAAACCAACTTTTTTACCTTGAGCCCTGTATTGATCCACAACATATTTTGCAGTACCCGCTGTAGAGTTTAACACTACGATAACAACTTCAGCATCATCTGTTTTATATTCCTCAAATAAGCCGTATTTTCTACCAGTCATTTTTGCAAACTCTTCAGATACTTCAAGAATAACCTTCTTTGCGTTCATCATTGCTTGAGCCTGCTGTCTCTTATGCTCGAAGCAGTGTGTGAAGTGATCCAAAGGACCTACTGCAATCGGATTTTCCTTATTCAAAAGGTAATGGTCCGGATTATAATCACCGACAAATTCTTTTACTTTTTCATCTTCAACAAGTTCTATGTTCTCGATAGCATGGGAAGTGATAAATCCATCCTGACAAACCATAACTGGGAGCATAACATCAGGATGCTCACCGATTCTGTTTGCCATAAGCATGTTATCGTATGCTTCCTGGTTGTTTTCGCTGTATATCTGTATCCAACCGGAATCTCTCGCACCCATGGAATCACTGTGATCATTGTGAATATTTAATGGACCTGAAAGTGTTCTGTTTACACATGCCATAACAACTGGAAGTCTTGAGCATGCTGCAATATAAAGAACTTCCCACATAAGGGCCAAACCATTTGCAGAAGTAGCAGTCATTGCTCTTCCACCTGCCGCCTGTGCACCTACACATGCAGACATAGCACTATGCTCTGATTCAACTGCAACGAATTCTGTATCGACAACACCATCTGCAACAAAAGTTGAGAAGTACTGAGGAACTTCTGTAGATGGAGTGATCGGGAATGCTGCAACTACGTCCGGATTTATTTGTTTCATGGCAACAGCCATTGCTTCGTTACCACTCATTCTTTCTCTGATAGCCATTTAAAATTCCCCCTCCTTACTTACTTTCCTCTACAAAGTCAATGGCTTTGAAAGGGCAAACCTTTACACATACGCCGCAACCTTTGCAGTGGTCAAAATCAAAATCAGTTCTTTTTCCTTCTTTATCAATTAAGATAGATGTATCGGGACAAACAGGGTAGCAAAGCAAGCATTGCTTACACTTTTCCTGGATCCATATCGGCTTCATTGAGCGCCAGTCACCTGTCTTAAAAAGCTCAGCATTACCAGCATACGGAATCATACCACCTTCGGTAATTTCTTTCCACGTAACATCATTGGAAACTGTTTTCAATTCCTTTTTGCTCATAAACCTTTCACCTCCGTCATAGATCTTTCCAGAGCTTTAATATTTCCTTCTACAACTTCAGGCTTTTTAGCAAACTTATGTTTGAAGGATTCAACCATGTCATTCAAGAATACTTTTTCGTCTATTACTTTACTGACCTTTACAACAGCTCCAAGCATCGGTGTATTCGGGAAGTACTTACCTAAAGTATCAATGGATATAGTCCTTGCATCTATTGTACACACTTTCCCTTTGTAACCTTTAAGCAGAGGTCTTACTTCCTCTGGAGACTTTGTAGTATTAATAATAATTGCTCCATCCTCTTTTAAACCTGCTGTAACATCAACTGCTGAAATTAAGGTGTCGTCTACTACAACAACATACTCCGGTTCATAAATATTACTATGGATTGTCAACCTTTCATCGCTAATTCTGTTATACGCTGTGATAGGAGCACCCATTCTTTCAGGACCGTATTCCGGAAAGCCCTGAATATATTTTCCGGTATTGAACGCTGCGTCTGCCAACAACAATGATGCAGTCTTCGCACCTTGTCCACCACGTCCATGCCATCTGATTTCAACAACCTTGCCCATGTGGCAAAACCTCCTCTTTTAAAAATTTATGTGACTTCACTACTTTTCATTTATTGTCCACTTTTTCGGTGTTTTTTTAATCCGGAAATGAAGATTGAATAAGCACAATATGTTTAAAAAGAATAATAAAAATGTTCGCGCTTATGGATCTGATTGACCCTACATGACCAGATTATAATGTTTTTTACCCAACATAAAGTATACTTCTTTGTTTATTTTTTGTCAAGGGAAGATAAATCAAATAGCCTTATTTCAGTAAATATTAACCCAGTGAATGTTCTTTGTATACAATCATGGGTTATTTTAAACATGCTTTTATTTATTGTTGAAGGATTTATTCAGAAAAGTACTTTTGTGAGAAATTCATATCGTCTAATCCGTGTTGGATATTTTTTTCTTCTCTATAAAATATAAAATCCGCTGGTGAAAACAATAATTTTAAATGATTGCTTTCCAGCGGATATAGCGTTCACAACCGGCACATTCATTTTTAAATCCATAAGTTTGAACATCCCAGCCTACTTTGTCAGACTTTGAGTATGTATTTTAACAAGATAAGTAAAATAACACCTGGAACCCCCAAAAAACCTACAATTAACAAAGTTACAACATTTACTGCGATATGAAAACTAAATAATCCGCCAATGGCGTTGATAATAGAAAGTACTATAAACCCTATCACCCCTTTATATAGTACTTTAAAAAGGATTTTTAAGGGTTCTACCAAAAACCTTGCCACAAAAAACAGTATTATAATCCCCAAAATATAAGTAATCAGTGTAGTAATTTGTATACCCATAGTAAGTATCTCTCTTATTCATTAAATATTTTCCCTGATTCACTCCAATCAGGCCGTTTATTCTTCATAATTTCTGTGCGCCATTTCATTCTGCTGTAAAAGTAGATTTATTTACACATAATATAATTTATAGATTTTCTAGTGAATTTATTACCATAAAATAAAAATAACTTAAGATTTATTAGAATTTTATTGAGATTTATAAGAATTATTTGATATTCAAAGACGATTTGTATAAATAAAAATAATGCCCCCACTTGAGTTACCGAGGAGCATTATCAGCTAAAATTTCCAAAATTTAATTGATCGACGGATGTCTTTTCAATGAGATCAACCTTTATACCCTTTTCCTTTGCTTTCCTTATAAGATATTCATACCTTGTTTGGCATGCTTTAATCTTGTATGTATAATAATCGATCATTTCCATCTCTTCAGCATATTCAAAGTTAACATTTGAACTGATCCATTCATTTTTAGCAATTCTGATCTCATTAAGCAAATCTAAAGTTTCGTTTTCGTTATATTGAATTACCGGCTTCATCTCTTTCACATTAAAAAATCTAAGTACTCTCATTATAAAGTTCATTTTTTGAACTTTATAATTTTGACTTTTTTGAGCTCCAAGGTTCATTTGAGTTCCCCTTATACTAAATTTTCCTTTAGTATAAGTATAGGCATCAAATATAGTTTTTATACCATATTATGTTTATAAAGGAAGTGATTTTTTTACTCAAAACCAATAAATCTGGATACAATTTTTTCATTATTTATATCGACAATGCAGCAGGTAGGTATATGTGACCGCAAAGGTAAGCTGATACTGCCCGGGTTTAATAGCATCATTCCATCGGCAAACATTTCTTCCGTTTGATGTGTATGTCCAAAGAAAACAGCGTCAGCACTGGATGATTTTCCTTTCAGGATTATTCTTTGATAATCATTTTTGACATTATAAAGGTGCCCATGTGTAATAAGAATTTTTTTGCCTCCAATATGGATTATTTTCTCAGAATCAATGTCTCCGGTCCAATCATTATTACCCCTTACGAATTCATACTGGTAATTTTTATAACTTTCCTGTATTTTAATGATATCCTTCACAAAGTCTCCCAAATGAATAATCATATCTATATTGCTATTTTTGTTTATCGCCTTAATAATATTGTGCGTATAACCGTGAGAATCGCTTATCAATAGTATTTTCATATTTTTAACTCACTTTTTGATATTTTAAGTACTTCAAGATTGCATTAGAGGTCTCATATCTGAAGATTCCCCAATCATGCCATTTTCCCTTAATATTTTTCAACATTTCTACTACTTCCTGGAGCCCCTCCAAATCAACTTCCTTAATGTCACTCACTTCATTATCTGTTGCATCTACAAGCAAATTTCCACTGACTTCCCTTAATATAAATAAATATGAATAAAACATAAAGGATTCTTCTTTATATGAAAATTTAATTTTTAAAACTCCGACAAAATCTGTTACTTCCACCTGGAGGCCGAGTTCCTCTTTAACCTCCCGGTCAAGGGTTTTCAGAATATTCTCATTATATTCAATACCTCCGGTAGGTATCCGGAATATACCTTTGGGGTATTCAGAACATGTTACGGTGATAATTTTATTATTTGGCCTTAAAATACAAAAAACTACTTCACCCCGTCTATTTTTTTCTAAAGATTTTCTAACTTTATTAAAATAGCCGTTTGAATTATACCGTATGCTTAATTCCTCACATATCGGTTTGTTATGGAAAATGGTGCTTAATTCATGAAACTCTGTTTCATTAAATTGGTTTTTCATATTTTCCCCTTGTCTATTAATTATAATAATTATGAAGAATACGTTATCTACAAATATTTTTAGATTAATAAATTAATTTATAATAATGACCCATACCACACCACTCGTAAATGTTTGTGAGAAAATACACTTAAAAGTGTAAATTTGCGATTGAATGAGGTCTAATTGCATTTTGTACGGATTTAGGCTGTATTTTTCTTTTAGCATATTATATTATAGCATTAATCCCACTAAATTACATGCAAAATATATTGTGTTTTTAATATAAAATTGCGATAATATATTCGTGCTAAATTCAAGAAAATTATACATAAAATCTTGATAAGTATATAATTTTTTTATAAGATAGTTTTTAATTTCATTTTATTTAATTATATTTCCACATTGAAATATAATTCATTAACATATTATCTTTAAATAATACGATTAAATTGGAGTGTTTACTATGGTTCCAGAGACTCAAGGAAAAATTAACAAAAGTTCCCCAAAAAAATTTTTAGCAATAATCCTTCTTACCTTTACTATTATTATGGTGCTCATTGCCGGGGGACTGACATTTAAAACGTTAAACTTTGACGGTATTTACCAAGGTGTTTTCGTAAACGATTTTGACGTTGGAAACTTTTCAAAAAGCGATTTGGAAACTCTCCTTAAAAAAAATTTCAAGGATAACCACGAAGATGTCAGTCTTACTATTAAAAGCGGAAATATAAAGGAATCAGTTCGATTATCCGATCTCGATGTTGTTTTTGACATAAATAAAACGGTCGATAACGCTTATAATATCGGAAGGAATGGAAATATTATCAGCCGCATCCTAGAAATTGCAAAAGTGAGAAGAAATAATGTAAAAGTTGAAATCCCGCTGACTTACAGTGGGGAAAAACTAGGGCAGGTCATTGATTCCATTTATTCCAAAACATCCTCAACCGTTAAGGAATCTCAGTTAATCATCAAAGATGATAAGGTTGTTTTCCTGACTGGACACAGCGGTAAACAAATTAAAAAGGAAGATGCTGTAAAAAAAGTTGAAGGCGCTATTAAAGAATGTAAAAGTGCAACCATTGAATTAGAAGTTTCAGAGGTTCCCGTACCTAAAGTTGATGTGGACGCATACTTTAAACAAATTAATCAGGACGCAAAGGATGCATCCCTCAATGTAGATGGCCAAAATATAGACATTATCCCTCATTCCAATGGAAGAAAAATCGATAAATCTGTTCTCGCTTCTGTCCTTGAAGAAGCACAAAAGCATGAGGATACCGAAACTGTAATTCCTGTATCTTTCTCAACACCCAAGGTAACTATAGATAATTTAAAAGCAAACCTATTTAAAGATTATCTGGGATCCATGGGTACATCCTTTTCAACTACATCTGTAAATGATTCAAACAGAGGTGTGAATATTAGATTGGCTGTATCCAAGATTAACGGAAAAGTTTTATTGCCTGGAGAAGAATTTTCTTTCAATAAAATAGTTGGACCAAGAACTGCCGCCGGTGGCTACAAAGTTGCCCATACATTTGTGGGAGGTAAGGTTGTCGATGGTATAGGCGGAGGGATATGCCAAGTATCCACTACACTATATAACGCCGTATTATATTCAGATTTGAATGTAACACAGCGTTCAAATCACATGTTTGCAGTAGGGTATGTTCAAAAAGGTCTAGACGCCGCAGTTTCTTATCCTGATGTAGATTTTAAATTTAAGAATTCAACAACCTATCCTATCAAAATTGAAGGGTATGTTTCAAAAGACAATCGGATTTCCTTTTCCATAAAAGGTACGAAGGAAACTCCAAATAAGACTGTTCAATTGCATTCAAAAATAGTTCAAACACTCAATTTTGAAACAGTGTATAAGGACGATCCAAATATGGAAGAAGGTAAAACCAGTGTTCTCAATGAAGGTAAAACAGGTTATGTTGTTGACAGCTTCAAAATTGTAAAGATTGGCGGAAAAGTGGTGGATGAAAAGAAAATTCATACCAGCCGGTATAGAACTTTAAATAAAGAAGTTAAAAGGGGTACAAAAAAGGCTTCCACCCCAAATATAAATCAACCAGGAAAACCAACCCCCAAGCCATCGTCCTCTCCGGGCGTAGATGATGCGGGCAATCCACCTGCAACATCAAATCCTACCAATGACAGCTTACTTGAAGAAATTCCTGCGGAGTAGTATTCAATACCAAAGGGCGTATGCAAAAAGTACGCCCTTTATATATGTTAAAATATTTAAAAATAAGTATTAGTAGCTGTCAATACTGGTAGCACCATTACTTCTTAATATATCGGATATTCTGGAAATTTTATCTTCATCCGTTTTCATGCTGAATAATACTTTTCCTGCCTTAATATCCGTCTCGTATTGTTTACTCCTATTTTCAGGTATCCCTAAATCTATCAGTCCACCTACTATGCCTCCTGTTACGGCACCGGATAAAAGACCTGTAATCGGACCTGCAGCAGCCACAATCCCAAGTCCCGGGATCACCATACTTCCTGCTCCGATTAAAAGACCTGCCAATCCGCCTAAAATTCCTCCTGTTACAACACCATCGGATATGTTATCGTTTTTTACTTCTCTAGCTCCTGCAGTACCTTCAGTTCTTGCAGTTGCTTGCATAGTTCCAGTAGCACCTGTACCTTGGGTGGTCCCTTCCGCCCGTGTCCCTTGTGTTGTTCCTGCAGTATTATCCCCTTCTTTTGCAACAATTGAAATGTCATCTGTTCTTAGTCCCTGATCCTTTATCTGTTTTGCAGCTTTTTCAGCGTAATTGTAATTGTCGAAAATTGCTACAACCGTTTTTGCCATATCATTTTCCTCCTAGATATAAGTATTATTCTCAGATTTATCTTTAGTAAATTCAGTGATTTTTATACATTCCTCATAAAACACAAATCATTTATATGAAATGTAACGAATTTTTAATGTATCCATTTGAATTTCGGTGTATAATTTAACTATAATAACACACTAAAAATCTTACATGGTGATAGCAGTATCCATCGATGTTTTGAATAACTCAAAAAGCAAATGATATAGAGTTTTCTTTATTTATAAAATGTTTCAACTCACATTTGTTTGGCAAGAATATTTAAAGTTAACATAAGGAAATGGGGTATACATGAATGAAAAAATTCTATATAATTAAAATACTATTGATTACTTTAGTGATATCTATGTTTTTATTGCAGGCAGCGGCTGCTTCCGAACAAGATGATATTCAACTCAGTAATGCACAAGCATTAGTAAAGCTTAATATTTTAAACGGCTACCCTGACGGTAGTTTAAAACTGGAAAATAAGATTAAAAGATCCGAATTCATAACATTAATCGTTAAAATGCTTGGATATGATAAATTACCCCCATCTCAGGAATCTGACATAACTTTTAAGGATATCAATAAAAAACATTGGGCCTATAATTATATAAAATGCGCCTATCAGTATAAACTTATAACCGGAACCCCAGACCACAAAGTTTTACCTGACAGTTATATTACAAATGCTGAGGCATTGACAGTATTAATCCGTGCTCTTGAGTATGAAAATAGTTTATCCGGTAAATGGCCGGATAATGTAATAGAAAAATCAAATCAACTCGGCATTAGTCAAAACTTAGAGATCGATAAAGATAAGCAAATTTCAAGAGGAGAAATGTCAGTGCTTGTTTATAATTCATTAACCATTGATTTGCTAAAAACTTAAAACCAGGAGTAGACATATGCAGTTACAGGGTTTAATGTTGATGCTTTTTATGTTGGTTATCATACCTATTATAATGCTTTCCTCAAATCATATTTTGTTTTTTGTAATTATATCTATGGTTTTATTTTTTGCGTCTGTTAGAAATTTGTACGCGCTTTTAATAAACTATGAAGTTGAGTCCAATGAAACTGACGAAGAATCCTTGGATGATTTAGAAACCTTGTTTGAATTAGATATGAAGAAATTCGGTGCAGGTGTTAAAGTTGCTAAAGGCTTAATTATTATCTTATTTTTAGTGTATTGTATTTTTTCTACAAACTATTTAGCATTAAGAGTTTTATGTGCCCTTATAGGTTTGTATTGGGTTTATGACATCAGAACAACTATGGAGTTAGATAAAAATAGTGAATTGCCCAAGCATGAAAATCGATTAAACAGTATACTTTTTTTTGCTGCTAACGCCGGGATGCTTATTGTAATTGTTAGCATTTCAATCTGTATGCTTTTTTATTAATTTCATCCTTTCTCTCTATTCATGCATTTTACAGGATATTATGTACAATTAAATTCTGCTTATAAATGAATATAAATCCTCATAATAATCATCATTACATATTCTAGGGCCTTTAGTTTTAAATCCTATTATACCTTTTCCTATATTAATATTCTAACACATTAAAAATTCATCCACATAATCAAACAGCTGATTACTGTTTTGTTTTTTTGTTATATAAATTTGCAAGTTTAAATATTTAAACTTGCAAATTTATGAAATTTCCTATAAAAAACTATTGATCTAAAAATACTTAAATGATATAATTAAGAAAAATTGTGAGCCATCTTATAATTCTAGTAAACTAGTTATATTATTTATACTCAAACTTTATAAACAGAGAAATCCGGATATTTCTGTCATTTACATAAATGTCAATTAGACATAGTGCCTTTAACAGCGAATTAAGTTTACTTTTATTTGCACTTTGGTTTAGTTGTGATCAAATACATACAGTTCAAAAGAAAATAATTTTTCAATTCATTTCATACATAATATGCAAGTTTCAAAAATACATAATTCAAATTAATCAAAATATATATATTACTATGGCTTTTTATCCAAAGGGAGGTAATTCATATGTTATTACGTGAGGGAGATATTCGTATTCCTTCTGGATGTGCTATTTCAGGTATTATGAATAAAAAAGGAAAGGTTTTCTCCGGTACCGATATCATAAAATCCATTGCATTAATGCATGACCGTTCTAATGGGCTGGGAGGGGGATTTGCTGCTTACGGCATTTACCCTGAATATAAAGATCTGTACGCTTTCCATATGTTTTTTGAAGATAAATCTGCTAAAGATGAAGTAGAACAATATTTAAACGAAAATTTTGATATAGAAATCGGGGGAAAAATTCCTACCCGTAAAGTACCATCCATTACAAATCAGCCTATTATATGGAGATACTTCGCATCCCCAAGAAAGGACAAACTGGTAGAAACAGAACTCAGTGAAGATGAGTTCGTCGTTCGTTCGGTTATGAAAATCAACACAAGTGTTCATGGTGCTTTTGTCGCATCCAGCGGAAAAAATATGGGTGCTTTTAAAGCAGTAGGATACCCTGAAGATGTTGGCGAATTCTATATGCTTGATACCTATAAAGCATATATTTGGACTGCCCATGGCAGGTTTCCCACAAACACACCTGGATGGTGGGGTGGTGCACATCCTTTTACACTTTTGGATTGGTCCATCGTTCACAACGGTGAAATTTCTTCCTATGGTGCAAATGTGAGATACTTAGAGATGTTTGGATATAAATGCTCTCTTCAAACGGACACGGAAGCTATCACATATATTTTTGACCTCCTTCTAAGAAGGCATCAACTTCCTTTAGATGCTGTAGTAACTGCAATTGCTGCTCCTTTTTGGTCACAAATTGAGAGAATGGATGCTAATAAACAGGAGATTGTTAAATCCATCCGGACTGTATACAGCAGTCTGCTTGTAAACGGCCCCTTTTCTATTATTTTAGGATCAAGAAACGGTATTGTTGCTTTAAACGATAGAATTAAACTCAGGTCACTTGTTGCAGCTACCAAAGGAGACTTTTTATATGTAGCAAGTGAAGAATCGGCAATCATTGAAGTTTGTAAAAATCCGGACAAAATATGGGCTCCAAAAGGTGGCGAACCTGTAATATCCTTAATGGAAGGGGTTGATAAAATATGAGCATCAGTTACTTAACACCTGAGTTTTTAATAGAAAGAAATAAAAGCCGTTGTATTGATTGTAAGGTTTGCGTTAGACAGTGTTCCAATCTTGCACACCAATATGATGAAGAGGAACAAACTGTTATTTCGGATGACTCAAAATGTGTTAACTGTCATCGTTGTGTTACGCTCTGCCCTACCAAAGCTTTATATATAAAAAAACACCCATTGGAATTCAAGGGAAATGCAAACTGGACTGGTAATGCCATTAGAGAAATATATAAACAGGCTGAAACCGGCGGCGTTTTATTGACCGGGATGGGAAATGACCGGCCTTACCCAATATACTGGGACCACATACTGCTTAATGCCAGCCAGGTTACCAATCCATCCATAGATCCGTTACGTGAGCCTATGGAATTAAAAACTTTTTTAGGTAGAAAGCCTGAAAGTGTGAAAATAAAAGACGGAAAGCTGACTGAAAAACTTCCTCCCCAATTGGAGCTTGAAGTTCCTGTTATGTTTTCTGCCATATCCTTTGGCGCCATTAGTTTAAATACCTGTAAAGCACTGGCAGCCTCTGCAGAAAACTCGGGTATTATGTGGAATACAGGTGAAGGCGGTCTTCATAAGGATTTGTATAAGTACGGTAAAAACACCATTGTGCAGGTTGCCTCCGGCCGGTTTGGAGTTCATCCGGAATATCTTCAGGCAGGCGCTGCGATAGAAATAAAAATCGGTCAGGGAGCTAAGCCCGGTATTGGAGGTCATCTTCCCGGTGAAAAGGTTGGCAGCGAGGTCTCTGCAACCAGAATGATCCCTACCGGTACCGATGCCCTGTCTCCTGCTCCACACCATGATATATATTCAATTGAGGATTTGAGACAACTGATCTATTCACTAAAGGAAGCAACCAATTATGAAAAACCTGTTTCGGTAAAAATTGCTGCTGTGCATAATGTCGCTGCCATATGTTCGGGGATTGCCAGGGCAGGTGCAGATATTATTGCCATTGACGGATATAGGGGAGCAACAGGAGCTGCACCAACAAGAATAAGAGATAATGTTGGAATCCCCATTGAATTCGCCCTGGCTTCGGTTGATTCACGGTTAAGAGATGAAGGGATAAGAAATCAAGTCTCTATTGTGTGTGCAGGAAGCATTAGGAATAGTGCTGATATTATAAAAGCAATTGCTCTAGGTGCTGATGCGGTTTATGTCGCTTCTTCAGCTTTAATTGCCATTGGCTGCCATATGTGCCAAAAGTGCTATACAGGTAAGTGCAACTGGGGTATTGCAACTCAAGACTCAAACTTGGTGAAAAGGCTAAATCCTGAATTAGCTGCTAAAAGGCTAAATAACCTTTTACATGCCTGGTCTCATGAAATAAAGGATATGCTTGGCGGTATGGGAATCAATGCTATTGAAAGTTTACGCGGAAACCGTTTAATGCTCCGGGGTATTAACCTTAACGATAGAGAATTAAAAATCCTTGGCATTAAAGCCGCAGGCGAATAGGAGGTAAATCATGTCAAAAATAAACGGTACTTTAAATAAAAAAAGAATCTTTGCCGAGGAGAATGTTTGTGTAAACTGTAAACTTTGTGAGGTTTACTGTGCTGCTGCACATTCAAATTACAAAAATGATGTATATAAGGCTTTTAAAAAATCACCCTCAAAGCCTCTTTCAAGAATTATTGTAGAGGAAAAGAACCCCTTGTCTTTTGGCCTTCAATGCAGACATTGCGATAATCCCAGATGTGTTAAATCCTGCATTACGGGCGCAATGCAAAAAGATCCCCAAACGGGTATCGTCATCAATGATGAAAATAGATGCATCGGGTGCTGGACCTGTATACTGACATGTCCTTTTGGGGCTATAAGCAGAGATTATAAACAAAAGAAGGTCGCATCAAAATGCGACTTTTGCATGGAAAACGGTGGAGAGCCTGCATGTGTTAAAAATTGCCCTAATGATGCTTTATATATTGATGAGATCTCCTCTGACCATCCTACAAAGGGAGGTGGCTTAAAATGAGTTATGTTATTATAGGCAACTCGACTGCCGCTATTGGTGCCGTTGAGGGAATTAGAAAATATGATCAAACTACAAAAATAACCATTGTTTCGGATGAGGCTTACACCACCTACTCCAGGCCCCTTATTTCGTATTATCTGGGTGGAAAGGTTTCTGAAGAGAATATAAGGTATAGGGACGAAAGCTTTTACGAATTCAATAAAGTTGATAAATTATTAGGTATCAAAGTAATGTCGGTTGATTTTCCTAATAAAGTCGTAAAACTTGAAAACGGCAACGATCTTCCCTATTCAAAACTTTTAATTGCAACAGGAAGTAAACCTTTTATTCCAACAATCGACGGGCTTGATAAAGAAAACATTTTTAACTTTATTAAATTTGACGATGTCAAATCCATTGAGAAAGTAGCTAAAAAAGGTTCAAAAGCAGTAGTAGTGGGTGCCAGTTTTAGCGGACTCAAGGCAGTTGAGTCCCTTGTTTACCGTGGAGTAGATATTACAGTTATTGATATTATGGACCGCATTATGCCGAGAGTCCTTGACCGTAAAGCTTCCGGTATTGTTGAAAAAGTGCTTAAAAATCACGGGGTAACTGTATTACTCAATAATGCTGTTGAAAAGATATCAGGCAGCAATAAAGTGGATGGGGTTATTCTTAAAGACGGTACAAAAATAGATTGCGATTTTATCATCATGGCCATCGGCGTACGCTGCAATACCGATATTGTTAAAGAAACAGCTCTGGAAATGAATAGGGGTATTGCAATTGATGATAAAATGAAAACCAATATTCCGGATGTGTTTGCTGCAGGTGATGTTGCTGAAGGCTACAATTTTATAGAAAAGAGAAATATGGAAATCCCTATTTTACCAAATGCATATTATCAGGGTGAGACTGCCGGTTCAAATATGGCCGGTGCTGGAATCTCATATAAGGAAGGCTTTATTATGAATTCACTTCCCCTATTTGATCTTCCTATTATTAGTGCAGGTATATCCGAAGATAGGGATTATTTAGAAATAAAAACAATAGAAAATGACCAAAATGACGTATACAAAAAATTCTACTTCGAAGATAACAAATTAGTCGGCTTTTTACTCATTAACGATGTAGACCGTGCCGGTATTTACACAGATCTCATAAGAAGCAGCGAAAATGTTGAAGATATTAAGAATTTTATTGGTGACAATAGTTTTGGCTTTGCTCACCTACCTTTAGAAATAAGAAAAGAGAAACTTCAAAAGGGTGGTGAACTTATATGACGGTGATCGATGCAAAAAATGTATACTTTCAGCAATTGAATAAACTTGTTAAAGAAACATTTGCAAAGGGTGTTAACGAGATTACTTTGAAAAATGTTATGGGGCAGCGTTATATTGCCGATGGTGTTTCTGGTAATCAAAAAATTATTATTGAGGGTACACCGGGCAACGATATGGCAGCATATATGGACGGACTTGAGGTTGTTGTACGGGGAAATGCCCAGGATGCTATGGCTAATACCATGAATGAAGGAAGAATTATCGTTCATGGGAATGCAGGAGATACCGTCGGTTACGCAATGCGCGGAGGTGAAATATTTATTAAAGGTAATGTTGGCTACCGGGTAGGAATTCACATGAAGGAATATAAGGATAAAAGGCCTGCGATCATTATTGGGGGAAAAGCAGGTGATTTCTTTGGTGAATATATGGCTGGCGGTATTATGATTCTACTTGGTATCAATCTGCAAGATGAGGATGAAATCGTCGGAAATTTCTGTGCAACCGGAATGCATGGAGGAACCATTTACATCCGTGGAGATGTGGAACAATATAAGCTTGGTAAGGAAGTTAAAATAGTAGAAACAAATGATGAAGATAATGAAATCGTTGCTGCATATGTAAAAAGGTTTTGTCATTATTTTGGCTTCCATTACGATTTTATCATGAAAAAGAATTTCAAAAAGCTATACCCATTTAACACAAGGCCCTATGGAAACTTATATGCATACTAGAAAATGGCACCTTTTAAGGTGCCTTCTGCTTACTAAGCCTTTTGTTTTTTGTACATCGGTTATAAAGGATGGGCAAAACGATTGTAATAATAACCAAGATTATCGCTATTATAAAATTCCATGAAAAAGGATGTTTAATATTATTTCCTAAATAGCTTAGTGAGAATGTTTCTGATGCAACACCCAGAACCGTCCCCAAAACGAAATGCTTATATTTTATATGAGTTAATCCAGCTGTATAGCTTAATATATCATAAGGAAAAACAGCAGAAAGCCTCATAAAAAGAATAACCTTAAAGCCATGCTTTTCAATATTTACATCTAATTTTTGCATTTTATTTTTTAATAGTTTCTGCACAAACTCTTTACCTAAAGACCTGCTTAAATAAAATGCTAAGGTAGAAGATATAAAAACACCAATTAAAGAATAAATGAATCCTTGGACAGGGCCAAATACATTCCCTCCAAGTATTACCATAACCGAATAGGGAAAAATAATAAGAAATGTCCTAATAGAAAATATGGTTATAAATATAAAAACTGCAAAACTTCCAAATGATTTAATATATTCCTGGGTACGAATACTCAAATTGTAAACAATATCTTTAATTCTTATTATTTGCTCATATAAAATTGATTTATTGGTATAAATTAAAGCAAATGCAGTAATGAAAATCAATGCTATTGGAATAAATATAAACAATTTATTTTTTTTCATATATACCTTTTTAATTCATATAATGTCTTTATAATTTAACTATAATTCTAGTATATGTATATGAGTATGTCTATACTTTAGTATAATTATTTCCTTTTTGAATTTATATTATAGTACTATTTAAATTAATATAGAAATTCATTGGATATCGTATTATAATAAGTTAAGTGAATATATTTATCCTATTTACATTGGCTTTATATAATACAATATTAGACTTTTAAAAATAATCTTCTAGGTAGGAAATTTTTTTGATTTTATAAAATATAGGCTTACTAAAATTAAAATACTCATTTTTAAACTTGAGGTGATTTATTGAAAAGAATTAAATCAAATCTTCCAAACATATTAACTTTAATAAACCTATCTTTAGGTGTACTTGCAATACTATTTGCAGTTTCTAATAACAGTAGTCAAAGTCTGCTTATCAATGCATGCTTTCTTGTAATGGTAGCTGCTTTAACCGACCGTTTTGATGGTAAAGTAGCAAGAATGCTTGATGCTACCAGTGATTTCGGAAAGGAATTAGATTCCCTTTCTGACCTGGTTTCATTCGGTATAGCCCCCATTGTAATTGCATGGAAGGTAACCCTTTTTGATATGCAAATACTAGGCTATATAATTGCAATCATATTTCCTTTAGCAGGCGCCTTCAGATTGGCCAGATATAATATAACATCTTTTAATAATGTATTTAGTGGAGTACCCATTACCGTTGCAGGAGCTTTTTTATCCATTATAAGCCTTTATAACTGCTTTGCCAAGATTGATAATAAATACACAAATTTTCACTCCTATATCACAGCCGGTGTCATTATTCTCTTGTCCTTCCTTATGGTTAGTAAAATAAAGATAAAGAAAAGATAAAAAAACCGGCGTTATGCCGGTTTTTCTATAAGGCAAACTATTTTCCGTTGAAGTTTCTCTCTGCCATTTCTATTGCTTTCTTTACTATATTACCACAGTCCCTGGATGATACTGAACCCCAACCTTCATGAGAAACCGTTTCATAGACTCCAAGTTCTCTTGCTATCTCTGCTTTTAATGCATCAGACATCACACTTCTTCGTCTACTCACAGTTCATTCCTCCTTTTTTAAAACGATTATTATTATAACCGTTTTTAAATAGATGCCTTACTTTCATTCTACTTGATTAATCAAGTATATTTATTATCTGCAATAATCTAAATAAAATAGATGTATATTTTAAAACTAATAGTAAACATTTCTTGTTTATAATAAAATTTTCTTTTTTATTTATATATAAAACATAGTCCCCTTTTTTAGTTATGTTAATATACTATAACTATAAAATTTAAAATACTTTTAGAGAATGGTGATAGATATGCCGTTTAGTGCTAGAGAACTTTTTGCTCGAGTTATTAAATGTGAAGCCGGCGGTGAAGGTGATGATGGAATGAAAGCAGTAGCTACCGTCATCATGAACCGGGTACACGTATCATCCGGCGAGTATCTAAGAACTGGCCAAGGTGATCTTAGAAAAGTTATTTTACAGCCTTACCAGTTTACATGCTGTATGCCAACGGTTTATGGTGAAGTAAATCCACAGACAGTTTGGGCGTTAGATCCCGAGCTAGAACATTATCAAATTGCTGACTGGGCATTATCCGGTAATAAACTTTGGAGTGTTGGCAATTGTCTATGGTACTACAACCCATTTAAACCTTCGTGTGCTCAAGTTTTTCCGCGCAACGGCTCCGGTAGATTTGTAACAAGAATAAATGAGCATTGCTTTTATGAACCAACATCCCTTTACTACAAAACTTAAATTATGGAGGTATTAGTTATGAATTATTTCCCTGAATTTTATCCATGCTGTAATGATGTTTACCGTCAACCAAAGACTACCCAAACTCAAAATAACTATCCGTCCCAAATACCTTTTACCACAGGAAATATATCCAATCTTTATCCATCTGATTTAATTAATCCTAATATGCCTACAGGACTCCCAACCGGCCCAACTGTTGCACCGCCACCTATGCCCTCTGTGCCTCTTATTTCTCCTGCACAGTTGACCCCTACATTACCTGTAACTCAAGCTATGGAAGCAGATCTTTCAACACAGACCGTAATGAGTGCTCAATATACGCAAGGCTACTTAAAATCAAAAATAGGCAGCCGTGTAAAAGTTGAATTTCTTATCGGAACAAATATGCTTGTAGATAGAGAAGGAACACTTGTAGAGGTAGGAACTAGTTATATTGTCATCCGTGAAGTTGACACAGATGACTTATTACTATGTGATATGTACTCTATTAAATTTGTTCGATTTTACTACTAATAGTATATTTATTCAAACATAAAAATAAAATATATAGATAGTTATATTTATATTTAAAGAACATAGTAAAAACCAGTGTTTATAAAAAACACTGGTTTTTTGTCTAATCACTCTAATTTTGATACAATTTAGCGGTAAGTGAATTCTGCTAAAAGGTTTGATTAACGCTAAAAAGTATAGAGGTTTCCGCTAAAAAGTATCATTACTGCTAAAAGGTTTGAACACCCTCATTTTACTTGACTTGTTGAACTATTTACTTAGAGACTTCCACTTACTATATGTTTTATGACCACCAGAGATATTCAATACTTTTTTAAATCCATTATTAATTAATATATTTTGCGCCGCATTTCCTGTAACACCTTTATTGCAGTAAGTAACAGTAACTAAGTCTTTGTCCATTTCTTCAGCATTATCCCTCAATTTTTCATGAGGTATATTCACCGCAGTCCCAACATGGCTTTTCTCATACTGTTTTGAAACTCTTGCATCCACAAGATTATATTTTTCTCCAGATGCAATTAGATCATCAAGCTCCTTAGCTGTTATCAACGGACGTCCTTTATTAATTGCATTATCCAGTATCATTCCGGTGTACATGACAGGATCTTTAGTTGTTGAAAATGGCGGAGCATAGGCCAAATCCAAGTGAAACAAGTCATCCACCTTTGCCCCGAAGGATATTGCTGTCACAAATACATCAATTCTTTTGTCAACTCCATCTTGGCCAACAATCTGGACACCAATTAATTTCCCAGAGTTCTTATCTGCAACTGCCTTTATAACAATCTCTTTTCCGCCCATGTATTCAGGTTTGTTTGGTTTAATATTATGACATACTTGAACATCAAAACCCTGATCTTTTGCTTCACGCTCAGACAGTCCGGTTTGGGCAACATCTAAATCAAATATCTTGAAAATGCCTGTTCCAAGTACCCCTCTAAATTCAAGAGTTCCCCCTGTAACGCAATCCCCCGCAATTCTTCCTGTTTTATTGGCAGTAGAACCAAGAGGTCTATAAACTGGATTTCCTGTAACAAGTTGATACTGCTCGATGCAATCCCCGCATGCATAAATGTCAGGGTTGCTTGTCTGCATCCTTTTATTTACCTTGATTGCCCCTGTTTGACCTATTTCAAGCTTTACAATTTTAGCAAGCTCTACATTGGGTCTTACCCCAGTTGCTATAATCACCATATCGAAAGGTAGTTTTTTGCCGTTTGAAAGTAAAACATCATTATCGTTTATTGAAGTCACTCCGTTATTCGTCAGCACATTAACACCTTTGCTTTTAAGATGCTCCTCAACGTATACTGCCATATCCGCATCAAGTCCAGGAGTTACTTGGGGAAGCTTTTCCACCAGTGTTACATCCATTCCGACATCTACCAAATTCTCACACACTTCCAATCCTATAAAACCTGTACCGACAATAACCGCTTTTTGTGGAGCATTTTTAGTAATAAATGCGGCTATCTTATTCATATCAATGATATTGCGCAATGTAAAAACATTATGTCTATCAACTCCGTGAATGGGAGGAAGAACCGACTTAGCACCCGTTGCCAAAATAAGCTTGTCATAGTTATCAAAAAACACATCTCCCGACCCCAGGTTCTTTACTTCCAAAGTTTTCTTTATTGGGTCAATTGACAGAACTTCATGCCTCGTCAAGATATCTACATTGTATTTACTTTTGAAAAAAGCAGGATCACGCGGAGTCAATTCTTCTACACTTTCAATATGCCTTCCTATATAATAAGGCATACCACAGCTGGAATAAGAAATATAACTGTCCTTTTCATATATTTTTATTTCAGCATCTTCATTATTTCTTCTTGCTTTTGCAGCTGCTGACGTGCCTGCTGCAACTGCTCCAATAATTAATATCTTCATAAAATCCCCCTCCGTTC
The DNA here is from genome assembly GCA_026418275.1 of Clostridia bacterium. Taxonomy (GTDB): domain Bacteria; phylum Bacillota; class Clostridia; order Acetivibrionales; family DSM-2933; genus SKW182. The sequence continues at coordinate 124,998 of JAOABQ010000099.1, forward strand.
ACTTTATCAATATCCTTTTCTAAGCATGTCTGAAAGCTTTTTATCAAACATATTACTTTGTTCAATCGCTTCAGCAATTTTATCTAGGTCGTATGGAACCTCTAAAATTTCAGATGTTATTTTTCCTTTTGTAACATCTACAATTACATAAGTAGCATTTGCATTACCGTGTTTTGGCTTGCCAGCAGACCCTGCATTTATAAAATGTTTTCCTTCAACAATACGATAAAATGGAATGTGGGTATGACCGGAAATAATAATATCAGCATCAACTTCATTAGCTATATCCTTAATATTCTGAGAATCCTCATATATGTATTCATCAATACGTCTTGGACTCCCATGAACTACTAATACTCTTAGTCCATCTATCATAATTCTTATTTCAGAAGGCATATTTCTTAAATATTCTCTATTTTTATCTGCTATAGTTGAATTTGTAAAAGCCGCGGATGCGTTTGCTTTTATTTCACTTTCACTCAGCTTATCTACTGTTTCGTTAGATAAATATTCACTATCCCCAATGAATCTATCATGATTACCTTGCACTGAAAGGATATGGCTGCTTCTTATTAAATCAATAACTTCGTTGGGGAAAGGTAGGTAACCTACCAAATCCCCTGTGCTTATTACAAAATCAACATCCCTATTTTTTATATCTTTCAAAACACTTTCCAACGCATATATGTTGCTATGTATATCTCCCAATACTGCAAATTTCATATTCCCACCGATATGCCACTTTCATAATATATTTTCAACTAAAAAGTACACTAGGTACACTAGGTTAATTTTCACAATAGCCAGCTACCATAGTTACACTTTTATTTTATCAGACAACAGTTTTATAATGTCATCTTGCTTCATTGTTCCCATTGATATAACCTCATCATTAATCGCAACTACTGGTAATATACCCATCCCAAAGCCCCGTATAAGCTTATTTACCTGGGTGAAGTTCTTTAATTCTTCTTTTGACTTAATATCATATATACCCACATCACAGCTAAACTTTTCAGTAATTGCATTTTTGAGTTCAACAATTTCTTCATGTTTTTGACCAACAGGTCCGCAACAACTTGATCCCTCTCCGCAAGGATACTGAATAGCTGTCATAAAGATATTTATTCTTTTATCCATTATTATCACCTTAATTTCCTTATAGTTTTAATTACATCCCCCAGTTCCACAACTTCCAGAACTGCAACTTGATTGGATCGCTTGTAATAAATTTTTATTATTTATTTGATCGCCCTCCAATTTAGCTTTAATGCCTTGGCCAGGAACCGTTATAAAAACTGTTAAATTTGCAGTGGTTTCAGGGAGTTTCTTGATAAAATCTGCATTGTTTTTATCCTCTGTATCTATATACTGTGCGACTACAACCCCACTAAAATTTGTTTCAATAGCCTTCAGTTCAGATTTAACCTTGTTAAATTCTTCTGTTTGTCCTTTATGAATACATATTAGCGCCACATTTCCCTTTTGAAGACATAAAAGCGTGTCGCATTCTTTGTTTGAGCAAACTGTAGCTTTTAATTCATCAACAGTGCATTTTTTATCAAAGGAGCCAGTAACCGCACCATTCGGTGCAATTGACAAAGCCAGAGGGAACTTACTAATACTTGTAGTTTTTAAATATTTCAACAAAGCATCCTTATTTTTGTTATAATTCACCTCGACAAATTTAAATTGCTCTGGCATGCTATTTACACTTTCTTTAATACTGTCTCGTATAGCAACATTATCCTTTGAACTTCCATCATCAATGTATAGTAGTGTGTATTTGTTCTCTTTTGAGATGTTGCTTAGTTCACTCTCCCATGCTACCTGCTGCTTTCCACAACCTGAAATAATCATTACCAGAAGTGACACCAGAATACAAGCAAAAAAGCTTCTCCTTTTCATAAACATTACCTCCAAATAATAAAATAGAAACCGACTGCAAGCAGTAAAACACCAGAAACTTTTTGAACATAAAACGACCATTTGGCAGTTATTTTACCAAGGGTGCTACTAAACAAGCCTATGGCAAAGATGGGAATACTCTGGCCAATAGCAAAAGTAGCGAGAATCAAACCCCCATGAAGAGGTTTCCCTTGAATTCCCGCATAAGTCAGTATAATAGGAAGTGTAGGCGTACAGCATGATGACCCGAATCCTATTACCACACCCATAATAATACCAAACAGCAAAGACGCCCAAAAACCCTTATATTTGAATTCTGGCAGTTTTATCTTTGGCATTGGAAGCATTTTTAGCATAAGAAGGCCGACAAGGATGCAAATAAACCCTACAAGGTACTTCCACGAGGACCCTATATAGTTTTGAATTGTCATACCGAAAAATGAAACAACAACCCCTAGAGATCCAAGCATTATAATTGAGCCAAGCATTACAAATAAAGGAAATGTGAACAATTTCTTTTTTGATATGTCCTGTCCACCAATAAAGCCAATCAAAACAGGAATGATGGGCAGGTAACATGTAATAGCCGCCATCCCTGCAAGAAATCCTAGAAAAAGGCTTATCGGATAAGAAAACAAACTTGCCTTTTCAAGGTATTCTGAATATTTGCTAATTGTATCAAACACATTTCTGACCTCCTTTACTTAGTCTTTAGTTTTTCACACTTTGCTATCGAGTTTTTTATCTATCTCTTCAAAGGACAACTAAATAATGGATTACTTTGACATCTTATTCATGACATCAATCATCTTAGACATATCCAAATTGCAATCCTTCATCACTTCTTTGCAATAAGGCATCATATCCTCCATGATTTTTTGTGGGTTCTGCTTGAATATCCTGCACATTGCAGGCATAATCATCTTAAAAAAATCCAGCTTTTCATCGTCTGATAGCCTGTCGAACTCAGATTTTATACTTTCCATATTCTTTAGTCTCCTTACTATGATTGATATCAGCTATGGATTAGAACTTATTCCAATCCATAGCCAAATTTACCCAAAACATTTATTAACCAGTAGTACGATTCGAAAGTTTATTTTTGCACATTTCCCGCACTCAACCTTTTTGGCATTCCATCTTCCGTATAGAACTTGCGCTTAAACGCCAATGCCGCGTTAACGAGTGCAAGCATTACAGGAACTTCAACCAAAGGACCAATTACCGCTGCAAAGGCCTGACCTGAACCTATACCAAATACAGCCACGGCAACTGCTATTGCAAGTTCAAAGTTGTTACTTGCTGCAGTAAAAGATAGTGTAGTAGTCTGCTCATAATTGAACCCTCCCTTATAAGACATAAAGAAGCTTATAAAGAACATAAGGGCAAAGTATATTAGAAGTGGTATAGCAATTCTTACTACATCTCCAGGCAGCTTGATAATGTATTGTCCCTTTAAAATAAACATAACAACTATAGTGTAGAGAAGAAATATCAATGCAACGGGTGAGATTTTAGGTATAAATACCTTCTCGTACCACTCCTTGTTTTTTACTCTTGTAAGGATAAATCTCGTTATAAAGCCAGCCAAAAATGGTATACCAAGATAAATCAATACACTTTTTGCCACTTCCCAAATTGATACATCTACAATCTTTCCTCCCCAAGATAACCCTAAAACTTTAGGCAGTAGAGTTACGAAAATATATATATAGAAAGAATATAAAACAATTTGGAATATAGAATTCAGTGCAACCAGTGCTGCAGCATATTCATTATCTCCTTTTGCAAGTGTATTCCACACTATAACCATGGCTATGCATCGTGCTAGGCCAATAATAACTAAACCAATTGCATACTCATGCATATCAGGAAGAAAGACAATAGCAAGTATAAACATCAATATAGGCCCAATAATCCAATTTTGAATAAGTGAAAATGAAAAAACCTTCTTATTCTTTGCTACTTTCCCCATTTCCTCATACTTTACCTTGGCCAGAGGTGGATACATCATAAGTATCAACCCTATTGCTATAGGCCATGAGGTTGTTCCAGTGCTCATACCCTCCAGGGTCTTAGCTACCCCAGGAAAGAAATATCCCCCTAAAACGCCAACTGCCATAGCCAGCAAAATCCAAAGTGTTAAAAACCTATCTAAAAATGACAACCTCTCTCTTTTTACATTTTCCATCTTGATCATCCCCTATCTTCTAATTTACTTATGCTTTGAATTGATGCATCCTGAAGCCACGGAATAGCAACAAAATTATCCGCACTGATTTCTCTTACTTTTTTGAGCCATTGCTGTTCAGCTTCAGCTCGTGAGATAAGCATTGGATTGCTGGTATCAGTCATCGATAAACACTGATTAACCACCCACCATTTATTATTAATCCCGGCTCTACTTAAGTCATCACGCAGTCTTAATGCTTCAAAGACCGGAGTAGCTTCAGGCAATGTTACAATAACAACTTCCGTTTGCTTATCATCCCTAAGTCTAGGTAATAGCCTCTGAACAGAGACGGGAGTTTCGCCCTTTGTTCTTTGGACCTCCCTGTGATAGCTTTGTGTAGAGTCCAGCAATAAAAGTGTATGCCCTGTCGGTGCAGTATCTATAACTACAACTTCATTTTCTGCTTTATCAACTATTTCAGCGAAAGCTCTAAATACAGCAATTTCTTGTGTACATGGGGAACGCAAATCTTCCTCAACATAGGCAATATCATCCTCGCTCATGGTTTCACGCGCCTTGTTCAGTACCTCATTTTGGTAGTTTAACAGTTCTTGCTTTTCATCAATTTTGCTAAGTGTGATATTATCAACACTTTCAATCACATATTTAAGGTGGTCGGCTGGATCAGTGGAAGTCAAATGCACCTTTACACCTTTTTTTGCAAGACCTAGTGCAATCGTTGCCGTGATAGTTGTTTTACCAACCCCGCCTTTTCCCATTGTAAAAATAACTTTTTTACCAGATGTATAAATATCATTAATTAATGTATCGATTTGTTTCAAATCACGTAATTTGTTCTCCGGGCCAATGCTTTTGTAATTGTCGTTATTGAAAAAAGCTCTGATTTTATCAAGCCCTAAAATATTGTAGGACCGAAGAGGGAGAGTAAAAGTTTTAAACTTCCTTAACCCCTCTGGCATATTTAGCATAGCATTTTGTTGCTTATCTAACATTTTTCGTGATAAAACATCTGATGCTTCACCAAGCACCCCATTTATGATCAAAAGTTGGTTGTTAATGCCTAAGTCGCTAAGTTCACGACTTGACCTCTCAGCTTCCAGCAACGGAGTTTCTTCCGGTCTTGAAACAAGAACTAAAGTTGTTTTGTCCTTATCTGCAAGGTTAATAACAGCATCCTTATATATGCTTTTTTTAGCTTCAAGCCCTGAGAGCTGTCCCAGACAAGAGGCTCCATGAGTACTTTCACTAATAAAGTTACTCCATGCAGATGGCAGTTGAAGCATACGAAGCGTATGCCCGGTCGGTGCAGTATCAAAAATGACATGGTCATATTTATTTTCTGTTGTTTTGTCAGTTATGAAATTCGAAAATTGGTCAAATGCCGCAATTTCAACCGTACAAGAGCCTGAAAGCTGCTCCTCCATATTGATAATGATGCTGTCTGGCAGCTTTCCCCTATATGGGGCAATAACTGATTCTCTGTATTCTCTGGCAGCTTCCTCAGGATTGAGGTTTGCAACTACAAGACCAGGCACTCCATCAATCGGAACTCCCTTGCCATCAAGCTCTTTATTAAAAACATCCTGTAAATTGGATGCAGGATCAGTGCTTATTAGCAAGACCTTTTTGCCCTCATCTGCTAAATTAACTGCAACAGCACAAGCAGTGGAGGTTTTACCTACACCCCCTTTACCCGTGAAAAATAAATACTTTGTTAAATTTATTTTGTTTAAATCAAATGTTTCATAGGCTGATGTCATCCTAGCAGCACCCCTTTGGTCCACAACCGCAACTCCCACTTTTCCTGGCAGGCTTCGTATTGATTTCAATATTTAACCACTTCGAAAGTTCCTCGTTAGTAGGATAGCTCTTCGTTTTTGCAATTTCACCATCCAGAAGCGTAATAGGTAAAATATCGGCTCCTTCTTCTTGAATTATGTCACTGATAACTTTGTTAGAAATAAAGTCCTGCGGCTCACTTGACAATCCATGTCTCTTGATGATAATTCCTTTTTCTTTAAGCGCATTAATAACAGTAGCCATTCTCATAAGCTCCGGGTCAATAGACGGTCCACAAACTCCAGTTGAGCAACACATTGCCGGGTCAAAAATTTCGATTTTCTTCATAATAATAAGCTCCCTTCAATTCATTATTTTTTAATCGCATAATACATCTTTTCTTTTTGTTAATTCTTCTTTGAGTCTTTTAAGATCATCATTAAATTGTTGCAAGTTCCTCAAGTTATCAAATACCAAGCTGTCTATAAATTTAAAATTATTATCCTTTACAATTGAATAATATACCCATTGAGCATGCTTCCTATCATCTACAAGTCCTGCACTCTTAAGATATGAGAGATGTCTTGATGCCTTTGTCTGGGAGATTTGTAAAGTTTCCATTATATCACAGACACATAGCTCTCTTTCGTAGAGCAGATTTATTATTCTCAAGCGGGTTTCATCAGATAATGACTTCAAAGTATTCAATAAATTTTTCATTGGTTCACCTCCATTTATATTTGTACATTTGCATAAGCGAATATTCACATACTTATTATATTCTTTAATCGAAAAAATTGCTACCGTTATTTTATTATTCCCTGTGATTTTATTATTCCGTTTAGAAATCAAAATTTAGTTACTATATAGCTATTCTGAAATGGATATTTTCGATAAAATGTCTTTAAGTAAGAAGTACATGAAATTATTCTTGTCTGTTTTATAATAGCTCCACTTACCACTCTTACTCTCTTGAACAAAACCCAAACGTCTCATTTTTCTTAAATGCTGACTTATGGCTGGTTGGCTTATATCTAAAGCATTAACCAAATCCAAAACACAGGTTTCTTCCTTGTCAATTATAAGTAATATTTTTACCCTTGTTTTGTCACCTAAAATTTTAAACACCTCAACCGCATCATCTATTAATGCATTATTTTCCATTGTATTTTCACCTCATATATTGCCTTATTCTTTTTAGCTCATTTTTTATCGGTTGTGTGCTTCTTAAGTTATAGAAGTGCTTCTTTTTCTTATTCTTCCTAAATTAAATCTGTATATAGACGCAATTGCAAGACCAATCAAAATTACAATACCTGAATGTATAGCATTAAACTGTATGGTTTGTATACTTGAGCCAGTTAAAACTGAAATCCAAAAGAACGGACAAAAAACACCAACAAGAGCAATATTCCTTCCCGTTTTTATTCCAGTAATCATATTCTCTTCAGTCTTATCTAAAGCAGTTTTTTTCTCACAATCACAATTCTTTTTACGGCTTGCAACTTGCACAACTTTTTTTCCCGCTAAACAATATGGACAATATTTTACAAAGGCTTTAATTAAAGCAATCGTTTTATTAAAGATATTAGCCATTTCATCTACTCCTCTTACTTAGTTCTGGTTAACTAAACTGTCTTACATAGCATTATTCTACAATTAATGCTTTTTCATCTGAGACTCAACCATATATTTTCCTTCCTGCTAGATAAGTTTGTAGTACCTTAATATTTTTTATATCATCAGGCTGAATTTTATATGGGTCTTTATCCAGAACAATAAAGTCAGCCAGTTTACCTTTTTCAAGAGTTCCCTTGATTTTCTCCTCAAAAGAAGCATAGGCTGCATCAATTGTATAGAGTCTAACAGCCTCATCCACAGAGAGCTTCTCCGATGGATTCCAACCGTTTTCCGGTAGCCCATTTAAATTCTTTCGTGTTATTGCTGAATATATTCCTTCAAAAGGATTGATGTTGTCACAAGGAGCATCAGATCCTCCTATAGCTTTTATATTACTTTTCAGAAACGATTTCCACGCATAAGCATATTTTGAGCGCTCCGCCCCAAGTTTTTTCTCAACCCATCCTAAATCGCTTGATAAAAATCTTGGCTGAATATCTGCAATTACATTCAGTTTCTTAAACAGTGAAAGAATTTCTTTGTTTACAACCTGACAGTGAACAATCCTATGTCGGGTATCTGACCTTGGATAACATTCTTGTGCATTTTTAATTGCCATAAGCGATGAAAAAATTGCTTGATCACCTATTGCATGTATCGCAATTTGAAGTCCCGCAGAATGAGCTAAATAAACCATCTCTTGAATTTCTGCATCTTCATGGATCACCATTCCTTTATTTCCGGGTTCATTTTCATAGGGTTGAAAAAGTGACGCTGTCCCACCACCTAGCGATCCGTCCATAAACATTTTGACTGCTCCTTGTTTTACAAGGAGAGAGCCTTTTCCCGTTTTAAAACCAGCCGTAATCAATTTATTAACATCATCCGGTGAATAAGCATCCGCCTCAAGGTATGCCCTGATATTTAGCCTTTTTTTCTTTTCTAATTCAAGGTATAAATTCCATATATCTTCCCAGTTCAAACTATTCTGTATCATATCCAAAGGTTGGACAGATGTAAGTCCAAAACTATTGGAATCATAAATTGCCTTTTCAAGTAACCTGGCGTTATTTTGAATAGACTTTATAGGCATTTTCTGAAATGCCATATACATTGCTTCTTCCTTTAAAACTCCAGTCGGAGTACCATCTTCGGACCTGTCAATTAACCCTCCAGATGGGTTCTGTGCTTTGTCAAGATCCATCAGTCCAATTGCTGCTGAATTCACAACAGCAATGTGACCACAGACTCTCTGAATAAAAATCGGTATTGAATCACTAATTTTATCTAAATCATCTCTTAAAGGGTATCTTTTTTCAGCTAGTATCGATTCATCCCAACCATACCCAAAAATCCATTTTTCATTTTGCACTTTCTTTATCTTTTCTTTTAGCCGCATTCCTATTTCATCTATTACTCTCGCTTTTGTAAGATCCACAATATTTGAATGGTTCGCATAATATAAAAGGTGGATATGCGAATCATTCAAACCGGGTATTATTGTCAATCCATTCATGTCTAATAATTCATGAGACGTATAAAAAGCTTTGTTCAACCCATTTCCAACTTCAAGAATTGAATTGCCCTCAACCATCATATAATCCGCATTGGGGAAATGCTTGTTCATAGTATAAATATTGGCATTATAAAATATCTTTTTCATGTCAGCATTCCTCTTCACCTCTAAGCTCAGCCCATTCATTACTCTCGGCACCAACAATACATTTTCCGTCAACCCTCATAGATAGACGTTTTTGGCAGCGTGAGACCTCTTCCACCATCAATTCTTTAGGAATAGTCAATACAGTTTTTCGAATTTCCGTATCAAATTTTTCATTTCTGGTTCTATAATGGTAAAAGGTCCATTTGCCTTCTTTCTTTTCATAGATAAGTCCTGCATTCTTTAGAATCCTCAGGTGTTTAGAAACATTGTATTGATTTTCCTCTAATACATCTATAATCTCAGAAACACTTATTTTTGAATCTATAGAAAGCAGTAACCACATTATTTTAAGCCTTGTCATATCAGACAATGCCTTAAACATAATGGTATAGCGCTCCAAAGGATTTATTTCATTGTTTTCCATGCGATACCTCCATATACATTACATATGCCATATTGTGCATATTTTAAGTATATGATTATAGTTAATACCTGTCAACGACACGAGAATTCTCTATTTACTGTGTTCTGTTAAGCAGGGTTATCACTCAAAGTAGTTACCACCTTCTCGCAGATCTTTTTGTTTATATTTGGCGTTGCCCACAATAATAATGTCGAACTAATGATTACAGTGATTGTGCCTGCCTCTTGAAAAATGATAGCAATAACAGGCGTAAGCAAACCTAGATTACCAAGGATAATACCAATGAGATTAAAAACCATTGAAAAGAAAATATTCAGTTTTATTCGACGCACTACCCTACGGGATATAACTACAAACTCAGCAACTTTTGTTAAATCATCATTCATCAAAGCAACGTCCGCAGTCTCAATAGCAACGTCCGTCCCGCTTGACCCCATTGCAATGCCGACATCCGCTAAAGCAAGTGCCGGTGCGTCATTAATTCCGTCACCAATCATAGCTACTTTCTGACCAGCCTTTTGAAGTTTGCGAACATACTCCTGCTTATCTTCAGGCAATAATTCAGCATGAACATTCGTTACCCCTATTTGCTTAGCAACAGCCTGCGCAGAAGCCTGATTATCACCAGTTAGCATGTGTAGATTTTCTATGCCCAGAACCTCACTCAGGGCATTAACAGCACCCTTTGTCTCAGGACGAATCTTATCTGCAATTGCTATTAATCCAATTGCACAATCTCCCTTAGACACAAGAATACTTGTACGCCCAAGCTCCTCTTGGGTAGTAAGACCTTTTTCTATTTCAGCGGGTATGCTTATCCCTTTGTTACGCAGAAATGATGTCCTTCCTACGCATATTTTTTTATCGCTGGTTACAGCTGTAACTCCCAATCCTACTTCCGACATAAAATCATCCGGATCTTGAACAGTTATACTTTTCTCTTTAGCAAAATCAAGGACCGCCTTAGCTAAAGGGTGCTCTGAATACTTTTCAGCTACTGCTGCCAAATGCAGGACTTCTTCTTTTGATGAATCATATGAAGGTATGATATCAAGAACTTTTGGATGTCCAACAGTAAAAGTACCTGTTTTATCAATAAGTAATGCATTTACTTTTCCTGCAAGCTCAAAAAACAGGCCACCTTTTACTATTACACCCCTTCGAGACATGTTGGCTATGCCTGCTGTTACAGCTGTAGGAGTACCAATGGAGAGAGCACAGGGGGCAGCAACGAGAAGAATAGACACAGCCGACTTAATATCACGGGTAATATAATACCCAAGTGCAGCAGCTAAAAGAACAATTGGTAAAAACCATGCTGTAAAACGGTCGGCTATTTTCTGTATCGGAGCTTTTAATTCATGAGCTTCTTCAACTCTATGGACAATTTTTGCAAGAGTTGTATCTTCACCAACTTTTGTCGCTTCAAATTCCAGTCTGCCGGTTTCATTTAACGTACCTGCGAATAATTCTGAACCAGTTGTCTTATGAGCAGGAACAGATTCACCCGTTATTGCGGCTTGATTGACACTTCCGCTGCCTGATACAACTATGCCGTCTACAGGTATTCCTTCCCCTGGTTTTACTACGATAATATTCCCTATTTGTACATCCTCAACAGGTACGGCTTCTTCCCTGCCTTCTTTGATAATCGTTGCAGTCTTCGGTGCAAGGTCTAGTAAATCTTGAATTCCCTTTCTGCTCTTATCTAATGCATAGGATTCTACCGCACCTGCAACAGCCATGATAAAGATAACAATAGCAGCAGACAAGAATTCTCCTATCGCCATTGTAGCTGCGAGGGAGACTGTAACAAAAACATTAACTGTAATTCGTCCATGCAATAAATCTTTAATTCCATAAAAAAAACGTTGGATACCACCTAAAAAAGTAGCCAACAGTGCAATCCCCGCAGTGATAAATACTGGCGCTAAATTCCAGTGTTCAAGTCCGAAACTGGCTAATATCAAAAACAGCACAATAGATGGCACAATTGAAAGAATCAGAATTTCTTGAAACTTAGAAGATTTCTCAACTTGTTGATTTTCCATTATTATTTCTCCTACCTATCTCGTATAAATTTTTAATGACCGAAGCTGCTAGAATAGGTTTGCCCTAATCCAGCAGCTCCCCCTTATTACTTTCCCTCTTTTACCGTTTTTGAAGAAACCGTATTTTTTTCAGACGATTGCTTAGTAGTTGGTGTACAAGTAGACGGTCCACAGCAGCCTGTTTTAACCAAGGATTCTTTTAAAACTGCAAATATACCTTTCTTCTGCTTATCCATTTCAGTACCTCCTATGTAATATTCATATGCTCAAATTGGCATATGTGCATACGGATATTATACAGTTAGTCTCTGGGATTGTCAATCAGAAAGGAAACTTACCATAGACGAGATACTTTATACTTTGGAAGATAACTATTTCAAAAATATATTCAGCTGTTACAATTTTATAAAATAAAAAAGAAGCCGTTATAACACGACCTCTTAAAAGAAATGTTCAAAAAAATACCTGTGTGAATTTACAAAATTATAGCAAGAATTATCTTTCTTAAGACTATCATTTTTTCTCCGATTCTATTATAAAAGAAGCTACAAAGTCTTCAACATTTCTGTTTGGCACCCAAGAACCAATAATCTCTTTACTGTTATCTTTGGGTATCATTCGGATATTTGAGAACCCTGCAGTTTCAAGCATACTTCTTATCGTTTCTACGTATTCTGCACCTGCTATACACCCCGTCATCATTGTCAAATCATGTCTGATCTGTTCCGGTAATTCTGCCGTTGCAACAACATCAGAAATGGATAGACGGCCACCAGATTTTAGAACCCTGAAAGCCTCCTTAAAAACCATTTGCTTATCCAGGGATAAATTAATGACACAATTTGAAATTATAACATCAACAGAAGCATCCGCAACAGGCAAATGTTCAATCTCGCCAAGTCTAAATTCTACATTTGAATATCCGCTTTTCTCAGCATTATTTCTTGCAAGTTTAATCATTTCAGGTGTCATATCAACGCCGATAACAAATCCTGTCTCTCCAACCTGTCTTCTTGAAAGAAAGCAGTCAAATCCACCACCGCTTCCAAGGTCAAGTACAACTTCACCTTCTTTTAATGCAGCAATAGCAATTGGATTGCCGCACCCTAATCCCATGTTAGCTTCAAGTGGTACATTTGAAAGGTCATCTTCAGCATAACCTATTTTAATAGAGGATTCGCCGATATCTATTGGAGTTCCACTGCAGCTACAACCTCCTCCGCAACAGCCTCCTTCGGAACCGTTCAACGCAACCTCCGCATAATTTTTTCTAATCAAATCTCTAATATCTTCCTTATTATTTGCCATGAGCATTCTCCATTCATTTTACTTAATATTTTCAAGGATTTTTGTAATTTCTTTAGGTTTTAAAACCTTACCAAATGAAACAACCTTCTCATCAATTACCAATCCAGGCGTTGACATTATGCCATAGGCCATAATGTCTTGAAAATCCGTTACCTTTATAATATCCGCTTGAATACCTGTTTCTTTTAATGCTGCCTCTGTATTATCCTTTAACGTTACACAATTCTTACATCCCGGACCTAAAATCTTAATTATCATATTAAAACACTCCTTCAAAACGTTATTTGCTAGAAACCTAAATAGAACATATAAAATGCTATCAACAAAATAAGTGAACCCATAATAATTTTAAGAATCTTACTCGCATTTCCATATTTCTCATTTGACGATATCTTATGTACAAATCCCACAGATGTTCCTGCTATGAGAACCAAAAAACTGTGTCCTAAAGAGTAAAGCAACAATAGTAATATTCCCCATAGCAGACTTCCTCCTTTTGCTACAATTGCAAGAAGTACAACTAAAACCGGTGTTGCACAAGGTGATGAGAAAAAGCCACCCAAAACTCCAGCAAAGAACGCCCCCACAAAGCCGCGCTTAGTGCTTTTACTAATAGCGTAGGAAGAAGGAATGAAGTTGTATACCTCCCAGGTCTGAAGAGCCATTAAAAGCATAAGTACTCCAAGTATTATATACCACCATGAACCCGTCCCCTGCATGAGTCTTCCAAGCAAGGATGCAGCTGTACCTAAAATGGTAAATGTCACTGCCATACCTGCAGAAAATACAACTGATAACCAAAATGCTCTTTTAGTATCCCTTTGTCCCGTGCCCCCCACATACCCTATAACAAGCGGTACACTTGTAAGTGCACACGGAGTAACAGATGTAAGTATACCTGCAAGCAATGCCAAAAGCGGTGCAACCCAAATATTTGCTGAAATAGCGGCTGAAAGTGATTCAAGCCATTGGTTTATAGCACCATTCATCATTTTACCCCCATTTCCTTTAGCACACTTAACATCTGATCTTTGGTAAGGCCACCTTCATGAGCAGTAAAAACATGCTCACCTGTATCTTTTGATGTGTATTGCTTAAGTTCCAAAGCATCAGGATTTTTAGGTTTATATGGCTTGCCATTTGCATCAATAAAAATTTGTGTAGGTATCACACTAATTGGATAACCTTCAGCTAAATCCTTATACTTCCATACATCAACAAATCTTATGATTGCTTTCCCCTGCATTTCTGTATTTAGCTCTTTTAGTACAGGGGCCATTAGTTTACAAGGAATGCAGGAATCAGAACCAAAGTCAATTATAATTGGCACCTTATATGACTTAAGCTTTTCAAGGTCAAGTTTTTCTGTTACATGAAGTGCAAAGTCGGTATTTTCTACACTACTTAATGGCGCAGTATCTTTTTTATTATTTTTAACTACCCATATGCCAACTAAAACACAAACCAGCAATACTGGTATGATGATTTTTATAGCCATCCCTTTTTTTGAGCTAGTAACATTTTCATTACTCATTAGCAGCACCCTCCACTTTCATCCCCGCATGAACAACAGCAATTATCATTTTTCTGTGTTTTATCCCCTACATATGAAATAGCTTCTGATGGGCAAAGATTTCCGCATCCATAACAGCCTTGGATACATCCTTCCGGTTTAACAACAACCGGAGTAGGTGCTTTTTTAACATCATACACCCCATGTTTGCACATGTCTGTACAAGCGCCACACTCAATACATTTCTCATAGTCAATAACAGGATACCAGGTTTTAGACATAAAATAGACCTCCTAAGTTTATATAAAAGATTTTAAAGCCTACATTAAAAGATAGCCAAAGGTATTGAAACAGTACCCGATTATAATAATGCCCAAAGTTACAATACCTACAAATATAGCTAAAAGTTTCATTTTAACAACTTTCTTCAGCATTATCATTGATGGAAGAGAAAGTGCAGTTACAGCCATCATAAAGGATAATGCAGTTCCAAGTCCTACCCCCTTTGAAACTAAAGCCTCAGCTATCGGTAGTGTACCGAAGATATCCGCATACATGGGAACACCTACAAAAGTCGCCAGCAGAACAGAATACCATTTGTCCTGACCAAGTACTGCTGAAATGATGCTTTCAGGAATCCAATTGTGGATGGCGGCACCTATTCCTACACCAATTAGAATATACATCCAAACTTTCTTTATTATGTCTAACACTTGATCCTTTGCAAAATCTATTCTGTCACGCGTAGACAGTTCTTCTTGTCCAGCCTCAAGCACCTTATTGTTATAAACAAATGACTCTACATACTTTTCAAGTTTCAATTTACTAATGATAGTGCCTCCAATAACTGCAAGGATAACCCCAACAACCACATAGGCTATTGCTATTTTCCAATTAAATATGCTGGCCAGTAGGATAACAGAGGCTAAGTCTACAAGAGGTGAAGATATTAAAAATGAAAATGTAACGCCAATTGGCAGACCTGCACTTGTAAAGCCTATAAACAAAGGAATGGATGAGCATGAGCAAAAAGGTGTAACAGTTCCAAGCAAAGCCCCTAATATATTTGCAGAAACCCCATTGTATTTACCTAAAATCTTTCTTGTTCTTTCAGGTGGGAAAAAACTCTGTATATATGAAATCGTAAATATCAGTACTGAAAGCAATATAAATATTTTAATCACATCATAAATAAAGAAGTGAATGCTTCCACCGAATCGATCCTGTACACTTAGCCCAAATACGTTTTCTACCAGAAGCTTTATTAAATTAGAAAGCCACTCCATCTTAAGCAATTGATTATTTAACCATTCAAATATAATCGAAAAAATAGTCATCTATATCACACCTTTCATTTTCCTTGATTTTAACTCCTGTTCCTTCAGAAGAAGATGCTGAAGAGGTGTCATAGCCTCTCCGTCCTCATAGATTACTTTAGTATAATAGTCACATTTTTCAGTATCTACAATTGAAGCATTTTTCTTTCCGAATTTGAAACAATCTAGCGAATCTTCATCATGTTTTATTGCAATGCCACAATTACTACAATTCTTCATATTTTTATTCACATCCTTTGAATCTGAATATTTGCCTGAAAGCTTTTCTTTACAATTAGAGTGGCAATAGTAATCAGTAAAAGTCCAGTACCGTAAATCGCAAATAGCATCTGAAAACTTGATGCTGCAACAATTCTCCCACCTATTGCTGTCCCAATTCCCCCACTACACATAAAGAAGAATGCTACGAGCGATGTTGCATAGCTTCTTTCTCTTGCTGCGAATTCCGTAGCAATTGTGATAAAAGTTGAATGTACCATCATAAACCCAAATCCCATTAATCCAACAGCAATG
This sequence comes from Clostridia bacterium, assembly GCA_026418275.1. GTDB lineage: Bacteria > Bacillota > Clostridia > Acetivibrionales > DSM-2933 > SKW182. Next base: position 141,308 of record JAOABQ010000099.1, read on the forward strand.
ATGATAAGCGGTAAAAAACTTCCCATCGTAACCAATAATATATCTGCAATACATGCAAGACCAAGGCCTATTGCTGCTGTTTTTTTACGGCCTATCTTTGCAGCTATCTTTCCTGAGTTTCTTCCTGCAAACAGTGCCATTATGCCAAAAGCAGTCATGACCATACCAATTGCAAAATTATTTATTTCAAAGGCTTGTTTTAAAAAGCCACCAAGGAAGGAAAAGGAACCTAGCAAGAAAACCCCTTCAAATACAACTAATAAATAAATCTTTGCGCTGGAAGGGTTTTTCAAAACATTTATATATGGCATCAGAGCCTTGCTTTCTTTATTTTGGATTGAAGGTATCTTTCTGCCTATTGTAAAAAGTAAGAGGGAAGATAACACAGCAAGCCCTGCATAGACACCAAAGACCCCTCGCCAATTCAGAAAATATGCAATAGAACCACCAATCGCCATACTGAGACCCTGACCTAACATCGATATACCCATGAATGATCCAATAGCTGATTGCCTTTCTTCCATTGGAAACAAATCACCGATTAGGGCAAAAGATACTGGCATGATTGAAGCCGCAAACATTCCCGTTAATGCTCTGTAAAAAGCCAAGTCGGGAATAGCGAAAGCAAATGCACAAAGTGCAGTAGCTATTGTAAAAATCGAAATTGAGAATGTGATAACCTGCCTCTTTCCGAAACGTTCTGCAAGGTAGCCAAATAGTAACTGAAACAATCCAAAAGGCAACATGTAAGCAGTAATTACAACGGAAGCTGTTGCAACATTCACATTTAAGTCCTGAGCAATTGAAGGCAAAATAGGCGAAACCACCCAATTGTCTGCCATAGTTACAAAACCCGCAAATCCAAGTATCAATAAAATTTTCTTCTTATCCATAAGTACCTACCTCCCTAAAATAGCGATAATCTTGCCGCCAACTTTATTCCCCAAAAACCTCTTCATTTTGAAAATGAAGACTTTGTTTCTTCAATCTGTCGAAGAATAATTGCTTCGGCCAGATCAATCATTTCATAAACTTCTTTATTTCTAATTGAATATAAAACCCTTGCTCCATCCCTTCTGTTGTCAACAATGCCTTGATTTTTCAATACTGTAAGGTGTTGAGAAGTATTAGATTGCTCAGAATCAAGATTGGGAAGAATGTCACAAACGCACATCTCACCAGTCCTTAACAACCTCACTATTTGAATTCTCGTTGGATGCGCCAAAGCTTTGAATACATTTGATATAAGTTGATTTCCCATGTTTGACATTTTATCACCTCTTAATATATCTCTAATATTAGAAAAATCTAATATACTAATTTCATTATATAAGTTTCCATTATTCTTGTCAATGATATCTAAATAAAAAACTCCCAGGCTTTCCCTTGGAGTTAGTAAATTCATTTATAGTTTAACAGCTACCTCTCTACATGTAAGTACCATTTTTCTCTTTCCTGTTTTCTATGAAGTATTTGTAATACCCATTGCTATTCTCCCAAGCTTAGCCACAACACGAAGGAGCATCGTCCTGAATAATTAACTCGCCATCTTCTACAGCCAGTGTTACTTTTTCCACCCTTGCTTTTACTTGGTCATCCATCATCACGGAAATGCCATCGATTGAAACAGCACTGTCACCTGCTTTCAGTTTTATAGGTACAAAGTTTAAAGATGTACCACAACAGGATTTTTTAAGTACTACCTGCAAGCAATCGCAATTGTTAGAAGCTAACGCATCTGTAATTAGTAACTTTGCTTCATCAGAAATTTTCATTTTAAATTACCTCCATTTTCTTAAACAAACCAAATCAATAAACATTGGTTCCCTTTCCTATTAATGCAAGCCCAATAGGAATAGCCGATTCTACACGGATATATAAAGGCATACCAATTAGTGCTACAACAAAGACAGCAAAAGGATTATCTCGTCCTGCAACACTTGCCAGAAGATCAGTAGGCATATAACCATAAATGGCTGCTCCAATCGCAACACCTACATATTAAACCACTTCAAAATATGCAAATCCACCACCAAGGGTTGTTGTACTATACCATAATTTAAGATCTATTTTCTCTATACACCCTGCGGAGGTTTCAGCGGCTACAGCCCTAATAATTAAAGCCTGTTGCTACACAATATTATGGATCACGCAGCCGCATTGAACCTATTACTTGACACCATACCTTTGTCAAAGTTGCCCAAATTAACGCGTTGGTAGAAGCTCTGCCTTTGCTCCACCTTTGGAAATCGCTTTCAGAATTTCTTCAGTAGTAACCAGTGCAGGGTCATAGCTGATTTTCATCTTGAAAGTGACGGGGTTTAGGTTGAAGCTATTCACTCCTTTTAGTTTTTTAAGCTGCTTCTCTACAATTTGCCCCTCGCAAGCGCAACTCAATCCTTGGAGTTGGAGGTTAATGGTCGTAAATCCTTGTTCGTCGTTGTTTTCGTTTTTCATTGTTTTAAATCTCCTTTTTTATTATTTATTTACCAAACTTCTTGTTTATGGTTTTGCTATGATTACAGGGTCTTATTCTTCCATGTCAATAGCCTGAGGGCATTGAAAATCACAAAGACTGCGCTGGCTTCGTTAAGGAGCAGCCCCATGACCAGCCCAAGGTAGCCCAGAACTGCCATAACGATCATAAAAGCGACGTTGACCAGCGATACAACGATGTTTTGTTTGATCGTGTTTATCGCTCGTCTGCTAAGCCCGCGTAGATAAGCGATTTTGCCTAAGTCGTCGGACATCAGAACCACATCACCTGCCTCGATAGCGATATCCGATCCCGCAGCACCCATTGCTATACCGACGTTGGATACAGCCATTGCAGGAGCGTCATTGATGCCATCTCCGACCATAGCCACTGATCCAAATTCCTCCCTCAGTTTTCTGAGAGTATCGACCTTGCCTGTAGGAAGTAGCCCTGCATAATATTCATCCACACCGGCCATTTCAGCGATGGCTTTGGCGCATCGCTCGTTGTCGCCGGTCAGCATTACCGTCCGAATACCGGCCTTCTTCAACTGCTGCAATGATTTTTTAGTTTCTGGTCTTATCTTATCAGCAATGGCCAGCAAGCCGAGCAGAACGCCGTCCCTGCTCATCACGACGACGGTTTTACCTTGACTCTCCAACACTGCGACATCTTCCTGAACCTTTTCCATAGATACACCCAGTTCCTGCTGAAACCGAGGGTTACTTATCACATAGCGGCGTCCACCTATCGTTGCCTGTAACCCGAAACCGGATTTCTCCTCGAAGTCCTCCACCGTCAGATCATTGGAGAAACTATCGCTTTCCTTCGCCTTCCTAACGATTGCGGCTGAGATAGGATGCCCTGATTTCGATTCGATGCCTCCTGCCAAACTTAGTAATTCCTCTTCTAAAATGCCGTTTAAGCATTTGACATCCGTGACCTCCGGCCTTCCTATGGTTAGTGTTCCGGTTTTATCAAAGGCGATTACCTTAACCTTGTCAACAACCTCCAGATAGGTGCCGCCCTTGAAGATCGTTCCGTTACGTGCGGCGTTAGCCATTCCTGCAACCACGGCCACGGGTACCGAAATGGCAAGCCCACAGGAACACGACACCACGAACACGACCAACCCCCGGTATATGAACGGATACCAATCCTGCCCAAAGAACAGCGGCGGAATCGTGGCTACCAAAACCCCAAGAATGAACATTAACGGGGTATAGTATTGACTGAATTTCTCGGCAAAGGTCTGGTAGGAAGTCTTCTCGGCCTGCGCTTCCTCGACTGAACTGATAACCTTGGAGAGCATCGTCTCGTCCACAGGCTTATCGACTTGTACCTCCAATGACCCGTTCTGGTTGATGGTTCCGGCAAAGACATCATCGCCAACCTGCTTCTGTTCCGGGATAGATTCCCCAGTGACCGCTGCCTGATCTACGAAAGAACTACCATGGACGACTGTCCCGTCAACAGGTATTTTTTCTCCCGGTCTGACTACAACAATATTCCCAACCTCTATATCCTCGGTAGACATTATCACTTCTTTGCCATCTTTTTTTACAAGTGCTTCTTTCGGCATCAAAGCTACGAGCGAACTGATTGCCCCCCTTGCCTTATCTACAGCATAGGATTCGAGCACATCGCCCAGCGAATAGACGAATATCAGTATCGATGCTTCCGACCACATCCCCAGTATCATTGCTCCGCCTGCTCCTATGAGCATGAGGAGATGAATGGTGAAGGTGAAGTTAATCAAAGCGCGGATTGCTTTGCGGGCCGGATAAAAGACTCCGATGGCTACGGCGAGAACAAATAACCCATTATAGAGCAGCGCCGGAGCGCCCATGAGGTACTGGGCAGCAAACCCGATAAGTGTGACCAGACCACAGCCGTAGAGAGCCAACTGCTGCTTTTCTCTCCACCAGGAACTTCGTTCCTTGCGGGTCTGCACCAAAGAAGCGTTCATACCCGTCTCGGGAATCGATCTGATGATGTCCTGAACTGTAACTTGGGCTGGGTCGTAGAAAACACGGACCTGTTTGGAGATGGTGTCAACATCATAGCTCTCTACGCCTGCAAGAGAGCCAAGCTTCTTGTCTATCAGGCTTGCCTCGTTAGAACTATCCATGCCATCAATATTAAGGGTTATTGCTTCTGTGTGTCGTTTATTTTCCTGTTCTTGCATTATTATCCCTCCTTAAAACTCTGTAAAGCATCTACAAGCACAATTAATGATTCGCGAATCTGATCAACTTTTTGGGGTTCAATTCCCTTTAAAATGTTATATAGATTTAAAGTGTAATAGTTAATAATCCCAGCTAAAGTTTCGATACCTTTTTCTGTTGTCAATACACAGCATACTCGCCCATCAATCGGGGAATTCATCCGTATAACATACCCTTTGTTTTCTAAACGGTCTATTATTTTGCTTGCTCCGCTTTTTGTAAAGTTAATCGCATTACCTACTTCTTGAATTGTAATTTCTTTGCATTCATTAATTTTTTTTAGTGCCATAAATTCAACCAAAGATAAGTCACCACAACATTCTCCATTGAACCCTCGACTTCCAAAATGCCAAGATATTTCCTGAATTAGGTTGTAAATATCTATTATTTCTTTATTCATTGCCCACCTTCTCTCAAAATCAAATAGTTTCCACCGTCAACTACCATTATAATCCGCAATAGTTTCCGCTGTCAACTATTATATTATATGATTTTACTCTTCAAATGTTCGTATTTTGCTGCATAACTTTTTTCATCTAACCCAAAAAAGGCCCACAAGACTTTTGTTTTAAGTCTTGTGGGCCTTTCGCCATTTCTATATATTCCAATCTAGTTCCAATCCATCCTTGAAGACAAATGTAATCTGATTCTCCGAATTCACCTTTACTGCTTCAATGCATGAATGCCAAAGTTCCTCATCAAACTCAGATAGTAGTGTATCCCCCCTCCCAAGCAGATTAATAAAGGCTCCAATACTTTCTTTTTTTGCGTTTCTCTCTTGCCGTTTGTTGCTATTTTCCTCAATCCCTCTTTTTATATCTTCGTAGCGTTCAATCAGCCCAGTGTAGCGGTTCTGATATTCAGCTTGATTAAGCGCAGTACTTGCATTCTCTTCAACACATTTTCTAATAAGCTCTGCTACAATCTCATATTCGTTTTGAAGCCTGGCGCTCTCCTTGTCAAGCCTCGAGGTGTCGGTCAGAGTTTTAATTATTGCTTCATATCCTTTTAAAATTTCATCCTTGTTTTCAAGCAGACTGTTAAATGCTTCGAGAAACGCCACTTTAATGTTATTCTCATAGAGGTGCGGTGTTTTGCATTTTTCTTCATTTTTAAACTTGTGGTTGCATTGCCAGATGACTCTGCGGTATTTGCTTGTGGAGTGCCATACTTTACTGCCATAGAAGCTACCACACTTTCCGCAGACAATCTTACCCGAAAAGCATCCACTGCCAGTCTTATATCCTTTGGCATTCTTCCTTTTTCTAAGTTCATGCTGTGCAAGGTCAAATACCTCCGGGGAAATAATTGCCGGGTGACTGTTTTCAACATAATACTGCGGAATCTCACCCTCGTTGACCTTCTTTCTCTTTGTCAAAAAATCGACTGTGAAGGTCTTTTGGAGCATTGCATCTCCCTTATACTTTTCATTTTGGAGAATGCTTGTAATTGTACTGGACTGCCATACATCCTTGCCGGAAGGTGTAGGAATTCTTTCTTTCGTGAGATATCTTGCAATACCAGAATGGGTTTTACCCTCAAGGAACATCTTATAAATCAATCTGACAGTTTCAGCTTCCTTCTCAACAATTTCAGGCAACCCATCGTCACCCTTTTTATAACCCAGGAACTGACCGTATGGGAGCATCAGTTTTCCATCAGCAAAGCGTTTTCTATGGCCCCAAGTGACATTTTCTGAAATGCTACGGCTCTCCTCCTGCGCTAATGAGCTCATGATCGTTATCAACAGTTCTCCCTTGCTGTCGAGAGTATAGATGTTCTCCTTTTCAAAGTAAACCTCCACTCCTTTTTCCTTTAGCTGTCTTACTGTAGTGAGGGTGTCCACGGTATTTCTTGCAAACCTCGATACGGATTTAGTTATAATAAGATCGATTTTACCCTCTAAAGCATCTGCAATCATTCTGTTAAAGCCATCACGTTTTTTTGTGCTGGTGGCTGAAATACCCTCATCGGTGTAGATTTCTATAAAAGTCCAAGCAGGATTTGATTGGATATGCCTAGTATAATAATCAACCTGCGCCTCATAGCTTGAAAGTTGTTCATCATTGTCAGTAGAAACCCTTGCATAGGCTGCAACTCTTTTCAATGAAGTAGTTCCAGCAACTGCTGTGGCTAATCGTCCTGCCGTAGGCGGTATTACAGTTACTGCTCTTGTTGTTCGCATAGTTGATTCCCCCTTTCCAAACTTCTATCTCTTGCAAGCTGCCGTTTTTCTTCCGTCCAGCTTTCGCTTTTTGATTTGTATTGCCAGTTCTTTTCAGCCACTTTACCATTGTGAAATATAAACTCCAGGCTGTTGTTTTCTTTTATGTAAATTTGTCTTATATGCTTATTAAAAATTTCTTCATCAAACTCTTCAAACTCCAGTAGGTCATTGATTTCATCAATCAAAATGCTCTCAGGGATTTGTTTCGCACTACAACAGCTCCTTCCAAACACTAAATATGTGGAGCAGTTCCAGAAAACCTTATCATTTCTGGTTTTCCGTTTATAGTTCTTCCCACAGATACCGCATGCAATTTTTGATGTAAAGGGATATCTGCCAACCTCACTTTTCCTGGCATTCTGCATTCTGTTTTCAGCCATGATTTCCTGTGCCTTCAAAAAAATATCCGCCTCAACAATTGGCGGATGCGTGTTTTCTGCATAATATTTGGGGAGTACCCCGTTGTTTTTTACCAATGACTTTGTCAGATGATCCTCTACATATTTTTTCTGAAGCAGGGCATTGCCTGCATATTTTTCATTTTTTATAATGTCAGCGACTCTTTCAGCCTTCCAAGTACCGCCTCTTAACTTTATAACATTCATTTCCCGAAGCTTCCGTGCAATCAGATTACATCCCATGCCACTTATGTAATCATCAAAAATCATTTGTACAATATCTGCTTCCTCAGGGTTGATTTCCACCTCACCCTTCACAATGCGATATCCATACATAAATCGAAGATTTACAAGCTCTCCGTCTGCAAAACGCTTTCTAATCCGCCATTTGCAGTTTTCACTGACCGAGCGGCTTTCCTCCTGTGCAAAAGAAGCGAGTATAGTAAGCATCAACTCTCCATCCCCGCTCATTGAGTGTATGTTTTCTTTTTCAAAAAAGACATCAACATTGAGATTCTTCAGTTCTCGCACCGCTTCCAGCATAGTTACGGTGTTCCTTGCAAATCGACTGATTGACTTTGTAATTACCATATCAATTTTCCCATCTCTGCAGTCGGTTAGTAGTCTTTGAAATTCTTCTCTGCCGTCCTTAGTTCCGGTAACTGCCTCATCGGCATAAACACCTGTATACTCCCAACCTTTATGCTTTTGTATAAACGAACTGTAATAGCTAATTTGCGCCGAAAGTGAATGAAGCATTGCATCCTTGCCGCTTGATACCCTTGCATATGCTGCAACCCTTTTCCTTGAAGGCAGTTTAGTCAGCAAAGGCTCTATTTTTCTTATGTTTCTGGTCATAAAACCACCCCTTCCAGCTACGATGTTACCGTAGATATTGATACAATATCAAGTCATTTCTGTCCTATAAGCCACCAAAAACAGGCTTGTATCTAATAATGAGCATATTGTCGATCCTTTTAAATTCCTGCTCGGTTATAATTCTTTTTGCAAGCATGGACTTGGCAATAGCAATCGAAACCCTGTAATTCTTCTCACGTTCAAATTGCTCTTTTGTCATTTTCACCACCACCCTTTTCAAATCTCTTCTTTATATAACAGGCATGACTACAGAACCTTCGGTTCCGGTTGCCGTAGCTTTCAAATTCAATCCCGCACATACTACAATTCAGGGCATACCAGGCCTTTCTGTCTATTTGGCCGTCATTGGCCTTCCACCAAATACGGCGGCATTTTTCAGAACAGAATTTTTTAGGTTGACCTTTGTCAGCATGAATCAATGGTTTCCCACAATGTTTGCAATCTGAAAGTGATTCCTTTGTTTCAACAGTTTTTATAGCAACAGATGTTTCAACTTTTTCAGGCTTGTTAATATTTCTTCTGCAAAAGGACTTCACGGTGTTTTCGGAAACTCTAAGAGTCTGTGCAATCTGTAGATAGCTCTGTCCATTACTCCTGAGTTCAAATATCTTCTGTTTTTGTTCTATATTCATCTGGTTTACCTCCATGAAAAAGGAGCGACCCATAAGAGCCGCCCCAGTATTTCAGATACTTTGATGTTAAAAACTGTCCTTGCTCGTTGGATTGTTGAACACACCAAAAGCAATAGCCACAGCAAAAATCAGAGCAGTTAATTCTTTGAAACTGTCCTCCGATAAGCCAATTCCCTCAAGCAGTCCATAGGTTTTTAAAACAAAAAGCACCAGTGCCGCCACTGATGCCCAAGCTGCCTTGCTTCTCCATCTTGATTGTATATTCACCTTAGTTTCCTCCCTTCAAAATTAATGCCGCCCTCTTGATCAGAGTAGCGGCAAACTCACCTCTTACGATTCTCCCTGGTAATGCATTTCCAATCCAGTAGTCTGAATCTGATATAATTCCTTTTTCATTTAGCACCTTGACCGCCTGTTCAAGTTCATATGTTTCAGAAACAAACTCAATGCCGAAATACTTGAGTACACCCTTTGCAAGGGCAACACCGATTTTCTCAATATTGGCTATGATCCACTTTGCATCATCTTCATTGTCATGAAACGCAATCTCCACAAGAACTGCAGGGGCAGAAGTTTTCCTCAGTTCATATAACTCTGGCCAGAACTTTACACCTCTGTCTGTTGTAGGTGTTATCGGTTCAAGTTCAGAGTAAATTGCTTTTGCCGCCTTTTCACCCTCACCGCCTGGAGCGTAGGCAAATATTTCTCCTCCACGCCCGCCGCCGGCATTACTATGGATGGCAAAGTGAAGGTTCGGCTTTTTGCTGTTGCTGTCCTGCGCCACCTTCTGCAGAGTCCATTCCGGCTTGTTTCTGTAGGTTGTAACACCATGCCTTTTTAGCGTTTTTTCTACTACATCAGCGACTTGGTTCATTCTTACTTCCTCTGTTCCGTATCCTGCCACACCCTCGTTATGCTCCTGCATTGAGGGACTTAAATAAACACTCTTTCCCATAGTTAAAAACCTCACTTTCCAAGAATTTTAATTGCTCCGACAATTGCACCAAGTATAGTAATACAAAGTCCCAACAGTTTTATGAGTTCAATCATAATCGGCTGCCATACCTTTGAAGATTCACTACCATTCCCATTGCTTTGTGGTGGCGGTCTGTAATCCTTCAGAGAAGTTTTGATTTCCTGAATATCCTCTCTGATATCCCTTACATAAACACGCATCTCAGCCTGTCCTGTTTCAAGGTTTCGGATGCGTTCATCTTGAATACATTTGTGTTGTTCCATTCCATCACCTCCGCTTCAATCTTAATCCAATAATAAAACCATTGTTAAATCCGTTATTATAAGCACTTGTTGTGTCACCACTACCCGAGCCAACTTGTGGCATCATGGGTGCAAACTGGCTACCGAAAGTCCAATCCTCTGATATGCCGTCAACATACTGTTTCAGCCAGTCCCTGTAGGAGAAATTATTCTCGTCCCATTGCACCGCAGAAGCGTTCTCTAAAATCCAAAGCGGTACTTCAATGGGTCCTGCTTCAAGAGCGGTCTTGCTTTGAGTCACATCATATGCCATGGCAAACCACCCCTTATGCTTTTAATAAAACACGCTGACCGACATTGGCGCCACCACCCGGAAGCTGAATTTGATTGTCAAAAGTACCAAGACCGTAATAACTGTCCCCGTTAATGGTGTAGTTCTGGTTGCTGATGGTGAAGGACTGGGGAACAATCACAAGGTTTGTGGTATATCCCCTCATTCCAAGGTCGGCTACCCCTGCCCATACTCTCGCCAGCGGAATCTTCTGATTATAATAGTTCTTTGTAAAGTTAGTACCTTCCGGGATAAGGGTATCGCAGGTTATTTCGCATATTTGCCCCAAAGCCTCTGTGTTGAATTGCCTTGTGAATCTTGTTTTGGTAGCATCATTTTGACCAAACATAACCCATGCATTCGTATCAGTGACTTCAACAGGGGAGTCCAGCTTTATAACTCCGTAATACCATATGTTTCCGGAAGTATCTGACGGATTTGCATCCTTCGAAATAATCTTATAGCCATTCTCTTTATCAGCAATCAGCAAGGTTAAAGTTTCATCATGATTCAAATAAGCATTCGTGATTGTATCCGGCTGATACCTTGTAATTTCACCGTATACTACCTGACCGCTTGCTGAATTGTTCCTAATACCAATAATCACCGCTCCGTACTTTGTGGTAGAGCCATCATAAACCGTGCATATAACCCAGTCAGATTGGCTTCCTGCATGGGTGAAGGTTATCGCTCCGGTGACGTAACGGTAGTTGTTGGCATCAGCATAAGCGGCTTTCAGCCAGTCAGGCACCCATGTTTCCCTGATGGAATAGGTAGTGGAGGAAGTGGGGGTAGCACTGAAATTTGTATCTACTGTCGCAATTTTTGTGCTTCCGTTATAAGCAATAATATTTCTTACATCCCCTGAACCGGGACCTCCTGTTAAAGTAATCTGCAGTCCCACATAGAAATCATTCGTAGATGATGCACCTGTTGCAAGCTTGATTGTATTAGCCGAGCCTCCGGTTTGTGCAGTACCGTTTACTGCATTCCATGCTTTGTTTGCCAAATCCACATTGGGTGTTTGAGTGTTCTTGGTCATGGTCTCTCCACCCGGCATATTGGTATAAAGCCAGTCCAGAAAATCCTTTCCAAACTCAAGAATCTTGCCTGTGATTGATATTCCAACATCGATATTTACGGTATGGATATATTTTGTAATGGCCATATTTAAAGCCTCCTTATGGTTTTGTTCCCGGATGGTAGGTTACACTGGTCACTTCATCCGGCTCGGGTGTGGTGTTTGAAAGGCTTGTTATCCTGCCAAGCTCATCCTTCACCCATGTATAATTTGCTATTGAAGCATCCGCAAAAGTGATTATTACTCCATCAATGTAAAAGTCAATTTCAGATGCATAAAGCAATAATTCAGAGTTTTTTGCAAAATATACTGCTGGGTGACCTTCAAGTTTATTTGAATCCAAAGCCGTATCTGCTGTCAAAGCAAGGTCCGCTGTATCAGAATGTCCTGCGTTATCCGCCACTAAAGCATGTTCCGCACTCTCAACCACACCATCCTCATCAGGGTCATAAACTGATTTTGTCATATCTCCTGAGCCTGCTCCACCGCCCTGATCTATGTTCTCAAACACAATAACCGATGTGCCGATTGTTATCTGTCCTGTGGTTGTAAGGTGGAATAACTTCTTCTTATTGACGATACCTTCCGATATATAAACAAAAACCCCAACTGTAAAGTCGGAGTTCTCGTTAAAGTCTGGCGCCCTTGTCCATAGACCTGTTGCCACAATATACACACCATTTTCCTTCTGATCTGTTTGGTTTTTAACTAAAACTCTGTCCCCGGATGAAAGGCTCACTCCGTCAATTATCTGTGTGTCTGCGAGAGTGATTGTTGCCAAAGTGGCACATCGGCAGGCAAGGTGAAGATGCTCTGTTGTCTTGGTTATGTGAGTATTTGCCTCCTCAAGGGTTGTTGCAGGAGCGGTTCTCCAGTTTTCCTTGCCAGTTACTGCCTTTATCATGGCTGCGATCCATCCAAGTAGAGAGGTCAGCATTCCTGAATTCCCGGTTGGCGTGGACGAATCGTCTATTATCCTTTCTCCAACCATGCTGTCCGACACGGCCACTGGGTCAGAACCGCCATCTTCATGCTCCTCATGATGAAGCTGTGGATGGTGGGCATCGGGATTGGAGGAATGGGTTACAAGGTCGGTGTAATCCCCATCATCTTCTTCCTCAGAAAGCACAGGTTGTGCCACTGTGCTTTTCTGATCCCTTCCACCTAAAATCTTATATATTTCTCCTGCCGCGCTTCTGTGTCCCGGCATTTTGTTCACCTCCTCACTCTGTTGTCAATGGTGTATAGCCTACATGGAAAGCCTTGATTGCCATGATGAAGCCATCGGGCGACAACTCAAAGCTGATGCTCAACACCTTGTAAACCTCTGAAACAGTGGTGCTTGACTCCACAATCATGATGTTGTCACCAACCTGAAGCCACGGGTTGCCCACTGCATCAAACTCGGCACTGGTGTATCTTCTAAGCATGTCCTGTTTCAGCCTTGCAGCGCATTCGGTGCATTCCTCCTGTGTTTCAAGACTCTGATTGTCTGCAAACAACACCTTGTCCTTTGGCACCCTGCTTGTGTCCCACAAGGTTGAGGGTGTTGATGTAGAACCCTGTTTCTTTTTGCCTGCCACTCGGATACTTCCGTAGATATTTCTTCTGCTTGAGCCAAATTTCAAACTGAAAATGTCCTCGCCCTCACGGAAGCACCAGCCCGCATAGACATAGCTGACCTTGACTATGCTGTTATTTGTGATGGCGCCACTGGAAATCCTTCTGATTTTGCCGTTTTCAAGGTCTATGGAATAGTCTGTGTCCCTTTTGTAGGTTATACTTCCGCTCTCGTTTTTCACAACATCTGAGCTGGACACCAGATGGTTATGCTCAAGATTTGCATAGCTTGTACCTGAAAGATAAACCTCCTCATTTGTGATTGAAGGCTCTCTATCAGTAGGAAAGTAGAACCTTGCCTTGCCGTCCTCATCCATAAAGAACTCAAAACCCGAAACAGTACATAGTTCATTAATCGCATCCATATAAGTGGTCTTTTCAAACTTGGGTGCAAGCTTTATATTTGTTTTCTCGATGATGACATCTCCCGATGCAAAACCCGCCCTTATACAAAGGTCTTTCACGATATCTGAAATATCCGGTTTTGAAGTTCCTCCAGGAGTAATCCAGTACTTTTTCACGCCAGCTGGAAGTGGATATTTGATGTAATATTTTGTTTTTCCACCTTCCACAAGTGCGATATTTTTATCAATCAATCTGCAAGCCATATCCCTGCAATCTGCACTAATGGAGTAATCCCTCGGCTGTGCAGACATCTCCATATCGTCAATCTCACCGGTGAACACTGTTGCAACATTATCTCCATATCCCATTTTTGCTACAACCTTTCGGCTCGGGATAATCACACAATGCCACTCATTGATTTCCTGTTCAAACTCATTACCACTCCTGTAAGGATTGAAATATCCTACATCTGTGGGGTCGGCAGGATTGACATTTGGAAGTGAGAAGATCATTCTCTGACTATCCGCCGCTTCCTCCCTCTGAATAGATATCCTGTCCACTTGTAGCTTTGCGGCCCCCTCTGAAAGTTCAAACTCCAGTAGCCTCGGTGTTGCTCCTACCGAAGCCTGTCCGATACCATAGAGTTTTCCTGTAGCAGAAAATACAAAAAGGTGCTTAACCGCAATACTATATTGCTGTGCAATGTTTAGCTCCACAAGCCTTGAACCATTGTAATAAGTAAGGACTACCCCGTTTCCGCCAATTTGCGGAGAAATATAAATGGTTCCATTTCTTGCAGCGGTATCCCAAACTAATGGAGTATAGCTGCTTTGTGTGACCGACACTTTATCAAAGAAACCGTACTCGTTCATTCTATAAATATCTCCGGTATCACCATCAATTACATGAAGCATTTCATCAATCCATGCGAAAGTTGAATCACCACCCCTGTTATCCCAGAAAACCTCATAACCCCAATCTACCCATTCCCAACCCGAGCCTCCATTGGTGTCAAATTTGAGTATGTTCACAAGGGAGCCTGCATCCTGTGGATCTTCTCTTCCGAATGCATAAAGGCAGCCATCGGCCTCGTTGTACCAAAGTCTGCCGGGGTAAGTTTGATTTCCTGTGGTATCACATACCTTTGTCCAAGCCCCTCCCAAACTGCTATAAAGACAACCGCCCCATTCCGCTCCAAAATGATAAATGTTCGATAATGCCCAAAAGGCTCCGTTTCCATAAACCATTTCTACTAATGGCAATGCACCTGCACCACCGCTACCATCAGGATAGGTTGGAGTCTCACAGATTTCAACCCAGCTATTTCCGCTCATTTTATAGAACTTATTATCATGGCTGCTAAGACCGTTACTCCGAAGCATATAAATATCAGTGCCGTCACTAGCAATCCATAAGTCATCAGTCACAAGTGCCGGATCGGCACCCACAATCTGCGTCAGAGACACACCACCATTCCATTCCCAGAGTCCTCCGTTTTTAGGAAAGGTATCATTGTTGGTTGCGGCTATATAAAGCCTTCCATTATGCTCAATGATATCCCTAAACCAACGGTAGTCAGAGCTGCCTTCACCCACAGAATCCACACTCTGCACGACAGACATCTTTATTTCAGGGAACTCAATCCAGCCTGTAGGGGAATCATCTCCAAGCATGGAGCGTGATTTCAAAAGCTGTCTTGCATTTTCAGGAATTATTCTCACGCTTCACACCTCCAAAAAAGTTATTTCATAATACACGGCTTGTGTGCCTTTTTGTCGCATAGCTGATAATTCTTCTATGATTGCTGGATTAATAACTGTTCCGTCATGAAACTCTGCCTTTTTCTTGGCAAAGGTTTCATAGTCATTTTCTATCTGGTCAAAATCCTCCTTGGTTGCCCAGCCTCCGACACTTCGCCTTTCTCTTGCCCGTCCTGTAGAAATCAGCCTGCTTTGTGGAGCAATGATTCTAATGTAAGTTATCAGACTCTTTTCCGTAGCAAGCTGTCCGATTTCCTTTCTGTTATATTGAGTAAGATTCAGTCTCAGAGTACCCCATTTGTCGAAATATGTCGCAGGAGTTCCTCCGGCAAACCATCCGCAGATGTGGGTGTAGTCATAGTTCATCGCCATGACTCCGCAGGCTGTGGCATCCGCCCATACAACCGAGTAAGCCCATCCGCTCAGGGTATCATCACGAGTGATGTTGACAGGTTGACTCCAACTACCGCTTTCATTGGAGCAAAAGAAAAGCTGTTGGTTGTTGTAACCATCAGTAGGTGATTGCCCCCACGAAAGATAAATCTGGTCATCCTCTGAAATATGAATATTGGGGTGTATGTTATTGGGCATACTGCTGATCTGCTGTCCAGTCCAAGTAGTATCTTTTGAATACAAAGAAACCTCAGTACCTCTTGCCAAAACAACATAGGGTTTTCCTGCACTGTCAACACCAATATCAGAGCCGTTGGCATCATAACCGTCAAACACCTTTTCCCATGGAGACCATGCTCCGGCTTTGCCTTTGGAGTAATAAATAAAATAGTCGGTCATGCTTACCATATTGATGTGGATATTGTCGTTTTTATCAATTGCAGCACTATCTAGATAATACCTTGTAACGGTTGGCTGTATTACTTCGTAAGCACTCCAGTTACCCGATACCTTGTTTGAGTAATATACCTTTCCAGTCGAACCGCCTGTGGCAAATACCACATGAGGTATTTCAGCACTGTCTATCAAGACAATAATATCTGCGTCAACATATCCGCCACCTGGTAAGGAAGGCAGTGTCTCCACAAATCCCCAAGCATCATTTTCATAAACGCAGTATTTTATTGTGTTGTTTGTATTGTCACTGGCACAAAGATGAATTCTGCCCGATGCATCCGTTGCCATATTCGGATAGGCAAAGCTGATTCCACCATTTGGAGTGAAAGGAAAGCCTGTGTCCTCCCAGTTGACTCCATCCGTACTTTTCATTACAACCGTTTGATAACTGTAATTCTCATCCCCATAGCGGTCAAAGCAGGCAAACCAGTGGGTTGAATTCCTCACCAACTTCCTGTGACCATACCATGTCGCATTGGCAAGGGAGTAGGGAGTATCCGTCCATATATTCCTTTTTTCTTCAGTTCCGTTCAATATCAAAATCATCACCTAACTTTCAATGAAAACCGCTGAATACCAAACCTTCTCATTGTCCGGCTCTTCTTTGCCTTCAAGCTTCCACAGCCTTGCGACAAAATTAAAGCCATCCTCAAAGGAGACTGACTTGGCTGTTGCATTTAAGAAATCGAAAAGAAGGACTGCATAATCCGCTCGGCTTGCCCAACCTTCGACCTCACGGGTTTTTCGCTTTCGTCCTGTTCCCATCAACACTGTATTTGGATTTCCTGCCTGTCGTGAGTTATAGGGAGCAAGCAGTTCTTTCTCTACAAGATAGGTCTGCGCTCCGGGTCTTTTGTATGCTGTTATGTTAAGGGACAATCCGCCCCATGTATCTGCCATGAAATCACCTCTATCTGAATGCCTTGTGGGCGCTCGGATTTTTACCGTATCTGTCCTTGTTAGCGGAAAGGTCTGCGGCAATCAAATCCACCACTCCCATCAGCTCACCCTTGTCATTGACACCCTTTATAGTGATTGTTCCGGTATGGTCAATTATAAGGTTTTCGTTCATTCCAGTTCCCGCCGCTTCAAGTGCAGGCTTTCTGAACTGGGGATTCAAAACCGCCTGAAGGTTTGCCTCCATAGCAGGAATTCCTGCCTTGATGCCGTCCTTCAGCATATTGATGAGATTAGGTGCCCAAGTATCCGCATTGGAGCCAGGACCCTCTTTTGTCGGTGATCCAAAGCCAAGAAAGGATTTGATTTTATCAGCAACACCACAAACCGCATCCTTTACTCCACCTGCCATGGATTTAATTCCATCCACCAGATTGCCCATCATGTTCTTTCCCCAGTTCCAAGCACTGCCTACAACATCACCGACAACCGAGCCAATCTTTCCAAACGCTCCCGAAACTGCTCCGACAAGGTTTCCTACGAAATTTGTGACCCCTGAAACCATATTTGAGAAACAGGAGAGAACCCCATTTACAAGGTCGGGAACGATTGAACCTCCGACCAAGGCATACCACAGACCCTTGAAGAACGAGATAATTCCTTCAACAAAACCCTTCACCAGATTAACAATGGTCATGAACAGGTTTGACAGCAAACTCCATGCCGACTTGGCGGCTTCCACAAGGAAGTTCCAAGCACCTGCCCAGTCACCATTGATAATGGCTATTACAAATCCGATAAGGTTCACAATAAAATTCACCGCAGCCAATACCGCCTGAATGAAGGGTCCCAGTGCCTGAATAATTCCATTTAGCACTCCGACAGCAATTCCCATTAACACAGCAATTGCCGCTCCTATTGCGATAAATACGGGCTGCAATAATGTCCAAAGCTGCTGAATCACTCCCCACAAGGAGAAAATCAAGGTTTTTATTTGCTCCCATATCGGTGTGAGGTAGCTTGCAAACTGGGCAAAGGATGCAAATAGCTGTGCCAGTATTGGTTGAACAAAGGCAAGAATTCCATTGAAAATGCTGACCGCAGTATCGAATATCTGCTGACCGTATGTGTTCCAGAAATTCCAGATGCCTGTCACCACATCACTGACAATAGTAAAAATGGTCTGCATCACCGGCTGTATAACCGAGATGAGACCATTGAAAACTGTACTGACCACTGCTCCAATTCTATAAAATGCGGTTTCCCAACCACTCGCTGTGCTGCTTAAGTCACCGCCTTTGAAACCGTTAATAAACATATTGAAGGCTTTTACTGCATTTGCTGCAAAACTCTTTAAAAAGCTGAGAACATTGCCAAACACCTCTGTAAATTTTGCCTTGATGCCCGGCAACACTTCTTCAATCTTGCCTTGGATAAAATCAAGCACATCCTTGAAGGTTGCCTGTATGTCGCCCCATATTGATAAAACTGAATTTCTAAAATCCTCATTGGTGTTCATCAGCCAGATGAATCCTGCCACCAAGACTGCAATCGCCACCACAATCAAACCGATGGGGGATGCAATAAAAGAAATTGCTCCTGCAAGCACTGACAGCCCCGAGGATAATCCACCCAAAATCATGAGCAAGGGTCCAACCGTTGCAACCGCAGCTAAAATTATAGTGACCCATTTACGGATTTCAGGATTCAGTTCCATATATTTGTTCACAAGAATGGTTGCCTTATCAGCAAGCTGCTTTAATATAGGAAGAAAAGCCTTGCTTGAAACAATCTGTAATGTTTCAATAGATCCTTTTAGCTGTTCCAGCGAACCCTTAAGATTATTCATCCTTTCAGCCGCCACATCAGCAGCGGAAACCTTCATCATTTCGGACTCCATTTTCTTGATACCGTCCGAGCCTTCCTTGTATAGGATGTTGGCGGCACGAATAGCATCCGAACCAAATAAGGTCTCCATTGCCTGAAGTCTTTGTGCATCGGTGAGTCCTTTTAAGCTACTCCTCAGAAGTCCTGCAATATCAGCCATGCTCTTCAGCTTGCCTTGTGCATTGAAAAAGGCACTTGTTCCTTGCTCTGTGGTTAGTCCCAGTTCTTTAAACAGCTTTGCCTGTTTGTCGGTGGAGGGTTGGAGGTTCATGAGCATGGTCTTTAGTGAAGTACCCGCATCAGAACCCTTCAAGCCGTTGTTGGCAAATGCCGCCAAGGCAGTGCTAGTATCCTTGAAAGATAAACCAACAGAACTCGCCACAGCGGAACAGGCTGAGAGACTGAACTTCATTTCAGACACACTTGTTGCAGAGGCATTGGCTGCTCCTGCAAGGATGTCCGCCGCTTGTGAAACATTAAGTCCATCGGCTCTGAAGGAATTCAAAACGGTGGAGGCAATTTCAGCAGCATCAGCAAGTTCAAGTTCACCAGCCGCCGCCAAAGATAATGCGCCTTTAAGTCCACCGCCCATGATATCTTTTACACTGACACCAGCCTTTATAAGTTCCTCAATGCCAGATGCCGCTTCCTTGGCTGAATACTTGGTTTCAGCACCCATCTTAAGTGCCAGATCCTCAAGCTGTTTCATTTCCTCGCCTGTGGCACCAGATACAGCCTTTACGCTACTCATCCCGGCTTCAAAATCTGCTCCGGCTTTCAATGAAGCGGCTGCCATTCCTGCAAGGGGAAGTGTTAAAGCTGCAGACATTGTTTTACCTGCACCTGAAAGCTGTTTGCCCACATTTGACATGGTATCCTGTGCTTCCTGCAATCCCTTCTTCAAACTTCCTATATCTGCAGTAACCTTCACCACCAGATTCCTTATAACCGCCATCCGTCCACCTCCTTCCAAGCAGCAAAAAAGGACTTTACCATGGGCCGGCAAGTCCCTTCTGCTTTGCTATATTTATAAGTTCTTCCTTTGTATATGCTTTCTGCTGTGCTTTAGGCTTTCGCTTTTTCAGCAGTGTCTCAAGCTTTGGCAGTTTCTTGGCTCTTGCAAAGGCTTCCACATGCCATGCAAGATAGAGAAGATCACTGGCTTTTCTCTCCTCTTTTGTAACAAATCCTTCAGCTATGAGGTTGAACTCAAAGGGTGTAAGCCTCCAGAATTCATCCGGTGAAAGCCCTATTACACCGACCGCAACCTTTAGGAGTCTGTCCCAGTCCCAGTCTTCTCCTTTGCTGCTGTCGGCTTCTTCCCGTTTTTTCTTCCGAATGCCTCAGTCATCGCCTCACCCAATTTTTCAGCTACAGTATTGATATCTGAAAAATCATCAATCAGTTCTCCCACTCTTTCCGGAGTAAGGTTTTTATCCTCATGGTACAACCCGGCATAAATAATGGTTCTCATATCCTTTACGCTAATGTTGTCCAAGTCCAGCTTACTGATTGGCTTTCCAATCATTTCTTCCACTCGAACCAGTGCGTTCAGTCCGAAACGCAGGCTCCTCGGTTTATCCAGTTCCAATGTCACACTCTGTTTTGCCATTTTCACTATCCCTCCCTGTAATATAGGACACCAACACCCTGAATTTCTATTGATTCATTCACCACATCATCTGTGGCGGCTTCCACTCCATCAGACTTAATAATTCCATAACCTTCATACCTAGCCTTTGACGAGGATGTGTCTACATAAAGTGCAATGATTACCTCCTGCCCAAGCCTTGAGAAAAATTCATCATCACCCCAGTAGCTTTCAGCCGAAGCAGAAAACTCTTTGATGGAAGTGATGAATTCTTTCCAGCCATTAGACATGAAGGTTGTGGTCTCAGGTGTTTCCATCCCAAGTTCCGCAGACCAGGTGAAGAACCCACCATGTTGCTCCACGGTTACTGATTTCCCGCTGACCAGAACGATATCCTCACCATCCGTTGCTTCTTCAAAGACCACAACCCCGCCACAGTATTCAACTTCAAAACCTGTAGTCTGAACCTCTCCATTCACCTTGACTGTAACTGGTGAATTCTTATCCCAGTAGCGTTTGGTGACATCCGAAATTGTGAATCTTCTTAAACTCAGGTCTGCCGTTGTTGATTCATCTGTAAATGTTACTGGTGCATCATCTGTTTGAACAAATACACCACCAACCTTTCCGGCTATTTCACCCATCTAAAAACACCTCCTATGTGTAAGCCAATGCGCCATTCCCCTGAAACTCAATGGAAATGGTCACGATGTCATCCACCGGGTCTTCTACTGACAGACTTGAGATGATTGCCTGCCCATTATAATAATTGGTGTTATTGACATACAACTTCAAGTCCACCTCTGTTCCATTCAGGAACGCATTTTGCAGTGCCGCCTGTCCGTTTGCATCAGTGTGTACGTTATAAGCACCTTCAGCACTTGCCGACCACTCTTTTAGACCTGCGATGAAGTTTTTCCACTCATCACCGAAGGCTGTGGTCTCCAACGTATCAATCCCCAGTTCCAAAGACCAGTTGTTTAGAGCAGTTACCGCATTTGCCCCAATCATGACCTTTCCTTTTTTTCCTGCTGTTCCAGCCATCTATATCACCCTTTCCTCATAATGAAATTGAAAATCCATGTGGCAATACCAGCCACCAGTGTCAGGTTCATAACCTTCAACTTCACCAAACATTAAAACAGCACCGATGTCTATGCCGTCAGTGCCGCCCATAAGTCCTGTGAAGTTTTGAAGGCAAAGCCTTATTTCTTCTGCCAGTGCCTTACACTGGGCATAGGTTTCAGCCCTTGCCGATATCTGAAATACCGGAGTTGTGTATCCGGTATCACCATGTAATGAATGAATCCTTTCTCCTGAAACCTTTTGGTAGGTAACAGCAGGAAGGCTTTTGTTTTGAGGGATCATCAAAGGATAAATCCTGTCCTGCACAATCGCCTTCACTCCAACTACATTGCTTAAATGTGTATATAAGGCTTCCTCAAACATCCAATCACCTCGCTTTTCCGACTGCACGGCTGAGTTCACTTGTTACCTTTTCGGATATTTTCTCCTTGTTCTCATCCACCGCAGGTCTCATGAATGGTTGTGCCACTTGGTTTTCAGTGCCAAGTTCGACAAAGGTGCCGTAGTATTCTTCCTTGCCCGGCTTTACCCTTACATCCGCTTTATAGGGAGTGCTTTTGCCAACTTCAAGCTGAAGACTGTTTCTGAGTTTGCCCGTTCTCACGGGACACCTTCTTTTAGCATCATCAAGAGCAATTTTTCCTCCGGCTTCTGCTGCTTGAAGTAAAACATTTTCAGCGTTTTGACCCATCTCCTTGAGAATTTTTATAATTTCCTCCGCGCCCTCAACCTCGGCTTTTACCTTTTTAGCCCTTGCAGAATAACTCCTTGCCATCAGACCACCTCCTCATGCTCCTTGCAGAGCAGATACAATGCAATGTTCCGCTCGTCCTTGTTGGAGACATGCAGAATATCAAGGTTTCTCTCCTTGAACAACACCCGCATTTGGGTGTTAACCCCGTCAATGTAACGGATATTAATTTGAACAGTACTTTCCGCATGAAGTTGTTGAGCGGCAAATAACTCCTTGCCAGATAAAGGTGCCACACTTGCTGAGACCTCTGCAAATTCGCTCCACACCTTTCGTTCCTCTCCAAAGGAATTCTTTGAGGAGATATATGTCTGAAGTTTGATTCTGTGCCTTAGCTTCCCAATGGAGAGCAGAGGCTTTGCCATGCTGCCCTGCCCGACATATTGTCTTTTTTGATTATTCCAAGCCATAGCCTCACCACTCCTTATTGCGGTATGCCGTCAGCAATAGCGCCGAGGTTTCCTGTAGCTTTTTTACATCCACATTTTCTCGAAACTCATAAAATTGTGACACCACATACCAGATTGTTGTTTTTACAATTTCCGGCAGCACTCCTTCATCTACAGTAAAATCTGAAAGAGGGAAGCGGAGGACACCTTCTACGATATCCTCCGCTGCTTTTATAAAACTGGTTACAAGGGTGTCCTCGTGGTCTGAATCAAGTCTTAGAAATGCTTTTGTTTCTTCCAATGTGACCACCAAAGCCAACACCTCCTTATTCTGATGCCATGACTCCCGCCGCTTTCAGCTTTGCAAGAAGGGCATTAAAATCGGATTTCAAATCGGAAATTGTTGTGGCGGTACTGTCAGCCTGCAGTTCAGCAGGCTTCAGTTCATCACCCTCAAAGGTAAGTTTTCCTCCGGCGATAATCTCAAGGGTACCGCCGATTACTGTCTTTTCGCCGCCTTGCTCGGTATAATTTTTAACATTGCTCATGGTTCACCTACGCTTTCTGCTGAAGCACCTTGATGGCTTCTGCAAGAATAAGCTTTCCGTCAACCCTTTGTGTTGCCCTGAAACCAACCTGACCTGTTGCAGCAAAGAGCTCGTTCAGTCTCTGGAATGATCTGCCCTGTCTGTCGGCAATCCAGTAATAGCTGAAATCTCCGAATGCTATGCTTTTCGCTGCTGCTTCAATTGTTGGAACAAAAGCAGAAGTTTTAACAGGCCTGTTCAAAATGGTGTCCGGCTGTCCTACTGCAATGGATGGCTGCCAAATGTACTGACCGTTTCCATCCTTCAGCTTTCTGATTGCTTTCACGGTTGCATCATTCATTACAAACACGGCATTTTTACGGTACGGTGAACCAAGACTGTGGTAAAGGTCAATCACTTCATCCACTGTGATGGCTGTTGTACTTGCCGCTGTCACACCAAGGCTTGCCCCTCCGGTTGCATTAAAGATCCCTGTAGGCTTGCCTGTTCCATTACCGATAAAGAAGGCTTCCTCTTCCTTTGTGCCGATTCTTCTTGCAAATTCCTTTGCAATATAGTTCTCAAGGTTGAAGATACTGTCGTTCAGGAGTTCCTCCGATACCTTGATCATGGTGGCAAGCTTGTATGCCCCAATGGATACCTGACCGAAAGCATCGTCCGATTCAGGAATGTTGCCTTCCTCTTCCACCCATGATGCCGTTCCCTTGGATGCCACCACAGGGATTTTCTTATCTCCCGAGGCAGTGGTAATTACTTTTGCAAGCTGCCTGAAGATATTCTCTTCCACAAGGCTCTCTACCAGGGTTCTTTCAAACTCATCCGGTACCAGGTAGCCTCCCTCGCTGTCGGTTCCAATCTGCAGGGCATTCTGTACATCAAAGCTGTTCTTGTTTTTCATTGCCTTCCAAAATGCCTGACGGTAATCGTTACTTGCTCTACCTGTCTTTTCCTCAACCGCTCCGGTAGGTTTGTTTACTATGGGAGCATTTAAAGGTTTGGAAAGTTCAAGGTCAATTGCCTGCTGTTTTTCAAGAAGCTCAATCTCTTTTCCAAGATTGAATACTTCCGCTTCCATTCTTTCATAAATTTCTTTGTTCTCCGGTGAAACAAGCCCGTCCGGACCTCTCTTTGCATTGAGAAACGCTTTTGCAGCTTCCCATGCCTTTGCTCTTTTTTCTCTCAATTCCAAATTCAGACTCATATTCGTTTCCTCCTTATAATTTCAAGAGGTCAAGCCTCTTGAGTAATTCGTTTACATCTGTTCCTTTTGGGGTTTCCTTTTGTGGAAGCTTGCTCATCAGAGAGTTGGTAACCGCCATCCTGCTGAAGATAATCCCTTCGCCGCTTGGTTGCTGCACTTCTTCTTTTGCAAAGAGGATTCCATCTGCAAACCCAAGCTCCACAGCCTTTTTTGCATTGAACCAACTCTCAGCATCCATGAGGTTCGAAAGCTTGGTTCTTGAAAGTCCAGTCTTTAACTCATAAGCATTGATAATGCTTTCCTTGACTTCTTCCAGCATGGCGATAGCCTTCTCCATTTCTACTGTGTCACCAAAAGCAATGGTCATGGGATTATGGATCATCAGTAACCCGGTGGGGGAAATTAGTACTTCGCTTCCCGCCATTGCAATGACAGAAGCAGCACTCGCTGCAATCCCATCGATTTTTACAGTGACATTGCCCTTGTAGTCCATCAGCATGTTATAAATCTGGCTGGCACAAAAAACATCACCACCGGGAGAGTTAATCCAGATGGTGATGTCACCGTTTCCACTCATTAATTCAGCTTTGAACTGCTTGGGTGTTACCTCGTCTCCAAACCAAGTCTCCTCGGCTATGGCTCCTTCAAGATAAAGGGTTCTTGAGGAATCCTCATTTTTAACCCAGTTCCAAAATTTCTTATTCAAGTTGTCGCACCTCCTGCGCTTTCATTTTTGTATGCAAATGCTCCCGCATCCGCAAGCTTTGTCATGTTGCCGTTTATTAGATAAAAATCACCTCCCAGTTCTTCTGGTATCCTGTTGAGATTCTCAAGTTCCCTGATATCATTGGAGGACAGCCAGCCATTCTGTCTGCCCACCGAATAGCCATTCATCCTGCTTTGATAATCGCCTCGAAGCAATCCGTCCACATTGAATTTCACGAAATACTCCTTTTTTTCTGTTGGCAGAAGCAAGGCTCTTTGTATTGCCTGCTCCCACCGCACCACCCAAGGGTCCAAAGTGTATTTCACAAACTCAAGGCTCTGCTGCTCGATATTTGAAAAACTGGATTTTTCAAGGTCACCGATCATGTGCGGTGGTATCCTGAAAATACGGGCAATCTCATTTAGTTGAAACTTCCGTGTGGCAATAAACTGTGCCTGTTCAGGTGGTATCCCTATCTGAGAAAACTTCATGCCCTCCTCCAAGACTGCCACTCTGTGTGCATTTCCACTTCCTTGATACACTGCATTCCAGCTTTCTCTAATCCTCTTCGGGTCTTTCACCACTCCGGGATGTTCAAGGACTCCACCGGGATTAGCACCATTAGCAAAAAACTTGGCTCCATATTCCTCGGTGGCAATTGCCATACCGATTGCATTCTTGGCCATCGCAATGGGCGAGTATCCAATCAGCCCATCAAATCCAAGACCTGGTATGTGAAGAACCATGTCACTTCTGAGCACTACTGACCCAGCATCCGTCTGGTACTGGTAAAAAACCTGTCCTTTTGAATCCTTGTCCACAGTCACCTTGTCGGGGAGCAGGGGATAAAGTCCCAGAACCCTGCCTCTTCCATCACGGAGAATTTGAGCATATGCGTTTCCCCATAATAAAAGATGACTCATCAGTGTTTCACGGAACACGAATGAAGTCATCTCAGGATTTGGCTCATCATGGAGCAGATAATACAGTTGATGGTCTATTGCTTTATCTTTTCCCCTGTCAGTATACTTGTAAATGTGGAGCGGTAGGCTTGCCAAGGTCTCAGCAAGGATTCTGACACAGGCATAAACTGAAGTTGTCTGCATCGCCGTTCGTTCATTCACAGCCTTGCCACTACTGGTGCTACCAAAGAAAAAGCTATAGGCTGAACCTAAAAGGCTATTCTTTGGTTTGTCTCTTGCTTTGAAAAATTTGTCGAATATCGGTATCTGCATTTGGTCACCTCCTTAAAAATGGGCAAGAAAAAAGCACCTTCGTTTTTTGAAGATGCTTAAATTCGTTATACAACCTTATATATAGTTGCATTGTTACGACTCTTTTTAACCTTTCCGTCTGGTCTGTACACTACTTCAACATTAACAAATGGTGTTTTTCCAATTCCTTTTGAAAAACTTTTGCCAATATTGGCTCTGGTTGCAGATGGTTTGCCAGAAGAAACCATTTCAATATTCTTGAAAGTGTCGGAAGCTTTAAGTAAATCAAACTCATCGTCAGGCTTAAGCTTGCTAATATAATCTTTAACTTCATTAAGAACTTTTGTAGTCACTTGTGTTAAAGATAAAGTGTTTTTCGGAACTAATCCATAATAGTCATTTAATAAATCCACAACCAATGTACTAACACTGACACCTAATCTCTGTGCCTCAGCGTCTAATTTTGCTTCAAGTGCAGTTCCGGGATAAAACTGAATTCTCTTCATAACTAAGGGCCTCCTTCATATTAATAATTACGAGAGCATAACTCTACCACTATACAAAGCATAACACTTGCGAGCGGTAGCGTCAACCGCTCATAATAATTATTAATAAAAAGTTTATAATCAAATAAACAAAATTCCTCTCTCATTATAAACACTCCCACTAAATCCTCCATGCCGAATTGCTCTGTCGAGTGCCATGATAGTAGCCACGGCACCGTCAATTTTCTCTGTTGACTTCTCCTTGTCCGGCTTGATGTTGCCTGCAGGGTCTGTTCTAACAAAAATATTATCCATCATCCAACGAAGCACGGGATGACCTCCGTGAGCCAGTTTCCCTTCAAGGGTCAACTTCATAAGTTCCTTTGTAGGTGGAGACATATCCTTGAACCCCTGTCCAAAAGGTACCACTGTGAATCCCAAACCTTCAAGGTTCTGAACCATCTGCACCGCACCCCATCGGTCAAAGGCGATTTCCTTTATGTTATATTTAGTTCCAAGTTCCTCAATAAAGTTTTCTATAAAGCCATAATGGACCACATTGCCCTCGGTGGTTTTCATATGCCCTTGCCGCTCCCACACATCATAGGGAACATGATCCCTTCTTACCCTCAGGTCTATATTATCCTCCGGAATCCAGAAGAACGGCATAACCACATATTTGTCATCATCATCTATCGGTGGAAATATAAGAACAAAAGCCGTAATATCGGTTGTGCTTGAAAGGTCAAGTCCACCGTAGCATTCCCTGCCAAGGAGTTCATTTGGGTCAACTCTGAAATCACATTTATCCCATTTCTCCATCGGCATCCATCTGACTGATTGCTTCACCCACTGGTTCAGCCTAAGCTGCCTGAATAGATTCTCCTCTGCCGGATTCTGTTTTGCATTTTCACAGGCAATCTGAATTTTCTCTATATCAACGGTAATACCTATTGAAGGGTTTGCTTTCGCCCATACCTTGGGATCAGTCCAATCATCATTTTCACCTGCACCATAAATAATTGGATAGAAGGTAGGGTCGATTTTTCTTCCTGCCAATATATCCTCAGCCTTTTGGTGTACCTCCCAGCAAATAGAGTGACGATCTGTCCCGGCTGTGGTGATCAGAAAATATAAAGGCTGCTTTCTTGCATCCCCCGAGCCGTGGAGCATTACATCATATAGGTTTCTGTTGGGCTGTGCGTGAAGTTCATCGAACACAACCCCATGTACATTCAAACCGTGCTTTGTATAGGCTTCCGCTGAAAGCACTTGATAGAAGCTTCCAAGCGGTTTATACACCAATCGTTTCTGAGACAGAACAGGCTTTATTCTCGCTTTCAGTGCCGGGCATTGTTCCACCATATCAACAGCCACATCAAAAACAATGGATGCTTGCTGTCTGTCCGAGGCACAACCGTAAACCTCACCGCCATGCTCATGGTCACCGCAGGTCAATAATAGAGCAACCGCAGCAGCCAGTTCAGACTTTCCTTGCTTCTTGGCAATTTCAATATAGGCAGTATTAAACTGCCTGTATCCGTTTGGTTTCATCACACCAAAGAGGTCACGGATTATCTGCTCCTGCCAGTCAATAAGTTCAAATGGCTGTCCGTGCCATTCTCCCTTGGTATGTTTGAGGCAATTTATAAATGCAACAGCATTAGATGCTGAATCTTTTTTATATACCGAGCCATCCGCTTTGAAGATGGTCGGTTTGTATTTTTTCAGTTTTCGTATAACCATCCTCCTCCTTCAAAGAGATGAAAAAAAGAACCCCGGCTTGGAGTTCTTGAAAACATATTTTTTACTTTAATTTTTACAATGCTTGTTTTGCCGACTTCCTGACTGCATCATCAAGGAAGGTACTGTCAAAGCCTGCAGAATTGTAACCCTGCAAGATGGTGTTGTAATAATATCTGCTTGGAGAACCAAGCGGTCTGCCATCATTCATGATATACACCATGACCTTGACCCATCGCTTTCCCATCCTCACCTTCAGCCATTCCTTCCTGTAGAAGTGTGGCCAACCTTCATAACGGTCAAGAGCCGCTTCATCCGAAGGCTCGAGTTCCCAAACCAACACCGGAACTGAACTATCCTTTTTCTTTTCAACCGTAGCAACCGCTCCACCATTTCCGCCTCTGAAAAGAAGTTCATACCCATTCAGTTTTGCATTTCCGATAACCCTTGCAGTGGGGCAGCGGCAAGCCATCTGCTCTAAATTGAGGTTACTGCCGTAAGCTATATATTTAATCTTTTCCATAATCACTTCACCCTTTCCGGTTGCCCTGTGGCGGCTTTGTGCCAAGGGCATCTTCCAAACCCTATACTTTCCCAAGCAGGAATTGCTTCTGCCAACAGAGGCGGTTTATGCGCCCCTGTCAGCAAGGATTCATCTACGCTGCGGTGCGAAATCGCCAAGCGGCTGACCCGCTAAGTGCCTTGCAAAGATGCTCTCTGCAGTTTTTGAACTCGTCTCCGATAAGTCCGATGCGGTTTAAGTAAGTCCTCATTGCGAACTTTTCGTTTTCGGTTTGGTTTTTCCTGCTGCTTGCACTCTTTTGTGTCAGTGCCTGCTTGTTCAAGGCAAGGGCAAGGATTATATAGCTTCTTATTTTCCCGGCATGCAAGGTGCTGTTGAATCCCCTGAGTTCGACCGTATGGTTGCCTGTGAAAAAGCTGTGGAGGTTCAAAAAGTGGTATCTGCTTGAATGGTAGTGTCTGTCCCTGCTTTCATTGTAACCGCTGTACCAAATCTTCTCAATGGAATCCATGCTCTTTGGCTTTTTACGGTTGATGATGTTCACTAGGCTTTCATCCATCTTCTTGCAAAAACGCATTCTGTCGGGTTCAATCTCAAGTGCTTTGTAGAAAAGGTCGTTCTTGCTTGCGATGATGTTTATAAAGTTCTTGATGCTCCTTGGGTTGTGGTTTCCGCCATCAAGGTGTATGTGAATTCCGCAGGTGCTGTTTGTGAAGGCTCCTATTTTTCTAAGCTGTCTGACCATCTCCTGCAGGGTTTGAATGTCACCTTCGTAGGTAAGGATGGGGCTGACCAGTTCAACCTTGTAGGTGTCGCCTGCTGATTGCGTCCTGCCATTTTCCTTTGTCTCAGGTCTTACGCTTGCATCGCTCATCACCTGCCAAACCCTGCCGTCCGGTGCTGTGATTTTTCTGCAATCGTAGCTGTTGTTTGTACATTGGATGGTTCCGTTTAAGAATTTGCCTACCGCCTCTGCAGCCTTAGCCCTTGTGATTCCTGTAAATTCAATTTCGATTCCAAACCTTGTGTTTTTCATAACCTTGCCACCTTTCAAAGTGTGTTTTTCCCCTTCGGGTATATACATATATCACTCTAAAAGGACTATATAGCAAGCCAATAAGGCAAAATAAACACACTTTTATTTTGCCTGTATAACTTGACTTTACTGTGTTTCCACCACTCTGCAGCTGTCCTCTCCATAAACAATTCCAATACTTGAACCCGAGTCCCAGCTCACATGAATGGTTCCAATATCATCCACTGAAATCACTGTTCCGGTTGCTCCCCTTGATAGGTTGGAATATGGGTCACTCATTCTTAAAAGTTCAACCCTTGTTCCTGGTGGATACTTTTTTCGGAGAAGCAGAAGTTGTTCCTTTGAAATTCTGTTCATTCGGCAACAACCTCCTCTGATGGCTTGCTCCTGCGAAAAGCACCATTGCCCTCAAGGGATTTAAGCATTGCCTTTCGTGCAGCCTTATACTCTCCGCCTACAAAACCAAGTCTTATAAGCCATGTCCTCATAGTGAATTTGACATTGTCATCGGCTGAAGGTTTAAAGGATGCATATTTTTGCTCCTTTGCACTTTTACTCAAAAGAGCCACCAGCCTTGTTACCGCATCCACCATTTCAGATTCTTCAACACTTATAATAAATTTGAAAACAACTGAGCCTTCATCAAAGTCAAACCCTATACCAGGACACTTTTCCACCCCAACCCTTAACATAGCTTGCTTGAAGTGTTCCATAGTCTTGACTTCCTCGTCATTGACAGCCTCCACAAATTCAAGGCTCACAATGTCAGTTTCAATTTTTAGAGCCTTTTTCAAATGCACCTGTTTACTGAAAATCATGTTTACAAGGTTTCTAAGTGTCGCCCCGGTATGTCCTTCCATTGGAACAGCAATATTAACTTCATCTCCTGTTCGCAATTCGGCGGTTGGTATGCATTCTTCGGGTTCGCCCTCTGATGCTGATTGCAGAACACTTTCATAATCCACTATCTCACCAGCCTCATTTCTCATAATGCAGTCCTTTCCGATCGTATAGGTTTCTCCATGAATTCCGATTTGATAATCAAAACTGGGAACTCCCATATATTTTGCCTTTGCTCCGCTGTGTGCTTCAAGAAGCCTGATCATTTCCTTTCGATCCATTTGCAATCCCTCCTGTTATTTGCTCTTATTACATACATCACTCTAAACAGCAGGAATTGCAAGGGTTTTAAGTAATTCAAGACAGTATTTCTGTTTATTTTTCTTCGCCTTTTTCAGCAAGTTCGACAACCAACGTACCTTCTTCTTCTTTTACAGTTATACTGTCTCCGACATTAAAACCAAGCTTCTCAAGCCATCTTCCCTGAAGCATTATACAAGGTATATCCCTTGAGCTCCTTCCTGGAGCTTCATATACTTTCAATTTCCTTTCCTCCACACGACCCTCTCCTTTACTGCTTTGGTGTTACATTAATCACTCTAATCCAAGGGATTATCAAGTGTTTTTGCAGCAGTAAAATCAGCCTGTTTCGTACATTCACTTTCTGCTACCCAAGCAATACCAGCGAGGACAAAACATACACAAGGAAGTGCCACACCATTTCCCCACATTTTATATTCTGCAGCATCCGAGTAAGGATTTTGAAGCCACTTTATAATCTGATTCCTGCTTTTGGCTTTCGTGCTTGTTCCCATGATAATGCGGTGTTCCTCAAATACTTTGCTCCACCAGTCGATTTCCTGAACGGATGGATTTTCAGTCTCAAGGTTCATACCCCACTCGGCAGGGAATCCTTGCAGCAATGCACATTCAGTAGGGGTAAGCCTTCTGACAGTGTACTCCGCTTCCACAATACCGTTATGACATCCAGGGCTTGTTCCATTTACCAGCGTATTTGCCTTCCCATCCGTTCTGAAGCACTGACTTTCAGCTTTCATATATGGATAGAAGCTTCCCGGTTGAGCCACTGCATGTGGACCCTTTGACACAAGGGTCTGCGATTGCTCCTCCTGAATGCTTATATCAAACTGGGCATTCTGTCCCTGATTAAAACTTGCCCTGTCCAAACTATAAGCAACAGCATGACGGTCAATGGTGTTCAATGTAAAGCTGACATCTTCATTTATACCATCACCCTGTGGGCCATTTTTATCATTTCTCCCGATCATATTCCCTTGAAGCGCAACCACGGCAATTCCGCCTTGATTGCAAGAAGGGTTTCCGCCGGTTCCATCAAGGGTTCTGCTTGTCTCTGCTTCATAAATTCCACTGTTGGGATTGTCTGAGAGCATAGAGTTGCTTTTGTCGGAGCAAATCCCATAGGCTTTTACAACCAGTTCATTGGCTCTCTGTTCACCAACATCAAATGTATTTATAGTGTTTGCCGTTGTGGCAGGTTCCCATTTTTGTGCCTCATCCTTGTTATGGGGTCTTGTTCCTTTGCAAAAAGGGACAAAAACCGTCTGTTCGTTATTGCAGGAGAGGGTTGCCGATTTATCCTCCTGCACCAATGCACCTTTCCCTCCACCTTCACAACCGGAACGGATTTTCATTGTTGCAGGCTTAAGATCACAATTCGGCTCAAAAACACACTGAGTTCCTTTATAGTCAGTGCCAGTAAGTGTGTTTGCCTTGTCCTCGGTTACGGTCAGAGCATATTGTCTCTCGTTCATAACCAGTGGAACATTTCCTCCGCCAGTTCCCATTCTTGTTGTAAGAGTCTG
Organism: Clostridia bacterium; assembly: GCA_026418275.1. Classification (GTDB taxonomy): domain Bacteria; phylum Bacillota; class Clostridia; order Acetivibrionales; family DSM-2933; genus SKW182. Next base: position 174,093 of record JAOABQ010000099.1, read on the forward strand.
GATTGTTCCACTGTCATCAACTTTAATTCTGCTATCTGAAGGATGGTTTTCAATGGCAACAGCAAGCTGATTGTCTCCCATATCAGCACGGAGGGTACAGGTTGAGTTTTTCCAACAATGACCTCCTAATCTTGAAGCGGCTCCCGGTTCAAAGCAGACTGGCGCTCCAATGCTATCCTCAGCATCTCCGGAAGTTGTTTCCCCCTGTTGGATGCCCTGCGGAGAATACCCTGACAGGCTTTCGAACTCAAATAATATTTTCCCGGCACATTGGTCTGTAAAATCTGCGACAAGGTAGATTCTACGGCGTCTTTGGGCGACTCCCCAAAATTGAGCGTCAATGGTTCTCCATGCAATGGAAAAATCATCACCCACGATTTCTCCTGCACACAGCCATTTGTTCTTTTCAGGCATAGGAACATCAGCGGCTTCATCTTTAATTTTTGCGATTTCGGTAATGACTGCCCTGAAATCTTCTCCCTTTCCGCTTGAGAATGCGCCCGGCACGTTCTCCCACACGATAAATCGTGGATACATTCCATTGGTTTTACACCTCATTTCCTTTATGATTCTGATGGCTTCATGGAAAAGAACTGACTGTTTTCCTTCAAGTCCCGCTCTTTTTCCTGCCACAGACATGTCGGTGCAGGGTGAGCCAAATGTTATAATATCCACCGACTCAATCTCCGCACCATTTATTTTTGTTAAATCCCCATAGTGTTTTACAAATGGGAGTTTCTTGGATGTCACTCTGATAGGGAAGGGTTCAATTTCACTTGCCCATACAGGAATTATTCCGTTTATCACCGCACCCAAAGGAAATCCTCCGCTCCCATCAAAAAGGCTGCCAAGTGTAAGATTACTCATCGGCATCCACCACCTTGCTATGTGGAATTTCAACACCATCCCTCATAAGGAACACTTCATTATCCGAACCCTGCTGTTCTATAAACCTCTTCACAATCACATCAGCATATTTTTCATCCAGTTCAATGGTGTAGCATATCCGCTCCGTCTGCTCACAGGCAATCATGGTTGAACCACTGCCGCCAAAAGGATCGAGTACAATGCTGTTGGTAAGACTTGAATTCATTATGGGGTATGCCACCAAGGCAATAGGCTTCATTGTCGGATGGTGCTTTGATTTGGTTGGTCTGTCAAAGTTCCAAGTAGTACGCTGCTTTCTGTCCCCATAGAATTTATGTCCTGCGGTTGGCTTCCAACCTACAAGAACAGGCTCATGACTGTATTGATAATCACAGCGTCCTAAAACAGGAGAATTCTTAATCCAAATGCAGGTCTGATGGCAGAAGAACCCTGCATCCTTAAATGCTGTTCTGAAATTCACTGTCTCCCTGTCTGCATGGAAAACGTAAATCGAACCACCATCTGCAAGACTGTCATACATACCTTTGTAGGCAGATAGCAGGAAATCATAAAATTTCTTATCATCCATGTTGTCATTCTGGATTGTTCCGGCAGTACCTTCGTAAGCTACATTGTAAGGCGGGTCGGTTACAACAAGGTTTGCTTTTTTACCATCCATCAAAGCTTTATAGGTTTCAGCTTTTGTGCTGTCACCACAAATAAGGCGATGCCTTCCAAGTAGCCATATATCTCCCTGTTTGGTGACAGGGTTTTCGGGAAGAGGCTCGTCAAAGCCATCCTCCTTGATTTTGTCATTTATCTTGTCTTTGAAAAGTTCATCAATTTCAGCAGCATCAAAACCGGTCAAAGAAATATCAAAGGCACTGTCATTCAAATCTGAAATGAGCAGTGCCAGTTTTTCGTTATCCCAATCTCCGCCTATTTTATTAAGAGCAATATTTAATGCTTTTTCCTTTTGTTCATCCAGTTCCACCACCACGCAGTCCACTTCCTCGAAACCCATCTGGTGAAGGATTTTTAGTCTCTGATGCCCTCCCACTACATTCCCAGTGGTCTTGTTCCAGATGACCAGTTCCACATATCCGAATTCCTCAATGGAACGCTTCAGCTTTTCATATTCTGCATCGCCCGGCTTCAGGTCTTTTCTTGGATTATAGTCCGCCGGGTTTAGAATATTGGTTTTAATTTTCTGTATGTTCAAGCTTTTTCACCGCCTCTTTCAGATCATATTTTTTATCTGTCCACTCCCAGTGATTTAAAAAGTTACTGAAATGTCCATAAACAGCGGTGTCTGCAAATCTCGCATCTCTTAAATGCAGCTTCTCAATGATTGCAGCAGGCCGTAAGTTGAAAACCTCAAGTACCGCATCACGGATTACGGAATCCGAAACGATACCAGTCCCAAAGGTGCAAACATCAATAGCCACCGGGTCAGCTTTACCGATTGCATAAGAAATGCTTACCTCACACCTTTTAGCAAGATAAGCATCCAATACATTTTTAGCAATATATCGAGCCATATAGGCACCGGAGCGGTCAACCTTTGTTCCGTCTTTTCCGCTAAATGCTCCTCCGCCATGTGAGGCAAGTCCTCCGTATGTATCAACCATCAGCTTTCTTCCTGTTAACCCGGTATCAGCTTCGGGACCACCAAAAACAAATCTGCCGGAGGGATTTACAAGAATCTCTGTTTCCTCATCAAAGGGGAAGGAATTAAAGGCATCCCACAGCACCCACTGAATTATATCCTTCCTTAGCTCCTCCTGTGATTTCTCGGGAGAATGCTGAGTGGAAACTATAATGGTTTTGACCCTCTTTGGTATTTCATTTTCATATTCAATGGTAACCTGTGCCTTCCCATCTGGCATCAAACCTTGAACCAAGCCGTCCTTACGAACCTTGGTCAATCGCCTTGTGATATTGTGCGCCAAAACAACAGGGAGAGGAAGACATTCTCTTGTTTCATCGGTTGCATATCCGTAAACAATGCCCTGGTCCCCGGCACCGATTTCCCCATAAGGTTTGAATTCACCATTCCTTACTTCAATTGCAGTGTCCACACCCGTTGCAATATCAGTGCTTTGATTATGAATATGCTCTACAATACTAAACCTCTTGGGGTCATATCCGACATCCTTTAAAACCATTCTTACAACAAGGGGAATATCGATTTTTGTTCTACAGGTGATCTCGCCCGCAACAACAATTTTGCCTTTGGTAGCCAACACCTCACAAGCCACACGGGATAGCTTGTCTTTTCTCAAACACGCATCCAAAATACTGTCTGCAATAAGGTCGCACAGTTTATCGGGATGTCCCTCAGTCACACTTTCAGCGGTCAAATACTTTTTATTATTCATCTTCAGTCTCCAATCATAATTTTTTACCCTTTCCGGGCAGTTAGAAGTTTTTCCATCACATCGTCATGGGGATTGCTGTTTTTATAGTCTGTTGAACAGTTCTCACGAACCACTTGGTAAATCTGATACCAGATATTGTTTGCCTGCTTCATAAAGCTTTGGCTCGCTGAAACATAAGGTGACAGCATTGCATTCCCGGTCGTGGGGTGCTTTGCCAAGAAGCCAAATTCCGTAATGCATTCTTCGCACTGAATCCATCGGGAAACACTCATTGCATACTGCTCCAGCATCTGTGCCGGGATAAGCTGTGAGCAATTTCGCTCTGCCAGCCAGTTCCATGTTTTTTCATAAATATCTACAGCCATAAGGTCTTTACCGTTTTTCTGTTTGGCTGCAAGATACTCTCTTGGCGGTGGCATTGCCAAACCTTCCAGATTTGCTGTGTCAGAAAACTCAACAACAGAAAGCTTCCTCTTGCCGGGGTTTCCTTCCAGCAATTTATCCGCCAGTGCCTTCTTTTTTTGACCTGCGCCGACTCTTGCACCGCCATGTCCATTTGCCATTTTTCATCACCTGCCTTTCCAAGAATCAAGCCGGGGGTATATACCCTTCTTGAAACTGCAATTTTTCGTGTGAAGGGGGGCGCCCGTTGCCCTGTGCAAAGGTAACCGAGATTTTGACCCCCCTACCCCCATCGGCCACCTTCCTTTGCAGTGATAGTGCTGTGGCAACTGCTGCATAAAGACATCAGGTTCTCATCACTGCTGTCACCGCCTTTTGACAGTGGTTTGATGTGATGCACCTCGTTTGCATGGGTTGTCTTCTTATTCTTCAGACACTCTTCACAGAGTGGGTGAGCCTTGATGTATCTGTCTCTGATACGTTTCCACGCTCTGCCATACCGCCTTTTCATAAGAGGCTGACGTTCTTTGTTGTATTGCCTGTCAATTTCCTTTTGATGCTTCTCGCAGTATCTGCCATTGGTAAGTTCAGCACAGCCATTGATACTACAAGGTCTTTTGGGTTTTAAAGGCACCTTTTTCACCACCTTTTCGGGCATGAAAAAAGCCACCGCAGATTTCTCCGTGATGGCCTTCATATATTTTTTGTTTTGCCTATTATAATAATACTACAGGGCGGAGGGTGTCTTACTATGTCTTTTAGTGTCCTCTTCAAAATTAATTTCACAACTCTCCAATGCCCTGCCATGAAGTTTATGAAGATACCTTAAATCATAACCCATATCCACAGCAATCTGCTCCCACGTTTTAAAGCAAAGGTAGCGTAGTTCAAGCAAGGTCTGATACTCAGGGTTGCTTATCTTTTTTATTATTTTTACAAACTCCCTCTTTAAATCAACAAGGGTATCAATGTCGATATTAATTTCTTCTTCCAGGTCCACCATCTTGGTAATGATGCCTTCCATGGAGTGTATATTGCGTGTGCCGCTTGAAGGCATATCACTCAGAGTTAATGTTGCTTTAGTAGCCAACTCCCGCAGTGAAACAATCTGCTCCAGTTTGCTGTTAATCCTCTGGTCAATGCGGTACGCCTGACTGAGGTATGTTTTAGCATCCATGCTTTTCACCCTCTTCCAACCAAGGGTACTTGCCCTTGTAATAAGTATCAGCAATATACTTCTGAGCCGCTTTATCTAAAGAGGCAATCCCGGTATTTGCCTTTTTCACATCATCCTTTTGCTCCTCTGAGGTTTTGAAGAAGGAACAATTTTCCCCCATACATCTTGCCACTGTTAGGATTCTGCACTGATTGCCTTTATTTGCATAACATATTTTACTCATTGTGGTTTTCCCCCTCACTGTAAAGATTGGCTTTTACCGCCTCAATCAAGGCTGCCTGTGTATTTTCCTTGCCGTTTAAGGCTCTCAGCACATTTTCGTCTATGGTTTCTTTGGTTATAATGTGATAGATGACAACTGTGTTTTTCTGTCCCTGTCTCCACAGCCTTGCATTTGTCTGCTGATATAACTCAAGGCTCCAGGTCAAGCCGAACCATATCAAGGTTGAGCCACCCACTTGCAAATTGAGTCCATGTCCTGCGGAAGCTGGGTGAATAATTGCAATCGGGATTTCTCCCGCATTCCACTTTGCAATATCAGCCGAAGTGTCCAGCTTCACCACCGGAAACCTTTCACAGATGCGTTGCAGGTCATGTTTGAACCAATAGGCAATCAGAACGGGTTTCCCATTTGAAGCTTCAATCAAATCCTCAAGAGCATCAAGCTTTCTGTCATGAATTTGTTTTGCACTTCCGGTTTCATCGTAGACAGCACCGTTTGCCATCTGCAAAAGCTTGTTTGAAAGACCCACACTGCTTTTTGCATCAATGTCCCCGTCCTCGAAAGGCAGAATCATGTCTTTTTTAAGTCTTTCATACAAGTCAGCTTCCTCAGCGGACATTGCCACCTCAACATTATTTAATACGCATTCCGGCATTTGAAGGTAGTCCATGCTTTTCATGCTGATGCAGATGTCCGAGATTTTTTCATATATAGCTTCCTCGGCACCTTCACGGGGTTTGTATGAAAAGATGGTGGTCTGATTACGTTTGTCCGGCAGGAAGTACCTTTCACGGTAGCCACCGATAAATCTTCCAAGGCGTTGTCCCATATCAAGGATTCCGATCTCCGCCCACAAATCCATGAGACCGTTTGGTGTAGGAGTTCCGGTAAGTCCTACTATGCGCCTCACATTGGGTCTCACCTTCCGGAGTGCCTTGAATCTTTGTGAGCCATGGTCTTTGAAGGATGACAGTTCATCAATGACCACCATATCAAAATCAAAGGTGAAGTTTTCCACCAGCCACTTTACATTTTCACGATTTATGAGGTATATGTCCGCACCTGCCATCAATGCTTCACGGCGCTGTTTTTCCGTACCAATTACCACCGATGCCCTGATATTTTCAAGGTGCTCCCACTTGGCAAGCTCGGCAGTCCATGTGTCTCTCGCCACACGGAGTGGTGCAATGACAAGCACCTTTATAATTTCAAAGCTGTCAAACAGGAGGTCGTTTATAGCAGTTAGCGTAATTACACTTTTGCCAAGACCCATCTCAAGTAGAATTGCTACAATGGGGTTGTTAAGTATGAAATCGGTTGCAAAGGTCTGGTATTCATGTGGTTTGTATTTCATCAAGTACACCTCCAATCTGTTCTATCCCGTCAATGCAGTAAACCAAAAAGCCGAGTGATTGCAACTGCCTTTTTCGCTTTACCTGGAGCGGTCTTAGTTTTTCACCGAGTCTTTTAAGTTCTACAAAAGCAATAATTCCTTTTGGCAGAAGCACCAATCTGTCAGGAATGCCATCAAAGCCGGGTGATACAAGCTTTAATGCGAGACCCCCATTTTTTCTGACTTCCGCCACCAGCTGTCTTTCTATTGTTTTTTCTCTCATGATTTTTCTCCTTATGCGGTGTTCCCCAAATCCAAAAAAGTCCTTTACGCGCGTATATGTGTGTACATGCATCTTTTATATATAAAAAATATAATTTAATTTTTAATTGTAACTATTGGAACAAGAGAACAACGGTCGTTATTTGCTTTGCTACTACAAAGGCTACCGCCTGTTCCGATGAGATGCTCCAATAAGAACAAATTGACTCATCGGAACTAAATCAGGCGGTGTTCCTTGGCAACAACCGCTCCAAAAAATATTACTTCGGATTGCCTTTCGGAACATAAATCCACTGGGAGCCATAGATGGGAATTCGCTCTTTTTTTATAAGACCGGTCCATCCACCGACTTTGGCCATAATGGAGGATATCTCATTGCTGTCCATGCGCTTTAAATTGGTGCGTTCCTTGCCAAAGCACTCACACCAGATTTCAATATTGGAAACACTGGTGCGTTTTACTGTGCCAATATGCCTGCTCTCGCCAAATTCACTGCCGCTTAAGAAGCTGCGTCTTTCAAACAGGCCCATTTTTGCCCAGTTTTCAGGAAGGAGGGTGTCAAGGTAATCACGCACCAAGCCTTCACGCTCATCGCTTTCCAATGCCTCACGCTGCTCCTCTTTTGCAAAAGTCTCAAGTCTCGGTTCAAGATACAACTGTTCTCCTTCATTGGTGTAAACCAGAACCTCCGCCCATATCTGCAGGACTTCCTCACGGGATAACTGCCATGACATTCTTTTGGTACTGCCCGGTGTTTTCACTGGCCAGAATCTACGGTTTCCTGTTGTATCCCTGAGATATCCTTTTTCAGCATTGGTGGTCCCGAAGAAAACACACTGCCTCAAGTGGGGAGTGGCTCTCTTGCCGAAACTGGCTCTATAAATATCATTCTGTCTTGATAAAAAGCTTCTGAGAGTTTCAACTTCTGCTTTTTTAAGACCGGCAAGTTCACCGATTTCAAGTATCCAGTAACCTTGGAGCTTCTCGGCAGCGGTCTTGTCCTTTGTATCATTAAGGCTCAGACTGTCTGAAAACCACTCTCCGCCAAGTTTTGCTATGAGTGTGCTTTTACCAACACCCTGGGGACCATTAAGTACCAGCATGGAATCAAACTTGCAACCCGGTTCAAGTATACGGGTGATAGCGGCACATAAGGTTTTCCTGGTTATGGCTCTGACATATTCGTTATCTGTTGCACCGAGGTAGTCAATTAACAGTGTATCAACCCTTTCTATACCGTCCCATTCAGGAAGGCTTGCAATAAACTCACGGATGGGGTGGTATGAGCGGTCATCCGTAACCTTTGCCACAGCGATGTCATAGTTTCGTGCCGTAAAAGAACCATAGCGGCTGTCGATGTAACTGATCAGTTGTGCATCATCGGCATCCCTCCAAAACTTTGAAGGATGGTGCCATGGAACCTCGCCCTTTATCTCCATACCGTCACTGAGTTGATTGAATACAATGGATTTAAGATTTTCATCGTTTTCCAATATAAGAATCAAGTTCTTGAGGGTATTCTTTACAGCACCCTGTTTGTCCAGCTCAAGCCTTGTCTGCCAGTCAGGATCAGATTCATCATCCGTAAACTCCTCTGCAGCTTGAGCCGCTCTTTCATCGGCAAGCAGGCGCCTCACCCTGTCATCCTTCACGGCAAATTCCTGCATGGCTTTGAATGACGGAAGCTTAAATGGTGGAGTATCCTCACTGATTGAATCATCAAGTTCCCTAAATTTATGAAACCTTACAAGATCGAAGGCATTTAACAACCTTCCACAAGCCGGATCTGTGGCATGATGGGAAAATGCAAACTTGCCGTCATACAACACAACCCCTGCGGTGGAATCTGCAGGCACATAATCATATCTGCCTTCCATCACACTTGGCTCATATATTCCTTGTAAAAAAGTATCAATGGCATCCTCTATTGGGTAGGCTCTGCAGAAAGCACCAACAGCACCTTCCTTTGTCAGAGGGTCTGCCTGCTTTTCCAAGCTTCGTCTGACCACTTCCGATTGTCTTGAGGAAACCGGCCACTGCGTTGTATCCCGCCAGTCTTTATAACGCTTTAGGTATAAATCGGGATTCAGCAATTCTCCATCCTTATGTTCAAAAATGAACTCACCGTCCGAGGAAGTGGATGGCCAGAACATAAGCCTTGCCGGCTCATAGGTGGTATCATCAAAATAATCAAGTCCGATATCCTTTGCCACCATCCGTCCTACTGCGGGATACTCATCCTCTGAAATCTCCCTAGAAAGAGGAATGATAAGCCTGAGCCTTGGACTTTCCGGAGTGTGTTTGTGGGTAGAATAGATGCAGCATCTGTAATCAGTAAACATGTGAATTTCATCCCATATACCCTGTGGAGCATAATCCATATCAAGAGTAAGCATGGAACGGCACAGGACATTGCCGTTTTTCCTTCGACCTTCTTTAAGCTGTCCACCGACAAATCCGCCTACATCCTTAAGGTCATCCTGCTTTGCCTTTGACAGCTTTTTATATTCAGCTACCGTTTCGGTGGTCCGTAATGCCGTGCTTACCCGTCCGAGAAACTCTTCCCATGTAAGGTCTTTATTCTTCCATCTTTTGTCCATGCGGCTGTTGCCTAAAGCTATCTTCATCTGGAATCAACCTCCTCACACCGTTCGTTAAAATATCTGATTGGTATTTTCCTCTGCCTGGCTTTTTCAATTTCAACCGCCATTCCTTTTGAAATATTGTTGCAAACACTGAAAACCCACATTTCCTGGCACTTTGCCAAGAACACCATTCCAAAGAACAATCCAAGTTCACGCTGTGATCTGTCCTCATCATCCAAAAACTGAGGAAATAAGAGATGTGGTGCAAATGGAATGCAGTTTCTACTTACAGCAAATCTGCTGTACCCTTGCGCCCTCCGGATATTTTTCTCAGTGTCCCCGGCAAACGGAGAGCAGATGAACACTATGGGTCTGTACGCCTGTTTCTTTGCCTCCGCTTCAATTCTGGTCAGTGCTTCAAAGGCCGTTGGGTCATGGTAACCCTCTGAATTGAATTTATTAATTCCCATGGTCATCCCCCTCACTGACTAAAAGGTCTCGTCTTGTCTCTTCCTCTTTCCATGGGGAATCATTTATGACTGCACTTCCGGAAGTATAAGTAACAAGGTTCGTATACTCACAAAGTGTATAAATGTACTCAGTGTCACTGGGCAAATCAGACAGCAGGTTTTTAATTGTTGTCTTTACTTCCCCGCTATCACTGTCAGCCAGTATTCTCAGCTGTTCAAGCAATCTGGCAATAACAGTTTCCACACCATATTTCTTTATAATTGCATCCAAAGTTTTATTCATGGCTTTTCCTCCTTAAGCTATCAACAATTTTTGTTTCAGCCTTGTACAGTACCATTCCAGTGTCTGCTTCCTCTTCTGGAAGTCAGACTCTGTCAGCACCAGTCCAATGTCCGTTTTCTGAAGCATGCCTATTAGATATAGCTGTTCCGCTGTCAGGTATGGACGGATTGATGGAACATCTCCAAGACAATTGGCCTCCTTGTACTGTTTTGCCGTCATCCCCAAGACAATACGGTTAATCATGTCCATCTCATTTGAAAAATGGTAGTGCTTCGGTGTTTCATGCACTTCAAGAATTGCCGATGTCAATTCAGGGAACTCAAGCCTTGCGGTATTCAATGCTCTAATGAACTCCGCCATCTGGAAGAATGCCTGTACCAGTGCTTTCTTGAACCTTTTTACCGGTTCGGTATTATCCAGGTACATCATAATGAGGGTAGCCTGCCGTTCGTTGAGATAATAGACTCTTGAAGGGCGTCCTCTTTTTCCCGATTTCAAATCGGAAAAATCAATATTGCCAAATGTTTTTATATCATCAATGTTGTTGCTGATAAGCCTTACTACGGATTCATGCTGTATTTCCGATTTTTCTGCAATCACCGTGCTGCTTGTGTAGATAAAACCTTTCTTTTCAAATACAAGATCACTTTTCATATCTGTAAACCTCCGTTAGTCTTTTTTATAAAAATCACAGACAAAGCCGTCTGCTCTGAGTAAAAGTCCGTCTGCCCATTTTGGAACCCGACCCATGATTTCACACATCTTCTCAAGTTCACCGGGGTTTTCATCTTCAGCAACCACCTCGTCATGCACATGGAGTACAATCCTGAAGCCTTCAGCATTCAGGCGTTGCATTGCTTCGGCAAGCAGATCACGGGCAATTGCCTGAACTATGTTCTCCACAAATTTAGGACCATAGCTTTCGATACGCTGCCATTTCTTCGATTCACCCACACCCTCATAAGTCACACCTTCACGGTCATAACGGTTAATCTCAATTTTGGGTTTTACATAGGAGAGCCGTCTGCCAGATGGAAGCCTTATAAAAAGAAGTCCGCTTTCATAGGAGAATATCAACCTTCCAAGCTGCACCTGGGTCTTGTCCTTCACTGCGGTAAATGCCGCCTTATCCACATCCCACCAAAGCTTTGTTATGTTCGGATTTGCACTCCTCCATGCTTTTACAAGTGGAAGCAGTTCTTCTTCCTGCACTCCCATAGCCAAAGCACCCATTGCAGTCAATGCACCAACCGACCCGCCATAACCGAGAGCCAGTTCGGCAATTTTGCCTTTCTGCCTCAAAGGACTGCCTTTGGTGATTTCCTCAATAGGAACATGGAACATCTGAGCTGCTGAAGCTTCATAAATTTTGCCGTGGGAGGCAAACACCTCTTGTCTCCATCGTTCTCCTGCAAGCCATGCAATGACCCGAGCCTCAATGGCTGAAAAGTCTGCAACCAGAAAACTTTGACCACTTTGGGGAATAAAGGCTGTTCGGATGAGTTCAGACAAAACTATTGGCACCGAGTCATACAGCATTTCCACTGCATCAAATCTGCCACTTTTTATAAGTTCCCTGACCTCTGCCAAATCGGGTAGATGGTTCTGGGGTAGGTTATGAACCTGAATCAGCCTACCTGCATATCTCCCGGTTCGATTTGCACCATAAAACTGCAGCAATCCATGCGCTCTTCCATCTTTACAGACAGCCATTTCCATGGCGGTATACTTTTTCACACTGGATTTTGCAAGTTCCCGTCTTAACTGCAGTGCCTCTTCAATTTCCCCGTCAGCATCCTCAAGCAAGTCATTTACAGAAGCTTTACTGAGAGAATCAACCGTCAATCCATTGTCCGATAGCCATTCCTTTAGCTGTTGTGTGGAATTTGGATTCTCAAGGCCGGTTAAGTTCCTGGCTTTTTCAATATGTGTCTTTCTAAACTGCTCATCACATCTGATGGCCTGTTTTACAAAAGTCATGTCCAATCGGATGCCTCTATCATTTATCTGTTGGTCGAGTATATAATTTGACCACTCCTCTTCGGGTACCGGAAACCTTCCCAGCTTTTCCTTTACACTTTTTTCAACCTCCACATCACGAATGTTATATTCCTTGAACTGACTCCACTTCTCGGGTGCATGGCATGGAAGATTCCGTGTCCTGCCGCCGTTTGCCTTGGTAGGTTTGCAGGGAACACTGAAGTAGCGGATGAGTTCCTTGCCCTCCTTCAGCTTCTGCTTTTCGAGTCCCATAACTGCGCCAACACCCTCAAGTGACAATGGCAGGCCCATATATGCTGACCATACCATGGTGCATCTGAAGGAATCCGGAGGTAGCAGTTTCCCAAAATGTCTTGATAAGCATATGCGTTCAAATAGTGCGTTAAATGCCCATTTGACAACACTTGAGTCAAATATAGCTGATATAATTTCCTCTGGTATCTGTTCTCCGTTAGCTAAATCAACAACCTGGATTTCACCATCATCAACTGAGTAAGCAAAAAGTAATATTTCAAAATCATGTGCTTCCGAATACCGGTACACACCAGACTTCCCAAGGTCAGCAGAGGAATGAGTTTCAATATCAATGGATAAGCTTTTCATATGACCTCCTTGGTTAATGGGTGACAGAGGTTTTTCTCCGCCACCCGTATTGCACAAACTGGTTTAAGCAAGGAAATCATCTTCCGCAGCACTTGCGAAATCATCCTCTGCACTGCTTCTGCCGCCAAGGGATTCACCGTCACGGATTTTCTGTATATTGCCAAGACCGCAGGCAATACCTTTATTTCCGTTACTGTTGAAGGCATAGAATGTAAGAGATACACGGGCATAACAACCACTGTAGACCTCAGTCTTGTCCAATATAGGATTAAGGTCCTTGTCCACAATCTGCGGAGCTGTTTTGGAGTTTGCATTTACGAAATATGAACCCTTGTAAGCCTCGTCATCACGTTCTGCATCACCATCACGGAGCGGAAGCTTGAGAGATGCTTTGTTGGGAATCTTGCCGCCGAATTTGCCTGCACTCTCCTTGATTGCATGGTCAACAGCAGCATTGATGGCATTTATGGTTTTGGTATCCGATTTAGGAATTATGACGCTGACACTAAACTTTTCAGCACTTCCGTTTATAGACTTTGGCTCCCAGACATTTGCATATGAAAGCCTTACAACACCTGTAATCACCTTTGTAGTAACATTATTATTCATCCTAAAAACCCTCCTTAAATTCATCATGAACATTAGAAACACTTACTTCCTGACGCTTGTCCGAATCCGGAACAAGAGTCAACTTGCCCGGTGGTTTATGAATGAGGCCACCGAGAACCTCGTTAAATTTCACTTTGCCCATCAACTTTTCCATTTCAGTAAGGGTGATGAGGCTTTGTTTATAAATGTCTGAGTAACCGGCAGCATTGGCAGCTTCAGCAACAGAAGTTTCATTGCTATACTTTCTGACCGACCGTCCTTCAACCAATTTATAGCCGTTCCACTGTTTGCCGTTATTGATGGCGGCGTTTGTTGCATAAGCAATAATTTCATTGGCCCACTTTGTCAGATCATCAAGGGAAGATAATATTTCTTCAATTTCAGCATCTGTAAGCAAGGGTGGCAGTGCGAACTCCATGGTTGCAAGCTTCATCTTTGCTTCTGCCCTGGCACGGCATTTGACAGACGCTCTACAGAAGGTACACCATTCACCGGGAATGTACTCACCTTCACCATTAAAGGCAAGAGTGGCTTTAGGTTTTAACACCTCATCCGCCCAGGTTTTAAGTTCTGCAACACCGATTGTCCAGGTGCTGACATTCTCCCTGCGTGGTTGGTATATGGTCATTGCCACCTCATGAATGTCATACAGGCTGTCAAACAGTTCCAATGCCCCAAGCGCATAAATCTTCATCTGGGGGTTGTCCTCAGCTTCAACCACAATGCCCTGACCGTACTTGAAATCAAAGATATGTAGTATGCCATCCCCAACAAGAAGGGTGTCGCACGTTCCTGAACATTCCGGGATATAGCTTGAAAGATCCAATTTTTGTTCTATAAGAACAATAGGGTCATTGCATTGCTGCTTTGCCTGAGCCAGCACTTCCAGTACAAAAGCTACATATCCGTCAGTGTGTTCATCCATTTCATCACTGTCATATTGAGAAACCGGCTTTTTTGACCTTTGCTTCAGAGCCTTCTTCAGCTTATGCTCGCAATGAGCATGTGCTGCTGTCCCTTCAGCGGCTACTGCACTTTCGCTTTCATCAAAGGTCTGTTCAAGCCTTGCTGACTTGGTACAATTTTCCCAACGGTGTGCCGAAGAGGGAGAGCATATGGAATGTTTACTCATAATGCCTCCGTAGCCCTGAGCAACTCAGGATATGAATCCTGTGGTATTTCACTCAGTTTGGTTGCACCGAATTTCCCCAGTAGTTCACGAACTTCGGCTGTTTTTCCGGCTTGGCTTTTCTTTGCAAGCACCGAGCGGATTTGCTCAATTGTTACTGTTGGCTTTGGATGTTCAGCAGGAGCAGCTTTTTGTTCTGAAGGCTTTTCATCCGAAGGAGACACATCTTCAGATGTCATTGCATTACATACCGCTTGAATACTATCTGCCAAACTTCTAAGGTCAGACACAACATCGAGCAGTAGTTTGGTTTTGCTCATTAGCCATGCCTCCTTCCTTTATCTCTTTGATTTCCACTGATTCAACAGAATCGCCGGGTGTTATAACAATCAACCCCACCTTTTCTCCGAACAGCAGATTAAGTAACTTGCTCCGGATTGTTTGAGACCCACTTTTCAGCACTGGATTCCGGATTTCGCCGGGTCTGGTCACATTAATAGTGACCTTGTGTTTTAGATTCATCTTTTTCTCTCCCTTCTGAGGGTATATTTTTGTCCCTCATCGATATGCGAAAAAAAGAATTCAATCGAACCCCCTACATGACGGAAAAAATCTCCTTAGCTTTTCATGTATCTTTTTCAGTCGATTGCGGATTGCAGCTTCGGTCACACCTTCCTCGGTGGCGATGTCTGTATTAGTTCGCTTATCTAAATAGACTTTTTTGAAAAGGACTTTCTGCTGAGGCAAAAGGGTTTGCATAGCTTCAGACAGCTTATCAAGGCAATTCTGATACTCCTTTTCATCTTCATGTCTTATAAAAATGCTTTCAGGATTTGCTCTGTTATCTACGAAGTAGCCGTTACGGTCATCTGCTTCTTTATCCTTACCGTCGAAGTAAGCATTAAGATGTGATGTTCGGTAATCAATGCGGCGCTGTTCGTCCACCTCCGAGTCATCCATCATGTGCAACAACTCTATTTCAGCTTCAGTCACACCATTTTCTCCTGGAGTAATAATGATTTTTGCGCCTCCAATGGTGTAATAAATGTAGTTGGTACGGTTCTTTTTATTTGTTTTGTATTTTCTTGTCATGTTTTGGCTCCTTTCAAGATTTTGAAAAGAGCCTGACAAGCAGCTTAAAACTAAAAAGAGCCTGACGCATAGCTTTAAAGCTACTTGTCAGGCTCGTATGTCACATTTGCATCGTGCTCTGTACTAAGAAGTCATTGGTAAATGTATTTTTCGAAGGCCAACCTCCGATTTACATTTCCAACATTTAATATAGTAGTCTGGTATCCAAAGATTCTGTGGAGGACTGTGCCCTTGTGTTTTTACTACTCTAAGTTCTGTATGTACATCGACTTCAGAATCTATAATGCGGCTATGGCAAATCGGACAATAGATTTCTTTTTTCAAAATATTCATTGACCTCCTTTTCTTCGTATATCTCAAAACAAATCAGTTGCCATTTCATTGACTTTTACCACTCGTTGTGGTATATTGTTTTTGTATTAAATAGTCTTACGAAATGGATTATATATCCTTTTTCAAGACTACAAAGGAATTTTACCACAAATAGTGGGCAATAGTCAATAATATTCCTTTAATTGTGTGTAATTTTTCCAAGGAGGATCGATATGGGATTAGCTTTAGGCCAATATATAAAATCTGTAAGAAAGGCATCAAAAATGTCTGCAGCAAAACTCAGTACTGATGCAGGTATTTCAAAGTCATACCTTGATTATATTGAAAGTGGTGCAAGAGAGCCTCAGCCTGAAATTCTTGCAAAACTAGCAGCAATTCTTGATGTTGAACTTGATGCTTTGTTGGAAATTCAAAAGAAGGAAAAATTAGAATCTGCATTGAACAAACTTCGAGCCGAAAAAGCCACAGTTGGTGACAGTGAATTAAGAGCGGTAGAAAGAACTGCTGATAATGGACTAACAGTGGATAAAAAAGCATTAGCAATGACACAAAAAGCTTTCGATGATGCAAGCAATGCCGCGCGGGTGGCTGATTATATTGAAAACCCAAATCTTCGTGCCATAGTCAAAGCGGGAGCAAGACTTAGCAATGAAGATCTTGAAAAACTAAAAAAGGTAATGGAATCACTTTATCCTGATGAATTTACCAAATAAATCAGAAGCAGCCTATCGGGTTTTTCATATGGCTCATAAGTTTCTAAATGAGTTTGGGATTCACTGGCTCCCCGTGGACCCATATGAGATAATAAATAAACAGAAAAGCCGGTGGAAGCTGAAATATGTTGACCAAGTTGCATATGAAATTGGCAAGCCTGAGCAGTATGTGCTTGACCATGTTATGAGGAGTCAGGATGGCATAGCTATGTTTGACCCCGCTACCAATCAGTATGACATAATACTTAATAATTCAGACAGCATTCCCCAGACAAGGATGCTCTGGACAACTGTACATGAAATTGGGCATATATATTTAGGACATTTAGGAAACGAACGCACGAAGATTACATCTGACATGTTATCTCGTGAAGAATATGAACAGCTTGAATTTGAAGCAGATAATTTTGCAGGTGAAGTATTAGCATCTAAGTGGTTAATGCGGCAGATTGATATCATTGATGAAAATGATATTGCATTAATTTGCGGAATTTCTGATGATGCAGCACTTAGCAGGTACAAGAAGGCAACAGAGGATTATAACTATGTACCTGTTAATGTAATTTTAACGCTTCACAATTTTGAGGAATATCTCAAAAGCGTGACAGTATGTAGAACAATTGATGAATTTGGAGGCTTTGCACATTATACATACAAAAACCATGAAACACAAAAGTTACCAAAGCCTAAACCGTTATTTTTAAGGCGACCTGGTACATGCCCATATTGCGGACAGGAAAAATGGTTGTCTCTTGAATCAAATTTTTGCATTGCTTGCGGTTCGGCATTAAAACCCGGTCTTCAAAGAAGTATTAGTTGTTGCAACCACATCAACCATAGTAATGCGGCATTCTGTGAACAATGCGGGAACAGGGTTTATCGAATAAAGCAGGGACTAGCATTTGAAGAATGTGAAATTTTATAACATAAATAAAAAGTTTGGAGGAAATGAAGGTGGTTATTACGGGTGAGTTAAAAAACCAAATTGATAAAATCTGGGACGATATGTTTTCTTATGGTATTGCCAATCCATTAGTAGTCATAGAACAACTTACATACCTATTTTTCATCCGTTCGCTTGACATGATTGAAGAACAAAACGAGCGAAATGATGAATTGATCGGAGGTTCTCCCAGCGAGCGGATATTTCCGCCAGATGATTATGGTCAAGGATTACGTTGGAGTAAATTCAAACACCTCCCTGCTGATCAGTTATTTGAACGAATTAAAGACAGGGTATTCCCATTTATCAAAGGAATGGATACTACTATTAAATTGGATGATGGAACTACACATAAAATTAAAGGAATGAAAATCGGCAAAAAAAGCACATATGCACAACATATGATTAATGCAAATTTTGCTCTGCCCAATCCATTAATAACAGAAAAAGTTGTAACTGCAATTGATGCACTTACTCAAGCCCTTAAAGATAATGATTTAAAGGGTGACCTTTATGAATACATGATATCAAAATTGCAAACCGCTGGTCGAATCGGGCAGTTCAGAACTCCTCGACACATAATTCGAATGATGGTACGGCTTATCAATCCACAGATAAAGGATACTATAATTGATCCTGCATGTGGCACTGGAGGGTTTCTTGTTCTTGCTGGGGAATATGTTCGTAAAAATAATGAGAAGGCATTGAGACTTGATAAAAAAGCTCGTGACCATTATCAAAGAGGAATGTTCGCAGGTTATGATACCGACCAAACAATGCTTCGTATTACAGCAATGAACACAATCCTTCACAATATGGACGAGGCAGATATTCGATTTAATGATTCACTATCAAAAGATAACAGTGACACGGAAAAATATAGCATAGTCCTTGCAAATCCACCATTTAAAGGTTCACTTGACCATGATGCTGTTGCACCATCATTGACATCAGTTACAGATACAAAGAAAACGGAACTCCTTTTTCTTGCCCTATTCCTACGAATACTTGAAGTCGGCGGGCGCTGTGCCTGTATAGTTCCTGATGGGGTACTTTTTGGATCATCTACCGCACATAAAGCCATACGCAAAGAATTAATTGAAAAACACAAACTACAGGCGGTTATATCTATGCCTTCAGGCGTTTTTAAGCCATACGCTGGTGTTTCGACCGCTATATTAATCTTTACTAAAACAGGCAAAGGTGGAACCGATAATGTCTGGTTCTACGATATGCAATCAGATGGTTATAGTCTTGATGATAAGCGCATGGATTTAGGTACGGGTGGTGATATTGAGGATATAGTGGCACGGTTTAAGAGTTTAGATTCGGAAACAGGGCGCGAACGCACCGAACAGAGTTTTCTCGTGCCAAAACAGGAAATTGCAGATAATGACTATGACTTGTCCATAAACAAATATAAGAAAACAGTATCTAAAGCTACTGAATATCCCTCTACTCAAGAGATCATGGCAGATTTAAATGATATTGAAAGCCGTATTCTAACTGGACTTAAGGAATTGGAGGCAATGTTGGATGAATAAGTGGAAAACAGTTCGCCTCGGAGATGTTTGTACTGTTGTATCCGGAACAACACCCAAAAGTAATGTCCCAGAGTATTGGAATGGTGACTTGAACTGGGTAACTCCTGCTGAACTTAATAATGAAACAACTATAGTTTATGAAACTCAACGCAAAATTACTGCTGAAGCCGTCCGTGCAAGTAGCTTGAAGCCGTTTCCCGCAGGCACGGTCTTGTTATCGTCACGCGCTCCAATAGGCAAAGTAGCAATTGCAGGCACAGAAATGTACTGTAACCAGGGCTTCAAGAATCTTATTTGTTCTGAAAAAATTCATAATTGCTTTCTTTATAGATATCTTAAGGGAAAAACCGAATACCTTAATTCTCTGGGCAGAGGAGCAACCTTCAAGGAAGTATCTAAATCAATTGTTGAGGATGTTCACATCCCTCTCCCCCCTATTGAAATACAATATAAAATTGCGTCGCAGCTAAATAAATTAAGTGATTTAATTGCTTTACGCAAGCAGCAGATTAACAATCTTGATCTCATGGTCAAATCCCGGTTTGTCGCAAAACATGTTCAACGGTTGGAGGTGGCAATATGAAGGCTATGTTTTCGGATGTTCTTCAAATAAAAAACGGCAGAAATCAGCGTCAAGTAGAAAATCCTAATGGGAAGTATCCTATTTATGGGAGTGGCGGAATAATGGGTTATGCAGACTCTTATATCTGCGAGGCCAATACAGTTATTATAGGAAGAAAAGGAAGTATAAATAATCCCATATTTGTTAAGGAACCATTTTGGAATGTTGATACTGCTTTTGGTTTAGTTGCAAACGAAGAAATTCTCAATCCGAAGTATTTATATTACTTCTGTAAAAGTTTTGATTTTGATAGGCTGAATACTACTGTTACAATACCGAGTCTTACAAAAATAAATCTACTAAAGGTAGAAATGCCGCTTCCTTCACTTGATGAGCAGAATGAAATTGCCTCAGTTATTGATAAAGCAACTGACTTGATTACATTACGGAAACAACAGCTTAACAAATTGGATTTGATGGTCAAGTCCCGGTTTGTCGAGATGTTTGGCGATCCAGTGGCGAACCCGATGGGATGGGAAGTGAAGCAGCTTGGAGAGTTATGCAATATTAGCCGTGGAGGTTCACCAAGACCAATAGAGCAATACCTTGGTGGTACTGTACCATGGATAAAAATTGGTGATGCAACAACCGGAGATGATGTATACCTTCGTTCAACGAAAGAAAACATCATTGAGGCGGGCGTAAAAAAGAGCAGACGAGTAAAATCTGGAAGTCTAATTTTCGCAAATTGCGGTGTATCGTTAGGCTTTGCCAGAATTATTACATTTGATGGATGCATACACGATGGCTGGCTTTCGTTCGAGGAAATAGATGAGCGGTTGAATAAGATATTCCTGTTGAAGTCACTTAATCACTGCACCGAATACTTCCGAAGGCTTGCACCGGAGGGGACTCAACCTAATCTGAACACCGGAATAATGAAAGCTTACTCACAAATTATTCCTCCACTCTCGCTCCAAAATACCTTTGCCGACTTCGTTAAACAGGTCGACAAATCGAAATTTGAAATACAAGAAGGACTTAAAAAATTAGAATTACAGTACAATGCGCTTATGCAGAAATATTTTGGATAATCCTTTCATCTTCCTGGTCATTGGCTTATGCCGATTTTAAATTTTGAACAGGAGGATGTAAATATGAAAGAGAATTTAATAATTGCAATCGAGCAGGGAATGGTTTCTACACTTGATAATGCACAAATGGAAAGGCTTCATAAGGTACTGACCCACTGTCTGTACAATGTAACTGTGAAAGAAAACAATGAGGCTTCTGTGTTTGAGGAAGATGAGCGCCAAAATGAAGATATCCTAATGTCATTTCTTGCGGCAAAACGTATAGAGGGATGTTCGGAAAAGTCTTTAAAGTATTACCGTTCAACAATCCAAAACATGTTGACCACAGTTAATAAAACAGTAAAACACATTACAACAGATAATTTACGACAGTATCTTGCAGATTATCAAAACAATAGTCGTTCTGGCAAAGTGACCCTTGACAACATACGCCGCATTTTATCCAGCTTCTTCTCCTGGCTTGAAGACGAAAATCATATTCTCAAAAGCCCAGTACGCCGTATACATAAGGTCAAGTCAGGACAAACAGTAAAGGAAACTTATTCAGATGAGGCTTTGGAATTGATGAGGGATAATTGTGGTTCATTGCGAGATTTGGCGATTATCGATTTATTAACATCTACAGGTATGCGTGTTGGTGAATTAGTAAAGTTGGATCGGGATGACATTGATTTTGAAAACCGTGAATGCGTGGTTTTAGGAAAAGGCTCAAAAGAGCGACCGGTTTATTTTGATGCAAGGACAAAAATTCATTTGCAGAGCTATTTGGCAAGCCGTACAGATGATAATCCTGCATTATTTGTATCAATGATGAAGCCGTATAATCGTTTGGAAATTAGTGGGATAGAAATTCGACTTCGTAAGTTGGGTAGGCAGTTAAACATTCCCAAGGTACATCCTCATAAATTTAGACGAACCCTTGCTACCCGTGCTATTGATAAGGGGATGCCTATTGAACAGGTTCAGCAGCTATTGGGACATCAAAAGATTGACACCACTTTACAGTATGCAATGGTGAATCAGAGTAATGTGAAGATGTCTCATCGGAGGTACATTAGTTGATTTCAAATCCCGGTTTGTCGAGATGTTTGGCGATCCAGTAACAAATCCAATGGGGTGGAAGTTGGAAAGGCTAAAAAAGTTATCAGCTAAAATAATGAGTGGAAATACGCCAAAAGGCGGAAATCAAGTTTATGTAGAAATGGGAATAGCCTTTTTTAGAAGCCAGAATGTTTGGAGAAATAGGTTGGAATTGGATGATATAGCTTACATTGATAAAGAAACTCATAATAAAATGGGAAAGAGCAGTCTGAAAAATAGAGATATTTTGATGACTAAAACTGGCAGAATCAACACTGAGAATAGCAGTTTAGGTAGAGCTGCAATGTATTTAGGAGAAGATGACTGCGCTAATATTAATGGTCATGTATATCTAATAAGACTAAAAAAAGGTATTGTCAATGAGTTTATTTTGTTCATACTTACCACTGACGAATATAGAGAATATATCAGAAGTGTATGTGTTGGAGGGATTGATAAAAGACAAATAAATAAAGAGCATATAGAGGAATTTCCTATCATTCTCCCCCCGCAAGAACTTCAAATTCAATTTGCAGACTTCGTCAAACAAGTCGACAAATCGAAATTTACCGTCCTAGCCGCCGCATAAGGACGAATAAGACTTATGAAAGGATAACTGTTAGGTATGCAAAGTAGAAAAAATGATTACATAGCTTCAAATCAGTTTAAATGCTTCCTTTTACAGAATCCTTTCTCTGTAAAAAGCGAGGTGTGGCAAGGATATGTTTGAAAGGTATGATGATTATACAGAAAAGTTATTGCTTGCACAGTATAATGTATCTGAAATGGTTGAGCATAAATTGATGCGCGGTGAAATACGTGAGGACTTTTTAAAGCTACAAATTGAGAATCGATATCGTGATATACAATGCTGTAAAGGAGCAATTGTTGATGTCAACGGGCAAAACCAAAGCGGCCAGATCGATTTGGTCATTGCCAAACAATGCGCCCAAGTTCGTAGAATGGGCGGTCATTCAATAATATCAGTTGACGATGCAGTTTTTATTATAGAAGTCAAAAGCAACGCTAAGGGTACGGAATTTACAAGTCTTAATGACAAGGCAATGCAGTATAAAGCTATGGAGGGTGGCCATTCTGTTCTGGTAGGAATGTTCTGTTACTATTACGAGCTAAAGATGAAATCCCTGTTGAGGCGCTTTGGGTATGTATATGATGAAGATTTACAAGCCTTTCAACAGCAACCAGATATAAATCCTCCCTATTCTGGCATAGATTTTGTTGTTTGTTTAGATGACGATATAGATGATGATACTGGAAGTTTTAAAAGATTTTTTATAATGCGGGATGAAACTAATGATAGATTTGTGTTGTATCAAGAAAATCCTGTTTCTAAGCACTTTTTCAAGTTGCTTGGAAGGGGTCTGAGATAAGGAGTGTGGTATATGGTGAATTTTGAGTTTTTAAAATCCAAAAAAGAGTTTATAGCTTTTGCTGATGCTTGCATTGAAGCTGAGAAGTCGATAGCGACAAGCCCATCTCTTTGTGCATTGGGATGTAGGAAAAGTGCAGAGTTAGCTGTCAAATGGCTTTATTCGGTCGATAAGTCTTTAAAACTCCCTTATAATGATAACTTGGCAGCACTAATCTATAATCCGTCATTTGCAGATTCTATAGATGATAAAGATATGGGCAAGTTAAAATATATTATTAAACTTGGTAACCATGCTGCCCATACAAACCAAAACATAACCTATCGTGAGGCAGTTTTAGCTCTCGGCAATCTGTTCGACTTTATTCAATTTATTGATTATTGCTACGGTACAGATTATAAAGAACGCAGTTTTGACGAAAAGCTTCTTTCTCCGGAAAACACCACCCCAATTTCTCGTTCAGAATTTGATGATTTAAAAAATGATTTGGATGAGAAAACAAATGAACGTGAAAAATTGCTTGATGAAGTAAAGCGGCTTCAAGCAGAGATGGAAGCACTCAAAATCAAAAATAAGACTTCCAGAACCTTTAGTCCCAAACCTATTAGCGAGGCTGAAACTCGGCGTAGTATCATTAATATAGATTTAGAATCTATGGGCTGGATTCTCGGGCAAAACTGTATTGCTGAGGTTCCAGTAGTTGGCATGCCAATTTCGAGCAGAAATCCAGATGGAAACGGAAAAGTTGACTATGTACTCTATGGTGACAACGGAAAACCACTTGCTGTTGTTGAGGCAAAACGAACTTCAAGGGAACCAAAAGAAGGCAAACAACAGGCAAAAGAGTATGCAGATTGTATAGAAAAAATGACAGGACAACGACCGCTGATATTCTATACCAATGGTTATGAAACATGGTTTTGGGATGATTCATATTATCCGGAGCGCCCAGTATATTCTGTTTTTACAAAAGAAGACATGCAAAGAATTGTTAATCGCAGGGATATGAGAAAGCCTTTCGACCGTGTGGAAATAAAGGATGAAATTACTGATAGACCATATCAGAAAATTGCTATCCAACGCGTATGTAAGGATTTTTCTGATAGCCGTCGCAAAGCTCTTTTAGTAATGGCTACCGGTACTGGCAAAACCCGAACAGTTGTATCTCTTGTTGATGTACTTTCTAATTATAACTGGGTAACCAACATATTAGTCCTTGCTGATCGAAAAGAGTTGGTTAAGCAAGCAAAACAAGCGTTTAATAGGCATATGCCAAATCTATCCACTTGTAACCTCTTGAAAAGAGAAAAGGACGAAAAACCTACTGACCGTGCTATTTTTTCTACTTACCAGACAATTATGAATGCGATCAATGATGAAAAGACTGATGACGGAAAGAAGTTGTTCACGCCGGCCCATTTTGATTTAATAATTGTCGATGAAGCACACAGAAGTATATTTAAAAAATACCGTGCCATATTTAAGTATTTTGATGCACTTGTTGTAGGCTTGACTGCTACACCAAGAAGTGATGTTGATAGGAGTACATACGACTTCTTCGATTTAGAAAAAGATATGCCTACATATGCCTATGAATATGATACAGCAGTTTCTGATGGTTATTTATGCGACTATCATTGTATTGAAAAATTGTTTAAAATTCCAGTTCAAGGCATTACAAAAGAGGATCTTTCCGAAGAAGAACAGCAGTCTTTTGAAGACTCGTTTGAAGAAGGAGAGGAAATACCAGACTATATAACTGGTGAGGAAATAAATAAAGTCTTTTTTAATATTAATACATGCCGACAAGTGCTCACTGATGTTATGCAAAAGGGCTTGAAGGTTGAAGGTGGAGACAAACTCGGCAAAACTATTATTTTTGCACGGAATCATGCTCATGCACTTTTTATAGAAGAGCAATTTAATGCCCTTTATCCGCAATATCGTGGAGAGTTTGCTCGTGTAATAGACAACTATGAAGAACGGGCTGAAACGTTACTTGACAATTTTAAGCAGAAAGATAAGTATCCACAGATTGCCATATCTGTGGATATGCTAGATACCGGTGTTGACGTTCCAGAGATTTTAAACCTGGTTTATTTCAAACGTGTACTTTCAAAAATAAAGTTTTGGCAAATGTTTGGTCGTGGCACACGACTGTGCGAAGACCTATTTGGGGCAGGCGAAAACAAAAAGAAATTCTATGTTTTTGACTACCTCGGGAACTTTGAATTCTTCCGGCAAGACCCCAAGGGTAAAGAATCTACTGAAACGGGTTCGCTTACTGAGCAAACATTCAAATTAAAAGCGCAAATCGTCTTTAATTTACAAGATGGTAAATTCAGTGAAGATGAATACTCTTCCTTCCGTTCTGAACTGGTTGATGAGATTTCATCACAGGTTTCAGTACTTAATCGTGAACAATTTCAAGTAAAACAAAATTTACAATTTGTTGAAAAATATTCTGATAAGCAATCCTTCATGTGCCTTACTACGGCTGAAACTGAGGAACTAATTTCGCATCTTGCAAATTTAATGCCGGCTTCTGATGATGAAGAATCTGCACGGCGCTTTGATTTATTGATGTATCGGTATATGCTTGCGAATGTCAGCAATGATGATTCAGTTATGCGTTCGGTTGTTAATAGAATCAAAGGAATTGCCGCTGTACTTGAAACTAAAGCTACACTTCCAGATGTAAAGAACAACATGGGGTTGATAAGAAGAATCCAACAGGATGATTTTTGGTCAGGAGCAACATTGAAAGAACTTGATATGGTTCGCCTTACAATCCGTGACTTAATGTATTGCCTAAAAAATGAAATGAAAAAGAAAATTATTAATATAACAGACAGCGTTTTGTTAGAAAAAGAAGGTGAACGATTTACTGCGGACAATTCACTTGAAAACTACTACCGTCGTGCAAGTCGCTATGTTGATGAACATAGCAATTGCCCTTCCATACAAAAACTAAAAAACAATCAACCTCTTTTAAATGCTGACTGGGAGGAATTAGAGCAAATTTTTTGGCATGAAGTAGGAACACAAGAGGAATATAACAGAGAAGCAAACGGCGCTTCACTTGGTCGATTTGTTAGAGCTCTAACAGGGTTATCAAAAGAAGCCACAAATAATGCCTTCTCTGACTTTTTGAATACTGCTTTATATTCAGAAGAACAAATATGTATGGTCCAATATATTATAGAGGCATTAGAAAACCAAGGAACTCTTCAGCCTGATGAGATGAAAGATATAGAATTTTTTGGTGGCCTAGATGTTTTCGAAGTTTGGGGGCATGACAATAAAATTAATGATTGGCGAAGGATTCAAGAGGCTATTCAATCCGTAAACAAAAATGCTGAAAAGACAGCTGCATAACCTTTTATTTGTGCCTGTGATAAAAAATTAGAGAAATGCAAAAAAATCAAAAAGTAAAAGAAGCATTCGGACTGCATTAACTTGAAAGGTATGGTGTCATAAATGACCGAGACAGTTTCAATCAATGAAATAAACCAAATTAGGCAGGAGTTTAAAAAATATTTAAAAGAAACTCATACGGATTGGAAAGACAGTACAGTATCAATGCACTATTCCGATGCTTTTCTTGCCTTCAACAATAATATAGGCAGCAATTTCTGGGCATTTTTTGTTAGCGATGAAGCTCTTCTGACTGGTAAAGAACAAATACGAAAATATCTCCAGACACACAAACAATCGGATAGAGCTGCCGAAAGGGCCGATGGTTATTATTCCTCCATGAAATACTTCAAAGCTTTTTTAGACAAGGAATACCCTACGCTGGCTGAGGAATGGAGCCATAAGACAATACCTGACTCATATATGAAATCAACATTTCAGATTTGGATGAAGAAACAAAAAAAATCCAATGGAGAACCGTATTCGTCAAACACAATTTCAGCATACACAACTGCTTTGAAAAATTCTACAACCAAGCTTACATTATCTGATCAAATACATACCGACCTGTTTTTTTATTCAAATGCTGAGGATTTTTTAGAAGCACATAAAATAATACTCGCTGCGCCAAACTTTAACGAGGTCGATATTGCTGCAGGAAATAAGGCCTATTCAAACGGCATGGTTTTGTACTCAAAGTTTTTAAATGAATTCTCTCAGCCTTCATGCTGGATATTCCAAGGAAATCCCAAATATTACAATGTAGTCGATGCAATTAATAACCTTGATAAAATTGTGTGGGCAGTAAATCAATATACCAAGCAAATTAAAAAAGGCGACAAGGCATATATATGGCTATCCGGCTCTGATGGAGGTATCATTGCAAGCGGTACAATAGCAGATAGCCCGGAAATGAAAGATCAGGATCTAAATGACCCATACAGCGTTGAATCATTAAAAGATGAGCCATATTTGGGTGTGGTTATTCTCATTGAGCGCAAACTCACTGATAGAATTGTAAAACGCTCTACCTTACTATCAGATGAACGCACAAGAAAACTTGAGATTTTAACCTATCCTGGTGCTACTAATTTCTTTGTAACAAAAGACCAAGAAAAGATAATAGAAAGTATTATTGACGGAACTTATGTTAATGTTGCAGTCACAGACGTACCATCACCCACTTCTGAAGCATTCCCTACACCTAGTGATGAATATACGGATAAGGATTTTCTCTCTGAAGTTTTCATGAGCACAAGTCGTTATGAAACACTTACAAATCTTTTAAAACACAAGAAAAACCTTATTCTTCAAGGTGCGCCGGGTGTTGGAAAAACATATTCAGCAAAGCGGCTTGCCTATTCCATCATGGGCAAAAAAGATAACAACCGTGTATTGATGGTACAGTTTCATCAAAGCTACAGCTATGAAGATTTAATCATGGGTTACCGGCCAACTGATAAAGGTTTTGAGCTAAAGCCAGGACCGTTCTATGAATTCTGTAAAAAGGCCGAACAGGACATTGAAAATCCTTATTTCTTTATTATCGATGAAATTAACCGAGGCAACCTTAGTAAGATTTTCGGTGAACTGTTTATGCTTATTGAAAAGGATAAACGCGGCGAAGAATTAAGGCTCCTTTATAAAGATGAAATGTTTACCGTTCCTGAAAACATTCACATTATTGGTATGATGAATACCGCTGACCGAAGTCTTGCGATGATTGACTATGCACTCCGTAGACGCTTTGCGTTCTTTGAACTTGAACCCGCTTTTGATTCTGAGAAATTCAAAGAAATGATGGAGGAAACGGCTCATCCCAAATTCAAAGCCTTAGTAGTGCAAATTAAGGCACTAAATGAATTTATAAGTAACGACGAGGCTCTTGGCGATGGTTTTAGAATCGGGCATAGCTATCTCTGCACTACTGAGGAAGTTACTGATGAATGGCTGACAGGCGTTGTAAAATATGAACTTCTCCCTCTTCTGAATGAATATTGGTTCGATGAGCATGCGAAAATTGAGAATTGGACTAAGAAGCTGTGTGGTGTATTAAATGATTAGAATACAGAACATTTATTATATGCTTGCCTACGCTTTTTCAGTTCTGCATGAAGATAGCTATAAAAATGTAGCAGCTGAGGACTTTGAAAATAGCGCCGACTTGTTCGCTGCTATTCTTGCTAAAGGAATTTCAAACCAGATAAAGCGTGGTCTGGGAAAAGAGTATATTAATAAAGTAGATTCACTAAGTTCTCCAACCGGTAAAATAGATGTATCAGCATCCGTTAAGCAGCAGACAATGTTAAAAAGACAATTAGTCTGTGAGTATGACGAATACACAGAAAATGCGTATATAAACCAAATTCTAAAATCTGCAGCTATATTGTTACTGCGGTCGCAGGATGTTGCCGTCTCACAAAAGCAAGCTTTAAAAAAGATTTTACTATATTTTACTAATGTCGATGAAATTAATCCATACCGAATAGAGTGGTCAAGGATTAAATACCATCGTAACAATGCAACCTACAAAATGCTTATCAATATCTGCTACTTGGTAATCCATGGAATGCTTATAAGTGAACAGGATGGCACTAAAAAACTTTCAAGATATGTAGATGATCAGCGAATGCATAGCTTATATGAGCGATTTATACTGCATTATTATCGAAAACATTATCCTTACCTTTTAGTTTCAGCATCTCAAATTGATTGGAATGTAGATGATGGCTTTATTGATTTTTTGCCTATTATGAAAACTGATATTACTATCGAATATGGCGGCAAAACCCTCATAATAGATGCAAAATATTATTCTCGCACTCTGCAGACAAATAGCCTTTATAATAGCCAAACATTTCATTCAGGCAATCT
Organism: Clostridia bacterium; assembly: GCA_026418275.1. Classification (GTDB taxonomy): domain Bacteria; phylum Bacillota; class Clostridia; order Acetivibrionales; family DSM-2933; genus SKW182. Next base: position 203,481 of record JAOABQ010000099.1, read on the forward strand.
GTATCAGATATTTACCTATGTAAAAAATCGTGATACCGCTAATTCTGGTAATGTTAGTGGGGTATTACTTTATGCAAAAACCGATGAAGAAATTACACCAGACCATAATTATTCAATGGGTGGCAATCGCATCAGTGTAAAAACTTTAGATTTGGGTACCGATTTTATAAATATAAAGAATCAACTGAATTTATTGGTAGAGGATCATCTATAATTATATTAATCCAGCCCAAGCAACTCCCACTTGTTTAAGTATTCATCCTCTCAGTCATGGAACATCCTCATTGCAGTATCTTTATGAGGCTTTCCACTTTTACCGGGTGTGTCAAGCCAGTTTTGATGAGCTTTCTTTATATATTCAGCAACTATTGTACTTGGCACAATATAATAATCAGGAGTACCAGTTCCATTGAGATTTACAAAAACATAATGCAGAGTATCAGAATAAAATTCCTCACACTTTTCATTTAAAAGCCACGCCTTCCGACTTCCTTGATTTGTTTTCACCTGTATCCCTATAGTTTTCGACGCATCTTCATTTGATGCTAACAAATCAATTCCTTTTGTATTTTTTGATGTAAGAGAGGCTATGTATCCTCTTCTTGACAATTCTGCCGCTACAAAATGCTCCCCAGAAACTCCAGATAGAATTGCAGAAATTTTGCTCATTTCCCCACCACCCAATTATTTATTAATTACAGTAATTTGCATATTCAAGCCTGTTCTATCTTTGAAAGGTATGTCAGGTATTGTTTTAAACCCTTGTTCCAAGCCTAACTGACCAACTACAGCAAGACAAAGCGCATCAACCACATCATCTATTTTCTTTCTGAATTTGTTCTGTTTTAAGTATGTATCAATTACCTCCCTGACATTTGGGAAGTATGCCTTTAGAATTTTTATACGGGCTTCAATGCCATTTTCATTCAGCTTGCTGTCATCAAGAGGTATCTCACCGTTTAATAAATAGAAGCAATATTCCGGGTGGCTTTCCAAGAGTCTGTTTTTCCATTCATAATTATTTTGCAGGAAATCATCAACATGCTTTATCCCATTGCATAATGCCATGCTAATTGGATTTTGCCTTGCATCCAGCTCATTGTTTAATTCCCATGCGCTTTTTGTATCGGGCGCATTAACAATCTGTCGGAAAGGAGTATTAAACACACTGGAGGACTTCTTGCTTAGTTTTGACCTCAGTTCATTGTCTGGACGTTTTATTGCTTCATTCCTGCTTTCTGGCAGTCCAATAGGTACATCTATTAGCATAGCATCTGCTGTATAGTATTTTTCACAAATTTCATTAATTGTCTTATATTTACCAACTTCAAAGATTTCATCTGACAATGATACAGCAATCCATTCGCCTTTGCAACCGTCCACTCCCACAGAAACAGTACCGGTTTTCTTACCCTTCAGTTTGTTGAACAATGAAACAAACTGCTTTTCAGTTCTTTCAAACCCCCTGAATTCAAAGTCTGGATTAGATTTAATATCAGGCTTCTGCTCAAATATCTGTTCCTCCATGAAGTATAGAAATTCATAATACAACATGGCATCATCAATTTGAAAAACCTGGGCTACTTCATCATTGTTCAGTTGCTGTTCAAGATATTTATTCCATATGGTATTTTGAAGCCTGTCCTCAAACTCTCTATAATCAGGGAGTAGTTTCTTAATTGGTCTTGTAACATCCGAAATATATGCCTCACTGGCATCATGCAATAAACATGCAAGCTGTATTCTCGGAGAGCAACCTCTTTCTCTTGCTTCCATCGCACAATTTATTGAATGCTGTGCCACCGAGAAAAAACTTCTAAAATGACCATTTGCCCGACACAATAAAGATAACGCATGAGCCACATCCTTAATTTTTATATCTGCAGCTACAGGCTCTGTTGGTGTAAAATGTATCTTTGAAAAGGTAGTTATATATTCACCCATCTTGCCCCATCTCATTTCAATCAGAATTTACTTATACCCAGTTCGCAACAGGAAATGTACCATATTTCTCATTGAACCATGCCAATAGCTCTCGTTCTTTAGCTTCAGGATTTTCGCAGGAGCGATAACCTAGTAGAAGCTGTTTACAGTTTTCTATCTGCCAAATTGCCCTGCCTCCCCGGTGATTTTCAGCTTCTTTAAAACCATACCGTATATACTGTCTTATTCTCTGACGCAGTTTATTTCTTACCCCACCAGCCTTACCAATATATAGTGTTCTTTTGTCAGTTTTTTCGAATTTCGTTTTTAAATTCTCTACTGGATATAATAAGTTGCTTACCCTAAAACAATTTATAGCCGTGGTTTGGTCTGTAAACTTAACACAGAAGGTATCCGGGGCAATAACAATATAAATTCCTTTTTTATTCGGAATCTCGGAACAGCCATCATTGTATAAGGCTTCAATAGTTTGATATGTAAACTCATCAAAATTCACTGACTTCACCTCTATCTATTTCAAACAATATCCTGTTTCAAGTCTTCATATGCAAAAAGCGGAATGTCATACAAATCTCCAAAATGTTTATAAATAACAGCCGAAGCCTTAAACAAACTATCAATAGAATTAACATGAGGAATCTTAAGTCCGATCATCTTTGAAGATTCTTTGACCCTTTCATCTGGAACACAACAAAGCTCTCCTGGTATGTTAGAATAAATACTTTGGCACCGCAACTCTCTAAGGATTAGAGGGATTTTTATTCTCATTCTTTTCTGACCTGCCCCCAAACCATCAAGTGTGCTGATATAGTTAATAAAAATCATATAGTCGTTCCGCAAATTTGCTGTTTCTAATGTTTCTTTAATAGAACTCCAGTTTTTTGCGATTACAGAAACACTGGAATAAAAATCACTTCTAAAGCTTACTTTCTTTCTGGCGACTAACCCGCTACAAAGCTTGACTATATTTCGGGCATTTTTATCACTGTTATCAATTTCAGATTTTACAAAGGAATCATCAAGCCATAAGTCAATTACAGCCTTTCCGCTTTCTTTGAGATATGTAGTAAAAAATGCAGCATTCTCCCATGGCCCAGTCTTTGACCATGATGAAGCCAAAACAAAGAGTAAAAACAGATCATCTTCTCGCTTTAAATCCAAGCACATTTTCATATCACTTGGTAGAAAAATATTAAAATCATAAGTCCATCCCTGATACTCATTATTTGAATTCAAATTTATATAAGAAAGCTTGTCTTTATTTTTTATTACTGCTGCAATCAGTTTTTCCCTCAAAATAATCACACCTCAAAATATATTTTACCAAATTTTTGATTCGAAGACTATCTATCTCGGACATTATTTCTGCCAAATGGTATGCACACCCCCTCAGAAAAGTGAACACCCCTCCGAGAAAATGCACACCCCTCGCTAATTTTGAACACCCGTGTGCAAAATTGTATAAATATTACATTTTACCTGTAAAATATTTAAGAAAAAGAGCCTCGATTTTACCCCTGAAAACAACGAAAGCCACTGAAATCAGTGACTTTGCATTGTATTAAAATTGTAGTTCTTATTTGGCGGAGAAGCAGGGATTCGAACCCTGGCTCCGATTGCTCAGACTAACGGTTTAGCAAACCGTCCCCTTCGACCTGCTTGGGTACTTCTCCAAATTATTATTGGCGGAGAGAGTGAGATTCGAACTCACGGTAGCCTCACGACTACGCCGGTTTTCAAGACCGGTGCCTTAAACCAACTCGACCATCTCTCCATATCACTTAAGGCGACGAATAATATTATAAAATGTTTTCGATAAAAAGTCAATGGTTTTTTAACGTTATATTTTGGAATTTATGTATCCTTGTCATCTTTAAAAATTTTCTTTAATATATTAAATAATATTTCATATACCTGGTTCTTAAAATATCATAAGTATGAAGTACATTTTTATATCTAAGTTGTTGATTTGTTACTTTTATTGTTATACATTAATCTTCATTTTTATTCAATCAAATCATTAATGCATTTGTTATATAATGAATTTAGACTAAATATCACTAAATACGAGTTTACATACATACTTTCTATTCCATCTTCTATTTACTAAATTTATTAAAAAAACGAATATATAATAAAATAAAACGCTTAATTGTTTAAACGTTTTATTTTTATTATATAAACTATAAATAAAGTCAGTAACATTGCATTAAATTTATAGGAAAACATTTACGGTAGAAAAATAAAACTCCTTTGGCTAAGATTAGGTTTGTGTCCCGACCGATACAATCCCAAAATTAGTAAAGGAGCTAACTATGAGATATTATATCAG
>JAOABQ010000028.1 GCA_026418275.1 Clostridia bacterium
TGATTTAATAAAAGATAATGCCTCTCTTCCGTTAGATGCACTATCCGTTTTAAAACCTTCCTTTAACAGGTACTTGGCGGCTAAGCGGCTAATCTCCAAATCATCTTCGACTAAAAGGATATTTATATCGTCCAAATTAACACCCCCTATAAATGTAAATTGCATAATGATCAAGATATCCTTCATTATCTCAAATTTTTGATAATTATGCCAATATTCATTCGAAATTTTTGTACAACAAGAAAAAGCTAACCTTGAAGTTTCACTTGCTAAGGTTCAAATGGATACTATTGAGCTTGATGAAAAAGAAGTCAAGTTTTTCTTTCATCGATTACAAAAAGGTAATATTGACGACGAACGCAGTCGAAAGGCTTTGATTGCTATTTTTATTAATGAAGTCTATTTATATGACGATAAAGTACGAATAATATTCAATGCAAGTGACCGACCAATAATGATTGATTATGACTTGCTCAACGAGATTGAAAGACTTGAAAATGGCGAAGATACAACAAGCGGGAGGTGTTCTTATATGAAAGATACCGCCCCGCCAAAAAGGGTTTCAGGATTTTGTCTTGAAGCTCTTTTGCTTTATATAACAAAGGGGTAACAAAACTTGAAGCTTTCTTTGCTACCCCCTAATCTTAGATTGACACTAGTTCATACTCCTTGAGAGTAAGTGACCAATAGCTTTCCATATCACCTAATGCTGCCGGATCTATTTCAAGAAAAATGTCCTTAACTTTTTTACCAAATTTCTTACATGCTTCATCATCGTTGATATTACCACATTCTTTCTGTACGAAATCAAAAATGAAATCAAAAACGAGAAAATTCCGTACACTTGAATTAACAAGTGACAGCCCGGACTTAAGATGATTGGTTGTTTGTAAAAGCTCTTGGCTTAGGCAATCTATATACAAATAATTTGTATCATCATGCATCATTTCAGCTATAGCAACGAGTGTTTTTCCTTTAATCTTTTCTTCCCTCAACTCAAAGTCTTTATAAAAATTAAAAACATATGAATTTATCGGTAGGCCAACTTCAGACATAAAAGAAATAGTTTCCTCTGATAAACAGTATTTTTTTAGTATTGTTTTGGAGTATTCAATCAAATTATAGTTCCAATGTTTTCTTATATTTTCATTTGTTACAATCATATCCGAGAACCTCTCTTATCATGAAGTTTTTTTGGTATTTCTACTCTAACGCATTAATAATACGGCAATACCAGATTTTATTCGTTCTAAATTTACTAAGGTGGGAGAAATATAATGAATCGTTTTACACTGGAAAATCAGTAATAAAAGGCAGTGTTTCAACCCATCCAATCTCTTTTGTAATATCTATTTTATATAAGTACAGATCAGCCCATTCTTTCGGCCATTCTTCTAATGCAGATGTTTCATGATGATCGTAAAAGATCATTTTAAATGACGAGGGGATCACTCTTTTCCGGTATAATTCAAAAAGCTCTTTTGAGTCAGTACCTCCAGCATGGAAGAAAGCATCTTCCATCAAATGGACCTCCAGACCTCGCCTTGCCAACTGCAGTGCGGAATCAATCACCAAATCATTTTCATCAATTCCTGCCAAGGCAACCTGGTTATCATTTTTCTTTAGGCTGGTACATAGGTCATTTAAAGTCTTTTTAAAGGAATAAACTGCTTTAATAAATTGAACTTCCGAAGGAATATAAAGCTCTTTTTTGAGGAATTCGATGCTGTCGTCATATATAAAATATGTGGGTATATTAAAAATATCCGCATATTGAGTAAGGTATCGAATCCTTGCCATTTTAGCTTCCTTTTTGGGGTCATCCAGGGAGGCTAAAGATCCATCGTCTACATTCATGACCAAGTAAATCAATTTTGATGGATTAACATCCGGATTCCTTTCTAAAGGCCTAACTTGCTTTTCGGTTGACAAAGCATGTCCGTTTTCAAAGGCATTTACAGTATCTGAAGTTTTTACAATTTTTGCACCTATCATCTCCATCCTGTTGAGTGCAGGTTGATTAAGGGTTGTACTTGTATAAACAGCATCACTTTGAACATAGACGTTGTATCCGTTTTTCACCAGTCCGGTAACCGATTGTAAGATGCACACATCCGTTTCAGCACCACAAATCAGAATATTCTTTGCGCCGGTATTTTTTATAGCAGTTAAGATTTCCGGTTTTTTTGTGATATCAAAGTAGGTTTTGATGAACTGATCACAATTTTGTTTTGGTATTTCCAGTTTTAAGTCTTCCGGCATATCGCCATCATCCTGGTTGCTTTTCTCAAAGGTGACAATCGTACTCATCTTGTTTTTTGAAGCAAGCTTCATCAGAGATTTAATATTTTCCAGCTTCTTTTTCATATCCAGTCCGGGAACGCCGCCAAAAATAGACTCCGGATGACCTGGAATAAATACCTTTTGAACATCTATCACAAGCAGTATGGTATTTTGTGCATTAAGCCGATTCCCTCCGCTTTCACAATGGCCTTGAGCTTCTTTGGCATAATTGGATAGATACATCGAAAAAACCAGGGTTATTCCGATAATCAAGGATAATACACGCTTTGTTCGCATGATAACATAACCTCCTTAATATTTAAGATTCCCTATATGCCGGCAAAAACGGGGTAAACTGGCTGCAGCCCGGGATAATTTCCCATGTCGCTTTTATTATAGCATTTCTAACAAATTTATTTTTGATATAAAATGTTATTTTTTCAAATATTATATAATATTTGAAAAATTCATGATGAAATAGGCTGCAAAGCCTAATATTACTTGTTTCAGGCCACTTGTACTAAATATACAATCATTAATAGGCATTTGAAAATGGCATTGACTTTTTGTGTAAATTATGGTAATAAAGTAATATGCTATATTCATTGTGCTAAAGAGGGGATCATATTGGCAAACAGACAAATTGTGGAGATGGATGAAACAAAAATTGAAATGCTGTACAACCACTACTGGGACAGAATCAAAAATGAGGATAATCTTATTAGTCAAAGACTGTCCTATTGCTATTTAGGCAATACCTTTTTATTTAGTGGACTGATTGCAAGTTTCGCAGTAGCATCCTCTCAAGACAATAATTTATTCTTATACTTTAAACTGGTGGTAGCATTTGTCGGATTGATATTTTCCCTAATTTGTGCGCTATTATATTATAGCAGCATCAATGCGATCAGCTTATGGCGGCACCATTTTAACAGCTTAGAGCAAAGGCTCTATACTCAAAAAACGGTACCAAACGAGGAAGCTTTTAATAACTTTCAGGAAGAGAATGCAAATAATTTAAGAAGGCCAGCTTCTGTAAACTTGGAGGGGTATTTAACAAAAAATGTTTGGAAAAAGTACTTTCACGGGAAAGGAATCTTAAAGTACATTAACTGCGTAAATTATATTTGCATTTTTTTATTTGCATCCTTATGGATTATGTCTTTTATTTACCTTATAGACGTTAAAATCGGAGCTATATTCTTTGTTTCCATATCGGTATTTCTTGTCCTTTTGTCCACTATCATAGCTTTGAGGTTGAATACATTGAATGATAACGTGATGGATTCATTCGATCTACCGGACGAAACCGGGGAGGGATCCAGTTCCAACACATTAAACAGAAATGCAGGCCAGAGTAATTTTGAAGACATCAGTGGGTCATTTTAGCTGTGCTGCTTGGCAGTTCTATTATCGAAAATAAAAAAGAATTTTACGGAAACCGTAAAATTCTTGGAATGTAAAAGGATGATAGGCGTAAACAAGTATTTTAAATAATTCATTGAAGGTATAAAACTAATAGCAAGAATTATAAACTACTTTGTGTCCTTGTTAGAATCTACATTATTAAGATTGGAAAACTCGCTGACATTCATATGCACCGGAAGGGCGCCGGAGTTGATAACGGCAACCAGCATCTTGAGATCCTCTTCGCCATTACCTGAAATTATAACTCTTCCGTCCGTAATTTTATCATTTGCTGTTGGGGCCATAAGAAGCTTACCGTCTAAAAAGAGTCCGATTCTTTTTCCTATGAGCCTGGATGTTGCTTCTTCAAACCGGGCGGAAGCTCCATCATTGAATTTTATTAAGATATCACTCTTGTCTCCCTTCACCTTCAGCGAGGCCTCAACAATTTCAGAACTATTTACGATTATCTTTTCTGTGGGTAGATATACACCTTCAGAATCCACCTTGCTTTCATCGATTTCCTGAAGAGTAATTTTACCGTCAACAAAAATATAAGTAAGCTTATCATAGTTATCCTTCTTTATTTCCTTACTATTATCCAGATTAACCTGTAGGTCCAAACTCCCCTTTTCAGCATCAACCGTAAATTCACAATCCGGGTAACCGATAGATTCAAAACGGTGAAGAAGGATAGATTTCACTTCGTTCAGCTGCTTTTCAGAGTACGGTTTATCCGGGGATACTAATTTGACCTTTAAGTAATTTGTTGAGTTTGTGTTAATCGTATGCACTTCTTGAGGGACACTTGTAGCATCACTCATAGGTGGTACGGTAGTTTCCAAGGCTGCAGCCGGCCCTGCAACCGAGGGATTTGAATCGCCGGAGAATTTTCCGCTGTACTGGCTAATAAATATTGCCAATATGATTATGGCGGCTGCAGCAGAAGCAGTTTTAAGAACCGGCTTCAACCTATCTGCCCATCTAATAAAACTGAACAGTATTTTATTGTTATGATACCGATTCTTGTCAATCGATGTTAAAACCTTTTCTGATACATCAAAGTTTAGTTTTACATCGGTTTCACAGTGGTTTCCAATATGAACGAGAGAATGGTAGTAGACCTGACAATCTTTGCATTCTTCCAAATGCCGGCAAATTTTTTCCCGTTCATCGGTTGTAAATCCACCGTCATAATAGCTGTTGATATCTTCCAGTGTATAATTGCATTTCATAGTTAAATCACCTCAAATTCAGAATGAATGGTTAAAAACTTTCTTGCACTTATTACTTTTTCCTTTGACGTTCTTATTAAAAAAGAGGATGCTGCAATACGGCACCAGTAGCAGGATGTGATATACTCATCTGTACTCAAAGATTTTACTTTTAACATACCTTTGTTGCTGCAATCCTTGAGTGCTTTTACGGTGTATTTACAGCTCATAGGGCGTTACCTGCACTCATTTTTTTAAATCCCTCGCCAACCGTTTGTCTTGCCCTGCTGACCTTCATTTTTGCATTTTCCGGAGAGACCCCGAGGACGCTAGCGATTTCAGCATATGAAAACCCTTGAACATGTCTTAGTATTAAAGCAATTCTTTGGTCTTCCTTAAGAGCATTAATGAGCCTTACAACCTGAAGATAGTTTTCTCTTGTTTCAAAGTTTGTTTCCAATGGGTTTTCATTGCTTGGAGAGGGGTGATCGGGAACAACATCGTAATAGGTTATGGCACTTCTTTTCTTTCTTTTCCTGTAATAATCCTTAAAGGTGTTAACAGTAATCCGGTAAATCCAGGTAGAAAAGTTCCAGTTACTGTTATATTTGTAGAGATAGTTGTATACCCGAACGAATACATCCTGTAAAATTTCCTCTGAGTCTTCCCTTGAAGATGTCAGTTTCAGCAAAAAGTTATATAATCGTTCCTGATAGCTCTTCATAAGGGTAGAAAAAGCGTCTGTATTTCCCTGTAATATTTCTGCTGCTAATGCCTGGTCGCGGTCCAAAGTCTCACGCTCCTCCAAATTGATATTATAATCCATGGATTAACTTCAATCTACTAAATAATACATGGGTAAATGGAATAAGGTAACAGTTTTTAGAAAAGATTTTATGATAAACAATATTTAGGCTTTGTGTTCCTTATAAAAGTGCTATAATTCTGTGTTGAAATGGGATGCATATAAATAGAACTATAGCCTGTGTATATATTAGGATATAAAAACGAACAAAATAATTGTAAAGTGAAGAAGAATTTTCTCCGATAATGTTTGTGTCAAGTTAAAATTGTATTCATACGAACTCCCCTATATAGGACTGGCTCTTACCAAGCCGGTCCGTTTTTTTTATTTGCGGCATGATAGAGTGATGCAGAGTAACCTTTCATGCTTGGTGCGAAAAGGGTGGATATACCTTTGCAATTATACCTTTCCTTATACTCATAGAGAATAATTTTTGCTATAATACCTATAAATGTGCTGAATAAAGGTTGGTATATATGGAATTGCAAATCACAAGGCCTGTAATAGGGCATCAAAAGAAGAACATCAAATCTTTTTTTGAAGGTAGTATTGAATTTGTTCGTCTAGTTTGGAAGGGCGCTGCAGTGGGAGGCGTGATAGGGTGCCTTTTGTTTTTTGGTTATCTGGGAGCAGTAACACCCATGGGTCTTACCCCTCTTGCAGCATCCATAATTCTATGCGGAGCTGCTGCTGTAGTGATTATACTTGCAGGGGTCTTAGCCGTATTGATTTTTTTATTTCTGCGCCTTATTCTCTTAGGGGTGGGACGGTTATTAGGAAAAATGATGGGGGATGCGATACTTATTCCCTACCGGTATATTAAAAAAATTCCCCTTAGTGCAGTTGCTGTTTTTTCAGGGATTACAGTTGTTATTTGTATGGTGAATCTAATCCTGTTTAACTATAAGATCATTTTATGCTTTATTTTACTGCAAGTCTTAACTGGAATAACCATCTCATATACTATAAGTCGAAAGCCCAAACGGTGGATGCGTGTATTCTTGCCAAGTATTCCCTTGGCAATTCAGATTGTGGCGTTGGTCTGGTACTTTAGCCCGGAAATAGGGGAAAACACTTATATAAAACCACAAATTCCAAAATCCAAGGCTGTGTTTGGTGTAATGAATCCGGGAGAAAGAGGAAAATATAAAATAAAGACTTTGCTTTACGGCAGTGGAACGGACAAAAACCGTAAGGAATACGGTGCTTTGGTGAATCTGAAAACTTATGCTGTAGATGTTTCCGGCATCATGACCGATAATGCATATAACGCGTCATACCCTATGTCCCAAAGAGTTCAACGCACGTTAAGAAAGTGGTTTTGGGGTTTTGATACCGCCCATTTTCCGCTTAACGGCCGGGTTTGGTACCCGGAAGGACAAGGCCCTTTTCCATTGGTTCTTATTGTACACGGAAACCATCCCATGGAAGAATTTTCAGATGCAGGCTATGGGTATTTAGGGGAACTTTTGGCAAGCCGCGGGTTTATTGCCGTTTCTGTTGATGAAAACTTTTTAAACGGGTCCTGGTCCGGTGATTTGCCTCAGCCAACCAATAGTACTTTGAGAGCTTGGATGCTGCTTAAGCATCTGGAGATTTGGAAAGAATGGAATCAGGATGCTGGAAATCCGTTTTACCAACAGATTGATATGGAAAATATTGCTCTGATCGGCCATTCCCGTGGGGGAGAGGCGGCGGCCATTGCTGCTTTATTTAATCAAAACCAAAGTTGGCCGGAACACTCCAAAGTCAAATTTGACGAACGCTTTTCCATCAGGGCAGTAGCGGCCATTGCCCCCTCGGATACCTATAAACCGGGTGGATCGCCCTTTGTACTGACGGATACCAGTTATTTGGTGCTGCAAGGGAATTATGATGCTGATGTTTCGTGCTTTCAGGGATATAAAACCTATCAAAGGGTCCGTTTTTTCGGTAAGGGAGACTATTTTAAGGCTGCCGTATACATCCAACGCGCAAATCATGGCCAGTTCAATACTATATGGGGAAAATATGACGTACCGGGTCCCAAGGACAGGGTTTTGAATATAACGCCCCTTCTTTCAGGTGAGGAGCAGCGTGAAATTGCCAAGGTTTATCTATCTGCATTTCTGGAGACAACTCTCCACGGAAATAGGGAGTATACAGACGTTTTTAGAGCGTCACATGCAGTTTATGGGTGGCTGCCCCAAGATATTTACGTTACCCAATACGAAGATGCAAGCTTTGAGACGATATGCGATTATGAGGAGGATTCTCTTAAGTCTACAGCCTCCATTTCCGGGGGAACGGTTGAAGGCCGGAACCTCAAGGAATGGAAAGAGGAAGAAATGTTTTTGCGCGATAAGGGTAAAACACCCCAAGGTAATAAAGCTGTTTTCCTAAGATGGGAAAATAGTCATGCTTTAAAGGAGAAAGTGCCTGTATTTAGCATAAGCCTGCCAAGTATGGAAAAAGGACTCCTTAAGATGGATGATAAAACAAGCTTAACTTTCTCTGCCGCAAACGGCATTGATATGCCTGCTTTTACCGATTTGACCGTTGAGCTTACCGACAGAAACGGAAGTACAGCCTGTCTTCCTTTAAGCCGTTATTCCCTTATACCGCCTTCTCTAAAAGCAAAACTTTCAAAATGGCAGTGGCTGGATGCACAAGATCCGGAACAACTTTTTGAAACAGTGTTTCAAAGCTTTGAAATTCCAGTAAAGGAATTTGTACGGGAAAATAATAAATTAAAGCTTAACGAAATATCCAAGATCTCCTTTAAGTTTGACAAAACCCCTTCCGGTGCAATATGGCTTGATAAAATAGGAATCCAAAGGGACAAGTAAAAAGGATCTTAGGATTTTTCCATCCTAAGATCCCTTTAAAGGAGAGTATGATAGGGAAAACTTTTTTAACATGTTACTCAAATGAATCGTAAATAGAAATAATGTTTAATTCCTTTGAATATGGATGCCAGTTAACCTTCCTGTCCATATTTTCACTTACAAAGCGCAGCGGTATCATGGTTCTTCCATTGATTGCCTTTGCAGGGACATCCAGCTTGATTTTGTTTCCACTTACAAAAGCTTCTGCAGAATCCAAGGTCAGATTAATAACTTTTTCGTCCAAGGTAATTGTGATAAGCCGTTTACCCGGGTCCCAACCAACTGTTGCACCTAAGCTTTCTGCCAATGCCCGTACAGGAACCATGGTTCTTCCATCTGCAATCAAGGGTTCTACATTGTCATATTTCCCGAAATCAATGGTGGCTCCGTCACAAAATACTTTAATTCCTTTTTCATTGTTTTTAGCCATTTGTTCTGCAGCCAATTTATAGTGTTCCTGGTTGGAAGGATCACTTTTTATTAAATCGAACACATCCTGAAGCGTAGCCGGTTTATTTGCATCTACACTTGTATTATCCAATAATACCGAATCATCCAGTGAGGTAGAGTCTTCTTCAAACTCATTTGAAATGTCATTTCCGGTTTTAGCGGGTGCAGCAAAGGCCATTGAATGGATTAGAAGTAATAAAACGAATACTACACTAAAGATTTTAAAACACTTGAACATGACCTGTCTCCTTCCAGAAAGGTACTGTGAATTTAATTAAGGGAGGCGTTAAGCCTCCCTTTTTGTCTTTAGTTCAGACTTTTAAGAACCACTTCCACCTGTTTCTTGAGATCAAGGATCTCTTTTACTTTGTTGATAATCTGCTGTTTGTAGCTTAAAATATTGTCCATATGCTGGTTTGCTTCTACCAGATTTGCTGCCTTGAGGGATTTGTGGAGCGCTTTCCATTCTGCAGCTTTTTTGGATTCAAGTTCTCTAATGCTTTTTTGTACTTCACACATTTTAGCTTGCAATTCTTTGATTTGTTTCTGAATACTTTCTATTTTATCCCAGAAGCCTTTATCTTCTTCCTTTGCTTTTTTAATACTTTCTTGCAAGGACTTGATCAGATCCTGTTTTGCTTTGATTTTATCGTTAATTGCCTGCAATTCTTCTTTCAAGTTATTATTTTGTTTGTCATTCTTTTTGTATTTTTTATGATAATACTTTTGGTTTAACTTTTTGCTAATGAGCCATTTTTTCTTATTGTATTGAACAATTTCCATCTTTGCTTTTAATATCTGTTTTTCCAGCGCATTTATAACTTGAATGCTTTTTGATTTTGATTCCAGTTTCAAACCTTTTCTAAGGGTTTCATTGATAATATTTTGTACTTTTATATCATTATATACCTTGCTAAGTTCTTCTCTTAAGCCCTTAAGCTGGGTATATTTTTGCTGGAGAGCTTTGTAAAGCGGATCATTCTTATCAATTTTTGGTGTTGCAGTAACAACAGGTGTAGGGGTAGGAGAAGATGTAGGCTGCAACGTAGGTGTTGGTGTGCTGGTAGGTGGCACCAATGTAGGCGTACTTGTTGGAGATGGTGTAGGTGTATTGGTAGGAACCTGCGTTGGGGTATTTGTCGGAGTTACTGTAGGTGTAGCGGTTGGCGGAACGGATGTAGGAGTCGGCGTGCTTTCATCCGCGAAACTTGTGGATATTCCAATTGTCAGCGCCATTGTTAAAGCTAAAGTAAGAGTTAATAACAACTTTTTCATAGTAAACCTTCCTTTCTAAACTTATGTATTGCTATTATTTTCTATATAAATAAGATAACCCTACTTTATGAAATGAAATTGGGAAGTTTGTAAACAGTTTGTAAACGTTTAGGAAAATGTCTTGTACTAAGCTAATAACAAAACCCTCGGAAGGGAAATTTGAATTTCCTACCGGGGGTTTTGACATTCATAGATTACCTGGATTTAATCACCACTGTTTTTTTGCCGGTATCCCAGTTGACGCCGGCTCCCAGGCTTTCTGAAATAAAGCGGGTGGGGACCACTGTCCTGTTGCCTATAATGGAAGCAGGTACATCCAGGTTTTTTTGCTGCCCGTTCACTTTTGCAACTTTGCTGTTCACTGTGAGCTCTACTTTTTGACCGCCTTTTAATGCTGTAATGGTTTTGGTCTTGGCATTCCATTTTACCTCTGCCCCCAGCACTTCAAATATGGACCGTAAGGGAACCAGTGTTCTGCCGCTCTTTACTACCGGCTGTACATCGAAAATAACCGGTTTGCCGTCTACTTCCACTTTAACGCCTTTTGGATCAATAGGGGTTGAGATTTCTCCGCTGGAATCAATGGTGATAACCTCTGACTTTGCAGTATTGATAACATCCTTGGAGGACTCGCTTTGAATGATGGTTCCCTGGGCGGTATAGGTTCCGGGGCTTACCACTCTGGCGTAATATTCAAAGACCCTGTGATGGTCTTTCCAGTAAGGGCTGTTGTAAATATAGAATTTTACCTTTTGACCGTCGATATTCCGGTAATACCATCCGATATCGAAGAAGTTTTCTACCGGCTTCAGACCGGAAGGGAGGTAATCGGTAACCTTATAGCCTCCATCCAAAGCTTTGGGGCCGATATCCCATGTGAGACTTACCTTGATAATATCTCCCTGTTTTAAAGTGTTGGATACCAAAGGTTTGCCATCGATATGGAAGTATGCTCTTTTTACCGAGATATCCTTACTCAATTGATCAATACCGGCAACGTTTTCTTTATAAATTGAAACAGCGGATAATTCTCCTTCAACATTTTTGATAGCGAGGTCCTTTAGATTTTGAGAAGGTACTATTATGCTGTGGGTTTCACCGTTTTTCAGCGTTACGGTTTTCTCCTTGCCGTTATAGGTATAAGTTAATTTTGCTTCGCTGCTGCCATATTTATTAATTTCTTGACTGATAAAGGCAAGCATTTCGCTGTGAATCAGGATATCTTTGGTATTATTTTTTACACAGTATTCATAGAGTCCGTTTTTCTGAGGCATGTTCAATTTGGATGCGAGAACGGCGGCCAGGGCTGTAGATTCTAAAATATCATCCTGATCTGCTCCGGTGTTTACCCTATAAAATGGCTTTTGTTCTTCGATTGCTGACAAAATGTGCTTTTCAAAAAGTTCCTCAGCTTTGGAGAGTTCACCCAGTTCGGCATAAGCAAGGGAAAGGATAATCCAATCCTTTATATTAAGGTTATCGACAGCAGTTGTTTTATGCAGTTCAAGGAGTACAGGCTCCTTCAGGGAAGCGAGACCATAGAGGGCTAAAGCGCGCTGATTTAATTCACCCTTTTCCAGTACTTTATTAAAATAGCCTTTTAGCCTGTATAGATCCACCTTGTCCTTAACCAGAGGGGTCAGTCCGGCAGATAAGTCCAGGTCACTTTCGGTATAAGGAAGGAGTGAGAGGCCTCCATCATTTTTCTGGTAATATTGAGAAGAAAAATCCGAAGCAACAGGACTTAATACATAGTCCTTAAAATAACTGCGAATGAGATCGCCGGCCAATTGGCTCCCCACTTTCTGGTCAATTCTCTTACCGTCTGTATAATATAGTCTTAGAAGCTCTGAAAGGAAGATGCCTCTGCTCTTATCCTGGAAAATGATCCTTGTGTTCCCGCTTTTTCCTCCGGCAAGCTGGATTCCCGGTGCGAGTTTTTGGTACAAAGCGCGGTCGATCTGATAATAGGATTTTACTACATAAAGCGTATGTTTCACCGCATCAGTATACTCGCCGTTTGTAGTTGCTTTGATCATTAGGTCGTAAATTCCTTCTGAAAGCCTCCACAAGGGGATGTTGATTCTTTCAAAAGCTTTTCCCACTGCGGATACTTTAAGTGCCGGGTTTTGCATGCTGGACACCTCAAACATTACCAAATCGTCTTCCTTAAGGCCATTTCCATAGGCATTTACGCCAATTACCGGCTGGTCACCCTCAAGGTATGTGGTATTCATACTATAGTTGATGAAAAACGGAAGAGTTACGTTTAAAGCAACCTTATCACTGCCGGCATGTAAATCTTCGGAAATTGCTGAAAGGGTTATCCTCCAGGAGGTTACATTGTCAGGCAGCTTAAATTTAAGGGTATAAGTTCCGTCTTCAGCAGTCTGAACTGTCTCAAAATGTGCTGTATCACGGAAGTTTTCCCGGACAGTGTTATTGGATGAACCGGAACCTTCATCTGCTTTCTCCATGGAGGCAGGAACCGCTGTTAGGTATTCCCTGTCATCACCTGAAAACCTGCGGGATTGCTCAATACCGGAATATTCATGGGATGTTTCTGTAAAAATGACTCCGGAATAAACATTATTGTACAAGGCGGCAAGGGTATTAACGTTTTGATCCGAGAGCTTGAAAAACGCTTCATCTACAATACTTGCATTGACAAAGGCTTTTACAGGCTTCCCATTTTTGTCTTTTGCCCTGATGGTAACGACAGCTTCCTCGCCTGGCCTGTAGGAATCTTTATTCAGCTTTGCATGGAGAACTATGGACTTATCTTCTATCTTATAGTTCGCGTTAAATACATTCGGTTCCACGTAGTTTTTTCCGTCAAAATAAACAGCCCAGATGGCGGTATTGGGGGCGTCCTGTTCCTCAAACTTCCCTGAGAAAACAGGGGCAGCGGATATACTAAAATCCCTGATACCGTTTTGTGTTTTAATAAAAAGGGTGTTTCCGGCCGGAACTGCTTCCTTTCCCTTTTTTAGGGTTAAGTTGATTTCTTCGCCGATTGAATAGTTTTCCTTTCCTCCATCCAGGAAATAGGTGTCTTGGTTAGGGTTATCCATATAATCAATACGTTCTCCAAGATAAACGGAAAATTCCATATTTTTTCCTTGGGTGTCCTGGCATTTAAGCTCTGCAGTATAATAAGCATTTTTTACTTCAGGAGCATCGAAGTTGAAAACCGCTTTCCCATCTGCGCCTGCAACCATGCTTACTTCCTTAACAGGGGTTTTAACCAGATCATAAGTATATCTCTTATGGGTTACCTTATTGATAAAATCATAGTCTTCGCCAGCTTCCTTTTCTACCCAGGTATTCCTGTATATTGTGCCGGTTAATGTCTTACCTGCTGTAGGTTCACCCAGATAATCGCCCTGATCTTTTGCGGTGCCGTTATTGAGCCTGTCAAGGACGATCTTGTTTACCTCGGCACGAAGGGTACCCTCTTGATTTTTTATCTCGCCGGATAAATTCACATGAATATCATTTATAAAAACTCTTAAAGTACTTGATTCCGATATTTCGCCGCTTTCAGGCAGAAGTGCGCGTACATTGAGGTTTACATATTTTTCTCCTTGGGTGCCGATGGACGCTTTAGGGGTATATTTGATTTTTAAATTGCCTTTTACATCGGTGGTTCCCTGAGCATTAACATTGTTTTGACCGATGCTGTAATCACTAATAAAATAGTTTGTTTTCAGGTTGGAAACCCCTGTGCCTTCAAAAAATAAGGCTTTGGCATTGAAGGTTACTTCCTCCCCGGCAAAAACTGCCTCTTTATCCTTGCTGATTTCTATTTTATACGAGGGTTTTGCATAATTTTCAATGCTGAGGTATGTGTTATCCAAGATGGATTCTCCATGTTTTACAGTTAGGACGTAACTGCCCGGTTCCAGCATAGGCAGCTTGAGTTTGGCTTCATAGAGCCCGCTCTTGACTTGCAGGTTTTGTGTTACTACAGGTGAATCGGAGCGGTAACCTTTATTAAGCTCCAATGTCAGTGCAGAAATATTTTCAGCAGTATACCTGTTTTTTACGAACCCCCATAGACTAACCGTGTCGTCGGGCTTATAAATATTACGGTCGGTAAATAGATATTTCCAGTATTGCTCTTTTTCCATATAACTGTTGTAGCCATATCGTATAATAGAGGAAACGCCTTCTTTGGTAGTGATTTTAAGAAGCTCTGCCTGTGCAGCTTTCCAGTCTGTGTTTTGACTGGCTTCTGGGGTATCGAAGGATGCGATTCCCTTTGAATCGGAAGTGTAAGTACTGCCGTTTTCCAATGTAATTGAAGCACCTTCAAGGGGGGACTTTGTCTCCAGATTGTTTAACCAAAGAAGTGTTTTTGTAGTACTTTTCATTACATAAATTCCTGTGTTCGTAACCTGCAGGAATGTCTGAAAACGAATATCGTCCCACATGCTGTCCAGTACATAGTATCCTATGGGCAAAGGGTTTGGAAGGCTGATATAGTAGCCCCTTGAACGGCCATTTTCCTTTAAGCTGAAGGTCTGGTCAAATTCACCGACTTTGTTGAGGCCGTCAACGGATATGGTATTGCTGTCAAAACTTACGGATGCCCACTCGGGAACCGCTGCCTTTTTCTTATAGGCACTGACAAACGTATTGAAATCATTGTATGAATAAATGCCGGTTTTTATGTTGATGGAATCTTCCTTTACAAGTTCGGTGTTTATATAGAAGTTTACCGGAACTACGGGTGCACTGTTGGGAGAGTAGTCAAAGAGCATTTTATTATAGGAAAAATATCCTTTCCACGTGTCTTTTTTTATGCTGCTGCTTTTTTCAGTTTCGAATGAAAAGACATAATCGGAGTCAATTCCCTGCTCAGCATTTTTGATCTTAATGCCTTTTTTAATTTTAACGGTGTAGATTGTTCCTTCCTTGAGTGTTTTAGGAACAAAAACAGCCGCCTTTTTATGTTTCTCGAATCTTCCTTCAACCTGTGGTGTGATTTCGAAAAAGCTGTCTAAAGCCTCAAAGTCTTCATGGCTGAAATGTATTTCTATTCCGCTGTTTACCGGAACATTGTCCGTTTGATTTCCTGGTATCGTTCCTAGAATTTTAAAACGGGCTCTGGTTTGAAAGGTCCATGTAGTCTCGTTGGCAACCTTAAGTTTCATAATGTAAATTTGGTTTTCCAGTAAGTTTCTTGCGGGTGTAATCCGAAATACATCTTTTTGAGTTTCTTCGATTTTAGGAGAAGGCTCACCCTCAATAGAAAAGGCTTCGGATAATTGTTGGATAGAAACCCCGTCTTTTGCATATAACATAAAACTGCTGTCAGGGGCTACGCCGGTGGAATCGGAGTTTTCCGCAACGAGTTTGAATCCGTTCCGGTAGCCGTCTTCCTTTGAATCCGTCCCAACAGCGAAGGACGGTGTGAACAATGATAAACTCATCGCTATGACCAGCATCAAAGCGATCCACTTTTTAAACATACAAATTCCTCCTCTTTATCTTGCTTTATAGAATATTTACCCTTAACAAATGATGGGACAAACGCGACAGAATCATTACGTTGGTCTTCCCTACTTTGTATCGGAATAATATTTATTTGTTGTAATGGTTAAGACGGATAAAAAAGAAAAAAGTTCCTTATAATTATAATACCTTATGTGAGACAGGAAAAGAGCCCTTTCTATAGAATAAAAGGGCTTTTCCAAAGTGAATGGATAAAATATATGAAATCTACATGGCAATACTATTGTATGCGGATAAATTTTATTTTGTGCAGCTAAATTTAAAGGAAAACAGAATGACCTTTTAGGATCAATGGTGTATAATAGTTATTCGGGTGCAGCTATTTGCACTGCCAATATATTGTTAGGTAAGAGGTGTGAAATGGAAGATATTAAATATGATTCGGATCCGGAGAATAGGGACTTAAGAAACGGTCTGCCGGATACCGAAAATGTTCCTCAAATCCGGCCCTGGGTAAGATATTTTGCCAGATCGATTGATTTATCGCTGTTTAGCCTGGCAGTAGGTTTCGGAATAGGATTTTTTTATCCCGATCTTGTTGAAGGCTCGGTGATGAAGCAGCGGATGGTTCAATTTGTTATGCTGTTCGGATGGTTCTTTGTAGAAGCTTTTTTGTTTTTTACCTGGGGAACGACTTTGGGGAAATGGCTTTTGAGAACTCACGTATATAATGCACAAGGGAAAAAGCTCGGATATACAGAGGCTTTAAACCGCGGGCTTATGATTTGGTTTAGAGGACTTGGTGTCGGATTCCTTTCATTTATTACCACTATTATTGCATACTTTACCCTTACCAACCGGGGGACTACAAGTTGGGACCGGGATGGGGGATATATTGTTGTACATAAAAAGATCGGTGCTTTGAGAATCGCTTTGGTAGTGTTGTATTACTTTCTTTTATTGGGATATATTTTCTTGACACTTCTTGCTTCTGTTCCCATCGATCAGCTGCAGCGTTTTGAATAAAATATGGGTATATATGAAAAGAGGCCAATGATGCGGCTTCTTTTTTTACGGACAGGAAAGCATTGGAATAAGCCTAAATGTATGATATAGTAGTGTTATTATCTGAAACGGGAAATTTAAATTTGAAATCTATGGGTATAAGGTGTCTTAATGAAACGGTTAAAACTAAAAAGAATATCAATCGGAATCATTAGTTTAGGGTTCATTTTATTTATATATGCTTTTATTGAGCCTTATTGGATTCAGGTAAAAAAAATTGAGATTGCGGACAGTTCTGTTCCCCGTTCTTTTAAAGGTACAAAAATTGTATTTGTAACGGATATTCACCACTCTAAAGTATATCCCAGAAGTAGGGTAAAGGCACTGGTTCAAAAAATCAACGGTTTAAAGCCGGATATTATGCTTCTTGGCGGGGATTATGTAAATAAGAGCATATCCTATATAGAGCCATGTTTTGAAGAGTTAAAGGAATTGAAGGCTCCTATGGGTAAGTACGGGGTGATGGGGAATCATGACCATTGGGAAAGCAAGGAGCTAACACTGCTTAATATGGAGAAAGCAGGAATCAAAAGTCTGGATAATGACTCCCTATGGCTTTATAAAAACGGGGAGAAAATAAAAATCGGTGGTGTGGGGGACTACTGGGAGGATAAGCAAATCATTGAGAATACGATTCATGATGTTGGAGAAAATGACTTTGCGATTTTACTTTCCCATAATCCTGATTATGTAGAAAAGATCAAAACAAATAAAATAGATTTGGTTCTAAGCGGCCATACACACGGGGGCCAGGTGACCCTGTTCGGACTGTGGGCGCCTTTTGTACCTTCGCAATACGGGCAAAAATACCGGGAAGGACTTATCAGGAATGAATATACCCAAGTTTTGGTATCTCATGGAATCGGGAATGTAGGATACTATCCGGTGAGATTTTTTGCGCGGCCGCAAATTCATGTGATTGAGCTAAAATAAAAATAGGTGATCGTTATGTATGATATAGCTATTATTGGAGGAGGGCCTGCGGGTTCTACATTAGCCAGGCTCATTGGAAAAAAGTATAAAGTGTTGCTTCTGGAAAAGAGATCGTTTAGCACGGAAAGTCCTTTTCCCAGTCAAAAGTGCTGCGGTGGGCTTATTGATCCGGATGCACAAAAGATGCTGGCGAAGTTCGGCTTAGGTATTCCCAAGTCGGTTTTGCTGAGTCCCCAGTTGTTTGCAGTCCGGACCATTGATATGGACAATGCCATAGAGAAGTATTTTCAAAGGCACTATATCAATGTGGACAGGGAGGAGTTCGACAAATGGCTGGTATCCATCATACCGCCCGGAGTAGACCGGGTGGAAAGGGCTGTTTTTAAGACCTTTTATGAAGAGAACGGGGGTATTCGGTTAAAATATCATGTTGACGGCAGGGAATATACGGAAAAAGCCAGATTAATCGTTGGTGCCGACGGTGCATTGTCAAAAGTAAGAAAGCAAGCTTTTAAAGATTTACCCTCTCCCAAACTATACATTTCCATCCAGGAATGGTTTGAGTTAAAGGAAAACCTGAACTTTTACGGAGCAATCTTTGACAGTGAGGTTACAGACTTTTATTCTTGGACCATACCCAAGGAAAACTATCTCATCCTGGGCACTGCTGTAAAACCTGGAAAAGATGCATATAAAAAATTTAGTTTGTTAAAGGACAAGCTGACTCAATACGGGTATAACCTTGAGCCCTATGTTAAAAGGAATGGTGCCTACTTAAGACGTCCGGTGAAAAACAGTCAGGTATTGATTGGAAATGACAAAATTGCTTTAGTCGGTGAAGCGGGAGGTTTTATCAGTCCCAGTTCGGCAGAGGGGTTAAGCTATGCGTTTAGAAGTGCTCTTGCACTGGCGAAAGCACTTGAAAAGGGGATTGAAGGTTTTAACCCTCAGTATGCAAAAAACGTGACTTCCCTTATGCGGGATATACGGATAAAGAATTTAAAATCCCCGGCCATGTATAACCCTCACCTTCGTAAGTTTATTTTGAAAACAGGGATTATGACCATTGATTTGGAGAAATTGTATTTGGATTAGACATATAAAAAGAAATCAATCAAAAATAAGTTGAAAGGGGAAAGAGTATGTTTGTTATTTTTGGATGGGGGAGAAGAACTACGAAGGATTATGGGCCTACACTGCCCATGCGGTGTGGAAATTGCAACAATAATGTATATTCCCGGCTGATTCATGTAAGAACATGGTTTACATTATTTTTCATACCGGTTATTCCTTATGAATCGAAGCATTATTTGCTCTGTGATGTTTGTACGAGAGGGTTTGAGCTGCACGGGGCGGATGTTGAAAGGTTTAAGGAGATGAACCGCATTACTTCCGTTTATCTAAGCGGGGGAATGTCCGAGGATGAGTACAGAAGGTATGTAGATGGATCAAGATTGCTGGAAAGTTCACGATATTAGAGATTTTTACACAACAAATTTTTAGTTTTTCAAAGTGTTAAAGGTACACTTCTTCTGTTTGTGCCCCGTTTATTTAGTTTTTTATTCTGCCAATCATATTCGCGGTTACTTGTTTTTTTATTGTAGTATTTTGTATCAAAGGCATCAGAGTATTTAACTTTTACATTGCAAGAAATGATCCGTATGACCGGATTACTCCCGGGGTTTCGGAAGAGGAAGCGTTATAAGTATATAGCAAGGATAAACTCCAATTATTATGAATGTATCCCCAGAATAGATAAAAATTTGGTAATGTTTTGGGGATTTTTTGTGGAAAAAAACGTAATGCGTATTATAATAATATAAGCAATACATTTATTATAGGTTATTTATATATACTTATAATGAGTTCAAACACTTCGATGCAATCCATATTTTCCACTTATTCATTTGTAATTGTCGTTATTTACACTATATTCCAAATAATATATTATTTTATTACAGAATTAAAGTATACTAAGGAAATTATCAGTTAGCATGACGTTAATGTAGAGAAGTCTTACCGGGGATAGTGATTTGCACAACATACTATTCCGTGGTAGAATACTCTTGTGTTTTATTTATGATGATAGATTATTTGAGGATGCACCTCAGGATGCGTTAAAAGCTTACAGAATATTTATAAATAAAGCTAATGACAATGGTGAGGATATACATTTCCTACAAAAGGAGGTAAAGGCTATAACATTAGCCAAATAAAAAATGTGGTATCATGAGTTTTTAAATAAATATAAAGCAGGAATTTCCCATGAGTTTTTGTTAAACTTCAATGTGCGTGATCTGGTAGACAATTGCAGGTATATCGACCGGTTTTTATATGAAGAATTCATAAAGCAAAGAAACTTTGGAATTGTGGCCTTTTATGATATTTCAACAGGGCTCACATTCCTTGAACCGGGAATGGAAAAAGAGTTTAACATGATTACCAACAATAAGGCAGCCGAATTGGTTTATTCTCTCCCGTCCAAAATTTTTCCCTATATCGATATGGCTTTAAAAAATACGAAAACCATATTGTTTATAAACCATATCGAAAAGATTATCCCTTCCGGGGATATCGGAAGCATGTCCATTGAAGAGCGCATGGCCCTCATATGGCTTAGTGAATGGTCCATCAGCCCCAAGATTTCGACTGTTGGAAGCACCATCATTATGATGACGGACAATATCGCCGATGTGAGCCGTGAAATTTTAAAATCATCCTATAAGGTGGAGCCTATCTTGGTGGAGCTTCCGGGTGAACAGGAACGGAAAACGTATATTGAGCATCTTTTGAAGGATAATAAAGTAAGGATGGATCTCACAACCGATGAGTTCGCAAAGCTTTCATCCGGGCTCAGCAAAAAGTCAATCAAGGATATCAAGCTGAAGGCGGAAGCGGAAGAGGTTCCCATCAGCTTTGAATTCATTAAGGAGAAGAAACATTCCGTACTGAAGAAGGAATACGGTGATGTTTTGGAGTTTATATATCCTGAAATCGGGTTTGAGGATATTGGGGGAATGGATAAGGCAAAAAACTATCTACTTAAGAATATTGTCGAGCCTATAAAAAAGAACGACTTGAGAAGAGTTCCAATGGGAATACTTTTATGTGGGCCCTCCGGGACGGGTAAGACCCTTTTGGTGAATGCACTGGCAAAATCCAGCGGATTTAATTGTGTAAAGATTGATATGTCAAGAATATTGGGTCAATATGTAGGTGAGAGTGAAAAGAATTTTAAAAAATGTTTGTTGGGAGCACAGTCCCAGCAGCCGGTGATTGTGTTTGTAGACGAGATTGATACCACTTTCAGGAGAGGCGACAGCGGCGATCACGGAGTCAGCCGGAATATATTTAGTGAATTTTTACAGTTTGCAAGTAATACAAATAATAGAGGAAAGGTTATTTTTATCGCGGCGACCAACCGACCCGATTTATTGGATGCAGCCCTTAAGAGGGCAGGGCGGTTTGACAAAAAAATACCGATTTTAATGCCGGAAGAAAAGGAACGGGCAGAAATCTTCAGAATTATTATTGAAAAGTATAAATTTACTACCGATATCACTGATTTTATGCCTTTTGCACAGACCGCAGAAAATTATACGGGAGCAGAAATCGAAACTGTTGTGAGAAAGGCGTATGAAATTGCATGTGAAAGGGAACTGCCCGAAAGCATGATAACTTCTGATGTGCTTAACCAGGCGATAGGGAAATGCAGACCAAGCACAAAGCAGATAGAGTTTATGACTATGCTGGCGGTCAATGAGTGTGATGATAAGGATTTGCTTCCGGATCAATATAAGGACTTGATTGATGACAGAGAACGGTTGGAGGAACTGCTTCAAGAGCAGCTTCTTTAACAAAATGAGGGTTTACAAGGAAGATGATTTATTATAAATTATTCTTATAAGACAAAAGGAGTTATTTTACGTATAATAGTTTGAATATGCAAATTGCAATACTTAAGCAGCAGTTTTACAAATTAAAAGAAGTAAAACGGTAAAGTTTTAAAAATATAGCAGATCATGATGAGGGAGGCAATTTTATGGGTTTTTTTAACAGGCTTGGTTCTTTAATGAGAGGTTTTTTCGGGTTATTTATAGGGGGACTGGAGGATCGGAATCCGGAAGCTTTATTTGAAGATATAAAAATTCAAATCGAAAAGGCAAGAAAAGAAGCAGAGCATCAGATTATTGAAATTCAGACCAATGCTGAGCTTATCAAGATAGAAATGAAGAATGCGGAAAAGAACTTAAATGCCATCAAGGCGAGGGTTGAAGCTGCTCAAAGGCAAGGTGCCAGGGATATCTTAATTGAGCTTTTAATGCAGGAGGAAGAATATCAGACTGTATACGATACACATAAGGCTACGTATGACAGTGCAATGGCAGAGGTAGCGAAGATTCGTGAAGACTATAAAATATTTGAATCTGAAATGAGTGCGAAGCTGAACGAATTGAAGACACTGAAATCCCAGGCAAAGATGGCTATGCTGAGGGAAAATATCAATTCGGTAAACGCAAAATACACTTCTAAAAACAACCGGGTAGGCGCTCTGAACGATACCATGGACAGAGCAAGGGAGATTGTAAATAAGAAAACCGCCCGGGCCAACGCGATTGAATCCTTAAATGACAACAATATGGAAATGAAGCTTAAACGGTTGGATATGAATTCAGCCAGAGACAGGGCCCGTGCGAGAGCAGAAGCAATGCTTGCGGGAGAACAGGGCTTTGAAGTCAAGGAAAAAATTGAAAATAAGACTTCCATCTAGTCTAAAATAAGAATGATTACTTTTTAAACTGGAATATGTTGATGTAGGAGTTGCTATGAAGTTAAAAATGATTGTCAGCGCACTATTAAATTTAAGAAATATCCTTTTATTTTTCCTGGGATTATTTGCTGCAGGTCCTGTTGCAAATCTTCATCCACCGGAATTGGTTTTGTTTGCTGCTCTTTCCATATACCTTACCGGAGCTATACAGTCCCTTTCCAGCAAGAAGTTTCACGAGAATTTTAACCGCAAACAAAAGATCAAGCAGATCAGGGAGCTTAACAATAACTGCTTGAAGCTTACTCATGAAGCGAAAAAATATGTAAACGCGGCTTATTACCAAAAACTTCAAAAGGTTATTCAGGAT
Organism: Clostridia bacterium; assembly: GCA_026418275.1. Taxonomy (GTDB): domain Bacteria; phylum Bacillota; class Clostridia; order Acetivibrionales; family DSM-2933; genus SKW182. The sequence goes on from JAOABQ010000028.1 coordinate 22,898, forward strand.
AAAAATGAAATTTTAAGTTCATTTTTTAAAGGGGAGAGAAATTATCTTAAAGAGCGAGTCGTTGAGCAGACTTTAAACCTGGTTGGAGCTTATGTGAAGCTGCTCACAAATTTTTGTATGCGCAGTAAGGAGCTTAGTAATATGGATGTGACCATGGTTACTGAAAGAATCAACACGAACACAAGAAAGCTCAGTTTTGTAAAAGATCCTTTAGCGGCGGAAGATTTACAGAAAATTGTGGATATGGATCAAAGGATTATTCAAAGACTTAAAGAAGAGCGGACGGACCTGGAAAGAATCGATATGAAGCTTGATTATATGGCAAGTACGGTCAATATGTTTAAACACCAGATATTATCCAGCATTGAAACCCAGGATATGCTGGAGACACTGGAGACTGCTGTCAATGAGGCAACCGCACTGGATAATGTACTTGGTGAAAGGCGAAGAAATAGAATCAATGCATAAAAGGCCCAAAGAGTTAAAGCTGCTGGTGATTTTTATCATTCAGCAGTTTTTTTATGGGGTTTATCAAGAAAATAAACACGTATATAAATAAAGGAAATTTTAGTTTTTTGTCGAATCTTATTTAAATAGGTAAACCAATTCAGAAATTTCTTAACCACTTGTGCTCCTAAATAGAGCGTAGAAGAACAAACCTTTTTTATAGAAGCTGCAATAAATCTAAAAAATTTATTGTAAGCATAACAGCACAACTTCTACTTGCTCCGCAAATGGTTGATCATTATCGCATTCTAGTGCTTTTTAACACAACAAATTTTAAAGTTTCAATGTGTTAAAAATGCACTTCCTCTGCTTGTGCCTCGCATACGCTAGAAAAGAATTACGTTACGAGGCACTTTAGATAACCAACTGTAAAAGCGATTTTTCCAGCTTGAAAGTAACGCAATCCACAGGTATTTTGCTTACTTGAAAATGACTCATTTTATTTGGGGTTATCTTTATAGAGATTGGATTTTTCAAAGTGCAATTCCAGCAGTTGTTAGCGATTATATTTCGGATAAAAGTGGGGTCTTATTATGCAGCGAGATGTTATATTCTCATCTGAACATGTTATTATAACCAAAATGGCAGACGGGTTTTATATTGAGTCCTTTAAGGCAGGCATGACAGTAGATCAGTTCAACAAGCTGATGACACAGCATCCGGAAATAAAAATCAGCAGCTTTATGGCTATTAAAAATGCATTGCTTTTTCCACCCAAACCACCTACAAAGTTCGGGGATGTAAAAGAAAGGGTCTCTATAGAAATTTCTGGAGATGAGTTAAAAGCATATGTAACCTTATGTGTAATGGAGTATGAATTTATTGGGGATGCAAAAGTTGCACTGATTAAAGAGGTTTTAAGGAAGCTGGGGGAGTGCGGAGTTGTTTTCGGTGTAAAACAAGATGTGCTGTTAAATCATTTATGCAATAATAAACAGCTTTTGATTGCCGAAGGGATTCCACCGGAAAATGGAGAAGACTCCAAAGTCAGGATGTATGAATTGAAGGATCCTAAGCCTGAGGTAAAGGAAGATGGGAATGTAGATCACTACGAGCTAAACTTAATTAACCGGGTAAATGAAGGGGATTGGCTGGGAGAAAGAACGGATCCTACGCCGGGAACTCCCGGGAAATCTGTAAAGGGTAACCCAATCGTTCCTCTTCCGGGAAAGAAATACCCGCTGGTGTATGATAAAAACACTGTTAAGGAAGTGGTTGGAGAGGGTATTACCACTTTGTATGCCGCCATTCACGGGGCTGTTCATTACAGTGGAGATAAAATTGGAGTATCCAACCATCTTGAAATAACAGGAAATATCGATTTTAAGACAGGAAATGTGGATTTTGACGGATATTTAACCGTAAAAGGATCTGTTGAGGATAGCTTTTCTGTTGTTGCGGATAAAGACATTGAGATTCTTGGAGTTTATGGTGTAGGCAGTGTCCGTGAAATCGTCAGTAGAGAAGGACGGGTATATATTAAAGGCGGAATTGCCGGTAAAAATAAAGCAGTTGTGAAATCAAGAAAAGACATCTATACGAAATTTGTATCCGATGCAACCATCATTTGTGAAGGGAGTGTACACATAGGGTTTTACTGTTTAAACAGCAATATTCAAGCAAAGGAAGTAATCCTTGAATCCCCCAAGGGGCAGATCATTGGGGGGAAAATTGAGGCCGAAATAAAGGTCATTTCATCCATCTTTGGTTCGGCAAGCGAAAAACGGACGCATATTATTGTGAAGGGATTTGACCGGGAGGTTTTAAAAGAACGGCTGGAAAAGCTTATTACCAAGATTGAACATGTCAAGGGTGACTTGACAAGGTGTAAGCAGGAGATCTCCATTTACTCAAATACCAATAGCTTGACAAGAGAACAGCATAACGCATATGAACGTTTGAAGGAAAGATTTTATGAGGTGAAAGACGATTTGAAATCGTTGGAAGATGATAGGAAGTCCCTTGTCAGTTATTTAAGGACAAAAGGAGAAGGTGAAGTTTCAATTTTAAAAAAAGCATATCCCAATACTTTGATAGAGATTAAGAAAAACGTAAAAGAAATAGACAAGGTTGTAATTGGTCTAAGCTACTATGTCCAGGATAGTGAAATGAAAGAATTATAATCTCACGGGAGGACGGTATATGGAATATAATTCAATTTTGAAACGGATTGAAGAACAGAAGAAGGAAGAAAATCTTTCTACAAAGTTATTCCGGTACACAGGATTAATACAAGCCATTGAGTTCTTTTCACAGAAGCTCAACCTTGACCAAATTATTGAGGCTTCATTCGATTTTGTAAATGAATTGCTTACCCTTGAAAAATCGGCAATCTTTACGTTGAATCACAATAATTATATCCTTAAAAAGGTAAAAGGCTATGTAGATACCGAGATTACGCTTGTGAAGAACACTCAGGAAATCCAGAATATTGCCGTATTTCACGGGACCTTGCTGTACGAAAGAGAAAGCATGGAGAAATACTTTGAAAGTGCGGTCCTGGATGCCTTTACAGTTACGGCAATTATTCCGTTGATTATTGAAAACAGCCTGTTTGGCTTTATATTTATATCCAGTAAAGCTGCTGGAGAAATAAATAGTGACGATTACATCATTTCGGAAGCACTTATGAAGCTTTTTAACAACGCACTTGAAAACTATAAACGTTTCGAGGACTTGCAAAAGGCCAATAGGGAATTAGATGAAAAGATTTTCAATCTCTTCGCAATCAACCAATCCTCCAAAGCGCTTCTAAGCGAACTAAGTCTGGATGTTCTTTATAATCTTTCCATTGACGTGTTTTCCGAACTAACCCAAAGCTCCTCAACGGGATTTGTGCTCTTTGATGATAAAGTCGATAAATATGTATTGAAGGCATTTAAAGATATTCATTACAGTGAACCGGACTCGCTTTTTGGGCTTACTTCCAATAAAGGGGCACGGGTGGACACGAATAAACTTATTGTGGATGTGACAAATGAAGGAGATATACTGTATTTCAATAACCTATTCATTGAAGGGATTGAAAAGCTGAACTCTTTAAATGCGAAGTATGTTGTGATGCTGATTAAAGGAGGAAAAATTCTGGGATTTGTTACATTGGGACAATCTGTAACAGGGAGCAGCTATAAAAAAAGCATCTTTGAATTAATTGAAAGTTTGGCTTCCGCAACATTTATAGCTCTTTCCAATGCACAGCTTTTTAAACAGGTAAATGAGCAAAAGAAAATCATCCAGTCAAAGCTTGAAAAGCTGGTTTCACTCAACAAACTTATGAGGAATATCAATAGTTCGCTCAAACTGGAAACCCTCCTTGATTTAACTTTAAAGACCTTGGAAATCTCCTTTGATGTAGAAAAGGCGCTAATTGCTTTGTATGATAAAGAAAAGGATTCTTTTAACATTACAAATACAATTAATTTCAGCACCAAGAAAAGAGATATCAAGCCCAATGAAAACTGGAAAAAGGTTTTCGAAGGAGATACCTTGTTTGAAACAAAAGGGGAAAGCGTACAAAAATATTTTAGCAGTACTTTGTTAAATGATGTGGGAACAAGTCAAGGGATGCTTATATTTCCCATTTGTATTGATAGGGTGGACGTTGAAATGCTTGGGGTGATTATTGTATTTAAATATTATAAACTGCCTATTGGTGATGAAGAAAGCATCCTCACACTGGAGACCATTTCAGGACATATTGCACCTGTTGTCGGAAATTTATACACCATAGAAGAGCAAAAGAGGTTCCTATTGCCCAATTACATTGAACTGTTTAAAAGGGACTTAAAGAATGACATCAAGGAAGCACAGGAGCTATCTCTGGATCTTCAAGTTATACAGATTAGCGATGAGCGTAAGTGCATCTTTAAAGGAAGTTCCATTGTGGATAAGCTGGGAAGTAATTTTAAGAGAGTTTACCCTTTCTCCAATAACCATATATTCATTGTGATCAATGATAATAAGGACTATGAAAAAGAGATCCGGAAAGCAGCGGGCCTAAAAGAGGTTATAGTCCGAAGGTTGGTTTTAAATCAGGATTTCCATAACTACCAGGAATTTTTTAAGCTGTTTTAGCAGGGGAAGGCACATAGAACATAGAATCAAGAGAATTTTAGACGGTAATTAAAAAAAGAATTCTGATGTGTTGAATCTATATACTTTGTTGGAAATATTATGTTAGGTAAAGCGGTTAATACCTTATCCGGTTGACAGGCATTAACCGCTTAAAGACAACATCGGCGAAGTATTCTTATAGAATCACAATAGAAAGAATATATCTGTAAATTTTCAAAATAAATCCAATTATGATATGAAGCATTTTTTTAATTTGTTTTTACTTGTTTGCCTTGGATATCTATTGTTCCATCCATTTCTAATTTGCTCTCCTTGCATTTTAATCCGATGCCGCTTTCTGCTGAGATCTGGACTGTTTTTCCGGATTCCATAATAATATTCCTGTCCGCTATAATCCGGACATCTTTTTTACTGTATATCTCAATTCCCTTGTCCTCAATAAGCCGTATCAAGATCTCATCATCTTTGCCTGTAATGACAATCTCGTTTTTATCAAACATGATTTCTTTTCCAAATCTTGTCCTGAAAATCTTTTTATCCGGGTCAGTAATAAAGTCCCCTCCCACGGATCTTCTTCTGATTGAGTTTATTACAACGCCATCCTCTTCCTTGTTTGTCGGAAAGTAAAGCTTCACAGAGTCATTTAATTCGGGCATGCAGTACCAGCCTGTGTTTCCTTCCGCGGAATATGCTGTAGAATACGGAAACCAATAAGCCGCCGCCTTTTGCTGCTGCTCGTCGATGTCAAGGTGCAGTCTTACTTGATCCTCCTTGATGTCAATTACCTTTCCCTCAATGGATGCACCCAGGACTTGCTGGTGCATAATCCGGTTCTGGCTAAGTCCTTTTTCTGGCGCAAGCATGTACTCATGCTTTAAAATTCCTCCAATAATTGCAGCTGTAGATTTTTTTACATATAGTTTTTTATTTTGAAAATTTACTGAATCTCCTATATTAAAAATCTCATCTGCTTCTATGGTATAATATACAAAGTCATTTTCTTCGATGCCCTCGTTAAAGTTTTCAGAAGAGCGCCTAAACCATTCAATTTCTTTGTTGACACTAAAATTGTAATTCTCGAGATCTCCTCTTTCACTTCCTGTTGGCTTTCCAAACCAGAACTTGGTTGTATCCGAAAGTGCATCCGGTATGAGTCCGGCATTAAAATGAGAAGCCATTCTTTTTAGAAATTCCCAATCTGTTTCGTCATACTGGACGATAAACTTTTCCAATTTCTTTTCCTTAGCTATTTCATCGATAAAATCTGATCGGGGGTATTGGTGAATCACTTCACCGATAAGCATAGTATAGAGCATATCCTTATTCTGAAACGAACGCTTTTTAAGTTTTAAATCCATATCAAAAGTGCAGGATAACGCTTCCAACTCCAGATAATAAATATCCCGCACAGATTTTACATCAATATTGGTAACGATTCCTTTAAACAGAACAGTGCTGACCGAGCCTTCTTTTGTATGGCACACTTCAACCAAGGTATGGGACTGTGTCATTTTAACGTATTTATCCTTCTCTCCTTCAGGAACCATGGCTTTAAGCCTGATTCGTGCATGCTCATTGATCTCTTTTGTGATTTTTAATTCAACAGGACGGATATTGTATGGCAATACTTTAATATCGTGGCCTGCTATAATATTTGAACTCGACATGGGATCCCCCCCTTAATGAACATTGTATAATGAGAACTTGACTATTTATCTTCCGCCATTGCCTCAATAAATGATTTGAGTGATGGTGCCAGATAGCCTACATGTTCCTCCGGATCTTCACCGAAATCATAATCATGCTCCCAAAAATAGATAACCCCTTCTTCATCCTTATTCAAGCTGAAACAATAAAGATTACCCCCAGGATCATCCGCAAACGGGATCAGCCAATCGGGAAGAATTTTGTCTGCTGTTCTTAGCATGTCAAGGATGTCTTCCAGAATTTCAGAATCCATAGTCTTTCTGTGTTTGATCGGAATAAAACGCTGTATTATGTACTTATATCCCTCATCAATAAATACATACATTTCAGGTTCACCGCCATTATAAGTCAGATAATGATCCCTGATATCTTGAGGAAATGTGAAACCATACTTTTTTTCAATTTCTAAGAGATCTTCATCACTTATGCTTTTACTTAAGCTTTTAAAATGATTGTTATAGGATATATTCATAAGGGTTACCCTCCCGATTCATTTTTTTGCTTCAAAGGATTCTTTTTCTTAGGCGGGTTGTAAATTTTCTCGCCATGATGATCATCATATTGGCCGCAAGAACCTTTATGGGGCTTAGTAGCCTCATGTGCTTTTCTTTTGACAAGTTGCAGCGTACACTTGCCAGTTACGGGATCATAATCATCCACATGGTGCCAGGTATAATCACTGTCGGGTGATTTCGCACCTGCGTCCGGAAAACCGGCTTCCAAATTTGCTGCTTTAAAGTCTCCATCCCTGCTTCCGGTCATTACAATGACAACAATATTTTTTTGTCCTTCTCCAACCGGATATAAATAGGATGTATCTTTAAAATCCGGTCCTCCGTTTTCAGTTGTGCCAATCCCGTCAAAGCCTTTTTCAGCTGCACGCTCTGCCGGTGTTAAATGCTTTTTTTGAGCGTTTTCAATCTCATTAATCTTTGGAATTGCCGCTCTTTTTTCCGGCGGCTCAAACCTTCCCTTGCTGTAATCCATCACCGGCACCTCACTTTAACCGTTGTCCCCAAAAAATGCGTTGTTCCATCCATAACGATAGAACTTTCCTTGCAAACCATCTTCATCTCTTCCTGAGCAGTGATGCTGATTTTATCGGATTTCACGATCAAATCCACATCGGACTTTATTTGTATATCCTTATCGCTTAAAACTTCAACACCCTTTTCCTCGTCCAGCCGGATGAATACCTTCTCGTCCTTTGCAGAGAAAACAAGTTCCTTTTCCGAAAACATCTCTTCTTTTTTATGTTTGGTTCTAAAGTATTTAATATCCGGATTATTGATTTTGTCCCCGCCTACAGACTTTCTTCTCAATGAGCGGATGATAAATCCTTCTTCTTCTTTACAGGATGGAAAATAAAGCTTTACATGGTCATTAAGCTCGGGCATGCAATACCCGCCTGTATTTCCTTCGGAAGTATGGTCGGTGTAGTAGGGAAACCAATAAGCTTCTTCCTTTTCCTGTTTTTCGTCAATCTCAAGATGGACACGTACCAAGTCTTCTTTGATATCGATAACCTTCCCTTCCACCGATGCCTTGAACATCCTTGGATTGGGAAGGGGAGCAAAATCCAATTCATTTCCAAAGGTTAAAGTATATAGATGTCTTAAAACACTATCTTTTATAAAGGTCAGGGCTTGAACTACTGTCAGATTTTTATCCTGATAAGTTAACCGGTCTCCTATGTTCAAAAGACGGCTTGTTTCAACTTCGTAATACATACTGAAAGAGACTTGTTTCATTTGGTTTTGACGGGAGCGTATCCATTCAACGGTGTTTTTCCCCACGTTATAGTGATACTCCTCCAGCTTTCCTTTATGTTCTCCCGCCGGCATTCCAAACCAAAACCTCGGTTTGTCCCGGGAAGAATCGGGTACCAGCCCGGCATTGAAGCGGTAAGCCATTCTTTTTAAAAATTCCCAGTCAGTTTCATTGTACTGAATAATGAAATTTTCAATGTTTTTCCCACCCGAAACGGTATCGATAGAATCCGGGTCAGAATAGTCCTGAAGTACTTTCTTTATAAGGTCTTCATACAGCATGTCTTTGTTTTGGAAAGATCTTTTTTTAAGAAGTATATCCATTTCAAGGGTGCAGGATGCACCTTCAATTTCCAAGAAATAGACGCCTTGAACAGCTTTGATTCCTATCCGGGTAACAACTCCTATAAAAAGATGCGTACCTTTGGATTGGTTGTCTACCTGCTTGACTTCAAGGATATCTTTTTTTGATGAACTTTTTATGTAACTGTCTTTCTTTCCTTCCGGGATTATTCCGGTAAGATATATTCTTGCATGATCATTGACTCTTTTTACGATTTTTAATTCACGCAAGCTTACGAGTTCATAGGGTGACAGTATTTCTAAATTACCATAAGACAGAGTTGACAATTTGCTTTTCGGTTCATTGCCTGTCATTAACTCACCTCCATTTTCCAAAAATCGATTCAATCTAAGTCTACTCTTGCCCGTCTTTTGTGATTTCTATCACGCCGCACCACATACAGGTGGTAGTTGATGAATTCAGCATTGCCGGAAAGTTTTCAATTAAAAAGTCATTTTTCCCGTTAATCCATGGCATCACAGTGGCAGGAATGCAGGGCATTTTCTTGAGTACACCTTTGTTCGCGGCAGTGGCGGCAGCCACGGTTGGATTGGCAAGACTGCTGCACATACCGAAAGGAAGTATATTTTGATTCGGTTTAAAATCCATAATATTTCCCTGCGGTTTGTTTTTTATATAGGTTTCATGTGTGGCAGGAATTTTGAATTGGCTTTCCTTATCTCCGAAACTGCACTTTAATGTTGCGCCTTGAACTACATAACTGCTCATTTTATATCCTCCTCCTCAAACTGTTCGATTTAATCAGCACCTTCCCACCTTGTTTCTACCTTTCTTAGGGCGATACCGAAAAAATCTCTTCTTAATATACTTTCAGCGACATCCTGATCAATAATGATTAAATCCTCTAAAACTCCTTCTACCATGAACACATGGAAAAATGCGATCTTAGCTTTATTGATAACAAGTTTTTTCAAAGTACGGTCTTTATGGAACACACTTTCAGATGACAAGCATTCCCTTCTTGTGGGAACCGTGAGCCAGTACAGATCCTGTCTCATCCTTTTTGCGTCCGTCAGAACGACCGGCTTGAAAAGCGTGTCCCCTTGATACATTTCAATCACTTCTTTTAAATGATCGGAAACCAGCGGTACAGGCCTTTCGATGAAATCAATGTATTCGATTTCGGCCCTTTCCTTGATTTTTGCGACAACCGGAGTGCCGATCTCCAAAGCATCTGCATTTTTCACCGAATTTCTGCCTAAAGAATTTGAAATCCCTAAAGGCTCTGGAAAGTCCAATATTCTTGCGTCTTGAGAAAGAATATAATAGTCCATATTGATCCCCTTTGAGTAATTAACATTGATCTCCTATTTCAGGCTGTAACCGTCTGTGAGCGTATCCTTTTCCTTCGACTCAGCCAGATTGATTAATTGATGCCGAACCAGTATGGGATAGGCATTATCTCCTGGACACTGCCTGCTTGAGTCAAAATCCCTGTGACCGCCTGCTTTGTCAATCCAATAATTACAATCCACCACTCTAACCAATTGTTTGAGACTGAGCATTTGTTGGGTGGTTGGACTGGTTAGCTCGTCGTCAACCAGATTTCTAAAAAAGCCTTTGTCCTGAAAATTCCCCATCATGGAGATACCGATCTTTCCTGTATTTGCACCTGCAACATGACAGCCTTTTATGTGAATTTCTCTTCCTTCATAAATCGTGCCGCTGCCATTGATCACAAAATGGTATCCTAAATCCGACCATTTTCTTTCTTCCTGGTGAAATGTCTGTAAGGCTTTGATACCTTCGCTTTGTGACCGGTCTGTAGAGTGAAAGGCAATGGTATCGTAGTAATCCTTGGGATCCTTATCAATGATTACATAATCGTCGATACCTTTGCCGGTATTTATTGGATTTGGCTTCCAACGTGCTCTTGTAACGTAATGACTTAAATCACTGCGTTCCCAAAGGATTAATTTTTCCAGACCCTTGCTTTCATATCCGAGGCTATTTGCCAAAGCGGTAACAATGGCGAGGCAGTCAAAACGGTTAATATTTCTTTTAACTTTATATAGATCCTTTAAGAACTGGGAGCAATTGAACGTATTGCCTTTAACATAGGAAGCCTTGTCGCCTACAACATAGAAAAAATGATTTTGATCAAGCAAATTCCATAGGTTTCTTTTTATCGCGTTGAAAGCATTGTTTAAATCTTTCTGTCCGCTTGCCCATGAACAGGCGAGTTCCAGCACATCGGCCCAAGGCTTTTTAAGCTCTTCTTTCAAATTCCAGGGAGATTTGGGGATATCCAGTACGACATAAATGACATGGGAGGTAGAAGGTAATTTTTGCCACTCTTTACCATCTATAGAGAACTCCCAATTCCAAGTTGCTTTTTCTTTTGTAATTCCTCTGCCGGCTATTTTTTGCTGCTCCAGTTTGATTATATTTTCCTGGTTGAGGGTAATGGTTTGTTCTTTTATCCCTCCAAGGATTCCTCCGCCCCCGGCCCGGATTTTAACACTGCGAAGCTTCTTTTTGCATTCAAAAAACACTTTTATGGTAATGGTTTTGCCTTCAATATTCTTTATTGAATAAGCGGCAGGATAATTGGGGGTACTTGCTTTTTGAAGGGCTGCGTCCTTTCCGCCCAAATCCTTGGCACTACCTTCACTTTGCCATTCAGGGACTTCCACCTTATTGCCGTAATTCATTCTTATGTCTAGAGCATCTTCACTGCACTGCCCCTTTTTATGGTTAAACTTTATATATTTCATCTTAACAATCTCTGCGCCTTTGGCACCTGTTTCTGACTTTACTGCCATACTTCTTCCCTCCCCCGTACTTGTAAAATCGCCCCACGTTATATCCTTTTATATGACCTCAGCAGCAGCGGATCTTATAGTGAATTACGTAAACAGTTCACCCTTCATTGGGATGGCAAATGATTTTTCAATGGCCATCACGGCTCAATGATTATGCCCGTTTGCTGCTGCTCATCCAAATGCGCAGAAGAATAGGCATCTTTTGAGAAAACAGCCCCGTTTAAAACGGCACCTTTAAAGTTAGTATGGTTTAAAACTACATTTCTGAATATTGCAGAAGTCAAGTCTGAACACTGAAAATCCGTATTTTCAAGATTTGCATTTTCAAATACAACACCTTTTAAGAGACACCTTTTCATACTGCTGCCGGATAGGTTGCTCCTGCTAAAATCTGCATACCTTAGATCTAGCGCATCATAGTCTCCTTTTGACAAATCCAGGCCTCTTAGCACTTCGTTTTCATATCCGTATTCACTTTTCATTTCCAACCAATTCCGGACTTCCCTGGAATCCTTCTCCCTATCATCAATCACATACACCACATCATACTTACCTTTATATTCTCCTACCCGGATGCTAAACACACTTTCCCGTCTCACTTCCAAAAACTCAGGTGCTTTAACAGCCTCCGGCATTGCGTACCTGGCAATTTCCACAATATACTCATTGTATTTCGTTAATTCTCTTAACATAATCCGTTCTATATCCGGTTGTATAATTTTGTTTATGTACAACTTTCTTTTCTCTGTCAGCTCACTGATAAAATTATCCAGGAATCTAAAACACCAGGTTACGTCATAGAGAATTCTACACTCTGATGTATCGTGGAACCAATATTTGTTGTATGCTTCTGCCCTATACACGTAATTTTTCTCCAGCATGTCTGTTCTAAGCATGGAAAAGTTAATATGGCCGATCTCACCTTTTTCTCCTGCATGCTGCATGTCTTTTATCTTAAGGCACATTTCCTTGAAGCATTCAACGAAGTGTAAAGCCAGCTGTCCCTTATTTTTTTCATAATACGCTTTCAACTCGTTATATTTTTCATTTCCAATATTTTTTACATATTGTTCATTAAAATGTTCCAATGCAGTTTCTCTATTCATATTTCCTCACCACAACCAGCCTTGGATTTATTTACCACATACAAACATTATATCATATCATATCATTTATAATTGTATATATTTCGTTTTTCAAAATAAATAAAATTGAATTGATAATACTTATTTGTAATATAAAAAGTAATCCGTTGAATGAATCAAAATGGGGTGAAAAACACTTTAGCTAAGAAGCATAGCTGCTTTATCGTGTTGGAATTTAAGAAAAAAGCGTGCTGCGAACGGAAAGGATATGAAAAACATTCTACATAGGTTGTAGTTGTGCTTTTTTAGAGGCTTTGCTGCACATATACTTTACATGTTTTGTGCTTTATAAATGATATTTGCAAAATCTTCAACGGTTAGCACATACTGAACAAGGTCCTTTTCCTCAAGCCCTTTTGTTATATCAAGAGTATAATGGTAAACCTCTTCGCTGTTTTTTAAAGAGTTTTGGGGATTTTCCGTTTTGGTTTCCTTAATTTGGGAATTAGACACATACCGGCCATCCTTGAAAAAGACAACCTTTTTATCTTGTTTGTTATTAATAAAGGTTGTTAAAACCATATTTTTTATTTTTAAAGGGCTTTGACCTTTATGATGATTCCGGATAAATAAATCGGCTTGTCCCTTCAATACCGAATTTGGACTGATAAGAAGTTCCATTCGCCGATTTAACTCGCTTAGAAAGGGCAATTCCAAAAGAGATTCGTTTTTTTCAATTTTATTGTTTTCTAACCGTATTTTAATTTCATAGTCTTCCCTGTAAGGTAAATTCAGTACTTTGGTAAAATCAGGCCCTTTTTGGCCGTCTAAAGGCACCTGAGTCCATGTAGAAGGCGGGTTTCCAGTCTTTCCTCTATATAAGAGAAATAGCTTTGCACCTTTTTCGCTTTCACGGGTGGTAAAATGAATGGATACCTTCGCAGTTTTCAAGTCCTTGTCTACCTTGATCAAATGGTACTGTGCCTTGGTGACCCACTTTTGTTTTTCATTAAGAGAGTCTATTTTTTCATAGAGATCATTTAATTTATTATTGGCAGCATGAAGGGTGTCTGTGAGTGCATTTACTTGAGTTAATGCGTTTTTTTGTGCTGCTTGCAGCTGAATCATTTTAAATAAAATAAAGAAATTCAAAAGCAGTGACCCTAATAAAGCGGCCCATATTACTTTTTTCCGGTTTGACATATTCGGTCTCCCTTATATTAAAAACACGACAGATGTTTTAGCACGGCATGAAAGCTTTGCCGTTAGTATATGGATACTCCTCCCATGTGCTAGTATAAACGAGATGGGGGATAAAATCAATGCAGATCATTATCCTTTTCCATATAGCTTTATTTCACCAAAAAATGCTATAATGGGATTAGTTTTTATCTTTTCTTTGGAAAGGTGGCAGGCATGGGCAGGGTTAAGTTTCTGCATTGTTCGGATATTCATATGGATATGCCATTTACTTCTCTTGGCGCGGTAGAGGGAAGACCTGCCTTAAGACGGCAGGATCTGAAAGAAACTTTTCAAAGGATTATTAGGACTGCCGAGGAGGAACAGGTTGATTTTTTGCTGATTTGCGGGGACCTTTATGAGCATGAATACACTAAAAAGTCTACTATTCAATTTATCAATGACCGGTTCAAGGAAATTAGCCCAATAAGAGTCATTATCGTACCCGGCAACCATGACCCTTATATTATCAACTCGTTTTATCAAAGATTTGAATGGAATCAAAATGTTTATATTTTATCAGACTATCGTTCTTTTATATATTTTGAGGATGTAAATACCTGTTTTTACGGTGCAGGGTTTAATAGCTTCAATGGAAATAGCGCCAGCATCGGATATATTGAAAATGTAGATACCTCCAGGATCAATATTTTATTAATGCATGGAACCTTGGATATGAACTTCAATAAAAAAAAGTATAACCCTGTTACCAGCAGCCAGCTTGCTTCCTTGGGAATGGACTACATTGCTCTTGGACATTTTCATAAAAGGGTGGAGCGTTCAAATGGAAATGTGTGGATTTACAATCCGGGAAGCCCTGAGCCCCTTGGTTTTGATGAACCTGGCGACCATGGTGTTTTTCTCGGAACCATTACAAAGGCTCTGCGGGGTGAAGCAACCCTTGATATCCGGTTTGATGTGATGAATAAAAGATATTATAAAGCTTTTGAATTATATGTTGATCAATGTACAAACGATGAGCAGGTATTGGAAATGTTATACCAAGCTCTAAAAGATGTGGATAGGCAGAAAGGGATTTTAAAGGTCACTTTGAAAGGGTTCCTTGACAGGGAATACAAACTGGATGCTGAGCAGTTACAAAGGATACTTAACGAGCGTTTTTTCTTCGTCAGATTGGAGGATGAAACGGTACCGGATTATGATTTTGACCAAATTAAAAATGAGCCGGGGCTTAGGGGAATTTTCACCCGGAAAATGTTTAGCTTAATAGAGAATACTTTGGATGAGGATGAAAAAAGAAAACTCCAAAGGGCTCTTTATTTTGGTCTGGAAGCTTTAGAACAAGGGAAAATCAGTATTTGAGGGATTTATGCAAATAATAAAACTTGAAATCAATGGTTTCGGAAAAATAAATCATTTTTTAATACAACTGCAAAATGGGATGAATATTGTTTATGGGTGCAACGAATCGGGAAAGACGACAGTTCAAAGTTTTATTAAGGCAATGCTTTTTGGTTTGAAGGGAAAGTATGTTAATGATACTAAAATTTTAGAGTTAAAAAAATATAAGCCTTGGACTGGAAGTTCCTTTTCAGGCAGTATGGAATACAGGATGGATAATGGGGATTGCTACAGAATAGAGCGGGACTTTGAGTCCAATGAAGTTCGCGTATTGGATGCTTTTTTCAAAGACGTTACAAACTCATTTGAGGTAACTAAGCAAAATGGCGTATTATTTGCTCAAAAGCATTTGGGGGTCAATGGCATTTGTTTTGATCAGACTGTTTTTATACGGCAGGTTGGCTCCAGGATTGACCGGGATGGCCGGCGGGAGCTTTTAAACCGGATTGTGAATATTAGCCAAACAGGCTTGGAGGAGATCTCATATAAACGTGCAGAAGCTGCTTTGAGGGATGCTTTAAAAAACCATGTAGGCACCAATAAAACATCAACCCGTCCTCTGGATAAAATTATGAGCCGGCTTCAAGAACTTGATCTGGAAAAAAAGCGCCTTTGTGAAATAAGAAATGCTTATCTTGAAATTGAAGTCAAACTGGGTGAAGCGATAAGGCTTCAGGAGCAGTATGAAACCCTGAGGGCTGTAACCCAGATGGAGAAGGAATTAATAAAAATTGTTGGGGCGATTGAAGTTTGTAAGAAAAAAAGAAAGCAATTGGAACAGATTGTAGAGAATGTCCGTGATTTGGAAGATGAAATCGGCGACAACCGTCTAAAATGGAACGGTTATCAATTCCAAAAGGAACATACTCACCTTGGTGGGGGGATATCCGAGGATGAAGTGGATGACATTAGCCGTAAGTATTATAAGTTCGTAGATTTAAAAAGTGAGAATGAGCGTCTTCAGCATAAAATTTCCAATGTAAAAGGGGAGATGGAAGCATTGGCATCCGATTTTCCCAAGTATAAAGCCTTTGGAACCCCTGAGCATGAGGTGGAAATCAAGGTCCGGATATTAAAAAATGACTTGGAATTCCTAAGGGAGCAATATAATAAGTTGGACATAAGCAGCCTGGACCGGGAATTTTTATGGAGTAGAAAAAAGAACAAACGGCTTATTTTTGCTTTAGGTGCTTTGTGGCTTTTGTTTCTTTTGCTTATATCAAGCGGCTTGATTTATGCCGGTTATTTTCTTTATGTTTCTACTTTGGTTCTACCGCTTATAGGTTGGATTGCCTTTTGCAAGGTAAAAGCGGGGCGGGAACTGGTAGGACTGGCAAGACAGAAGGATGAAATGAAAGTATCATTAAAAAAGATGGATGAGGAAATGCGTCAAAAGGGTGAGCTGATAAAAAACCTGATGGAACAAATAGGAGCAGACAATATGGAAGACTTTTTAAGGATCAAGGCTTCCTATGATGGAAAGAGTAAACGTTTTATGGCTTTAAACAATGAACTGAACCTTTTGGAGAGCCTTTTAATATCCAATTCACAGCAGGGGGCGGCTTTAAAAAATCAGGTCTTTGAAAGGCTGCTTGAAGCAGGAATTATTGATATTTGTGAGGAAGTTGAGGAGCAGCATATAAAAAAGTTGAAGGAGACAATAAAAAAGATTAGGGACGCTGAGGTTGAAGAAAACTTTACATCCGCAAGAATAAAGGATTTAATGGAAAGATTACAGGACTTTCTGACCAGGGCATCTGCCCTGTGTTCGAAGGAAATAGCCCAATCATCTGAGATCATGCTGCAAGTGAGTAATTTAGAGCGGGAGGAGAAAGAACTGACGGGTATCTTGGAGGCAGCTTTTCGTCCATATCGTAGGATGTGTACTGACTACAGCATAGAGCCTATTGAACTCGCAGAGATTCAAGACGAAAAGCTTGAAAAAAGTATTCATGAAAAATGGGATAGTGTACAAAATACATTAAATGAACTTCGTTTAAAAAGAACCGAATATGAAACGCTGCTTAAAAGTGCAGCACTTGAACAGGATGAGCTTCAAAGGCTGGAAGAGGAATTCCAGACTTTGACCGCTGAAAAAAGGAGACTTAAGGAACTTCAGTCTTCCATTACCCTTGCACTGGAGGTTTTGACCCAGTCAAGTCAGGAACTGCAGGAAAATTATATACCGGCACTAAACGGCAAAATAAGCAATATCATTGCAATGGTCACAAAGGGAAAGTACAGGGACCTTAGGGCCGATCATGAATTGCTTTTGAAGATGATATCTCCCGAGACAGGAAATGTATTGCCTGAGTATGCTTTAAGTGACGGCGCAGTGGAGCAGATATATCTAGCCCTTAGGATAGGGGCTTTGGAGCTTATTTCTATGAATGGGGAGAGTCTGCCCCTCATCATGGATGAAGTCTTTGCCCATTACGATGATGTAAGAACAGCAGAAACAATCAAATTGCTAAACGATCTTTTTAATAAAAAACAAGTGATACTGTTTACATGCAAGGAAAGAGAAGTTGAGCTGGCACATGAAGTGTGCAAAGGAAAACTGAACTTGATAGAATTATAAATCCCTCATGGTTGTAGAAGGGATATGTTGAGATAGGTGGTGTACAGCTTTGAAAAAAAATATAATCCATAGAATCTTCCCGTTTGTTCTTTTGATCTTTATTATCACCGGATGCGGCGGGGAAAGTAAAAATGGTATTCCTGCACAAAAGCAAATGGATGAGAAAAATACAATTTACCTTGGTGATGGGGTTGTCAATGAGACGGTTGTAGATGTGTATAAGAACATGGACATCCAATCCGAGAGACTGACACAGGCGGTTTTTAACCAGCCGGTGACAATTTTGGAGAGTAAAGGGCAGTGGACAAAAGTTAAGGTGTTTGATGGTTGTGAAGGGTGGATAAAATCAAAGTACATAGACAGCGACTGTTCCAGCCTGAATCCTGAAGGGGCCAGGTATAAAATTGTTGTAACCAATAAAAAATTGAAAGTGACATCGGGGCGAAGCGGAGGACTTACTTTGATAGAGGTAGTGCTCGGTACGGAGTTTTACGCAAAAGGCATTAGTGAAGAGGCTTATGAGGTTTCTCTTCCGGGAAATCAAACGGGATGGGTTAGCAAAAACGGCACTATACAAATGCCGGTTGATGCGTCTATACCTAAAACAGCAGCCATCGATTTTGTAACAACAGCAGATAAGTTTAAGGGGACAACCTATCTTTTGGGCGGAGTTAGTTCCTATGGAATCGATTGCTCAGGCCTTACTTATATTTGTGCGAAAATCAACGGCATACAATTGCCCAGGCTAACGGGGCAGCAGTTTAAAAGCGGTAAAACAATTTCAAACAATCTTGTGGAAGTTAAATCGGGAGATCTGCTCTTTTTTAGTACAAACGAAGACCGGAAGGATGTTTCTCATGTGGGTATATACGTGGGAGATGAAAATTTTATTCATGCAAGTAAAGCAAAAGGCAGGGTGCAGCTTGGCTCTCTGAAGGACCGTTATTATGAGAGAAGGCTGGTAGGCATAAAACGGATTTTCTGACGGATACAAGCGAATCTGGGGTCAAACACGTGAAAATCCGATAACAATCAAAAAGTAGATAGATCGTGATAATAATTTCATAGGATTAAATTGAATTTTTACCATATTCAATCATGGAAATTGAAGTGCGATGCAAAACTTTACCGCATTCAATATGATAAAGCTGAATAATCTTTATTTGCCGTAGTACTAAGGATTTATGAGCTTTTCCAAAAGGTCAACAGTATCACTGCTGGAGTTGGGTTTGGCAAGAAATTTCGTGATTTCCTTCATATGCCTAACTCTTAATGGATTATCCACAACCTGGGAAAGAATATTCTCCATATCTTCGTTTTCCAATATTCTGGCAGCAGCCCCAATATTAATAAGGAAATGTGCGTTTCTCTCTTCCTGTCCGGGCAAAGGAGAGATAATGAAAATGGGAAGTTCCTTCACCAAGGACTCTGTTATGGTCATGCCTCCCGGTTTGGTAATGATAAAGTCCGAAATTTCCATTAAATCGGCAACCCGGTTGGTATAACTTAAGATTCTTACTTTTTTATTGGTGTTGATGCAGCTTTTTTCCAAATACCTTTTTAGCTTTACGTTTTTTCCGGTAATGGCGATGACTTGCAAATCTTTTTTGCAGTTGATAAGGGAGGAAAAGGTGTCCTTTATTTCCCCAAAACCAAGACTCCCGCCCATGATTAAAAACGTGAGCTTTTCATCCAGCCGCAATTCCTTTAGGATTTCTTTCCGGTCTTTCTTTTGTAAGAAACCGCTGGCAACAGGTATCCCAATGGGATGAATAATTTTTTCAGGGATCCCTCTCTTGACCATCTGCAGTTTCATATACTCATGAGCAACTACATAGGCATCGGTATAGTCATGGAACCAAAACGGGTGGGTGACAAAGTCGGTCAAAATGGCTACAGTGGGTATATCGACTTTGTTTTTTCTTTTCAAGTTGGAAATCATTTGTAATGGGAAAAAATGTGTACATACAATGATGGACGGTTTAAACTCGTTAATGAGTGTTTTTATTCTGTATGAAAGCAGTTTATTTACCGTCTTGCTGAAATCATTTAGATTGTCTCCCGTTTCGGACATGTTGTATAGCATACCGTAAATTTGAGGTGTTGTTTTGAGTGAATTCAGGTAACTTCCGATAATGAGCTTGTCAACTATAGGGTTAATATACTTAAATGTATCTACAATGAGCGTTCTAGAATTTGGATACCTTTTATCAACGACTTCCTTGATTGCTTCTGCAGCTTTTACATGGCCTCCGCCTGCCGATACTGATAAAAATAAAACGTCCATTTTCTTACCCCTATAAGTATTTTAGTATGTTGAACCTGCTACGCAATAACTATTATTTCCGGTATTCTGGATTATATTAAAAACTAGTATCTGGTAATATTATAATGTATTTAGCTTGTTAAAGCAATAAGAGAAATATTTGGGCAAATAAAGGAAAGATGCTGCTGTATGATATTGTAAAGGCCGGAAAGATTCTTCCGGCCTTTACACATCCATATCCTAATATTGAATGGAAATACTCTTATCCGAACCGTTCCATTCTACTTTATAACCGAGATTTTCAATTACATACCGTAGTGGAACCATGGTTCTGCCGTTGATAATTCTGGGGGGAGCTTCGATGGGCTTACTTTTGCCGTTTATTTTCGTACTCTGTTTTCCAATCCAAAGTTCAATGGTTTTTGATTGCAGTGTGATGGTAACCTTCTTTTGTGAACCCTCCCAGGCTACATTTCCACCCAATGCTTCAATGAGTGAGCGTATGGGGAGAAAGGTTTTACTGTCTGCAATTACCGGTGTTGAGTTTTCAAAATCAATATCCTGGTAGTATCCATTGATACGCATCATGGGGTCATTGATTTTCAACATGATGGAGTTTTGGCCTTTTTGCCGGGGATATACCGTTGTTTGTGTATCCTGTTTTCCTGTAGAATCCTTCACTTTTAGGGTGATGGTATAATTTTTACCGGGTAGAAAAGCAAATTCTACATTAGATTGGGATAAGTACCTGTTGAAATAGATACTATCTTCATCTAATGTGGTTTCCAGGTCGGTAATTTCCTTGCCCTTTTCCATATGAGTAACTTTCCAGCTCAATTCATTTACATTTCCATTGGGATCGTTGATTTGTCCGCGTATAATGGAGGTTTCCGGTTCGATACTAAATCCCGTAATGGACGGTGCCACATCCGGGATGTCTTTTACCGGTATTTTACTTTTTATGTATAGGGCAATAATCCATTCTCCGTCTTTCACAGCCTTATTGTAGAGGCCGATAAGCGTATTCAAATCTGCGTTTTTCATTGATTTTTCAACGTTATCAAAATATTTTTTACTTTGCTTTAAATAGTCGGCGAAATCAGGTATATCATCCGTCCATGAATTATAGGTGAAACTCAAATTATAGGTTGGTTCAAAGTTGGATTTTTCAAAGACAAGTTTATTTCCTTCAAACCTAAAAAAATAGGGAGTGAGTTCTTTAATCTGATAAGGCTTTATGTTTCCAAGCTCAAAGGATACTTTAGCATGCCCAATCGGGTCTTTCCAACCCTTACCGGTGGTTAGAACGTAGCCCAGAAAAACGTATCCCATGGAATTTAGAGAATAATTAATTTCATAAGTATTCTTAATCTGGATGGTTTGCCCTTCATCAAAATGAACATTGAAGGTGTACCAGGATGTGTAGAAATCCGTATCGGGAACGATAGATTTTGCACCCTTTTCTTCCTTTACGGCGATTGGTTTTCCGTTTATGTAAGCTTTAAAATTAACAGCCTCCAGTTCTTCATCCGTTGTTGTATCACTAGTGCTTTTAAAGCCTTTGGGAAAGCCCATTAAAACATCTTTTGCCTTACCGGAATTTTTGAAAGTAAAGTTGCATTCTACTTTATGATCCTGGACTTTAACGATGATATCTTCGGATTCCATGGAAACATCCGCATCGTTCATTGGATATACCCCGTCGGGAGTTCTCCCCATGGCAGAATCATCTGCATAGCCGATGATACTTCCAAGGCAGAGAAAAACCCCTAATGAGAGAATGATAAAAAGTAATTTAAACGTTTTTGACATGGTTGGCCTCCTATCTTTATGATTACTTCAAATTTAGCAATGTTTGGGTATAAAGTCAAGAGTTGTAAGCAGTAAAGGGGGAATGAAGCAATAAAAAAAGTAAGCGGTCATGGTTTAAACCATGACCGCTTACTTTTTATGTTAGTGGAAAATTAGAATGAATTAACGTTTGGATATTCTGTTTTCAGCCATATCGCTTTGTTCGATGGCTTCAATATTATCAAGGGCTTTACCGGTACCTAATGCAACACAGGAAATGGCATCATCCGCAATAATAACATTAATCCCTGTTTTTTCTTGAAGAAGTTTGTCCAACCCGTAAATCAGGCTGCCGCCGCCCGTCATTACAATCCCGCGGTCACTGATGTCTGCCGCCAGTTCGGGAGGCGTTCTTTCAAGTACCGAGTGCACTGCTTCAACAACGCTTGATATGGGTTCTTCCAGTGCTTCCATAATTTCAGTGGATGTAACAGTGATTGTTTTTGGAAGACCGGATATTAAGTTCCTTCCCCGGATATCCATGGTAACTTCCTGTACTCTTGGGTAAACCGTTCCGATGTTTATTTTCAATTCTTCTGCAGTGCGTTCGCCGATCATGATATTGTGTTTTTTACGCATATACCGTACAATTGCTTCATCAAACTTGTCCCCTGCGATCTTAATGGAAGCACTGACAACAGTACCACCCAGAGAGATGACAGCTATGTCGGTAGTTCCGCCGCCCATATCGACTACCATGCTTCCGCAAGCTTTTGCAATGTCAATACCTGCGCCGATTGCAGCAGCGATGGGCTCCTCAATAAGATAGGTTTTTCTGGCACCTGCCTGCATGGCAGCTTCTCTAACAGCCCTTTTTTCCACCTCGGTTACGCCGCTGGGGACGCAAACCATGATTCTAGGCTTAAAAAGCTTAAATGCCCTGTTTCCACATACTTTATTAATAAAGTATTTTAACATCCTTTCGGTTATATCATAATCGGATATAACACCTTCTCTTAGCGGCCTGATTGCTACGATATTTCCGGGTGTTCTGCCGAGCATCCGGCGTGCTTCTTCCCCTACCGCCAAAAGCTTATTTGAATTCTTATCTATAGCTACAACGGAAGGCTCTCTCAAGACAATCCCTTTACCTTTTATATAAACAAGGACAGTAGCCGTGCCAAGGTCTATACCTATATCCTGCCCAAAACCAAACAAAACGCATCTTCCTTTCAATTAACTTTATAGTAGATATTTAATTTATTTCGTACCGGTCATAAACGGATTCAATTGATAAAAAGGTGTGTTGATTTAATTCAAATTTCATTGGTTCACAATAACCAATTTGTGTTATTGCATTATTCTATATGCCGCACTAAAAATTTACACTGTGCCAGCAGACATCCAATATCTTTAGAAGCTGCGAAAGCAAAATGCAACTATTTTGCATAGAGTGTATCGTGACAGTTACAAATAATTTAAAGCAAAAAGGTTGAATTCCTTACAATAATTAAATTATCAAAGTTTTGTTAACTTTAAGTAAAGAAAAACTTCATAATTTATATTATCATATTATTATAAGAATGCAATATTTTTGTAGGTTAAAGTCAAAAAAGGATGTTTTTCTTTGTAAAAAGGCATATGAATCTACGGATATTGAATATGCCCTTTATATTTAATATCCGTGAAGAGCCGAAAGGAAAGATAAAAATGGGGATAATAATCACCCTATTTAATCATCCCCATCATATATATTTGAAAATCTCTATCTGATCCCAATGGATGACGAATACCGCACCCGCTGTTTCAAAAGTATACTTCCCACAGAAAGATTTAAGATTGGCGAAGTGGTTTAATAATAAGAAATAATAGAGAATAGGTCAATCCTTATAAGATTATCTAGGGGTGTAGTGAGGGCTAAAACGTATTTAACGTATATCCCATTGTTCTCTCTTTATACTATTTGCATTCAAAATTGCAGTATCCATCCATCAAACAGCAATTGCAAATACTTTTGAGAGATGCTTCAAACTGCTTTTAACACAAATCGGTTTAAAATGGTAAAGGATGGTTCACTATATAAGTAGTCCAATCATTTTTAGCAGTTGTGGAAGGAAAAACGGTTAAACAAATATGGACTTTTTCTTTGCATCCGTAGTACCTTGTAACGCAATTCTTTTCTAGGGTATGCGAGGCACAAACAGATGAAGTGCATTTTTAACTCTTTGAAAAACTAGAAATATGTTGTGTTAAAAAGCACTAGTAAGCAAATACAATGAAAATCTGTATCAGTTAAAGGCAACTAGCTTACTTTGGCCGAATTTCCATGATATTTTGATTTTGTAGCCTGACCTCCCCTTATATGCCTTTCTGCCTTATTTTCCTCCAGTATGATTCTAACTTCATTAGCCAACCCAGGGCTAATATTTACAAGCCTCTCGGTCACATCTTTATGTACGGTACTTTTTGATATACCGAATTTTTTCGCAGCTACCCTCACTGTGGCTTTTTTATCAATAATATACTTAGCCAGTTCAACTGCTCTTTCTTCCATATAACTTTTCAATTATATGCCCCCTCATTCTTTATTGGTCCTTATTTTGATAAGCTCACAGAGTTATTGTTTTAATGCTTCTGTGTGCATTAAAGCAAGGAATAATTAGCTAAAGTATATATATGAGTTGTGAAAGGGTCTTATGATAAAAAACAAGGGCAGATTCATAAAAATATGACAGCAGCTAAATTTTTAATATTTTTAAATTAAAAGGAGCAAAATAAAGACGGTAGAAAATGCAGTATAAATTCCGGTATTTATAAAAATAATGTATAGAGGGAGGATTTATGGAGTCAACAACTTTTAATGTTCCTTCAATATCTTGCAGTACATGCTCAGGCAAGATACAAAGTGGGATAAAGGAAATGAACGGAATAGAAAATGTCTCTGTAGATTTAAAGACCCAGATGGTAACAGTGGAATATAATCCGGATAATGTTTCAGCCCAGGATATACGCAAAAAAATTTCTACCTTGGGCTATGAAGTGATCCAGTAATAGCCGTTTGCATTAAATGAGGCAGTGTTACATCAATCAAGCCGCAGGAGTAAATGCATTTGAGATAGTTGCGTTTCTTTATATGCAAATGAAGCATGAAACATGTAAGAAGACATAAAGGGGAATCCGAAAATCGATTCCCCTTTATGTCTTCTTAATATATTTATTCGTATTGAATAATATCTTCTTTAAAGCTGGCGAACACTTTTTTTTCAGGAGGTACAACAAGCACTTCCTTTTCATCGAATTCCCCGTTTAAAATTCTTTGTAAGAATTCCGGATATCCTTCAATTTGGGAATAATCCCAGCCAAAATATTGGGCACTTTTTAAAGCAAATTCCCTGTAAAATTTTAAATTATCCAAACAGTTCCAGTAAATAAGGGAGGCATACTTGTATTCCTTGAGCCAGTTTTGTTCGGCTTCCATAAGGTACTGGGCATTGTCTTCACCGTATTTTACAAGGTAATTGCTGCTTAGCCTATTATACCATTCCTCACAGGGTGGGTTCCCGCGCTCGATCCAACCTGCGGAATACCAGTATGTACCCGGATTTTTGTTAAAAAAGTAGTTATAACGATCTTTTGAACCCAAAAGAAGGGTAATACAGTCATGGGCCCGGGGGATTACCAGAGGAATTTTACTGCTTTTGATCCCGGCAATGCCATTGCTGCAAAGACCGTATCCGATGAGAATATAATCATACCCGGGATTCTCATTTACGTCACACCTTTTAGAATATTTTTCTGCTTTTTCAATTTCCTCCTGAATCATATCCTTTAATTTATGAGGGGTCATGTGAAGACCCTGATTGAGGAACGTTATATCAATTAAGCAGGTTGATTTGCTTGCCAGATAAGAAATTTCCCGGCTCATAATACTGCAAGCGATTAGTTTTAGTTTCAACATTTTTATCACCTTAGATCACATTATAACATAAATCATGGATTTAATCCGGGATCTTGTGTTAAAATAACATAGGTTTAGGGAGGAATGTTTGATGCAGATTGGAAATTTTACCCTGGAAAATAATATATTTTTGGCACCTATGGCAGGAATTACCGATATGCCTTTTCGTATTTTGTGTAAGGAACAGGGGTGCGGGTTTGTTTATACCGAGATGGTGAGTGCCAAAGGGATGCACTATAAGAGCGAGAAAAGCTTTAAGCTAACAGAAATCGATGAAGGTGAAAAGCCGGTAGGTGTTCAGATATTCGGCTCTGATCCGGATATTATGGCAGGGATTGCCCAGGTTCTCAATCAATCGGATGCCAGTATTATTGATATCAATATGGGCTGCCCTACGCCCAAAATTACAAAAAACGGTGAAGGCAGCGCACTGATGCTAAAGCCTGCATTGGCAGGAGATATTGTAAAGGCAGTGTCGCAGGCATCCAATAAACCTGTAACGGTAAAAATCCGGAAGGGTTGGGATGATACGAAGGTGAATGCGGTTGAGATTGCAAAGATTGCTGAAGATAACGGTGCTAAAGCAATTACAGTTCACGGAAGAACCCGTGAACAGTTTTACAGCGGACATGCGGACTGGGAAATTATAAAAAAGGTAAAGGAGGCTGTTTCGGTACCTGTAATCGGAAACGGAGATGTAACAAAGCCTGAGGATGCAGAACGTATGCTGTTGGAAACAAAATGCGATGCAGTGATGATTGGAAGAGGTGCTCAAGGAGATCCATGGATTTTTAACCGGGTTTTAACGTATCTAAGGACGGGTGAGGTTATGGATGAACCTACAGGAGCGGAAAAAATAAAAATGATTCTCCGGCATATGGACATGATTGTTTCACTGAAAGGTGAGCATTTGGGAATCTGTGAAATGAGAAAACACATTGCATGGTATATTAAAGGAATGAAAAATTCCACCGGTATAAAAGAAAAAGTCTTTAGGATCAGCAACAAGGATGAAATGGTAAACGTTCTTTGCGCCTATATAGAAAGTCTAGGATAAAGGCGGCAAAGTGTAAAACATATTAGATTCAGAATGATGCAGTGCCCGGTTTGATTGGGTTTTTCAGAGTTTAAAATTAATTCTGTGAGTTTAGTATCTTTAAGTTATTCCACTGAAATTTTCATTACAGAAATTTGTATGGCCTCCGCAATGGATTTGGAAGCTTTTTCTCTAAATTCTTCCGAGGCTAACAGCAAACGGTCATTGCTGTTTGAAAGAAAGCCTAGTTCAAGTACGAGGGAGGGCATTTTCGCATACCTCAAAACAGCCAGATTGGGCCTTTCAATAATTCCGTGGCCAAAGATGTTTAAAGATTTTTCCAGATGGTTTTGGATGGTCAATGCAAACTCCTTCTCAGTTAAAAAGCCTGAAGCAAGCGTTTCAGACGGATAATAAAGTGTCATGATCCCACTTGCAAAGGGGTTGGTCATTGAATTGTTGTGGATACTGACAAATAAAGCGGCATTCATCTGATTTGCCGTATTGATCCTTTCTTTTAGTTCCAGAAAGCGGTCATCACTTCTGGTAATATAAGTCGGAATGTTTAAAGCCTTCAAAGTATTTTGAACTCTTAAAGAAATATCCAGCACAATATCTTTTTCTTGAAGGCTACCAAATAGGGCACCCGGGTCCTTTCCGCCGTGGCCCGGGTCTATTACTACCAGTTTTGGCCCTACAAAGGGAACCGCTTCAGGAACTTTATAATTGGTGGACTTGACATTCCTTATAGTTTGAGCGGTTTTAGAGCTTAAGGAATGAGATTGACCATCGGAGAAAGAACCTAGGGTTTCCAGGGTGAAAAAGTTTGAAAATATGGTTAAAATAAATGTAAAAACAAAAGCGATAAAAAGGTATTTCCTTATCATTTGGTAATCCCCTCTGTAACGGATAAAATTAGCGAATTCAAGAACGTAAAATGAATTTATTGAAAAGATAACTTATTTTAAAATTATAATATAAAAATGTAAAAATTTCAGCAGGAAATTGATTTGGTAATTTTACTTTAAATAGTAGTATTGAAATTATTTAACTAACGTGGGGATGCCATAATTTACTTGCTATGAGAACACTTCAATTTGTTGGCTGTAATAATATAAGTATTGATTTTACTAACTGCGGGTGATAAGATATTAAACGGGGAAAAATATCTTTGGGTTGAGATTAAGGAGTAGATTGCATGATAAGATTACCTTTTTTTAACAATAATAATACTCTGGTCAGTATAGATATCGGATTTAGAAATATAAAAGTAGTCGAAGTAAGAGTTGAAAAAAACAAGGAGATTTTTATTAAGAATTTTGGCATTGCTTCTACGCCTAGAGACTGTATTAAAAATGGAGCTATAAAAGATGTTCCCAGGGTAACTAAGGAAATCAAAAAAGTTATTATAGATAACCACATAAAAGCAAAAAATGCAAAAATTGTTATGTCAGGTACCAATATTATTTCTCGTATATTTATGGTAGATATGGTTCCGGGGGAGAGCCTGGACAATCTTATTAACCAGACGGTTGCACAAAACATGCCTATTAATACCGAAGAACATAGAATCGATTATAAAATCTTGCAGGAATTTAACGAGGGAAACAGTACCAAGTTAAAGATTTTTGTGACTGCTGTATCCAAAAATATTATTAAAAGCTATATCGATATTCTGCTCCAATTGGGTTTAAAGCCTATATCGGTGGATATTCCAGCAAATAGTACAGCGAAATTCTTTAATAGGGAAATCAAAGTAAATGAAAGCGAGTCCTGGTATAAAAAGCAAAAATATGGAAAGTTGAATCAGGATGCATATGCAGTACTGGATTTTGGATCGGAAACTACCATCGTTAATATTTTAAAGGATAGGGTCTTGGAGTTTAACAAGGTTATTCTAATCGGAAGCAGTAATTTGGAAGTTGCAATTACCAAGGTAATTGATAAAAAGCTGGATGAATGTGAACGGCTAAAAAAGATGTACGGAATGGTACTTCCTGAAACCAATGTCAGTGAGGATCAGGAGAAAATATACCATACGATTAAGGATATTATAGACAAGGTATTAAAACAAATTCACCAATGTTTTGATTTTTACGAAAAGCGGTGCTATGGTTCCAAGGTTGGAAAAATTTACGTAATCGGTGGAGGTTCCTTGTTAAAGGGGCTCCGGGAATACCTGGAAGAATCGCTGGAGATTCCCGTTTATCCTGTAGGACTTTTAAGTATTGACGGGGTAAAAATCCATGATGAACTGGATAAGGAAAAACTTAACTTTCTGATAAATTCTGTAGGTATTACATTATAAAAGAGTTAAAAAAGCTTTCTACCGCTTCTCTAATGGGGTAGGAAGCTTATATTATTTTATGGGAAAATTATTTATTGAGTAATGTTTTTAATTGGGTTATATGTGTGGTATCTATATATAGCACACCATATCTTACATTGTGAGTGTTTCATGTCCCGGATTTTACTTGTACCCTACTTTGTTATTCATAATACCATTCATATTTTAATGAGCTTGAAGGAGGTAAGAACTATATGCATGATATATCAAAGGACCATATCCAAAGTTTCTATGGAAAGCCGCCCAGTGCTTCTACGGTAGAAATGACAGAACTTGTCTTACCCAATGACACGAATCTCCTAGGCAACCTGCTTGGAGGGAGGCTCATGCATTGGATTGACATTGCCGGAGCAATGGCCGCTTCCAGGCATTCACACAAAATTGTTGCAACAGTAGCATTGGATAGTCTTGATTTCAGACACCCTGCCAGAATGGGTGAACTGGTTATTCTAAAGGCAAAATTAACTTGGGCGGGAAGAACCTCGATGGAAGTAACTGTAAATGTATATGCGGAAAATATCAAGTCGGGAAATGTTATCCTTACCAATAAGGCATTTATAACCTTTGTTGCCTTGGATGATGAGGGAAAGCCTACACCTGTACCGCCCCTTGTTCCTGAGAACGAAGAAGAAATGAAAGACTTTAAGGAGGCGGAGTTAAGGAGAGAGGAAAGGCTAAAGAGAAGACACAGAGAAGTATAATATAAATAAAAACCTGCTTTAAGGGAAGCAGGTTTTTTGTTTAACCTTTTTGGTTCTTTTTAAAATCAATGAGCGTCATTCCCGTAATCTTTTTAAAAAGCTTGCTGAAATACTTGGGATCGGTATAACCTACTTTTTCACTTATTTTATCGATGTTGAGATTTGTTTTAAGTAATAGGTCCTTTGCTTTTTCGATCCGGAGCATGGTTTTATAATCAATAAAGCTCATTCCTATTTCCTTTTTAAAAAGCTCGCTGAAATAGGTGGGATGTAGGTACACATACTTGGAGATCTGTTCTAAATTGATATTTTCGTGACAGTTTTGTTCAATAAACTTTTTAGCAGTTTCAACAGGGTTGGTTTGATCAATAGGGGTGTTCCTTTGGCAGTAATCACAAAGCTGTTGTATAAGCTCTTTAATAAGGCACCCCAGATCTTCCAGCGATTTAGTGTCTTTAATATGCTCGTAAGTAGAGGAATTTGCAGTTTTAAATTCGAATTTCTCCATAGGGATGTTCTGACCTAAACGGCTTATAACTGATTGGGTAAGCTTCCATAGGTATTCTTTGATATAATCGGGTTTTATGTTTTTATGCTGTGAAAACCAACCGAGTATATGATCTAAGTAGGAAGATGCCAAAGGGCAATCAAAGAGCTTGATGCTAAGTACAAGTTGATCCTGTATTTCAGTGGGCAAGTTAATCTCCAAGCTGTAGGGCAAACTTTTTGCATCATAAAAAAACAGTTTCTCCGGTGTTGGCCAAAAACACATTTTAAGTGCTTCCAATGCTTCGTTGTAGAGGTCGGGAAGTCTTACAATCTGCTGCACTGATGAACTGGAACCCATGAAAAATCCGAGTTTAAATCGTTTATAACAAATTTTATTGTAGAGGTCAAGGGCTTTTGGGATTTGGCTAAATAGAGTGTTTTGGGCATGATTAATGAGTACAACCAGTTCAAAGGTTTTTGATGTATTTAAAAATACAACTCCTCCCAGATAGCGTTTCATAACCCTTACAGCAAGAACTTTGCAGTAATTCATAACGGATGAATTCTTCACTATGGATTTGTTTTCGGGGTGAAGGATGCAAACCGTAAAATAGGGCAAATTGAAATGGATATCATATTTGCTTAAGTTTGCTTTAATATAATCTACTGTAAAGGTATTTGGAAGGATTAACTGGTTAAGAAACCTTTCAAAGATAATATGGGAAGTTTCCTTATACTGCTTTTTTATGTATTCAAATTCTTCGGACTGCTTTCTTTCACTCAGAATGCTGGTTTTTATTTTGGAAAGCACATTTGTGAGTTCATTTTCGTCTACCGGTTTTAAAATATAATCAGTGACACCAAAGTTCATGGCTGTCTTTGCATATTCAAAATCACTGTAACCGCTTATGATAATAATTTTGATTTGAGGCAGGGCCGAGTGGAGCTTTTCGATTAATTCAAGCCCGTTGAGTCCGGGCATTTTTATGTCTGTAATAAGAATATCCGGTTTATGCTGCTGGCATAACTCGAATGCTTCAATGCCATTGGTCGCTTCGCAAGCTAATGATAACCCCAATTGTTCAAAAGGGATTGTGCTTACAATTGTCTTTCTGACCCATTTTTCGTCATCTGCTACGATCAGCTTCATGTGTATTCATTTCCCCCTTCTTCGATTGCCGGAAAAACGATTTCTACGGTTGCACCGATTTGCGATTCTCTAAATTTTAATCCGTATTGCTCGCCGAAATATAGCTTTATACGGGAGTTAACATTTTGAATTCCAATTCCCATGCCTGTACTGCCGTTTTGCTCTTTTTTTAGTGTCAATCCCTTAGAAAGGGCATCATTGAGTTCTTTAACCCGATCCGGCGGTATACCGTCACCGTCATCCGACACCTCTATAATAACCACGCCTCCCAAGTTCATGACGCCGATCTTTATTTTCCCCTTACCGAGTTTCATTTCCAGTCCATGTTTTATACAGTTTTCAACAATAGGCTGCAGTGTTAATTTTAAAATTTTATAATCATAAACTTTTTCCGGAATATTGTAAATAACCTCAAATTTATCGTCATGGCGGAAATTTTGGATGGTTATATAGTTTTCCAGGTTATCGATCTCTTCCCGCAAGGTAACCAAAACATTTTCACTGATACTGTATCTGAAGAAGAGAGATAAGCACTTGGACATTTGGGCAATTTCAGGTATTTTGTGATAAAGTGCAGCACCCCGGATGGATTCCAGGGTATTATATAAAAAGTGGGGGTTGATCTTACTCTGCAGGGAACTCAGTTCTGCTTCCTTCTGTTTGAGTTTGGTAAAATACACCTTGCTGATAAGATTATCTATATTTGAGATCCCCACTGCATCTTCTCCGGCTGAGGAAACCTCTGAGCCGGATTTTATAATAAAGTCCCCCTTTTCATAATGGGAAATTACAGTTGTAAGCTTATTGATGGGCCTTAGTAAAATGGACGAAACAGCGATAAAAAATATTAACAGAGAAAGTAAAAAAATACACGCAGGAAGAAGCAGCATATTTTTTGAAGTCATTACCCTCAGCAGCAAATCCCATGATGAAACAATATTAATTACTTTCCAGGGAATCTCTATAGCGGTATCAAAGCTTAAATGACTGTCCTTACCCTCAAAATCTATTTTTGAAAACCCTGACTTTTTCCCTGCAATGGCTCCGATAATGTCCTCATCCAAACGGACGGTCAATGATTCGTCTATTTCCCGGTATACAATTTTACTATCTTCATTGATAATAAAAAGCTTATTTTCGGGATTATCAAAACTTCTGCCGAGTTCAATCATTTTTTTAAAATTTTTATATTTAAAATCGACCAATAAAACGCCTCGTTTATCCTTAACAGGAACATCTATGGCTACAGAGAATACATATTCGGACCGGCCTCCCTCATAAATCCTGTTTTCCGTTCCAATAATCCTGACCTGACCCGGTTTATTTATGATTTGGTTATACCAGGTGTTATACCAGGTAGATATATGGTATTGGGCAGGGTCGGATCCGAATCTGAGGACCTGTTCGAACTGATTGTCGTATAGCAGGTAAATGCCTTCAATGCCAACGTTTTGAGTGACTGCTGTCCGGGTTAAAGCTTCATGGACCGCTAAACGTTTATTATATAACGAGTAATCTGAAATGGAGTTTTGGGAACACAAGAGTTGAAGATGTTCTTGGAACTTTCTATCATCTGCAATGAGCTTTACATAAGATTTCATATTCTCAATAGTATTGTTTAAGTTGGTAATAACCTGCTTGTTATCTGCAGTAATTGTGGTGTGGATACTGTTCTTATATGTGATGTAGCTGTAAATAAAAAACGGGAGAATGACAAGAAATATAAAGGAAACAAAAAATTTAGCCCGCAGATTAATGTAAAGTTTACTGCTTCCGGATGACTTTGATGAACTTTTCTTTTTCAGGAAATTTTTAAATATCATTTTTTCACCCAAGAGTACTGCGTTATGATACATAAGATTATTTTAACTTACTAAATTCATTGTATAGAATTTTTTAGCAAAATGCAATTGGAGAATATATAATAAAAGCTTTTGGACACTTCTTAAAGCGTGTTTTTTTATATATGAGCTGAGGTAATCATTTTATATAGGGAATATAACCACCCGAAAAAAAGACACCTTTTTTATGAAAAAAGTCTACTTCATCCGGACCATTAAAGGTGTTAGTATGGAATTAGTTAAAAATTATTTTTCCAGTAATGATAATTGATCGAAGCTGCAAAGGTTCGGTCCTGGCAAATACCACTGTCTAGAAATGTCTGCCGGTGTAAATTTGAAAGGATGTGAATGGTAAATGAAACCTATTAAAATTCTTATAGCGGATGCACAAAGCATATTAAGAGAAGGGCTAAAAAGCATATTGGACTATGAGGAGGATATGAAGGTTGTAGCAACTGCTGAAAATGGCGTACAGGTGTATGACAGAACAGTCACTTTCAGTCCGAATGTAATTTTAATAGATATCATGGTACTTCAGATGAATGGTCTGGAAACAATTCATGCAATAAAAAGAGATTATCCCAATACAGTCATTCTTGTATTAACAAATAATGATGAAGAGGAGAACATTATTAATGCACTTTACCTTGGTGCAACGGGATATTTATTGAAGGATATCAGCCGCTCAAGGCTAATTCAGGCAATAAGGGAGGCGGCAACGGGAGATTTTATTCTTCCATCGAACATTGCTTTAAAACTTGCCGGCAAACTTTTTCGGCTATCTGAAGGGGAGAGAAAGCAGGAACAATTAAGCATGCTTGGATTGTCGGACAGGGAAAAGGAAATTGCATATATGGTTGCCGAGGGATATACCAATAGACAGATTGCCTCCTCCTTATATATTTCAAACGGAACGGTGAAAAATTATATTAGTGCCATTTACAGCAAGGTTGGGACCAGTGACCGGTTAAAAGCAGCGAGTTATTTAAAGGAATTTGTAGTATAAATAATCGAAGTTTTAATTAAAGTTTTGTGAGCAAAATATCTGTTGTAAGCGGTAGTTTGGAAGCTGGAAAAATGCACTTTAAAGCTTTCAGATCTATGGCATAGGGGAGTATCATTAAAAATAATAAAAATGGTTAAGTTATGATGACAGGAAGGTAGGGGCATACCTTCCTGTTCGTTCTTTAAACCTGTTTCCATTAAATATAGTGTCTTTCCAAATAAACATTTATCATATATAATTTAATGTATGGGTCATATTTCGTCCTGCTAGGAGAAGTTATATGTTTAAAAAGAAGATATTAGTGATTGATGATACGGAACTTATGTTGAAGTTAATCGGAAATATCCTTCGTGAAGCGGGATACGAAGTTGTTACTGCTTCAAATGGCATTGAGGGAATACAAATGGTCAGGGAAGAAAAACCTGATCTGGTTTTGCTGGATGTTATCATGCCCATAATGGACGGGTTTGAAGTATGCAAAAACCTCAGGGAGGATGAAAGTAACAACTTGATGCCGATTATCATCCTTACTGCGCAGGATAATGAAGATGATAAATTAACAGGTCTTGAGCTGGGTGCTGATGATTATATCATTAAACCCTTTAATCATAGGGAGCTTTTGAGCAGAGTCCGCAATACTTTAAAGAGAATAGACCGGAACCGGTGGGCAAATCCCCTTACGGGACTGCCGGGAAATATAGAAATACAAACTGAAATCAATAGCAGAATTGCCAAGAAGGAAATGTTTGCAGTAGTATATGCAGATTTGGATAATTTTAAAGCATACAATGATGTATACGGCTTTTCCAGTGGAGACCGGGCAATTAAGCTTACTGCCGATATTCTCTCGGATAATGTGCACAGTTATGCCAGTCCGGGTGATTTTTTGGGCCATGTTGGAGGGGATGATTTCGTTATTGTAATGTCCACTTCGCGTGTAGATGCCTTATGTGAGGGAATTATAAAGGATTTTGACAAAAAGATTTTGGATCTATACTCGCTGGAGGATAAGGAGAAAGGGTATATTACGACAACCAACAGGCAGGGGGAAGTGATGCAATACCCGATCATGTCCATATCCATAGCAGTTGTATCTAATGAGAGACGGGTCCTTTTAAGTCACCTGCAGGTTGCCGAGATTGCTGCTGAAGTAAAAAAAATAGCCAAGTCCAAGACAGGAAGTGTTTATTTTAAAGATAGAAGAAGTTTGTAAACAAAGGAGAAATTATGAAGAATTACCTAAGAAGTTCTTTAAAAGTGACATTAAGCTACTTAACCAGTCTTGTTTTTTTTGTTGTATTATTGCCTGCACTGTTTTTTATAGCGAAAAAGTTTTGGGCGGACTGGGATAAATCATTGGAAATTATACATTACTATTCATTTTTTGTCTTTATAGCAGCATTCTATATTGTTTATGAAAACATCCGGCAGATGTGTGAAATTGAAAAGGGCGTTAGTAAAGATATCTACCCCTTAAAGGGCCTTGTTTACGGTATTCTTGGATTTCTACCGTATATTCTTGTCATCGGTTTGATTTACTATTTGCCTATGGGGAGTGGAGCTGACCGGATCAAGCATGTGGCAATCAATACCATACTGGGACCACTTTACTTTATTGTACGACTTGGAAAAGAATCGTTGATCTCCTATATTGCCGCTTCGGTGGTAATACCCTTCACTGCTGCATTAGGCTATATGGCGGGGTATTATGATTTCAAAGTTGCAAAACTTTTGAAAGGGGGCTCCCAATAAATGGAGAACAAGATAAAGGCTTTATTTGAAAGCTATAATTTGACGATTGAAGAAAACTTTAACAAAGCTTTAGAGGCAGGCATATTGAAGGAAGAAAGCATGGCTGGAAATGCATTTTTAAAGCCAAACCCGGAGGCTGTAGAACAATGGTCAAAATCCGCTTTGAAGGAATTGGACGGGTTGACTCCCGATGAGTTTATAAAGAGCTTAGGATTTGAAGAACTTATAGAAGTATTTAAGACCGGTTCTATCATTTCCGACTGGGATTTGCCCGATATACTTTTGGACAGGCTTAAAGGGTTTGGGGAGCGGACAGTCGACTTGTTTATAAACCTCTCAAAAGAAAGATCAACAGATGATGGTCAGGACTTATTTTGCGTTCCGCAAATGGCTATTCAGACATTGGGCAACTGGAAAATTGAAAAGGCAGTAGGCCCTTTGATTGAGATCATATGTATGAGCGAGGAAGCAGAAGATCTATTAGCCGAAGAGGCTGTGAATGCATTGGCCCAAATAGGTAAGCCGGCAGTCCAACCGTTAATTTCCGCTTTAGAGACATCAGAGCTTGTAGAAGACGTTCAAGAATACTTGATGGAAGCTTTAGTGCGGATTGGAAGAATGGAGAAACAGGACTCTATTTACAGGTGCCTTAAAAATACTTTTTTAAAGATGGACAATAAAGTGGTAGGTGCCGAGTACTT
The DNA here is from genome assembly GCA_026418275.1 of Clostridia bacterium. GTDB lineage: Bacteria > Bacillota > Clostridia > Acetivibrionales > DSM-2933 > SKW182. Next base: position 59,389 of record JAOABQ010000028.1, read on the forward strand.
GGCAGACTATAACGACCAGCGGGCCATTACTTTTTTAAGGGGATATATTGAGAAAAACATGCAGAATATGGATAAGGAAACCATTCAATATATACTGCTTGTGATCAAAAGAATGGGCGGCATTATTGATGACCTTCTTCCAAGTATATACTAAATTTAAAGTTGAATATAAGAAAAATTTATAACAAAAAGAGATACTTATAAAGGGTATCTCTTTTTACTGTGCTGTGTGTGGACTGCTGCCAAAGATCGGAATGCAAGTGACTCCATACTTTAAGTCAGCAAACCCGGTTTCTTTTTTCCCCTTTTAGAAATGCATCAATATTCTGTTGAACCTCTTCTATAAGTGTTTTTCTAGCCTCCAGGCCTGCCCAGGCAATATGTGGCGTAATAAAGAGTTTATGACTGTTTTTAATTCCAAGAAGCGGATTATTTACCTTGACAGGTTCGCTTTCCAATACATCTAAAGCGGCTCCGGCGATTACGTTTTCATCTAAAGCCTTAGCCAGGCCTTCCTCATTCACGATCCCGCCTCTGCCCAAATTTAATAGAATGGCATGAGACTTCATATTTTTTAATGCTTCATAAGTGATTAAGTTTTTTGTTTGGGTATTTAACGGAGCGTGAATGGATATTATATCCGATTCCTTAAGAAGTTCATCAAGGGCTGCCCGTTTGTAGTCGGGATTGTTATTTTTTCCGGAAGTAGAGTAGTATACAACATTGCTTCCAAAGGATTTTGCTATACCTGCAACAGTCCGGCCGATTTCACCTAAGCCTATAATACCCCAGGTTTTATTACGAATCTCCCAAAAGGGTTTATCCAGGTGGGTAAAAATATCACTTTTTGCGTATTCTCCGGATTTAACATGCCGGTCATAATAGGAAAGGCTTTCAATCAGATAAAAAAGCATAGCAAATGTGTGCTGGGCAACGCTGTGGGTTGAGTATCCGGCCACATTGGTTACCGCGATATTTTTGGACTTGGTATATTCCAAATCCACGTTGTTTGTACCGGTAGCTGTAATACAGATCAGTTTTATATCGGGGGCAAATTCCAAGTTGGATTGGTTTAATACTACCTTGTTGGTAATGATGATATCCTGACTCTTTATTCTATCCACTACTTCATCAGGATTTGTAGTCTGGTAGATTGTTACTTGTCCCAGTTTTTCAAATAAGGATAGATCAATATCAGGCCCCAATGTTTTTGCATCTAAAATACAAAGCTTATGCATTTTATCACGTCCATTCTTTCATAATAAATTCTATTTTGTGAGACACCTTGTTCATATAGATTAACGAACTGCAAAAGTAAAAATTCAATTTCTGAAAGACTGTATAGACCAGGTATTTCATCTCACGAACTTTACAATGTTTATACTTCGCAAGCTATAGTATGCAGTTTTTAATGCTTTACTATTAAGCCTATTATATATAAAGCTTGGCCAAAGCTTCAAGTATCATTTTATTGATTGAGTAAATTTGTTTTGTTTGAGGCGGGATATTAAGAGTAAAGCCCGAAAGGGATTTTGAACCGCCCTCGGGCTTATTGAACGTACTTGTATATTCAGTGTCACTTATCAGGGTTGTTATGCGATAGGGGAACTCGGATCATAAGACTTGTCCCGTTTCCGGGAGAAGACTTTATCTCCAAACTTCCTTTAATAATTTCTATCCTTTCCCGGATTCCTTCAAGTCCAAAGCCGCCATCTAATTTGTGTGGTTTTTTAACCGCCAGTTCTGAAGTGTCGAAGCCTTTGCCGTCATCAGAAATAATCAGTGTAAGGCTGGTATCTGCTGCGGCAAAGTCTACCAGGACATTTTGTGCGGCGGCATGCTTGTAAATGTTCGAAAGCGCTTCCTGGACAATTCTATAGATGGTAGATGACATATAGTATTCAATGAGTGAATCGTTTCCGGAAACTACGAATTTTACCTTCAAACCGGTATTGTTCTCGTAAATGCTAAAATGGTTTTCGAGGGCTTTCATGAGGCCGTCTTCCAGATAAGAGGGCTTTAAGTCATAAATGATGGTTCTGATTTCCTTTGCGGCAGCGCGTATATTGGTATTGAGCTCATCGATCCCGGCAAGTGTTTTTGCTGTATCGCCGATTTGCATGAATTTCTTCAGCAGCTCTACTTTCAAAGAAAGGTTTACAACTGACTGGGCAGGTCCATCGTGAATTTCTCTGGCGATTCTTTTGCGCTCTTCTTCATGGGCTTTTAAAATCTGCCTGCTCAAAAAGTCCAGTTGACTATTTTGTTCTTTATAGTTTTCCAAAAGATTTTGCATATCTCTGTACAAAATGGTGTTCTCAAGTGCCACAGCAGCTTGGCCGGCAAGGGAATTCATAATAAGCTCATCCGTATAGGTATAAGGGACAACCTGATCATTTAGATCCTTACTTGAAAAGTCCAGTTTAGCCTCTTTATGCTTCTTTTTATTAATTAACTGGATTACACCCATCACATTGTTTTCGTGATCTTTCATCGGAATGGACAGGATGGATTTGGTAATATACCCTGTTTGGGAATCAAACCGGCTGTCATGATGGTAATCTAAAGTAGTAGGAAGATGGTAGGCATCATCAATTCTGACCGGTTTTCCGGTAATGACCGTATGACCCGATATGCTTTCCCGGGTAATGGGAGAGGTTGAAGCTTGCAAGCTTACCTCGATGCTGCTGTTTTTGGAAATCACAAAGCTCAAAAGTTTATTCCGGTATGCGCTGTTTTTAATGGAAGACCACCTGCCGTTTTCACTGTCAATGACAAGATAGATGGTTGCAGCATCAGAGGATGTCATATTCATGCTGCTGCTTACGATCATCTCTAAAAGCTTGACCCGGTCTTTTTCCAAGGTAAGGGATTTACCGATTTCGTAGAATTCTCTAACTTCATTTTGCAGGAGTGAGACTCGGTTTTTAGCCGATATTTCATTGTTCAACCGATTAAAAAAGAATCCCTCATTGAAGGAATTTGTATTGATAAAGTCGAATATATCATTATATTTATCCAGATATGGAATGTTTTCATGGTAAAAGGAAATAAGGATAAGGCTGTGGCCATTCAAGGTTTCTTGCAATTGTTTTGATACCTCATCTAAAACGCTAAACTCAACGAACACAATGAGAAGGTATTTTGCATTGCAATAGGGCAAATATTTTTGGTGGAACTCTTCCGGAACATAAGGTCCCTTAAGAATTTCCGGAGAGCCCATATATTTATTTAATGTCTCATAAAACTTGCCATAATGATTTGATGTGTTTTGAACTACCAATACTTTTTCAATAAGCATTCAATTACACCTCGCGGATCGCTAAAAAAATTGTTACTGCTTTGGAATGTAAACATTGGGTCCAAATCTACCGGCGAGCATCATAAGCATTTTTCCTTAAGAAGAGCAATCACATTTTTAATGCAGACTGTAAAACAAATCCAATTAAATAACCTTGAAAAGTTTTAATGCTTTTTCGAATAACTATATATAGTATACATCAGATTTGAATTTGTTTCAAATATGAGAATGAAGGATGATTTAGATGATTTGTTTTAATTGTGGGGTTAAACTAGCGGGTAACGAGTATAAAGAGTGCCAGGTATGTGGTGTGAAGCTTGCAGGGGTCTGTACTTCCTGTCAGCATCCCAATCCGAGGATGGGAAAATTTTGTTTTTACTGCGGCTCCAAATTGACTGTCGCCGAAGAAAGTTCGGTTCAAAATTTTGATACCCTGTCTGAAGCGAGGAGAAAGGTTGCGGTGATTTTTGCGGATGTTTCCGGATTTACTGCCCTTTCTGAAAAAATGGATCCGGAAGAAGTCCGGGAAATTATTAACGAATGTTTTCATTATATTACCAAACCCGTATATGAACTGGAGGGTACCATTGATAAATATATGGGAGATTGCGTAATGATTTTATTTGGTGCCAAGTACGCCCACAGTGACGATGCCAAGAGGGCTGTAATTTGTGCAATAAGGATGCTTGAACTTGTCCGGGAGTTTTCGGAGGAGCGGCTTTCTAAAAAAGGATATTCCCTAACCCTGTCTATCGGAATAAATTATGGACTTGTTGTTACCGGAAGCGTAGGCAACTATTTTGACCGGGATTATACGGTCATGGGGGACATTGTAAATACCGCTCAAAGGCTCCAGTCCAATGCACAAAAAGGAACCATCCTGGTTTCCGAATCGGTTTTTTTTGAGACAAACGATCTCATCCATTATTCGGATGCCCGGGAAATTGCGGTAAAAAACAAGGAAAAGCCGGTCAGATGTTATTCACCGGTTCATTTAGGATATGAGTATTCTTTTGAAAAAAATATGCTTTTCGTGGAAAGGGATGAAGAAATTTTAAATCTTCATTCAGCCTATAATCACGCTATGAACACAGGGGCCCGGTATCTTACGGTTACCGGGGAGGCTGGGATCGGAAAAACCCGGCTGTTAAAGGAATTTTTTTTAAAACTGGATAACGGTATAAAAAAAGTATGGGTAGATTTGGGGCCTGTATCCCAAAACAGGGCCTATTATATGATTTCCAATATCTTAATGGGGATTATGAATATTAATATGGAGGATGGCAAAAGGGTAAAACAAAACCGGCTGCTGTCCTTTTTGGACTATATTATGGCGTCTCGAAGCGATGAGGAAATCCGTAGAAATTATAACTTTATCGGCTTAATTTTAGGACTTGACCGGGATCATGAGTTTCAAAACATACTCAATGCAATGACGGTTGAAAGTGTGCGAAGAGAAATTTTAAGACAACTATCTGTGTTTTTTACAAGCTACTGCAAAAAGCACAGGACGGTAGTTGTAGTAGATGACGTACACTGGTGTGATGGAAATTCCATCAACCTCATTAAGGACATTGCAGGCCATCTTTTACATACACCTATTGCTTTTATTTTCTCTTCAAGGTATGAGATAGAAGAACTGAGCGCTATCGGAGAAACACTGAGAGTAAATATGCTGAGCAGAAGAGGAGTTTTGCAGTTGACCTGCGATATATTAGGCTGTAAAGATGTGGACAGCAACCTGCTTGATATGGTTCATAAGTTTACTAAAGGAAACCCTATGTATGTAAGGGAATATGCAGCCAATATCAAGAAAACAGGAAAATACTATTTGAAAAGTAATACGGCCTATATTGAGGAAAGGGAAATCGGTACACTCCCTGCAAGTATTCAAAGTCTTATCCTGGCCAATATGGCTGAACTTGATGATGTAACCAAAAGTTTTCTTCAGGCGGCTTCTGCAGTAGGAAAGGATTTTAGTTTATCACTGGTTAAAGGAATCTTGGATTTCCCTATGGATGAGGAAAGTATTTTGAAACTGCCTTTGCAGCTTGAAATTGTCTCAAAAAAGTCGGTATATACGCAGGAAGGACTTGTTGAGAGAGTTTTTACTTTTAACCAGGACACCGAAAGAGAAGTTATTTATGACAGCATACTCAACAAAACAAAAAGGGATCTGCATAGAAAAATCGGCGAATACATAGAAGCAAGGTATCAAAAAGATATAGAGGGTTATTACGAAATCCTATGCAGTCATTTTTATAGAGCAGGACTCATAAAAAAGGCAGAAGATTACTATTATAAAACGGCGCTCAAGCTTAAGGACGGTTTTAATCTCAGCACATCCTTGGAGTATTACAGCCAGTTTCTTGAAATGGTGAAAAACAGCCGGGATGAAGAAGGCGATTTACGGGTTGTCCATGCATTAAAAGATATGGGCTATATCCACTTTATTACAGGGGATTACGCGAAAGCCCTTGAGTATTTAAATATGGCACTTGGCTGTGCAAATTTGATGGATGATATATATACCTTAAAAATCATGTTTGCAGAGGTCTATAAGGAACAGGATGCATTTGACGAGGCAATGGCCATATTGGATGAAATAGAAGCAAAAATTAAGACGGATCATAATATTTACGGTAAACTTTTGCAGTTAAAATGCAGTATTCTAAGGATTATGGGGGATGCTAGGGCTATCAGCCTTGCTAAAAAGTCAGAAACGATTCTTTTAAAAACCAAGGATTATGACAATCTTTCGGAAACTATGAACCAAGCGGGTATTGCGTATTTTACGAAAGGGGTCATTGACGAAGCACTGTTTTATCTCAATAAGTCCTATAAATATGCGGAAAAGGTAAATAATCTGGCTGTAATGGCCAAGGTTTCGGGGAATTTGGGCATCATTTATTATTCAACCGGAATGGTTTCAAAAGCGTTTGAATCTTTTGTGAAATCTATAGATATATCAAAGAAAATATCCGATGCCCAGGGTTTCATTGCAGGAAACATTAATTTGGGTGTGTTGTACCTGGATAAGGGTTTATTTGATAGGGCAGAGCATTTATTTAAAGAGTCCTTGGAACTTTCAAGGGAAATTTCACAAGGTTTAAATGAGTGTGTTAACCTGACCAATTTGGGGGATGTGATGTTTGAGCGGGGGCTATACCAAGAAGCACTGGAGTATTTTAAAAAGTCCCTTGAAATTGCTCAAAATATAGGAGTACCCATTGGTGAAGGAATCAACTATATCGGTATTTCTAAAGTCTACTTAAAACTTGGCACTTTGGAAACGGTTTTAGGAATGCTTGAAATCGCAGGGGAAATCTTCAAAAACGTAGACGGGTTAGAATATTTAAGTGATTATTACCGGTATAAAAGCATCCTGGCCTTCACTCAGGACGAGAATGACCAGGCACTCAAGCTTTGTGACCAGGCGATTGATGTTTCGGTACAAAATCAGAATGACCATCGCAGGCTAAAAGCTCTCCGCCTAAAAGGAAATATTCTTGCCAAAGCAGGTGCACGGGATAAGGCATTGGAGCTTTATAGCGAATCCATCAGGCTTTCAGAGCAGCTAGAGTCGGAGTATGAGGCGGCAAAGGGTTATTTTAACAGGGCTGTGACGAATGAAGGGATGCAAAACTTCGAGGAAGCCAAAAAGGACCTATTGAGGGCCAAGGAATGTATAGGGAAGGTAGATCAATGTCGGTGGACAGAGATCATAGGAGGGTGTAAAATAGGAAGTCCATAGTTACACATGTATTTCAAACTCCCTAAGCTTTTTATATACAAAGGGTACCGACATATTGATAAGCTTGGCGGTTTGCTCGATATTTCCATTACACTGGAGCAGCGCTTTTTTTAGAAGTTCCAATTCCTTTTGCTGCATGTATTCTTTGTAGCTATAGTTGAAGCTGTCTTGGAAAGACAATATAATGGATTTTGGTATAAGCGTAAGATCAATCTCTTCGTTTTTAGAAAAGACTACGGCTTTTTCAATAAAGTTTTTCAGTTCTCTGATATTTCCAGGCCATGGGTAATCCGACATTTGGCTAAATGCTTTTTCTCCGAGAGGTGCGATTTTTTTTCCGGTCTCACCGGAAAACTTTTTGATATAGTGGTTGGAGATTTCAATAATATCCTTACCTCTTTCCCTTAAGGGGGGGATCTTAATTTCCAAAACAGCAAGTCGATAAAAGAGGTCGGACCTGAAGTTGTTTTTTATAACCTCTTCGTAAAGATCTTTATTTGTCGCAACTACAAACCGGGCATTGGTTTGTTTGTATGAAGTATCGCCAACCTTCCGGTATATCCTGTCCTCCAATAACTGAAGAAGTTTACTCTGAATAGCAGGGGAAGCATTTTCAATTTCATCAAAGAAAACAGTACCGTCTTCAGCGACCTCAATAAGTCCTTTTTTTGAAACAATTGCACCGGTGAACGCACCTTTTTCATATCCGAAGACTTCGCTTTCAAATATATTTTCGCCGATATTGGGGATGGTGATCTTCACAAAAGGTTTTTCCAACCGTTTGCGGTCGTTAAAGTGAATCCACCTTGCAACTAGTTCCTTACCTGTACCGGTTTCTCCCGTGATAAGAATAGTAGCATTTACATTCAAAACTTCCTTATGCCGGTCCAAGTATTTTTTTGTGTAGTGGCCAATGATTTCGTATTTATCGAAGATATTGTTTTGGTTCATGGCTAAGACTCCCATCTTCCCATAGAAAATGACTATTTTATTTATATATCGGTATAATTTGATGTACATTTATATAATTTTTTTTAAAAGTTTATCTGTGGAATGGAAATGATTAAAGGAGGTGATAGGAAGCGGGGACTAGAGGTCCGGTCTCAAGTCATGGCAGCTGTGGGCACAAAGTACTAATAAAAGCGGGACTTAATAGGTAATTAGTCCTATTTTTGCGCATCAGGTAGAATTTTCATAATGTGTGGCATAGTTATTGCTTATTTAATATGACGTAGGGAAATTTTTCTAACCTTATGATGGGGGTGCATATTATGAATAAGAAATTATTTGCAATGCTAATAGTCTTAATGTTGACATTGACGAGTGTTCCAGCTTTTGCGGCAGATCATAAAGGGGTACCCGAGGATATTACTTTTGAACAGTTTATAAATGCGGATGACAGTGAGCAGGATGAAAGTTTTCAGGGGTCACCTGAGCAAGCACAGCAGCCGGTTATATTTGAGAAAACCATAACCGTTACAAGGGATGGCGGGAAATACAAAATTGGATTTGTAACATTGTTTTTCAAGAAAGACTTCCTTGCGCCTGAGAGATTGCCTGCGACATTTGAAGTAAAGGTATGTGTAAAAGATGGTTCGCCAGGAGTGGAAATCAATCCGTCCACTACCGGGTTCCAAAAAGATGTTATCATAAAAGTAAATCACTATAAAGGCTTGCTCTACGATGTGGACAGTGGGAAAAATGTAAAGGTGAAAGTCAAGAAGCAGCTCATTAAGGCAGAACACTTTTCATGGTTCAGGTTTAGGTAATTCTTTCAGAAAAACCCGGTTGTCATAAAGGGTGTAAACGGCAACCGGGTTTTACTATATCTTAAAATTTTAAGTAAGTATTTTTTCGAATATCAGGAACCCATCTTGAATATGATTATAATGCACAAAATTTTAAGGGTGGGTTATATGATTATAATTGTGAAAAAAACAAACATAATATTGGTAGCACTGGCTTTTATACTTACCATTACAGTGTACAGTATTGCAGTCCGTAAAGATGATGCTACACTAGCCACAAACGGTCAAAACCAACAACGTACGGTTCTCCTTGATCCGGGACATGGGGGAGAAGACCCGGGGGCAGTGAGTGATTACAGCGGGCTAAAAGAAAAGGATGTCAACTTTAACATTGCTTTAAAGGTAAAGGAACTACTGGAAAAGGATAATTATAAAGTTATGATGACAAGAACCGAAGATCGGCTTGAATATCAGGAAGGTACAGCCGGTATGACACAGAAGAGGAAACAAGACCTGCTCAGAAGAAAGAAAATGATGGATGAAGGCGGAGCAAACATTGTTGTCAGCATTCATTTAAATAAGTTTCCCCAGACACAGTATTTCGGAGCACAAACCTTTTACCCTCCCAATTCACCCGATAGTCAGAAGCTTGCTATGAATATTCAAAAGTCTATTAAGGAAACGGTTGATCCCAACAATAAGAGGGAAGCATTGGTAAAAAAAGAACCTATCATTATTTTAAAGGACAGCAAAACGACAACAGCCATTGTAGAGTGTGGATTTTTGTCCAACGAAGAGGAGGAAAAGAAACTTGCTTCTACTGAATATCAAGAGAAATTGGCTTTATGTATAAAAGAAGGGGTAAAAAAATACTTTGAAGGCAAGTAGATGTTTAAATGATTCCCTGTAAAAACAACAAGGCAGCAGCTTTAGAGAGTGTGCTGCCTTGTTGTTTTTACAGGGAATAAAAAGAAAGCCGACAGGCCTAGAGGGCTATGATCGGCTTTTTGGGGAGTTATGTATGTAAATACAATTAGAACTTAATATAATATTCGTTTGCAGCCTGTATAAGAATGAGGTAGCAAATAAAAATTTTCAAATAATATAATATTGTCCTCCTTGTACCACAAATTACATGCTGATTTCATAAGGTGCAGTAAGGTATAATGGATTTATGTAAACTTAATGAGGAGGATAGTGGATGAAAAGTATAAAGATGGTGGTTGCAGCACTTCTTTTTGCGGTTGTATCTACATTGGGGATCGGAGCTGCATTTGCGGATATGGATGGAAGCACTGGAATTTTTGTTAATAATCAACCGGTTTCCAGTAATGTTTCCAACAGTATTGAAGCAGGGGTAGTAATGACACCTGCGAAAGAATTAATTACTGCTTTAGGCGGATCATTTAGCTACCAAAGTACAAATTTCACAGCCACAGTCAGGCTGGGTGAGAATGAACTGGTTTTTAGGTTGGATAACAGCATTGTTAAATGGAATGGCAAGTATGTTCAGGCGCCTGCCCCGTTAAAAATCATAAATTACAGATTGATGCTGCCAGCAGCGTTTGCCGTTCAAAAACTGGGTGCGGAATCCTATATGAATCTTAGTAAAAATATGTTGATGATATTCCAGCCTGTCAACGGTAAACTTGTATATCAGGTTATGCCGGGGGATTCTCTGTGGATAATTTCGAGGCTTTTTTCCACATCAATAACCAGCATCAAAACAATGAATGGCTTAACGACAGATATGCTTTATATAGGTCAAAAGCTTCAGATCAAGGAGATGATCCCGGACAAGATTGCTTGGCCGGCACAGGTTACCGGCAGTGCAACACTAAGAAGCGGGCCGGGCTTTAACTATAGTCCTCTTGGCTATATTCAGGCATGGTCAAACATCACTGTTACAGGAAAAAATGGGGATTGGTACAGCGTAATGACTTCAAAAGGAAACGGTTATATATACTATAGCCTTGTAAGCGTAAAACAGGAGCTGACCGATACAGCGCAGAACAGCAGATTCTTTTATAATAGCATACCGGTAGATACTTCAAAAAACACCGTTACTTATAACAGTTACACGGTCCAAAAAGGGGATAATATTTGGAACCTGTCACAAAGATACGGAATACCCGATTTTGAGCTTGCCCAGGCGAACAATAGGACATCCACTACTATGCTGTACCCGGGACAGGTAATCAAAATTCCGGTACATTATATAGCGCCAAAGGTCAAACTCAATGACAAGAGCGGGGAACTGTTGGATTGGTTTAAAGAAGCACAATACATCATTACTACTGGTAAAACCGGAAAGTTTATCGACATGGAAACCGGAAAAAGCTTTATGGCAAAAAGGACGATGGGGGCCAGTCACGCGGATGTAGAAACGCTAACTCTGCAAGATACCCAAACGATGAAGGAGATCTTTGGAGGTTGGTTCTGGAAGACAAGAGCATTTATCCTGGAAGTAGACGGCAGACGTTTTGCAGTTTCTGTTTCAGGGATGCCACATGCAGGAATAGACGGCGTGCCGTACCTTCAAAATGTAGACAACCGCAGTGGAAATTATGGTTATGGACCGAATTACGACAGCATTGCAGGGAACGGTATGGATGGGCATTTTGATGTTTATACCCTAAATGGACTAAGGCATAAAGACGGTAAAATCGATCATACCCATCAATATTCTGTTTTGACAGCTGGCGGTTTTGAGTAAAGCAGCAATAAAACTTCAGAATAGTATGCTAAAGGGCCGCAAGGCCCTTTCTTACTGCTTTACATTTCAAAATAACTTTCATTTAGGCGTGTTAAGCCCTCTATACCCGTTAAGGAGGCAGACAGCTTTAAGAGAGCCTGATCTTTGGCTTTTGCTTCGAGCATGATATCAAAGTCCCGCTTTACCTTTTTGGCGGTTTTTAAAAATTGTACAAAATCTGTTAAGTTGATATCGTCGGCATGATTCCTAAAATCCTTTTCACTTTTGGGGCTGGAAAAATGAATCTTCGGATTGAATGTTTCGCCATTCCAGGTATTAAAGATATCGGGCAGCAGCTTGTCAAGGTGTTCTCCTTGATTTACACAGGCATGATGGTGCACGTCCAATACCATGGGAATGTTCAAATCCATACAGATGCCTAAAACGTCCCTTGCAGTATAGGATTTGTCATCATTCTCCAATATGATTCTTTTCCGGATGCGGTCGGGGAGCTTAACAAAGTTTTCTTTAAATCTCTCGACAGAGGATTTTTTATCCTTGTAAAGCCCTCCTACATGCAGCACCAGCTTATATTTATAATCTAAAAGGCCCATGGCTTCAAATATGTTTACATGGTAGTCAAGATCTCTTATTGAATCTTCCAAGACCTTTTCCGACGGGGAATTGATCAGGGTATAGTGATCGGGATGCGCACTGACCCGGAAATTATTTTCCATAATATAGTCCCCAACTGCTTTAAATTCATCGTGAAGTTCATTGACATAATCCCATTTTACTGCTTCAGGGTGTGATGCCAATGGGATTAGCTTGGATGTAAGCCTGTAAACGTGTATGTTCATTGCCTTATTGTAGTAAAGGATTCTTAATGTATTCTCCAGGTTTGCTTTGGAGAGTTTTTTCAATCTGTGCAGCTTACCTTCTTCTGTTTGGATTTTATTATAGTTTGTAAATGTAACTGTACCCGAGGGTGAGCAGTCCTTAAGCCCCAGGGTCATTGCAACGTAACCTAATCTAAATATCATAAACGCTCCTAATTATTATACTCCTATGTATTTTGAAGTTGGCTTAGCCATCTCCTAAAAAGCGCTTATTATAGCATGTGAGTTTATAGAATGCTGCTATATTAATTTGAATTTGTGTTCATTACTGTTTTGCTGCTTTAACTACCAGCATATAAGAATCCAAATGATAAGGTGTATAGTTAAAGTCCCCATAAAAATCAAACTTCTGGAATCCGGCTTGGATTAACGCCCGGGACATATCTTGGGACTCTAGAGGAAGGAGTTTGACAGAGTTTTCATAAACCTCCTTAGAATCTCCTTTTTCAACAGTGAGTATAGTGTTAAAATCAATGAATCCTGTAGATTCTTTATAATGATATTTCCTTATAAATTTTACCCCTATCTTAGGATTCTCAATAACCGGAAGTTCATCAATGCCGTATTTTATGATCCGGTCATAATTGATGATCTGAAGTATGAGTGTACCATCCTTGTAAAGAAGTGTATTGAGCGCCTTCAATACGTCTGTAATTTCCTGCAGGCTTCCTAAATGTACGATAGAGTTGCCGATGCAAAATATTAAGTCAAACCTTTGTTCAAGCTTTTCATGAATTTCCTTCATATCGCATTGTAAGGCGTTGATTTCCAAATTCAAAGAAGAAGCCTTTGCCGATAAGGATTGGATCATTTTTATGTCAACATCAACGGCAGTCAATGTATGTCCAAGTTTTGCAAGTTCAGTGGAATATCCTCCCGTACCGCAGGCTACATCCAAAATTTTACTTGCAGGTGAACCGGCTAATTGGCGGATGAATTCAAGTTGGTGCCTTCCTACCGGGAAAATTTCATCATAGTATTTACTAATTTCATCATAGAATTTCATATTTCCTCACATCCAAACAATTCTAATTGCATTGCCGACGGCCTAATATATTTTATCCGCTTCCAGGCAAAAATACTTAAGTCGGTAATTTGAAAATGCTGGAAACGGATTTATGTTTAAACTTCCCTTTTACTTTTTAAGTTCGTTATCTATAAAAAGCACTAGGGCAAAATGGCGATTGCTTCAATCTCAATAGCTACATCCTTAGGAAGTCTGGCAACTTCAACACAGGACCTTGCGGGATAGGGTGAGGAAAAAAATTCGCTGTAAATTTTGTTGATTGTGACGAAATCATTCATATCCTTGATGAAAACTGTTGTTTTGACTACATTTTTTAAATGCGTCCCTGCGGCCTCCAAAACACCCTTAAGGTTTTCAAGAACTTGTCTTGTTTGTGCTTCAATACCTCCTGTGACCAATTCTCCTGTTGAGGGGTTAATGGGGATTTGGCCGGAAGTAAAAAGCATTTCACCAAATTTTACGGCCTGTGAGTATGGACCTATAGCTGCAGGTGCTTTGTCCGTTGAGATTACATCCATTTTCATACTGAATCCTCCTCTAAAAGTCATGGTTAGTTTTACTTAATAGTTACACCTTTATACTACTATATAAACAAAACTTTTTCTATAGAATAGGATGAACATCTTAATCTTAATGGGTATAAGAATCCTTGACATAAAAAAAGATATGAGCGAATATCATATCTTTTGAAATAAAATGAAATTATTTGAAGGGGAATTAAAGAATATATAGGGGAAACAATTTAAGTACTTATTTAAGATTCATTTCTGCCCATTGAGCTGCTTCCTTCACAGCGCTTTGATGGGCTTGGTCAACACGGTTTGTGCCGTGTGTTTTACTTCCTAAAAAGTGTATGTCGAAATGTCCATCCATATCATTACCTTTTATATCATCCAGATTGATGCCCGGACCATAACCTAAACTTCTCCATGATACATAGGCGCCGCCCGGCAGCGTATCAATTCCTGCGTGAGGCATACCCGCCATTGAACCGGCGATACTTTTTCCGTCAAAAGTCACAATAACAGGTCTTCTACTCCAGGACCATGACCCACTGTATATTTTTTTCATAATTTCCGTATCGGCCGGAGTGAGTGTCTCACAGTCAGCATGGTTTGTGCCATAAGTCCTTTTAGCGTTGAAACTTAGACCGGTTTCAATATCAAAGATGGTTGCTTCCTGACCTCTTTGAAAGATATTTTCTACTCCTCCAAACCATGGAATTAAGGCGGAGGAGGTTCTTTGTTCACCACTTCTTGATACCAGCTTTAAAGTCGTGTTTGCTTTAGAAATAACAGGTGTTTTGACTTGATTTAAGGTATAGGATGTACGGGTTATACTTACAGGTTTTAAATTACGTCCTAATAGCTTATCAAGCTTTGTCATGGTACTTTTTCCTGCAATTCCATCGGCTTTAAGCTTGTAATGCTTTTGAAATCTTTTTACAGCCGATGTTGTAACATTTCCATAGTAACCTGTAGGTTTGATACTCAATGCACCTACCGTTTTTAAATCCCTTTGCAATGCGCTAACTGCACTTCCCTTAGACCCTTGTTTTAATACATTTTTGGCAGAAGCATACACATTGGGAGAGTTTAAAACGGCAATAACTGCCAAGGCTGTTACAAAAGTAACAGCAGCCTTAAGATTTTTCCTCTGCATGGATAAGATCCTCCTCTGACTGCTTACGAGGTTAGTTGACGGGTTAGGTAGAAGAGACACCCCTTCCGGCTATGCGGAATTGACCCCAAAAATAAAAATCCCCCGCTTCTTTGCTAGTGAGGTTTATAACCAATTTAACATATAAGCAATATTTTTTAGATTCTTCTCATATTCTAAAAGGCGCCGCTTATACCTGGATGACTATAAACTTCAAAGATATTTACAAAGAATTCAGCAAACTTATTATATCATCAACAGTTAACATAATAAATGATAAAAATGTGGAAAAGGTTGCTACTTATGTTTAAACAAGGTGTAAAAAATTAGTAGAGCGCAAAGGGATTATTGGGTGATCGCTAATATGAATACCTTGATCACGAATAATTCAGATTGAGTTACAAAAAATAGTACAGAAGGATTATAGGGATTTCTATCGGCATAAATTAAAACGGGAGGAAAAAAGGTTTATGGCAAAGATTTATGCATACTTTTATAATATGGCGGAAGCAGGAAAAGTTGTACAGAAATTAAAAGAGCAGGGTTATAAAGCATATCTGGACGCAGTAGACCATTTTAATTATGAATTTTCCAGTGAATCGGATTTAATACGAAAAGGTGAGGCGCTGTGCATTTCACGCCTCAATGGAAGGGGAAGTTCTTATGGGCAGGTTTCAGATCATGCCAATATACGTCTGATTATAAATTTTTCCGAGAATGGAAGGGAAGATTTAAAAAAAATGTTAGTAGATTTGGGGGGAGAGGTATAAATGATATCATAACTTGTTTAGGAGGGCACTACTTTTGTGAATGGCGGTTTATTTCTGAAGTAAATATTCTTGCTTAAATATAAAGGATTTTTTCAATTTATATTGAATATAAATATTAATGCGGCACAGTTATCAGCCTTAATTTGTATAAAATAGGGTCATGATTTACTATTTGCATTATGCAAGGTTTTTAGTATGTTATATATCAATTGGGTATAAATAGAAGAATTTATCTTTTTTCACCGTGCAAACCTAATGATAAAATTCCCGCAAAGAAATTTTATAAACTTGATCGTTATTCAATAAACCACATGCATGTTGCAATAAATAAAACATTTGTCTGCCCATGTGAAATGGCACATGTATAAGTGTTTAAAGGTTATTACTTTATTCTGTAGAATTCATATTATGATTATTCTGTTTCCAAGGATTCAAACTGCAAGGCGAATAGCAGCCATTCGGAGGGTGTTTCCAGTTATTTCAAGGGAAATATTTGATGAATATATTTTTTTGATGTATATTTATTTTGCCCTTAAAATTTAGAATTATATTTAAAATCATATTCATCGCATAAAGGTTATTAAAGGGTTAAGATAACGGGATACCCGGGTCCTACGATATAGCTTTAGTCAAAATAAATGATGAGAAACTTAAAATAGCAATGATTTTACTTGGTCTTCAAAGGGAATGAAAGGGTGAGTCTTGAATGAAAGCAATTATTATGGCAGGGGGAGAAGGGTCACGGCTAAGACCGCTTACCTGTGATCTTCCAAAGCCAATGGTCCCTGTTATGAATAAACCGATTATGGAACATATCATAAATCTTCTGAAGTCCTACGGGATTACTGAGATAGGCGTTACTTTAATGTATTTACCGCAGAAGATAAAGGACTATTTCGGGAACGGAAGTAATTTTGGTGTTAATCTTCATTATTTTACCGAAGACACGCCCTTGGGTACGGCAGGCAGTGTAAAAAACGCAGAAGAGTTCTTAGATGAGACCTTTATTGTAATCAGTGGAGACTCCCTGACCAGTATGAATCTGGAAAACGCAGTTGGATATCATAGAGAGAAGGGGTCAAAAGCTACATTGGTATTGACAAAAGTGGATGTACCCCTTGAATATGGAGTAGTTATAACCAATAAAAACGGCGCGATCACAGGCTTTTTGGAGAAACCCAGTTGGGGTGAAGTGTTTAGCGATACGGTAAATACAGGGACTTATATTCTTGAACCTGAAGTATTACAGTATTTTGAAAAAGGTAAAAAATTTGATTTCAGCCAAAATCTTTTTCCAATTCTACTCGAGAAAAATGAGCCGATGTTTGGGTTTGTCACAACGGATTATTGGTGCGATATTGGTGACTTAAGGGCTTATCTTCAGGCTCATTATGATGTTTTGGAGGGGAAAGTCAGCGTTAAAATGGATGCAACCGAAATAAAAAAAGGGGTGTGGGTAGGAAGCGGATCGGTCATAGAACCGAAAGCTGAAATTAACGGACCCTGTTTTATAGGGACCAACTGCCGCATTGTTAACGGAGCTGTTATAGAAAATTTATGCGTTCTTGGAAACAATAACGTACTTGAAAACGGTGTTTCCATTAAAAGAAGTGTTATTTGGGACAATAACTATATTGAGCAAGGGGCGGAGATCCGGGGGGCAATCCTTTGTAATAAGATTAATATCAAACGGTATGTAGCTATTTTTGAAAATGGAGTGGTAGGGGATAAGTGTCTTATCAGTGAAAGGGCCATTATTAAACCCAACATCAGGGTGTGGCCTCAAAAGACAGTAGATCCTTTAGCCATTGTGGATAGAAATATTATTTGGGGTTCAAAGCATGCCAAAACCGTGTTTGGTGAAAACGGCCTTTCAGGGATTATTAACGTGGATATTTCCCCTGAATTTGCTACGAGATTGGGTGCTGCCTATGCATCCATTTATAAAAAGGGGGCGAAGGTTGTAGTCAGCTCTACAACATCGAACTCAGCCAGAATGTTTAAGCATGCGTTTGTTTCGGGGATTTTGTCTGTGGGGGTTGAAGTGTTTAATATGAGCAGCCTTCTTACGCCTATTGCCAGACATGCGATTAATTTTCTCTCTGTCGAGGGGGGAATTCACATCAAAATCGCAGATGACAATCCCAATAAGCTGCATGTAGATTTTATGGACTCCAAAGGTGCAACCATCAGCCGTGTTATGGAAAGAAAGATTGAAAACGCATTTTTCAGAGAAGACTTCAAACGCTGCTCAGGGGAGGAAATCAGCAGACTCAATAATATCACCGACTTTAAAAACTATTATACCAGGTCCATATTGAATGAAATTGATGTGCAGCAAATAAGAAATGTGGCTCCCAAAATATGTATTGTTTCACCTTCAGATTTCGTTATTTCGGTGGTTGTTCCCATGCTGACGGATATAGGATGCAAGGTAGCGAGTTTTTCATCGTACAACCTGAATATGATCAATGAAATTGTAGTGGAAATCAATAAGAATAATGCCGATTTTGCAGCCTTCATAGACAGTAACGGAGAATGCCTGGTTTTAATAGACCGGCGGGGGAATGTGGTAAAAGATGATTTGTTCCTTTTGCTAACTTCGCTCATTACTTTAAAGAGTTCAAAGAATTCCAAGGTTGTAGTACCAATTACGGCGCCCTCGGTCATTGAAGAAATGGCAGAGAAGCACCGAGGTGCGGTTTTGAGGACAAAAACTTCTCCCAGGGCTGTAATGGAACAGATGTTAAGTCACAACTTGTTTAAACACAGGGAAAATATGAATCAATTCCTATTAAATTTTGATGCTTTGGCAGGGTTAATTAAGATTATTGAGTATTTGTGCACCTATAACACAAATCTTTCAGATACAATCAGTGAAATTCCTGATTTCTATGTGAGCAAGAAAACAACCTTCTGCCCTTGGGAACTGAAGGGAAAGGTGATGAGAACACTGATCACCGAGAAGAACGGAGAAAAGATCGAACTTTTGGATGGGGTAAAGTTTATCCTGGAAAACGGTTGGGCATTGGTAATTCCGGATGCGGATATGCCCCTTTGCAGGGTATATTCCGAAGGGGAATCGCCCCAGATTGCAGAAGGGATCTCTGAAAGGTATCTAAACAAAATTAAATCCATCATAAACACCAGATAATCTCTCTTAATTAAGGGAGGTTTTTTCTTTACTTTGAAACTTTATTTTATGATAAAATGTTATGAAAAAGAGAATAATTTTCGGGAATAGTTTAATAATCAAAAATGAAACGAATGCTTGATACCATATTTGGTTTTTTATGAACCGTTAAAATATAGAGAGGGAGCGCAAATGAGAGAACTAATCGTAAAGGAAGAAAATGATGAAAAACGGATTGATAAGGTTTTAAAAGAGGAGTTCCCCAATATGCCGGTAAGTGCCTTGTTTAAAGCTTTCCGGAAAAAAGATATTAAAGTGAATGGAAAGAGGGTAAAGGAAGATTTCATTTTAAAAAAGGGAGATAAGTTGGAAATTTTTATTATAGATGAAATATTGGATGGAAAACCGGTGCAAGACTCTGGAAAGCTAAATAAAGGGTTTTCCATCGTTTTTGAGGATGCCAATCTTCTCATTGTCAATAAAGAACAGGGCATTCCGGTACATCCCGACAGGGATCAAACGACGGGAACCTTAATTGATTTGGTTCATCATTACCTTGAAGAAAAGGGGGAGTGGAGCCCTGGGAAAGCAGGAGTATTTACACCTTCCCTTTGTCACCGTCTTGATAGAAATACAGGAGGACTTGTTGTTATTGCCAAAAATAGTGAAAGCTTAAAAGATATGCTGGGAAAAATAAAAAATAATGAAGTTAAAAAATATTACCAATGCCTGGTTAAAGGTAAAATGGAAAGGGAATTTGATGAGCTTAAAGCTTTCTTAATCAAGGATGAAAGAAAGAGCAGAGTCTTTATTAGTGATGAGCGGAAAAAGGGTTCTTTGGAAATTATCACGAAATACCGGGTGTTGTCTTACAAAAAGGATGTCAGCAAACTGGATGTTGAATTAATTACGGGGCGGACACATCAAATCAGGGCTCATCTGGCCTATGTAGGGCATCCGATCATAGGGGACGGCAAGTATGGAACCAATGCATTGAACCGTGCCTTTAAAGTCAAATATCAGGCTTTATGGGCATACAAAGTGGTATTTGATTTCGAAAGCCCGGGCATTCTTCACTATCTAAAAGGTAGAAGGTTTGAGATTAAGCCAATATTTCCGGATATAATGTAATTACCGAATAAGATTTAGGTATGCGACTTTTATATGATTTTATTATCCTTCATAGAAAACAAATGGCAGCCCAAGTCCAGGCTGCCATTTGTTTTTGTTGCATGCTATACTGCATTGTGTACAAAGGATACGATGCTATCGACAGGTATATCAGTTACTGAACCCACTGTATAAACCGGATATCCGTTCCATCCGCCCGCAGCGAGTGTTCCAAGTTCGTTAGCAGGAGCAATGGGGCCTGCGCCGTAGCCACCGTGTCCTGCACCGTGGCTGCCGTAGCCTACGCCGAAATTGCTGCAAGCATTACCAAGAGCACATCCTGGGGGAGGGCCTATTCTTGTTATCAGTCTGACAAAACAAGCGTTTACTGCTAATATAACACCGGTAAAGCCAGAACCGGACTGTCCGCCGCTGCTGGTAAAAATAGTAACAGTTTCTCCAATATGATTTGCCAAAAGGGCTGTAAAACTACCGCCTGCATATGAACCGACTCCGCCAAATAATCCGTCTGCCATAAGTATAAACTCCCTTCATTATAGAGTACAAATTAATTTCCTTGTACATATTATGACAACTTTAGTCTAGATGTTACTTAATGGGCTTTAAATTTTCTATGGCCAAAGGTAGAACCTACCTATCTTGTTTTGGTATAGTATAATAAATGGAAGAAAAAATAAAACATATTTTATGAGGAGTTGGAGTATGGAAAATATACAAACAAATGATTTGAATTTATCTAAAGGTAAAGAGAATTTTGCTTTGGCTTCTTTTATCATTGGGTGTATCGGAGCAGTACTTATGTTTGTTCCGATAATCAACCTTATAAATATTCTAGCGCAAATGATAGGTATAATCCTCGGGGTGTTCGGAAGAAGATCTTCAAAAAAGAAGATGGCTTTGGCTGGGATCATTTTAAGTTCTGTTTCCATTCTCCTATCCATCGCTATTACGGTTTGGGTTTTTCCAAAGTTTGTGGATGTCCTGGAATCCTTAAAAAATGTAAGTGCGATACAATCCGAAAAGGCCTTAGAGATGACAGGCGGGCTTACAGCTACGCTAAAAATAGTTAGCAGCGCTGGTACAAAAGTAACAGAAAAGGATGTGGAATTGGCAAGAATTCTCTTGACATCAAGATTAAAGTTAATAGAAAAGCAAGTTAGTTTTAAAGAAGATATGAAAAGAGGAATAATTTATATAAATATTGCAGCAAAGAGCAAAGAGGAACAAGGCAAATTAAAGGATATTCTAATAAAAGCAGCGACGCTGCCAAAAATAACTTTTCAGGAAATTGACGAAAATTCTGTGAGCAGCAATGAAAGTCCTTTGCCTACCGGGAAAATAATTTTAAATGATAGAGATATTAAGGACGCAGATAGTATTGCAGATTATCCGGGAGGACCTTGTGTAACTATCCAGTTTAGTGAGAAGGGAAAACGGAAATTTTCTGAAGCTACAGGGAGGTTAATAGGGAAACGTATCGGCATTTTTCTAGATGACCGTTGTATATCTGCACCTACTGTCTTGGAACAATCTACAACTGAAAGCGTTGTTATAAACGGTCAAAAGAGTATGGAAGAGGCAGAGGGATTGGCAAAGGATATTAGAGCCGGATTGGTCCCTTACAATATTATTGTGGATAGTATAAAGATAGTAGAACGAAAAAATTAAGAAAAAAATGAGATAATATTGTGTTCCGGAAAAATAAATAAAACAAACTAAAAACCCCTTAGCGCCAGTAACACTAAAGGGTTCTTTAAAGCTTAAATTTCTTATTCGGATGTATATGGTAATAAAGCAACGTGTCTTGCTCTCTTAATAGCTTCTGTTAATTGGCGTTGGTGTTTTGCACAGTTGCCGGAGATTCTTCTTGGAAGTATTTTGCCTCTTTCAGATACAAACTTTCTAATCTTGGCAACTTCCTTATAATCGATACCGGTTACTTTATCAACACAAAAAGCGCACACTTTTTTCTTGGCCCTTCTCATTCTCATGCCGCCTTTACCTTCGCCTTTATCATACATGTCCTTACCGCCGCTTCTTTCTCTTTTTGGACCTGGCATATCAATACGCCTCCTTTCATTATTAATTTAACTGAACTTGAAACCTCTTAAAACGGAAGTTCATCGTCATCTTCCAGCGGATAGAATCCATCTGCCTCTTCACCTAGGGTAGGTTTTGCAGTGGGTGCACCGCTATCCCTTTTAGTATCGGCAAAATATGCTTCCTCAGCGACAACCTCGGTTACATAATGCCTTTTTCCTTCATTGTCATCCCATGTTCTGGTTTGAATACGGCCTACAACCGCTACCTGCTGACCTTTTTTGTACCACTTTCCGCAAAATTCAGCAGTTTTTCCAAAAGCAACGATATTAATAAAGTCAGTTTGCTTTTCCTCACCCGGTTTGGAAAACCTTCTATCGATAGCAAGGCTGAAACTACACACTGCGGTGTTATTAGCGCTTGTATACCGTAATTCAGGATCCTTGGTGAGTCTTCCCATTAAAATTGCTTTGTTCATAAAATCACCTTAACTATCCTTTTTTAAGATCATGTACTTGATAATCCCATCGGTTATTTTATAAATTCTTTCAAGCTCATGTGGGAATGTTGGAGCAGCACTAAAGTTAGAAAGAACATAGTACCCCTCATTGCAGTCTTCGATTGGATAGGCTAATTTTCTCTTACCCCATTCATCAAAACTCTCCAATTGTCCTGAGGTTTCCAACAAGTTTTTAAATTTTTCTACAAGGGATTTAACAACAGTTTCCTCAAGTTCAGAATTAATAATAAAAATGGTCTCATATTTTACCATTTGCAATTCACCTCCTCCCGGACTAAACGGCCCTGTATCAAGAGTACAGAGCAAGGATTACCAGTTGAAAATTTTATCATACAATTGAAAATAATACAAGTACTATTTTATTATTTCCTGAATTTTTTTTAGAAGTAATTATGTAAATTTCCTATTGAATATTTACAAAAGCGTTATCAATAAATCGATTTTTATGATATAATCATTGTAGAAAGGGTGGTCACTAGTGTCTAGACAAAGCACTTCTAGTAAAGGGAAATTAAGTTTTCTTGCGTTACTTGTTATCTCCATCACCATTAGTGCATCTTTGAATCTGCTCATGTATATGCGTATAAGTCTATATATCTCAAACAACTCTATAGAGCTGACAAACTTACTTAGTTTTTTTATATTTATTACTGCACTATTAAGTACAATTGTCTTTGTTTTGGCGGGGAAATTATTAGACCGGTTTGCCAGTGAACGTTCTAACGTAAATGAATTAAAAAACTTCAAAAACTTTGTGGAAGACCTTCATAAAGCATCCAATGAAGTAGAGATGTATGGAATATTGTACAACTTTGTTAAACAGATACCGGATGTTGCTTGTACATCTTTATTTTACCGGATCGACCGTTCACCGGATGATGTGGTATGGCAGAAGCTCACAGATGAAAAGGTTCAAAAAATACCACTCTGTAATTTGATCGCAAGTAATTGTCCGTTAGTACGGCTTGGACGTGAATGCTATGTTCAGAGTATTGCTAAAGATGTTAATTGCGCATACCAACTGCCCGAGTATAAAAATGGAAGTTATATTTGTCTTGGTATTACGGATGGGCCAACTGTTTACGGCGTTGTCCAAATGTACAGCAAGAAAGATAATTTTTTCGATACGGGGATTATATCCAAAGTAAAATCCTATATAGAAATTGCGAAGCCGGTGATTCAAAGTAAGAGAACCCTCCATATTCTCGATAAGCAGGCAACGACAGATAAACTTACAAAGCTATATAACCGGACCTTTATTGACCCGTACCTTGAAAAGGAAATTGAAGCAGCACATATCTCCGGTGGTGAACTCAGTGTTATCATGGTGGATATAGACCATTTCAAAAAGGTAAATGACACTTATGGACATCCGGCAGGGGACCATGTCCTGGTTTTCTTTTCAAGGCTTCTCATGAAATGTATCCGAAAAAGCGATTTGGTTTCAAGGTATGGGGGAGAGGAGTTTATTGTTGTTCTTCCTTCTACAGATTTGGAAACCGCGGAAACCATTGCGGAAAGAATAAGGCAGACGGTTGCAAGTATGCCGGTGCCGCCGTTGGAAGATTTGCAAATCCATTCGATTACATGCAGTTTGGGAGTTGCCACATATCCGGTACACAGCGACAATAAAGAAAGTCTTGTGAAGGCAGCAGATATTGCCTTATATAAAGCAAAAGCATCTGGCAGGAATAGAGTTATTATTTATAGCAGGGATTTGGAGAAGGATGTTTTAAACCATAAGAATAGATAACCTTAGTGTTTTGTAACCTAATTTCTTTCTAGGTGTAGGGGCACAAACAGAGGAACCGCATTTTTAACGCTTTGAAAACTTGAAATCTGTTATGTTAAAAGGTACTTTGTAATAAAATCAATCAAAACCCTGAGCTTAAAGGTATAAGATGCCGATATTAAGCTCAGGGTTTTATTTTTATGTATAGGAAGAGGATCTTTGCGATAAAATTATAAAGATAATTTAAAATGATTTATATTTTTAAATTTATACAAAATAGGATTAGTATTGTATAATTTTATATAATAATATAAGATTTTATATGAATCATTGCTTTTAAAATAAATGATATAAAAGGAGCATAGGATGATGAAAACGACTGCAAATGTGGATGAGGTTTATAAGGTTATAAACGCAGAGCACTGCGATCCGTTTAATGTACTTGGAATGCATAAAATAGAGCATGAAGGAGATTTGAAGGACAAATTAGTGGTTAGAGCTTATTTCCCGAATACAAAGGAAATAAACATAGTCCATATGAAGAATGACAGCAGATCAAAAATGGATCAGATCCATGAAAATGGTTTTTTTGAGTTGGTTGTTCAGGACGAAAGTGAGTTTTTCAAGTACAAATTAGAGGTAACAGACCATGGAGGAAACACATTTGTAACATATGACTCTTACAGCTTTTGGCCAGTACTTTCAGACTATGACTTGTATCTTTATAATGAAGGAAATCATCATAAAATTTATGAGAAGCTGGGTGCACACATATGCACCATAGATGGGATCGAAGGAACCCTTTTTGCGGTTTGGGCGCCTTGTGCCCAGCGTGTAAGTGTAGTAGGGGGATTTAACCAATGGGATGGGAGAAGGCATCAAATGAGATGCTTGGGTTCCTCCGGTGTTTGGGAGATATTTATTCCAGGTATCGGGCAAGGGGAAATGTATAAATATGAGATAAAAACTCCCCATGGTGAAATCTATGTGAAGGCAGACCCTTATGCTTTTTACTCCGAGTTAAGGCCGGGAACTGCTTCAACGGTTTATAACATAGAAAACTATAGTTGGAATGATACAAAATGGATAGAGAACCGAGATAATAGCAACACATTTGAAAAGCCCATCTCTATCTATGAAGTTCACTTGGGTTCGTGGGCAAGGGTGGCAGAGGAAGGAGACAGATTCCTTACATATAGAGAACTTGCGGACAGACTGGTTAATTATGTAAAGGAAATGGGATATACACATATTGAACTTATGCCCATATCGGAGCATCCCTTTGACGGATCCTGGGGATACCAAATCACCGGATATTACTCCATTACAAGCAGGTATGGAAGCCCGGAAGATTTTATGTACTTTGTGGATCAATGTCACCAGAATGATATCGGTGTAATTGTAGACTGGGTACCTGCCCATTTTCCGAAGGATGGGCATGGCCTTGCAAGGTTTGACGGCACAGCTTTATATGAGCATGCGGATATGAAGCAAGGTGAGCATCCTGATTGGGGAACACATATATTCAACTTCGGAAGACTTGAAGTACGGAATTTTCTTATTTCAAATGCAGTATTCCTTTTTGAAAAATATCACATAGACGGTTTAAGAAT
Organism: Clostridia bacterium; assembly: GCA_026418275.1. GTDB lineage: Bacteria > Bacillota > Clostridia > Acetivibrionales > DSM-2933 > SKW182. The sequence continues at coordinate 85,411 of JAOABQ010000028.1, forward strand.
TGATGCAGTTGCTTCCATGCTTTATCTGGATTATGGGAAAAAGGATGGAGAATGGATTCCCAACAAATGGGGAGGCAAGGAAAATATTGATGCCATTGAGTTTATGCGGCAGTTGAATTCTACTGTTTACAGATATTTTCCCGGCGCAATGATGGTTGCAGAGGAATCTACTTCGTGGGCGTTGGTTTCGAAGCCTCCTTATGTGGGTGGACTGGGCTTTTCGTACAAATGGAATATGGGTTGGATGAACGATTATCTAAGATATATTAGTATGGATTCGGTATACCGCAAGTATCACCAAAACTTATTAACGTTCTCTATGGTGTATGCATTCTCGGAAAACTTTATTCTGGTGCTTTCCCATGATGAAGTTGTCCATGGAAAATGCTCCATGCTCAGTAAAATGCCGGGAGACTATTGGCAGAAATTTGCGGGATTAAGGGTGAGTTACGGATATATGTATGGCCACCCCGGAAAGAAGCTCCTATTTATGGGCGGAGAGTTTGGACAGTTTATTGAGTGGGACTACAAGCGGAGTCTTGACTGGCATCTTTTAGATTATGATATGCATAAAAAAATGCAGCTCTTTGTAAAGGATTTAAATAAGCTCTATCGAAGTGAAAAAGCACTTTATGAAGTTGACTTTCACTATGAGGGCTTTGAATGGATTGACTGTAATGACAGCGAACACAGCATTGTATCGTTTTTTAGAAAGGGCAAGGACTGGCACGATTCATTGATCTTTGTTTGCAACTTTACACCTGCGGTTCATGATCACTACAGGATAGGGGTTCCCTTTGATGCCATGTATAGGGAAGTTCTAAACAGTGATTCAGAAATTTACGGAGGCAGCAATGTTGGAAATTGCGGCGGTTTAAAAGCAGAGACCATACCTATGCATAACAGGCCCTATTCATTAGGTCTTCGGATTCCGCCACTTGCAGTTCTTGTTTTGAAACCGGAATTTGAAGGATAAAAGTTATCAAGGGAGCTGCTTAAACGGCTTCCTTTGCTTTTTTATACCGGTATAAGTAAAAGGACGATGAAAATTTTCACCGTCCTTTTACTATGTGGTATTGCGAAGCACTTACCAAAACCAATCTACTGATTCGTCTGCGTGGTTGTTGTCGTAGTTGTAGTCGTTGTAGTCGTTGTTGTTGTAGTTGTGTCACCGATTACAACGGAGTTTGATTCTTTATCGAAATCGACACTTAATTTAAATATTTCAGAAATAAAGCGAATTGGAACGAAAGTTCTGTTGCTGATAGATTCTGCCGGAACATCAATGGTCACCTGAACACCGTTAACTGTAGCGATGTTGCTGCCAAGCTTTATAACAATGACAGTTGTGACAGGTGTGCCATAGACAGAACCGTAAACAGATTTGGTTACGGTAACGGTTTTGGTTGTATTATCCCAATCAACCTGGGCACCTAAACCATTTGTAATTGCTCTGACTGGAACCAGAGTCCTTCCGTACTTGATTACGGGCGGAGTATCTGTATCAGTTTCAGTTCCATTAATGAAAAGAAGTGTTGATTTGTTTTTATGTTTCTTTTCTTTAGCTTCTCTTATTTTTTTGAGAACGTGTTTGCTCTTTTCCTTGTCTTTATGTTCTTCTTTAAACAGTTCTTTGAGAGCTTCAAGGTTGTTTTCCATTTCTTTTAGTTTTTCTTCAAATTTTTTATTTACGCCATAAACATCGTCTTTTACACTTTTCTTTTTATAGACATCTTCCTGTACGCTTTTTTTCTTATAAACGTCTTTATGTACGCTTTTTTCTTCAAACTTTTCAATCTTGTCTTCATATTTTTCCTGGAACTTTTCTGCTTTTTCACTGTCTTTTTCCTGGAACTTCTCAACTTGATCTTCCATCTTTTCTTTAAACTTTTCAATTTGATCCTGGAATTTGTTTTCACTCTTTTGATCGCCTTTAGCGAATCCTACAAAAACACTGGACGTTATTACGAGTGAAAAAACAATCAATAGACTAAATAGTTTTTTCATAAAAAATCCTCCCTGGGTTCATTGTTTATAAAATATATTCGAATCCAGTTGGTGGAATTTTGGGGTAACTCAATTATTTTGAAAATAAATTTATTAAGTATTTTGTAAAGAATATGAAAAGTACTTATTATAAAACACCTTCCAAATCGAACGCAGGAATATAATCCTCCTTGGCAGATTCCCTTTCCTGGATATAGCCGTGTTCAAATCCCAGCTTTAAGAAATGGTTAACTACCTTATCATACTCTTTCCTTATAATCCTACGGTTAATTTCAGGGTAGAGTTCAGCTTTATAATAAGGAATATATTGACTCATAAGGCTAACAAAAATGTGGTTGCTAGGAAAACTTTGTTTTATCCAATTCAAAATTTCAATGGACTCCGAGGAATGACCTGGGAGAATCAGATGCCTGATAATTAGGCCTTTCGTAAGAATTCCATTTTCATTAAGGACCGGAGTACCTACCTGTTTATACATCTCGTTAACGGCAAGAGCGGCAGCTTCGAAATAACCAGCAGCTTTTGAGTAGGTTTGGGACGCTTGAGACGTATAATACTTAATGTCAGGAAGGTATACATTTACAATGCCTTCCATTTCTTTTAAAGCTTCCAGGGTTTCATAGCCGTTTGAGTTGTAGACAATGGGAATGTTTAAGCCTTTATTTCTAGCATTGATAATACTTTGCCGTATAGGTACAACAAAATGGGTGGGATTTACCAGGTTAATATTATGTGCACCCTTATCCTGAAGGGATATGAATATATTGCTTAATTCATCCAAGGTTATCTCTTTGCCAAAGTTTTCTTGACTAATGGGGGCATTTTGACAATAGACACATTTAAGGCTGCAGCCTGAGAAAAATACAGTTCCCGAGCCTGCTGAGCCACTGATGCAAGGCTCCTCCCATTTGTGTAAAAAGGCTTTAGCAACTACGGGCTTTATACCCATACCACAAAACCCTTTTTTTTGGGACCGGTCTATATTACATTTTCGAGGACAAATGCTGCAGCTTGATTTATTCTTCTCCATATGCCACCTGTAAGGAATCAGATATTTACTTTACAGTTTCCGATTGGAAAGAAGTGCATAAAATTAGCTTTACTTTATTTCCAATTAAAAATATAATAAGGCTAAGTAGTAAAAAAAGTCAATACTCCTTTAAATGGAGCATATGTGGTTTATTGGGTCGTTCAGTTAGGGAGGTAATCATGAGAATTAGCGGTATATCATACTCATATCGGAAGACAAGGGTTGCCAGAAGGATGATTGGTTTTTTGGCAATACTGGTGATATTGGTATTTGTCTCAATAGCAATTATCTCTGCTTATGTAGGTTGGTCTCTTACACATCCAAAAAGGCAGGAAATTCCGGTGTTTTCAGCAAATATTGTACCAGAGCATAGCGAAGTACTATTTTCGGATATAAATAAAAAGATAAAACTTAACGGTTGGTTTTTTAAGACAAAAGGCAGTGATAAGGCAATCATACTAGCCCATGGATATGGTGCTAACCTACTGCAATTTGATAAGGAAACCTTGGATATGGTAAAAGGTTTTATGGAGAAGGGATACAACATTTTGTTGTTCGATTTTAGAAATTCGGGTAAATCTGAAGGAAATGTTACAACGGTAGGGTTTTATGAAAAAGATGATTTGCTTGGAGCAATTCAATATACTAAAAATCAACAGGGCATGAAGCATATTGTCCTTTTAGGTTACTCTATGGGGGCTGCAACCAGTATTGCAGCAGCGGCGGAAAGTAATGATGTGGACGCTGTGATTGCGGATAGTCCTTTTATGAACTTAAATGATTATCTCAATAACAATCTATCGGTTTGGAGTGGGCTTCCATCCTTTCCTTTTAATAAAACTATTTTGTTTGCAGCAAAAATAATTGCCAATTTGGATCCTGACAAGGTGAGCCCGGCAAAGTCATTGGAAAAGGTGGCTCCAAGACCGGTCATGTTTATTCATAGCAAAGATGATAAAAGCATCCCTGTGGAAAACAGCAAACTGATGTATGAGGCTTATTCAAAGCTTGTTGGAAGCAAAGCTGTATTTTGGGAAACTAAAGACGCAGACCATATCGGTAGTTATGGTCTATACAAGAAAGAATACATGGACCGGATATTCCAATTTTTGGACAGTGTATATCCTAAAGAGTAAATGTATTTAGAGACAGCTTTTTAAAACATCTGTCTTTTGTTCAACACAAATATTGCGCCTAGGGAAGCAATAACCGCAATCAAGATAATATACCAAAAGGCAAACGGATTATCCGCAGCGTTTTTAAATGGAAGAAGCACATTCATACCGAAAAAACTGGCGACCATGGTTGGAATTGCCATAACAATAGTAATGGAGGTTAAGAACTTCATTACCATATTAAGGTTATTTGAGATAACGGAAGCAAACGCGTCCATCATTCCGCTTAGAATCGAGCTGTAGATATTGGCCATTTCTATTGCCTGTTTATTTTCTATAATGACATCTTCAAGCAAATCCTGGTCTTCTTCGTACATTTTAATGTATTTGCCTTTTAGAAGCTTTTCCATAACCATTTCATTGGATTTTAAAGAAGTAGTAAAGAATACAAGGCTTTTTTCAAGTTCAAGCAATTTAAATAATTCTTTATTTCTCATGGACTTGTGCAGCTGCTTTTCAACGTCATCCGTCTTTTTGTCAATATGACGCAAATATTTTAAAAAGTCTTTTGCAATAATAAAAAGGATCTGCAAAGTAAACCGGGTTTTCTTAAAGGTGTAAAACTCACGGATCCGCTTTTCAGTAAAGGAATCTATAATGGGATTCTTTTTGAGGCAAATGGTTAAGACATATTCATCCAATACTAAAATTCCTAAAGGAATGGTTTCAAACTTTAGATTCTTACCGTTATCAGAGATATAGGGAATATCTACGATGATAAGTGTTTGATTATCTTCTACATCTATTCTGGGCTTTTCCTCTTCATCAAGAGGATCTCTTAGAAAATTGGGGAAAATGTCCAGGCTTTTTTGGATGTAATTCAATTCATCTTCGGTAGGAGCAATTAGGTTTATCCAACACCCTTTTTCAATAGTTTCAATTTTAGTAAAACTTCTCTCATTCTCATAGGTTTTAAAAATTTCAAGCATTTTCAGTTACTCCTCCTCTAAACAAAACAGCAGAAATAAGATTATGAAAATCAAAATAGATAAGGATGTGTAAACATAGTAAAATGCGAGAGACGAATATCCGGTTAACTCAGGTATTTCAGAAATCGTAATTTTACTTTTACAGTCCGTTATCCTAATTTACATTAAGATAAGAATTTTAAACAAATAAAAATGCTTCCAAACGAGTGGAAGCATGATAACACAAATAGTCACAACATTGCTTCCTCGTTGAGTTTTAGCACTATACAGCTTAGGTAAACCAACCAGCTGCATTAAGCAAAACCTTAATCCGGCAGTGCTTGTTAACCCATTGGCGTCTCTCGACGTTTCGGGGTAGCAGCATGTTTCTGTATAGGAGCCTCACCTAACAAAGTTATTCTTTTCGACAATAAATATTATATTCAGTAAATTTTCCCGTGTCAACAACATAATTTAAGAAAATAACCTACGTTTAAAAAGCTACATACAATAGAATTTAGAGATCAATGATGGTTAGATCCAGGTAGTCAATGATTGCCAGCAAAATGGGCAAAATATTAGTATTAAATTCCATTCTCCTCAGTTAAAAGGAAAAAGAAAAAGCCAGATTTTTCTGGCTTTTTCAGTGATAATTTTATCTAGCAGTAACCTTTCTCCAAAGAGCAGGAACATTTGCTGGTTCCCAGCCAGGGAGTGATTGATGTGATTGAACACATTGATATTTGCTGCCCGCGTATGTAACAAGGGTGCCTGTAGTATAGTTAGTGTAAGGAGCCCATGCTTTAACGTTGTTATCCGGGGTAGGCGTTGGTGTATTTGTAGGTTTAGTCGTTGTTGTAGGCGTTGGTGTATTTGTAGGTTTTGTTGTTGTTGTAGGTGTTGGTGTAACAACAACAGTTCCGTTAATGGACGGCGGCTGTTTTACAGTATAACCAGTGAGGTTCGGTGTTCCTGGTTTGGAGTACAACAATGTACCGTCAATAGAATTCGGCATGGTTAATGACTTTTCAAACTTAACTGTTGTAGCAGTTTGTTTTAACACCTTGAAGCCGATTACTGCAAGTGTACCTGTCGGTTCCGAAGGTCTTTCGGCTGTGAAAGACTTACCGAAGTTTAAGATACCTTTTGAGATATCATGCGCTGCAGCAACAACATCCGCATCAAGGAAAATGTTTCCGTTTGAAGGTTTGGTTGTGTTGGTGTAAGCAGCACCTGTTGTTGGGTTGACAGCTTGAAGTACAGTTGGGTCATACGTGATGTTCAATTGGTAAGCAGATGCTAATCCTATAATATTGTTAACTTTAACGCTGGCAGTAATTATTTGACCGACAGCAGCGTTTGTCTTATCCAACTCAATTGTAATGTAGCTGCCTCCAGGATTGCCTGTAGGTGTTGGAGTCGGTGTATTTGAAGGTGTTGGTGTACCTGTAGGTGTTGGTGTAGATGAAGGTGTAACAACAACAGTTCCGTTAATGGACGGCGGCTGTTTTACAGCATAACCTTTGATGCTTGGTGATCCCGGTTTGGAGAACAACAATGTACCATCAATGGAATTCGGCATGGTTGTTGTATCGGCGAACTTAACAGTAGTTGCAGTTTGCTGCAATACCTTGAAGCCGATTACTGCAAGAGTACCTGTCGGTTCCGGTGCCCTATCGGCTGTGAATGATTTACCGAAGTTCAAGATACCTTTTGAAATATCATTTGCTGCAGTAACAACATCCGCATCAAGGAAAATGGTTCCGTTTGAAGGTTTGGTAGTGTTGGTATAAGCAGCACCTGTAGTTGGGTTAAC
>JAOABQ010000088.1 GCA_026418275.1 Clostridia bacterium
CCGTTAGTTCATTTCTTTCCTCTTTAGTCAATGTAACAATATATTTTTTTTGCATAGCTTCTTCTCCTTCATCTTTTGTGATATCCTTAATATCGGAGAAAAAACTCAAACTATAAATATCAAAAGTTACAGACTACTAGTGAAGAAAAGGAAAAAATAAAATAGGATTATAATTGAGTATGAAGGGATGGTGGATTCTCACCATCCCTTCATACTTTTTTAGGAAAAGATAAAAAAATAATTTTACTTCACTGGCATATATGGATAAACATATATAATATATTTTCAATAGGACATTGACCCAAAAGGTATGTTCATATGAAGAAAATAGACTATGATTTAGCTCGAAATGTTTTTATCATTATTGCTGGGGGAGTATTTACTTATATTTATACAGGCCTTTATGGCAATGTGTTTAAGCCGATGATATTTACAGGGGTTATTTTATTTTTTTCTTTTGTTTATACAGATATGTTTAAAAGACCTCAAAGAAAAATGGAGTTTAAAAATTTGGACAATGTTGTCAGTATGCGGGGGAGCTACGCCATTAGCTCCATTATAAGCAAAATCAATAACAGCATAAGCGTTATTAAAGAAAAATCCCAAAATGATATGAAATTTAGAATTGTATCTAGATTTATCAATGAGATTAATGAGTTTGAACGGACGATTCCTAAATTAACCGAAGCTTATAAGCGGGCACAGTATTATACATCAGGAAAAACGCCGCTTCTTGAGTATGAAATCAATGAAATTGTAAGAAAGATGTTTAATACCTCGGAGACAGCTAAAAAAACCTATGAAAAGGCTTTAAAAGAAAAGCAGGCAGCGCTTTTGGAAATAGAAAGAATTAAAGCATACCTTGATGAAACAGAATCAAAGCTATATTATATCGCGAGTATTCTGCAAAAAATCGAAGCCATTATTGAATCTGCCGAGATTAATGAAAGACTTACAGATGAAGATTTGTGCAAATTAAATACCCAACTGGAGACCTTTTCTGAAAGTTTAAAGGATATATTAAAGTCCATCAGGCTTTAAACGGGGAGAGTGCATATGGTCTTAAAAAAAATGTTGTTTTTCGCCCTAGCGGCAGTTCTTATATTCATATCGGGGGTATACCTTTTCTCAGAAAGTGAGACCGGTATTAACCCGGATTTAAATTTGAAGGGCATAAACAAAAAGATGGAACTCAATATTATAAGCAAGACAGGAAGCAGTCAAGGCTTTCTTGAAGAAGCAAGACGCAATTTTATGAGACAAAATAATGTTGAAATCAATTATATCGGGATAGGAACTTTTGACGCCATTGAATATATTGTAAAGCATGGGCCGGCAGATGCGTGGATCAGTGCAGATGAAACAGCCTCACAAATACTTGAGAGGGAGTATAAAAAGCGCAACAAAGGAGAGGAAATCATTGAAAACGTGATTCCGCTTGTTACATCCCCTTTGGTATTGATCGGTTGGGAAGAGCGTATGAAAAAGATGGAAAATTTGAGCATAGACAAGATTTATAAATTCGTTTCGCAAGGGAAAACTTGGGAGGAAATAGGAGGAGAAAGTGAATGGGGAAAACTAAAATTTTCACACACCAATCCTGTAGTTTCCAATTCAGGTATGCAGTTTATGTTGTTGCTGGTACACAATTATTATCGAAACAAAGGGATAGATATAAAGGAAATAAATAACCGGGATTTGGATTACCCGGAAGTTTCCCAGTACATAAAGAACTTTGAAGATGGCTGCGACAGCCGGGAATCAGGGTCCGGAACACTTATGGACTCCATGATAATATCTGGACCGGTAAATTATGATATAGTTGTCAACTATGAATACTATGCGCTTTCCAATATCAAAAAGGCTTCAGAAAGCTGGGGGAATTTAAGGATATACTATCCGAATCCAACGATATGGAGCAGTCGGTCTTTTATTATTTTGAGAGGGGCAAAAGCAAATAAGGAAAAAATAGAGATGCTAAAAAAGTTCAGGGATTACCTCTTAAGCGACAAAATGCAAAAAAAAGCAATGCTGGAAGGGTATAGACCTGCCAATATAATGTCCTTGGACTTAACTTATCTCGAAGAAAAGTTTTCAAGGTTCGGGTTTAAAAAAGACATTGAGGCAGATATTCCGGTTCCGGATATGGATGTAATTGAGGGTATCCGCAATACAATGAGGGGAATGCGGTGAGGAAACCCGGGTGATAAAGATTTTATTCTATATTGAACGCGATAAAGATTTTCCATCGCGCTTCAATTACCTTGATTAAATATCGTGAAAATTTAATTTATCCATGCAAAACCATTTTCACGATCTATATTGAACGCGATAAAGATTTTCCATCGCGCTTCAATTACCTTGATTAAATATCGTGAAAATTTAATTTATCCATGCAAAACCATTTTCACGATCTAATTAGGGTGGTGAATTTGTAGAGGCACTATGGTATAATTTGAAAAAGATTAATTGATCTAACGGGGTCAATTATTTTCAAATCATACAGGGGGCCGGATAAATGTTTAAGGGATTCAAAAGGTTCAGAGGATGTGCAATTTTACTTTTGGTTTTATTTTCTTTCACATCTCTTTTTATGGGGTGTGCGGTTAAAAAGGAGGAGCCCTCGGCAAAAGCTTCACCGGAAATTGAAACGATAAGCAAGGAAACACCAAAAAGTGAGCAAACACTTGAAGTAGACGTCCAGGACGATAAGGATGAGACAGTATATTCAAATTCAGATACAACAGCTTCCAAGGATCAGGACAAAGGAAAGGATAAAACAGGCAAACAAGAAAGCGGGGAAAAGGTGAAAAATACTCCGCTAGTAAATGACAGGGATAAGGAGAGCCCTGAAAAACAGCCCGAAAGTGTCAAAAAAACGGGCGGTTATGAGATTTTAAGGGGTAAAACCATTTGTATTGATTCCGGACATCAATCAAGATCAAGCAAAGGTCAGGAGCCTATAGCGCCGAATACGGATATTACCAAAGAAAAAATGGTTTTGGGCACAAGTGGGGTTGCAACAGGAATTCCTGAATATAAACTCAATATGAATGTATCCCAAAAACTAAAAAGAGAACTTTTGAAGCTGGGAGTCAAGGTTTATATGACCCATGAATCCAACGATATTGATATCAGCAACATTGAGCGGGCTGAATTTGCCAATTCCACCAATGCGGAGCTGGTTGTGCGTATTCATGCGGACGGATCGGATAATCCCAAAGTGAAGGGAATGTCCATGCTGGTTCCCGGAAGCAAATATGTGAAAGATCAAGCCTTGCTTCAGAGCAGCAGGAAGGCAGGCGCCATTGTATTAAAAAGCTTAATTGAGAAAACCGGTGCCAAATCAAGGGGCGTTATTGAAAGAGATGACCTTACAGGATTTAACTGGTCAACACGTCCTGTAATCCTTATTGAGATGGGTTTTATGAGCAATCCGGAGGAGGACAAGTTCTTAAATACCGATAGTTACCAGGAAAAGATTGTAGAAGGTATTGTGGAAGGCCTTGCAAATTATTTTCAATCGGTAAAGGAATAAATTTAAATAGGTTAAAAGCCTGTTATGAATGAACTGTAACAGGCTTTTAACCTATTTGTTAGTTATAATTGAAAGTAAAAATCAAAAGTTAAGATTTAAGGAAGCAGTCCTTTGGATGATTAAAATTCATTACCTTAATTGTTAATAAGTTGAAATTAATGCTTGAAATTCACTCTTTCTCACGTTTTTTTAACAAAAAAGTAACAAATATTTTTTTAATTCCATTGAAAGTAGACCTAGGATTTGTTATAATATTAACGAATTTTGTTAAATACTTAACACACTGTTGAAAAAGTTTTAGAAATGTTTAAAATATGGAACCATTTTAAGTGAGGGGGTTATTTAAATGAGCAATTGTTGTTGCTGTGGTGTTGATGAAAATGCACAAAAACTTCAAGAAGTAATCGCAAAGTACAAAGACACAAAAGGCGCATTAATACCTGTTTTGCATGAAGCACAGGAGATTTACGGATATTTGCCCATGAGTGTTCAAAAAACCATTTCTGAGGGGTTAAATGTTCCTCTAAGCGAAGTATATGGGGTTGTTACTTTTTACACCCAGTTTTCTTTAAATCCAAAAGGAAAATATAAGATCCAGGTATGTATGGGAACTGCTTGCTATGTAAAAGGAGCAGGTCAGATTTTGGATAAATTCAAAGAAAAATTGGGAATCAATGTGGGCGATTGCACAGAGGATGGTAATTTCTCATTGGAAGCATGCAGATGTATTGGAGCGTGTGGGTTGGCTCCGGTTATTATGATTAATGATGACGTATACGGAAGACTTACACCGGATGAAATCGAAGGTATTATTGAAAAATACAAAAAGTAAGAGATTGATTTAAGGGACACTATGAGAGATTTATCGCTTCACCTGATGGATATACTTCAGAATTCAATTGCAGCCTATGCTACAAGGATTTCTACGGAGATCAGGGTAGATGAGGGCATGGATGAAATGGTGATCGTTGTTTCGGATAATGGGATAGGAATGGACCCGGAGTTTTTGGCGGTTGTTACCGATCCCTTTATGACCTCCCGGGAAACCCGCAAGGTAGGTTTGGGAATTTCGCTTTTCAAAGCCTCCAGCGAAAGGGCGGAAGGTACCTTGACAATTGAATCGATAAAAGGTGAAGGAACAAGACTTGCGGCAAGTTTTAAAGTTTCCCATATTGACCGGCTTCCACTGGGGGATATTGCCCAAACCATTGTGGCAACCATCCTATCAAAGCCGGAAATAGATTTGGAGCTTCTATTCTGTAATAAACGGGACCAGTTCAGGCTTGAACTTGGTGAAATAAGAGAAAAGCTTGGAGAAGTTTTAATTACGGAGTATGCAGTTTTAAACTGGATAAAGGATTTTATTAATGATGGTATAAAGAGTATATTTGGGGGTGTATTGAATGAAATCCATAGCTGAGTTGGAAGAAATAAGAAAAAAGACTTTGGAGCAAATTAGCTTAAGAACAAATAAAGACGGTTTACGGATTGTTGTAGGTATGGCTACATGCGGAATTGCTGCAGGAGCCAGACCGGTAATGAATGCTTTGCTTGAAGAGTTAAACAAAAGAGGCATCAGTGATGTAAGTGTTACAATGACCGGTTGTATTGGGGTTTGCAGATTAGAACCTATTATTGAAGTTTTAAGTCCGGACGGAAGCAAGGTCACTTATGTAAAAATGACGCCTGAAAAGGCTTCCAGAGTTATTGCAGAGCATGTTGTAAATGGTAGAGTATGTGCGGATTTAACCATTGGCGCAGAAGAAGATAATAAGTAAGAAGGAGGGGGCAAAATGCAGATATATAGAGCGCATGTTCTGGTTTGCGGGGGTACAGGTTGTACTTCATCAAACTCAGAAAAAATAATGACTGAACTTGAAACGCAATTAAATAAAAGCAGCTTGCAAAATGAAGTAAAAGTTGTAAAAACAGGATGTTTCGGTCTTTGTGCTGAAGGTCCTATTCTTGTTGTGTACCCGGAAGGCGCAATGTACACAATGGTTAAGGTTGAAGATGTAAAAGAAATTGTTGAAGAACATTTATTAAAGGGCAGACTTGTAAAAAGGCTTCTTGCAGGAGATAAGTCCGCTGAAAACATAAACAAGTCAATTGAGGGTGTTGAATTCTTCAAGAAACAGCTTAGAATTGCCTTGAGAAATTGTGGTGTCATTAATCCGGAAAGCATAGACGAATATATTGCTTATGACGGTTATAAAGCACTTGCGAAGGTTTTAAGCGAAATGACACCTGAGCAGGTTATAGACATAATGAAAAAATCAGGCCTGAGAGGCCGTGGCGGTGCCGGTTTCCCGACTGGTTTGAAGTGGGAGTTTGCAGCAAAACAGCCTAAAGGAATCAAATATGTTTGTTGTAATGCGGATGAAGGTGACCCGGGTGCGTTTATGGATAGAAGCGTTCTGGAAGGTGACCCGCATTCAGTTATTGAAGCAATGGCTATTGCAGGATTTGCGATTGGTTCAAACCAAGGATATGTCTATGTCAGAGCTGAATACCCCATTGCGGTCAAGAGACTTCAAATCGCGATTGAACAAGCAAAAGAGTACGGATTGCTTGGTAACAATATTTTTGGCACAGATTTCAGTTTTGATCTTGAAATCAGGCTTGGAGCAGGAGCTTTCGTATGTGGTGAGGAAATGGCTCTTATGACCTCCATTGAAGGTCATAGAGGTGAACCGAAGCCGAAGCCGCCATTCCCTGCTGTAAAGGGATTGTGGGAAAAGCCAACCATTTTGAATAATGTTGAAACTTTTGCCAATATTCCTGTGATTGTGTTAAGGGGACCTGAATGGTTCTCAAGCATCGGAACCGAAAAGAGCAAGGGGACAAAGGTATTTGCTGTCGGCGGTAAGATCAATAATACCGGACTTGTGGAAGTACCGATGGGTACAACATTAAGAGAGGTTGTATACGATATCGGTGGGGGAATTCCAAACGGAAAGAAATTTAAGGCTGCGCAGACAGGTGGACCTTCCGGCGGGTGTATCCCTGCAGAACACTTGGATACAGCCATTGATTATGACTCACTTGTTCAATTGGGTTCTATGATGGGCTCCGGTGGGTTGATCGTAATGGATGAAGAAACTTGTATGGTAGATATCGCAAAGTTCTTCTTGGAATTTACAGTAGAAGAGTCATGCGGAAAATGTCCGCCGTGCCGTATCGGAACCAAGAGAATGCTTGAAATTCTTGAGAGGATTACTGGCGGCAAGGGACAAGAAGGAGACCTTGAAAAGCTTGAAATTCTTGCAAAGAATATCAAGGCTGCTGCTCTCTGTGGTCTTGGGCAATCCGCTCCAAATCCGGTTCTCAGCACGCTTAGATACTTCAAGGATGAGTATGTTTCCCACGTTAAGGATAGAAAATGTCCTGCCGGTGTGTGTAAGTCCATGATGCAGTATGTCATTAGTGCTGAAAGATGTAAGAGCTGCGGAATTTGTGCAAGGGTATGTCCGGTTAATTCGATTAGCGGTGAAAAGAAAGTACCTTATGTGATAGATCAGGAAAAATGTATTAAGTGTGGTGCTTGTATGGAAAAATGTCCATTCAAGGCTATATTTAAGAATGTTTAACGGAAGGAGAGTGTAAAAAATGGAAATGGTAAACATTACGATAGATACTAGACAAATACAGGTTCCAAAGGGAATTACTGTACTGGAAGCTGCAAGACAAGCCAATATAAAAATCCCAACACTTTGCTTCCTTAAAGAAATTAATGAAATCGGTGCTTGTAGAATGTGTGTTGTTGAGATTCAGGGTGCGAGGAGCTTGCAGGCTGCATGCGTTTATCCGGTATCCGAAGGCCTTGTGATCTGGACTCAGACACCGGCAGTACGTGAAGCACGGAAAGTAACCATGGAACTTATTTTATCAAACCACGATAAAAAATGTTTGACATGTGTTAGAAGCAGAAATTGCGAACTTCAAAAGCTTTCAGAAGAGCTTAATGTAAAAGCACTGAGATTTGAAGGTGAATCCCATGATTATCCTTTGGATGAGCTTTCTCCATCCATTGTTAGGGATCCAAACAAGTGCGTATTATGCAGACGTTGTGTAAGCATGTGCAAAAATGTTCAGACAGTATCTGTTATTGATACAAATGAAAGAGGATTTAATACCATTGTGGGATCTGCATTCAATAAGTCTTTGAATGAGGTACCTTGTGTGAATTGCGGTCAGTGTATTACCGTTTGTCCTGTTGGAGCTTTAAGAGAAAAGGATGATACCGATAAGGTATGGGAGGCTCTTGCAAATAAAGACCTTCATGTTGTAGTGCAGACTGCTCCCGCGGTTAGAGTTGCACTGGGTGAAGAATTTGGAATGCCGATTGGCTCAAGGGCGACAAGCAACATGATTGCAGCTCTTAGAAGACTTGGGTTTAAAAAGGTATTTGACACGGATACTGCAGCCGACCTTACCATTATGGAAGAAGGAACAGAGCTTATTCATCGGATTCAAAACGGCGGCAAGCTGCCTTTAATTACTTCTTGCAGCCCTGGATGGATCAAATTCTGCGAGCATAATTTTCCGGAGTTTTTGGATAATCTTTCATCCTGTAAATCACCTCATGAAATGTTTGGTGCGGTGCTGAAATCCTACTATGCTGAAAAGATGGGAATTGATCCGGCGAAGGTATATGTAGTATCCATAATGCCTTGTACAGCGAAGAAATTTGAGGCTCAAAGGCCTGAAATGTCTGCAACTGGATACCCGGACGTAGATGTGGTTTTAACTACCAGAGAACTTGCAAGAATGATCAGAGAAGCAGCCATTGACTTTACTGAACTTCCTGAAAGACAGTTTGATGATCCGATGGGAGAGGCCTCTGGTGCAGGAGTTATCTTCGGTGCTACCGGTGGGGTTATGGAAGCAGCTTTAAGAACTGTAGCTGAAATACTAAGCGGTAAATCCATCGATAATATAGAGTATGCTCAGGTAAGAGGTGTAGAAGGCATTAAGGAAGCAACAGTGCAGGTCGGAGACATAGCTTTGAAAGCTGCAGTTGCCCATGGTCTTGGAAATGCCAGAAAGCTTCTGGAAAAAATCAAAGCAGGAGAAGCCGAGTATCACTTTGTTGAAATTATGGCATGTCCTGGTGGCTGTGTAAATGGTGGGGGCCAACCGATTCAGCCTTCTGAAGTGAGAAGCTGGGTTGATTTAAGAAGCGAAAGAGCAAAAGCAATTTACGAAGAGGATAGAGAAATGCCGATCCGTAAGTCCCACGAAAATCCAAGGGTGAAGGCACTCTATGATGAGTACTTCGAAAAGCCGGGAAGCCATAAATCCCATAAGTACTTGCATACCCATTATGTAACAAGAGAGAATTACCCTGAAGAATAATAAACATTAGTATAGGCTATTCAATAAAGTGCCATAGGTAGAAAGAAAACTTCCTACCTATGGCCTTTTTGTTTCCTTTTTGTAAAGGACATGATTTTATGCTCATTGGCATTAAATACTGATTTGTAATGATTGTTATGACTGGTTAAAATAATACTATGATAATACAAATAAGAGTAAGAAGTTGTAAATAGGACGTATTAGCTTGGAGGTTAACTATGCAGGAGATACATGTAGTGGGTGCGGCAATTAGGGAAGGAGACAAATTTCTTGTTGCACAGCGTTCTGAAAGGATGAATTCCCCCTTGAAATGGGAATTTGTCGGCGGGAAAGTGGAACAGGAAGAGAAGCCGGAGAGCGCACTAAAAAGAGAAGTAATGGAAGAACTGGGAATTGGGATTGATGTGGGGAGGTTTGTTGCTTCTGGAACTTCAATCATTGGAGAAAAGAAAATTATTCTTCATGTGTATGAGGCGAGGATAACTGAAGGAAAGCCTATGGCTAAAGAACATGCATCATTGAAGTGGGTTAAGGCAGATGAAATGAAAACGATGGATTTTGCAGAACCTGACCTGCCGGCGGTTACATTGTTAAGCAAAGGATCGTATGAATAGATATATTTTTATAAAGGCATGCCATGGACCTCTTTAGGGGTCTTTTTTTGTTGGGGGATGAAATAGTTGGCCGTAGTTAAAATAGTAAGGAATAAGAAAACATAATATAGGAATTATAACATAAACTGTTACTCAATATAAAAATATGATAAAATTATCCTTGGATTTCAAACTCGAATAATTTAATATCCTTTGCAAGATAAAAGAGTTTTATTCATAGTTATTTCTGAAAAGTATTGTATAAAAGTCGATTGTATGAGGTGATTTTTGTAAAAAATTCAAATTAAAAATCGTAACTGAATTTTTAAGACCATATTGGAAAAACAATTTTCGTCAGAGGGGGAGGTATGTGTTTTAAGATGGAAGATATTTTAAGCGTCCACAAAATCTTGAATATTATAATAAAGACTGTAAATAAAAGTCCAACGATTCTTTCGGATCGATATCTTGAAAAGGATGTGTCAGTGATTTCCAAGTGGAAAAGAAATAAATTTCTTCCAAAGCAAAATGACATTTCAAAAATTGTTGACTTTGCAGTGGAGGAATCAACGTTTACGCAACGGGAGTTTATGAGGGATCAAATTGAACTGTTAATATCCCAAGCGGATATCCGGAAGGATATAAAAGTACAAATCTTAAATATTGAGAGCTTCAAGGAATTCTTACTGGAGGCATTAAACCTTTCTTCTGCAATTTCTGCCCGTAAGGCCACGGTAGGAAGAGGGATGGAAAATTTTTTAAATCGCTTTGATGAAGAAACAAAACAAGATATGGGGTTGAAGGGAGATTTTCAAAACATTGATTCTTCAGATATGGGCTCAGAAAGTGATAATGATGATCCGCTTAGAGGTTTTATGCAATTTGACTTACATCTTTTTAATAAGACAAAACAGATGAAATTTAAAGGCAAATCAGATATTATGATGGACCAAAAGGGGACTTTTACAGCACAAGTGCACAAAAAAGAGGCCAAAAGCATATTAAAGGAAAAAAGTATATTGGGTTTGATTCTGATTGGCGTTATTTCCAGCTTTTTAGTAGTTCAGTTTGCAAACAGCAGCCAGGGACCTTCTTCAATTGAGGGAATGAAATTAAAGATGGAAAAAAAGACGAATGCAGCTGTGCAAGGTCTAACACAAACTTCCAAACCACAATATACGCCCCGGGATAAAAAAGCATCTATACCGGATAATACTCCTGCTCCAACACAGGGGTCTGTAACGGAAGAAAAAAAAGTATATGCCAAGGAGAAGGACGTTGAAAAAGGTATAGCGGAAAAAGGTGCAAAGACTAATGCCCAAAGTAAAAATAAAACAGGAGATGGTGAAGTTAAACTATATGACAGTGGGAAAGGCCTTAATATTGAAGTGAACGGAAATAATAATTTTGTAAACACGGGGAGTAACTTTGTTATCACTATTGAGAAATAATGCAAAGCAAGGACGACGTATACAAACGGCAATTGTTTTATTTTTAGTAATTTGTTTTTTTCAAATTCCAGGCCAAACTGTATATGCAAAGGATATCTGGCAGATTAAAAGTCTAAATATTAAATTGGGGCTGCCTCCGATTATGGTAGAAAACAAGCCTTTTGTTGCCATAAGGCCACTATTGAAATCAATGGGATGGAAGGTAGAATGGAATAACCGCAAAAAAGTTGTTACTGCTGCTAAAGAAAATCATAGAATGATTTTTACCGTTGGTAGTAAGGTGGTGTGGGTGGACAAAGAGAAAGTGAGTTTAGGATCTTCCCCTTGCATTATTAAAACAGCTGCATATATTGAGAGCAGTTTTATAGCGAAGCAGTTTGGAGTGAAAGTCAGGTGGAATAGAAAAGAAAACCTGATCATATTAACAGAACAGACTAAAAGCAATATAAATGTAGATGGCACCCAAAATATTATTATTGCCGGTAACGGAATGATTGTACATATTATGGAGGCATATGGTTTGGATATTGCATTTGATATGGCAGGTAGTGGAGATCGGCTTTTAAAAAGCGGCCAGGTCAAAGATGCAATCAAAAAATATGAAAGTGTTCTTGAGAATGTATCCAAAGAGGTAGATCAAGATATATTTGCTCATGTTATGAATAGTATGGGGGATGCATACAGTTTATTGGCTGAAGAACAGGATTTCAAAGGAAATATTTTTCACGCGATAAAATACTATGAAAGCGCTTCTGCGGTATATAAAAAAAGAAAGGATTTTTCCAGTTACAGTACAGTACAAGGCAACCTGGGTAACGCTTATATTGTATTGGCAGAGGTAACAGGGGAAAGAGCATATTTGGATAAGGCTGTTTATGTCTATAACGAAGCAAGCCGGTACATTTTTCCCAAAGATGATTTATTGAAGTATGGGTTGTTAATGTACAATTTGGGCAAAGCATATATTGGCCTTGGTAAAGAAGGAGTAGCCGTAGAAAAACTAATCAAAGCTGAAAATGCTTTAGAAATCCTCCAACAAGCGTATTCAAAGGAAAAAGATCCTAAACTGTTTGCTATAATCCAATACAACATGGGAAATGTAAACAAAAATTTATGGAAAACCACAAAAAAGTGGATTCATCTGGACAATTCAAAAACAGCCTATGAAAAGGCCATGGAGATATGGAGTGTAGAACATGAACCCATCCACTATGCAAGGATCAACATGTGTCTTGGTGATGTCTATCAGTTAAGGTATGATTTGAATCAAATAATGGAAGAGCTTCTTACCGCAGAAGGAGCATATCTGGAAAGTTTAAAGATATTTAAGAAGGATAGATTCCCCAATGATTGTGCGAGAGCATGCTGGGAATTAGGGAAAGTGTATCTCAGATTGGAGAATATAGAGAATAGCACAAAAAGATTAAGCAATGCTAAGAAGGCCTATGAGAAGGCACGAGAGATATATTCCCGGTATGATGATTCTGAAAGCTATAGACAAATAAGGGAAGAAATAAAAAAGATTAAAAACTGACAAAAAACAAGAATTAACTAATGGAAAGGAAGATGGATTACAAATGAAAGCTAAAATGATGGTCATGCTAGTGATTTTGCTGGGCTTTTTCCTGATGGAGCCAAAGGTTGCGTGTGCGTATACAAAAAATGTATCTATGAAAATCAATGGGGTCCCAGTGAACTTTGATACACCTCCGCAACTGATTAATGGAAAGTTGTTTATTCCGGCAAGAGGTCTTCTGGAAACCTTAGGGTATCAAATAAAGTGGGATCGTAACACAAAAAGGATAACTGCCATCAGGAAGGATAAGTCTATTATACTGAAAGTAGGGAGCAAGGAAGTTACAGTAGAAGGAAAAAACATTGAATTGAGTGCACCTGTGATGATTTCACAAGCAAAAATTTTTGTCGGTGCGGACTTTATGCAAAAAGGACTATCCATGCGCCTTACATGGGATGAAAAAATGGCTCTATGCAGTGTGTGGAGCAAAGAGGTTGAAAATATTTCAATTACAGGCAGTGGGAACTTCATAACGGCCTGTGAGGATAGTATTTTACATATTACGCTGAAGGCGGAAAACCCTAAAGTGAATGAAATGCTAAAAAAGGCGAACAAGCTTCTTCAAGACAATCATTTAAGTGAGGCAATCAGTTGTTATGATGGGATCCTAGAGCAAATTTCCAGCATTAAAAACCCTAAGGAATACAGTGAGGTGAAAACGAACCTGGGAAATGCATATTACCGTTTGTCA
>JAOABQ010000027.1 GCA_026418275.1 Clostridia bacterium
GTTAATTTGGACGATATAAATATCCTTTTAGTCGAAGATGATTTGGAGATTAGCCGCTTAGCCGCCAAGTACCTGTTAAAGGAAGGTTTTAAAACGGATAGTGCATCTAACGGAAGAGAGGCATTATCTTTTATTAAATCAAAAGTATACCAGATGATTATCTTGGATTTGATGATTCCTTACATTGATGGATATGAGGTGCTAAGGATAATAAGAGAAAATAATAATCATGTGCCTGTTTTAATAATCTCTGCAAAAGCTGATAACGCAGATAAAGTATTCGGTTTGGAGCTAGGTGCTGATGATTATCTTACAAAGCCCTTTAGTGTTGAAGAGCTTATCGCTAGAGTAAAAGCACAGATTCGAAGATATATGCATTTTAATAACAACGAGGGTCAAAAGAATATGGTATTAAGGTATAAAGATATAATAATGAATGTACACACCTATGAATTAAGTATAGATTCAAAATCCATTATTTTAACCTCGAAAGAATTTGATATCCTTAAATTACTTATGACAAATCCAAAGAAGATATTTACAAAGGCAAACATATTTAATGCTGTATGGGGAGAAGAATATATCGGAGATGAAAATACAGTGATGGTTCATATACGACGTCTGCGCGAAAAAATAGAGCCCAACCCGTCTGAGCCCAAATATATTCAAACTATTTGGGGTATTGGCTATAAGCTGGCAGAGGTGTAGTATGATCGACGTTATTATTATAATTTTAATTTTGGCTTGTTTAACGACAATTATAATGCTGTATTCATTTGTAATAAACATCAAATATATATCTGAAGTTATTAAAGATATTATAAATAGAAGTTCTTTTAGAAGAATAAATCCTGGTACTGTTTTGAAACCAGTGAAGCGGCTTAGTATTGATATAAACTCCTTGCTAGAGGTGCATGAAGCAAACCGAATTAAGGTTCAGGAGCTTGAAATCTCACAGAAGCGCATCATATCCAACATATCGCATGACTTACGGACACCGTTGACCTCGCTATTAGGATATTTGGAAATGCTTCAAAAAGATACATCGTTGACTGAAGCAGAAAAGGCTGAATATCTTGAAATAGCTATATTAAAAGGCAAATCTTTATATTCCTTTGTACAGAACTTCTTTGAATTGGCTAAGTTAGAAGCGAATGATACACAATATGACCTTGAAAAGCTCGATATAAGTAATACTATTAAAGAAATAATGTTGAGCTTCTATTCGGATTTTTCACAAAATAACATTCAACCTGAGTTGACTTTACCTGAAAAGCCGGTTTATGTTCTGGCTAATAGGATATGTATAGAAAGAATTCTGCAAAACCTTATATCAAATGCTTTAAGATATGGAAAGGATGGCGGATTTATTGGCGTTGCTTTGAGAGAAGTGCCTGATAGGATATGGGTAGATATATGGGATAATGGGAACGGTATTGCGGAAAAGGATATCAATCATATATTTGAACGGTTATATATTTCAGAAAAATCCAGAAATAACAGCATGAGAGGCAGCGGTCTGGGACTGTCTATAGCTAAAAAAATGATAGAGAAAATGAATGGTGAAATATTTGTCAGCAGTGTTCCTAGTGTTAAAACTATGTTTTCATTTTGCTTGCAAAGGTATGATATAAATTTATTATAGATGAAGCTGGGAACCATGAGTTCCGTCAGCTTCATTTTTTATTAGCGCGCTTTTGCTACGCAATACGCGAAAATGGATGAGGCTCGATGCCTCATCCATTTTATTTAAGGAATTTGTAAGAATTTTGTTAGGTTTATTTAAGAAAATAGATCTATATTTTTATTAGAAACAATTTTATATTTTAATAAAATTTTGATCTAGAGGGTGATGTGAAAATGGATTATATCTTACAAACGTTTAATCTTTCAAAAGAGTTTAAACATCAGAAAGCGGTAGACAATGTAAATATCAATGTGAAGCGGGGAGAAATATATGGGTTCCTTGGTCAGAATGGAGCAGGGAAGACAACAACTATCCGGATGATTATGGGTATTATAAAGCCCACTTCAGGAAGTATTGAGTTGTTTGGAGAAGAGTTAATTTCAGGCAGTTACAATCATTTTGGGCGTATAGGTTCAATTATTGAAACACCTGGATTTTATTCAAATCTTACAGCGATTGAGAATCTGGAAATTCATCGCAGATTAATGGGAATACCGGATATAGAATGCATAGGAAAGGCATTGAAGATGGTCGGTCTTGAGGGAACGGAAAAAAAACAGGTAAAAAACTTTTCTTTGGGAATGAAACAGAGATTGGGAATAGCCAGGGCACTTTTGCATAATCCAGAACTATTAATATTGGATGAGCCTACAAATGGATTGGATCCTTTTGGTATTAAGGAGATCCGACTGTTGTTACTTGATCTGGTGCAAAAAAGAAATCTAACCGTTATCATATCTTCCCACATTCTGAGTGAGGTTCAACAATTAGCGAATAGGATTGGTATTATTCATAAAGGTAGACTATTGGAAGAAATCGATTATGAATCTCTTCAGAAGAAAAACAGGCATTATATAGAAATAAAAGTAGATGACGATAAGACGTCTATTGTGCTAATCGAGAGAAAATTGAATATTTCTGACTATAAAATCGTAGAACCTGGGTTAATAAGGGTCTATGAGCGGCTTAATGATTCCGGAGCAATTAACAGGACTTTAGTAAATGGGGGGATTGATGTAAAGAGTATATCACTGATGAATTGTACACTTGAAGATTATTTTATAGAAATGACAGGAGGCGTAATAAATGTATAGAATACTTTATACAGAATTTCTGAAAATTAAAAAGGCTAAAATGTTGTTGGTAATTCCTATTATTTCGTTAACTCCAGCTCTTCTTTTATATATAACCTACTTAAGTAATACTGAACTACGTATGGCAGGATGGCCGAATTATTTAGGACATATTTTATTAAGTGTAAGTGAATTTTCCCCACCAGTATTTATTTTATTTACTGGCTTCATCTTTTCAAGAGAATATAGTGATCATACAATGGACTGTATGATTACATACCCTATTTCGCGTGTAGGCATATTAGTAAGTAAAATGTTGGTAATGGTACCAGTAGTTCTTTTAACAATGTTTTTATCTTTTGCTTCTGCATTAGTTGTAGGTAATTTTTTAATCTATGATAGTCTATCTTTTGAAGTAATTGTTGAGTATGCGAAAATATACCTTTTAGTAGCCATAATACATTTAACACTTGTCCCAGCAGCAGCGACTGTAGGTATAATTAGTAAAAATATAATTGCTTCTGCTGTAACCGCCTTGGCAATATTTTCTTTTCTTGCTGTATTTCTTAGTTCAGAATATAATGCTTTCTTTCCTTGGTGTGTACCAGCTCTGTTGTCATCAAAATGGGGTAAGTGTCTCGTTCAATGGAATTTTAATGTTTCTTATGCATTAATATCACTTACAATTACTTTTGTTATTGCACTGGTAATCAACGTAATTTATTTTAGGAAAACAGAACTTATTGCAAAATAAAAGGAAGTATTAGTCATAAGGCAAATAATTATTAAAAATGCTAGAATTTATAAAATCAAAAAGAATTCGAAAGGGATGATTACTATGATAAAAAAACTTTCTATTTTTGTATTGGCTGTAGTGCTTGTCATGAGTTCCCTACTTTTACCAAACACAGCCTTTGCAGCCACCTCAAGCAGTACAATTTCAAAAAATCTGGATGCTTACGTTACAGCATGTACTGCAAACAGGAATTTTCACGGAAGTGTGCTCGTTGCTAAGGACGGAAAAATCCTTCTCAGCAAGGGCTATGGTATGGCTGACTTTGATAAAGGGATAAGAAATAAAAACACCACAAGGTTTGGAGTTGGTTCAGTTTCAAAGCAGTTCACCGCAATGGCTATAATGCAGCTTTTTGAAAAAGGCAAGCTCAAGCTAGATGACAAGCTTTCCAAGTATTATAAAAATATCAAGGGCAGCGAATCCATCACAATCCACCACCTTTTGACTCACTCTTCAGGAATTGTGGATTTCTCAGACTTACTTGAATATGTGACAACAGGAAATAGTATTAAATCAGTTGATGATCTAATCAAAATAATCAAGGATAAGCCACTAAATTTCAAACCCGGAACCAAGTACCAATACTGCAATGCTGGGTATGTCATCTTGACAGGCATTATTGAAAAGGTAAGCGGTTTAAAATATGAAAATTATCTTTCGAAATACATTTTTAAACCCCTTGGTATGAAAGACAGCGGTGTATTTATTGCTAGAAACACCAATTGTCTTAAAGGAACAACCGGATATACTGGTTTTCTTGATGTAACGCCTGTATATGACGATTTTGCGCTTTATACGTCTTATGGAGCAGGCGCAATTTATTCAACGGTGGAAGATTTATATAAATGGTCTCAAGCTCTTTATACTGAGAAGCTGCTTAAGAAGAAGAATCTTGACCTGATGTTCAAGGGTCATATGAAAATTAACAGTACATATTCGTACGGTTACGGTTTTGTTATAAATTCCAGTCCATACGGTCAGCAGATATTCCATAATGGGGCAACTCTCAGTTATACATCCTATTTAACACGTTATACCGATAAAAAGCTTACAATAATTGTGTTATCCAATAACCGTCCTCTTTCAATCGTAATAAATAGCCTCGCGGATATATCCTTCGGGAAAGCAGTAAGTGCTCCGGAAGCTTTAAAAGTAGCTGATATTGATAAGTCTGTTTATGAAAATTATAAAGGTGAATACTTCATGGATGATGGCTCAAAGCTGACTGTTACATCAGACTCAAATCATTTATATGTTCAGCCACAAGGACAGGGAAAATTTGAAATGTTTCCATTAAGCTCCCAAAGCTTCTTTTTACGCTCTGAAGAATCCTACATTGATTTTATTTCAAACAATGGCATCGTAACCGGACTTGTTCTAAAACGGCTTGGACTGCAGATGAAAGCTAACAAATCCGGTGTAGAACAGCCTGAAAAGACCATTGTACCTGTGGATCAAAAAATACTAGACAGTTATGTCGGTCAGTATGATATCATGCCTCAAGCAAACGGAATAAGCATATTTATAACTACTGAGAACGGACATTTATATGCCCAAATAGCTACTACGGATAAAAAAACAACATACTATGAGCACAAAATATTTGCTGAATCAGAAAATCTATTCTTAGCTAAAGATAAAGATGTGCAAATTAGTTTTGTTAAAAATGAAAAGGGCGAGGTTTCAAAGATTATCCTCAAACAGTCTGGAGTCAGCACAGATTGTATAAAAGTAAAGTAAACTTAGACACACAAAAAAGGTGGCTCCATAATTGGAACCGCCTTTTATAGTTTTTCTAACAAAGACATTTTTCTATTTACCACCCCCCCCCTGATCTGGATAAAAGTGTCAAGCTTTTCTTTAAGTACATATTGTGACATATGAAAATAGCGACTAAGGATAAACCTTAATCGCTATTTCTGTTTTAGAACTATAACCACACTGTAACAGCAAAACCGCTGTTAAAAAACACAGTGTTCTTATAATTCCCGTTTGGCGGAGAGAGTGGGATTCGAACCCACGGTACGCTCGCACGTACTCCTGATTTCGAGTCAGGTGCCTTCGACCAGCTCAACCATCTCTCCGTATTATAAACTTTTTCTTGTTCGCAGCTCTTTAAAAAAACTTTTGAGTATCATGGAACATTCATCCTGAAGAATACCTTCCACAACTTCAACCTTATGATTAAACCTCTCCACACCCAATACATTAATTACAGAGCCTACTGCACCAGCTTTTGGGTCAGGTGTACCGATGTATAGCTTTCCAACCCGGGCCTGAATAATTGCCCCCGCACACATGGCACAAGGTTCTAGGGTCACGTACATATCACAGTCATTTAGTCTCCATGAACCAAGCTTCTTACATGCCTTCCTAATAGCAGTCATCTCGGCGTGGAGTGTAGGGTCCGTCTTCAGCTCTTTCTCATTGTGCCCCCGGGCAATGATTTTACCGTCTTTGACAATCACTGCACCAACCGGCGTCTCATCCTTAACATAGGCTTTTTGTGCCTCTTTCAACGCCTCATTCATAAACCATTCATGTGTCCTCGGAAGTTTCAATTTAACCTCCCGCATACCTTCAAAGCTTTAGCAATTTGCTATAATATTATAACGTATTGCCCCAGCAATGTCAAATCCCTGAATTTGGCTAAGATTTATTTTTATTTACGTCCCAAGCAGTTTCATAGAGCACGTTTAAGAATTAAGGCTCTAAGACCTTCAGCCTTTTTCTAAGTATTCTTCCATAGGATGTACCAAAGGAAAATATACGCTTACCCTTTCATAAAAGGTTGGTATCCACCCTCCTATATAATTTCCAAGAGCGCCATTGTAATATCATCGGGTACATCATAGGTGCTTTTTATACCGGCAAATTCGCAAGCCACATCTATAATTTTATTTAAAGTTCCACTCGGTCCGGACTTGTCACTTAACAAGATCTCCAGAAGTCTGTCTTCTCCAAATTGCTCGTTTGCCGTATTTCTCATTTCAATGATCCCGTCTGTACATAAAAATATTCTATCCCCCGTACCTAAAGACACGACAGAATCAGAGTAATCCGGGCTTTCCAGCCAATTGCTGATGGGGATCCCCGGAGAATTGAGCAATTTAAACCCTTCCTGCCCTAATATAACCGGACAAACATTATGCCCAGCATTGGAAAAGGTTATGGTTTTATTTTGCACATCAATAATTGCGTAAAAAACAGTAATATACAAATCCTGATCAAAGGTGCTGCGGTTAAATTCCCTGTAAAGCTCCCCAAGTGCTTTGGATGGAGATAACACCTTTTTGTTTATGGTTGACCGTAAAAAAACCGTCATCATGGAAGCGGGAACACCATGACCAGAAACATCTGCGATATAAATTCCAACATGTGTGTCGTCAATCCTGAAAATATCAAGAAAATCTCCACCCAATTCCTCGCATGGCTTATATATAAAGGAAAACTTCAGTTTATCCTCGGGTAAACCTTTGGGAAGCAAGCTGCATTGAAGCTTCCTGGCAATACTCAGGTCGTATTGGAGCTTTAGGTTTTGTTCCATAATCTTCTGTTGGAATTCTTTAATCTGAGTTACATCACGCAACACTTCTACAACTGCTGTAATCTCACCTCTATCATTTCTGACAGGAGAACTCATAACCGAAAATATCCTTCCGTTTATGATTTCCTCTTTGTGGTGCACGTGCCCATCAAATATTGCCTTTCTGGCAATGCAGTTTTCGCAGGGCGCAGTGCGGCCGATTACCTCAAAACACTTCTTTCCGATCGGCTCGCCTTGGAGCCCCTCTGCCATTGACCTATTAATATAAATAATATTATCCTCCGCATCGATCACTCTGACCCAATCATTCATTCCATTGATGATATCTTCAATAAACCGGCTGGTATTGACATTAATAAAATTGTTCTCCATAACTTTTCACCAGATAACCTTTCAATGAACTGCGTAACCTATATAAACTTCAGTAAGCTTTACCTTTTTAGCACAACATGAGGCAAAGCACTCCAACAATGTACACAATACTATCGTTGCAATGGATCTTTTCTATTTGCATTCCTGAATCTTTTCATCTTCCAAAAGCCTATTAGAATTATAATAACAAAACCAGCCACCTACCGCAATGTAGGAAAAAGGGAAAATTAATAAATTGAGTAATAAAAATACTCAACAAGGCAATAATAATATTGTTTCAAGGCTGGTGTATATTTTTTAGAAACCCATACGAAAATGCAGGTCAGGGAGAAGCCCTGATTCCACCCTTTTTAAAACGGCTGTTTTGGATAAAGATGCATAAACATGAATTTACACGAAAACTGCAACGCCTTAGGAGAAATGATATGTTTTTTAAAACAGAATTTCAACAACAATATATTAATATCCACAGCCCTGCTGCATTCATTAATTTTACAAATATGCTGCATAAACTTATATGCCGCGGGATAAACAAAGGCTATAAATCCATTGTATTTGTCTGCATTGGAACAGACAGGTCAACGGGAGACAGCCTGGGGCCCTTGATCGGTTATAAGGTCCACAATGTAAAGTATAAAAATGTGTATATCTATGGCAACCTTGAAAACCCCGTGCATGCTAAAAATATAGATGAAACAATGAAACAGATTTATGCCGAATATTCTACACCCTTTATTATAGCCGTTGACGCTTGCCTTGGCACGATGGATCATGTAGGCTATATCACAATCGGGGAAGGTTCCATCAAACCCGGCTCCGGAGTCAACAAAGATCTTGCCCCGGTTGGTGATATGTATATAACCGGGATTGTTAATTTCGGAGGGTTTATGGATTTTCTGGTGCTGCAAAATACAAGACTAAGTCTGGTTATGAAAATGGCTGATATTATATCCATGGGAATACGTTATGTTTTGTGGAAGATTAACAATGACCCCATTACTTCATCTCAGCTCTATAACTTAAACGCATAGATATCCATAATAACGTAACCAGAATTTGCATTGTATCTATATTAAACGCGCTAAAGAATTTACATCGCGATTCAATTTCCTCGATTTTATATTGTGAAAATTCAATCTATCCATGTAAAATCATTTTCATGATCCAAATAAACAAAGGTTAATAATGAAGAGGTTGTGAAAACAAATTTTCACAACCTCTTCATTATTAATCTCTCCACTTTACATCTTTGCACCTTAAACTAAAGTTAATCATATCTTGAATAGCCTCTAACACTAATTTGGGATTGGATTCATGAATATTGTGCTTGCAGCCCTCAGCCACAATAAGTTTCCCAAACCTGGAGAACTCGGCAGTTTCCTTTTGTACTTGCAGCCACAGCTTCTCAAATTCCAAGCAGTTCATCCCGTGGTTTGTTGCTGCAATCACTGTGAGAGGGATGTATTTGAGGCTTGTTCTTGCCCCCTGCACCTGTTCCGAGCTTACCATTAAATCCCGGTATGTACCCTCTGAACTAAACTGCGATTTCATTATTTCCTGAAGTTCCGGAGTCAATGTGGGCATAATCCGGCTTTCCAAATTGTCGGGAGTTGGATCAATTAAAACAATTCCGGCAACTTCATCTGGATATTCACTTGCAAAAAGACGCATATTAAGACCGCCAAACGAATGCCCAACCAATATATACGGCCCTTTTACGGAAGCCTTTTTAAGCAATTGATACAATTCCTTTACCATATACATGCTGGTACGGGGGTTGAAACTCTTATCACTCCGTTTTAAACCCGCTCTGTCATAGGATACTGTACGTACATCCTCTGATATTTCTCCCTGCAGTGCTTTCCACTCATCCGCATTATCTCCATAGCCCGAATCAAATATCACTGTAGGTTTTCCTTTACCCTCGGACCGGATAAACAAACTAAAACCTCCAATATCTATTTTTTTCTCAAAAGATTTATAATTTTTATGGCAAGCTTGATTCGGAATGGTTGAAGAGAAAACAACCACCCATATCAGCATAAAAGATACCCATCTTTTTAATATACACTTCATTTAACACCCTCCTCTTTCTATAGCAACACTTATACAAGCAAACTCCGGTCATGAATATATATAGTATTTATACATACACTAAACCTCTGCAAAATCCTTTATAAACCTCTTCACGTCAGCCCAAAAGCCTCTCTGGACTCCTTCTCAAACCTCCCCCCTTATTATTCCTCCGGTTTGGGGTATTAATCCCGGTAAAAAATATCGATACCCCATTACTACTCCTAATTAATTATTGTAAAGGCCTACAACAATATTTATATATAGAAACATTTATGCATCTTATATCCCTTTTGCATAAATGTTGCATTAAATAGTTTACATTGATTTTCTATATATTACAAGTATTTACACGCGTAATACATTATTTCCCACCTATTAAATACAAGAATCGGAAAGGTTCAATGTCTGCCCGGCACAGTGTAAAATTTCTAGTGCAATATATATGAATTGAGTATTTACAGTACTGCTATAATAGTGTACAATAACCACCTGGGAGAACGCACATTTTCTCAATCCTATTGCTTTTTAACAGCACCTATTTTGATCTAAACGGTGATAATAATTGGAAGCTAATATAAATTTGCTTGAAAAAATTGAAAGCACTGTCGATGCGGTAGAACTTTTTGAAAAGATCCGGAACGAGCCTTATAGTGTTCTGTTGGATAGTTCTATGCGGGATAACAAGCTTGGTAAATACTCTATCCTGGCATCCAACCCCTTTTTGATTTTTAAATCCAAGGGCAGCCAAATAGAAATAACCCAAAACGGTATAACCTGTCATCACCGGGGTCATCCTCTTGACTTTCTTAGAAAACTATTGAAACAATATCCATGTGATGCCAACCCCTACAATCTGCCCTTTACCAGCGGGTGTATCGGCTATCTTTCGTATGAACTGTGCAGCCTTATAGAAAATCTGCCCCAAAGCAGGGAAGAACACACTGAAGATATTCCCGATATTTTCTTCTGTTTTTATAATAGTGCAATCATTATCGATCATACCCAACACTGTTTATTTATTTCTGTTAGCGCAGCCGGCATGTCCGATTTCAGCAAAAAGGAGCCCTACTTAAGGGAACAAATGCAGCGGCTCAAAAACATTGTGGATGAATCAAGCTCCTCCTACACAGGTTTAAAAGATATAAAAACAAAAGGGGAAGCTGTCTTAGAAAAAACAAAACTCCCCATGTCAAACTTCTCTAAGGAAAGCTATTGCGAAATGGTATTAAAAGCAAAGCAATATATCCGAAACGGAGATATCTATCAGGTAAACTTATCCCAGCAGTTTAAAACAAAGACATATAAAAACGCTCTTGACCTCTTTAAAAAACTCCGGCACTTTAGCCCGGCTCCATTTTCAGCCTTTTTAAACTTTGAAAGCCTTCAGGTTCTAAGCAGTTCTCCCGAAAGGTTTATAAGGATTAAAGGCCATTCCATCGAAACCAGGCCCATTAAGGGTACAAGGCCAAGGGGAAAGACAACTTCGGAGGACAACTTACTTAAGGAAGAACTTTTAAATAGTGAAAAAGACCGTGCAGAACTTACCATGATTGTAGATCTGGAAAGGAATGACCTGGGAAAAGTATGTAGAATCGGTACGGTTGAGGTAGAAAAGTTATTTGAATTGGAAAGTTATGCAACTGTGCACCACCTTGTTTCTACTGTTAAAGGCGAACTAAAAGAGGGCAAGGATGTGATTGACTGTATAAAAGCGACCTTTCCCGGAGGATCTATCACCGGAGCCCCTAAAATTAGAGCCATGGAGATTATTCATGAACTGGAGCCTGTGAAAAGAAATATCTATACCGGATCCATCGGGTACATTGGATTTAACGGAGATACAGACCTCAATATCGCCATAAGGACCCTTATTATGAAAGGTGAGGAAGTCTCTTATAATGTAGGAGGAGGTATTGTATGGGACTCGGACCCTGAAAAGGAATACCAGGAAACCCTTCACAAGGGCAAAGCTATGTTAAAAGTACTTTCAGAGGAATAGGGGTAAGGAAAATGGAGAGTTATTCTTTCAGTGATTCTATTTCTAAAGATGATTTTGGCTTTCTTTACGGTTTTAGCCTGTTTGAGACATTTCTCGTAAACCGTGAGGGATCCGTCTTTTTACTTGCACAACACATAGACCGCTTATATGGTTCTATCCATTTTTTTAAATTTGATATGGATATAAAAAAAGATATTTTCCAAAGTATGATTATTCAATACATTCATCAAAATATGCTCCAAAACAAGGTTGTAAGAGTTTCGGTCTCTTATGGCAATAAAGCTAAAAACATTAAGCCGTCTGTTTCCTTCAGTGTGCGGGATAATCCTTATTGTTACAGCAAGCTGTGCGAAAAAGGGTTAAAGCTTACCATGGCAAGTTCGCTAAGAGTTGAGAATTCACCTGTTGTCAGGCACAAGACAGCAAACTACCTGGAAAACTATCTCGAAGGGTTGGATGCTAAGCAAAGAGGTTTTGATGACGCCCTTTTCATAAATACCCAGGGGGAAATCACCGAAACTACCAAAAGCAATCTATTCTTTGTCAAGGACAATGTGCTTTACACGCCTGAAATTGAGAGCGGTATATTACCGGGTATCATCAGAGATTGGATCATTAAAGGCTCCGGTGATTTAGGTATAAACTGCATTACAGGCAGATTTCCACTCAAAACACTGCTTGGTGCGGAGGAAGTCTTTGTCACAAACTCCGTCATGGGTATTGCACCCGTAGCAAATATAGATAATCACAGCTTCATGTGCTTTAAAGAAAATAGTATTACCAAGCGTCTTATTCAAGAATATGAGAAATATTTAGTATAAGTTTTGAGTTCCCATGTTCTTACTCAATTCTACTTGCTACTACTTGATTACGGCCGCCGTTTTTTGCCTGATACAAATTTTTATCAACGCATTCAATCAGTGCTTCCACCGCAATTTCCCGTGTATGACCCAGTGTACACACACCAAAGCTGGATGTAATTCGAATTACGTTGTTATCATAAACAAACTGACTGCTCTCTACTTTACTTCGTAACCTTTCCGCCAACATCTCTGCTTCATTTAAGTCAGCGTTGAATAAGCTGATAAGGAATTCTTCTCCTCCATACCGGGCTACCCAACCAACCTTTGGAGTATTAGCCTGAAGAAGTTGGGCAAATTCCTTTAATACATGGTCACCCGCAACATGGCCATAAGTATCGTTTACCCGCTTAAAGTGGTCGATGTCTGCCAAAATAATAGACAGTGGTTTAGCGTCCTTGCTGCAATTGTGCATATCGACAGGCAGACGTTCATTGATATACCTGCGGTTAAGCATACCGGTTAGTGCATCCCTTATTTGCAATTCTCCCATATCATTTAATAGCTTAAGCAGTGGATAGTCTTTGTCTTCGGAAAAGCTTTCCACCGTCAAATTATATGTGATATCTTTAATAAGCTCCAGGACAAAAAGTTCACCATCCTCCTGTACAGGCACAGCCATAACTAAATAGATTTTTCCCTCTATATGTTCCAGCTTAAAATGAATTTTCTTCTGCATGTATGTGCGTATGGAGATACAGTTACTGCACATCTTCCCCTGTCCCCAAAGGTTAAAACAGTGAAACACCTTCTTTTCCGGCTTTTCACCATCAAAATTTAACACCTGTTTTCTTAGGGGATGGACGATTCTTACAGCATCGTAGATTTTATTCAGCAGCGCCCGGCTTTGCCGCATTTGTTCCATGTCGATGATTTGATTTTTCATAAATAGCCCCCCTTTGGAAACAATTATGTAATTGAGGGGGAATACTTCCTATTTGAAACGCTGTATGTTGAATGAAGAAAACACTTTACATCTGTTCATTTTCTACACTTCAATAACCTAGTGCTTTTTAACACAACAAATTTCTAGTTTTTTAAAAGTGTTAAAAATGAACTTCATCTGTTTGTACCACGCATACACTAGAAAAGAATTACGTTACGAGGCACTTGAATTAACCCGCGATAGTGAATGGTTTCCATATAAAACTATGCCCGCAATTCAAGTACCAAAGGTAAATAAGTCACTTTGTTATATATTATGTTTACCAATAAAAAAAGGTGCCAGCGATTTAACGCTTAAACACCTTAGAAAACCCTTAATAAACTATACTTTTTGAGTATGTTTTTATTGTTTCAACTCCTTAATTACCTCTAATTCTTCAGCTTCAAGTTTGCCTAATAACTTTAGAACTTTTTTAAAATTAGGCTCGTTTATATTGCTCATTTCAATATCATACGACCACAAGCATTCATTCATTT
Organism: Clostridia bacterium; assembly: GCA_026418275.1. GTDB lineage: Bacteria > Bacillota > Clostridia > Acetivibrionales > DSM-2933 > SKW182. Next base: position 13,833 of record JAOABQ010000027.1, read on the forward strand.
GTTGTTTTTTTATAACCTTACCGAAAAAAACAATAACATCTGAAGCCCCCCAAATAAAGCTAATGTTTAAGTAATCGTCCACGCTTAGATTCAATCCTACATTAATACTGCAATTTAAAACATCTATACTTTTGATGGCTGCAACAGCTACATTCCCATTAAATACGGCAGACCCGTTAAAACTAGTCATATAACGGATGTTCTTCCGTATTTCCGGAGTTTTTTCTATTTTAGAGAGGATAAATTCACAATATGTTTCCGTTACATTTTTGACATACGCTTCACACACATATACATTGGACTCCAATAAAATCATAATTACAACCAGGTCATCCTTTGAAAATTTGCTTTGGTTGTTCCCAATAAATACAGTACACTGATTCCCTTCTGTCTTAATGATTGGACAAATAATGAATTTTTCAAATGCAAAATGTTTTATGGCAACAAGTTTTCCTGTTTTTAAAGTATCCAACAAATTACCTCCCCATAGCTAAAGGATAAAAGGTATAATTTTTATGATTCTCTATATAAAACCCATTAACTTTGAAGCTGTATTCAAGACAAAAAATCCTTCACACCGTGCTGTGCTATCCCGGTCGTCCCAAAAGCCTTGAATGCCTTCCAAAGCACGATATTAAGATTTTTAGTCTGTTTTAATCAAACCTTGATTCGCATATTGGCTTTTAGTTTTGCAATAAATATATTTTCATCAATCGGCTTTGAAATAAAATCGTTGGCACCGGCTTCCAGCAAGCCCGCCACCGTTTTAGAATTGTTAAGCGAAGAAATGATGATGATTGTTGAATTGAGATTATTTCTTCTAATTTGCATGATTAAACTTTTTCCATATTCCTGTTTCAGTACCGCATCCACAAAATACAAATCATACTGCTTACCGCTGCTAAAAAGTTCGTGTCCGGATTTATAGCTTTCAATTTGTGTAACACCTATCTTTGACAAAAGGTCTTTTACAACCGCTTGATCTAAAATACTGTCATCGATAACCGCAATACTCATTTCTCTTAAGCTGTTCAAAAGGTTATTTTGATGAAATAAAACATCGATATGCTTGGAGATTTCCGTAACGAGGGAATTTTTGTGTATATAGTCGGATACTCCAAGATTTAATATGCTTTTTACACTATCATCCATGTCGTTGCTGGTTACAATAAAAATAGGTGTATCTTTATTAATTCCGGTGTTTATTTCCTTTATAAATACTTCAATCTCCTTCAAATCTCCAATCATAGATGTGACAATCAGATCTAGTTTCTTAGAAAATATAAATGGACGCGCCATATCAACCGAATCGACAGGAATGTATTTGACCTCTTTACTCATTAAAGAATCCTTTACCATTTGCTTGATCAATTCGCTTTTTTCCAGATGAAGGATTGAAAACATGTTTAATCGCTCCCCTTATTTATTTTTATGAAAAACCTCAAGGCGCCTACTGGTAAACAATATACTTTGATGTTTTATCAACAAGAACAAAATCGATGTTAGAAAATCTATGATAATCCTATTTACGGAGGACTGACTAAGAAGTGATTTTTAAAACAGATTTACAAAAAACATGCAGTCTGAACTGCTTTTTATCTTTTATTACGTGCCTGATATATTAAATTCGACAAAGATCTCTATTTCCCTGCTTTTATTTATTAACTATTTTGCTTCCAGTATAAGGAAAAAGCGGACAGTACCTGATGAACACATTAGTGAGCTAAAATCGAAAGGTATACATAAAATTGCCTTGGATGCCAATGAAGCATCTATTAAGATTTATGAAAAGATTGGATTTAAACTGTCAAATAATCACATGGTGTTATAATTAACCCTTTAACTGCTAAATGCCTTGGAAGACTTTCGTGTAATGATACAGTTTGGCAATGGAATGATAGGAACATTCTGTACCGCCCTATGTTGTTTGATGAAAATACCATGCCCCATTTATTTAAAGATAAAAATGCAAAAGAAAAAAATAAAGAAGAAATTAAAAAACTGTTAGATAGGCCATAGTAATGCGCTGGCCAAAATCTGTAATTTTACAAATAATTAAATTGCTCCCCAAACTCTGCACAAAAAGCATCAAGAATCAACCTTTACTTTCAGGTTGATTCTTGATGTTTTTTTATCATTTGTTATATGTGAATTATCTTTGAGATCTTCTAAACCCTGCAGCCCTGGCTTCTTCTTCAGTTTTAAACCATGCCTCAGGTACTGTTCTATCATAGAATTGCCCGCCGGGCAGGTGATATATTTTTTCCCCTTTTGAATTTATATTTCCTTTTATGAGTCCTTTACCACTAGCATCAGTATAAGTTTTAGCACCACCAAACTGATTACCTGCATTCTGTTTGCTTTCCGGAACGGTTTGAGGGTTTTTCTGGGTTTTTTGTTCATCTATTGCCCATAACCCTTTATTGTTGCTTTTAGCATATTGCTGTGCCTTTACAAATAAGTCTGTATATTTGACATCAGGAGGAAATGTGGCCGGATTTGCCATGCCTTCCTTAATTAAATATTCATTGAAGAAAGTATTATCTTCCAGATATACATATCTTAACAGCCTACCGTACTTGTCTTTATCGCTAACGTCCTTTTCCAGGTATACTGTTTTTCCTCCCAGTTTTTCTTTTGTAAAAGCACTGGCTATTTTCCCAAATTCAGTGTTCTTACTTTGGTCCGGGTGAACACTTTCCGGCGTATCCACTCCAATAAGCCTTACACTCCTGCCTCCTTCAATTTCAAAAGTATCACCATCGATAACCCTGGTTACTGTTACCTTTTCTCTTAGGTTCGTTTGCGGTGATGGGACTGGAGTTGGTAGAGTATTATTTTCATTTGTCTTCTCCCTTGGAGAAGCAGTAGGTGTATTCAACGGCTCTTTCTGTAACAGCAGATTTGAGTTTTTAGTCTCTGGTGTTAATAGGGAACCAGTGATGAAAACAAGTAAAGCAATAAAAAATGATATTATACTATTTTTTACCGGAAAACCGCTTTTCTTTTTCTTTATCATTTCTATTATGCTGAATATAACAAATGGCAGGGATAACGAGGTTAACATATATCCAATGCCGCTCGCTGCCATTGAAATTGCAAAAAGGTAATATAGACTTGCAATAACCATTTTCCATAAAGTACGTGTTCTAAATCCCGGAATGTATTTTAATATATTCTTTATAATATCACTTCCCATAAAAGTTTTCTTTCTTCATTATTATAACGCATTATTTATCATAATATTATGTGTTAAATATAGAAAGCAAAATTTAGGGAGGATTGTATTATGAATAGCCAACATCTTACACCTTTTTCATCCTTACATAAAAAGTTCATAATAGCCGTCCTCCTCTATTGTATCCTTTTGTTTTCCGAGTAAATTCAAAGGGTACATCAATAAGTCTGTCAACACCAAGAACCAATAGTTATATGTCCTATACAGGACATATAATCAGTGTTGACATAAGTGAAAAAAATGATATAATTTAATTAAGCAATCAAAAAATTGAACGACCAATCAATATTTAAACTAAGTTGCCAATAAATATGATGGAGTTATTATATGGTAAGCAAACAATCCTTTATAACGGAAGCTAGAAGAGAACAGATTATCAAGGCTGCTATTGATGTTATTTGCGAGATCGGGTATGCAAATGTAAGTCTGCCCCAGATAGCGAAAAAAGCAAACATAAGCACAGGGCTCATTTCATACCATTTCTCAGGTAAAGATGATTTAATTAACCATACGTTAATGTATTTGTCGCAACAGGAATGGTCCTATATTAGTGGTAAAGTAGGGCCAAAACAAACTCCTACCGAAAAATTAATAGCATTTATTGAAGCCAGTATAGCGTATCAAGTCACACACCAGGTGAATAACATGGCTTTAGTTGAAATAGTGTTTAATGCCCGGACACCGGAGCGTGTTCCATATTATAAGATAGAGGATAATGAAAAAGATGCATTATATGAGTTGTTAGAAGAAATACTTTGTAAAGGACAGGAATCAAAAGAATTCTGTGTTTTTAACCCCGAAGTGGCTTCGACTATAATAAAAGGGGCTATTTCCGAATCAATGCTTAATTCTAAAGTTAATTTTGAGGAATATAGTGAAGAACTGATTAAAATAGTCCTAAAAATGGTGAAATGATCCTAAAAAATTTATAGTACTACAATACGGAGGAATTGAATGATGGAAGAAAATGTGACTGTCTTAGGTATTAACAAATCTGAAAAGTCAATTATTACTACAGTGTGCATTATACTGGGAGCGGTAATCGGATTGTTTATTCCAATGATTGTAGATTGGGCGCTAAAGTTGCCGGTTGTACCTATGGAAAAATTACTAATATTCATCGCATCACTTAACCACTTCTGGGTTTCAGGCGTTGCAGCAATCATAGGAGTTATCGCAGGTGTTTTTGTATCGCTTGTCATCTTTAGTGAGTCACTTACAGTAACACTATCTGATAATCAATTAAAATTAGTGTTGAGAGACTCGGAAAGAATCATTCACAAAAAAGATATTTCTGCTGTGTATATGGATAATAAGAATCTTGTTGTTCTGGGGCAAAACAGTCAAGAATTGTATAGTGAGCAATTTGATTTAAAATTGGATTCTGTGCGTGATACCTTTGGTAAGCATCAATATCCGTGGTTTGATGCGGATCCTTTCATTAACGAATATCAACGATGGGAGTACGGTCACCCTGATTTTCCTTCAGATATTAATGCATTATTGAGGGCACGGGAGATCGCTATAAAAGAAAAAAATAAAAAGACTGCGAAATACTTAAGGGAAGATTTAGCAGAGCTAGGAGCCGTTGTTCGCGATGCAAGAAACGGCCAATACGTGAGGCTGATCAATAGAAGTGATAAATAATCCATGAAAATACACGGATTATGAAATTGTTATTTATCGTATCCGAAAGGGGGAGTTTAAACATATGCATATTGAAGAATATTCAGTGTCTACACCATCTGAATCACACAAAAATAAGAGCCTTGCACCTGTGCTATTTCTGTTGCTGCTTGCACCGTGGGTTGGAGAGTTTTTACTTGGCAGCAGTCCGCTTCAAAATTTGCCTGCCTTGCCACTTATCATGCCACTGTATGGTGGGGGTGCACTCCTTATTCGAGAGGTAGCGCGTCGTACTAATCGTGGTTGGCCTACCATATTGTTTCTGGGTGCTTCATACGGAGTTATTGAGGCTTGTTTAGTTGATCAATCTATTTTTAATCCCTCATTAGTCAATGTTACCAAGCAGACCGTTACATCTATTCCAATGTTAGGAATCAGTGCTTATGACACTTTGGCTTATGTAGTTGGGCATGCTGTTTGGAGTATTAGTATTCCCATTGCCATTACAGAGATGCTGATGCCCTTGAGCAACAGAAGACCATGGCTGGGAAGGGTTGGGCTTGCCATGACAGGTGTTTTGTATTTGATAGGCTGTGTAATCGTATTTTCATTTATATATGCTGAAGAGAAATTTATCGCATCTACAGTGCAATTAATGGTCTCCGCCGGTGCAGCACTCTTTCTAATTGTTATTGCCTTTTCTATAAAAAGGAAAACCATTCGAGCTGCTAAAAATTCCGCAAAGTTATTTAAACCATGGACAACAGGTATTATCACATTTGCTGCGGCAAGTGTGTTTTTCGCAAAGCCTGAAAGTTGGGGCGGGGTGATAATTGGAGTGATCATCCTATGTTTGGCGGGCTGGTTTATTAATTATTGGTCAAGTCTTGAAGGTTGGAGTATACAGCATGAGTTCGCCATAACTGCCGGGGTTTTACTGACATATGCATGGGGTGGTTTTACTGTGACATTACTTTTGTGGCCTGAAAATACCCTGGCATGGGTAGGCAACGTTCTATTTGCATTGCTTGCGATTGTTCTGCTGATTGTGACAGCAAAACGGATACGCAAATATAATGCAAGTCGGTAGGGACGGTTCCTTCGACTCATTTATTTCTTTGGACCAGCTGCAGCCATTCTATTTGTATATCCTATACCGGTAACCGCAAAAAATTAAGCGTCCGACAATAAGGAAATCACCTAATTTTAGGTGGTTTTTCTTATTGTATATGGATACATCGCGATCGTTGTCGGAAATATTGGTGGATACCGTAATATAACACTGCCTATGGTTCTGTGGTATCATCCTTCATTTCTGCGGCTGCTATTTCCTCAAGGATTTTATTCCTTTCACTTTCATCCAATGTTTCGAGATAGGCATAAAACATATTCATACTCAATAATGTTGCATAAAACTTTTTTACAAAATTTCATCGGTTGACATATCCAATAATTTAGGGATAGTCAGCCAATACATGAAAACTTGATATTTACTAGAATTTAATGGAAACTTTTATAGGCAGTCGTACCCGAAA
>JAOABQ010000050.1 GCA_026418275.1 Clostridia bacterium
GTGTTAAGCATCGCAGCAGCGTCTCTGGTCTTAGTTGAAATCTCCTCAACAGATATCTGTATTTTTCGGAAAGCTTCCTGAGTTATATTTACAGCCTTCTCCTGTTCAGATACTATCTCCTTTGTTCTTGCCATATTATCAGCAGTTTCAGTGTTCTTTCCAACTGTAACCCTAACTATATCTGTAATCTCTTTTGCAGCATTGGCAGATCCTTCAGCCAATTTCCTTATTTCTTCAGCAACAACTGCAAAACCTTTTCCTTGTTCTCCCGCTCTAGCAGCTTCAATTGCTGCATTTAACGCGAGAAGGTTTGTTTGGTCTGCCACAGCATTGATGACTTCCGCCATTTGGCTTATAGCATCCGATTTATCGCCTAGAGTATTTACTTGATTCACTACTTTGTCTGTGAGTTCGGTATTGTTTTTGATAACATCCTTTAAGTTATTGATATGTTTAAAACCATCCTGGTTTGCTTCGTCTGTTCTTTCGATATGCTGTTTTATTGTGTCAGAGCCTAATACCAAATGGTTAATTCTCTCTGAAAGCCGATCCAGTTCATCAACACCATCTTGGGCTCTTTTAGCTTGTTCCATAGCTCCCCGGGATAGTTCCTCAGAAGCTTTTGCAATACCCTCTGATGAAGCTGAGGATTCGGTCATAATAGTTGCCAAAACCTCTGAGCAATTGGATATTTTGAGTGAGTTTTCTTTAACATTGTTTATAACTGAGTGCAAAACTTTTCGCATACTGAATATGGAGTTTGCCATATGGCCTATTTCGTCTTTCGATTTTAAAAGCGCCTGGTGTTTATTATCTTCCATCAAATCAAGACTTGCTGTCTTATTAATCAAGTCGGCAGCCGTTAGCACCGGTCTTGATATACGATGGCCGATATACCAGCCCAGGAGGAGTGAAATGAGCAAACAGAGGATAACAACGCCTAAGACAAGGTATCCGAGGATATCTAAATCTCTCAAAACTTCACTTTTTGGCGCTATAAGAATTAAAATTTGTCCACTTGGGATATTTTGGTAGGTGAGTATCTCCTTACGGCCTTTAAAATGGTATTCGATATAACCATTTTTATTAGAATTTCCAATTTTGTCGGTTACATTTTTTAATGCTCCATTCTCGATTTTTGCCATGTTATCATTTTTCGTTAGTGTAGGATGGTACAATACCTGATACTGGCTGCTTATAAGAGAGGCATAACCGGTTTCATAACACTTTACGGATTTTAGCTTATCTTCAATTTTTCTAAAATCAATATCCATACCGACAATACCTACGGATTGACCGTTTTTATAGATGGGAATAACATATGAAATCATATAAACGTTAATATTGGCATTCAAATAAGGGTCCAGCCACATCGGTTTTCCTGCTTTGACAGGTATGTAATACCAACCGACATGTGCCAGGTCATTTTCATCATACTGGCTAAAATCGGTGGGGGTTAGCTGCTCCATAGCGCCATTCCCTTTTGTGTCGGCATGGAATATTCCGGAAGTTCCTGGTGAGAGCTTCGGGTTGAAACGGACGTAAAAAGCCATAGCACCTTCCGTATTATTTGCAAAATCATTTGCTACCATTCGAATATTGTCTTCATATTGCTTGAGGTAAATAGGATTATTAAGTTTACCTAAATCAGCGTCCATTGAGGATTCTACAATTCTGGCTAAGCCCTTTACAGAGCCTTCAATTTTCGAAAGCATTAATGTAAGCCCTTCAGCTTCAACTTGAGTTTGCAGCTGAAGGTTTTTTTGAGCATTTTTGGAGAGTTCAACTTTACCTATGATGTAAACGCTGATGCCGAGTAGTAAAGTACTGAAAATGGTACACAAGATGATTGCTAAGATTATCCTGTTCTTAATTTTTTTCACTCGCCGTACCTCCTTTAAAAATGCGATTCATAAGATATGATGCTTATTGCATAAGAGTAAGAAAGTTTACATGCAATGAAATTACGTCGTGTTACGCAAAATGGCTTATTGTTTTCTGTTATATAGTTTTGGTTCACCTGTACTTTTTAAGAAGAGTTTCTAAAATTGCCGTAATCATAATTATTTTTCATGATACCATAAATATACTTGGAATAAAGGGTTATGATAGGTAGTTTGACATGACACAAGACTACCCAATTTCATTTTAAGATGTTATTATATAATGGATATATCTGGTTGACCTATTTCGGGAGTGAGGGTGATACATAATGAAAAGAATCATGAGTCTCATTGGTTTAATAATCCTTTTGATTACATCAAACATTTCATGTTTTAAGGAAGAAAAGGAAAAACATATAGTAAAAGAAGATACAATTATTATACCAAAAGAAAATCCTGCTGTAAATAAGCAAAAACAGCCTTCTGAAGCTTACCCTCTTATCATATTAAAGGACTCTGAAGTTAAGTGGATTACTAAAAAAGGTGGTTTGCCATCCGATAAAGTTTGGGCTGTTCTTTATCCCGAAAAAGATAGTGACAAAATTCATAAAATTCTTAATCTTATAAAATCAAACTCCAAAATGGAAAAGGTGGAACAGAAAGCTTTAAAGGCCTATGGATATCCTGTTGACATTGTTATTAAAATGAAGGATGAAAGTGATTATACCTTGCGGCGCTCAATGGAACTTACTACAAACAAATTGGCTAATGGAACGGAGACTAAAGGAAGAGTATATGACGACAGAATTATTCTGACGTATGTCAAGAATAATGTACAGAACAGCTATGTAGTATTTTCCAAGGATCTAGCGGAGTATTTAAACAAAACATCAAATTCTGATTTCCCCAAGAACTGATGGATTAATAAAGTTTACATAAAAAAATACAATATTAGGATATTGTATTGAAGTAAAGTAAACTTATTTTAAGTAGGGGGAACATATTTAAATAAACCGATAAAATCGGTAAAAAAGTTTCGAAATCAAGTGGTAGAACCATGTTCATTTTCATTATAAAGTTTCCGTAACGGGCGGACAAGTAAGCTTATTTAAATTTGCTGTTTCGACAAAATCTTTTTAGCGCTGCAACAGATTGTTGGTGTGTAATATACAATCCTTTTCAAGGGTATTATGGTTATAAAATACATTCAACCTAAAATAAGCGAGCTATAGATAACCAACTGTAAACATAGTAAAAATCGAGAGATGAAATACCTGGTTTACGTGGTCTTTCAGAAATCGAAATTTTACTTTTACAGTTCGTTATCTATAAAAGTTGTCGGTGTTTTCTTGAAATAATTTATAGTAATAAAATCCTATTTTGTAAGTGCTTCTTTCCACCGATATAAATAATGAAAGTATTCATTCAAAACATTTTTCTTGGAGGGTTTTTTATGGTATTTGAAGGTAAAGTAATCAAGGAAGAAAGCTTTGACCCATTCTTCAAAATTGAATTTTCATTCATAACCGACTCACTTTCAATTAAGCGAGGTTATGCCACTGTTAAAAGGCAAACGCCTAAACCTTTTATAACTTTTGATCCAAAAACAGAAGAACGATTAAATGATATTGACCGCGAAAGACTTGAGTTTGAACTTTTAAATCAAGTCATTGATTATATTTTAAAAAATTGTGCAAACAGGTCTTGGCGGGGAAATGTTATTCTAAGAACAGCGTGAATTCTTAAAAGGGGAATTTTAACGGATTTTGGCAGCGGAAACTTCCGATTTCTACGATGTATGATTGTAGGATTGGAGGTTTTTTCGTTGTTTCTTTTAAAAAAAGGTATCTAAACACGGAACGATTAATACAATGTAATTAGGATGGTAAACTAAAGTGAGAATAAAATATGTGGGGAAATATCGCTGCTTTGTTGGCGGGATTGGCAGTTATTCTTTTAAGCTGCGAGTTATTTACAAATGGAATTGAATGGCTGGGAAAGAAACTCAAAGTTGGAGATGGAGTTGTTGGAAGTATTTTTTCAGCAGTTGGAACATGTTTGCCGGAAACCATGATTCCCATCATTGCAATCTTGTTTTCGGATCATTCTAAAGACGCAATGGATGTAGGTATTGGAGCTATTATCGGTGCCCCCTTTATGTTAAGTACGTTGGCGTTTTTTATTACAGGCCTTGGCGTTTTGCTATTTTGGAAAAAACGCAAAACCGGACTTAAAATGCAAGTGGATAATACAATTTTAAGCCGTGATATTGGTTTTTTCATTGTTGTTTATAGTTTGGGGATTGCTGCAAGCTTTGTAAATGATGGGCTGGTAAGATACAGCATTTCTGTTTTTCTTGTCATTGCGTACCTTTATTATGTTCTATTGACAGTCAGAAATGACAGTATGAGCCATAATGAACTTGAAAAACTGTATACTGCTGAACTTTTAGGTGTAAAGCCCAATGTATTTTTTATTCTGGTGCAAATCGCAGTTGCACTAATAGGGATTGTTTTAGGTGCACATCTATTTGTTCAAAACCTGGAGGTCCTGGCACATGTTATGAATATCTCCACTCTGGTGCTTTCGCTCATTATTGCTCCTATAGCGACAGAACTTCCTGAAAAGTTTAACAGTGTCATATGGATCAGTAAGAATAAGGATACACTGGCATTAGGCAATATTACAGGGGCAATGGTATTCCAAAGCTGCATACCTGTAGCAATAGGAATATATGCTACCCGTTGGAATTTGGAGTTAACGGCTGTTGTAAGTGCGGTCTTATCGATTCTTTCGGCAGTATTAACCTATGGATGGATCAAGTTAAAAGGGAAGGTAAGCCCATTCCCCTTAATTATGGGTGGCCTATTTTATGCTGTATATATTTATTTCTTGTATGTGAGGGGCTTTAAATAGACGGTGAAAAGAATATATTTTGTTAAAATAAATTTGCCAGCTTAAAGGACTCCTTCTCAGGGATATGTTTTATAAAATGTTTTAATACAGCAGCTTCCCCAAGCGCTAGGGGGGTATTTTGCGTTTCAACAAATTTGGACATTCTTGAGAGCGCCATGTCAATATTGTCAATTTCAATATGGTCTAATAACATAGACCATATTTTTTCTGTACGGTTCCAATTCTCTTCAAACACGTTAAGTTGTTCTTTTGCTTTGGTCCAATCTCCTGAAACCGTATGCTTTTCCAGATTGGTTATATAACCGTCCAGTTTTTGTGCACTGGAGTAAAGGGCCCTGTTGGTGAGTATGCTTGCGCCGATAAGGATAAGCGTTAGAACAAGAACCGTAATAATAATAGGTTTTAGTGATTTCATTGTTTTTGTTTTCCCTCCTCATAAAGCCTTTTCTGATGGTAGAGGTTTCCATTGGAATCCAAGCTTGCAAAAAGAACATCCCTTATATCATCAACACCTGATTTTGCCAATTCAGTTTTTAGCCAGTTTACAGTTAAATCTGCTTTTTTGAGGTTGGACAAGCTGATATCACCGTCAATGATAAGATCCAGCGGGAGTCCCTCGTACTTCGTAGAGAGACTGATATCCTCAGGATTTACCGGCCTTTTTTGAGATTTGGGAATAACACTTAGTTGGCCATTGGTTTCAAGAACTGCAAATTCAACATCTGCGATATTGGGTACACCCTTGATTCTTAGTTGTTCAAGCAAATCGTTCAATGTGTACATTTCTCCGATAAGTTCAGATTGTCTGATTTTCCCGTTTTCAATTAAGATTGCCGGTTTGCCGCATATAATCGCCCTTGCTTTTGAACTTTTTAAGGAAACATACGAAGTAGCAATCTGGGCCACAAGTAAAGTTACAATCGGAATAATTCCGTTAACAAGCGGGATACCTGTATTTTGCATAGGTACGGCTGCCAATTCGGAGATCATAATGGCCACTACCAGTTCAAAAGGCTGCAGTTGGCCGATCTGTCTTTTTCCCATGACCCGCATGATAATAATAACAAGAATATATAATATTAAGGTTCTTGCAAATACAACTAACACATTGTCACCCTTTCCGGTCAAATTCAACAAATATATTTTTTCAAGTTGTTCCCTGAATTATTCATCTTTAGATAACACAAAAAACATTTTACATTGCCTATCGCAAGGAGCGCAAAAACCCTTTGCAAAATGCCCTGTCATATATAAGATTTTTTAGTGCGTTCTATTTTTGAACGCGAAAATACTTTGCATCTTTTTATTTTTTGTACTGTGTATAGTATACTTTTAAGCATGATCAAAGAATAAAATATATGGAAGCAAAGAAAGTACTTAAATGTAAAAAAATATAGTTAACCATTGGTTTTATACATGGTATAATAATGTGATATATTGTCGGGATACTTTGTAGTAGGGGGAGGTACCTATGCATATAATCATTATCGGCTGCGGTAAAGTTGGAGCAAAGTTTGCACAGGTTTTATCGGAAGAGGGACACGATGTTGTAATTATTGACAGTGACAGCAGTTCTTTTAAAGCACTTGGACAGGGATTTAGCGGGATTACTCTTACGGGGGTACCCATTGACCAGGATGTACTCAAACAAGCAGGTATTGAAACCGCAGATGCTTTAGCTGCTGTAACACCGGATGATAACGTGAATATCATGGTATGCCAGGTAGCAAAAGAAATATTTAAAGTACCCAGAGTACTGGCGAGAATTTATAATCCCGCCCGTGAACATGTATTTCACCAGTTTGGGCTTGAAACCATTTGCCCTACAAACATAACGGTCGATGTAATACGATCTATTGTGCTCGGAGAAAGTGGGGTTTCCAAGCATACTATTGGAAATACGGGAATAAAATTCCGACACGAAAAAGTGCTGAAATCAAATGAAGGTAAAAAGTTGGGCAACATAAAAATAAACGAAGATTCCCTGATTTTTGGTGTAATCCAAAATGGGAGTTTCCAATTTGCAAATCCAAATATTAAGTTAAATAAGGATGATGTGATCATCATTGCAGAAAAAGCACATTGTTAATGTAAATTTTCCGGAGGGTTAATATTATGTATATTGTAATTGTTGGAGGAGGAAAGATTGGGTACTATTTGGTAAAGACTTTATTGCCCTATAAACACAAAATAACCATTATAGAGCCTCAGGAAGAGCTTTGCAGAAAACTTGCCAATGAGCTCAATATTCTGGTTATAAACGGAGATGGCACCAATATTGACTGTCTTTCTGAAGTAGAGGTTGAAAAGGCGGATGCCTTTATTGCTGTTACGGGTAAGGATGAAGAAAACTTGATCGCGTGTCAGCTTGCAAAAAGGAATTTTGGGGTCAAAAGAACGATTGCCAGGGTAAATAATCCAAAAAACATAAAGGTATTTGAACGGTTGGGGGTAGATACTCCTGTAAGTAGCACATCGATTATAGCAGACTTAATTGAAAAAGAAGTGGATTATTCGGGAATGAAAACCCTGATGAAAATGAAAAACGGTAAAATTGTCATGAGTGAGGTGAAGGTATCCAATAGCTCTCTTGCTTGCAACAAGAGTTTGAAAGATATCAACCTGCCGAAGGACTGTATTTTGATTTCGGTGATCCGTGATGAAGAAGTTATTATTCCAAACGGGTATACGGTGCTTCACAGTGGAGACTTGATTATTTCGGTATCCTCCGAGGAGGATCAGCAGGAGTTGAAAAACTACTTTTTAGGTTAGAAGGCTGACTTGAAGTCAGCCTTTTTTCAATCTTTTAACCTACCACGATTTTTCCCTCGGGATAAACCACATCTACCTTGCTTCTATTGGCCCGTAAAGTAAGAGCAATGGCAAAGGATAAAGGGCCTACCCTTCCTAAAAACATGGTGAGGATCAGGAACAACTTGCTGATACTGCTTAAAAACGGAGTTCCTACCGAGGATAAACCAACCGTCCCGAAAGCAGAAGTAGACTCATAGAGTACATCGATAAAGGGCTTTTTATCTACGGCCAGGATAATGGTTGTTATGGTGATAACCAGCATTCCGCTTAATCCCATAATGGCCAGGGCTTTGCTCACTACATGGTGGGGAACCTTCTTTCTAAACATGAGTGTGCCGTTGGCTCCTTTAATTTGAGATACAATGGCCATTAACACGACGGCGAAGGTGGTAACTTTGACTCCACCAGCGGTAGAGCCGGGGGCAGCCCCGATAAACATAAGGAAAACGGTTGCGGCTTTAGAAATCTCATTCATTTTATCCAGTGGAAGTGTGTTGTAGCCGGCAGTTCTTGAAGAAACGGAATGAAAAAAGGCTGAATTTGCCTTTTCATACAAGTTGTCAAGCTTACCCATGGTTTCCGGATTATTGTATTCAAATGCGAAGATAAAAATGGCTCCGAAAATAATTAAGCATAGGGAAACGATTAATACGACTTTGGTGTGCAGTAAGAGACTTTTGGTTTTCCTATACTCAAAAAGGTCTTTCCATACCATGAAGCCCAAGCCCCCGATAATGATGAGCAGTGGAATGGTATACACAACAATGGGATCTCCGTTGTATTCGGTAAGTCCCTTGGAAAATCCCGCAGTATCTTTGCCCATAATATCAAAACCTGCATTGCAAAAGGCGGATACGGAGTGAAAAATCCCCATATAAAAGCCTTTGGGCCCATAATCGGGTACAAAACTAATGGAAAGTATCATAGCTCCGATGATTTCAATTCCAAAAGTAACCAAAACCACTCTTTTAATGAGTTTCAACACTCCCTCAAAACTAAAGTAGTTAAGGGATTCCTGGGCAAGCAGCATTCCTTTCAGTCCAACCTTTCTCCCAAGCACCACAGAGAAGAATGTTGTCAGTGTGATGATTCCCAGACCTCCTGCCTGGATCAAAAAAAGAATTACCAATTGCCCGTATATCGACCATTGGGTTGCCGTATCAGCAATGATCAAACCGGTTACACATGAAGCCGAGGTAGAGGTAAAAAGTGCATTTAAGATGCCGACACTTCTTCCGTCATTGGACATGATGGGCAAATTTAAAAGTGCAGTTCCTGTCAGGATTAAAAAGATAAAGCTGAATACAACAAGCCGGGTGGGGGATAAATCAAATGTTTTAGTACTATTGTCACGAAACTTTATTCTCAACATGATTTTGACTCCTATCTATATTGAGCGCGATAAAGAATTTACATCGCGCTTCAATTTCTTTGATTTAATATTGTGAAAATCCAATTTATCGAACCAAATTATTTTCACGATTTATTTAGGTTAAGCTTTTGTTTTGGCTGCTTATTTGAAGGGGTTCGGGGAATGCCCCTGTTTTATTTTATACGAAACGGAGCAAAAGATAAACCATACTGATTGCGATTGTGACCAGCATGATGGGGAAACAGACCTTAAAGTACTGGGCAAAAGTAATTTTATGGCCATAATCCTCTGCCATGCCTGCAGCAACCACATTTGCACTTGCACCGATAATGGTCCCGTTACCGCCAAGGCAAGCACCCAGTGATAGGGCCCACCAAAGAGGGAAGACACTTATTCCGCTTAAAGCGCCTACCTTGTGAATCAAGGGAATCATGATGGTAGTAAACGGTATATTGTCTACAAAGGCTGAAACGATGGCGGATACCCATAAAACGAGAATAATCATCAGCGGGAGATTTTTGCCTGCGGTGTCGACAACACTTTCTGCAATCAAATTTAAAACCCCTGCTTTTTTTATGCCTTCAACCAACATAAAAAGGCCGGTGAAAAAGAAGATGGTTTTCCATTCTACTTCCTTTAAAATCTTCTCCGTATTTACCCTGGAAATCAGTAACAAGGTGACTGCGCCGGCGACAGCGATAGTGGAAGATTCAAAATGAAAGGTGCCGTGCAAAACAAAGCCCGTAATGGTGAGTGCTAAAACAGATAAGGACATGATTAATAATTTTTTGTTTTTGATGGCCTCATTTTCGTTCATGAGTAAAACCTTCTGTTTTAAGTCCGGTGTTGTATGCAAATATTTTTTATAGATTAGAATAAAGTAAGCAATGGTAAATGGCAAAATCAAAATGATGATAGGTGCATCATACTGCAAAAACTGAACAAAACTTAAGTTTGCCTGGCTGCCAATCAGTATGTTAGGGGGATCACCGATAAGGGTTGCAGTGCCTCCGATATTGGAAGCAAAGACCTGGCTGATGACAAAAGGAACGAGTTTTAAGTGGAGTTCTTTTGTTATATCGAGGGTAATGGGTAAAATCAATAGAATGGTTGTGACATTATCCAAAAAAGCGGAAAAAAAGGCCGTTACCAGAGAAAGATAAACCATAATCTTCCAAGGTTCACCTTTAGCCAATTTGACCATCTTGATTGCGAGGTATTCAAAAACACCTGTCCTTTTCATAACCATAACAATAACCATCATGCTGATGAGCAGGGCAAGGGTGTTTAAATCGATTGCACCGAAGGCATTTTTATCTGTAAGAAGTCCTGATAGAATCATTAGAATTCCACCGCCTAATGCAACCACAACCCGGTCTGCCTTTTCAGTTATGATAAATATATAGGTAAGGATAAATATACCTGATGATAAAATCATATTGAATGTTTCCACTGAAATGCTCCTTTGATCAATGTATTTTTATTCTTAAAATTATATCACAAAAATAAGGTTTATTCTTTAAAAAAAGCAATAAACTTCAATTAGGTTTTTGTACCTTTTTTTGTATTTCATGAATATTTTTATTGTTAATGCAAAAGATAATGCATGTACAAAGAATTACATTTTAAAGGAGGATTCATATGGCTATAACTTCAAAAGAATTAATGCTGATTCAGGACAATATTAAGATGACGCAAAACAGTATCAAATTTATCCAGGGATGCGCAGACATTAGTACCGACCCACAGGTAAAAAGCTTGTGCCAGCAAATGGCTCAGGATCATCAAAACGATCTGCAAACCTTGGCGAAACATATTAATTCAGCGAATATCCAATAAGGAGGTTACAGGATGAAAAACTTTACAGACAAAGAAATATTAGGCGTTTTATTAGATCAACATAAGCTTGCGGCATCTTCTTTTACAAACCTGGTTCTGGAAAGCTCAAACCAATATCTTAGAACGGATGCTACAGGGATATTGACAAAAACTTTCCAGCATCAAAAGCAAATTTACGATTTGATGACGCAGAAGGGTTGGTATCAAACACAAAATGCAACCCAGCAGGATATCAGTAAAGCGCAACAGGATGTGAGCAGTATACAGTCATCCTTAAATATGTAGTAATGTAAAAGAAGCAGATATCCATCTGCTTTTTACTTTTATAGGAATCGCGATATGGTTTTATAATGGAATCATTCATTATTGCCAAGAAAACGTTCGAAAAGTAACTTTTAAAGTTTCGCTTCCTCTAAAATTTTGAGGAAGATTAAAGTATGGAGGATAATAAAGCATGAAGTGTAGAAACTGTGCCAATTTTAAGCCGGAAATAAAAATGGAAGCAGGGGAAGAGTTTTTTCCGGATTTGCGGCCTGTACGGGGCAAATGCAATATTGGCTATAGAAGTAGTAATGAAATAAGTCAGTGGGGATGTGAAAAATTCGTATTAAAATGAACAAAGCAGGAAATCACTTCCTGCTTTATCATGAGTATATATTACTGATTATTCTTTTCTGTTGGGTAGTTGTTTCCAGTATAAGCCTGGAACACCTTTTTAACGATGTTACCACCAACTTTACCAGCTTCCCTTGATGTCAAGTCACCGTTGTAACCCTGCTTTAAGTTAACTCCAACTTCTTTTGCGATTTCATACTTCATGTTATCAAATGATGTAGTGCTTCTATTATTGTTATTTGCCATGATATCACCTCCTCTTACTACTATTGTGTCTTAAAAAGGGCTGATTATGAGTAGTAAGTTTTGGATATGATGAACACACTTAAAAAGCACATAAACAAAAGGAAAATAGATTTTTGTTTATGTGCTTTTTGAAAAATTATCATTTTAAATAGACTGTAATTTTATGATTTAAGAAATCAGCTGGTACGTTTTAGCTCTCCATCTTGCGAGTAGAAGCAAATTGGCGGACTAGGGGAAGTGATTTCAAGAATATCCTTTTTAACGACCAGCATGCAATTGGGAAAAAGCTTTTTAGTGATACAGATTTCTCCGTTTCCCCGGGCTTTTAAATAGCCTGAAAGGTTTTTACGCCTTTCTTCCGAATCCTTTATTTCATCTCTAATACTTAGAAGACGCTTTGCCAGCATTTGCCGTTCTTTTTGCTGGAAAGCGTTCAGGTCACCCGAATCCTCCAGCAGGGAGAGCTTTTGTTTTATAACGAGCTGTTCACTTTTAAGGTCACTTATTTTTTGTGTTATGCTCTCCAGCTCTTCTTTTAGCATTTCCCTATCAAAACCTGTAACTTCTACAATGGTTCTTTTTTCAATTTCACTGCCGATAATGGCAGCTTGGACTTTTATTTCTGCCTTGATTGAGCCACCTTTAATTTGTCCGTTTGAGGACTCCAAGAGCACTTCTTTGGCATAAATATTACTATTAATACAGTAAAATCCGATGTGAACTGTTCCGCCGCAATGGACAACGGCATTGTCAATAAATTTAGTAAAAAAATTTTTTGCAGCTTTTATTTCAACGCTTCCTTTAGAGCATATACCGCCTTTGATATAGATGCTTCCTTCATAACTAACGATCCCTTTGACATTACCCAGCCCTAAAACACCATTGATTTCAATGTCTTTTGTAGCCTCTACCAAAAAGCCATCTGATACTGTACCTTTAATGGTTACGTATCCGTCGAACTTAATATTTCCCGTACTTAAATCCACATCTCCATCAATATCAAGATGATTGGAAACTGTGATTTTACCGTTGACATAGCTTACTGCACCATTGAATTTTGCGCAAAGGGTCGTTTTATTTCCTTGGGTAACTTCAAGAATAGAGTTTTTATCATAAAGAAGAGGAGGGTTTTTACCTTTAATAGGGGGCAAATCTACACCCCTTACCGATTTTCCAGGCAGCCCATCCGTGGCGCTTATTCTTTCGCCTAACCAATCACCGGCTTTTACCGTATTAATCAGCTTTAATTCATAAAAGTCAACTTTCCCGTTTTCGCGGATTTCGGGTTTGGGTTCTTTAATTTCATACATCTTTATTATTGAATCGGTGCCATGGACGGGAGGAATACCCTCTGCCACCAGATAAGGTTTTCCTGCTTCAATATCTGAAAAGAAAAGCGCACTTTTTATTCCGTAAATAATACCTTTTTCTTTTAATTTTACGTTGGTTTCTTTGACTAAAAGGTCTCTTTTAGACATGTCCAAATCTTCTTTTGAACAATTGAATATGACAAATGCTTTTAAGTCATTTTCAGCTGATTCTATCAGTATTCTTTCTTTTAATTTTCCGAATTTCTGAGGCGTGGAGGGAGCAGCCTGAATAGAACTCTTTAATACTTTAAAGTCATTGATTTCAATTTCCGGGTGACTTTTTAACACCTGGTTCAATTGGTCAAAGGAAAAGCCCTTTTTAAACGACTTAATATAAAGCCCGTCTGGAAATTGAGTGATTTGGATATACTCATTTTCTAAAATGACACTATGGACCGATTGGGGTGTGGAGTTCATAAGATCACCTCCGTTATATATATCGGAAAAAAATATAAAGATGTTTAGCGGTTTGTTATAGAAAACGAAATGTTGCAGAGCGAGTTTCAAGTGATAAAATAGCTGGTTTGAATTGGTTTCAGAAATCGTAAGTTTACTTTTGCAGTTCTTCTCTTATAAATGAGTCATAGATTGTCAGGAAATAATCAAAAGATTTTTTACGGATGGAGAATGCTGGTTAAGAGATGGTAAATTCCCCTTTTTACATAGGACTAAATACCTATCTTTTATTTTTTTTAACGGAAATTATTAAAAACATCTTGATTATTAAAGAAAATTGGCATAAAATTAAATTGAAAGTGGAGGAAAGTGGTGGGAAGTGGTGAGATAAACCAAAAATGTGAGGTGAAATGATTGTTTTATGGTGAATACCTACATTCAATCGACCCAAAAGGTCGGGTTATCGTTCCCTCCAAATTTAGAGATGGTCTTGGTGAGAAATTTATCCTGACCAAGGGCTTGGATAACTGTTTGTTTGCGTATTCATCCGAAGAATGGTCAAACCTTGAAGCCAAATTAAAATCTCTTCCATTTACTGATAAAGACGTACGTGCATTTGTAAGATTTTTCTTTGCGGGTGCCACTGAATGCGAATTGGACAAGCAGGGAAGAATATTAATACCTCAGAATCTTAGGGAATATGCAGGATTAGATAAAGAAATATATACGATTGGTGTCTCCACAAGAGTTGAAATATGGGATAAAACCAGATGGGAAGCTTATACTGGAGATGATAATGTAAGTGCAGATAAAATCGCTGAAAAGATGGCAATGCTAGGTATTTAGAGAGGTGTTAAATGGAGTTCAATCATAAGCCGGTACTTCTTCACGAATGTATTGAATGTTTAAATATCAAGCCGGATGGGACCTATATAGATGGGACTGTTGGGGGAGCAGGACATTCGAGTGAAATTTTAAGAAGGCTGGGGCAAGGTGGAACTTTCGTGGGTTTGGATCAGGATTCCTTTGCAATTAGGGTTTCCGGTGAAAGATTAAAAGCAATCAACGGACAGGCAAAATGGATTTTGGTAAACACGAATTTCCGTAATATCAAAAGAGTTTATGAGGAACATCAGCTAAAGGGTGTAGATGGCATCCTCCTTGATTTGGGAGTTTCCTCCCATCAATTGGATGAAGCCGAACGAGGTTTTAGTTATCAGCATGACGCTCCTTTGGATATGCGGATGGACCGCAGCCAGGAACTGGATGCCGAGAGGGTTATCAACGAGTATGATGAAACGGATATCAAGAACATTATCCGTGACTATGGAGAAGAAAATTGGGCTGCCAGAATCGCACAATTCATAGTGAATGCAAGAAGTGAGAAAAGAATTCGCACAACCGGGGAACTGGTTGATATTATAAAGGCTGCAATACCGAGTAAGGCAAGACGTGAAGGGCCGCATCCGGCAAAACGCACTTTCCAGGCAATTAGGATTGCAGTGAACAACGAATTGGGAATTATTGACCAGACTATAGATGATGCAGTTTCCATACTGAATCCGGGTGGACGGCTTTTAATCATTACATTCCATTCACTCGAAGATAGAATTGTAAAAAATGCATTTGCTAAAAAAGTTAAACCTTGTATATGCCCCGGAAGTTTTCCGGTCTGTATCTGCGGTAAAAAGCCCGTAGCCTTGCACTTGACCAGAAAGCCTATATTACCTTCCGAGAAGGAATTGGAGGAAAACCCTCGGGCGAGAAGTGCAAAGTTACGTGGGATTGAAAAACTGAGCGATTAATAATTTTATATATTATTAATACAAAAGATTAAAGTTTACAAAACATAAGAAAAATTCAAGCAGTGAAAAACAAAAGAAGAAATTAAAAAAACAAAAGAAAAGAAGTAAAACAATACTAAAGACAAAGAATGAAAATTACCAATGACAAAGAAAAAAAGAAACCAAGGATGAAGAAAATGAAGGATTTTACTAAAGAAAAAAAGGAATAAGGAGAAAATTTACTAAAGACAAAAAATGCTTAAGTTACAAAGGACAGAAGAGAAACAAAAAGGAAAGCTAAACTAACTTGTTTCCGGGAGGGCTGGTATTAAACCGGCTCCCGGATTTATTGTCTTTTGTAGGTGGCAGCTTGGGTGTGTTGCATTGGAAAATTCGAAGACTCCGGTAATAGGTAGTTGGAATATAATTTTTAAGGGGTGAATATAAATGAAACATACCAAACAAACCTACGTTTATGGGACAGCAGCTAAAAAGATACAGTATGATGTTTATGAGGAAAATCGTGTACTGAAAGAAAAAAGATTAAGAAAACGCAATAATAAGGCAAAAGTGAGAACGGTACTTTCTATTTTAGTTGCATTTGTTCTTGGCGCAGTTGTAGTTTATAGGTATGCATTGATTACAGAACAAAATTACAATTTGAGTAAACTTACAAAAAATTATGAAAGTTTGAAAAATGAAAATTTGAGATATCTTGTTGACATTGAAAAAGATACGGATTTAGCCAATATTAAGGAAATTGCCGAAAGCAGGCTGGGAATGCAAAATCCTGATAAATATCAGATTGTACATATGAAAGTTCCAAAGAGTGATTATACAAGGGTTTCAGATACTTATATGAATGCCCAAAAGCAAAAGAATGGGATTATAGCATCCCTGGTCGATAAATTAAATCAAATGACAGGGTTTCTATACTAAAGATAAATCTCTACCAGACAGCTAAAAGCCGGTTATCAAATAAAATAGGGAGGATTATGCTGAAAAACGGGCAGCTGTTCTTAAGGTGTAAGTTACATGAACGAGTTACACATTCAAAAGATTAAGATGTTTAAAAGTATGGACCGTGGATGAGTATCATTTACTCAAATAAAAGTAGAAACTATTTTTGTTTGAGCTATCAATCGTACGCAATCTATAGTCTTTTTTATTATGTAATACTTCTTTGCATTAATAAAATAGTATTTCACAATTCGAAACACAGTTGCAAGTGTTTTGAGTAGTTTGGTACTTTTAATGTAAAAAGTTATAATGATAATTTTTGAGAATGTGAGGGATTACTGTGGCTGCACTGGGATTAACGATAAAGAAAAGACTTTTATTTATTCTGTCTGCATTGTCCTTACTGGTAGTAGGACTTATTGTAAGGGTTGGCTGGATTCAAATTGTACAAGGTGAGTGGTACCAGCAGATGGCCTTTGTACAGCAAAATTCCGGTATGGAAATCAGCCCTAAGAGAGGAACGATCTTTGACAGGAATGGAAGAGAACTTGCATTGAGTGCGTCGGTTGAAACCATTTCTGTGAACCCCCAGGAGGTAAGAAGTTCGGGAAAGGATCCAAATTATATCTCTGAACGTTTGTCTCAAATGATTGGAATGACGAAAGAGGATATCTATAAAAAGGTTACAAAAAGAAGCCGTTATGAAAGAATTAAAAGAAAGGTCGATAAAGAAGTAGGGGATGCGGTAAGAAAGTGGAAGCAGGAAGAAAAGATTGAGGGTATATATATCATGGAGGATTCAAAACGGTTTTACCCAAACCGGAATCTTGCTGCACACATTATTGGTTTTACCGGCGAAGACAATCAGGGATTGGATGGGATTGAAGCAACCTTCGATCAATATTTGAAGGGGGTCCCTGGGAAGATTTTAAGTGAGGTGGATGCCAAAGGCCGTGAGATCCCTTTCAATGAGGAAAAGCATATCGATCCTCAGAATGGACTGAATGTTGTTTTAACCATTGATGAAACTATACAATATATGGCACAAAAAGTGTTGGAAAAAGCTATTGATGACAATAAAGTACTGCGTGGCGCAGCTGCAATTGTTATGGATCCAAGAAATGGGGACATTCTTGCGCTGGTTTCAAAACCGGACTTTGATCTGAATAACCCAAAGGGTCCTCCACCCGGAATGGATGCAGGCACATGGAAAGGAAACACGGCAGAGGATATAAAAAAGCTGCAGGAAACGGTCTGGAGAAACAAGGTGGTCACGGATACCTACGAACCGGGTTCAACGTTTAAGGCGATTACTTCTGCGGCGGGGCTGGAAGAAAACGTAATCAAGCCGGATAGCCCGGTTAACGACTTTACTGTAACGGTTGGAGGATGGCCTATCAACTGCTGGAAACCCAATGCCCATGGTAATGAAACCTTTACCGAGGGAGTATACAACTCGTGTAACCCTGTTTTTGTAAGGGTTGCACAAAGTTTGGGGACTGAAAGGTTTTATAAATATGTGAGAGGCTTTGGCTTTTACGATAAAACGAAGATAGATCTTCCTGGAGAAGCAAAAAGTATTATACATAAACGGCCAACGGAGGTAGATATGGCTACAGCCTCCTTCGGGCAGAGATTTCAGATTACGCCCATCCAGTTAATAACCTCCTATGCAGCCATTGCCAATGGCGGTACCCTCTTAAAACCGCGGCTGGTAAAGGAACTGACAGATGATGAGGGGAATGTGGTAAAGAGATTTGAACCGCAGGTTGTGAGAAATGTAATATCCAAACAGACAGCCGATACAATGAAGGAAATTCTTGAGGGCGTTGTTTCTGTAGGAACAGGGAAGAATGCCTATGTAAAAGGGTTTAGAGTTGCAGGTAAGACCGGAACTTCAGAAACAACCGAAAAAGGAAGATATATTGCTTCTTTCTCAGCCTTTGCCCCGGCAGACAATCCGGAAATTTGCGCGCTTGTAATACTGGATTATCCGGATGTTTATCCCCATACAGGCGGGATGATTGCAGCACCGGTAGCCGGAAAGCTGGTAGAGGATGTGCTTACTTATTTGAATATCCAAAGGGTTTATACCGAAAAGGATAAGGAACTGATGCTGGAGGAAGTAATGGTTCCGGATGTCCGGAATATGACCATAAAGGATGCTGAGAAATTATTTAAGGAGCATGAATTGACTTATAAAATAGAAGGAAATGGGAATGATAAAAGTGCTGTTATTGTTGAACAATTGCCTAAACCTGGAGCGAGTGTTCAAAAGAAATCTGTTGTTATATTATATACAGGTAAGGTGAAAGAGACGATAGTCTTAATGCCCGACCTTACAAGCAAAAGTATTCCGGAAGCGACTGAAGTATTAAAGCGTATGGGTGTGAATATAAAAGTACAGGGCTTGGGAGAGGCTGTAGACCAAAGTGTCAAGCCGGGGACCAAAATAGCGAAGGGTCAGGTTGTAGAAGTTTTGTTTAAACATCTCAATACTGAATAAAAGAAAAGAGGAGGGGTAAGATGCTATTAAAAGAACTTTTGGAGGACCTTCAAAGGATAGAAACTAAAGGAGACTTAAACATTGACATTAAAGGAATAGCATATGATTCCAGAAAAGTGGCAGCGAATTTTCTATTTGTTTGCATAGAAGGGTTTAAGGTGGATGGTCACCAGTTTATAAACACTGCTATTGAAAATGGTGCAAGGGCTTTACTGGTTCAAAAGGCGGTAGAAGTCCCTGAGGGAATTACAGTAGTGACATTAGAGGATACACGGTTTGCGCTTTCCTATGTTTCGGAT
Source organism: Clostridia bacterium (assembly GCA_026418275.1). GTDB lineage: Bacteria > Bacillota > Clostridia > Acetivibrionales > DSM-2933 > SKW182. The sequence continues at coordinate 19,001 of JAOABQ010000050.1, forward strand.
AAATATTTCGGGCACCCTTCGGGTAAATTCAATTTGGTTGGTGTAACCGGTACGAAGGGTAAAACAACGACAACCTATATGATTAAGTCTGTCTTGGAGGAAGAGAAACAAAAGGTAGGCTTAATAGGAACCATTGTCAATTCAATTGGAAATGAGATTATTCCTGCCGAGAGAACAACGCCTGAATCCTATGATCTGCAAGCTTTGTTTTCGGAGATGGTTGAAAAAAAGGTTGAAAGCGTTGTGATGGAAGTTTCGTCCCATGCCCTTGAACTTCACCGGGTGAGCTGCGGTGAATATGATATCGGTATTTTTACAAACCTGTCCAGAGATCACTTGGATTTCCATGAAACCTTTGAAAATTATTTGAATGCGAAAATAAAGCTTTTTGGAATGTGTAAAAAAGGCCTGGTGAACATTGACAGCCAATATGGGGAAGAAGTAATCCGAAAAGCCAAGTGTGAAGTATTTACCTATGGAATTGAAAAGGATGCAGATATAAAGGCAACCAACATCAAGACACATCCAAACAGTGTAGAATTTTATATTGCGACACCGTGGGGAAATGGCGAGATCAAGGTGAATATTCCCGGAATTTTCACTGTTTATAATGCGCTTTCCGCTATTGGTGTCTGTCTATTAATGGGCGTTCCTATGGATGTTATAAAAAAGGGAATGTTGGGTGTAAAGGTTCCCGGCCGGTCTGAAGTCATTGATACCGGAAGGGATTTCACAATTATTATTGATTATGCCCATTCACCGGATAGCCTTGAAAACATATTAACAACAGTTAAAAACTATGCGCCGGGAAGGGTGGTTTCGGTTTTTGGCTGCGGCGGAGACAGAGACCGGACCAAAAGGCCTATTATGGGTGAGATCTCGGGAAAGATTGCGGATTATACCGTTATAACTTCAGATAACCCAAGAACAGAGGACCCGGTAAGTATTTTGAAAGATATAGAAGAAGGGATTAAAAAGACAAAAGGTGAGTATACCGTGATCACCGACCGGCGTGAAGCAATCAAATCCTCTATTGTCAACGCAAAGCCTAAAGATATTATTGTACTGGCGGGTAAAGGCCATGAAACCTACCAAATTTTTAAAGATAAAACCATTCATTTCGATGAGAGGGAAGTTGTGAAAGAAATCCTTGATGAGTTGAAGTAATTTAAGTCCATACATTATAGAAATATGGAGGCAGCTTCGATGCAGAGAATAAAATGTGAAGAGGTATTAAAAGCAGTACAGGGGGTTCTTATCAGCGGCGATTTGAAAGCGGATATTCTGAATATTTCTACCGATTCCAGAAAGATTAATGAAGGAGATTTGTTTATTCCCATCAGCGGTGAAAAATTTGACGGTCATGACTTTATCGATGCATCCTTGGACAAAGGGGCAGCTGCAGCACTTACCCATAAAGACAAAGAGCCTGTACCCGGAAAAGTGATCATTCGCGTTGAAGATACGTTAAAAGCACTTGGAAGTATTGCTGCGTATTACAGGCAAAAATTTAAAATTCCGGTTATCGGTGTTACCGGAAGTGTAGGAAAGACCAGCACAAAGGATATGATCGCAAGTGCGTTGAGCCACAGTTTAAAAGTCTTGAAAACGGAAGGAAACTTCAATAACGAGATCGGCTTGCCCTTAACCGTTTTTAATTTGGCCCCTCATCATGAGGCTGCTGTCATAGAAATGGGTATGAGCGGATTCGGTGAAATCAGCCGGTTAACCAATATAGCGAAACCGGATGTGGCCGTGATAACCAATATCGGTATGTCACATATTGAAAAGCTTGGCTCAAGACAGGGGATATTAAAGGCTAAAATGGAGATACTGGAAGGATTAAGTGAAAAGGGGCTGGTTGTTTTAAACGGGGATGACCACCTTCTTTACGGTACAAAGGGGTTACTCAAGTTCAGAACTGTTTTTTACGGTATGGAAGAAGGAATGGACTACCATGCTTACAATGTGAAATCCGCAGGGGAACAGGGGACCTATTTTGAAATAGCTGTTGGAAATTCGGAATACAAAGTGCATGTACCTTCCCCGGGAGTTCATAATGTTTATAATGCACTTGCTGCCATTGCGGTGGGGAGTGAGTTGGGGGTTCCGATGGATAAAATTATTCAGGGAATCAAGGAATTTTCACCCAGCAAAATGAGGCTCAGCATTATTTCATTGAATGGCATTAAGGTAATCAACGATGCGTATAATGCCAGCCCCAATTCTATGGAAGCTGCCATTGACGTGCTGAAGGATTTGGGAGAGGAAAACAGGACCATTGCTGTTTTGGGAGATATGCTGGAGCTTGGGGACTGGGCTGAAAGGGCTCACCGGGATATTGGGAAATACCTGATTTCAAAACAAATTGACTACATTATAACGGTAGGAGAAAACGCACGGGCCATAGCAAGTGAGGCGTTAACGCTAGGGGCGTCGAAAGACCGGATTTTGCCATTTCAAAATAACGATGAAATCAAAAGATTTCTTGAAGGTTTTGTGGAAGCTGGAGATACTATTTTGGTAAAGGGTTCCCGGGGGATGAAGATGGAGGAAATCGTGGAACATCTGACAAAAGTTCTTCAAAACGGTGTAAAAGAATAAATAGTAGGTAAATTGATGCAAATTTATTTAAATATATGAATATACTTGGGATGTATGATATAATTGGTTAGGTTCAAGAGAAAAAAGTACACATATGAGTTGGGATAAACCTTACACTACATATATAGCGCATAGGATTGAATTCATTCAGCTTTCTTAAGTCATCCCCAAAAGCCTTGGATGTCTGCGCATAGAAAGATTTTTAGTGCGGTTTATAAAGTTCTGGTTATACCGAAGATTTTACCGGTACATAGAATGGATCAGACCGATTCGTTTAACGGGTTTATCCCAAGTGTCAATCGTGGCTTAAGTTTTATATGTGGGGGAGAGAACATTGATTTTTTCGACACAAGTTTTAACTTTTATTATTACATTTGTTATAGCACTCATTACAGGGCCAATTCTGATTCCTCTATTAACCCGGCTGAAATTCGGCCAGACAGTCAGAGATGATGGGCCTTCAACCCATTTTAAAAAGATGGGTACGCCAACCATTGGAGGGCTTATTTTTTTGATTCCGGTAATCCTTGTTTCTCTGATTTATGCACAATTTGATCAAAAAATCATTCCGCTTATCATTGCTGTCTTTGGATTTGGTGTCGTCGGCTTTATTGATGACTTTATAAAGGTAGTAAAAAAAAGAAAGGACGGTTTGTATCCAAAACAGAAGACATTTGGGCTTCTATTGGTTGCAGCTGTTTTTTCATTTTACGTTGCATATTTATCCGATATTGGAATAGATATAGATATGCCATTCATAGGTACGGTTAACTCCCTGTGGTTTTTTATTCTCTTTACAGTAGTGCTGTTGTACGCAAGTACAAATGCGGTAAATATTACCGACGGGCTGGATGGACTTGCAGGGGGAGTTACCCTGATCGTTATGGTTTTCTTTACGGTTTATGCCATGACCCGTGGGGAATGGGATTATATTAAAGTGTTTTCCGCTTGTGTGGCGGGTGGATGTCTGGGGTTTTTAGCATTTAATATGCATCCTGCAAAGGTTTTTATGGGAGATACAGGCTCCCTGGCACTGGGAGGGGCTGTTGGCGCAATTGCCATTATGCTTAAAATACCGTTTATCCTTTTTCTTGTCGGAGTTATCTACGTGGGTGAGACATTGTCGGTAATCATACAGGTAGCTTCTTTTAAAATAAGAGGGAAGAGAGTATTTAAAATGGCTCCCATTCACCATCATTTTGAGCTTTCCGGGTGGAAGGAGACAAAAGTGGTGAAAATATTTTATTTAACAACAGCGCTTTGTTGTTTTGCAGCCCTTATTATTCTGGGTGTAAGATTTATTTAATGCATAGAGTATAAAATAAGAGCGAATTTTTTTGTATAGATGGGGTGTTGGAGGTGCCAGAGAAATGAAAAATGCGGCAAGTAAAAAGCCTTTTGATTTCTGGATTTTTATTACAGTCTTAATTTTGCTTTCAATCGGCAGCATTATGGTTTTCAGCTCAAGTGCTGCATATGCATATAACTATATGCACGGAGATACGTATCATTTTCTTAAAAAGCAGCTCATTTGTGCAGGTATCGGTTTGGTCGCAATGTTTTTTGCCATGAATACCGACTATAGAAGGCTGGGGAAGTTTTCTCCCATTCTTCTTATCGCAAGCATGATCATGCTTGCGCTGGTTAGAATTCCTGGAATAGGTCAAAATATTAACGGAGCGTGGAGATGGTTTAATTTAGGGCCCGGTTCCTTCCAACCTTCTGAGGTGGCAAAGCTTGCTGTCATTTTGTTTTTTTCATACAGTCTTTCAAAAAGGAGAAATGTTCTTGATAATTTTTTCAAAGGCCTTTTTCCGTATTTAATGCTCATTGGCGCATTTGCCGGGTTACTGCTTATAGAGCCACACCTGAGCGGTACCATTATCATCGCAGGTGTTGCCTGTGTGATTTTATTTGTTGCAGGTGCAAAAATTAAGCATTTTGTCCTTTTATCCCTACCTGCGATCAGCGGTTTGGTTGTTGTAGTTTTAACCTCGCCCTACAGGCTAAATAGGGTCATGGCCTTTTTAGATCCGTGGAAAGACCCACAGGGAAGCAGCTGGCAGGTTATTCAGTCTTTATATGCCATTGGTTCGGGCGGTTTGTTTGGAAAAGGCTTGGGCAGAAGTTTACAGAAGTTTTTATATATTCCTGAACCCCACAATGATTTTATATTTTCTGTTTTAGCTGAGGAATTAGGATTCATTGGAGTTTTAGTTGTATTGCTGCTGTTTTTAATATTTATATGGCGGGGAGTCAAGGTTTCCATGAATGCGCCGGATGTTTTCGGAAGTTTGGTTGCGATTGGAATTACATCATTAATTGCAATCCAGTTTATAATTAATGTTCTTGTTGTAACGTCTTCAATGCCGGTAACAGGGATGCCGCTTCCTTTCTTCAGTTATGGCGGAACATCATTGATATTCCTTTTGACCGGTATTGGAATACTGCTTAACATTTCGAAGTATGCAAATTATGACCGAATATGAGGTGAATGTGATTGAAAGTGATCATTGCAGGTGGAGGAACTGCGGGACATATTAACCCGGGAATCGCGATCGCAAAATATATAAAAGATAAAAATAAAGAGGCAGAGATTTTATTTATCGGAACTCAAAAAGGTCTGGAAACGAGGCTTGTACCGCGAGAGGGTTTCGAACTCCAATTGATTAAAGTAAGAGGTTTTAAAAGAAAAGTATCTGCGGATACTTTTGTAGCTTTTAAGGAACTTTTTCAAGGTCTTTATGAGGCGCGGAAAATTTTGAAAAGTTTTAAACCGGATATTGTGATCGGGACCGGAGGGTATGTTTGCGGTCCGGTTTTATTCAATGCATCCATGATGAAAATTCCCACCCTTGTCCACGAACAAAATGCTTATCCCGGGATAACAAACAGGATACTGGCCAGGTATGTGGACAGGGTTGCCATTAGCTTTAAGGAGTCCGAGAGATTTTTCAAATCCGCAAAGAAAATAAAACTTACAGGCAATCCTATACGAAGTGAAATACTAAGTATTGATAAAAAAGCTGCCAGGAAAACACTAAAACTGGAGGGCAGTCAAAAACTTGTGGTGATTTTTGGGGGGAGCCGCGGTGCCGAGAGGATTAATAAAGCTGTCACCGATATGATCTTGAGATTTCATCAACCCCAAGATTTTAACATAATTTTCGCTACAGGAGAATCCATGTACCAAAATGTGATGGAGAAGTTAAAAGCTGCCGGAAATAAGTCGGTGGAGGTTGTTCCGTATATTTATGATATGGGAACTGTAATGGCTGCTGCAGATCTTGCAGTGTGCAGGGCAGGGGCGATAACCATCAGCGAATTGACCGCATTGGGGATCCCTTCGGTCATCATTCCGTCACCTTACGTTACAGCAAACCACCAGGAGCATAATGCGAGATCCTTGGAGAAGTTTGGTGCTGCATCGGTAATTTTGGAAAAGAATTTGAATGGCGATGTGCTGTACCGTGAAATTAAGGAACTCATAATAGATAAAGAGCGGCTCATAAATATGTCCGAACATTCAAAAAAAATCGGCAAGAGAAATGCAGTGGAAAGTATTTATGATATGGTTAAGGAAATGATCCAATAATATGGTTTACCTTTGCAATCAGGAAGGATTTTTTATTGTGATATAGAATATAGTAAAAGTTGGCGGTTGGGTGTGGGCCTGAAAAGAGATGCTCACAAATATTCAATAAAGTAACACTTTTGTAAACCTGGCATAAAATAATTATATAGTGTACAGAGGTTTATAGAGGTGTTGACGATGAGTAAATTGATTGTTATAGGTGGTTCTAAATTAAAGGGAGAAATTGTTGTTGAAGGTGCTAAGAATGCGATTCTTCCTGTATTAGCCGCAACCATACTGAATTCAGGTTTGAATGTAATTAAAAATTGCCCAAAATTAAAGGATGTAGAAGCAACCGTTAACATTTTGGAAAAAGTCGGTTGCAAAGTAAAGACCGAAGAAAATACAATCATTGTAGATTCAACCAATGTAAACAGCTATGAAATACCCGAAGAGCTTGCTACCGAAATGAGATCTTCTGTCATTTTTTTAGGAGCTTTATTGGGTAGAATGGGGAAGGTTGCCATCAGCTATCCCGGTGGATGCGAGATTGGCCCAAGACCCATTGACTTACATATTAAGGCGCTCCGGAAAATGGGAGCTGTCATACAGGAGGTACAGCACGGTTTTATATACTGTGAGGCAGAGCGATTAAAAGGGGCAGATATTCACTTGGATTATCCCAGCGTCGGAGCCACTGAAAATGTGATGCTGGCGTCTGCTTTTGCCGATGGTGAGACGTACATACGAAATGCTGCCAAAGAGCCCGAAATTGTAGATTTACAAAACTTTTTGATTGAACTGGGTGTCAATGTTTCGGGCGCAGGGACAAATGTAATTCGGATAGTTGGCGGCAGTAAGCTAAAAAGAAGTATTGAGCATTCCATCATACCTGACCGGATTGTAGCGGGTACCTATTTGGTAGCTGCTGGGATAACAGGCGGAGATCTTACTTTGAAAAATGTAAATTCCGAGCACTTAAGTCCTGTTATATCGAACCTGAGAGAGTCAGGATGCAGAATCAATATTAAAAGGAACCATATACATATTTCAGGCCCTGCCAGACCACGGGCTGTAGATATTATAAGGACTTTGCCGCACCCCGGGTTTCCTACCGATATGCAGGCACAGATGGTTGCATATTTGGCCGTTGCAAGGGGAACCAGTATTGTGGTGGAGACTGTTTTCGGGAGCCGGTATAAGCATGTAGAGGAGCTCCTTAGAATGGGAGCGGATATAAAACTGGAAGGAAGGCTTGCCGTAATAAACGGTGTTAGAAAACTTACAGGTGCAAGTGTGGCAGCCAAAGATTTACGGGGCGGGGCAGCGCTTGTTCTTGCAGGTCTGGCGGCCGAAGGGGAAACTACTGTAACAGGAATACACCACATCGACCGGGGCTATGAAAATATCGAAGGGAAGCTTGCTTCTGTCGGTGCGATTATAAGAAGAGAAGAGTAAGGTGGCAAATGTGATGATACAAGAGATAAATGAAGAACCGGTTTTTAGTGAAAAAAAACAAAAGAAAAGGAAATTTAAAAAGAGATTTTTTTGGTTAAAACGTATATTGATTTGCGTTTTATTCATAGCAACACTCGTACTGCTGGCATTATCACCCTTATGCAATATAGGAAAAATAGAAGTGGAAGGAAACAAATATTGCAAGAAGGAAGAAATTGTCGGAGCTACAGATATAATGGTCGGAAAGAACGCGATTAAAACCATTGGAAATAATATAAAGAATTTGTTCACATTAAGGTATAGTAAAGCAGAAGAAAGCATCATGAAAAGCAACCCCTATATTAAAAGTGCGGTTGTTAGGTATGTGCTTTTTGATAAAATCAAGATAGTGATCGAGGAAAGGGAGCCCTTTGGCGTCATTCCATTTATGGGAACCAACTTAATTATTGATAAGGAAGGAATCGTACTTGATACTGTTAATAAAAACCAAAGTTTAAATAAGCCTATTATTAACGGTATCAAGTTTTCAGCATATGAATTGGGACAAGCACTTAAAATGGAACGCCGTGACAAGTTTGAGGATGCCTCTACGGTTCTTGCTAAAGTTATGGAATCGGATAAACAAGGAACGTATAAATTCTATGATAGGATAAAATCTATTGACGCCAGTGACGCTGGGAAGATTCGTTTGCTTGTGGATGCAAAGGTTACGGTGAATTTAGGAAATACAGACAATTTGGAGTATAAGATCAATTTTATGAAAGAGATATTTAAAAAACACATTAGGAAAGAAGACCGGGGGATTTTGGATTTTACAACGGGTGAAAATCCGAACTTTATCCCCGAACAATAGGAGGAGACATATGATACCGATACTGGGATTGATTGTGGGAATTTTGATTGGCGTGTTTATACCGAATAATTATATGATACCCATGCAGTACTCCAATTATGTAGCTGTAGCAATACTTGCAGCACTCGATTCGGTTTTTGGTGGCATTGCGGCATCTTTGCAGGGAAAATTCGATATGAAAGTATTTTTATCCGGTTTTTTCGGCAATGCACTCCTTGCGGCAGGACTGGCTTATATCGGAGATCAGCTTGGAATACAAATTTATCTTGCTGCGATTTTTGCTTTCGGTAACCGGTTGTTTTTAAATTTCGCAATAATTCGAAGAATTCTATTGAATAAATATTCGAAAAAAGATAATATATAGATGATGCAAAAAACATTTTACATTTGTCTATCCCAATCATCGTTAAAATCGTTTGCTGAATGCTCTGCCAAATGTAAAGTTTTTAATGCAATCTATATAGTATAGAAGTTATCTATAATTTAAATTCATATTTCCATTCTATGTGACCAATTTTTTACAGACTGAGCTTGGAATAAATCATCGTATATTGTTCTGTTTAAATGATCATAATGTAATTATATGATTTAAACTCATGTGATTCTTTAAGATTTGTTAAGCTTGGGTTAGGGTTAGATTGTTTCCAGTAGGGGGTTTGGCTTAAGTGGAGGATGTAATCGTTGCAATTGATATAGGTACATCGAAGGTGTGTACTTTGATCGGACAAGCAAATAAGGAAAATGTGATTGAAATATTGGGCAAAGGGCTGGAACCTTTGAGCGGTGTTAAGAAAGGTGTTATTGTTGATATAGAAAGTACGTCGAATTCGATTAAGGCTTCTGTTAGGCAAGCAGAAGAAATGTCGAATTTAAAGGTTGGTTCTGCATATGTAAACATATTAGGCGCAAATGTTTCGGTTATCGACCATAGGAGTTCAATTCAAATTTCAAATGAGGGTGAGATTACCGAAAAAGATGTCCAAAGGGTATTATACAATGTAAAAAATATTTCTATTCCGGAAGATAGAGAAATTATTGATATTATCCCCAGGCAATATATTGTCGATGAATATGATGAAATCATAGATCCAGTCGGTATGATGGGTACAAAGCTTGAAGCGGATTTAGACATTATTGCAGGGAAAAACACTTCTGTTCAAAATATTGTAAAAAGCTTGGAGAAAGCTGAAATCATTACGGATGGAATTATTGTAGAAGCTTTGGCAACAGGAGAGGCCGTTCTGACTCAAGAGGAGAAGGAACTTGGTGTTATCCTTATAGATGTTGGCGGGGGAATAACGGATATTTCGGTTTTCAAAAATAAAAGGTTGTTTTTTTGCGATTCAATTCCCTTAGGAGGGGACCATATATCCAATGATATTTCCATCGGGCTTAAAATACCTTATGCTGAAGCAGAAAAGGTGAAAAGGCAGTATGAGCTTGCACTTACATCCCTTATTAAGAACGACCAAGAGGTTACCGTAAGCGATATCAATGACAATAAGAAAAAAACCGTTAAAGTGTCTGAGATTGTTGAGATCATTGAAGCCAGGGTATATGAGATTTTTTCCTTGGCCAAGGAATTGTTGGAACGCTCGGGGATTGATGATGCCATGAATTCCGGGATTGTTTTAACCGGCGGAGGAATATCTTATGTGGATGGGGGTATGCAGCTGGCTTATGAAGTTTTTGACAAGCCCGTCAGGATTGCGACCTATAAGGTAATTGGAGCTACAAAACCTGAATTTACTACATCCATTGGCATTATGAAGTATATTTTGAGCAGAAGTAAGGGAAATAAAGTGAGCTGTGAAGTAAAGGAAAAAGAGAAGAAAAATATTAAGAAAGAAAGATCTTTTTTTAAGAAGATTACGGAATTTTTTAGTGGTTTTTTTTAGCAGGATATACGTAATTTGAGATATACATTCCTATATTTTTAGTTTATAATATGTTTAAAAATAAGTAAATTTGGTTTCCTGGCAAAGTTTGGAGGCCTTCCGGTTGTATCCGGAGAAAAATTCTTCTGTTCTGTTGACAACGGATAAGATATATATTATTGTTAAACAAATAACAGTTGAATTCTTTATGAACAGTAGCATTTCATTTATATACATAAACTTTAATATTGACTTTAAAAGTTTTTATAAACGGTTAATTAAGTTTAGGGGAATTATGCATCAACCAATGAAGAATGAAGGGGGATTTAAATTGTTGGAGTTTGATATTGATATGGATCATTTTGCGCAGATAAAAGTTGTAGGTGTTGGCGGTGGCGGTAATAATGGTGTAAATCGAATGATAGAGGCAGGTTTAAGGGGCGTTGAGTTTATCGCGATTAATACCGATAAACAAGCTTTGTTTTTATCAAAAGCAAATACCAAAATTCAAATTGGTGATAAGCTTACAAAAGGCTTAGGTGCAGGAGCAAATCCTGAAGTTGGTGAAAAGGCTGCAAACGAAAGTAAAGATGAAATAGCACAGGCAATCAAGGGTGCGGACATGGTATTTGTAACTGCCGGAATGGGCGGGGGTACGGGTACCGGAGCGGCACCGGTTGTAGCACAGATTGCAAAGGAAATGGGCATTCTTACTGTCGGGGTGGTAACAAAACCCTTTATGTTTGAGGGACGGAAAAGAATGCAGCACGCGGAAAGAGGCGTAGAAAATCTGAAGAATACGGTGGATACATTGGTTACCATACCCAATGACAGACTTTTGCAAGTAGCCGAGAAAAAGACGTCCATTGTGGATGCCTTTAGAATCGCAGATGATGTTTTAAGACAGGGTGTCCAAGGGATATCCGACTTAATTGCAGTTCCGGGACTTGTAAACCTTGACTTTGCCGATGTGAAGACCATAATGCTAAATACCGGTCTTGCGCATATGGGAATAGGTCGTGCTTCCGGAGAAAACAGGGCGGAGGAAGCCGCAAAACAGGCTATCCACAGTCCACTTTTGGAAACTTCCATTGAAGGTGCAAGGGGTGTTCTGTTAAACATCACCGGTGGCGCGGATTTAGGTTTGTTTGAGGTAAATACTGCTGCCGAGTTGGTTCAGAAATCTGCAGACCCTGATGCAAATATTATCTTTGGTGCTGTGATTGATGAAAATCTCAAAGATGAAATTTTAATTACTGTGATTGCTACTGGCTTTGAAAGAGGACCTATCCAGAAAAAAATTGAAAAACCTGTTGAAAAAGCACCGGCAGCAGCAGAAAAGACTGTCGGTAACTTAAATACGAATAATAATGCTCCAAGCGATGAATTGGATATACCTACTTTCTTAAGACGAAACAGATTTAAATAAGCTAAAAGCGGGTTAAACCAGGTACTTTATAGTACCTGGTTTTTTTTGTCATACGATTTTTTTTTTCTACAATCCAATTTGACAAAGTTTTAATGAGATGGGATATATAATGAACATAAAAATACAGGCATATGAATATATATTAGTAAAAATAAGGAATACAGATTGTGAGGAAAATGCATTGGAAATTTACTTGGATGTTTTGTTTTTAGAGAATATCGTAATGAATTACTTGATCTTGCTCATGACTTCAAAGCTATCCAAAAATAAACCATCCCATTTGCGGCTTTTTTTAGGTGCCTTGGTCGGGGCGTCCTATGTGATTGTATTGATTCTTTTGCCTGGGATGAAAGTGTACTATACTACATTTGCTAAAATCGCTCTATCCTTTTTAATCATTGCCGTTGCTTTTTCACCTGAAAAAATCGCTGCATTTTTCAAAACCCTTGCGATTTTTTATATATCAACCTTTATCTTTGCAGGGGCTGCCTTTACATTTCTATACTTTAACCAAAGCGGAGGTTTTGTAAGAAATGGGGTAGTTTATGTTTTCTGGCAGTCAAAATGGACTTTCCTTGTTCTATCCATTGCATTGGTTGGTATCATCGCACGGATATTTTTTGATGTTATTCAATATAAGCTATTCAAAGATAAGCTGCTTATGCCTTTAAATATTGCTTTTGACAGTAAAGTTATCAAGGTTTCCGGACTTGTAGATACCGGAAACTCCTTAAAAGATCCATTATCCAGATTGCCTGTCATTGTTGTGGAATTTGAAGCATTAAAGGAAATTCTCCCTTTGGAAATTCAGGATTATTTTAAGAATACAAGAGAGCATGATTTGTACTGTTTTGCAGATATACTGTCAGGATCTCCCTGGACATCAAGATTCAGACTCATTCCCTTTACTTCATTGGGAATGGAAAATGGGATGCTTATCGGGTTTATACCGGATTATGTTGAAATCGGTGAGGCACAGGATAAAAAGGGAATTCATGAAGTGGTTGTAGGTATCTATAATAAGACGCTTTCTAAAAATGAACGATATCGGGCTTTATTAAATCCTGAACTAGTAGGATGATCTTAGATATACTATGAATTTTAATAATTAGGAGGAAATGGGCGTATGATAGCAACCAAAAAATTAAAGTTATTCTTGTTGGTGAAGTATATTAATTTTTTAAAAAGATTTAACCTCCATCAAGACTTTCCGGTACATTATATTGGAGGCAGCGAGGCACTTCCTCCTCCACTGAGTAATGACGAAGAAAGCTACCTTTTGAATAAATTGGAAAAGAGGGATTATGGGGTTAAAACCATACTCATCGAGAGAAACTTAAGGTTGGTTGTATATATCGCAAGAAAATTTGAAAGTACAGGAGTAGGCGTAGAAGATCTGATTTCTATCGGAACCATCGGTCTTATCAAAGCAATCAATACGTTTAATCCGTCTAAGAATATTAAGCTTGCAACCTATGCTTCACGATGTATCGAAAATGAAATCCTAATGTTTATCCGAAGAAATAACAGGACAAAAACCGAGATATCCATCGATGAACCATTGAATGTGGATTGGGATGGAAATGAGCTGCTGCTTTCGGATATACTTGGCACAGAGAATGATTTGATTCACCGGAGTATTGAGGATGAAGTGGATAAGGAGCTTTTGAGCAGGGCAATGAAAAAGCTTTCGGTCCGGGAAAAGAAAATTATGGAGCTTAGATTTGGTCTTGCAAGTGGGGTAGAGAAAACACAAAAAGAGGTTGCAGATATGCTTGGAATTTCTCAGTCCTATATCTCAAGACTTGAAAAAAGAATTATCAGCAGACTTAAGAAAGAAATCAACAGAATGGTATAGATTTTGCAAATAGCTTGGTGGCTCATAACGTAATTCTTTTCTAGGGTATGCGAAGCATGAAACAGGGAAAGTGCATTTTTAACACTTTTAATAACAAGAAATTTGTTGTGTCAAAAAGCACTGGAATGGAAATGGTTTCTTAGGATTTCAAGAAGCGGGTTGTATGGCTGAAAGTGCGATGATTGCTGGGTTGTCAAGGGTTTTGTGAAAAATATTTTGTTCTTTTTGACAGTATAAAAAAAACCTCCATGGCAATAATGATACTGACAGAAAAATGGTTGCCAGGAGGTTTTTCTATGCTAGTCAATAAAGTTGAAATATGTGGCGTTAACACATCGAAACTCCCTGTATTAACAAACGAACAAAAAAAAGTTCTGTTTGAAAGAATGCATAAAGGAGATACCTCCGCAAGAGAGGAATTTATTCGTGGAAATTTAAGACTTGTTTTAAGTGTGATCCAAAGATTCAATAATCGAGGCGAATATGTTGATGACCTTTTTCAGGTAGGCTGTATTGGACTGATTAAGGCTATAGATAACTTCGATGTTTCACAAAATGTTAAGTTCTCTACCTATGCCGTTCCCATGATTATTGGTGAGATCAGAAGGTACCTTAGGGATAACAACTCTATCCGTGTGAGCAGATCCTTAAGGGATATCGCATACAAGGCACTTCAAGCAAAGGAAAGGCTTACAACAAAAAATTCAAAAGAGCCTACCATTATGGAAATTGCACAGGAACTGCAAATACCCAAAGAAGATGTAGTGTTTGCCCTTGATGCAATTCAAGATCCCATTTCCTTATTTGAGCCGGTATATAATGACGGCGGAGACGCGATTTATGTGATGGACCAGGTAGGCGATGAAAAAAACCACGATGAAAATTGGCTTGAGGGGATTGCTTTAAAGGAAGCGATTAAGAAATTAAACGACAGAGAAAAACTGATCCTAAACCTAAGGTTCTTTGACGGAAGAACACAAATGGAGGTTGCAGAGGAAATCGGTATATCTCAAGCACAAGTATCAAGGCTTGAAAAAACCGCACTCATGCACATGAGAAAATATATTTAAAATTGAATGAAAAGTACCTGAAAGCACTTTAAAAGCACCGAAATGGTGTTTTTTTTGTTATAGAAGTTAAGAAATTAAAATTGATACATTAATAGGAATAATCGACTTAAAACCGGTATATAAATTCTATCTCTGTTCCTTTGCCGGGAGTGCTTTTTATATGAAGTGTGCCATTGAGAGCCTTTGCTCTTTCTATCATTCCTGTAGTACCGAAACACTTTTCCTTATTAATCTTATTAGGATCAAATCCGATGCCGTCATCCCTTATTCTCACAGTCAGCATCAGTTTATCTGCATTGACCAGCAGGGTTGTTTTTTTGGCTTGTGCATGCTTGACTGTATTGTTCAAAGCCTCTTGAATAATACGGTATGCAGCAATCTGGATATGTTCGTGGAACAGGCATTCGTTACCGTAAAGCGTATGTGAGATATTTAAAGAGTACCTTTTCCTGTAAGTACTGACCAGGTTGTCGAGAGCAGTAAAAAAAGTGAAACGGTTCAGATCCAAAGGTTTTAATTCATAGATCATCAACTGCATTTCCGATTGGATTTCTCTCACCCTATCCAATAATTGATCTGTAATTTGAATGGATTTGGCATCATCTTTATTCATGAGAGTTCTTAAGGTATTCAGGTGAAGGTCAATGGCAAAAAGGTCCTGCTGCATGGCGTCGTGAATATCCTGTGCAATTCTGTTTCTTTCATGGAGAATTTCCAATTCTTGTTGTGTTTCTTGAAGGGATAGCAGAACATCCTTTTTTTCAGATTGCATGAAGAAGTAGAAAACAAGAGAAGTACCCATGCCAATGCCTAGGCTGAAGCTGCTAAAAAGCGTGGTGTCGATTAAACCGCTGAGGATAAAAGAAATGGATAAAAGATAGCTGAGGATAAAAGTGAAGGGCAAATAAACCAATTTTCGGATCATTATACCGGGGAAAACCTTTCTCAGAGCGTGAATAGAAAAATAATTGACAAAGGTGATCACAAAGCCCATGAAAGACCAGACAAACAAATCCTTTAACGCATCCTGCACATAGGGAAAGTAACCTTGACGTACATAATTCATCAAGCTGACAACCATACCGATAAAAACCCCGGGCAATGATTTCTTTGCGATAATGTAAGTTTCTCTTTTTAACATAGCATCACCTTTGAATGATTTTCAGGTCCATGGCTTTTAATATGGCTTGTGTCCGGTCGTTGACATCCAGTTTCTTGAAAATATTTTTTAAATGTGTTTTAATGGTGCTTTCGCTGACATACAGTTTTTTAGCAATATCCTTTGTTGATGTTCCTTTCGCCAGAAGAGAAAGAACTTCGGTTTCTTTTGGGGTCAGTTCTGTAAAGGCTTGTTGGCTTGAAGCGGCTTGAGACATCAATAATCTGGCTATTTTGGGATGGAGTACAGGTTCTCCTTTAGCTACCTGGTAGATGGCTTCAACTACCTTGGACGGAGTAGTATCCTTCATCAGGTAGCCTGAAATACCTGATTCCATAGCTTGTTTTACTTCGGAGGGTTCCGAAAAGCTGGAAAGGATGATGACTTTGGTGAAAAGATTTCTGGCCCTGATATATCGGGAAATTTCAATCCCGTTCATATCAGGAAGTCTTAAATCGATAATGGCGATATCCGGGTTTAATTGAGCTATATCACCCATCGCAATGCGCCCGTTTTCTGCTTCACCTACTATTTCTATATCCGCAATGGTGCCGAGGTATGCTTTTAAACCTTCCCGTACGAATGGATGATCGTCCACAATATATATTTTTATCATACCGATACTCCTTGTTATCATAAAATTTTGGTTTAAATTAGGTTTATAAAGATACCAACTTTAAAGTTGGTGTCTTTATTTATCTAACCTTAAAAAAAGCTTCCAAGATAGCCTCTTCCTTATTGGAGATGATGTTGATATTTCCGCCATGGCATTTGTATCTAGCTTTAATATTGCAAAGGTCTGAGTTCCTAGCTGAGGAAAAATCCCCCTGAAGCGAAATCTTTATATATACTTTTTTTTCTTCGATGGTGACGGCAATGATCATGCTATTTTCACCAGAGTAAGAGAGCAGCGCAGCAAGGGTTTCCTGTACAATTCTGAAAACAAGCAGTTGTATATTTTCATTGAGCAGATCTTCATTACCGTTAAAAATCAATTGAATACTGCTTCTGTGTTTTTTACGGTAAACAACCAAAAGGTTTTCAATGGCATCGGCAAGACCGCTGCCTTTTAAGTTTGCAGGCCGTAATTCATAAATCATCAAACGCATTTTCGACTGAACTCCCTTGACCATTTCAATGATTTGGTCCGTCATTTGGTTTAACCGGACATCATCTTTTCCATGATAAATTTTCAAGGTGTTCAGGTGAAGATCCATGGCGAAAAGATTTTGTGACATGGAATCATGTAAATCTCTTGCAATACGGCTTCTTTCATTTAATAATGCCAAATCCTGCTGTTTTGTCTGGAGCGCTATCTGTGCATCTTTTTTCTCAAAATGAATAAAAAAATGTGTGAAAACCATTGAACCCAATCCAATAAACATACTAAGGGGATGGATTTCTTTTGTATAGGCAAAACCAAGGGATATAAAGCAAACAGCAATGAAATAACCGATAAAAAAGCTGATGAAAAAACAAATAAATAAATGGTTATATAATGTTGGGAATTGATGCTTCAGCATTTCTAAAGTGAAGTAATGGGCGAAGGTCATGGCATACCCAAAAAGTGCCCAAGGCAAGAGAAAACGGAGAATGAAGGATGCGTCCAACAGGACGGCTCCGGTATAAATATCCCCGATACCTCTTAAAATACATATAGCCAAGCCCATAAATAAACCCGGGAGAGACTTTTTTGCAGCATAGGACAATGTCGATTTTATCATTCATTCACCTGAAATATCCAATAATGTGCTTATATCCTGATGATTCATTAATCAAAGTAATCCAACATTATTTACATTATACAATAGTCGGCCCGTTTTTTCCTCCTTCATTCTACTTATTTTTAACTTCCCCAAAGGGAGGAAAATAAAAATCCCCCGTTTGGGGGAGATGAAAATCATATTGACTGAGGAAGCAAAAGTTGAAGGATTATGGTAAATTAAAATGAACAATGAAGGATACAATCAATATACCTGTCCCTACAGCGTTATTCAATGACAATGTCGACATGGGCCGGATATATTTACATAAATTGATTTAATTTTAAGATAGGAGGTCGAAAGAATGAGAATTCAAAGAAGGCTGATGGCAGTGTTCCTAGCACTTATTCTGTCTTTAAGCCAGTTTGTTCAGGTTTTTTCGGGAAGTATTCCGGAACAAGCTGAAAACCCCTCTGTTGAGGTGACAACCACGGCACTCACGGCAGTTCCCACAGAAACCCCGGTTGCAACACCTGCTGTCTCAGCCGCCGCTTCTACCGAACCTGTACACACTGCAGAGCCCTCACAGACAGGGGCCGTTGTATTGCAGACCCCGGTTCAGACTCAGTCCACGCCGGCAACGACAATGGCTGCGGCGGCACCAACCTTGGAAATATCCGGATCTATCGGAACACCAAAAGGAATAACGCCGTCTGCCACACCAACTCCCCGGTTGGAAACTGTTTCGGTAGTGCAGACAACTGCTCTACCGGCAGAAAACTTCAATACAGCGAATGAGAACACACCGCCGGCCCCGGAAGCCGAGTCGGATGATACCCCGGCACCTACTGCTACACCAATACCGCAACCGCCGAATATCCCTACAATCTCATCTTCTACACATCCGCAAAATGGATATTCCAATAGTACCAGTCCATCTTTTAATTTTTCAGCTACAGTGCCTTATGGGGCGCCACCTGTGGACCAATACCGTTATGCCGGTTCCTGGGAGGATGATTGGACCCAATGGAACTATACTTCTTCTTCCTCTGCTTCCTATACTAATGTCTGCGACGGTGAATATACCCTTTTGGTACAAGCCGGTAACAGCGGAGGCTGGAGTAGTACGGGAACCTATTATTTTAAAGTCGATGCAACCGAACCTACCGCCAGTCATACGGTAAGTGCGGTAGCTGGGATTAATGGGTGGAACAAATCGGTTTCCATTACCCTGACAGCGGATGATCCGGTTATATCCGGGGTTAGTTCGGGTATCAAAGGTATCCATTATCAGATTTCCGGCGGCAGCTGGCAGTTTATCAGCGGTTCGTCGGGTTCGGTTTCTTTACCTCAAGGAGCTTCACAGAGAATTACATATTATGCAGAGGATCATGCCGGTAATAAAGATGTTAACCGTAATACAGACACCTATAAAGTTGATGGAATAACGCCAAACACTACAGCATCACTTTCGGGGACTTCGGGAAGCAATGGTTGGTACAGATCCAATGTTGGCATTACACTGAGTGCCAGCGACAACCTTTCCGCAAGTACGGATATTACTACGAATTACAGTTATGACGGTGTTGTCTGGTATACCGGTAAAACGGCAACCATCGATACAGAGGGTGAAAATGAATTCTATTATTACTCCGGAGATGATGCAGGTAACGCGGAAGTAACGCGAAACCAAACTGTAAAAGTAGATAAGACTGCTCCAGCCCTTTCAATAACAGCGCCTGTCAATGGGACTGTCATCACCGAAACAACTGCGTCTACAGTAACAGTGACGGTTCAAGCCTCAGATACTACATCCGGCATACAGTATGTAACCATCAATGGGGTAGCTGCAGCCGGTATAGGCAGTGGTAATTATAGGGCCACTATACCCCTCAGCACATCAGGTGCCAATACCATTACAGCCGCTGCTGCCGATATGGCAGGCAATACAGCTGCCAGTGCACCCATCAGTGTTATTTTCGACAAGAAACCGGGCCTGTCAAGCATCACAACAACTTCCGACGGATACCATGAAAATGTGACGGTAAACTGTACTGTCAGTGATGATATTGCTTTGAAAACAGCCAGGGTGATTGTCAGAGCAGCCGGGAAAACAGACAAGATTTATAACCAAACCATTCCCGGCAATACAACATCATTTCAGATCAATCAAACGGTGAGCCTTTACAGGGGAGAAAACACCCTTATTGTTGAAGCAGCAGACAGCAGTTCACAAAGTGCTGCGCCTGTCACATCAACAGCAGATTGGAAAAAACGTTGGACCGTTATAATGTACCAGGCTGGAGATAATAGTCTTTCTGGACAAATGGGCGATGATTTGGCTAGCTTAACAAACTTTGGAGCAAAAGAAGGTTATGATGTTGTAGGCCTTTGTGATAAAAGGGGTGTAAGCAATTCTGAAGCTTATTATTTGACAGCGCTAAAGACCAAAGTGGATATTCCTTTAAGTCAAATTAATTCAAGCTGGACAAACGAAGTGAACATGGCTGATTATCATACGCTCAATGCTTTTAAGACTTATGCTATTGATGAATTTCCGTCTGATCATTATCTTCTTGTTTTAAGCAACCATGGCGGAGGTTGGAACTCACTCCTTGAGGATGAGAATCCTTCAAACAGCAGCGCTGCAAAACAGTGGATGGATGTAACCCACTTATCACAAGGATTAGACGGTCAAAAAATGGATGTGGTGTACTTTCAAACATGCTTTAGCAGTGTTATGGAAATTGCACATACAATCCGCAATAATGCAGATTACATGATTGCGCATCAACATACCTCCCTTTTGGGTACAGATGGGATCAACGACTGCACCAATGCATATGTTCTTGATGTTATTTCAAATTATTGCAGTGGTTCGGCAACTGCTTCAAGAGATGCCTCAATGGCAATTGTCGAAAAGTTTAAAGAAAAGTATCAGAATATGGCATACTACAAACATGCAACTTTAGCCGCCATGGATCTGGGAAATATATCGACTTTGGAAGGGTATCTCAATCAATTGGTAAATACTATTTTATCAGAAGATATACGCTTTAAGTATCATGAAGAAATTTCCGAAGCTAAAATATCGGCGCTGAAAGCAATGAGTTGGAGACCTGGAATCCCGGACTCCGAACGGGATATGGCCGATCTATATGATTTTGTATATTGTATCCAGTCAACCATACCCGATTCCAATATACAGTCTCAGACTTCTGCGATTCTAACCTATTTACAATCATCGGTCATCATAAATCATTACCAAAAACCGACAGGAAAAGAAAATGGAAGTCATAAGTATAATGGCTTGGGAATTTATATGCAATTTCCCGAAAATTATGATCCCGCTTATAATAAGTATAACTCAATTTGGGCAGAATTTATCAAAAGCGACATTACACCGCCTAAAATTAATATCGAGTCAAATATAGCGGGTCTCAAATTTGAAAAAGTCAGTGATGAAATCGGAGTTGAATATTGGCTGAATGATGAATACAGCCAAACACCTGCCTGCGGTACTATGGTTAGAATTGTTGACAAGAACGGTTTGGTAGGGAGTGCAGGCGATGAGCTTCGGGTGCTGAAACCATGGAGTGCAGTGCAGCAAATTACACCCATAGAGCTTGAGTTGAATGCTGCTTATTTAAAAAATGGTCAACTGTATTTATTGCCGAATGGAGAATATGAACTGCAAATCTGGGCGAGAGACCACGAGGCTGGTTTAACAAATGGAGGTATAAAAAACTCTGTCGTAAGTAAGATACCTTTTACTGTAAACATTACACGAAAGAACATTCCATGTACAGTAAAAACACCCCAAAATCCAATGAAACAGGAAATTTCAGTTCCCAATGCATTAGTAACCTTCAGGACACAGGATTTATCATTGATTGTAGACGAAGGAACAGTCAATCCGGCTTCAAAAACCATACAGCTTCCCATAGGGGAAACGTTGACTGCCAGTGTAACTAAAACCGGTTATGCTGCAAAGACACAAACAGTGGTTGTAAATGATGTTAATTCTTTTACAGAAGCGGGCTTTGTGCCGGATGCATCAGGCACTGTCGACAGCGATGGAGACGGTATCCCGGATGGCTGGGAGTACAAATACTGGAAGGGTTGGAATAATCCATCGGGAAAATCAAGCTGCGATTTGAGCAAAGTTGACAGTACTGAGGATGAAGACCGGCTTTACAGCAATGAAAGCCGCCTCACAGTTCCGGGAGACGGACTCACCAATCTTGAGGAATACTGGCTTCAAAGCGAATTTCCCAATCTGGACCCCTGTTTCAATGATATTTTGATTGAAGCGGACTGGGTCGTCACAAACGGACCCAATAACAGAAGCTATGCTCCCGGAAAAGTTACAAAAGACCATGCGTCCCAGGTATTTATGGATGCAGGGATCAAGGTTCACTGGTCCTCCAAGGGAAATGCAATCCCAATGGATGAAGATATTACCGATAAACGAAGTGTTAAGATTGGCGATATCAATGCGGCGGTTATATCCCATAAGGGAAGTTACGGAAGCAGTACGGGAAAGATTATCCATACTGTATTTATTCCTGCATGGGCAAGAATCAGCGATATGCATCTCGGAAGTGAGAAAAGCATCGGAGGACTTTATCAAAGCAATCCGCAGCTGCTTTATGTATTTGACTTGCATACCAGGAATCTGGTTTCCAATGAAGTCTATACATTAACGCCTGATGAAGTAAATGCAATCCAATCAGATAAATATGAAGGATACATCCTGGCTCATGAATGCGGACACGTCCTTTCTTTGGGCGAATCACAAACCAATGAAGCCGATGACATCATGTATCACAAAACATCGGATAAAACCATCAAACTCAAGGGTGACCGCAAGTTTTACGATGCGGCCGTTGCACAAATGGACTTTAGTCCTTTATTTCAATTGGCTGGACCTATGACGGATCATATTGTATTTAGTCCCATGATTCAGTTTACACCCCTGGCACCCTTCCAATCTAAAACCGGAGTTATGCTTAAAGCCCGTATTTTGGATCTGGACGATGAACCGGATTTGAGCACCAATCAATATAGCGTTTATTATACCTCTAATAATGGGGCTAACTGGCATAAAGAAACCATGATACTGCATGATGATCCGCTCATTACCGGAGATGAGTATGAGTTTATTGCACAGATGAATATACCTGCAGCTTTAGCAGAGGGTACTGTGGTGAAATATTATATTGAAGCCATTGATGGGGATGCACATCGTGTAACCCATCCTAAAACTGAAAACCTATCCGGGCCGCCTGAAACGCTTCACCAGTTTATCATCGACAGAACACCCCCGGTGATTTCCCTTCATAATACTCCCGAACCCTTTTCACCCAATGGAGATGGTATCAAGGATACTCTCACGCTGACTTATGGGATAGAGGATGTTTCGAATTATATCAATCAAGTGTCAAAAACCATTGAGGATGCAGCAGGTAATGTGGTACGGGAATGGCCGGTTACCGATCATTTCCCCGCCAACAGCCAAGCTGATCTTATCTGGGATGGGAAAGACAATACCGGCACTGTTGTCAGTGAGGGAAGATATGTCCTTCATATCAGCGGACTGGATCAGGCCGAGAACCTTGGGACTCTAAGCAGCAATCTCCAGGTGGATTTGACAGCTCCCCAGGTGAAGGACATTGTTATCGCACCTTCGGTGTATAATTCCGTATATGCTCAGAATGGAGAGGTTCTTGACATTTCACTCAGTCTGATGGAAAATGCCTGCACAAGTGCAAAAATCATTGTCACCCTTGTGCCGGACGCTGCAGCGACAGCATCGGTTATTAAAACATTTCCGGTCAATATTGCGGTGAGCGATTTAGCGAAATATGTACCTACTACATTTTCGTTCATTAACTCCGAAATCCCCGATGACGGGGTATACACTTTGAAAATTCAAACAGAGGATGCTGCAGGAAACAAAAAGGAAATTCATCCGGCAGGAACACTCATTGTCGATCGGACAGTGACCGGCTTTATATTCCTTTACGCAGCCCCTAAAAAACTCTTTATCCCGGAAGCCCCTCATAATGAAACTGTCACGCTGCATTATGCACTGACGGAGCCTGCAAAAGTAGCTATCCGGATTACCGATGCCTATGGAACAGTCATCAAAGAATATGTATCCGCCGGGCTTGTACAGAACGGCACTTATATCTGGGATGGCAAGGATAATGCCGCTGAGTTTGTACCGGACGGTGCGTATGTCATGGAATTAACGACTACGGACGGTGCAGGCAACAACTATCAGAACAGTATCGGTGTTATCAAAAATCAGATTCCGGCAGTCATTAAAATTCCTGAAAGTAATGCGGTTGTAGGTGGTCAGGTGATGATCAAAGGAACTGCCGTCGATCCTAAAATAGAGGATAGTGTTGATTTTGACAGCTACAAGCTTTGGGTTGCAGCAGGGAAGCAAGCACTGCCGGCCAATCCGTTAAACCCAGGCGCTTTATGGACTCCCATACCCGTTCCCATGGATTATCGGGCAAGCAGCGACCTGAATGATCCGAATTGCAATGTCTCAAAAAGAGCCGTTATGAATACCTTGCTGGGTATTTGGGATACAACCGGATTAAGTGGTGTGCACACCATCCTGTTGGTTGTACAGGATAAGAACACAGTACCTGCCTATGGTGTTGCCAAAACAACAGTAACAGTGGATCAATCCATTGCAGCCGTGGATGCTCCGGTGCTCAGCAGCCTTAATACCAGCCCTGCTGCCGGCTTTGTCATCAGAACTCCGGCGGATCAGCTGGGTATTTCTTATACCCTGGCAGGTAAAACATCGGATATATCCTTAAATATCTACCAAATGGACGAAACCAATCCTTCGCTTTATAAAAAAGTGGTTTGCCATAAGGTGTGGAAAGGTGTTGCCACAGGAAATAAAAGTACTTCCTGGCAAGATGAGTCACAATGGAAAACTATCGAAAGCGGTACCTATAGGATTGAAATTATTGCAAAAGACCAGGATGAGATGGGGATTTCAAAGATTACCAAAGATATTACGGTGACTAAGAATTTCATTAAGCCCATCAAGGTCAAAGATTTCGTTATTTTAGAGCCTGTCAGTTCAACGGTCATTGCGCCCGGCACTCAAATTACTTTGGGCTATGAACTGGAAAGGGCAGCCGCCGGTGGAACCATCAAAGTCTATGATGCAAATAAAAACGTTGTAGCCAATTTTACTTTTGTTCCCAGTGCAGGACCTCAGACCGCAACATGGACACCTGCGGCGGTAGGCCTTTATACGGCAGAACTGGAGGCTTTAGCGGCAGACGGCTCCAAGGATTCAGCAGTATTGATTCTTGCCGTTTCAAACGGAACGGTGGTCAATAACGCAGTCATCACCTATCCCGGTACCGAACCGGTGCGTGGAATATCAACCTTCCGGTCGGAAGCTGCTGCGACGGGAGAGTATTATCCCCCGCAGACATTCGATTGTGATGTAACGGTTCACGGTAAAGTTCAGGTGCATGAACCCCAGCCCGTCAATTGGACGGTATCAGCTAGTGCGGTAGAGACATACAGCTATCAGGAAAATGTAACAAAATCCGGCTCCACTTATGGTACAGACGGCGGGGAGAAAACGAACATGTCTGATTGGTTAGGTGCAGTACCGCCCAGACTCCTTCCTCCGGCCTTTATTCTTCTGGGAGGGGATATTCACTCCTGGGATATGAATTGGACAGCCTCGTTCACTTTTAATACCGGCAGCCAATGGGTCCATGTCAATGTGAATTACGGCGAAACCTATGATGTAGCTCCGACCCCCAATCTCAATGTCAGTGGGGCATATGGCGGCGTTGAAATAACGAACCTCAGAAAAGACGGGTTTACCGCAAGATGCTATGTACTGAAAGATATACGCCGTTTTAGAGCGCCTTTAGGCATCTGGGATCATGAGGGAGACTGGCATCCTGCTTCGCCGTCTGGTGTTGTCTTCAATTGGTCGGTGACAGGGGCAGTGACCAGGCAAGGCACCCAAACCCTTGAAGGCACAGATCAGGGGATGCTGACATTAACGCCGGAGAATGTTATGGCCAGCGGCAGCGACACCGATTACAGCATTACTTTTCAACCCCAGCATGGCGGTACATTGAGCGGTATGAAAGCAGTGATTACCGATGACAACAATCATGCAGGTACCTGGGTTACATTAAGCCCATCCGGAAATACCCTGACAGGAACGGTTGGAGCAAACAGGGATGTTATCAATTGGACGGTTACGGCAAGAGGATTAAGACCTACCGCAGCTTATACATATCAAAAGGCAACGGGCACAGCTGTAGTGGCTCCATCCTCATCGGTGGATATTCCCTTCTCCTTAACATTTACCGGAATCGTCACAAATATCCAACTGGTTACTCCGGTTATTGATTTTGACGACAGTGTCAGGATAACAACCACTTTGGTGCCCGGGTCCGTTACGCTGGTGGGGAATACGCTTACCGGTATCCTGAGAGCTGAGAATGTCTTTGTCCCGGTCCAGGAAGA
Source organism: Clostridia bacterium (assembly GCA_026418275.1). Classification (GTDB taxonomy): domain Bacteria; phylum Bacillota; class Clostridia; order Acetivibrionales; family DSM-2933; genus SKW182. The sequence goes on from JAOABQ010000050.1 coordinate 45,124, forward strand.
TTGGTCTCATACCGTCCATTTAAACAGTGCCACCCAAGCCCAATGGATTAATACGCTCTGTATTAAGGGTCACCCCCAAGAGAGTATTCAACTAGACAGCCTGTACACAGTGCCTTATGGTTTTGCAGGGTTTGATGCTCAGAAGTATACGGTTTCAAATCTCAGCAATCCGAAAGTCACCGTCAATATCAGCGGAGAAACTTTGACGGCATCAACAGGGGAAGTAGATACCACCTGGACAACATTGAGAGATACAACTTTAACAAACGGCATACTAAAGAGCGGTAATTTAACGCTAAACGCAAATGCCGATACCCAAATTACTGGGGATGTCAATGTCAACATGTTTGCGTTGGAAGGCCCTGTTTCAAGCAGCAACAGTCCATTTAAAAAACCGGTGACCTTGTCGGAGCTTTACAATGCCGGTACGGCCAATAGCTATGAGAATGCCTTCTGGTGGGATGCAGCCACATCAAAGGTTGTAGATAACCCTTGTGTGTCAATTGATCCGAACAGTTGGGATATAACGCTTTATTATCCTGACGGTACACCCAATCATGCTCTGACTGTCAATCCGATTGCTTCAGATAACAATAATGATGCGGATGAGTCCTACACAGTCAGGATAGATACATCCCCTACCGCACCCTCAGCTAAAGTATTTGTGGAGCTTAAGGGAAGTATTACCGATGCCACCCTTGTATCCTACGGCTTGCTGTATAGACCTTGGAATGCGGCAGGAAGCCTGCCGTGGAAAGCTATTCCGGTACAGGCGGAGCTTCAGGTTCCTAAAACAAACGGAGTTATCGCATACTGGGATGTAACGGGACTCAACGGAAAATATGAACTTAAATTAATCACTTTAACCGGTTCCGGTGTAGGTGTGCATGAATTCACCGCTACTTTGGGTACGAAAGTAACCGCTGCGGGAAGTGCAATTGTAGATGTTACGTCACCATACAACAAAGCCTACTTGACTTTCCCGGCCGGATCAGTCACTGCGGATCAGCATGTGACCATTACACCGATCCGTTTATCAGAGGCAGATTTGGCCATAGATCCTGAAATGCCGCTTCCTATAGGTCCCATATTCGACATGAAACCGTCAGGAGCAACTTTCCAGACAGGGAAACATCCGACTTTAACGGTTTATATGGAGCCTGCGGAATTAAGCGGTATGGATGCGGGACAGATGACAGCCTACCATGTAACCGGTGATGGAAAAATTCAACCCGTTACCATGTATTCAAGATCCAATATCAACGATATAAACGGAGAACCTATTGTTAAATTTGAATTTGATGTACCGGGATTCTCACGATACTTTCTAATTCCGGAAATCGGTATACCGGTGTTTGATCCGATGCCAACGAAAACAGGTACAGCACAATTCACCGTTACAGGGAAAGCCGATGCAAAAGCCATTATAACGATTTATCACGGCAATGCGGTTTGCGGCGAAACCATCGCAGACAGCAGCGGTCATTTCAGTATGGAAGTGCTGTTGACCGAAGGCTTCAATACACTTTATGGGACAGCAACCAGAAATATTTCCGGAAATAAAATAGTTGGAGAAAAGTCGCTGCCCCTTATTATTGAACTGGATACCGACGTGCCTGAAATCAGATATGTATCGGCAGAACCGGAGCAAATTACACCTGACAGCGATGGCGTGGATGATTATACAACCTTATCCTACACGCTGCCGGAAGAATGTGTCGTATATGTTGACATTGTAGATGCATATAATCAAGTCATTCGCAATCTGACAGTACATGGCTTACAAGGCCCGGGACAGGTCAGTGTGGTATGGGACGGTACTACGGATACCCATGTGGTTGCAGCTGACGGTAAGTATACTTACAGGATTTTTGCAACAGATATGGCAGGTAACCATGCGCAGGTTAGTGGAACCCTATTTGTAGGAAAGGATCATACACCTCCCGTGACGACCCTTGTTATTGGAACACCACGACATGAAGAATCCGGAAGAATTTGGACTGGCGAAACAACGCCGATGTCATTCAGTGTGGTTGATATGAGTGCCATCCGGTATACCGAGTATAGAATAGATGGAGGGACTTGGAAGAATTGCACAGTTCCTTTTGATATGTCACTGTATTCCGAAGGAGAACATGTCGTTGAATATCGTTCTATGGATGAAAGAAATAATCTGGAAGCAATAAAAAGCACCCTTGTCACTTTGGACATGACTGCGCCGGAAACTGCCCATGATATATCAGGCAACCAATATATCAGCAAGTCCGGTTTACTATGGGTTGACAGTCATTCGCAATTCGTTTTTGATGCTTTAGATGGGGGGATTATCCCTTCAGGTGTTCAAAAGGTAGAATACCGGTTTGATATGGGAAGCTGGCAAACCTATTCCGGAGCTGTAAGTCTTGTGGGATTAACCGAAGGGATACATACTATCTCATATAGAGCAACGGACAATGTGGATAATACCGAGTCGGTCAAGTGTATGGAATTCAGATTCTTCAACAATTTGCCCGCCGGTGCTGTCAATGATCTTGCAGCAGTTCCGGGAGATCATAAAGGAGAAGTCATCCTTCAATGGTCAACGCCGGGGGAAGACGGATATCTGGGCAATCTGACACCCAATGCTGTTTTTGCCGTACAGTATTCAAGAAGCGGTGCCGTAATACCGGACGTCAGCCAGGCACAGATCACAATTCCAATCATCAGCAATGTAGTGCCGGGCACTCCATGGATTCACTTGATATCCGGTCTTGAAAAGGGTCAGCAGTATACCTTCTATGTCTGGACAAAAGATGATCGTGGTCAGTGGTCTGAAGTATCCAATAAGGCTCAGAGTTGGTCCATGGTAGAAACCGAACCTGTGGAAGAGATTGTCTCGGTGGATGTGAGTGGTGTGGTCGGCCGTTGGTCTGAAATTGCTCTGGACAGCAAGGGAAATGTTCATATTGCCTATCAAAAAGACAACCAAGACCAGTCTTTCGATATCAAACATGTGGCTTATGACGGTGTCGGCTGGAGTACACCAGAGACAGTAGATACAGGGATGTTAGGTTATGTGGGACAAGAAACGGGAAGCGGGATCTCTATGGCTGTTGATCAAAACGACAAGCTATATATCAGCTACTATCACAGAGAAAGCTTCCAGAACTGGAACATGGGAACAAAATGCGCTTACTCCGCCGATCAGGGCAAAACCTGGACGAAGACCGAGGTGCATTATGATTACAACGGTTGGTACATTGATAAAAATTCCTCTTTGGCTGTTGATGGGAACAATGAAATACACATCGCCTTTGTCAGTCCGGCGGATAACGGCGGTTACTATGAACTCTATCAAGGTAAATTAGTAGGAAACACATGGACGGTCAATAAAGTCGTCAATGCAGGCAGTGTTATGAAAACCAATGGAGACTGTTCTATTGCTGTTGATGATGCAAACAACCCGTGGCTCAGTTTCTATAATGTGATTGAATTCCCGAACTTTGAGAGAAATAAGAACCTTTCAGTATTGAATCCCAATGACGGAAGTGTTGACGTGATAGACGATGACCCCAATAATGCACTGGATTTCGGAATTTACAATGATATTGCCGTCGACGCTTTGAATCAAGTCCATGTAGCTTATTATGAAGCGGTGAATAAGGATTTGAAGTATGCAAAATATAACGGAACCTCGTGGCAAAAATATACCATAGACAGCACGGGAGATGTGGGGCAGTTTGCTTCCATTGCCCTGGATACGAAGGGCAATCCTTTTATCTGTTATTATGATGCTGCACAGGGTGACTTAAAGTATGCAGACTGCTCGGATCCTTCAAACCCTGTCCTATTTACGGCAGATGACGCAGGTAATGTGGGTCAGTACTGTTCCATGGTTGTCGACACCAATGATACCATTCACATCAGCTATTACGATGCAAGCAATCAGGATTTGAAATACTACAGTAAGACTAAAGGCGGCATTCCTGAGGATATGATACCGCCGGCAACCGTGACGGGCATTACGTTGGAATCCGGAACGGCAGCAGGAGAAATTAAAGTCACATTTACCGTTCCAGCGGATGACACCGGAACCAATCATCCTCTGGATATCGGAAGCCGTTTTGCGATACAGTACACATCCGGTATGAAGGATCAAAACGATGCGTTCTGGAATCCAACCCATGCACAAGTGCTTTTGCCTACTTGCAAGTTAGTTCCCGGAACCCAATATAGTTATACGCTGACAGGGTTAACCGGCGGAACAAATTATCAAGTTAGAGTCTGGGCGAAAGACAATGCAGGTTGGTGGTCGATTCCATCGGATATTGCCACTGGCTCAAGTCAATAAAACCCCATTAAATCAACCAAAACACTCTGCACTTTCATGTGTAGAGTGTTTTGGTTATTTATACCATCTCCCAGAACAGCTTCCAAATCTGCTGTGAACGGGAGAAAAGTTTGGATCAAGATATTTACAGATTGTTGGCACAGAAATTCCAAAAATTATCCTTGACAAAAAATGTGAAAAACTTATTATTAGAGTATAAATAAAAATACTATAAGATATTAGTAGTTCGTAGTTCTATTCGATATGATTATTGAAACTTTTTAAGGCTTATTATGCTTATTTCGTCATCTGTACGAATGACAAATCTGTACGAATCGCTAATGGAGGGCTAAACAATGAAATGTCCATACTGCGGGTTTATTGAAGACAAGGTAATTGACTCCAGGCCTACCGATGAGGGATCTGCCATTCGGAGAAGGCGGGAATGCTCAAAATGCACCAAGCGTTTTACAACTTACGAAAAAGTGGAAAGTTTACCCTTAATGGTTATTAAAAAGGATAAGACAAGACAGCCCTTTAACCGGGATAAGCTTTTAAACGGACTCCTTAGGGCTTGCGAAAAAAGGCCGGTATCGGTTAATGATTTGGAGCGGGTGGTTGAGGAAATTGAAAGTCAGATTTATAATTCTCTCCAAAGGGAAGTTACCACACAACATATAGGTGAAATGGTAATTGCGCGCCTTAAAAATATGGATGAAGTGGCATATGTCCGTTTTGCATCGGTTTATAGGCAGTTTAAGGATATCAATACCTTTATGGATGAATTGAGAAAGTTATTGAAGGAAAAATAAAGCCAATTACATAAAACATGATGTGGACTTGCTGTCACACAGCATACATTGCTTCACAACTGTGGGATGGAGAATTATTTGCCCAGCCCTTAAAAAACCAAGGAAGATTTATGCTTCCTTGATTTTTTGTTGTAACGCGATAATTTATTTGATAGTATAGTAGTAATTACTCTTTCCTAAAGTACAATCGGAAAAAGGGAGCATTTTTATTATAAGTCTTTATGGTTATCACGATTTCGATAGTATCAAAAATTAAAATAGGCGGATTAGGGATATGGAAGATATTTTAAGTAAAAACTTACGCATTTTGGAAAAATGCCAACCCCATGTTTATCAAAAATTCATGCTTTACTTAAAGGGTGAATATAAACCCCGGAATACCGATATCCAGAGGATTATTTTAGCACACCAGGATCAGATCGTTATGAATATGCTTGTTGTGCTGGGAGATAAAAAGTATGCTATTTGTGACCATGAAGACCCGATTGGAGAATCATACGGATGGATTGACCGTTTTATAGATCCCTCCAATAAAACCGAGATTGTGTTTGGGATGGGTTTTGGATTTCATCTTGAAGTTTTGCTGACCAGTTTTAAAAATAAAAAAGTTATTGTAATCGAACCGAATATGGAACTTTTTTATCAAATTTTAAAAGTAAGAAATCTTGAACTTATCATTGAGAAGTCAGAGATTTTTGTTGATGAGGAAGTCGACCTTATTTTGCAAAGACTGCAGGAACTCCTTTGGGATACGCGTAAGGGAGGAATTCAGTGCCAGCCCTTTTACGTGTACGCAGAAGTTTTTCAAACATTATGGGATGAACTGCGGTTTAAATTTATCAAACAAGCTGAAAGCTTTACAGTGGATATCGCAACCAGAAGGTATTTTGGAGATCTGTGGGTATATAACAATATAAAGAATGCTAAGCTTTTAAATAAGGCGTCAAATGCTATGGGCTTGATAGGAAGTTTTAAAGACATACCTGCAGTTTTAGTTTCAGCGGGACCATCTCTTTCTAAAAATATTCATTTTCTCAAGGAAATCAAGGACCGGTGCATTATTATTGCTGCCGGGTCTGCAGTTGCCATTCTTGAGAATCAGGGAATTACCCCTCACTTTATGTTAGGTGTGGATGCGAGTAAGGAGGAGGGGGAGATGCACCAGGCACTTAAAAATAAGGATGCATACTTTATTTACACCAATCAGGTTGCAACCCTATCGGTTGAAAGTTATAAAGGGCCTAAATTTTTTATGAACTATCCTGTAGATTTATATACTGCAGAATTTTTACGGTTTTCTCAGATTGAGTCTCCCTTTTTTAGAAGCGGTCCTTCAGCTGCCAATACCTGTTTTGACGTATTGTATAAAATGGGGTGCAATCCCATCGTATTGGTTGGGCAGGATCTTGCTTATACAGGAGATAAAGCTAATGCAGGCGATATTGAAGGAACACAGTTTAAGGAGGAATCTGAATTTGAAAAGCAAGGATATATCCGGGAGAAAGATATTTATGGAAACTTTGTTTATACCCAAACGAAATTTCTTGCTATGAGAAATTGGTTTGAAGGGTATTTTGAAAAAGTAAAGGATTCTGTTGAAATCATCAATGCAACAGAAGGTGGCCTCAACATTCAGTTTGCAAAAAACGACACCCTGGAAAATGTAATAAGGAGAGGTGGTTTCAAACCGCAAAATTTGTGGAGCCGCATCCAGCAATTATATCACCAGCATGACTTCAAAGACGATGTTTTAAATAAACTGGAGCAGTATAATGGATTTATCCTTTCTGAGATTGGAAAGCTTGAACGTTATTCAAGCGAACAGATGAAGTTAGTTGAACTGATTAAAAAGGATGTATATCACCCCGCAAAAGGCAAACAGGCCTTCCATGGGATAGTTGGGCGGGTTAACAGCCTTACGGATAAGGTTATGGAATCTCCTGTATATAATTCTATATTAAGAAACCTTATTGAAATTGAATTCTATCTTATCAAGCTGGAAGTGGAGAGAGCAACCCAGGAGACAGAAAATTATCAGGAAGCAAAGGAGTTCTATATCGGGGCTATTACCCAGCAAAACAAAATGCTGACAGAAAAGCTTGTGAGAATAAAAGAACTGCTTAAATAGTCAGGATAGCATTCGTTTCATACTTTGACAATGGGTGGATGTTTATTGAATTCTACACTTAATTAAGAAATTTTGAAATAATCGAAAATAGATACTTGTGGATCCTTTTTTAAATCTTCGAATCTACATAGTTTGTCAATTTTATCAATTTTTTTATAATTATACAATGTAACAATGCAATGTTTTTCATCAAATGCAAATCTAACAACTCCCCGGCACTTTCCAAAGTACACGTGATCACCGATTTTAATCATCTTTTCAACTCCTGGTTTAAATATTGAACTTGGTTCAATTGAATTGCAAAGCAAGCTTGAGTATTGTATTGACTGGTGAATACTTCTGATTGTTGTGTCCTGTAAAATTTTAATACAAATCAGGTATAAAATACAAGGTTTTTTAAAATATTTTTTAAAATAATAAAGTAAATAGGTAAATTCTAATCATTAGTTTACATATTATAGATAACGAAGTGTAAACATAGTAAAATTCGAGAGGTGAAATACCTGGTTTACTTAGGTGCCAGAAATCGAAATTTTACTTTTACAGTTCGTTATCTCTAGGAATGTATTGCCTTATATCAAGATAAAAACAATATTTATTGATGTTCGTAAGTTATTTTGATACAATTGGATTATTGCGTTTTTGGAGGCTGCTTCACGATCAAAAAATAGTATATAACCAATTTGGAGGCAACAATGATTGATTGGATAAAGAAAAATGTTTTAGTAAACATAAAAGATACCATTGGATTTATGATTATATTTATTATCATCAATGTTTTATTTGATGTAATCAGCGGCAGAGATATCGATGTCAAGAATATCGCAATTTTTACGATCATGGGCGGATTCTTTTATACATTAATCATCAATAGATCTAAAAAGAATAAAAAGAAATAAATAACAAATAAAGTTATTAGGGATACTTTACAATATCTTTAAACCTTTTATCGTTTTTTATGGGTGCAAAATCCTCATCATCCAAGGCATCTTCAACGAAATAATCATCAATTTCGATGGCCTTTTTTAGGTTTTCATAGGTACCGTTTCGATCTCCAAGTTTTAGTAAAACTTTACTCTTTTCATAATAAGCATCACCGTCGTCTTTAGACAGGCTCAAAACTTTATTATAAAATTCCAGTGATTTACGGTAATCCTTTAAATTGTAGTAGCAATAACCCTTATTATAGTAAGCGTCCACGTCGTCCGGAAAGAACACGAGCATATCATCATAGACCGAAATGACTTTTTTGTAGTCTTTCAGATTATGGTAACAATTGGCCAAACTCACATACGCATCCCTTTGTTTGGGATTGCATTCTATTCCTTTAATGTAGCAGGTTATAGCGTTGTTATATTTTTTATCGGAGTAATACGCATCCCCTTTGTTCACATGGGCCAGCGCTGAGCGTGGGTTAACTTCCAATGCTTTATCATAGCACTTTAAGGCTTCATCCTTTCTTTTAAGTCCTAATAATGCATTTCCTTTATTAATGTACTCGTATTCCGTTACTTCAATTTTTAGAGCTTGCTCCGCATATTCCAACGCCAGATTGTAATTTCGGAGGTTATAATATGCCCAGCTTTTGTTATTTAAAGTGGGTGCGTGTTTAGGGTTTAATTGAAGTACCTTATCACAATAAATGATTCCTTCCTCGTTCTTGTCTAAAGAAATCAGTATATAGGCTTTGGTTGCCAATCCTTCCGTATCATCCGGGTTTTCCTTTAAATACTTGTCAACCACTTTTAAAGCTTCTTCAAACTTTTCATCCTTAAGCAGCAGATCTATTTCTTTATCATATGAAGAATTATTTTTTACAGCTAAGGTTGAGTCTTTTGTATTATCAGGTATAGAAGAGTTTTTTGAGGCCTGTTTGGGTAAGGGGATATAGGGTAAACACCCGGAAGACAATAAGAACACAATAAATACAAATCCTATGGTTAATTTTCTAAAATTCATAAAAGCGACTCCCTGTAAAATGAGTTTTTTACGTCTGAATTGAAAATGAAAAACTTTACTTTTTATTTTCGTGATGCAAAACTCTTAAGTTTAATCGTAATAATTCATGATTCATAAAGTAAAATCATGAGCATAATTACGATAGATCTTGGTATGATTGTAGTAAGTCATGGTGTTTATTGTCCGTTCCAAAATTTCCGATCCAGACTTCTATACTGAATTGCCTCTGCCAAGTGGCTCACCTTTATACTTTCACTTTCTTCCATATCCGCAATGGTCCGTGACACTTTTAAAATTCTATTGTACGCCCGCGCACTTAAACCCAATTTCTCAAAAGCGTTCTTTAAAAGGTCTTTACTCTGCTGGTCAAGTTTACAGAACTTATTCATCATGGAAGGCTGAAGCTGGGAATTAGAGTATATTTTTAATCCTTTATACCGTTCCAATTGAATTTTACGGGTTTTGTTTACCCTTTCTCTGATTGAGCTTGATTTTTCTTCTTCCTTGGAACTTTCCAGTTCCTTATACTTTACCGAGGCTACTTCAATATGGATATCGATTCGGTCGAGGAGTGGACCGGAAAGCTTGCCCAAATACTGCTGGACCTGCTTTGGTGTGCAGCTGCAATCCTTGCTGGGGTCCAAGAAATTTCCGCATTTGCACGGGTTAGCAGCAAGTACCAATGTGGTTTTAGCTGGGTATGTAAGGCTTGCATTGACTCTGGATATGGTAACCACCCCGTCCTCTAGAGGCTGTCTTAACACCTCCAGGGCATCCTTGCTGAATTCCGGCACCTCATCCAGGAAAAGAACACCGTAATGGGATAGGCTGATTTCCCCGGGTTTGGGATATTTGCCTCCACCAATCAAACCAATATCGCTGATGGTATGGTGCGGTGACCTGAAAGGCCGGTTGGTAATGAGGGAGGTATTTGGCGGCAGCAAGCCTGCAATACTGTATATTTTAGTAACTTCCAGGGCTTCTTCAAAGGTCATGGCAGGAAGTATGGTGGGTATCCTCTTCGCTACCATGGTTTTGCCGCAGCCCGGGCTTCCGATCATAATACAGTTATGTGCTCCGGATGCGGCAACTTCAAGAGCCCGTTTAACATTTTCCTGACCTTTTACATCGGAAAAATCCAGTTCATGTTGGATATTATTATTGAAAATCGCTTCAATATCTACCAAGTACCGTGCAATTTCTTTTTCTCCATTGAGATGCATGACAATTTCGGATATATTTTTTACCGGTAGAACATTCAAACCTTTAACAACAGCAGCTTCATCTGCATTTTGTACAGGAAGAACCAGATTTTCGATTCCTGCATACATAGCACATATAGCCATTGGCAAAATACCATTAACCGGCTTTACTTCCCCATCAAGAGACAATTCTCCAATAAATAAGTATCGTTCCAGGGAATCATTGCTAATCTGGCCGGTTGCTGTCAATATTCCTAGAGCAATGGGTAAATCGTAAGCGGAGCCTTCTTTTTTTAAATTGGCTGGTGCAAGGTTAACTGTAATTCTTTTAACAGGAAAGTCAAATCCGGAATTTTTTAGCGCAGACCGCACCCTTTCTTTGGATTCCTTTACAGCAATATCCGCAAGTCCGACAATATCAAAAGCAGGAATACCGTTGCTTATATCTGTTTCAACCTCAATGATATAGCCATCGATTCCCATTAATCCGCAGCTTTTAACTTTAGACAGCAAGTTTATCACCCCAATAATTTACTCTAAAAATAATAGTACCTTATTTTTGGGATTATGTATATACATTATTTGATAAATAATTTTTAAATAAGCCTTGAAATCAGGTGTATTTTCCCCTAAAATCATATAGTTTGATGTGTTAAATGATATAACAAAACGATATAATGATAGTGAAATACCATTTCGAAGATTAAATGTGGATTCGTTAAGTACGGAGGTATGGATTGTAAAAATATGGGTAAAAATGGATGCAGAAGAAGAATGACCATTTGCATCTATATTGGGATGAACAGTAAATATCTATAAATACCGGGGAGGATTATAATATGGAGAAAATAACCTACTGTGAAAACTGTTGTAAGGATACTGAATATGCGATTCGAGATGAAATTATAAGTGTAGATTTAAAAGGCGTGAAGTTTACATATGGTGCTTTAGTTCCTTATTGCAAAGAATGTCAAAATGAGGTTTATATCCCTGAGGTGAACGATTTGAACATAATCAGGGCCTACAAAGCACAAAAGGAAGCACTTGAAAAGGGGAAATAAGGATGGGATTTGATGGTATAAGTAAATATCCCCGGAAAAAGGTATGATTTCCGGGGATATTTGCGTGAATCTATAAAAATTACAGTCAATCAAAGCTACATTCTATCGAAAGAACCGTAAAGAGTTTATTACATGTTTTTTGAAAAGTTGATCATTGATTTCATTATACAAATAGCTGTGATCCATATATTGGTGTTTTACTTATATAATCTCTGTAACAAAAATCATTTCTCCGGTTATGTCAATACTTACATCTTTTCTATACAAGGTGTCCGTATTTACTTTCCATAAGGTATTGCAATTGTAAACACCCTTTTTAATTTCTTTGTACGAGGTAACTTCCAATACATTTGTTAAGCCTTTATGGATAATAGCCTCCATAATTTCGGATGAATGGCTGAAAAACGAATACTCAAAATAGTCGTTTTCAATGCTCTTTAAATAATGATCCAATTCTTGTAAATTCATAGTTTCATCCTCCAGATTTATAAATTTTAAACATGAGGTAGTGATAAAGACGTTAATATTTGGGGAAAGTTTAAAATTGTGATACGGTTTGTTGATGACGTAGAATTTATATAATTATACTATATCATAAATAGTTCCTTATTCCAATGTAAATGACCAAAATGTTATTGCATTATATTAATAGATAATATTATACTTTACAAATTCCTTGCCCAATTGTTCATGGTTTGGTATCATTTGTACGTAAAGTAATTTTTATGTCAATTTCCAGTAATGCGTTAAAACCGCTAAACTGCTGAATGGACAGGCAAAAGCCTCGACCTTTTGCTCTAGTGCTTTTTAACATAACAAGTTTCTTGCTTTTCAAAGTGTTAAATATGTATTTCCTCTGTTTGTGCCTCGCATACCCTAGAAAAGAATTACATTACGAGGCACTAGGGATGGCGGCTTTACTGGTTTCGTATTAAATCATCAGTGTTATTGTAACTTCTATAATTTTTATAGGTTATTTTTAATATTTGGAAATAAAGCTTATAATATTCCGGTTTTTCATATTCATTTGCTATAAAAGGCAAGGAGATAAGATCATGACAACAGGGGTCAAAAACAAGTTCAACACGGAAAAAACCGTTTTAATTAGCGGAATGGTTCATTTGAGGATGGCTGCAGCATTAATAAGCATTATGCTTGGAGGTATATATTTAAGCATTAAAAACTATGCTTTTTTTCATATTAGTATAGAATTATTTATGATTATTACATCCTTAACAATCTTTATTGTAGCAGTAAATACCTATGAAATTTCTGAGAATGGTTTTTTTATGTTTTTAGGAATTTCCTTTTGTTCAATAAGCGGTTTTTTTTTAATGCATATTCTGGAGGCAAATAATGTTGAACTAATAAAAGGTAACTCCTACAATATATCAACTCAATTTTCTGTAATAGCAAAGTTTATCGAGAGTTTGTCTCTACTCGTTATTTGGCTTGTACATCCGGGATTGATAAAAAAAACCATCTCGCCTAGAGTTGTTACATATATTTATGGTATTGTATCTGTTTTTTTACTTTGTTTAGTTTATTACGGTTTTTTTCCGGACTGTTTAAATGAGCAAAAAGGGCCCACATTGTTTAAAATGGTGTCGGAATATATTATTATTGCAGTTTTTGCTCTTGTATTATTTGCATTGGCAAAACACCATACCAATATGAATAAAAGATTATTTGACTATCTTATATATTCAATTATTTTCAAAATTGCTTCACAAATTTTCTTTGCGATTTATTTGGATAACCAAGATATTTTAAGTGCTATAGGGCATACGATGCGCTTTATTTCAGTTTATTTTATTTACAAAGCGATTATTCAAACCAGCTTAAAAAGACCTTATGAACTGCTTTTTAATCAATTAAGCCATACCAATGAGGAACTAAGGCAAAAGGCTGCCCAGTTGGAACTTGCCAATATCCAGCTCAAGGAGGAAATGAACGGAAGAAGATGTATGGAGGAAGCCTTTAAAGAGAGTGAAGTGCGTTACAGAAGGTTAATCGAGCTTTTGCCGGACGGAATCTTTGTACAATCAGATTTTAAATTTATATACGTAAATAAAGCCGGCGCAAAGTTTTTAGGGATAGATAAACCTGAAAGCCTGATTGGGAAAAATACAATACAATATGTTGGTCAAGAATGCAAAAAGGTTGCTTATGAAAGGCTTGAGATTCTTCACACTCAAAAGAACGAAGTGCCCCTTATTGAAAGAAAATTTATTAGAGAAGATGGGAGTTCCGTTTTTGGGGAAGTTGCTTCAATCTCATTTGGATCGGGCGATAATAGCATAGTTGTAAGCGTTGTGAGGGATATTACCGAAAGAAAGTGTTCGGAAGAGCTTAAGAAAAATTTCCACGAAAAATCCAGGCTGCTGCAAGAAGCTGTAGAATTAGATAAGCTGAAAACTGAATTTTTTTCAAATATTTCCCATGAGTTGAGGACTCCATTGAACATTATTCTCTGTACACTTAAGATGATGGAATTATACATTGGAAGGCATGTGATTGAAGATGAGGAAGGAACCATCCAAAGGAATATAAAATTAATGAAGCAGAATGCATATAGGCTGGTTAGGCTTGTGAATAACTTGATTGACTCCACAAAATTCAGTTCCGGATACTATGAAGTAAATGTAGAAAATTACAATATAATAAATTTGATTGAAGAGATTACGATGTCCGTTAAGGAGTTTATTGAGAACAAGGGTATCAGTCTACAATTTGACACAGATTTGGAAGAACGTATACTTGCTTGTGATATTGAAAAAATTGAAAGGGTTATGTTGAATTTACTTTCCAATGCGACGAAGTTTACCAAACCGGGGGGACATATTTGTGTAAATATATGCAATTTGGAGGAGAAGGTTATTATTACTGTAAGAGATACAGGGATTGGTATTCCGGAGAATAAACTGGATTCGATTTTTGAAAGGTTCAGACAAGTGGATAAATCCTTAACGCGTGCTTATGAGGGGAGTGGGATTGGTTTATCCATTGTAAAATCCCTCGTTGAAATGCATAACGGAAAGATATTTGCAAAAAGCATATTAGGGAAAGGAAGTGAATTTATTATAGAGCTTCCGGCGGTAGTTCTTACAAAGGAGCAAGTGACTGCAAGCGTAAACGAACGTAACTCTGTTTTGATCAAGAATCATTCGGAAATGGCCAATATTGAGTTTTCAGAGTTACCGGCTGGAGTGAATTCATAAAATGATGTTGACATTGATTAATGTTGTATGCCAATTATGTGCGTTTGATTACAGTTTTTCCATGAAGTAATTTTAAAATTTGTTTATAAATGTGCTATTGCTAAACAAGAAATTTTCTGGTATAAAGAAGTTAGCATTTTTTTGGAGGCCTATTCTTAAAATAAAAGGGGTTTTAGTGTGCAGGATAGTTTAAAATATTGGATTTGGTTAAGTTCAATACCTGGAATAGGTTCAAAACGGGTGCTTTCGCTTATTGACTATCTTGGCAGTCCGGAGGCAATTTGGAATGCTTCAGAGGTTCAATTAAGGCAGGCCCCCAATATGACTCCCGGCGCACTTAAACGGATTCTTGAGAGGAAATTCAGAGATGAATTAAATAAAAATTTAGAGCGGATTTATGATCAAAAAATCGGCGTCATTACCATCCAAGATCCGGATTATCCATACTACCTAAAGAATATTTACGATCCGCCCATTGCTTTATATGTAAAAGGGAGCTTGGAAAAAGATGAAAAAGTTATCGCAGTGGTAGGATCCAGAAAAGCAACACCCTATGGACTTAAGATTGCGGAAAGCTTATCCTGTGAGCTTGCATCTTGTGGTATTACAGTAATAAGCGGTATGGCAAAAGGGATTGACGCATATGCACATCAGGGTGCCTTGAAGGCAGGCGGAAGAACCATTGGTGTAATGGGATGCGGACCGGATATCGTATATCCCAGGGAAAATAAAGAACTTATAGAAAAAGCAGCCCGGTCAGGAGCGATCATCTCGGAGTATCTCCCTGGAGTTTTGCCTGTACCCTTTCATTTTCCTGCAAGAAACAGAATTATCAGTGGGATGGCCTTGGGGGTTGTAGTAATTGAAGCAGGAGAACGGAGTGGATCCTTGATTACGGCCAACTTCGCTTTGGAGCAGGGCAGGGATGTTTTTGCCGTTCCTGGGAATGTGAACAGTGACAATAGTAAAGGAACAAACCGTTTGATAAGAGATGGAGCCAAGCTGGTTACTTCTGTTGAAGATATTTTGGAGGAACTCAATATATCCCTTCAAGTAAACCCAAATTTAAATGCTTCCAAGAACCGGGAGAATACATTGGTATTAAAGGGGTTGGATTCCGACGAACGAAAAATTGCTGAGTGTCTGATGGAAGAACCCTTGCATATCGATACTCTAGCCAGAAAATGCGGAACTACTATTGGGGCTGTAAATTCTTTGCTTGTGATGCTTGAACTGAAAGGAGTCGTTGAACAACTGCCTGGAAAGGTATTCAAGTTAAGAAATGTTGATTAAGGACCTATAATATTAAGCGCAGGTTCAAAAGGTAAATAGAGAAGGCACTTGGATGACATACATTTTAGCCATGGGACATAAAGATGGTAGGGTAGATGTACTTAAGGAAATAACATTGTAAAAAAAGTGCATGTTAAAATAAATTCAGGAAAATCTAAAAAGAAATAGAGTGTTCGATGAATGATTGCTGTAACAGATAAATAAAAAAATGCAACTATAAGATATGGAGGATCTAAATGGCAGACTATTTGGTAATCGTTGAATCACCTGCAAAGGCTAAAACAATAAGCAAATTTTTAGGTAAAGGCTATAAGATTGAAGCATCGATGGGCCATGTGAGAGATTTGCCAAAAAGCCAAATTGGGGTCGATGTGGAGCATGAGTTTGAACCCAAGTATATTACCATCCGCGGGAAGGGCGATTTAATAAGCAAACTGAAAAAGGAAGCAAAAAATGCCAAGAAAATCTACCTCGCTACTGACCCTGACCGTGAAGGAGAGGCCATTTCATGGCATTTAGCGAATTTGTTAAAAATAGATGAAGAGCAAAAATGCAGAATCACATTTAATGAAATTACTAAAAATGCGGTTAAAAATGCAATTAAGTCTCCTAGAGAGATCGATATGGATTTGGTAGATGCACAACAGGCAAGAAGAGTGCTGGACCGGATTGTAGGATATAAAATAAGCCCGCTCCTATGGAAAAAAGTAAGGAAGGGCTTGAGTGCAGGAAGGGTTCAGTCTGTGGCTACAAGGCTAATTTGCGACCGGGAGGAAGAAATTCAAAATTTTGTTCCGGAGGAATACTGGTCCATTGTTTCAAAGCTTTTTCAGTTAAAGACAAAGGCATCCTTTGATGCGAAGTTTTATGGCACTGCTTCAGAAAAAATTGAGCTTAAAACCAAAGAACAGGTTGAACGGATACTGAAAGAAATCGAAAATGAAAAATATATTGTCCAAAAAATAAAGACAAGTGAGAAGAGAAGAACACCTGCACCTCCTTTTACAACAAGCACGCTGCAGCAGGAAGCGGCAAGAAAGCTTGGATTTACGACCAAAAAAACCATGATGGTCGCCCAGCAGCTTTACGAAGGGATTGATGTGAAGGGGGTCGGTGCTGTCGGTCTTGTAACCTACATCCGTACAGATTCTACAAGAATCGCGGGTGAAGCACAGCAGGAAGCGCGCAGTTACATTAGCGAGAAATATGGCGAGAGCTACATTCCCCAGGAAATCCGTGTATTTAAGAATAAATCAGCCTCCCAGGACGCACACGAAGCAATACGTCCTACCCATATCAATATGGAGCCGGATGGGATTAAAGATTCTTTGAGCAATGAACAGTTCAAGCTTTATAAACTCATCTGGGAGCGGTTTGTAGCAAGCCAAATGTCATCGGCGGTTTATGATACGGTTGCTGTGGATATAGGTATTTCAAAATATATTTTTAGGGCCAACGGCTCGAAATTGAAGTTTCAAGGGTTTATGGCCGTTTATATTGAGGGCAGGGATGAAGAATCCGATGAAGAGAATACTCATATTCCCGAACTAAAAGAAGGGGAGGAAGTGGGGCTTAAGAAGATTGATCCCAAACAGCACTTTACCCAACCACCCCAAAGGTTTACCGAAGCTACCCTTGTTAAGACACTGGAGGAAAAAGGGATAGGAAGGCCGAGCACCTATGCTCCGACCATAACCACCATCCTTGCCAGAGGATATGTTGAGAAGGATAAAAAGATGCTCATCCCCACCGAGTTGGGTAAGATTGTTACCGATATTATGAAAAAGCACTTTTGTGATATTGTAGATATCCAGTTTACCGCGCAGATGGAAAAAAAGCTGGACGATGTGGAAGAAGGCGGGAAAAAGTGGGTTGAAGTTATGAAGGACTTCTACACCCAGTTTGTGGATGTTTTAAAAGAGGCAGAAGATCAAGTAGGTAATGTAGAACTGCATGATGAAGTCACAGATATCCTGTGTGAAAAGTGTGGGAAAAATATGGTAATCAAGCATGGGCGATTCGGAAAGTTTTTGGCTTGTCCCGGTTTTCCGGAGTGCAGAAATGCAAGGCCTATATTGGAGGAAGCCGGTGTAAATTGTCCTAAATGCGGAGGGAAAGTACTCCTCAAAAAGACCAAAAAGGGAAAACGGTATTTAGGCTGTGAACACAATCCGGAATGCAGCTTTATGACGTGGGATAAGCATACACTGGAGAGTTGTCCCAAGTGCGGCAATTTTCTTGTTAAAAAATCATCAGGTAAAAAGGCCCAGCTTAAGTGCAGTAATGAATCCTGCGATTTTACCAGGGAAGAATAAGTGTTTAAAAATAAGGAATACTTTTACTAAAAATAGTTTTTGGGGTATAATAACCACAAAAACTATTTTTATGAACGGGGTAACGAATAATGAAAGAATATATCAATGTCATCGGAGCAGGACTTGCAGGATGCGAAGCTGCTTGGCAGGCGGCCAAGAGGGGAATAAAAGTCAGACTTTTCGAAATGAAACCGAAGGCATATTCACCTGCCCATCACCTTGAGACCTTTGCGGAACTTGTATGCAGTAATTCCCTCCGGTCGGACCAGCTTGAGAATGCGGTAGGTTTGCTAAAGGAAGAAATGCGGCTTTTGGATTCCATCATCATGAAGTGCGCAGATGAAACCAGAGTGCCGGCAGGTGGAGCACTGGCTGTTGACCGTGAAAAATTTTCCATGTTGGTTACTGAAAAAATTAAAAACCATGAAAATATAGAAGTGATTCACGAAGAAATTACAGAACTTCCCCAAGATGCACTAACCATTATTGCCACCGGCCCTTTGACATCCGAGGCATTATTCAATCATTTGAGGGAGATTACAGGTGAGACGTATTTATACTTTTTTGATGCTGCTGCGCCCATTGTTACGTATGACTCTATAGATATGGACAAGGCCTATAAAGCAGCGCGGTATGGCCGGGGTACCGACGATTATATCAATTGCCCTATGGAAAAGGATGAATATGAGAACTTTTGGGAGGAGCTTACAAAGGCGGAATTGGCAGAAGTAAAGGATTTTGAGAAAGAGATACTTTTTGAGGGTTGTATGCCTGTTGAAAGTATGGCTAAAAGAGGAAGAGATACCTTAAGGTTTGGACCTTTAAAACCGGTAGGGCTTGTTAATCCAAAGACGGGCAGGGAACCCTATGCAGTGGTGCAGTTAAGGCAGGATAACCGGGAGGGAACCCTTTATAATATTGTAGGTTTTCAAACACATCTTAAGTGGCCTGAGCAAAAGAGAGTATTCAGACTGATACCTGGACTTCAAAATGCAGAGTTTGTGCGTTTTGGAGTGATGCACCGGAATACGTTCATAAACTCTCCCAAACTGCTCCGCTCCACTTATCAATTCAAGCCTCAGTCTTCTTTGTATTTTGCCGGCCAAATCACAGGGGTTGAAGGATATATTGAATCTGCTTCCTCCGGATTGGTTGCAGGTATCAATGCAGCCATGAAATGGCTGGGGAAAGAGGAAGTAACCTTCCCCTCGACTACTGCCATCGGAGCCTTGAGTCAGTATATTTCCGATCCCAATATAAAGGATTTCCAGCCCATGAATGTCAATTTTGGATTGATGGAAGGGCTTGGTATCAGAATAAAGGATAAGAGAAAAAAGAATTTTGAAATTTCCCAAAGAGCGCTGGGGGTTATTCAGGGTATCATAGAAAATTTTAAACTGTATTGAATGCGATAAAGAATATATATCCCGGTTCAATTTCCTTGATTAAATATGGATAAATTACATTTTCACGATCTGTTCATAATGCTAAAAAGCAGTTGGTTTCAAAAAATACCATCTGCTTTTTTGACGTGAACGGAATGGGTGGAAAACCGGTTTTAATTTTCCGAATTCCCTTATATAGTTGTATTTTAAGACAATTTATGATAAAATTTATGTGTGAAGTTGGAATTTTATGTATATGAACAATTTAACTTTTGAAATTTTAAAAAAAATGAAGGAAACCTTTCAAATTTGTCGAAATATATTCTAGAAGGAATTATGCCTTTAGTCAATTAATCATCACTGTCACTCACAAGTTAACAAAATTCAATGACAATTACTATCATTTAAATTATTCGTGTTTTTAAAAATATAATAACGGAGAATGAACGGATTCGCTTTCCGCCGGGAGGGGGGAAATCAATGCTGGATAGGATATTTAGCCGTACCAAGATGTTAGGAAAGGCATTAGACGCTACCTGGAAAAGAAATGAAGCCATATCCCAGAATATTGCCAATGTAGATACGCCCGGATACAAAAGAAAGACGGTTGCATTCGAGGAATATTTAAGCGAAGCATTGGACAGCAGTGCGTTTAAAGGGTTTAGATCCGACCCGAAACATGTTCCCATTGGTGGCAGAGATGTTGATGAGGTCAATATTGATGTCTCGGAAGATAACAGTACTTTAAGCATGCGGCTTGACGGTAACAATGTGGATATTGAAAGCGAAATGGCTCTTATGGCCAAAAATTCCATACAATATAATACGCTTATCCAAAAAATCAGCGGTGAATTCAAAAAGATTAAGTCTGTGATCCATGAAGGGAGAAGATAATAGATGGGCTATTTCAGTGCTTTAAACATAGGTGCATCTGCGCTTACGGCTCAGCGGCTCCGAATGGATGTCATTTCACAAAATATAGCAAATGCAAATACTACAAGAACCGAAAATGGTACACCGTATAGGAGAAGGGACGTTATATTTGAGGAAAGATCTCCAAAGACACCCTTTTCGGAATATTTAAATGAGGCCAGTAAAGAAAGAATTATCGGAAGTGGGGTTCGTGTATCCAACATTGTTGAAGATCAGGCGCCATTTAAAAAGGTTTATGATCCCGGACATCCGGATGCAAATGAAGAAGGCTATGTTGAAATGCCGAATATTGATATTGTTACAGAAATGGTAAATATGATATCGGCTACCAGAGCTTATGAAGCGAATGTAACTTCCATTAATACGTCCAAAAGTTTGGCAATGAAGGCTTTGGAAATTGGAAGATAAGGATTCATGACAGGTTGACGAAATTGCTATCTAGAATCTATAGGGGGAATTTTACATGGCTATTGATGCAATTAAAGGTCTTACTCCAATGACTCCGAGTTTGTTCCAGGAAAGCAAGCTGATTAAAATGGAAGAAACCGGGGAAAGCTTTTCGGATTTTTTAAGTGAAGCGTTAAATAAAGTGAACAGTTTGCAAAATGAATCTGCAAAAATTACGGAAGATTTTGTAGCTGGACGTACCGACAGTATTCATCAGGTTCAAATTGCCTCTGAAAAGGCTGAAGTAGCCCTTCAGTTTACAATGCAAATCAGAAACAAAATTTTAGATGCCTATCATGAGATTATGCGGGTACAGATCTAGTGCTTATTAACACAACAAATTTCTGGCTTTTTCAAAGTGTTAAAAATGCACTTCCTTGATTGTTGTGCCCTGCTGCTAGAAACGAATACTGTTACAGGGCACTAGTATTATAAGTTCAATATTTACTAAAGATAAAGAACAATTTGTAAGGTGGTGGTAATTGTGCCTCAAGTACTATTAAATCTTCAGCAAAAGTTTCTCGACTTTTGGCAAAATTTAAACAAATCTCAAAAGGTCCGGTTGTATGTAATATCTGGATTATTGTTTGTAGCCATCACTGCTGCTATAATCTTTGTATCTAAACCTACTTATGTTCCTCTTGTCACAAATGCAGATCCCAAAGATGTTAAAGATATGATGAAGATTTTAGATGAAAAGAAAATAACATACAAGCTTACGGATGACCGTTCAAGTATCCTTGTCAACCAAAAGGATAATGACAGCGCACAGATTGCTTTGGTTGATTTTCCGAAAATGGGGATGACTTTTGATGATGCTTTCAAGTACATAAAAATCAATACGACTGAAAGCGATAAAAAGAAGCTCTGGGACCAGTATAAGACGTCTACTTTGATATCCAAATTGAAAATGTTTGATAATGTGGAAGATGCAGATGTTGAGCTTGCACTTCCCGAAGATTCTGTTTTCATTGACGGAAATGAAGACAAGCCTACAGCCTATGTACGTATTAAGCCAAAGGCACCCCTTTCACCGGAACAGGTGCAAGGTATTGTTTTAATGGTATCGAGAGCTGTGGTAGGTCTTGACCCGAAGGATGTTACGGTTGTTGACAATAACCTCAATGTTTTAAACAGTGAAACAGGAGATGAATTAGTAGATAGAACCAATACCCAGTATGATATGAAACGCAAGATCAAGAAAGAGTTGGAACAAAATGTTTATGAAATCTTTAACGGGCAGTTCGATAATTTTGATACCATCCGGGTAAAAGTAAATCCGGTTTTAGACTTTAACAAAGTAAAATCCGAAACCCGTGACGTAGCAAATCCAACCGGTATGACCGAAGGTGCCTTGATAAGCAGCGATATCACAAAAGAGAAGCTCATAAACGGCGGTGCCAACGGTGCACCCGGTGTAGGCACCAACCCGGGGACCGGCACAACGGGACAACCTTCATACCCTATCAATAACGGAACGAATTCATCCTATGACAAGTCAAACGAGAAAAAGAATTATAAATATAAGGAAGCCCTGACCCAGGAAGAAAAGGCGTTAGGGGAATTGGTTCCCGACAAGTCCAGTATGACTTTGGTGCTTTGGTATGGAAACCGGGTTACGGATGAAAGTAAGCTCACCGATGACTTTATTAATAAAATTAAAAATGATGCCAGCAATGCAACAGGGATTCCTGCATCCAAAATTTCGGTTAACAAATATAAAATCGTTCCGCCTACTGTGGATAAAAAGCCCACAGCGGAAGTTGTAAAAGACCTTATCAATACTTATGGGTTTTTTGCTCTGATGCTCCTACTCATTATCGGTCTTATGATCGCAGCCATTCCCAGGAAGAAAAAAGCTGCAGAGCCTGAACTTGCGCCTCAGGCAGCCCAGCTTGCTACTGCGGGAGGGCCCAGGTTTATTGTACCCGATGAGGTAGAAGAGGAGCTTCCCGAGATTGATATGGAGGAACGGTCAGAAGTTAAAAAGCAGATTGAAAAGTTTGTCAAACAAAAACCGGATGCGGTTGCACAGCTCCTCAGAAATTGGCTTTCAGACGAGTGGGATTAATTGGAGTCTTTTAAATCAAGCTTATATAAACATGTTTTTTATGAGTAGGTGTGGCGGCTAAAGCCACACCGAAAGCTGTTTTAAAATCTATATAGATCGTGAAAATGATTTGCATGGATAAATTGAATTTTCACGATATAAAATCAAGGAAATTGAAGCGCGATATAAAATCATTATCGTATTCAATATACTTCAAGGTAAATAAAAACAGACATTACTTTCATGCATAGTTTTGGGGGTTGATACTTTTGGCACGCGGCGGACCGACAAAATCTGAACATACGGGTAGGGAGAAGGCGGCAATGCTTTTAATTTCCCTGGGACCCGAAAAATCAGCAGAAATATTCAAGCATCTAAAAGAAGAAGAAATCGAGCAGTTAACACTCGAAATAGCAAATATCCGGACTGTAACCCCTGAAGAGAAGGAAAAGGTCATGGAGGAATTTTACCAGATCTGCCTTGCACAGGAGTATATTGCCGAGGGTGGGATCAGTTATGCAAAGGAGATCTTGGAAAAAGCGCTTGGAACTCAAAAGGCACTGGATGTAATCAACAAGCTGACGGTATCTCTCCAGGTGAGGCCCTTTGACTTTGTTAGAAAGGCAGACCCTGCTCAGCTGTTAAACTTTATTCAAAACGAACATCCTCAGACCATTGCGTTGATCCTTGCGTATCTAAAGCCTCAACAGGCCTCCATCGTTTTATCTGCACTTCCCCAGGATAAGCAGGCAGATGTAGCAAGAAGAATTGCAACCATGGACAGAACCTCTCCGGAAATCATCAAGGAAGTTGAAAGAGTTCTGGAAAAGAAACTTTCTTCTCTTGTTACAGAGGACTTTACTGCTGCTGGCGGTGTACAGGCAATTGTGGATATCTTGAACAGTGTTGACAGAGGTACCGAAAAATATATTATGGAAACTCTTGAAATTGAGGATACGGATTTGGCGGAAGAGATTAAAAAGAGAATGTTTGTATTCGAAGATATTCTCACACTGGACAACCGCTCCATACAAAGATTCCTGCGTGAAGTGGATAACAACCAGCTTGCCATTGCACTTAAGGGAGCTACCGAAGAGGTTCAAAAAGTTATTTACACCAATATGTCCAAGCGTCTTGCAGAGATGATAAAAGAAGATTTGGACTTTATGGGACCTGTACGGCTTAAAGATGTTGAGGAAGCACAGCAGAAGATTGTTAATGTGATCCGGAAGCTTGAAGATGCTGGAGAAATTGTAATCTCCAGAGGTGGAGGAGATGAGATCATTGTCTAGTAAAATATTTAAGAATTATCAAGTAAATGTGGGTATGCCTTTTCAGATAAGGTCACCTTTTCAATATCAAGCAGCGGTAAAAGAATCAAGGCCGGTAGATACTGACAGGATGGAAGAGGACCGTTATAAAACCCAGGAAGAATCCGCCAATATTGTTGCCAAGGCCCGTGAAGATGCGGAAATGATTATAAAGGAAGCACAATATGAAGCAATGCGTCTTATAGAAAATACTCAGCAGGAAATGGAAGAGTTTAAGAGAAATGTGGAGGAGGAAGCCAGGCAGCAAGGTTATGAACATGGCTTTACTGAAGCACAGAAGCAATACCAGGACTTGATCCAGGAAGCAGAAATTACAAGAGAACATGCGATGATGGAATACAAACAAATTCTTGAAGGAATAGAGCAAGATGCGGTAAGTGTTATACTTGAGGTAGCAAGGAAAGTGATTGGAGCTGAAATAAGTTTTAATAAGGAAGATCTTCTTTATTTGGTAAAGGAGGCATTTGAGCATTGCACCCATAGAGAAAGTGTTACTTTAAAAGTATCTCCGGATGATTACGCGTATTTGACCCAAAATAAAGATAAACTATTATCCATGGTACAGGGAATGGGTGATCTGGAAATTAAAAAAGATGCTTCCTTAAGTGTGGGAGCCTGTATTCTTGAAACACCGTATGGCAGTATTGATGCGGGAGTCAACACAAAACTCAAGAAAATCGAGGAAGCATTTCGGGAATTGATAGGAAAATAGTCTAAAAGAGAATAAATCATTCGTGTTAGGGTAAATTCTTTTTCCGGAATTACCCTAAATTTATATGGGAGGGTAAAATGAATGGAATCAACTTTAAGAAATATTATAATGCTTTAGATGAAACAGATCTTATTCAATATTCCGGAAAAGTTTCCAAGGTTGTAGGTCTTACCATTGAATCCAACGGTCCTCAGGTGAATATTGGGGAACTTTGTGAAATCCGTGCTGCGAAGGAAAAGAGGAATATTAAGGCAGAGGTCGTCGGGTTTAGAGACAATAAGGTTCTATTAATGCCCTTGGGGGATATGAGCGGTATCGGACCGGGGAGTACGGTTGTTGCTACCGGGGGCTTCCTCAAAGTCAAAGTTGACATAAATATGGTGGGAAGAGTCATGGATGGGTTGGGAAATCCCATTGACGATAAGGGTGATATTGGGGGGAATATGTTTTATTCCGTAACAAAGGAAGCGCCCCATCCTTTAATGAGAAAAAGAATCCTTGATCCTTTATCCCTGGGTGTAAAATGTATTGACGGTCTTCTGACCATTGGAAAAGGCCAAAGGGTAGGAATCTTTGCCGGAAGCGGTGTTGGAAAGAGTACGCTGATGGGTATGATTGCCAGAAATAC
Organism: Clostridia bacterium; assembly: GCA_026418275.1. Lineage (GTDB taxonomy): Bacteria > Bacillota > Clostridia > Acetivibrionales > DSM-2933 > SKW182. The sequence goes on from JAOABQ010000050.1 coordinate 70,910, forward strand.
CAAGGCGGATATCAATGTGATTGCACTTATTGGAGAACGTGGTAGAGAGGTCAGGGAATTTATTGAAAAAGATTTGCAGGAAGAGGGGCTAGCCCGCTCTGTCGTAGTTGTGGCAACCTCTGACCAGCCGGCTTTAATCCGGTTAAAGGGTGCCATGGTTGCGACTGCCATTGCGGAATATTTTAGAGATCAGGGAAAGGACGTGCTTTTGCTCATGGATTCCTTAACCCGGTTTGCCATGGCTCAGAGAGAAATAGGTCTATCTATTGGAGAACCTCCTGTTTCAAGAGGATACACTCCCTCTGTTTTCGGAATTTTGCCGAAGCTTTTGGAAAGGGCGGGAAACTCAGACTGTGGATCGATTACCGGTCTTTATACTGTACTTGTGGATGGAGATGACCTCACTGAACCGGTTACAGATACGGCGAGAGGAATTTTAGACGGACATATTGTACTTTCCAGGGCATTGGCAAATAAAAATCAGTACCCTGCCATAGATGTACTGGCGAGCATCAGCAGGGTAATGTCGGACATTGTCACCCCGGAACATAAAAAAATTGCAAATGAAATGAAAAAGGTAATGGCGGTATATAAAGATGCGGAGGACCTTATCAATATCGGTGCTTATGTTAAAGGGAGCAATCCGAAGATCGACTATGCAGTTGAAGTGATTGACAATATTATCGGTTTTATTGAGCAGCAAACCCATGATAATTTCACATTTGATGAGGTTATGGACATGATGGGAATGGTTTTGAAGTAAGTTGTAAATTTAAGCACAATCAAAGCTTTTGGAGGTAAAGGTGGCCGGAAAATTTAAATTTAAACTGCAGCCATTATTAAATGTAAAAATCCAAATTGAAGACAGTTTAAAAAACGAATTTGGTAAAGCCATGCTCAAGCTGGAGCAGGAGAAAGAACGCTTAAGCTTACTGGAATACGAAAGAAAAGAATTAATCGGAACTTTTAATGAAAGGTCTGCTCAGGGAGTAATGGTAAAGGAGCTAAGGGAATATACGGCATATATTTCACATATGAAGGAGAAAATGGACCTGCAAAAAGAAAATATAAATGCTGCACAAAGGAATGTCGATAAATGTAGGGAGGAGCTGATTAAAGCTTCAAGAGAGAGAGAAATCATAGAGAAGTTAAAGGAAAAGAAATACCAGGAATATCTGAAGGAAATTTTAAAAGAGGAGCAAAAGACCAATGATGAGGTAGTGAGTTACAGCTATAACAACAGGATTGCGGGAGATGAAAATGGCTGAGAAAAGTAAGGAAAAGAAAGTAGCGGATCAAGTGGAGGAGAGCCCCAAAACGCAGGGAAGCGAAGATAATAAACCTAAAAAAGGCAGTATGCTTTTTACCGTACTGGCAGTTTTAGTTTCGATTATCATCATACTGGCGGTGGTTGGAGGGGCTTTTTTCATTGTGATTAGAAATAATGTAAACGGGCTTACCGATAAGTATAGAAAGGACATACAAACCATTCCGGTCTTAAAATGGGCTTTGCCTGCGCTGCCAGATCCGGAAGACCCCAAGAACTTAACGGATGCTGAAATCAGGGCAAAATATACTGAATTAAGAAAGAAAAAGGATGAACTTGCAAAAGCCCTGGAGGAATCGGAAAAGAAAAACAAAGAACTGGAAAAGGTTAAGAGTGAACAGGAAAAAGTTAAAAGCGAAAGTGAGAAGATAAAAAAAGAAGCTGAAGAATTGAAAAAGAAGGCTGAAGCAGAAAAAAAACAATTGGCAGAGGACAAGAAAAAGATAGAAGAAATGATTGCAAAGGGAGATAAGCAGGGATTTAAGGAATACTTTGAAACGGTTGATAAGGAAACGGCAATTAAGGTTTATGAAGAAATCATGAAAGAACAGAAGGCAAGTGAAGATGCGGTAAAGTTTTCACAACTCTACGAAAAGATGGATGCGAGTGCAGCCGCTACGATTTTTGAAGAACTGGGAAATCAAAAAATCGATCTGGTGGTGGACGTAATGAAAAATATGAAAAAGGATCTTGCAGCGCAAATTCTGGCTGCCATGACTCCTGAATATGCATCCAAAGTGACGGAAAAGCTTTCGAAAATTTATTTAACGACCCCTAAAGCCCGATGAGGACGTTTAGTGGTATGGGGGAGTAGCTGACAGGATAAAAATGATAATGGAATTACCACAACTTCTATATGGAAAAGTATTAAACGATCCATAAGAAATAACCGATATTTATTATAGGATATAGACCACCCGGTTTATATAATGAATAAAAAAAGGAGGTGAATTCATGATTACACAAAGAAGCGGACTACAATATATCGCCAATATGCTTCCTGTCATGCCGGAAATTGAAACCAAAAGAGTTGGGAGTTTTAACAAAAATAACTCGTATGATTTTAAAAACTTTTTGGATAAGGCGTCTAAAAGCCCGGTTGATCAGCGGAGAGACAATCCGATGCAGTATGGGAGAAGTAAAGATTTACAGTCGAGAAGCGTAGATCAACGGGAAAGGGTTGAAAACTATGGAGAAGCAAAACGGAATAGCAAAACAAACAATGGAGCAGATAAATTAGACAGTCAAAGAGATTTAAAGAAAACGTACAATGAAGCAAAAAAAGTTAATGATGATAAACCACAAAACACGAAAAAAGTAAAAACGGAAGCTGTAACCGAAAGCCTTGCACAGGCTTTAGGAATCAAGCAGGACGATATAATGAAGATTCTGGAAAGTTTGAACATTAAAGGTGAAGAACTTGCCGATAGTGCCAAGATCAATGAAATTGTTCAGAAACTATCCGCCTTGTTGGGATTGGACAATAAGAAAATGGCACAACTTGCTGAACTATTGAGTGTAATCAATGAAAAAGCAGATGCACTGTTAAAAAAGACAAAAGCAGAGGGGGCGACTGCAGGTGATGCGGCAGATACGGTAGAAGCGGCCAAAGATAAAGACCCTCAGAAACATGAATTTGTAAAACCAGGTCAAGGCGAAAAACTACAGGAGAAAGAACAAAGCATTACCGTCAAGGATACACTGAATTTATCTAAATTGGTTAATGAGTTTAAGACACGAATGGAAGAACTGCTGCAAAAGTACCAACAAAATCAGGAAGCAGTATCAAAAGAAATTACCGGGACCTTGGAAGAGGTTTTAGTGGCGGCCAATGGTGAATCATTAGGAACCAAAGACACTAATGTCAATACAAAAGAAAAGACGATGAATTTAAAAAACGATAAGGATATTGATAAGGAAAGTACCGGTCAAGAAGACATAAAAGCTGCTCAAGAAAAAGATGCAAATAAATCCGATTCAAAGCAGGAAGAAGCTAAAGGTGGCTTGCCTGGGGAACTCAAAAAAGCTGAGGTCCAAGGAATAAAAGGACCTGGAGAAAAAAATGACGATAATAGAGCAGTTAAGTTTAATGAAGCCATTTCGAATCAGACCCAAAAGACAGCAGAAGTAAAGGAAACTGCAAAGGTTCATAGAGAGGTTCCGGTACCCAAAAGCGAAATTATAAACCAGGTTATTGAAAAAGCAAAGGTTACACTCAACGGAGATAAATCCGAAATGTCAATGGAACTAAAACCGGAGAGTCTGGGAAAGCTTACTTTAAAGGTAATTACTGAACGCGGCGTTGTCATGGCAAAGTTTGTTGCAGAAAGCCAGCAGGTAAAAGAGGTTCTTGAATCCAACATGCAGCTTTTAAAAGATACACTGGAGAAGCAGGGGTTAGCCGTTCAAGGCTTTAGTGTATCGGTCAACCAGGATTCATCCAAGGGGTTTAGAAGGGAAGAATTTTCACAAAACCAGACGAGTGGGAAAAATTCTGGCATTTCCCCTTTGGGATCAAAAATGGTTCAGGCGGCTGAGCTGCCGGACAGGCAGGATAAAGTGAATCCCTATCATATCAATGACAATAGAATCAATTTAACGGCGTAGAGGGTGGTAAAATGGCTATATCGGGAGCAAGTAATCAAAAAACAATTCAACAGATCATCGATGCTGGAGCTACAAGTACAAAGGGAAGAAAGACCGGTGAACTGGGGAAGGATGATTTCCTTAATCTATTGGTTACACAGCTTAAGTATCAAGACCCGTTAAAACCTGTGGATGATAAGGAATTCATCGGTCAAATGGCACAATTCAGTGCACTGGAACAAATGCAAAATATGAATACCAGTTTTTCTTCTGTTAAGGCGTTTAACCTCATTGGTAAACATGTTACTGCAAATCTGGTGGATGATGCCACAAAAGAAACCAAAGTTATCGAGGGTGACGTAACCAACGTAAAAATGGATAAAGGAAAAGCGTCGGTTATTGTAAGAGGGAAGGAAATTCCGGTAGACCAAATTGTAGATGTTACCGAGGGAGTAAAAACCTCACAATCCAAGCTTGCATCCTACACCAATTTGATTGGATATGATGTAAAGGGAGCAGTTTTTGACCCGGCATCGGGAGATATTGTCGGTGTGCAGGGGATTGTTAAATCGGTTCAGAAAGGGCAATATGAAGATCTTGCCATTATGGATGGCGTAAAAGTAGAGATTTCTGAAGTGATATCCAACCGGCCGTCAAGTGATCCGAACTTTAGAAAGGATTACCTGGAAAGCAATAAAGGAAAAGAAGTAGCCGTATATATTTCGGATAAATCAGGGGGCAATAAGGTACCTGTAGCAGGTTTATTGAGAGAATTCAAAATTGCCGGGGACGGTAAGATAACAGCAACCCTTGATCAAATGGAGGTACCGGTTGAAAGTATTACCAATATTGCACCTGCGGCAAATACCGGCAGTACAAGCACCGGCAGTACAAATACCGGCAGTACAAACACCGGTAGTACAAATACCGGCAATACAAACACAACACTTTAAAAAAACTGAGTTAAGGTTGGCAATGGTATGGTGAAGGAAGGTGTAGGTATGATAATCAATAACAAAATCATTAACAATGTAGGAAGAATACAGCCTACAAGGCCGTTAGCACCAGTACAAAAGTCTACGCCGCCTGCAGGAGATTTCAGTAAAATACTTGAAAGCAAAATCAATGAAAAATCAGAGATAAAATTTTCAAAACACGCAGAAGCCAGGCTGCAAACCAGAAATATCCAACTTACCGAAGTGCAAAAGGAAAAAATCAATAATGCAGTTAAAAGGGCTGAGGAAAAAGGTGTGAGGGATTCACTGGTGCTTGTAGACGATATTGCGCTGGTTGTAAACGTAAAAAACAAAACCGTCATAACAGCAGTAAGCAGCAACGAATTAAAAGAAAATGTATTTACCAATATTGACGGTGCAGTTTTTGCTTAAGCTTTATCTAAAATATGCCGATATATTTAATAGAGCGTAACAATAAACAAAGGATACAATCTCGAAAATTAAATACTTATTAAAGGTTCTTCAAACCAAAGTACGGAATGTAGCCGGACCCTTTCGGGAGGCTACCTATCCCCGACCGACTGACGGGATAGCGGACTTAGAAGGAGGTCGTTTCATTATGATGAGATCCATGTTCTCTGGGGTTTCTGGTCTACGCGCACATCAAACACGGATGGATGTTATTGGTAACAACGTTGCCAATGTAAATACCATCGGTTTCAAATCAGGAAGGGTTACATTTCAGGAAGTATTCAGCCAAACATTAAGAGGTTCCGGGGCACCTGATTCAGCTACCGGAAGAGGCGGTACAAATCCTATGCAGGTAGGTCTTGGTATTGGGGTTGGAGCCGTAGATACCATCGTTACCAGAGGAAGTTTGCAAAGAACGGATAATCCCACAGACCTTTCTGTTGAAGGTGAGGGTTACTTTATTGTAAAAGGTGGAAATGCCGATCTTTACAGATTTACCAGGGCAGGGAATTTTGGGGTTGACAAGCTGGGCAACCTTGTAACTGCGAACGGTATGAATGTGTACGGATGGCAGGACTACGGCGGTAAAGCCAGCACAGACGGTTCTTATGTGTTTGATACTGAAAAGCCTATTGAGCCTATCAACTTATACTCCGATATCTATAATAAAAATAAAAAGATGATTGCAGCAAAGGCAACGACAGACGCAGTTCTTGCGGGTAATCTGGACTCGTCCAAAATACCTTTGGGAAGCTCTGTTGCTTCATCCTCGGCACAGTTTTCCGTCCCTTTGACTGTGTATGATTCTCTTGGAAACGACTATAAAATTAATATCGATTTCTGGAAATATAACGCAAGCGGCATTACCGCAAGTGGAGCCAGCGGCGGGACAGATTGGTACTGGTCCATCAGCGCATCGGGAGTAACCACTTCTTCCGCTAACGGATATTTGTTATTTGATACTACAGGACAGGTTGTGTCCGGTGCTTCAGGGTATGAGCTAAAGCCTTCCATCCAGATTACTCCGGCGTCCAGCGTTGGAACCGAGCCGATTAAAGTTACTTTGGATTTTGCCAAACTAACCATGTACTCTGCAGATAGTTCGGTTAAACCTACCAATGTAAACGGATACTCCACCGGTGGCCTCGTTACATTCAATATTGGATCGGACGGTATTTTAACAGGGATATACAGTAATGGTCAGCAGCAGCCTTTGGGAATGATCGCCCTGGCCAGTTTTGAAAACCCGAGTGGTTTACAAAAAGTAGGCGAAAATATGTTTGTACCGACAACCAACTCCGGAGATTTCAAAAAAGGTGTAAAGGCCGGTTCGGAGGGAGTAGGAACTATGAACCCGGGTACCCTTGAAATGTCCAATGTTGATCTATCCAGGGAATTTACCGATATGATCGTTACTCAAAGAGGTTTCCAGGCAAACAGCAGAATTATAACTACATCGGACGAAATGCTGCAGGAACTGGTTAATCTGAAGAGATAAGCATTGATTCAATAACACCGTAGGTTGGATTTTAATAAAAATTCAGCTTACGGTGATTTAATATTGAGAAAAATGAAGGATTTTGGAAAAGAATATAGAATATATAGAAGTATATCTTACATTTAGATTAAAAATAGATTAAAAATTGCATACTTTAAGGGAATTTCGCAAATTTCTATTGAGTTTTTGGGGTAAAAATATTATTATAAATGTAACATGGTTAAATCGGTCGTCTTTTGTCTGGTATTGTAAGTCGACAGCCATATATGTTCTATATCCGGTTCTTTAGATACGGAAAAGTGAAAAAACTGGTTATCCCAGAAACTATTGAAGAAAGCGCCGAAGTAGTGATACAATATTAAGAAGATAAAGTTTCAATGGTTTTTAATAACTCAAATCGTTATAGTTTCAAGTATTATACAATTGCTTTCAATTTTATATAGCCATTCAACTGCATTTATACAGAATATGATTGAATCATGGATTTGTCCGAGCATGATAAAGGCCCTATAAATATTCAAACATTATAATGATTTTCGGATTTGTCATATATCCTATAATGTGAAAAATGCTCTTTAAAAAATTATGTAAAGTTTCATTTGTACTCCAAGGATAAAGGGGGCATGGATTTTGCAAGGTAAAGGTAATTTCTTTGTTCTTTTGTTTATTGTCGCATTTCTTGCGCTCGCGTTAGCGATGCTGGCAGGTTATGTCTTTTTTGTCGGAAATTCTCCCACAACACCTGCAGATAGTCATGGTACCGGTACGGTGGTAGATAAGCCCGAAATAGATGAACTAGACAAAACGAAGCTTTTTGAAGGCAAAAAAATCTTCAACTTAAAAACGATGGATAGTAAACAAATTGCGGTTGCTCAAGTAAGTATCGAAATACAATCCTATAAAAAGGTTGATGGAATCAAAAAACCCTTGGAAAAAGTGATTGCATATGATAGCGAAATAAAAGAATTGATTACCAAATATTTTTTGGATATGACACTGGAAGAAGCTAAGAAAAGTGAAACCATTAAGAAAACCAGTGAACATTTAAAAGATAAGATTAATGAACTTCTATTGGAAGATGTTAAGAACAAAGGAAACAAAATTGTTTATAATGTAGTATTTGATGAGTGGTTAGTCCAGTAGGAGGTGGTTTTAAGTGGGGGATATTTTATCGCAAAATGAAATAGATGAGCTGCTTAGGGCCCTAAATACTGGAGAAATTGATGTGCAACAGATGCAGGCTACCGGGCAGGAAAAAAAGATCAAAAACCATGATTTTAGAAGGCCCAGTAAGTTTGCAAAAGATCATTTGAAAACTTTAAATATTATTCATGAAAACTATGCAAGGTTGGTTACAAACTTTCTTTCGGGATACTTAAGAACCCTTGTCCAGGTAGATGTTATTTCGGTAGAGCCCTTATCCTATTATGAGTTTAATAATTCCATATCCAACCCTGTCATTTTGGCTGTAGTTGATTTCACCCCTCTTTCCGGATCAATTATTTTGGAAATGGCGCCCAATGTTGCATATGCGCTTATTGACAGGATATTAGGGGGCAAGGGGACCTCCATGGAAAAAGTAAGGGGATTTACCGAAATTGAACTGGCCATTGTAGAAAGAATTATTATTCAGATTTTAAATCTTATGAGAGAGCCCTGGGAAAACGTTATTGCTATTAGACCCAGGCTGGAGAAAATTGAGACTAATGCACAGTTTGCTCAAATTATTTCTCCCAATGAAATCGTTGCACTGGTTACTTTAAGTGCGCGGGTTGGAGAGGTAGAAGGAATGATAAACCTTTGCATACCCCATATGGTGGTGGAACCGATTGTATCCAAACTCAGTACAAAGTTCTGGTTTTCAACAGTTGAAAAAGAGACAACCAAAGAAACCAAGCATACCATTGAAAGTAAGATTGAATATACAAAAGTACCTGTAAGAGCCATTTTGGGAAGAACAGTCATTTCGGTCAATGAATTTATCGAACTGATGCCGGGTGATGTGATTCCACTAGATAGCAGTGTAAACGGTGATCTGGAAATCTTAGTGGGAGACCTTCTAAAGTTTTATGCCAAACCTGGAGTTAAAAAGAATAAAGTGGCAATGAAGGTTTCGGAAATTGTACGGAGGGAGGAGGATTAGAATGGGGGACATGTTATCACAAGCTGAAATTGATGCTTTGTTAAACGGAACATCTCTTTCAGATGCTGAATCAGGCACTGAGTCCGATGAACCCGGTAATATTCTCTCTTCACAGGAAATAGATGCATTAGGTGAGATCGGCAACATTAGCATGGGAACCTCTGCCACTACCCTGTTTACCTTATTAGGGCAGAAGGTAATGATTACAACACCACAGGTAACAGTTACAACCTGGGAAAAACTTTCCAGGGAATATAATGAACCTTCTGTAGCTGTAAAGGTAGAATATACCCATGGTCTACTGGGAAGTAACCTTCTTATCATGAAGGAAGATGATGTAAAAATAATTACCGACTTAATGATGGGTGGTGATGGAAGCAATACGAGCGGTGAATTGACTGATTTGCATTTGAGTGCCATTAGTGAAGCCATGAATCAAATGGTGGGGTCTTCTTCTACTTCCATGTCTTCCATGTTTGATAAAAGGATTGACATTTCACCTCCAAAGGCATTTAGGATGCGTTTTGACTCACCCGACAGTTATGTAGATTTTGATACGTCGCAAACCCTGGTAAAGATTGCATTCAAGATGGAAATTGGAAGTCTGATTGACAGTGTAATCATGCAGCTTTTACCTATCTCCTTTGCAAAAAGTCTGGTAGATAATTTACTCAACGTGGATATGGGAGGAACGGCGCCAAGCGCAGCACCTTCACAGCCGCCGCCTCAAAAGCCTCAACAGGCATATCCCGAGCAGCAGCCCATAAACCAGCAGCCGCAGGGAGGATATCCGGCAGGACCTCAATACAATGACATGTCCCAGATGGGATATGGGATGGGGGCTCCTCCGGGAGGACCCATGTATAATGCGCCTTATCAAAATAGAGGTCCGGTCAGTGTACAGCCTGCACAATTCCAGTCTTTCGACGAGAACAGGCTTATGATGGAAAAGAAAAACATCAGTCTGATTATGGATGTACCTCTTCAAGTAACTGTTGAACTGGGGCGGACCCACAAACTGATTAAGGATATACTGGAATTTGGACCCGGATCCATTATTGAATTGGATAAGCTCGCAGGAGAGCCGGTAGACATTCTGGTTAACGGAAAAGTGATTGCAAAAGGAGAAGTAGTGGTCATAGACGAGAGCTTTGGTGTCAGGATAACCGATATTATTGATCCGTCAAAACGGCTGTAAGCTTTATGATTTTAATGAATACATACCCTATATATTTAAAATGAAAAGAATACTTAAATATATAGGCTGGATGTCGAGGTTAAAAGGTAATGAGCATATATATGGAATAGGTAGTTTTAAAACTAAGATCAACAAGTAGGCTAAAGAGTATCAAGGTTTTCTAACTAATTACTAATTTAAGGAGAGGGATACAAATGGGAAAAAGGATTCTTATTGTTGATGATGCAGCTTTTATGAGAATGATGATTAAAGATATTCTTACAAAAAACGGCTATGAAGTAGCCGGAGAAGCTGAGAACGGAGCCCGTGCCATAGAAAAATACAAAGAGTTGGTACCCGACCTTGTAATTATGGATATTACGATGCCTGAAGTTGATGGGATACAAGCGGTTAAGGAAATAAAGAAAATTAATGGCGATTCAAGAATTATTATGTGCTCAGCGATGGGACAGCAGGCAATGGTTATCGAATCCATTCAAGCAGGTGCAAGGGATTTTATAGTAAAACCATTTCAGGCTGACCGGGTGGTGGAAGCAGTAAAAAAAGTGCTGGGTTAACTAAAGAATCGGGGTCTTACAATGGAAATCATGACAATTAATTTCATCCGGGTTTTATCTGCTTTGGTTGTATTTGGATCTATTCTTTTTTTAGTTGTCGTTACTACAAGATATGTTGGCACAAAAGCAAACAAGGCAATGAAAGGGAAGTTTATCAATATCGTAGAAACAGTAAGCCTGGGGCTGGATAAACATATTTACCTGGTGAAGGTTGGTGAACAGTTTGTTCTGATTGCTTCCGCAGGGAAAAATATCGAATATCTGACCACCGTGAAAATTGATGAATACAGTACTGAAGAGTTGATTCAATCAAATACGGCATTTGATTTCAAGAGCTTTTTTGATAAGTATATTCAAGTTTATAAAAATAAAAAAAATGAAAAGAAAAAATCAGTGGATAGTCAGGAAGAAATCGGGGCTGCATTGGAAGGAGAGGTTTTTAAGAGAAATCTGGATAAGCTCAAGAGAATAAACAAAGGTTTTAGTACAAAGGCGAAAGAAGATGGGGATGAAAACACAAATGAAAATTAGGAGGATTTGCCTTCAATTATTAATCATTTTAATATTTGTCATTGCGTTCGCATCATTATGCTATGCTGAACCTAGTTTTCCCATCCCTAAAATTGGAATAGATCTTGAACCTGCGAAGACTCCCCAGGATACAGCAACCAGTATCCAGATTCTTTTGCTTTTGACGGTGTTGTCGTTAGCGCCATCCATTCTCATAATGATGACATCCTTTACTAGAATTGTTATTATTCTCTCTTTCCTTAGAAATGCATTAGGAACTCAACAGATGCCGCCGAATCAAGTTTTGATTGGGCTAGCTTTGTTTTTAACCTTATTTATTATGGCTCCCATTGGTAAAGAAATCAACAATCAAGCCTTTGGGCCTTTTACCAAGGGAGAGATTACCCAGGAAGTAGCTATAGAAAAAGCATCCACAATCATAAAAGGGTTTATGTTCAAGCATACCAGGGAAAAGGACATGGCACTCTTTGTCAAGCTGTCAGGTGTGAAAACACCCGTTGAGAAGGAAAAGCTTCCTTTAACAACTGTTATTCCCGCTTTTTTGATTAGTGAGCTCAAGACTGCTTTTCAAATCGGTTTTTTAATATTCATTCCATTTTTGGTTTTGGATATGGTCGTTTCCAGTACATTGATGTCCATGGGGATGATGATGCTTCCTCCGGTTATGATATCGCTGCCTTTTAAGATACTCTTGTTTATTTTGGTAGATGGATGGAACCTTATTACCCAATCCATTGTCAGCAGTTTTATGAAGTGACGTGAAAGCTGTAGGTAAAGAAGCAAACTTAAACAAATAAAGACATCTTATAAGGGAAAATCATTGTTGGAGGTATTTCAATGGAGTCAGGACAGGTTCTAAGTTTAGCCCAGGAGGCTTTGACGGTTGTATTATATGTATCTGCTCCCATGCTTGGACTAAGTCTTATTGTAGGATTGGCTGTCAGTATCTTTCAGGCAACGACCCAGATACAGGAGCAGACATTGACCTTTATTCCGAAAATTCTGGCAGTAGTAGCAGGGATTCTGGTTTTCGGTTCGTGGATGCTTCGGGTATTGATTGAGTTTACCGAAAAGTTATTTATGAATATGAACCAGTTTATCGGATAGAGGTAAAAGACAATTGCAGTAAAGGTTATGCATAAGAACATTGCTCATAAACGGGCAAAGCGCAGGTGGAGGGGAAATCGTTGGATATACCGGTAGGGGCAATTGTAAATGGGGTAGAAGTTTTCATACTTGTTTTTGTACGAATGACCGGATTGTTTGTCATCGCCCCTATATTTGGAAGAAGAAATATTCCCGTATACCTTAAAGTTGGTTTTTCAATGCTGCTTGCCCTCATACTGGTCAATACAGTTACATTTGGAAAGCTTGATTATTACGATAATATATATAAATTTACCTTTTTGGTACTTAGTGAATTTATTGTAGGACTGACATTGGGATATGTTTCTTATCTGGTTTTTACATCAATTTACCTTGCAGGGCAGCTTTTGGACATGCAGATCGGTTTTGGTATGGTCAATGTAATCGATCCGGTAAGTAATATACAGGTTCCCATAACATCAAACTTTTATTTTATCACCTGCATGTTGATTTTTTTAACGGTAAACGGCCATCATATCTTGATTAGCGGGCTTTTTGAAAGTTATAAGCATATCCCCTTAGGAGGGGCTGCGTTTAATTTAAATTTACTTGAAGATATGATGCGTCTGGTACAAAATGTTTTGGTGGTGGGGCTTAAAATCAGTGCTCCGGTCATAGCGGCAATTCTTATCTCGGATATCGCTTTGGGATTGATATCCAAAACCGTACCGCAGCTTAATGTTTTTGTAGTAGGGATGCCGCTTAAGATTATTATGGGACTTTTTGTAGTAATTCTAACCATACCTATGTTTGCAACAGTAGTAGATATGCTCATCAACGGTATGCAAAGCGAGATGATGCAATTTATAAAGGATTTGGGGCAAAAGTGATGGTAAAGTACCAAATAAAAAAGAGAGTTGAATGCGTAATTATATGGCTAAAGAGGCTATTAGGGTTCTCTTCAAATCCGGCAGAAAATCATTTTCATTCATATAAAAAAGTAAACCTTCAGCTTTTTGCGGAAAGTGAAAAAACAGAAAAAGCGACGCCCAAAAGAAGAGGTGAAGCAAGAGAAAAGGGTCAGGTACTTCAAAGCAGGGAAATAACCTCCGCGGTAGTATTATTGTTTTTGATTATCGGCATTAGAATATTCGGCGGCTACATGTATTCGGAAATATCCCAATTTATGAAGAGACTGCTATCCGAATATCCAAAAAATGAAGAACTATTTACACCATCTATTTTATACAGGCTTTTTATGGAGACCCTAACGGTTACATTAAAAACCCTGGCACCTGTTTTTCTTATAGCACTCCTAACAGGACTTATTTGCTCGTATGCACAGGTTGGTTATCTCTTTACGATGAAAACCTTGGGATTTAAGTTTAGCAAGCTAAACCCCATTAACGGAATGAAAAGGATGTTTTCACTGCATTCCTTGGTAGAGTTGGTAAAGTCCATTGTAAAGTTGGTGGTTGTAGGGTTTGTCGCATACTCCTACTTAAATGGGGAAAAAGAAAATGTTCTCAATATAATGAATATGGATACGATGGGGATTGGCATTTATATATGTACAACTGCCATCAATGTAGCAATACGGATATGTATAGCGATGCTCTTTATCGCAGTACTGGACTATATTTATCAGTGGTGGGAATTTGAAAGAAATATGAAGATGACTAAGCAGGAAGTAAAGGAAGAGTTTAAACAGGCGGAAGGAAATCAGGAGGTCAAGTCAAAAAGAAAACAACGGCAGCGGGAAATGTCAATGAGAAGGGTTTTGCAGGAAGTACCGAAGGCAGATGTAGTTATTACAAACCCAACACACTTTGCAGTTGCCGTGAAATATGACGCAAAGATTGCAGATTCACCGGTTGTAATTGCCAAGGGCCAGGATTACATCGCTCTCAGAATTAAGGAAGTGGCAAAGGAACATCGGGTGGAGATTGTTGAAAACAAGCCATTGGCAAGGAGTTTATATGAAACGGTTGAAATCGGGCAGCAGATACCTCCCGAGCTTTACCAGGCAGTTGCCGAGGTGCTGGCTTTTGTATACAGCCTAAAGGGGAAGGGACAGGCAGGGTAAAAAAAGCCGATTTGTTATGGCGTATGATTTAACCAAAGATTAGAAAAAAGGGGGTGCAGGGAGAATGAAGATAAGCAACATTGCTGTAGCTGTATTAATCGTTGCTGTCGTATTAATCATTATTTTGCCCATCCCAAGCTTTGTCTTGGACGTACTCCTTGCAGTCAATATTTCTATTGCGGTTGTTATACTGCTCAATGTAGTATATACCAAAGATGCCCTGCAGTTATCCATATTTCCTTCATTACTGCTTCTTACCACCTTATATAGATTATCCCTTAATATAACCGCGGCTAAGCTAATTTTAGGGGAGGGTCATGCGGGGGGCGTTATTGCGGGTTTTGGAAGTTTCGTTGCAGGTGGAAACCTTGTAGTAGGATTTATCATATTCCTTATCATCATGATCGTTCAGTTTATGGTTATCACCAAAGGTTCGGAAAGGGTCGCAGAAGTCGCAGCCAGATTTACATTGGATGCAATGCCCGGTAAGCAGATGGCTATTGATGCGGATTTAAACTCCGGTCTTATCAATGATGCAGAAGCGAAGGAAAGAAGAAAGACTATCCAAAAGGAAGCTGACTTTTACGGGGCGATGGATGGTGCCAGTAAGTTTGTAAAGGGAGATGCGATTGCAGGGATTATCATTACAGTTATCAACATATTAGGCGGTTTGGCCTTCGGCATTTTAATGAGAGGAGAGGACCTGACCACTGCTCTTAACAACTATACCATTCTTACCATTGGGGATGGACTTGTAAGCCAGATTCCGGCATTGCTAATCTCCACAGCTACAGGTATAATTGTAACAAGAGCAGGTTCTGATGATGATTTAAGTGATGTATTGTTAAAGCAAGTATTCAGCAATCCAAGAGTACTTTATATATCGTCTGTCATGTGTTTTGCCCTCGCGTTTTTTCTACCACCCATTCCGTTTGTGACCCTTGCAGTGATATTGGCCTTTGTGGGCTACTCCATGTCGAAGCAGCTTAAGGCAGCTCAGGCGCAAGAAGAGGTTCAGGTGCAGGAAAGTGAAGTGGAAGAAATTAGAAAACCTGAAAATGTTATCTCTCTGCTTCAGGTAGATCCCATTGAACTTGAATTCGGTTATGGTATTATTCCCCTTGCCGATGTCAACCAGGGAGGGGATCTTTTGGACCGGGTGGTTATGATTCGAAGACAGCTGGCTTTGGAGCTAGGGATGATTGTGCCGATTATCCGGCTCCGGGATAATATACAGTTGGTACCCAATGAATACGTGATAAAAATCAAAGGGGTAGAAGTTTCCAAAGGAGAATTGATGCTGGATCACTTCATGGCGATGAATCCAGGTGTTGCAGAGGAAGATATGGATGGAATTCAGACGGTAGAGCCGGCATTCGGTTTACCTGCGGTTTGGATTTCCGAAAGCCAGAGAGACCGGGCTGAAATGCTTGGCTATACGGTTGTGGATCCGCCTTCCATCATCGCTACCCATTTGACGGAAACCATTAAGCGGTATGCACATGATCTAACCGGCAGACAGGAAGTCCAAACTTTAATCGACAACATCAAGCAGAGTTATCCTGCCATCGTGGAAGAGCTTGTGCCTAAAGTAATGACCATCGGTGAAATTCAAAAAGTTATCGCAAACCTTCTTAAGGAAGGGGTTTGCATCCGGGATATGGTAACCATTTTGGAAACGCTGGCAGATTATGCACCTGTCACCCATGATTCGGACATATTGACCGAATACGTAAGACAAGCCCTTGGGAGGGCAATTTCCAAGCGATTCATTGGTGATTCCAAATCCAGTGTAATCACATTAGATCCGCAGCTCGAGCAAGTCATTATGGATTCACTTCAAAGAACGGAACATGGCTCTTATCTGAATTTGGAGCCAAGCATCAGCAATACCATTATCGGCAGCTTGTCAAGGCAGGTACAGCGCTTAATGGAGTTGGGTCAGCAGCCAATTGTTTTGGCTTCCCCTGTCGTCAGATTATATTTCAAGAGACTTACGGATCAGGTTATACCAGGTTTGGTTGTTCTATCTTACAATGAACTTGACCCGAGTATCGAAGTTCAATCAGTTGGGACGGTGAGTATTTAAATATGAAAATTCGTCGGTATTTAGGCAGCAATACACAGGAAGCAATATTAAAAGTAAAAATGGATTTAGGAAATGATGCCATTATTTTAAATACCCGTAAAGTGCGAAAAAAAGGGCTTTTTAGTTTTTTTACAAAGCCGATGGTTGAAGTACTTGCAGCCATTGATGAGGACTATGGAAGCAAAAAGGAAAAAAATACTTCTTCCAGGGATGAGAAAAAGGAAGTTATGAAGGAAGAGAAAAGCACTCCGAAGGTGAGTGAAAAAGATGAAAAGATATCGGAGCTTGAAAGCAAGGTAATTAATATGGAGTCCATGCTCCAAAAAATATATGAACAGTTTCAGGGTAACGGCAATAAGCAGCAAGCGGCGGCTAGCCAGCAGCAGGATGTTCAGACTGTCCTAAAGCAGGATGAGAATAAAAAGGAAAGCTCCAAAGTGCTGCAGCTTTTTCATAATAACCTGGTAAAAAGTGAGATTGAAGCAGACATTGCAAAAAAAATCATGGATGTAGTTAGGGAGAAACTTGGGGAGAATGCCAGCATGAATGAGGCAGCATCCCTTATATATAAATTGATTTCAGGAATGCTCGGCAAACCCGAAACCATCAACATGAGAAATGACGGGAAGCCGACAGTGGTTATCTTTGTGGGTCCTACCGGTGTAGGGAAAACCACTACACTGGCTAAAATTGCTGCAAATTATGCATTGAATTATAAAAAGAAGGTTGGTCTTATAACAGCAGATACTTACCGTATAGCGGCGGTTGAACAGCTTAAAACTTATGCGGAGATTCTAGGATTGCCCATTACAGTAGCATACTCCGCTATTGAGATTAAGGATGCAATTCATCATTACTCGGACAAGGAATTGATATTAATTGATACGGCAGGTCGAAGCTACCGGAACAAGTCCCAATTTGAAGAACTGAAATCACTGGTGCTTGCTTCGGAAGCGGATGAGGTTTACCTGGTTTTAAGCAGTACTACGAGCATGAGAAACTGCAAGGAGATTGTCAGTAACTACAGCTTTTTAAAAGATTATAAATTGATATTTACAAAACTGGATGAGACGCTTACCAACGGCATTATACTTAATACAAGGCATATAACAGGCAAAAAGGTTTCCTATATAACAACGGGACAGTGTGTGCCGGATGATATTGAAATTGCAAATATTGATAAGATCACAAAAAACTTATTAGGGAGTATAACTTAAAATGAGAGATCAAGCCGAAAAATTAAGACAAATAATTGATAATCTCAAATTAAGGCAGGCGGTCAGCCAGGAAAACCTTCCGAGTGATATAGGTAAGAAGCAGGCTAAAATTATTACGATTACAAGCGGGAAAGGTGGTGTTGGTAAAACCAATATTGCCATTAATCTGGCGATTGCACTGAGTGAAATGGGGCTTCGGGTAGTTATTTTGGATGCAGATTTTGGCCTGGCAAATATTGATGTATTATTTGGTATGATCCCGAAATTTACCCTTGTAGATGTAATACATAACGAAAAAAATATATTGGAAGTTTTATGTGAGGGGCCTAAAAATATTAAGTTTATATCCGGAGGATCCGGTGTTGAAGATCTTATAAAACTTGACAAGAACCAACTGCAAAAATTCGTAACGAATATTGCACTTTTAGATAAAATATCCGATGTTGTATTAATTGATACGGGAGCCGGATTATCCGACAATGTAATGAGCTTTGTAATGGCAGCAGACGAGATTTTGCTTGTAACCACGCCGGAACCCACATCCATTACAGATGCCTATGCGCTTATTAAAATGGTGTCCCACAGGGATAAGGAAAAAATAATCAAAGTGGTTGTCAACCGTGCTGAAAATGAAAATGAAGCAATCGATATTTTAAATAAGCTGTCTTTAGTCACAGAAAAGTTTTTATCCCTAAGGCTGCATTCACTGGGATATATACTCCAAGATGAAGCGGTAATCAAGGCAGTTAAACTGCAGCAGCCCTTTTCCCTTAGTTTCCCGAAGAGCCATGCATCCAAATTTGTCAGGGAAATTTCAAGGAAATTGATTGAAACGAAAAGGACTCTGCCGGCCAATGGGAATAGCGGTATAAAGGGATTTATAAATCGTTTGGTGAATTTTATGAATACTTAGGTAAAGTAGGAAATGGTTCCCCAGGAAACGGTAAAGTAATCACATATCTATAGATAATAAGCAAAAAGGTTGGAGAGAAAAATGAAACTATCACAATTACAAGTAGGAATAAAACTTCAATTGGAGGTAGACTCCTTCATTGATCCAAATTCGAATATGTGCTTTGTAAGTGCCTTTGAATGGGCTGAAAATGATGATACGGCACTGATTGCAGCTCCTATCCATGAAGGCATGGTATACCCTCTGCAAAAAGGAACGATGCTCAATATATTTTATATTATGAAGGGTGATTTTTATGGTTTTAAAGCAGAGGTAATGGACCGTACTACTAAAGATAACATCCCGCTTATTAAAATAAAAATCACGGGTGATATCTCAAGAATTCAAAGAAGGCAGTTTTTCCGGCTGGAGTGTTGCCTTCCCGTAAAGTATGGTGTATTGCAGTCATTAACCGGGGATACAAAGAGTCTACCCAGAAATAAAAAGGCTGTGGTCAGGGATTTAAGCGGCGGCGGAATCTGTATAGCCGTGGAGGAGCAGTTGGAAAAGGACGCATACCTTATCTGTGAAATAGTTTTTTCTAAAGAAAATACGGTTGTTTTTTCGGGCCAGGTCGTTAGGATTGATAAACTGGAAGATAATATGGCTTACAAATTTGAAATCGGAGTCAAATTCATAAAAATTGAAGATAAACATAGAGAAGCGATTATAGGCTACATATTCCAGGAACAAAGAAAACTAAGACAAAAAGGGCTGATTTAGTTGATGGAACGTTCAATCAAGGTGTTGGTTGTAGATGATTCCGCATTTATGCGAAAAGTGATAACAGACATTTTAATGAGTGACCAGGATATTGAGGTGATAGGTACAGCCAAAAACGGACAGGAAGCGCTGGAGAAGGCTGAACTTTTAAAACCGGATGTACTGACACTGGATGTGGAAATGCCTGTAATGGATGGACTCACATGCCTAAAGGAACTGTTGAAGAAGGACTCTTTGCCTGTGGTTATGTTAAGCAACCTTACAAGAGCTGGCACTGAGGCTACAATTAAAGCACTGGAATATGGAGCGATAGATTTTATAGCAAAACCAACCAATATCTTTGAGATAACCGGTGATGAAATTAAAAAAGAGATCATTGAAAAGGTTAAAATTGCGAAAAAATCTATCCATATTAAAAAGCCAAACATTCCATTACCTGAGAAGACAGTCAAACAAGAAACGGTAAAGCCAGGTGATATAAAGAAGCTTGTTGCAATCGGAACATCTACGGGTGGTCCCAGAGCATTGCAAAGTGTAATTCCATTGATACCCGGAAATATTCAAGCAGCAATTTTAATTGTACAGCACATGCCGCCCGGATTTACAAAATCACTTGCAGAAAGACTCAACAATATGAGCAAGATTAGAGTAAAAGAAGCGGAGGATGGAGAACTTGTAAAAGCAGGAATTGCTTATATGGCACCGGGAAATTACCATATGACTGTAAAAATAACCGAGGAAAACAACCTGAGGATTAAGCTTACGCAGGATCCACCTGTAGGAGGGCATCGCCCGGCTGTAAATGTCATGATGGAATCGGTCGCGAAAACAGGACTAAAAAATGTGATTGCGGTCATTATGACAGGAATGGGCGGGGATGGAAGTGAGGGAATCAAAAAGATTAAAAGTGAGAATAACGGATATATCATTGCACAAGATGAACAAACAAGTACAGTTTACGGAATGCCCAAAATGGCTGTTCAAACAGGAGTTGTTGATGCTGTAGTACCACTGGGTGAAATCACGCAGGAAATTATGAAAATTATGGGGGTGCAAGTATAATGGATATGAGCCAATACCTTGAAATTTTTATTGAGGAAACCAAGGAGCATTTGCAGGGCCTAAATCAAAGCCTTTTGCAGCTTGAACAAAATCCACAGGACAGTTCAATGCTAAATGAAATATTCAGAGTAGCCCATACATTAAAGGGGATGTCCGGTACGATGGGCTTTTCGAAAATGGCAAAGCTTACTCACGATATGGAAAATGTACTGCACGCTTTAAGAAATGATGAAATAAAAATTACAACGAGATTGATTGATACGCTTTTTAAATGTTTGGATGCGTTGGAAAACTACTTAAATAACATTATGAATACCGAAAGTGAAGGAAACGAAGCCTACAGCGATATTATCAAGGTTTTAGGAGATATTATCCAAAACAAAACGGCAGAAGTTGAAATCAATCATGAAAAGCCCGCTCCAAAGAAGGAGCCGGTCATTGTAGATGTAGGAAATCATCCGACTGCTAATTTTAAAGTCAACCAGTATGAGCAGAATGTAATTAATAAAGCACTTGATATGGGAATGCATGCGTTTAAGATCACCGTTGTTCTCAATAAGGGCTGTGTTTTAAAATCGGCCAGGTCATTTATCATCTTTCAGGCGCTGGAAAGATATGCTGAAATTATCAAATCAGAGCCCAAGGTTCAGGATATTGAAGATGAGAGATTCGATTTCGAATTTACAGTTGCTGTAGTTACCAAAGAAGAGTTGGCATTATTCAATAAAGAGCTAAATTCCATCGCAGAAGTGGATGAAGTGGTTGTTACAACCCTTGAACGTGCTGTAGTTGACGAGGAACAAGCGGCCGTTGGTAAATGTGAAGATGTAAAACATGAAGAAAATGTAAAAGTTTCAGTCCATGAGGAAGCTGCTGATGAGGAGACGTCTCATAAGGCGGCCAATACTTCAAAGAAGCCCAGAACGGGTAAAACGGTAAGGGTGGATATCGACCGTTTGGATGTCTTAATGAACCTGGTAAGCGAGCTCATTATTATAAAAACACGCCTTGAGGGTATTGACAATGGTGACCGGTCGCAGGTTTACAATGAAACTGTTGAATACATGGAACGGATTACTACAAACTTGCATGATGCGGTTATGAAAGTTCGAATGGTTCCGGTTGAGACAGTGTTCAACAGGTTCCCGAGATTGATTCGTGATGTTGCCAAAGAGCTTGGGAAAGAAGTTGTTTTTAATATGTCGGGTGAAGAGACTGAACTGGATAGAACGGTTATCGACGAGATCGGGGACCCATTAATCCATCTTTTAAGGAATTCAGCAGATCATGGCTTGGAATCAACAGAAAAGAGGAAAGAACTTGGAAAGCCGGAAGTTGGACAGATTAACTTAAAAGCATATCAGGACGGTAATAACGTTGTGATTGAGGTTGAAGATGACGGGCAGGGTATTAATGTAGAGAAGGTTAAAAAGAAAGCCATTGAAAAGGGCCTTGTAAATAAAGATATTGCAAATACTTTGTCTACCAGAGACATTATTGATTTCCTTTTTAAAGCAGGATTCTCAACAGCAGACCAAGTTACCGACCTCTCCGGAAGAGGTGTTGGAATGGATGCGGTTAAGACAAAGATTGAAGCTTTGGGCGGGACGGTTGAAATCGAAACCGAACTTGGTAAGGGAACAAAAAATATTATACGGCTGCCCCTGACCCTGGCGATTATTCAAGCGCTCCTTGTAATGATTGGAAAAGAAAAGTATGCAATTCCTTTAAGTACTATACGGGAAATTATCAATATTTCCCCCAATGATATTAAGATGGTCCAAAAACAGGAAGTGATTCTTTTAAGAAATATGGTAGTACCGGTAGTCCGCCTGGATAAAGTTTTGGATGTTCCTCAGGAAGATAAGGTTAAGAAGCACCTAACGGTAGTTATTGTAAAAAAAGGAGATAAGTTATCCGGGTTCATTGTAGACAACTTAATCGGGCAGCAGGAAATCGTTATCAAATCATTAGGCAAATTGCTGTCAGGCATTAGGACGATTGCAGGTGCTACAATTCTCGGAGATGGAAATGTTGCCCTAATTCTGGATGTAAATTCTCTTGCTTAGAAAGGAGAAAAAATATGGAAGGTTCTATGAATACGAATTTAAAACAATTTGTTGTATTTCTTCTTGGGAAAGAGGAGTATGGGGTGGATATTCAGAAGGTAACCACCATTGAAAAAATCATGACCATTGCACGGGTACCCAAGACACCGGATTATATAAGGGGTGTTATTAACCTTCGAGGAGAGATCATACCGACCTTTGATTTGAGAAAGAAATTTGGATTGCCTCAGGTGGAAGAGACCGAAGATACAAGAATTATTATTGTGAAGATTGAAGAGGTGGTCTTCGGAATTATTGTGGATGCTGTCATGGAAGTTTTACAGCTGGATGAAGAAGCTGTTGAAAGCATTACCAATATAACCAGTGATGTTTCAATGGATTATATCTTAGGTGTTGGAAAAATCGGAGACCGGATTGTTACACTGTTAAACTTAGAAAAGCTTATTGTGTCGGATGCGGGTTAAAGATAACGAACTGTAAAAGTAAAAGATTCGATTTCCCAAACCTAGGTAAACCAGGTATTTCATCTCTCGAGTTTTACTAAGTTTACACTTCGTTATCTATAAGTAAGAAAGGGTATTGTTATGACAATTAATATTAATGATTTAAACAACTTGCAGATGGATGTCTTAAAGGAAATAGGCAATATCGGAGCCGGGAATGCAGCTACAGCTTTGGCAAAAATGCTCAATAAAAAAGTAAATATGGATGTGCCCAAGATAAAGGTGCTCGAATTTAAAGAAGTAAACGAGATCTTGGGCGGTGCAGAAACGATTGTTGTCGGTATTCTGCTGAACGTTACCGGTGATATAACCGGAAATATTATGTTTATCCTGGAATACAATGCAGCCCATACTTTGGTGGACCTACTGATGGGGAAACCCGGTGGAAATTCCGGAGAATTCGACGAAATCGAAATTTCTGCATTGAGGGAAATTGGCAATATCCTGGCGGGATCCTATTTATCCGCACTTTCTTCCCTTACAAACTTAAAAATAATGCCTACTGTGCCCGATTTGGCCATCGATATGGCTGGAGCAATTGTTAGTGTCCCCGCAATTGAGTTTGGCAAGATTGGAGATACGGTTTTATACATTGAAACCGAATTTAACGAGGGGGACACAAAGGTAATAGGAGACTTTTTCTTAGTTCCTGATCTTGAATCTTATGAGATACTACTTAAAGCATTGGGAGTAATAAGCTGATGGATAATATTATAAAAGTTGGCATGGCTGATTTACAGGTATCCACCCATCCTGGTGTTTTAACAACGTTAGGATTGGGGTCTTGCATAGGAATCGCATTATATGATAGGAGCACAAAAATAATAGGACTGGCCCATATTATGCTTCCATCCAGTTTACAGGCAAGGAACAATACAAATGTTGCTAAGTTTGCAGATACTGGGATTGTCAAGCTGCTTGAGGATATGGTGAAACTGGGGGCATGCCGTTCCAAAATTGTGGCTAAACTTGCAGGAGGTGCTCAGATGTTTGCCTTTAATCAGTACTCTGACCTCGTCCGGATTGGTTCCAGAAATGCAGTTTCATCGAAAGAAAAGCTTATGGAACTGGATATCCCTGTAATTTCGGAGGATACAGGCGGAAATTACGGAAGAACTATTGAGCTTTATTCAGACGACGGCAGGCTGGTTATTAAAACAATAGGCTATGGGACAAAACAGATTTAAGAGAGGAACTCATGATGGACTACATCCATAGGTTGCCTTTTATACTGAGTGCTTTCATGACGGTGATCGTTGGTGCAATCAGTTTCAAATATAACAACGGAATGCAGGATATCTATATAAGAATGTCCATCAGTATGGTTTGTTTTTATATCATTGGGACGTTGATCAGGGGAAGTATTTTGAAAATTGAGGAAGAAGTTGAGCGAAAGAGGAAAGAAGAGGAGCGTGCAAGGCAGGAAGAACTGGAAAGGCAGCAGCAGGAGGAGAATCTCCGGAATGAGGCAGACAAAGTCAGCGGAAACAACATAGATTATAGGGTAGAGGATGATGGAGAAGATTTTCAGCCACTTTTTGCAGAACGGGACGAGAGAAATCAATGATGAGGCGGATTGTGAATAAAAATTAAATTGGTTTATTAATGATAGGGTTAAAATGCAATGAAATCTTTTAAACCGAATCAAAGTCAAGATAAATATAAACAAAAGAAATTAAGTAATGTGGGGGATTTATATGTCATCAGCTAGCAGCAAACAGCTTGATTTATGGAAGCAATATAGTGAGGGTAAAGATCCTGCTGTAAGGGAGAAATTGATCGTAGAATATTCCCATTTGATTAAGTATGTTGCAGGCAGACTCAACATCTATTTCGGATCAAATGTTGAATACGACGATTTGGTTGGGTTCGGCGTGTTTGGTTTGATTGATGCGATTGACAAGTTCGATATCAACAAGGGAGTAAAGTTTGAGACCTATGCGTCTTTGCGTATCAGAGGATCGATTATTGACAGTATCCGTGAGATGGATTGGGTACCCAGATCTTTACGCCAGAAAAATAAGGAACTTGAAAAGGTATACTGGGAAATTGAAAATGAATTGGGACACTCGGCTACAGACAAGGAAGTAGCGGATAAGCTTGGAATTACGTTGGATGAATTTTATAAATTGTTAAATGAAGTGAACTTATCTTCCATGATTTCTCTGGAAGAGTTTCTTGAGCAGAACTATGAAGTTGGGACTGACCTTTTTAATTCAGGTAAAGAGGACAGGCCGGAAAGTCATATGGAAATTACCGAAATAAGGGATATTTTGGCGGATGCGATCAATAAATTGCCAGAAAAGGAAAAGATGGTTGTGTCTTTGTATTATTTTGAAGAATTGACACTTAAAGAGATAAGTGCGATAATGAAAGTATCTGAGTCTAGAATTTCTCAGTTACATACCAAAGCGATTTTACGGCTTAGGGGTAAGCTTGCCAGACATAAGTCGATTCTTAAGGAATAACATCATTTTTTAGAGGATTTGTCGAAACGAAACGGGGGGATTCTAACATGGGAGACATTAAAAATTTTGGAAGTGGCGGAGTGAATGACGGCTTTTTTGAAATTAAATTCCAGGATGAAGGGGTATTTCTGATTGTTCATCCTCCTGTTGGTAAGGGTGCAAAAGTAGAGACAAGGGATATCATTGAGAAATTGACTCGAAAACAGATTCGAAACTTTAATAAGGATGTGGTTGAACTAGCTGTTTTAAAGGCTGAAAGGAAGCCGGTAAAAATTGCCGATCCTCAAGAAGAGGTGAAAATTGATGCTTCCATATCCATTACAGTTGCTCCGGATAAAATGAAAGCATATATTTCCATTACCCCTCCCGAAGGCGGCCGGATGCTGACGGTTGAGGAAATTGTAGAAATTGCCGAAAAGAATGGTATTGTCTACGGTTTAAAAAATGAAACACTGGAAACTATGGCAAAGTATCCCGTATTTAATGAACTGATCTGTATTGCTGAAGGTATGCCGTCGGTGAACGGACAAAACGGAAAAGTGGAGTTTTTGTTTGATATCAGTAAAGATAGAAAGCCGACAGTTCTTGAAGATGGAAGGGTTGATTTTAGAGAACTGAATCTCATAGAGAGTGTTCATACCGGACAAAAGCTTTGCGGGCTTATTCCTCCTGTTGCCGGTATAAAAGGAAAAACCGTATATGGTTATGATCTTCCTGCTTTAGATGGTAGACCTTCCAGTTTACCTAAGGGAAGGAATGTGGAAATGTCCGAAGACGGACAAAATTTGATTGCCTCTATTGATGGACAGGTAAGCTATATTGAAGGAAAAGTAAATGTTTTTGCAAATTATGAGGTGCCGGCAGATGTGGATAATTCTACCGGAAATATCAATTTTGTCGGTAATGTCATTATCCGGGGAAATGTACTTTCCGGATTTTATGTCGAAGCGGGTGGAAATGTTGAAGTGTGGGGTGTTGTAGAAGGGGCTACCATAAAAGCCGGTGGAGACATTATACTGAGAAGAGGTATGCAAGGTGTTGGAAAAGGCGTATTGGTAAGTGGTGGGGATATTATTGCCAGATATATAGAACATAGCAGTCTGGAGGCCAAAAATGACATTAAAGCTGAAGCGATCATGCACAGCAATGTTAAGTGTGGAAACAGGCTTGAACTGGGCGGAAAAAAAGGTCTTTTAGTTGGTGGTTCCTCCAAGGTAGGAAAGGAGGTTTCCGCTAAGGTCATCGGTTCGCATATGGCGACGGTTACAGACATTGAAGTAGGTGTGGATCCTACACTCAGGGAGCGGTATAAGGCATTGAAAGAGGAAATAGCCAATATTGAAAGTGATATAAAAAAGGCTGAACAAGCAATTGTCTTGCTGAAGAAACTGGAAGCAGCAGGTCAAATGACCCCGGAGAAACAGGAAATGATGGCTAAGAGTGTCCGTACCAAAGTTTTTTACTCCAATAAGATCAATGAACTAAAAGAGGAAATGGCAGGAATTGAGGCGAAGCTTCAACAGGATGCCTACGGTAAAATCAGGGTTAATAATTTTGCGTATCCCGGAACCAAGGTTGCCATTGGTACATGCCTGATGTATATAAAAGAAACCCTGCAGTATTGTACATTATACAGGGATGGAGCCGATGTCAGAGTGGGACCTTTAGATAAATAACCGATTTATTTTCGCTGTTTTGGTATGAAAGGAATGGGGTGGCTATGCCGATAAAACCCGTTGATTTGCAGGTTATGGTTCCAAGAACGCCGGATGTATCAAAGAGGCAACAGTTTGAGGAACAACAAAAAAATGAAGTTCACCAACAGCAGCAATCATTATCCACACAGCAAAAAGCAGAGAAGGACATGAAACAGGTACATTCCCGGGAAAAAGCTCAGGATGCCAAAATCCGGGATAAAGAGGAAAAGAAAAATCAAAAGCAAACGAAAAGAGAAAAACAGACAAATAGCGGGAAGGACGGCAAGGGGGAAGGACATGACCCGAAAAAGGAAACAGGGACAAGCGTGATTGATATAAGGTTGTAAAACGTATAGAATTTTAAAGACACATTTGATACAATGGTTTTATACTTACTAAAGACAAAATCAATAAGTAGAGGTGTATTTGAAAATGAATTCTTTTTATTTAAGTATTATGACATTAGGGATTTTACTTGTTTTAATTTCTCTTGCTTTAGTTTTTTATGACCGGAAAAGGGCAATAGACCATGCAAGTTTAATTGATGAAAAAAAGGTTGCATTGGAAGGTCTGATGAAGGAAGCAGAAGAAATGATAGAGGAACTTAACAAGTTTTCTGACTATATAGTGACACAAATCGATTCAAAGAATGATGAAGTGTGTAAGATGATGGAGACGCTTGAGAACAGAATACAGCAAGTGAATACAAAAATCAACGAAGAGAAGGGTGTTAAAAAGCTTAAAGGTGAAAAGAATACTGTCATTGGCAATGCAAATATACTGGCAAGAGCAGAGGAAACCAAAAGGACCGCTGCCGGCAATCCGCTTCCGGCTACCCAGGCAGAAAACCTAAGAATCCAAACAAAAGCGCGGGACAAGGTTATTCCTATTAATAGCAGGTATAAAGAAGTGATTCAGCTTGCAGAAAGCGGAGTAGACGAAACCGAAATTGCAAAAATGCTCAATATGGGAAAAGGTGAAATTGAATTAATACTGGGCATGAATAAAATAATCTAATGTTAAAGCGCTTTGGGCGCTTTTTTCATGTGGGAGGAACAAATGAAAAATTTTCATATTAAGAGTTTGCTGTTGGGGCTGGGGCTTGGTGTTATTCTTACTTCAATGATCAGTATGATATACATGGCGGGAGCAAATCCGGGATCTGCCTTAAGCCGGAATGAAATTATTGAGGCGGCAAAGCAGTATGGAATGGTTGAGTCAAGTGAGCTTATCAAAAAAGAGAGTCCAAAGCTTTTGGCGGGAAATGATCCGGAGAAGGATGAAAAAAAGAGCGAAACCGTCGAACCCGTAGAACCGAAAGATAAGGCAAAGAAACCGGAGCCCACCCCGATACCGCCGGAAGTTTCTTTAAGTATCAACAGTGGTGATACTCCATCCATTGTGGCAGATAAACTTTTAAAAGAAGGTTTAATACCAAGTAAGGAAGCATTTATTGGAGAAATGGTGAAAGCAGGGAAAACTAACGGGATTGTAGTTGGCCAATATAAGATTAAAAGAAATACGGCGATAATCGATATCATTCATACCATTGCACAATAAATCGGCGTTGTTACCGTATTATCGATGATGCAAAAAACATTTTACATTTGTCTATCGCAATCATCGTTAAAATCGTTCGCTGAATGCTCTGCCAAATGTAAGTTTTTAATGCAATCTATATAGATTATTAAATTTCCTTAAATGTTTTCCTGTAAACATAAATAGATACAATAAAAAGGTATATTACAAATAAAAGAAGCAGGCTTGCCATAACAGTAGAGCCAAAGCTCCAGAAAGATGCACCCAGGATGATAATGGTAAGCAATGCGCTAAATAAATTCGAAATAAACCGTACAATGGTGTCCAAATTATAGGGGCCCTGGTGAAGCAGGTGGTAGTCCACTTGTTCTTCAATTCTTTTAATTTTCGACGCAAACAGCTGTCGAAGCCTGTAGACTAAATATATCCCAATTGCGGCCAAGAGGATAATGGCTATGAAATACGGGCTTTTTTGCATATAGGCTGAAATAACGATAATACTGATAACCGATACCAGATAAAGGGTAAAATGGACTAGAAATTGATAGCTCCGGTCTACTCTAACACCTGATTCTTCAGGAAGAAGTATGGGTTTCATTGTAACGGATATAAGCTTTGCACCGTATTTTATAAACTTAGGTGTTGTAAAGGTGAGTACTGACTTAATTTTTTGGGAATTTTTCATGGCGATAGGGGCTATCAAGGTCATAACAAAAACATAAAGACCGGTAAATTGATATAGAGACTTGGTGATCGCGCCGGTTGCAAGGCCTAAGGATGCATAGATCAATGAGTATTCACCCCGGGCAATCATACTGGAACCGATGGCCACAGCACTTTTGGCAGAGAAGCCGCTGAAAAAGGCAGAGGAAGAGGTAACAATTAATTCAGCAAGAACCGTGAGGGGAACAACAATTGCGATCAAGGGTAAAATATCGGGGATCTGCTGTGGATCCAAAAGCATCCCAAAGGATATAAAGAAAACCACGAGAAAGATGTCTTTAAAAGCAGAAACCGTTCTATGAAGCCGTTCTTCCACATCATAGCTGTTTATGATCATCCCTAATAAAAATGCGCCGGCAGCGGATGCCAGGCCGATTTTTAAAGCAAATGCGCCTACCAGCAAAATGACTCCGAGCATGAGAGCTGTAAAGAGTTCCTGGGATTCTATCCGAAGAAGGAGATCGGTAAGCCGGTCAATAACCAGTATGCCGATAACAATAAACACCGCATAAAATAGTATGGCTAAACCAATGGATTGTGCGATAACACCAATTTGAACGCTGCTGTCCGAAGCGAAACTGGAAAGAATTCCTAAAAGTACGATTGCGAAGAAGTCCTCAAATACCATAACGCCCATCAAGATTTCCGATTCCTTGGAGGCGGTCCGTTTCATTTCAAAAAGGAGTTTTGCTACTACGCCACTGCTGCTAAGGGCAATGATTCCTGCAAAGAAAAGTCTTTCCTTTATGGGGAAGCCTAGGAGTGTTCCTATCAAAAAACCAATCAGAAGGTTTAAGATGACTTCATATGTACCAATAAAAAATACAGAGTTTTTTATCTTCTTAAACTTCTTGATGGTAAACTCCAGACCCAAAAAAAACATTAAAAAAACGATACCAAGCTGGGAAAGGGTTTCCAAGAGCTCAGTTTCCTTAACCAGTCCCAGTGTGTTGGGCCCAATCAATAAACCGACTACCATGTAGCCGATGATTACGGATTGGCCTAATTTTTTCATCAGCAAGGCGGCAAAAAATCCTGCAAATAATACAATTCCCAGTTCGAAAAGGATGTTATGTTCCATTTGTCCTCCTTAGAGTAATGCTGTTCTTGGATTACTGTTAGCCCTGAGCCGGTCGGACAATTTCCAAAAAATCCTTAAATTTTTCAGGCTTTCCGATGACAACACAGGTATCCCCAGCTTCAAAAACATAATCCGAACTGGGATTGGGTATAAATTCGGTTTCCTTCAAAATCGCGATGATGGAAACTTGTGTATTTTTACGGATTCCCAAGCCGCCTAGTTTTTTGCCGATAACCGGCGAGTTTTTATCTAATTTGTACCAGTCTATGCGGATTCCTTCCAAAGCAAGCTCCAGGTTTTCCACAGATTTCGGCTTAAACATAACACCTGAAAGAAAACCGCCCAGGCGTCTGGCTTCTTCATCAAGAAGGGTTACGCTTGCCTGCGGATCACCTTCTTTATCCATAATATAAAACTCTCTTTTCCCATCGTTATGGATTACCAGTACTACTTTTTCTTTGGAATGAGTCGTACAACTTACTTTTTTGCCAATACCGGGCAAATCGGATTCACTAAAGAAGGACATGGCATAAGCCTCCCAATTATGATATAAATAGTTATTTCTGCCTACATATTGTGTAATCACGGAATAAAATATAAAATAGTATCTGTCAAACAGTTTTTACTCTCTGTTATAGATAACGAACTGTAATAGTAAAATTTCGATTTCTGACACCTAAGTAAACCAGGTATTTCATCTCTCGAATTTTACTATGTTTACACTTCGTCATCTATCGATAAAAGAAGATTTTACTATTACTTATTTGCATTAAATAGAAGGAATATTCCATAAATTTAATTGCTGTGACAAGGGTTTACTTAGATGGTTATTATAGCTTTAAATGCAAAAGAGTATAAATAGATTTTAGCATAAAACCGGTGACAAATTCAAATAAAGATCTCTAAAAAATCAGTTTCTGAAGAATCTGTTTTACTGTATTTATATTTAATAATATAGGGAAAGAGGGTGTAGGTGTGAAAGTTTTAATCATCGGATGTGGTAGAGTTGGAAGTAAAATGGCCTATGAACTTTATGAAGAAGGGCATGAGGTTGCCATTATCGACAGGAATCCCGTTGCCTTTGACAAACTGGACAATAATTTTAACGGAAGAATTATCGTAGGAACAGGGATCGACGAGGATGTATTGATAAATGCCGGGATTGGGGAGGCAGATGCGGTAATATCTGTAGCAAAGGGAGACAATACCAACATTATGGTTGGGCAGATTGCGAAATTTCTTTTTAAGGTTTCCAATGTGGTGGTTAGGATTGTGGACCCGAAGGCGAAAAAGTTTTACGAAGAGGATGTTGGGCTTACATGTTACTGTCCGACCGAAGTAAGCTGCAAAAGCTATATTAAATTAATGAAGGGGGAATAGGGATGTATGTGGTTGTAGTAGGTGGCGGACAGCTAGGGTATTACCTGACAAAGACCCTTCTAGCTAAGGGATTTGAGGTTACTTTGGTAGATTGGGATTTTAACCGTGTTCAGCATTTGAGCCGTGAACTGGGGGAAAGTGTGATCTTTGCATCCGGATCATCCATTGATGGGCTTGAAAGAGCAGGATGTGCAAGAGCGGATGTGATTGTAGCCGTTACAGGTGATGATGAGGACAATTTGGTAGCTTGCCAGTTGGGAAAGCGTTATTTTAATGTACCGAAAGCCATTGCGAGAATCAGTAATCCCAAAAATGAAAGAATATTTAGAGAACTGGGAATTGGAACTACCATTAGCGGTACCATTTCCATTGCAGAAGCGATTGAAAGGTACGTTGCCAAAAAACAGCTTACCACCCTTCTGACCTTTGATCATAATGAAATGGCGCTGGTCGAGGCTGAATTACTGGCGGATTCACCGGTTGTGGGAAAGACCTTAAGCCAGATCCCGCTGCCTTACGATTGTGTCATCGCCCTGATTTTAAGAGGAAGAAATGTTATCTTTGCAAAGGGAGATACGGAACTTGCTGCAAAAGATATGGTCATTGCAATTTCTACCCAAAATGAGCAGGAAAATTTAAGGAAAATATTGTTGGGCGATTCGGAGGAGTGAAAAGGGGATGGAGTGTAAAAATATATTGATACCCACCGACGGAAAGCGCTCCTGTGAGGATATCATCGATCTGATTTGTTCCATACAAAGGGTCATAGGTACAAATATTCATGTAATTTATGTTATTGAAGTACCGAGAAATCTGCCCCTCAATGCGCAGATGCCCGATAAGGTTGAGTATGCACGGGCATCCATTGAGAGAGCTTTAAAGATTGCGGAAAAACATGAGGTCATGATTCATACGTCGATTATTTATGCCAGAACGGTGGAGGATTCCATTATATCTACAGCAGAGGATTTAAAGTGTGACGTTATTGCTATTGCACAGGATAACCACAAACTTAGGATATTTGCAAATTCAGCCGCAAATATCTATCAAAAAGCAAAGTGCAACGTCTGGCTTTTTAATAACAAGACGTAAGTTAAGGAGTATTAGGGAATAAGGCTTCAATTAATGAAAGTAATTGAAAAAATTGAGGCCTTTTTCTTTTTTTTTGCCCAAAATTGGTATAAAACATGTTTGATCTAACAATGCAAAAATGATATCATAATGATATCAAATCGATGGCAAAACATAATAAAATTTAATGTGTGAGGTGTTAGTTATGCAAGAAAAAGTAGTTCAAGTTTATTCAGGTGCAAAAATGATTGTTTTGGATTTACTCTTATTTATCATTGGACCCTTAATGTTCATCTATGGTGTAGCAAATTCTACAGTCGAAGGCAATGAAACACTTAGCGTCCTGTCCATTATTTCTGGAATCGTTGTTTTCGTAGTATGGTGCTTTTTTACACCCGGATTCTTTATTCTCCAGCCCAATGAAGCTGCAGCACTGGTTCTTTTCGGTGAGTATAAGGGAACAGTGAAAAAGTCAGGATGGTATTGGGCAAACCCGTTTTACAGCAAGAAAAAAATATCTCTTCGTTCCAGAAACTTAAACGGTGAAAAGCTTAAAGTCAACGACGAAATGGGGAATCCGATTGAAATCGCCGCTGTTGTGGTATGGCGGGTTGAAAATACCTATGAAGCGCTGTTTGATGTGGAAAATTATAATGATTACGTAAGAACACAAAGCGAATCTGCTTTAAGGCATCTGGCAGGCTTGTACCCCTATGATATATCCGAAGACGATACCAAGCACCTTTCGCTAAGGGGAAGCACCGATGAGGTTGCCGATGCGCTGAAAAAGGAATTACAGGAAAGACTTGGAAAAGCAGGGGTTGTTGTTGAAGAAGCCAGATTAAGCCACCTTGCGTATGCTCCTGAAATTGCAGCTTCCATGCTGCAGCGTCAGCAGGCGGCAGCAATTATCGCGGCAAGACAAAAGATTGTTGAGGGGGCTGTGGGAATGGTTCAAATGGCGCTGAATAAACTTTCGGAAGACCAGATTGTAGAACTGGATGAGGAAAGAAAAGCGGCGATGGTTAGCAACTTATTGGTTGTACTCTGTGGTGAAAGGTCAACACAGCCGGTTATTAACGCAGGTACACTCCATAATTAAGGGAGTGATAAAATGGCGGAGAAAAAAACAATACCCTTAAGACTTAGTACCAAGATGTGGGAAGAAATCAGCAAGTGGGCTGAGAATGAATTCAGGTCTATCAATGGTCAAATTGAGTATATTTTAAATGAGGCCATTCAAAAAAGAAAAAAATTAATTAAAAGTAAAGCTTCGGAAGAAGGCAATGATGGAAAAGGTGAGGATGAATAATCCTCGCCTTTAAGGGAGATGGTCGGATGACAGATTTAATGGAAAAGTTAATTTTACTGGCTTATATCGAGGACAAAGGCAGGTTAACCTATTATGCTTCTGGAACTATCAAGTACGGAATCTATGCTGCTTTGCTTATGGAACTGGCTAAAGCGGGGAAAATAAAACTGCAGGACAAAAAAATTATACTTATGGATAAAACAACAGTTGGAAATGAACTGATGGATGAAGCATTAAATGTAATAGCCCAATATAATAAACCTGTCAGAATTCAATCGGTTGTTTTTAAGCTGAGCTATAAGTTGAAGAAAATTACAAACCGGATTTATGAGGCAATGGAGGCAAAGGGGATCTTTAGACAGGAAGAACGGCGTTTTTTGCTTCTCTTTCCCTATAAACAGTACGTTATGATTAACAATTCCTTAAAAAGAAAAGAGGAAGCGAGATATAGAGAGGTACTATTGAATGAAAATACAAAAATCGAGATGGAAGATATTATGACCGTATGCCTTGTAGAAGCATTAGGATTTCGGAAAATTCTATTTTCGGGGGATGAAAGAAAGGCTGCGAGAGAAAGAGCAAAGGTGATTTTTAAAGGCCAGCTAAGAGGTGACTTTGATACCGACTTATATATGTTTGTTATAAAAGTTGCAAAGGCTGTAAAGGACTCCATTGCATCAAGCCATGCAGCTGCCGCAGGGGCTGGAGCCGGAGTATAACTGAAATCTAGGAAGAACGTTAAAAGCAGGGACAGTTTTCCTGCTTTTTTGTATGTGCAAAAACTGTTTTAATGGAACCTGTATAAGAATTACGTTACGAGGCATTAGAAAAAAGATAGGTTTATTTTATGTCAGGATGTATGGTATAATGGAATTATCCAATCATATTTTGGTCATCTTTTAAATTGATTTCAAAAAATATTAAATAGTCTAAACTCATTCATTATGTCATTATAAGCTGCAGTCACGTCTTCATCCTTGTGTCATGAGAAATTCCAGAAAGTGTAAAAATTAAAGCGGTTATCCATTCCATATAGTGAAGCAAGTTTTGGGAAAAAGTAAACTTATGGCTTCTCTTTATATAGGTTGCATTAGAATATTAATTTCCGCAAATTACATCACTCATGCCCTGTACCCGGCCAATTTTTTAAGTATGTACGAGGCACAAATCCAGATAGTTCATTTTAAAACTTGGAAAATGGAAAGTGGTTATGCTGAAAACCACCCGTTAAGTGACTTTCCATGGCAATTCATAAGCTTTATGAAAAGAACGTCCAATGAACAAAATAAGGCTTTTTTACCGTACGAATGAAGGAGGACCTGCATGGATTTGATCGGTAAGAGCATAAATAATAAATTTAAAGTGGTGCAAAAAATCAGCGAAGGAATGATGGGGACAGTCTGGCTTGCGGAGGAAATGGACAGCGGGCTCAATGTGGCTGTCAAGGTATTAAGAAACAGTACAATTTCAAACAGAGTGGAGGATTTTATCCGTTTTAGAAATGAAGTGGATGTAGTTGCTAAACTCAATATTCCCTACGTAGTAAAAGTAATCGATATGGGAAAGTTGGACAACCTGCATTATATTGTAATGGAGTACTTGGAGGGAAAAGGGTTACATGCTTTAATAGAGCAAAAAACCATTCTTTCTATTGAGGAAGTCGTTGACATTATATACAAAGTTACTGAAATCCTGAAAGTTGTTCATCAGGCAGGTGTAACCCATAGAGATTTGAAACCTGGCAATATCATTGTAAACCGGGTCAAGGACGCCTCGAAGGATGCAATATGGCATGTTAATCTAACCGGCTTTGGATTATCTCAAATCAAGGAATTTAATACCAACGATACAAGTAAAGCAATCGACTTATTTAACTATACGGCACCCGAAAAATTGGGCGTAATTAAGAAGAGTGTTGATGGAAGAAGTGATTTGTACTCTTTGGGGATCATATTTTATCAGCTTCTGACCGGAAGATTACCTTTTGAAGCAGATTCCTTGAATGCAATTATTCATCAGCAAATCGCTAAAATTCCTCCAAAACTAAAGCGGATCAATCCTTTTATAACCGATACGCTGGAAAACATCGTTTTGAAGCTATTGGAAAAAGAGCCTGAAAGAAGGTATCAAAGCGCAGATGGTTTACTTAAAGACCTTGAAAGATATATGAGAGGACAGGAAAATTTTGTACTGGGATTAAACGATGGAGGAATCAAGCTTAATTTTAAAACCGAACTGACCGGAAGAACGAGTGAACTGGAAGAACTTAAAAAAGCTTTTGACAGTGCTTTAGCCGGACAGGGGAGTATTGTATTTATAAGTGGTGAGGCCGGAAGTGGAAAAACCAGATTGGTTGAAGAACTTAAAAGTTATGTGTATGAGAAGAATGGTGTTTTTTTACAGGGGAAATGTTTTTCCGGGAAAAACAAAATACCCTATGGACCTTTTAAGGATGTTATTAGTGAGTATGTGCGGGATTATAACAAGGAATACTCGGAAAGGAAAAAGGAAAAAATTAAGGAAAGCATTCGGAATGATATAGGAAATTTGGGAGAAATCATTTTAAGACTAAATCCCCAAATGAGCGAAATCATCGGGGAATGTCCTCCATTGGTTGCACTGGATTTTGCGAAGGAAAGCAGCAGATTTCTTACAGTATCCAGCCAACTTTTTTACGGAATCGGAAAAGTTGGAGGAGGACTTGCTGTATTATTGGATGATTTGCATTGGAGCGATGAGGGAAGCGTGGATCTTTTGGTGGAATTGGCAAAGGAAGCATCCGTGTATCCCATACTTTTCATAGGAACCTATAGAAGTGATGAAATGCATGAAAATCAAGGCCTCTGCCGTTTAATCAATTACCTCAGAGATAACTTGGCTTTTTATGAAATCCATTTAAAACCTTTTAGCCAAGAGGAAAATAATCTTTTTATATCCAGGCTGATGTTTGATCAGATGGATAATGTTAAAGAAATAACAAATTTTATATATGGAAAAAGTAAGGGCAATCCGTTTTTTGCGGTGGAAATACTAAAACAACTTGTGACTGAAAAGGCAGTTTTTTACGAAGGGGAGCATTGGCGGTCAAACGAAGAGGTTTTAGAAAAGGTGGAGGTATCGTCCACTATATTGGACGCCATCTTAAAAAAGATTTCCCTCCTTAGTGAGAAGGAAGTAGCAATCCTTTCCTATGCAGCTGTAATTGGTAGAAAATTTGATATCGAAGTACTTTTCCGTATCGGGGATTTGAATAAGAAGGAAATTGTGCAGGCGATAGACAGGGCTATTGAGCTTCAATTACTGCAAGAAGACTTTAAAGAGCGTGGGAAAGTGCATTTTGCACATGACAGAATCAAAGAAGCCTTTTATAAAAATATTGAAGAGAAGAGTAAAGGAAAATTACATCTAGAAATCGCGGCTGCCATAGAGACCCTCTACATGGAAGATAAAGACAGAGTTATATTTGATTTGGCATACCATTTTATAGAGGGAAAAGATAAAGGTAAAATACTGGAATATGCTTTTGCTGCAGGGGAAAAAGCAAAAATAAATTGTGCATTCGAGGATGCTATCAGTTATTTATCTATTATCAGAAAACTACTTGAAGAAAATGGCCGAAAGGACCATGAAAAATGGATGCTTTGTATGGAAAAATTGGGGGAATCCTATTCTGATATCGGAAAGCCTGGAAAAGCCATTGAGATTTTTAGTGAACTACTGCCCTTTATAAAGATCAAATGGAAGCTGGCAAGAATTTATAGACTATTAAGTTATGCTTATTTTAAAATTTCAGACTGGGAAAATTGTCAAGAAAACTGTAAAAAAGCTTTGTTTGCATTAGGGGAGAAACTTCCTGAAAATAAATTTCTATTTGGTTTCTCGGTTGTGAAAGAAATGATCATGCATTTTGTTCATATCGGATTTCCCAAGATTACTACGCCTGTAAAGGAAAGCGGAAAATATGAAGAGACAAAAGAATGTATATGGCTTTATTATATTCTTTATTCAACTTGCGCCATGAAGGGCAGAAAAAAACTTTTAAGAACCGTATTAAGAATGCTGAATCTTTCGGAGTCGCAGCTTGGCAAATCGAAAGAGTTGGCCCTTAGCACCATGATGTATGCACTTTATCTAGCCGAAATACCTAAATTTAAACCAGCGCTAAAGTATTACCAGAAGGCTTTGGCTCTTAGAAAAGAATTAAATGATTCATGGGGGATGGCCAATAGCTATCTTAATATGGGGTATTTTTACAAGTGTAAAGGTGAATACCTAAAGAGTATTAACTGTTTTAAACAGAATCTTGACATACTTAAGAAGATCGGGGGATTAAGTGAAAGTTGGGGTTCTTTGAGTGCTCTTGCAGGGACGTATATCAATATTGGCGATTACAAAAATGCAAGAGTGTATAATTCTAAATACTGTGATATGGGCATTCAATACAAAAACAATTTTGTTTTTATGATTGTCGGTATGTTTGAAACCATGTGCTTATGTGAAGAAGGTGACTTGGATCATGCAGAAATGAAAGGTTTGGAAGCAAATAAACTGGCTCGAAGAGATAATGAGTTATTTTTAACATGTATTACAGGTATTCAATTGGGAAGGGTATACCTTGAGAAGGGAGATATTTTAAATGCGAAAAAATATCTGGAGGAATGTAAAGTATTA
Source organism: Clostridia bacterium (assembly GCA_026418275.1). Lineage (GTDB taxonomy): Bacteria > Bacillota > Clostridia > Acetivibrionales > DSM-2933 > SKW182. The sequence continues at coordinate 109,906 of JAOABQ010000050.1, forward strand.
TTTGAAGAAAACAATTTTCTGAAGGAATACTCCATACCCCTCTATCCCTATCTTGCAGAAACCTACCTTGCCGAATACATTATAATCCGTGACAGTTTATCTACAAAGGATTTGAAAAAACTACTCAAGAAAACGGAGAATATCACAAAGGATGCCTTGGAAAATACAAAACTCTGGCTTACATACCGTGTTTGTGCTATCCGGACAGCGGCAAAACTCAATGAGTTAAAGGGGGATATCAGGAAAGCGGAAAATATGTTTTTGGAATGTATAAAACTAAGCAGAGACATCCGAAGAAAATATGAATTGGGTCTTTGCCATTATGAATACGCTATGTTTTTAAGGCGCTTGGGAAAGACGGAAAAAGCGAAGAGAAATTTTGAATCGGCATATTTTATTTTTAAGGAGATCGGGGCTAGGGGGTATGAGCGAAAAACCGCCGGATTACTTGGAATTAGGGATGAAAATGTCAGTTCGGAGGAAAGGTTTGTAAATGAGATTCGATACAGTCAAAGGATGTCTTCGATTGTTAGTTTAACCCAGGATATCAGTTCTATTTTGAGTCTGGATGAACTTCTAAAAAAGGTTATTTCCATTGCAATGGAAGTGACAGGAGCTCACAAGGGTTACCTTATGTTAAAGGATATGAAGAACGAAGAAATAGAAATCAAAGCATTGGAGGATATCGATGGGAACAGCGCAATCAACGGATACTTTTCCAAAAGTATTGTGGATGAAGTATTAAAAACCGGGCAGGCTGTCCTGACCTTAGATGCCATGGAGGATGAAAGATATAGAAATTGTCAAAGTGTTGTTTACCATAAGCTTAAATCCATTTTGTGCACACCCGTTAAATATAACAACGAGATTAAGGGGGTATGCTATCTGGACAATGCGCTGTCCAGTGCCGTATTTACCGAAGAGGATATCGATATTATGAATATCATTATGACCCAGGCGGCGATATCCATCGAAAATGCAAGGCTTTACCAACTGGCGGTAACCGATGGTCTGACGGGCTTATATACACATAAACACTTTATGTTTTTGTTTGATCAGGAATTGGAAAGGGCAAGAAGGTATAAAAAAGAGCTTTCCATTGTTTTGTTTGATATTGACAATTTTAAAGTATTCAATGATCAATTTGGCCATCAAGCCGGAGACCTGGTTTTAGCGGATGTAGCAAAAAATGCACAAACTTGTTTTAGAAATATAGATATCATTGGAAGGTATGGTGGGGAAGAGTTTATTCTATTACTGCCTGAAACGGATCAAGCCAGCGCGCTAATTGGTGCGGAGCGTCTTAGAAATGCTGTTTATGAAATGGTTGTCCCCTTTGGGGGAAAAGAACTGAAAGTGACCATAAGCTGCGGATTAGCGACATATCCGCAGCATGCACCGAATAGGGCTTCTCTGATTAAAGCTGCAGATGAAGCGTTATATACGTCTAAGCGGAACGGGAAAAACCGGGTAACGGTGTTTGGGGCATAATGGAAATCCTTAATAATTGTAACCTTACTGGGAATGTAACAGGGATGACAGAGGATATGCAAAAACTTGTTAATAAGTTTAAAGTTTAAATCCAGTGCTGAAGAAGATATAAGGTGAACTTGGATATTGAATATTCTGTAAGAAGTTTTAAAATGAATCGGTAATTCGGTTAAAGGGTTAGGAGGGTATTTTTTCCTAATTTTTTTCAGCTTTTTTTTGATAAAGGGATATGTTATGATTGTACATGATTTATTCTTTTAATAAGAATTACTCTGATTTTCTATAATAAGACAGTTATATATAAGGCTGAAGTGGGTAAATAAGTTTTTAGTCTTTACATTAAATGGTGATCAGTTAAAAAGATTGTAGATATTGAATTAAACAGTGAAAAATTAATGATACACGGGAGAGGATAATCATGTGTCTTGCCATACCGGGGAAAGTTATCAGGGTGGAGGATAAAACCTGCCTTGTAGAGATGATGGGGATTTCAAAGGAAGTATCCATAGAACTTCTCAAAAATGTTCAGATAGGGGATTATATATTGGTGCATGCAGGCTGCGCAATCCAAAAGATGGATGAAGAGGAAGCCCTAAAAACCATTGACCTCTTCAGTGAACTAAAGGAGCTATCCAATGAGTAAGGTGATTGATGAATTTAGAAATTCTGCCCTGGCATCCAAAATGGGAGAGGTTTTGGCAGCTTATACCGGGAAGCCGGTAACACTGATGGAGGTTTGCGGTACCCATACCATGTCGATATTCCGGTATGGGATCAGGGATCTTTTACCCCCCAATATCCGTTTGGTTTCCGGGCCTGGCTGCCCTGTGTGCGTGACTCCCGGCTACTTTATGGATGCGGCCGTAAGCCTCTGTCAAAGGGAGGATGTAATCATCGCAACCTTTGGAGATATGATGCGTGTACCGGGAAGTGAAACCTCCCTTTTAAAAGAAAAAGCTTTGGGGAGAGATATCCGGATTGTATATTCTCCTCTTGATTCAATCAATATCGCCAGGGAAAACCCCGGTAAAAAGGTGGTATTTCTTTCCATCGGTTTTGAAACAACCCTTCCGGTAATTGCCCTTTCGGTGATAAAGGCAAAGGAGGAGGGTGTTTACAATTATTCCATCCTTTCCTCCAATAAAACCATACCCGAAGCTTTGAAGCTTCTTGCAGGGGATAAGGATATAGGCGTGGATGGATTTTTATATCCCGGGCATGTGAGTGCCATTATCGGTACCTCCTTTTATCTTGAGATGGCGGAGAAGTTTAAAATTCCGGGGGTTGTTGCGGGATTTGAGCCGGTTGATTTATTAAACGCCATAATAAAATTGGTACAAAATATCAATGAGAACCAAATTACGGTAGAAAACCTATACTCAAGGTTTGTGACCGAAGAAGGCAATCTCCTTGCCAAGGAAAAAATATATGAGGTATTTGAAGCCAGTGATGAAAATTGGCGGGGAATCGGTAGCATTCCCGGTTCCGGCCTCAAGGTAAAATCTCAATATGCGGCCTTTGATGCATGGAAGGTTTTCCGCATTGGGCAGGGGGAATGGAAGGAGCCTCAAGGCTGTTTGTGTGGAGAAGTTCTTAAAGGGAAGAAAACCCCAAAAGAATGCAAGCTTTTTGGCAAAACATGTATACCTGAAAATCCGGTAGGTGCTTGTATGGTTTCTTCGGAAGGAACCTGTGCGGCATATTATAAATATGGAGGTACCCATGTCTGATATTATAACTCTAGCCCATGGAAGCGGGGGAAAATTAACTCACCAATTGATTGAGCGGTTGTTCCTCAAGCATTTTTCAAATGAACTGCTGCTTCAGGGGGATGACAGTGCCAATTTCACTTTACCAACAGGAAGACTGGCGTTTACAACCGACTCTTTTGTAATCAGCCCTATTTTTTTTAAGGGAGGCGATATCGGTAAGCTTTCCATCTGCGGTACGGTAAATGACCTGGCTGCATCCGGAGCAAAGCCCCTTTATTTAAGCTGCGGCTTTATTATAGAAGAAGGCCTTGCGATGACGGAGCTGGAGAGGATTGTTGAATCCATGGCAAAAACCCTTAGGGAGTGTAATGTAAAAATTGCTGCGGGAGATACCAAGGTTGTGGGAAGAGGGGCTGCGGATAAGATTTTTATCAACACGGCAGGTATTGGAATTATTGAAGAAGGAATCCATCTCTCCGGAAGGAATGCAAAGGTTGGGGACAAGGTGATCATTACAGGCGGAATTGGTGAACATGGCGTTTCCATCCTGGTTGAAAGAGAAAAACTCGATATTTCCGGCGATATCCAAAGTGACTGTGCACCTTTAAATACTATGGTGGAAAGCATATTGAAAGTAACCCGGGATGTGCATGTGCTTCGTGACCCCACCCGGGGAGGGCTTGCGACCACACTCAATGAAATTGCGCAGCAAAGCAATGTAGGGATTCGCATTGATGAGGAAAAAGTCCCTGTGAAAGACGAAGTAAGGGGGATTTGTGAGCTTTTAGGGATGGATCCTCTATATATGGCCAATGAGGGTAAAATGGTAATTATAGCGCCCCAACATGCGGTACAGGAGATATTAAGGGAGGTAAAGAATAATAAGTTTGGGTCACAGGCTGCTGTGATCGGTGAAGTGGTTGAATCCCATCCTAAAAAGGTAATGCTTAAAACCGTTACCGGAGGAAGCAGGATGGTGGATATGTTGGTAGGCGAGCAGCTGCCCAGGATTTGCTAATGGGAGAGATAAGTACATGCAGATGATAACAGATCCTTGTAGAGGCTGATTTCCTTGTGAATATTTTTGAAGATAATATTGATTTTGAAGATGTAAAAACCATTAGGAAAAAATACTTTAAAACGAAAACAGGCCTGGCTTTTTTGGATAGTATGTATTAATGCCAATTAGTATTAAAAAGTGTATATAAATCTTTAGAGAAAAAACGGATCGGACAAAAAACTTGTTCCATCCGGTTTTTTATTAGCGGTATTGCGAAGCAATCACCAAAAATCATCTGAGCTTAATGCTCAGGTGATTTTTATTGCGTATTTTTATATTGAGGATAAGCTCTTAAAGGGTCATGTTGACAATATTCAGAGTTTGAAGTACAATATAACTATTAGATATATCTAATAGTTATATTTGGAGAGGCTGTTATGAATTCAAAAAGTAAAACAAAATATGTTGTATTAGGTCTTTTAAGTGAAGGGCCGATGTCGGGATATGAAATGAAAAAGATCATTTCCATCCGGTTCAGCAACTTCTGGAGTGAGAGTTTTGGGCAGATCTACCCTGAGTTAAAGAAGTTGGAGGAGGCAGGTTATATAAGCAAAACAACAACCGATTCCAACCGGACCCGCAATGTGTACTCCATTACCGATAAAGGACTTAAGCTTCTTAAGGAATGGCTTGGACAGCCGGCAGAAAAGGAAATTGTCCGGTATGAAATCCTTCTGAAATTGTATTTTGGAAACCTGGAAGATCCCAAAAAGCTGCTCGAACATATATCGACTTTTCGAAGCAATTCCCTAAGTGCATTAAAGCGGCTTGGCGGCTTTGAGAATGAACTCACGGCAAAACGGGATATGCATGAGAATCACCCCTATATTCTAATGACCCTTTTATTCGGGCAAAAAGTATATAACGCCTATATCGAATGGGCTGACGAAGTGATGAAACTGTTGGCGGACAAGGAAAAGAAGTAAACTATAGAACACATGAAAAAATCTTATATTGTGCAAGAAAGGCACCCAATGTATTGTGGTGAAATAAGAAAGCAGCATAGTATGGATTTTTTAAGTGTATATTATATAAATTATTTTTTGGGGGGCGTCATGATGAAAAGACAACCGTTTAGAAAAGCAATACTTTTTATATCTTTTTTACTGTTTCCCATTACTATATTTTATTTATCGCCTTATTTGATTATCGATGGTGCATTTCAAGGAATTGTAACGGGAAGCTTTATCATGTTTATCGTTTTATTTGTGTCTTCTTTGTTTTTTGGGAGGCTGTTTTGCAGTTGGTTTTGTCCGGCAGGGGGATTGCAGGAGTGCTGCAGGATGGTTACGGATAAGAAGGCCAAGCTGGGAAAGAGGGACTATATTAAGTATGTTATCTGGGTGCCCTGGCTTCTTTCTATTGCGGCAGGGTTCATTGCCGCCGGGGGAGTAAAACAATGGGACTTCTTTTATCAGACTGAGCATGGGATTTCCATTTCGTCACCGCTTAAATATATTATTTATTATGGATGTATTATTGTAATTGCATTTTTGGCTTTGAAATCCGGGAGAAGAGCTGCGTGTCATTATATCTGCTGGATGTCCCCATTTATGATTCTGGGGAGTAAAATCAAAAATACACTAAAGTATCCTTCCCTTCATTTGAAGGCAGATGGCGGAAAGTGTACAGGATGCAAGCTTTGTACCAAGATCTGTCCTATGAGTCTTGAGGTGGATCAGATGGTAAAGCAAAATGATATGAATCATCCTGAATGTATCCTGTGTGGGGAATGCGTGGATCAGTGCTCCAAAGGGGCGGTCAAATATGCTTTGAAAGTGCATAAAAAATAAACTGGATTCAGATTGCTTGCGATGGATTGTAGGGATATAAAATGTTTGCGTACCATGGTGAAGAAATGGCTCCAAAAACCAGATGTCCAGAAAGGCCGGAACGACTTATTGCGGTCTTTTTACACAAGGGGTTTGGATAGATTCTTCACTTTTTTGTTTTGTTAACACAAGCAAAGCTTTAGTTATAAAGTTGTAGATGTAAAAAGGGATCGAATTCCCGGTGGGCTTATGGTATGATTTGAATAGAACGTGAAACTTTGGGGGGGAGATCATGAGAGTTCTTATCATAGATGATGAAAAACCGCTTGTTAAAGGCCTAACGGCAAGCCTAAAGAAGGAAGGATATAGTGTACAAGCCGCTTTTGACGGCGAAGAAGCTCAGCGGTGGATTAAAATGAATCAGTTTGACATTGTGCTCCTGGATATTATGCTTCCCGGAGTGGATGGAATTACGCTTCTAAGAAGAATCCGTGAATCAAGTGATGTCCCTGTGATTATGCTGACGGCAAAGGATGATCATGCTGATATGGTATTGGGATTGGAGCTGGGGGCGGATGATTATGTTACAAAACCTTTTAATACCCGGGTTTTAATTGCAAGAATGAAGACAGTGACAAGAAGAGGAAATAAAGGAAGCAAGGACAGCTATTTTGAATTGAAAGATATGAAAGTCGATTTTGCACTGCGGGAAGTTGTAAAAAACGGATCTGTTGTAGAACTTACCGCAAAGGAATTTGACATTTTGGAAATTCTCATAAAAAATAGAGGGATGGTGCTATCAAGAGAAAAAATATTTGAATTGGTGTGGAACGAACCGGATTTTGATACACGGACGGTGGATGTACATATCAGCAATCTAAGGGAAAAGATAGAGGATGACTTGAAGAATCCTTTTTATATCCGAACCAAATGGGGAATCGGTTACTTTTTCACGAAGGAAGTTGGTTAGCCATATGTCAAAAAGTATAAGCTTTCGATTTGCGGTCATTTTCGGGTTGATTTTTATTATTGCAGTTACTCTTTTGGATACATCTCTAATTATGCTCTATTACCGGCACCAGTTTAAAAAGACGGAGGAATTTTATTCATATATTGCCGGGTATGTTTCCAAAACCGCCGCGGTCAATTGGAAATTAACGAATTTTTTTAATCTATCAGAGGAAGGGAAGACCGGAAGTCCCGGTGGGCGGATACTGGTATTGAACTTAGAAAGTAAAGTAATAGCAGATAGCTTAAAGCAGTTTGAAGGTCAAATAGTTCAAAATCCTGAGACACGGGAAGCTTTATCCAAGATGCAGGTATCTGTCGGATATTACAACTATCATGGTGAAAGAATTGCCATGCTGGCCTATCCCATGCTTCGCAAAAATGTACCTTTTGGTATCGTTCTCATTTCTTATGATGTTGGGGATTTGTGGAAGGATGTATTAGGTTTTGCGTATCAAGTTGTGGGAATCTCACTGGTTGTTGTCCTGGCTGTGTTTGCCGCCTCTTACTATTTTGGAGGTAGAATCATAAAACCTGTAAAGTGCCTGACCGAAGCATCCAAAAAAATTCTTGAAGGAAAAACGGGAACAACGGTGGAAATTCTCTCAAAAGATGAAATCGGTACTTTGGCCAAAACATTTAACCGGATGAGCGAGGAGCTTCACAGGATTGAGGTGGGAAGGAAAAGGTTTGCAAGCAATATTTCCCATGAGTTAAAGACCCCCCTGGCTTCCATAAAAGCGTTGATCGAGCCTTTTATAGGAGAGAAGAATGTAGATGCCGAAGTATTAAACGAATATTTAAAAGATGTAGATAGCGAAATTGACAGGCTTACAGGCCTTGTGAAATCGTTGGTTACCGCAACACGTCTGGAAGAAATCAAGCCCCTTATTGAAAAATTGAATCTAAAGGAAGAGATTATCACGGTTTTACGGCTGTTGTCACCTCTCTTTGCTGAAAAGGAAATGAAGGTAGACCATACCTCTTCCGGGGAGATTTGGGTTTATGCGGATAAGACCATGCTCAGGGAAGTGATGATAAACCTTTTGGATAACGCAGTAAAATACGGAAAGCAGGGGGGAGCCATCCATATATCTATGCAGCAGTCAGGTTCTGCAATTGTGTTTTCTATCCGTGATAACGGGATGGGAATAAGTGAGCAGGATCTTCCCAACATTTTCGATAATTTTTACATGGCGGACGAGGCCAGAAAGAGCGGAATGGGGAGTGGGATCGGACTTTATATTGTAAAGCGGATTGCGGATATAAGCGGCTGGGAAATCCGGGTGCAAAGCACTTTGGGGAAGGGAAGCGAGTTTGAAGTTATAATAAAAAACTCTGCAAATCTTTAGACTTTCTTTACAAAGTCATGATACTTTCTTTAGTTTTTTTTCCTAGAATACTCTTAAGAACATTAGGAGGTGTAGGAAATGAAGTTGGAGCCTATTAAAAAATATAAAGCAGGGTACCCGGATCGAAGTTTTGTTTTGGAAAATCCCAGTGTGTTGAAAGTCATGCCAATGCGGTGGAAAAGCTCCGCAGCCTTGGGATTTGTGCTCTCCGGTTTGATATTGTCTACATTAACCGCATGTCAGAAGGAAGAGGACACTGTGACTGTAATGAAATCCCATAAGGTGGCACCGGTCTTTGTGTACGGAGACGGTAAGGTGAGTTATACCCATAAAAAGCCAGAGTTTAAAGAACCGGTCACCGATTGGTCGCCCATTCCAACCTTAAGCTACAGGGCAAAATTGTCCAGGCTGGTTCAGAATTTTTTTGAGCGGCCACAGCCCATGTATGCAGGAAATTATCCAGGGGGGCTTCCCGGGAATTTTCTCGAGGAGGATTTTATGAATGAAGCAAAGGCACTTTCCATTGTGCAAGTGGAATTGCTAAAGAACGAAATCCAATTGGGCGTAATCAATGAGACAGAAAAGGACACAGTGTCCCGAGAAGTACAAGCGAAAGATCCTATGTTTAAAAAGGGAAACCATATTTTAGAACTGGACGGATTGGACAAAAATAAAAAAATCGGTTTTGAATTCGTATCGGTGGTTGATGCGGCAGAAACCGAGGATGGGGCTGTACACATTTCACCCAATGATAAAAATTATAACGTACTGGACCTTTCAAAAACATATCGGGAGGCAATTGTAGAGGGTACAGGAGAAACGGTAGTAGGGGTATTTTATGATCCGGGAAAGGGGCAGGAGGAAAATGGAGTGCAAAAGACCCCGGAGGAGCTTTTGAAATTGCAGGTCAAGGACTTTGTAGACTGGCTAAAAGCCCAGGGAATAGGATGAGACTATTGTCGAAAGGGGGCTAAAGCATGAATGTGACAATACACCTTACCAACCGGTGCAATTTAAGCTGCAAATACTGTTACGTAGACAAAAAGAATCATCAGTCCATGAATCTGGAAAATGCTAAAAAAGCGGTTGATATGGTTATAAAAATGAGTCAAAAGCACGCAGGATTTGTTTTCTTTGGCGGTGAACCGCTGCTTATGAAAGGGCTGATATACCAAATTGTTGATTATGCCAAATTGAAAGGAAAGGAAAAAGACCTGGAGCTTAGCTTTAAAATCACAACCAACGGAATGCTTTTAGATAAAGACTTTTTGCACTATTCGGAAAAAGAAGGAATATTCATTGCCTTAAGTCATGATGGGGTCATGGATGCCCATGATATGAACAGGATAGACAGAGAGAATAAGGGTACATATCAATGTCTTCTGCCAAAAATAAAACAATTGCTTCATTATAAGCCCTATTCACCCGTGCTTCAGGTGGTGACACCCCAAACGGCAAAATATTTCTCAAAGTCGGTCATGCACCTTCACGATCTGGGGTTCCGATTTATTGTCCCATCGGTTAACTTTAGTGCCTGCTGGTCTGATGCCCATATGAAAGCACTTAAAAAAGAGTATGAGATTCTTGCTGATTACTATTTCGAAAAAACTTTAAGGGAAGAAAAGTTTTATTTCAGCCTTTTTGATACGAAAATCAATTCCTATATCGATTTGAATAAAAAATGCTCGGAAAGCTGTGATCTGGGGAAAAGCCAGATTTCAATAGCGCCCGACGGAGCAATTTATCCCTGTGTACAGTTTGTGGGAGATGAGAAGTATAAGATAGGACATGTTGATGAAGGGATCAATAGGTTTAAAAGGGATGATATCAACTTGCAGAGTAAGGAAAAAAGGGAGCCCTGTGATGGTTGTGTGCTTAAGAAACGGTGTGCAAGCGCCTGTGCATGTCTTAATAAACAAATAACCGGAAGCCCCAATACCGTATCTCCGGTTTTATGTTCCCACGAACGGGTTCTGATACCCATTGCAGACCGGCTGGCAGAAAAGCTCTATAAAAGAAGAAATGCAATGTTTATTCAAAAGCATTATAATAAAATGTATCCTGTGATTTCCTTGGTAGAGGATGAAGCTCTTCGTAGGTGAAAGCTTTGAGCAATAGGTGAGAAATGTTATAATCATATAAGATACATATTGGTTGTATCGTCTGCGATTTATAAGAAGATATGGTGATAGATATGTTAAAAAAAACGATAGTTTTAATTGGGTTAGTTTTTATGCTGCTTGCTGTTGCAGGCTGTGAGCGTCGTCTTATGGCAGGGGATGTGGTTGTTTTGCCCGGACACAATCCGGAAATTTCTAAGAGTGCTACAGTACCAGAGATTCAAATGAGCGGCCCGGGAAGCTGGAACCATTCAAATGGGATTGCAGCGGTCCAGGATATGAGAAATACAGCGGGATTGGGCAATGCAAGCAATTTCTATTACAGTCCTCCCGGGAAGGTGCTTGACAAGCTTCCTCAAGATGTGAAATGGCTGGATTTTGAGGTTGCTGACAGATTCATTTATCTCATTGGATGTACAGGGAAACTGGAGAATGGTGTAGAGGTAGGAAACGAAATTTTAATGTATGATGTTGATGGTCAACAGCCCATAAAGTCTATGGGCGAAAAGGGACAAAAGTATGTTTCCATGTCGTATTATAATGGATTACTCTATGTCTATGAGATTGAGAAGGGTGAACTTTATGTATACATGCAGGATGGAAGTTTAAAGGAGAGGGTGAAACTTGAAAAAGGGCTTCCCTGTTCGAAAATGGTCTTCTCAAAAAATGGTTGGCTTTTAATGATGGCATCTTATTATGGAAAATCAAAAATTCTTGTATATGACAATGAATTCAAGCAGTCAGGGGAAATTAACCCTTCTGATTTGACGGAACATATGCAGCTGATTTCCTTGGAGGACAGGAAGGAATCCCCGGATATAAGGGATTTTGATATCTACAATGAGCATAGTGTGCTTATCAAAGCGTCTCCAAACAGGCTTTTACTTTATAACTTCAAAGAGAGTAAGGTAGTGAAAATAAGTTATTTAAAGGATGATGCCGGACTTATTTCCTTTGACTCTCACGTTTTATATTCCACCTCAGAAGCCAGACTTGGTATTTTTGCAAACAATATCAATCAAGTCCCATATGTAGGAACTCCTGAAGCATTAGACCGGATGCTGATCAATAGCAGTTTCCCATGGAAAATAGAGGATGACGCATTGGGAGAGTGGAGGCTAAGACCCATTGATTTGCCTGTTAGCGGCCTTAATACGGTACATCAAAAAATAAAGTGCAGAGGGAGCTTTGTTTATTTGCTGGATTATAAAATGGATAGTGACGGGTCTTTGGTAATTAGAGTCAGTAAGTAAAAGATAATAGGATATTGAATTGCACAGAGCATGAAACCACGAATATATTGATTATAGCGAAGGACTTCTTAAAATTAAGCAGGTAGAGAAATGGGCAATCACACCGAAAGAAATTGGACAGTACTCATTTATGCCAACGGAAATAATGAATTGGAGCCGGAAGTCTATAAGGCATTTAAGGATTTGGAGAGGGCTTCTTTTGGTAAGGATGTAGCTTTCGCAATGGAGATCGGGCGGGAGGACAGGGAAGTTGCGAGGATTATTAGGCCGTACGAAAAAATCCCTCATGAAAAAGACATATGGACCGGAGTTCGAAGATATGAATTTAGCCAAAGGGGAGCCCAATTGGTGAATGAACTTGGAAAAGTAAACATGGCAGACCCTGAAAGTTTGTATGCTTTCATAAAGTGGGGGATGGAACGAAAACCGGCAAAACACTATATGCTTGTTATCGGCGGCCATGGTGCTTGTTATGTGGGCGTAATGACCGACTTGAGCCAGGAGAAACCCTATATCATGAAAACTGTTGAGATGTGCGGTGTCATCAATCGAATTTATAAGGATACAGGCAATTTTATTGATATACTTTTACTGGATGCGTGCTATATGAACTATATCGAAGTAATGTATGAGTTGGGGGTAGAGCCTGAGCCTGCTGTTCGATATGTCTTGACCTATATGGGTGAGGGGCCTTTTGAGGGGATGCCCTATGATAAAATAGTAAACATAATAGAAAACTTACCTAATAACGAAAGCAGTAAGGTACTTCTTAAAAAAATGATTGATACGGTAAACCTTAATCTTGCTGCATTTCATATTAACCCTCCTGTGCTCAAGGAAATTAAAAGACTTTACAGCTTCATTGCAAAAAAGGTGATTGATTCAGGATGGGTGGGAACTGTAAATCCTGAAAGAATTGTGCAAAAGTTAGAGAATTTTATGCCTTGGTATAACGAAGCCAGGGAACTTCGAGGAAAGATAGAGTCTGTTGTTGTTTACAGAGAAAAAAGTAATGCATGCAGTTTCCCCTTAAATATCATCTCTTTTGAATTAAAAGGCTTAATGGAGGAGTATTTGCGGTTTGGTTTTACGAAAGAAAATGACTGGGTGAGGCTGGTTTATAGAAACAAACGCTATTGTTCCAGTAAGTGTATCGGTAAAAAAGACAGTATCCGTGAAAAGGAAGATGAGCTGATTCTTTTTATTCTGCCTTTAAACCCAGGCATGGATTTAAAGGCGACGAAGAGTATTTATGATAAGCTTATAGCATATAAGGGCTGGAGACTAAAGTGAATTTTATGAAACGTTAAGGAGACAGGCCGTATGATCATAGGTCCTTTACAAATGAATGTCATAAAAAATGATAAGGTCGGAAATTTGAATACCGTTGAGAAGCTCATCAATAATTCCGTTGATTTAGTGGTTTTGCCGGAGTTGTTCTCAACCGGTTATTATTTCGATACAAAAAATCAATTGGTAGAGATAGCAGAAGAGATACCTGACGGATATACAACCAAAAGGCTTTGTGAAATTGCAAAAACAGCAAATTGTCATTTGGTTGGAGCTATTATAGAAAAAGAAAATGATCAGCTTTACATTGCGGCCATCATTGCAGGACCCTCTGGATATATTGGAAAGCAAAGGAAAAGACATCTTACAAATCATGAACTCAATTTTTTTTCCTGTGGGAAAACATCACACGTCTTTGATATAAAGGGCTGCAAGGTTGGGGTTGTAATCTGCTTAGAAGGCTGGTTCCCGGAGAGCACCAGAGAATTAATGTTAAAAGGAGCACAAATCATTTGTCATTCGATGCTAACATGCCAGGAAAGAACTCTTGATATCATGAGAATCCGTGCCATCGAAAACAAAGCGTACGTAATTGTTGCAAATAGCATAAGTACTGAGCAGCACCATAATGAGCTGATCACCTTTAGGGGAGACAGTAGAGTAATCCATTATAATGGTAACGTTTTAGTCAATGCAGGACAGGAAGAAAAGCTTATTACGGTAGAGGTGGATGAAAATAGTACAATTCATAAGGATTTAGAAGATTGCAAGGATTTGGTTTCAGAAGTGAAAAAGCATAAATACTTGGAATAGTTTATATATTTTTATGGATAATAAGGCTGTCAAACAGCTAAATGATTACGTTTATATTGTAATAACTCTACTTTTCAGTTAATATTATGTAAGGAGTTTTTTTACATAAGGCATAGTATTATTCTTTTTAAAATACCCAAAAAACTAATTTAGTGAGGTGTTTCATATGTGGGAACAAAGTATTGATATTTATGACATCAAGGAAATTAGATCAAGATCAATCGTTTACCTTGGTGTAGGTGCAATCAAAAAGATTGGGGATATTTGCACCAACTTAAAAAATCAAGGTATTAATAAAATGGTAGTCGTAACGGGAAAAAGCGCCTATAAGATAACAGGTGCATGGGACTATGTGACTAGGGCATTTGAAGAGAACGGAATAAATTATGTATTATATGATGGCATCACACCAAACCCTACCGTTGATCAGGTTGACGAGGCTACAAAACTTGCATTGGATTTTGGTGCACAAGCCGTTTTGTCAATTGGCGGCGGAAGCCCTATTGATGCGGCAAAAAGCGTCGCTATTCTAATGCAATATCCTGAGAAAAATGCTCGTGACTTATATCTATATAGCTTTACTCCTGAGAAGGCACTACCCATTATAACCATCAATCTGACACATGGAACGGGCACAGAAATTGATAGGTTTGCAGTTGTAAGTATACCTGAAAAAGAGTACAAACCTGCAATAGCCTATGACTTTATATACCCTTTATATTCAATTGACGATCCCGCATTGATAACCATGCTTCCGGAAGATCAGACAGTTTACGTATCCGTTGATGCAGTAAACCATGTTATTGAAGCTGCAACAACAAAAATAACCAGTCCCATATCCATACTTACCGCGCAAGAAACTATCAGGCTGGTTGCAAAATATCTTCCTATCGCAAAGATGAACCCGGAAGACCTTACTGCCAGGTATTATCTACTTTACGCCTCTATGATTGCCGGGATGAGTTTTGACAATAGCCTTCTTCATTTTACCCACGCACTCGAGCATCCTTTGAGTGGTGTAAAACCGGATTTGGCTCACGGACTTGGGCTTGGACTCTTACTCCCCTCGGTCGTAAAACAAATTTATACATCAAAAGCTGCTATCTTAGCTGACATTTTGGCTCCGATTGTTCCCGGTTTAAAAGGAGTACCGGATGAAGCTGATAAAGCCTGTGAAGGAATCAGGAACTGGCTATCGGAGATGGGAATCAAACCTGGATTAAGGGCTGAAGGATATTGCGAAGCCGATCTGGATAAATTAACAGAGCTTGCCTTCGAAACCCCATGTCTTGGGTTGTTGCTCAGTATGGCTCCCATTGAAGCCACAAAGGATGTCGTTAAGGAGATTTACAGGAACGCACTATAGCCGCAGCTACTGAGGTATATCCTTTTTGATGGGGCAATAGGAGTATGGTTAACGTTTGTTAAACGAGAGAAACAAAAATATCCATTTGGCTGAAGAAATGGCCGGATGGATATTTTTATTTATAAAGACACTGCAAAAAGGGTGTATACATAGGAAACCGGCAATTATAAAGGATGAATGGGTGATTGACTATATAGATAAATATGCCAAAGGAATATAGTAAATAACAACTTCCACAATTGTTATTTGGATGTTTTTCTCATAGCATATTAATAGGGATAGCTATCCAAAACAGAGAGAGATAAAAGCTTTATGCTAATGTACCGTTTATTTAAGGATGGTACGAACTGAATTTATTATTTAAGGAGGATTTAAGGTATGAAAAAAGGTTTAAGTAAAAGTGTATTTGCATTTTTATTGGTATTTGCGCTGCTTGTAAGTATGTTGGCGTTTACACCAATAGGAGGCCAGGCAGGAGATATTCCCGAGTGGCAAGCAGGTCAGAGTTATTCTCTAGGGGCTTTAGCAACTTATAAAAGTGTTGTTTACAAGTGTACGATGGCGCATATGGCGCAGGTCGGATGGGAACCTGATCTTGCTTATGCTTTGTGGGAAAAGCAGCAGGTAATCAATACTCCTGTGACAACCAATACACCTACAACAACATCCACACCAATACCCACACCTACAACGTTTGAAACGGTTGGTTACAGTGTTAAAGGGTATATCAATTCAGACTTTGCCTATACTGAATCTGTATCAAAAAAAATACGCTCCGGGTTTAAAATAGAAGTTGTTGAAAAAGGTTTGTCTGTCCTGTCTAATGAAAACGGATATTTTGAATTTAAGGTTCCTAAAGGTACATATACTATAAAAATTTCCAAGGACAATTATTTAACCAGAAATATTTCTAATGTGGCTGTAATTGGCAATACACAATTGGGTTCCACAGGCCAATGGATTGATGTGTGGGCAGGGGATATGCTGATTGCCGGTTCACAGGATAATGCCATCAATATGAATGATATTGTGGAGGTTATTAATTATTTTAATACTTCTTTGGGGGATGGAAAGTATAAGGCAGATGCCGACTTAAATAAAGATGATGCGATCAATATGACGGATATTCTTATTATTATCAATCACTTCAATAAGGCAGCAGCAGATTATCCTGCTTTTACCCCGATTTTTACAGAAACCCCTACACCTACTCCCACAACGAAACCAACCGATTCACCTACACCTACTCCGCCGGATTTGCCTGTTCCGTCGCCTGCAGCTATTATTCCAAAACCGGTCAGTTATCAATTGGGTAGAGGCTATTTTACTTTAACCAATAGTGCTTCAATCTATGTGCAAGGAAATAGTGCCGTTGAAACAGATGAAATCAATCAAATCGGACAGTATCTGGCGAACAAATTAAAGCCTTCCACAAGATACAGCTTAAATGTTGTGAAATCCAATACTCCTGCTGAGGGCAGTATTTATCTTACCACCATTGGTGGGGCTTCAAGTATGGGTAATGAAGGATATACACTGGAAATAACGCTTTCGGGCGTAAAACTGACAGCCTATAAACCTGAAGGCCTTTTTAGAGGTATTCAAACCATTCGGCAGTCTCTCCCTGCGGAAATTGAAAAAAGTACTGTTGTGGCAGGTAAGCAGTGGTTGTTGCCGTGCTCAACCATCAACGATAACCCAACCTACCCTTGGAGAGGAGCTATGCTGGATGTAGCAAGACACTTTTTTGGAGTAAACGATGTCAAACGCTGTATTGATCTCATGGCCCAATATAAGATGAACCGGTTCCACATGCATCTTTCGGATGACCAAGGCTGGCGTATTGAAATAAAATCATGGCCGGATCTTGCAAAAATCGGCGGAAGCACCCAGGTTGGCGGGGGCGCAGGAGGATATTACACACAAGAACAATTTATAGACCTTGTTAATTATGCAAAAGAGCGGTATATCACCTTGGTTCCTGAAATAGATATGCCGGGCCACACCAATGCAGCACTGGCTTCTTACGGGCAGTTGAATCCGGACGGTCAGAAAAAGCCACTTTATACGGGTATGGAAGTTGGATTCAGTACTTTAATGTGCAGATCTGAGGTGACGTATACCTTCGTGGATGAT
This sequence comes from Clostridia bacterium, assembly GCA_026418275.1. Lineage (GTDB taxonomy): Bacteria > Bacillota > Clostridia > Acetivibrionales > DSM-2933 > SKW182. The sequence continues at coordinate 127,279 of JAOABQ010000050.1, forward strand.
GTAGTGCGTGAGTTAAGTGGCATGACAGCAGGAGAGTATATTCATATCGGAGGAGATGAGTCCCATTCTACACCCAAGGCTGATTATGACTACTTTGTAGGCAGGGTGAAGACCATCGTGAATAAATACGGAAAGAAGATGGTTGGATGGGATCCGGTCGATACAGCAAGCGGTGTGGGTTCTGAGTCCATTCTGCAAAATTGGTTGGGAATCAAGGGTGCAGTCAGTGCAAAATCAAAGGGTATGAAGATCATTTTTTCACCTTCAGAAAAGGCCTATATTGACATGAAATACAACTATAGTACACCGATTGGATTAACATGGGCGGGATACAATCCGACAGATGATGCTTATCAATGGGATCCGACAAATTATGTGCCTCAAAACCTGGTTTTAGGTGTTGAATGTCCGCTGTGGACAGAGACAATTACAAAAATGGCGGATATTGAGTTTATGACTTACCCCAGACTGCCGGGACATGCAGAAATCGGCTGGACACCCCTTAGTATGAGAAATTGGGATGAATATAAATTGAGACTCAAAGAACATGGTCCGAGAATGTCCAATCAAGGCATCAATTTCTATCGTGATACGGTTGTGCCTTGGTAAGTGTATCAGTAAGTATACAAAAATATAAAAACATGAAACGATAGATGTTGTGTATAATTAGAAATTTACTAAAAAACAAATGAATAATCCCACAACTTAAGGTATATAGATCGCACTAAAAACATTACATTTGACAGAGCATTCAGCGAACGATTTTAGCGCTGATTGCGATAGGCAAATGTAATGTTTTTGCGTTATCTATAGATTGAATTGCCAATTGCCAGGTTGTGGGATTGTTTTCTAATAACAAAAACCATCCTAATCTCGTTTGATAAATGAAAGAATAGTTGAATAATATTTCCATTTATGATAGAATATTGGTGTATCCAATATTTTCAAGTGAACGGAGGGTGTAAAAATGATTGGAATCAAACGAATCTTTGGTATCTTTAGTGCTACGCTGATCGTATGTTTGTTGTTCTCATCAACAGTTTTTGCGCATCCATACGATTATACCAAGTCTTGTCCTGTTTGTAGGAATACTTGCTTTGTACACACTGAAACCAGCGGACCTTCTTCAACGTATTGTTACATCACAGTAACCAGAGAATTTTGCTCCCAGTGTGCCTATAGGAAGGAATATAGCAGCCAAAAGAACCATTCCTTTTTTAAAAATTACACCTATGGTCAATATGCATCCAGTTCACCGGATTACTACAAACTGCATTATAAATTTGTTTGCGACAGATGTAATTGCGGGTATTATAAAAATTCGACTTATTTAGGATCAGAAGCACATAGCTGGTATGGCAGTGAATGTACTAAGTGTTTTCTCAGAAAATAACTTAAGTTAAAAAAGCAGGGAACCACTCCAATAAGGTGATTCCCTGCTTTTTTATATATAAACCCGGTTCTGCTTTGATGAACTATTTTATTGAAAAGGGACATTTTCCCATACACTCTCCGCATTTTATGCAGTCTTTATTATCAACGGATCCCTTATCTATAGCACCCACAGGACATATGCCTTCACAAACCGTACACTTCCTACAATTCTTTTCAACTGTTTTAAGTCTTAATAATGGTGAAAAAATTGATATCAAAGATAAGACTGCACCGTATGGACATAAATACCTGCAAAATGGCCTTGCGTAAATAAAAGAAAAAGTGATGACGGCTGCAAGCAGTAAAAGCGGGATGAGTGAAAACCTCAGTTTGAAAAGATAACTGAAGGGATCAATATTGCAGTACCAAGCAGTACTTGCAATTAATACGCCGCCCATAAGGACTGCCAGAGAGAAATATTTTGAATATTTTAAAATGGTATGGGTTTTCTTATTTATCTTTTTACTAAATCCAAGCTTTTGGCCTGCTTTATAAAAAATATCCTGTACTCCGCCAAAGGGACATACACTTCCACAGTAGATCCGACCTACCAAAAGAGCAGTGATGGTGGGGATCAAAAGGATAAGAACCCAGTCTATGAGCTTGCCTCTTTGTATAAGACTATAGTATAGCGGCATTTGCTGCATGGACCCTATAGGGGAAGGACAACCGCCTGCAACAAATCCGAGATAAATAACTGCCACACCCAGGCATGCATACCTTAACCACTTAAACTTTCCCCTTGTATTGAGTGTAAGGATGAAGAAGAGTATCCCTGAAACAATCAAAAGCAGGTTAACAAAAACCTTAGGGTTTTTAAATTCCAGTATGTATTTTGTCAAAATACTTTTCGCATTTTCCTCCATAGGTTTTGCAGTTGTGTCTTCAAAAACCTCGGAAACGTCATCACCTGTCGGTATGGCGGCTGGTAGAGTCAATTCTTCTTCCTCAACGATGATGGGAGGGGAAGTTTGTACCCTTCCTTGCAAAGGTGTATGAATGCTGGTGACAGCAGCAGGAGTCTTAAGGGAGGGATTGGAAGATATTTTTTTATCTTCATTAGGTTTTGCCTGTGTTGAAGAAGGTGCTGGAGCAGGGGACTTTTGTTTTATTGTAGCTGAAGAATGTGCAGGTGAAGATTTTGTGGTCTGCGAAGTGGGGGATTCGGTTTTTGTAGGCGTTGCCACTTTTATAGGCGCTGGTGTTTTGACAACCGTATTATTATTAGGTGCTGCAAGTGAAAGATCACATACTTTATCATTGTTGCCGTCTTTATAAAGGCCGCATTTGCCAGGGTATGGGTCTAACTCAATTTCAAAAGGACATTTGTCTCCAACTGCATAAATAACAATATTCACTATACAAAAAAAGAATATAAAGATGATTAAAGGCAGTAAAAACTTTATTTTTGACATATTACCTTTCCCCTTTTAAGATTTTTTAAAAACCACAGGTTATGATAGAGTATTAAAATACGAGGTCTAGCAAAGTATATAAGGTATTAGCCATCATCCTGCTTGTCAAAACTGCAGCGAATAAAATACACGGATAAACATAAAACAGCTTTATCAAATTGGAGTTTTTAGAGGAGCCCTTGTCAAGACTGTAGCTTATGGCTTTTGATGTACACCGGTCCATGCATCTGCCGCATCTTGTACAGGAATAGCCGGCCAGAGATTTTGTAAAATCGCTTTTGTCCAGTGCAAAGTTAGGACATAAGGAAGCGCATTTCTTGCAGTTTTTACATTTTTCCGGGTCTATCGCAACACTAAAAACATTCAGTTTATTTGCAAGGGAAAAAAGCTTTCCGATGGGACATACCAGGTTGCAAAAGACTCTTTTCTTTGTCATAAAAGGTAATATGAGAAGTAGAATTAAAAGCCCTACACCCAATATCAGTATTGTGGATATTGCCGCATAAGTAAGACCAGTTATACTTGCGGCAGTCTTTGAAGGACAAGAAAGTGTGCATTGGGTAGAAGGAGTGATGTTTCCAGCGAAAATTAGTGCGCAAACAAGTAAAATAGCATAAGGGACATTAAACCATTTAGTAGGTATGTTTTTAATCCATGCTTTTTTTCCGAGTCTTGAAAAACAATCATCAATTCCGGCAAGCGGACATATAAAGCTGCACCAGCCTCTCCCTACCGCAAGGGCTGCTCCAAATGCAATAATAAGAAACAGAATGAGAAGATAATAAATTCCATTTCCTCCCCCGGGTACACTGAGTGTATCAAAAAATATTGAGATAAAATGTGTAACATTTCTTCCTTCCGCACAGTCTGCATCTAAAGAACCTGAATTCTTCAAAAAGTTTATGAAGAAGCCGGAAATAAATAAAATGCCAACGATAAAAGTTAGAAACCACCTTGGCTTATCTACTTTTCCAGTAAAAAAGATAAAGAAATAAACAGACATAAAAATAATAATGGGGATAGCAATGGAAAAGAGTCCTTTAAACCCTAAATGGGATGGGTTCATATTTAGCGTAAGAATAAAAAATACTACAGCTAAAAGAGGAAGACCAATTATAATTCCCATAAGTATTTTTTTGGTATTACTAAATACATTTTTCATAAGATTAACCCATTTTTCCTATTATAGTAGTTACACCCTTATACACATAATATATGCCCATGACCGAAGAGGCCAACTTGCCGATATCTTGGAGTTTTTGTTTTTTATAAAACACACCGATAATCGGAAGGGGAAGAAAGTATATGCTGGTTCCGGCAAAAAATAAAATAAAAAATAGAATGCAATAAGCTAATGTGCCGTCCTGTACTGCCTCCGTAAAAGCAATTAAGAATGGAGGACATAGATTGATGCCGGTTAAAAGTCCGAGTACTAAAGGCAGTATCAATGGGTATTTTGCTAATAACTCCTTTAGAAAACCCTGCTTTATACGCTTAGCCGAACATACAGGATGGGGTTTTGAAACACTGTATAAAAACATGAGTACTGCAAAGACAATATACAGTAAACCAAAAAATAATTTGCTGTCCAAAAAGGCTTTTATAAATACAACCGATGTGATCCATGCGAGTACAGCAAAAATAATATAACCAACCAAGCGTCCCATAAGGAACTGAAGGAGCTTAATTATATTCCCTTTAACATTTTTTCCTTCACCTAGAAAATATGGAACCAATAGTGGTGAACATGTAGCAAGGCAAACAGTGCCGCTGGCTATTCCTAAAAAAAAGCCTTCCATTTTTCCCCCTCATTTTACTTCCTTATAAATTGTAATTTAAGTTATGCAATTTTCATTTATGAATACTAAACCCTTATAGTTGATTTTCAATACCCTATGAGGTTTTCTATTGGGTCAATTTTAAATTTAGGGTATTACAGAGCATGGTGAAGGCCTCGCCCCTTTTAACAGGGTTGCTGTAGCCGAATGTATTATCCGGATAACCTTTTACTACACTGAGAGCACAGGCTTTAGAAACAAAACCCCTTGCCCAGGAAGAAATAGATTCTCTGTCTTTAAAATCAGGTAAGGCTTCTGAAGATTCGGAAATATTCATAGCCCGCATAAGCATCACAACGATTTCCTGACGTGTTACTTTGGCAGTAGGATTGAAGTTACCATCCTTATAGCCGCTTACTATTTTCTTTTCGACCGCAATACCAATGTATTCTTTTGCCCAAGATGCAATCTTATCGCTGTCTAAGAAGTTAACAGCCGGTGAATCGGAAGGCTTAAGTCCAATTGCTTTTACAAGCAATACAACAACTTCCTGCCTTGTAATTGCTCCGTCCGGATTTATTGTCCCATCAGGATAACCGTCGATAACACCTTTTTCCTTAAGTTCTATGATGTTTTTTTTTGCCCAATGGTTTTGTGCGTCTTTGAAAGGACAGTCTGAGAATTGTAGTTCTGAAATATCGCAGATTTTATCGCTGTTTTTGTCAGTGTATAGGTCGCATTTACCTTTTACTACACAATTACCCGGGCATGGCTTTTCCGGTTTTTCCAATATGGGAGTGGGTAAAGGTGAAGCAAACTGCAATTGTGAAATATCGCAGATTTTATCACTGTTTTTGTCAGTGTATAGGTCGCATTTGCCTTTTCCCACACAATTACCCGGACACAGCTTTTCCGGTTTTTCTAAAGCATTGTTACTCATGGTATAAGAAACTGTTCCTGAAAGCATTACAAAAATGAAAACGATAATGGGAACATATTTTTTAATCCTGCCGAAAAAATTTTTCATATGATATAAAATCCTCCTTTATTAAAAATGTGTATAGTGTTGGGTGAAAACTGCATAACTTCTGTTTCATAAACTGTGGAAATATGTTGTATGTAAGTTTTTATATAAACATATTTTCCGAATTGGAAAACTGGGAAAATTTCAAAGTTAGATATTTGATTTGTGCCGGTAACATTGCTAATAAAGACACAATAAGTTCATCATTGTAGATGGGTATGACAATATAACGAATATAAAATTGATTATGTTAGAATATTATTCAATTGTAAATAAATTTGTTTAAATTATAATATATGCAACCAAAACAAACAATTGTTTGTTTTGGTTTTTAATGTATAAATTTGTCGTGTTATTAAAATACTTCAATTCCACTTCGTAAGTTTCAAAATATTTTTATCCGTTTTGGATATCGTTGTTCATCTTTTTTACGGAATTTTTGACTATTGACTGGAAGGCTTTGCTTGAAGAACTTGGAATAAGAGTTGATACGATTAAGGAATTTTATTGTTCTAAACTAATAATTTCTACAAAAGAATAGAATTGTACGATTAAAAGAATTTAAAATGAACTGGAGGTGTTATAATGCTCCACTTTTAAAATGAACAAAAAAAGGCTTTTGTGATGCATTAGCCTCTGTGTTTGCCAATAAAATACCGACACGTTTATAAAACGCATCGGATTAGTTTAAATGCAGGCAGGTTAGCAAAATGTATTATATCAATTATCTATATCCTTGAACAGTACCTTCATACACAATTGAAAACTTGCACTCCCAAAGATTTGTTCCGGGAATTTTATTTGGCATACCATTCATGGTTGCAGTTTTCAAATAGAGGGTCCCTTTATATTGCCCATTATCATAGTACAGTGTTTGAGGCACTGGAGGGTTACCCATTGTTGCAGCCATTTGTGAATCGGGAACAGTTACAGTCTTATAATCTGTCACGGATACCGTCTTCTCTAAAACAGTTTTTGTTACAATACCTTCATACACAATTGAAAACTTGCACTCCCAGATATTAGTCCCGGGAATTTTATTTGGCATACCATTCATGGTTGCGGTTTTCAAATAGAGAGTCCCTTTATATTGCCCATCATTATAGTATAATGTTTGGGGCACTGGGGGGTTACCCATTGTTGCAGCCATTTGTGAGTCTGGAACAGTTACAGTCTTATAATCTGTCACGGATACTGTCTTCTCTAAAACAGCGGCAAAAGCGGTTAATCCAAAACAAGATATCAAAATTGCTGATACGATTAAGGCACATAGCGCTTTAACTGAACGAATATTTTTTTTAAACATTATAATACCTCCCATTAAACATGCTAACTATAATCTAACCTGCATTAAACTGAGTTTTAAAAAGCATATACATTGCTTACTTCTATTGAACTACAGTACAAAATCCAAAACAATGTTCAAAAACGAAATAAAATTGTTAATTTGCGAACATCGTTTCACGCTGGAGATTTATGAGGAAATGTAATAAAATGTATTTAAACCGATACAGAACCATCTTGGTATACAAAACTTATTCCTCTACTCAACCCAAATATAACTTCACAAAGAGATGCCTTGTTATGTAATTTTTTAAAAAATGCGGGGCATGCAGGTAGATGATGTGGTTTTTAAGTATGAAAAAAATTCGTTGCGGTAAATAGCACTAAAAATTAATAAAGAGGGGGTTAATCATGAAAAATATATTGACTATGTCTGTTGCGAAATACATAGGTTTTATAAACTATTTTAAAAAATATGGTATAGAAAAGGAGTATGTTTTAAAGTTAGCCGAAATCGATCCATTAATCTTTGAAGCACCTGACAATCGATTTACACCGGACCAAATGAATTGTATTATTCAGGTAATTTCCAAACTAACCAATAAAACCACTATCGGCCTTTATCCAGAACAAATTTTTCCTAAAAGCTTTTCAAATATTCTAGGACACCTTTTGGTAAATTGTAATACTTTAGGCGAAGCAATTAATAAGTATTGCAGATATGAAAGAATTATTGACGAGACTGTAGTATCCAGCCTTGTAATGGAAGGTGAACTGGCTGTTTTTAATATTGCATTTATTGACAATACATTGGCAGCCAACTCCATATTTATTGATTTGAACATGACTGGTGCGTTTACATATATGAATTTATTAACCAATAAAGTGCTTGAACTCAAGGAGGTTCATTTTAAATACCAGTTGGGAGTAGATATATCCTTGACCCTATATCATAATATATTTAAATGTCCGGTCATATTTAATAGTTCAAGAAATGCCTTGGTATTTGACTTGCATAAATTAAATTTGCCCATTATTGATCCGAACAAAGAATTGTTAATGCTGTTTGAAAAAATGGTTCAGTTAGCCCTTGATCGGTTAGATTGTAGTTCATCGTACACAAAAAAGGTTACAACTCTTATTCTAAAGGAGGTTGGTAATAATAATATTCTGTCAATTTCTGAAGTAGCCGAAAAAATGAGTATGAGCGTAAGAAGCTTACAAAAATACCTTAAAAGAGAAGGAACATCCTATACAAAACTATTCAATAAAATCCGCATGGATATTGCTGTAGACTATTTAAGAAATTACAGCATAACCGTTGATGAAATTGCATATATTCTCGGTTTCTCTGACATAAGCTCATTTTATAAATCATTCAAAAAATGGACAAACCTTACGCCTGGTGAAATAAGAAGTTTGAATTGTTCCGAGGGAAACGATCTTAGTATGTAACCCGCCGGTTTGCATTTTTTCTCTCCTTTTTTTATATTCAACATCTTTGAATAGAGCTGTTCTGGTCCTTATGATCAAGATCACTTCCTGGTAGGTAAATTTTTATTAAAGAACAGCCTTCTTAGATGTTGGAAATACTTAAAGTTTTAACATCTGTTTCTGCAAATCTCTCAGAGCCCTTTAGAAAATATTAAAAATATAGTTATAGACCGATAGATAAACGGTTTTACTATTATTCATTGGTTTATACAATCAAAAACGTTACAATTGTCACGTTTTAAAGTGACAAAAAGTTACATCTGTAACTTAAGGATCAATACTTTATATGCTACCATTAATAACATATAAAGATTAGAGAGATGGACTGAGCTCATAAGTGGATTTCCTTGGATGTTTATATAGCACATATAGACTCTAACATATTTCAAAAGCTGCAATTCATCAATTAAAACGATCTGTCATCTCGAATAACTGCAAACTAAATAGGTGAATAGCAACAGATGAGGATGATAAATATGGATTCAACGTTCCAGGAGCTTACTGAGCTACGGAATGAAACTATAATTTGGCAATAAAATTTTTAGTATAGAAATCAAGTGAAAATATAAAGGGGGAGGGTAGATGAAGAAAGAGTTTTATTAGACAATTCATTTCTAAAGGGCAAATAAAGATGTTTTTGGAGGGAAAGCAAAATGTTAATTAAGCGTATTGTTTCAGTATTGTTAATATTCGTAATGCTAAGCGTAGGATGCCTCTTGCCATCAAATAATTTTATAAGTTTTAATGATTCCCAACATGTATATGCTGCAACATGCATTCATACTTATTTATATCCGGCAACATGTGGGAGTAAGTCAGGCCCTTGTACGAAATGTGGAGCATATGCACCTGCTACAGGACTACATAAATATGATCACAACTGTGACCAGTATTGTAATGTGTGCAATGCCGGACCCAGGGCGCAGAATCATATTTATAATGCTCCGGCAGCGAACTGCAAGTATCCATCGGGACCCTGCACCAATTGTGGGGCAAGGCAGCCTGCTACAGGACAACATAAATATGATCACAACTGTGATCAGTATTGTAATGTGTGTAATACCGGACCTAGGCCGCAAATGCATGAATATAATGCTCCAGCAGCAACTTGCAAGTATCCATCGGGGCCTTGTACCCATTGCGGGGCAAGGCAGCCTGCCACAGAACAACATAAATATGATCACAACTGTGATCAGTATTGCAATGTGTGTAATGAAGGGCCCAGGCCGCAGAATCATATTTATAATGCTCCGGCAGCGGATTGCAACTATCCGTCGGGACCCTGCACCAATTGCGGTGCAAGACAACCTAAACTGGGGCACAATATATTAAAGCCGGCAACGTGCGGTAACTCCTCGTCCTCTTGCACACGCTGCCCACATGTTGATCCTCCTACAGGAGCACATAAATATGATCACAACTGTGACCAGTATTGTAATGTGTGTAATGCCGGACCCAGGCCGCAGAACCATATTTATAATGCTCCAGCGGTTACTTGTTCACAGCCATCGGGACCCTGTACATACTGCGGGGCAAGGCAGCCTGCTACAGGACAACATAAATATGATCATAACTGTGACCAGTATTGTAATGTCTGTGGTACCGGACCCAGGCCGCAGAACCATATTTATAATGCTCCGGCGGCGACTTGTTCGCAACCATCAGGACCCTGCACAAATTGTGGAGCAAGGATACCTCCTACAGGAATACATATTTATGATAATGACAAGGATATGCTTTGTAATGTTTGTGGGTTTCAAAGGGGAACCTTAGTTAATGGAGTAAGCTTAAATTTAAATACATTACCTTTGGCTGTGGGGAAGTCTGCAACTTTAGTAGCAACGGTAACACCGGCGGATGCAACGAATAAAGAGGTAACTTGGTCTTCAAGCAATACAAGTATTGCATCTGTTACACAAAGTGGTGTTGTGACAAAGTTATCCAAGGGGGATGCAACGATTACCGTAAGAACAAACGACGGCGGGTTTACCAGCACATGCAAGGTAACCGATCTACTGGGCATAGAAATAAGTAAGCCATCTGTAACCGAAACAAATAAGGGACCTGTAACATATACTGTTACTTATACAAATGCAAGCAACATAACATTGCGCAACGAAAACATTACGTTATATAAGCCTCAGGGGTCGGCAAACGGGACCATATCAGTTGGTGGAACGGGTACAACAACGAGAACGGTTACAGTATCCAACATAACCGGAGATGGCATATTGGGGATTTCAATTGAGGAAGGTACAGCCTCAAACGAATTCGGTAGTGCTCCTGGGGCAGGTCCCAGTACTACTTTTATAGTGGATAATACACCACCCGAAATAGAAATCAGTGGTCCATCGGTGCCTTCTACTCTAACAGGCCCGGTAACATACACGCTTACATATAAAGGTGCAAAGGAGATTATACTATCAAATTCAAATATTGCTTCATATATTACATTAAATAAAGAAAATACCGCAACCGGAACTGTTTCTGTAGGAGGTACAGGAAATCTGACCCGTACAGTGACCATCTCCAATATTAAAGGAAAAGGTAAATTGGGGATCTCTATTGCAGCCGGTACAGCAAAGGATTCAGTGCAAAATATGGCGCTGTCTGCCGGGCCAAGCAAAACCTTTATTGTAGGTCCTCTAGCCAAGGGAGAGGGCAGCTTCTTTTATATGAAGCTTCCGAAGCCTGGCACCGACCCCAATTTATCTGCAAGAAATTCCTTTATTTATACAAACGGAACTGAGGAAAAAAGCGATGTGTGCGACATTGAACCTCCCGCAGGAAGGATTTTTGCCCCGCTGGCAGCTAATGTTCCGGGGCCGCAGATTACCGTTAATTCCGCCTCTCAAACAGTAAATATAACGGTTAGGTTCAAATGGGATATTAATATTGGCGCAAAATTTGCGGAAATGAAACAAAACCGCCCTGCATTTTTAAGAGATTATCCATACTTCAAGCTTGTCAGTGAACTTTCGGTTCCACCCGGGTGGAAATGGAAGGGATATGACACCAACCTACCCAAGGATTACACAACCCACAGCACCAACTTCAATTCAAACCAGGCGGACAGCTATCAAATTTATGGCAGTTCTGAAAGGGCTGAATGTGAAGTATGGACAAGCAATCCGGAAAAACTTGCGGCAGGGGTTTCTTATTTTGTCACCTATACATTTGCTCCAAAGCAAAATGTTCCCTTTTCGGGAATCAATGCAAAGGATATTCTCCACGGAATCAAAATATGTGCGTCCAAAGGCAGCAATATCTTTGAAACCGAGCATGGAAGTCCCCTGGATGTTGTGTATTATAATAACTCAAGTACCTCTTCCTATTTTGTTGTCAATAATGATGTTGTGAAGAAAAGAATGATCACTGTGTCCTGTCCGGTGGAGGTTCATGTATACGACTCACAGGGAAGACATCTGGGACCTGTTGAAGATGGCACCATTGAAGAAGGGATTCCCGGTGGAATTTATACTATTCACGGGGAGACAAAGTTCATTAGCCTTGATGATAACGATACATACAGTATTAAGATCGATGGCCAGGATGATGGATTTATGCATGTTAAAACTGAACTCGTTACCATTGAAGGCTCAGACAGGGTGAGTGAGTCCAGTTCCGTCTTTAATAACATAGCGGTAAGTGCTGCATTCGAAGGGGAACTTTCTGCTCTGCCGGGAGGAGACACTGTTCAAATGAAAGTAGATGCTGATGGTGACGGCATTGACGAGCAGATTGTAGAGCCAAAAGCAGTTATTGGAAGCGAGGGACAAAATGATACGGTTCCACCGTCTACAGCTTGGACAGCTACAGGCGAAAATGGAAGTAATGGCTGGTTTAGGGATAATGTAACTGTAGGCTTTTCTGCCAACGACAACGGTGGGGGTGCCGTTTTTCAAACCCTTTATAGAATTGATGGAAAAGAAGAGCAGATTTATTACAATCCGTTTGATATCAGCAGCGAAGGAATTCACAGCATATCCATGTACTCGGTGGACACCCAGGGGAATTTTGAATCTCCAGTTATGAGGGAAATTAAAATCGACAAAACCGCTCCTGAAATTGTTATCAGCACACCACAGGAAGCAAATTACGGTGATGAGTATATTCTTTCCTATATCATCAACGAAAATACATCCGGAATAGATACGGTATCCGTGACCGTAAATGGCAATCCAGCCGGATTAGGAGACAAAATTACACTTCCGCTGGGGGATACCCAGATCAAGGTGATATGTACAGATCTTGCGGGGAATACTTCGGAAACGGTTAAAACCATCCATACAGAGGATACTTTGCCGCCTGCAGTTGAGGTAGCATTTAGCGGTACAAAGGGTGAAGGGAACTGGTATTCATCGGATGTAACTGTTACTCTTACTGCGAAGGATGATGGAGGATCTGGGCTTAAGAACGTTACCTGCGAACTAAATGGGGAAGTATTTACATACAGCCAGTCTTTTTCTATCACCCAGGAGGGCTTTCACCGATTGGTTGTAAAGCCAGCAGACAACGCTGGAAATGAAGGTGCTGCAGAATATTATGAAATCATCATCGACAAAACTGCCCCAGAAATTTTTGTAATCCCTGATGTTGAACCCTGTATTAATCAAGATATTGAAGTTTACATAAACTGCACAGATGATATCTCTCTGACAGGAAGTGTGGAATATGGGTGGAGTCATACAAAGGAAGAGCCTGCGGTATGGATTCAATATACCAACGGAATGATAACCCAGTCTCAGAACGGGAAGTGGTACCTTTTTGTCAGAGGGGTTGATAATGCTGGCAACAGGGTAGTAAAAATGTTTGGTGAGTATTTCATCGATAAAGTCATGCCTACGATTACGGTTCATCCTAAGAGCAGCGAATGGGGAACAACAGATATAAGTGTTTTAGCTGAAATCAAGGATGCAGATTCAGGAATTGTCAGGGCCCGCTACATGTGGGTAAATGCTTTGGAACCGGTAAATGATTGGGTCGAGTATGCCGGAGGGCATATCCTGCAGAAGAATGAAGGGATATGGGAATTGAAAATTTTGGTTTCGGACAATGCCGGCAATACAGTGGCAGGCAATTTCGGTCCTTACAGAATTGACAGAACGGCACCCGATATTAAAGTAGATTTACCCGCCGATTGTTGGGTGAATTCGGATATCCGTATTGTGCCTCAAATTTCTGATGCTATTTCGGATACAAGTGAAATTAAATATGCCTGGAGTATGAATGAAGATGTGCCTGAAAGCTGGCAGGATTATTCTGCGGGAGAAATTGTTCAGGAAAAAACAGGAATTTGGTATTTGCATATTACAGCCAAGGATCAGGCTCAAAACAGAAAGACTGCTTTATTTGGGCCATATAAAATTGATAAGTTGGTGCCTGCCATGCATGTTGATCTGGAAAGCACCCATTGGAACAATTTTGACATTACTGTTACCCCTGTTTTTGAGGATCAGGGTGGATCGGGGATAGCTGGTTCCGAATATGCATGGACACAGGAAATGGCGGAATCCATCAATTGGAGCAGCTTTGATTCCCGGGAAGTCAAACAAAGTTCAGACGGTATTTGGTATCTAAGTCTTAAAGTCTTGGATTATGCCGGGAATGAAGTCATTCATAAGTTCGGACCTTACAAGGTGGATAAGGCAGCGCCTGAAACATCCGTAACACCTGAAAGTGTTGAATGGAGCAATAAAAATGTCATAGTAATGCCTACTTATAAAGACCAGGGGGGATCACAACTCTCAAGTATGCAGTATGCATGGTGCAACAAGGATACACAACCTTCACAATGGAAGGATTGGAGTGAAGGCAGCCTGGTACAGGACGGAGAAGGTGTATGGTATCTCTATTTGAGAGCAGTTGACACTGCCGGTAACAAGACGGTAGATCAATATGGGCCATACAAAATCGATAAGACTGCTCCGGTGTTGAAAGGGACCCCTGAAAACATGGAATGGAATAACACCAATGCTATTGTGACCCCTGTGTTTACTGATGCGGGAGGTTCATTGGTAGGTACTGCACAATATGCATGGTCAAATGAGGAAGCAGTGCCCCAGCATTGGAATAACTGCAGCAGTTCGATTGTCCAGGATCAGGATGGCATTTGGTATCTTTATATTCGAGTTTTTGACAATGCCGGAAACGAGACAGTGGATAAATTAGGACCCTATAAAATTGACAAAACTGTACCTGATATATCTTCAACCCCGGAAAGCAGTGAATGGGATAAAGCAGTTACAATAATGCCTTCTTTTGCGGATCGGGGAGGCTCACAGCTTGAAGCCACATATTTTTCATGGTGCAAGGGGGGCGAAGAGCCGACAGTGTGGAATGACTATACTAAAGGCGAACTTTTTCAGGACGCGGATGGGGTATGGTATTTGTACCTCAAGGCAACGGATAAGGCTGGCAATATAAAGATTTCAAAATACGGACCCTTTAGGATAGATCTGACTCCGCCTGTTACATCAGCCTTACCTATGAATGCCGATTGGAGTAATATTGATAGAGTTGTTATGCCAGGATTTAGCGATTTAAACGGTTCCGGCATTGACGCAATGCAATATGCATGGAGCCTTGAGCAGGGATTGCCGGAACAATGGGAAACATATTCGTCCGGTGCAGTGATACAGGAGAGAGAAGGTATTTGGTACTTATCGTTGAGAACTGTTGACAAGGTTGGGAATGAAACCATCAATCAGTACGGACCTTACAAAATCGATAAGACGGCCCCCCATGTGACGGTAGACGTAAAAAATAAAGACTGGGGCAATACAGATATTCTTGTAACGCCTGAATCCGGTGATGAAGGGGACTCCCGGATCAGTACTGTCCAATATGCATGGACAACCGGGGAAACGACGCCCGAGCAGTGGAACAGTTACAACGGTGGCCATATAAGTCAGAATAAAGATGGCATATGGTTTTTATATCTAATAGTAATAGATCATGCAGGGAATGAGACTGTTCGCAGTTTCGGACCCTATCGTTTGGATAAAACCCTTCCTACAACTTCCGTACTCCCCGGCAGCAGTGACTGGAAGAACACAAGTGTATCCGCAGAACCCTCCTATAAAGATGAGGGCGGGTCACAGCTTTTAAACCTTGAGTATGGATGGAGCAAGGAACCCAATATACCTTCCCAGTGGAACAATTACAGCCACGGCAGCCTGACGCAGGAGGCGGAAGGTATTTGGTATCTCTATTTGAGAGCTAAAGACGCTGCAGGGAATGAAACGATAGACCGATATGGACCCTACAAAAATGACAAGACTGCTCCAACGGCTGATGCAATCTCTGAAAACAGGGAGTGGTTCAATTCAGAAAACGGAGTGACACTCCTATTTAGAGACGAGGGCGGATCTGAGATTGGAACTACTCAATATGCATGGACCAACGACCCGGTGACACCGGAACAGTGGAACAATGATAGCGGTGTCCCGATTTACCAGAAACAATCCGGACTATGGCATTTGTATACCCGGGTTGTTGATATGGCTGGTAACGAGACCATCAAAAGGTTTGGCCCGTATAAGGTTGACAGTATTGCTCCTGAAATTTCTGTAATGCCTGGAAGCAGTGAGTGGAGCAGCACGGGTGTATCTGTAACACCTTCCTTTAAAGATGAAGGAGGTTCACAGCTTAATTCGTTATACTATGCTTGGAGTATGGAGCAGATGGCACCTTTAACGTGGGACAGTTATTCCACAGGAGAACTAAAGCAGACCAAAGACGGGGGTGCATGGTACTTATACCTTAAAGCCGTTGACACTGCGGGTAATGAGACCGTAGGCAAATACGGACCCTATAAGGTAGATAAGACTCTACCAACGGTTATACATTTCTTTAAGGATGAGTATAAGTACAACAGTAGTATCAAGCTTGATTTCCAGTCTCGAGATACGTTATCCGGCATCAAGGAAACCTTTGTGAAGCTCAATGGAAAGGTATACAAAAATGGGGCCGATGTAGTTCTTGATATGCCTGGGCTGAACAAAATAGAAATCACTGCAGTCGATAGGGCAGGCAATGTTCTGACCGTGACAAAACAAATTGATGTAATTGTTGAGGCTAAAATTATAATGAAACCGGATACAATTAATTTGAAATCCCTTGAAAAGAGTAAAGGAAACATAACGGCATATATAGAGTTTCCGGAAAAATTGGATATCAGAGAAATCATTATGGATACCATCAGGATCAATAATTTAATAGAGCCAAAGATTAATGCCAAGCATGCCCGCAAAAAGAAATACATAAGGGACTATGATAGGGATAAGAAGCTTGAGTTCAAGGTCATTTTTGAAAAAGCCGACTTTGAAGACATCCTGGTGGAAGGCAAAAACACCATCACAATTACAGGACAAACTGCTAACTACCGTTTTATTGGAACGGTTGTTATTGAGGCAAAAAAGCCTGGTAAGGGAAGGTAAAAGGGTGAACGCAGCTTAAGATGAAGGAACCGGGGTAAGGGTGACCCTTGTCTGGTACAAAAGGTGAAAGGCATTCATGCGCTGGTTTCTTTATCTTATTGATCAAAGAAAGATGTTTCATTAGAAAACAATTTAGCAGAGAGAGGGAGGTTACAAATGGGAAAGAAATTCATCAAAATTATATCGCTGATTCTAATTTTTATATTTGTCTCACCATATATTGTAAATGGTCTTGTTTTTGCCGGCAGCGACAACAATGATACATTCACTACGGCGACAATGATTACGGATTTTAGTAATGAGGTTACTGCTGGTATCGATAATCCGGGTGATGTTGATTATTATAAGTTTACACCGAAGGTTTCGGGAGAATTTAAAATTGAGAGCACCGGTTCAACGGATGTATGTGCATATCTTTACCAGGGAGGAGTCCAAAAAGATTTCAATGACGATGGCGTTGTCGATACCAATTTCACCATCATGAGTGTCCTAAGTGCTGGAAAAGAATATTATCTTAAAATTTTCCACTACAACAGCAGTAAAACAGGTGCATATAATTTGAAAATAACGGCACCTGCACAGATAGAGATTGATATAAAGGGATATAATTCCAAAACCTTATATGTATGTAATGAACTTACAGATACTTTCAGTGTTGTGTTAAAGAATAGCAGTATAAATACGGATAGGAATTACTTGGTAGAAGTCCAATGTACCAGTGATAAGGTAGAATGGTATACAAAAGGCACTTTCAATGTGATGATCAACAAAGGATATACAGAAAAGAATGCAAACATACCTATTAAAAAGTTTTCAAATGATACACAAGCCTTATACACAAGAGTAGTAGTATACGACCCTGCAACATATACCGAATTGGCGTGTAAGGAAAAGCTAACTACGGATATTGTATATCCTGCTTTAATTAAGTCTATGAATTACGCTACAGCGAAAATAAATGTATATGAAGGTGCCAAGCTGAATGTTGGTTTCGCCAATTCATTGGATATGAGCAAGTATGCCGTGGAAGTTTCGTGCAAGACAACAACTGGAGCGTGGCTTAGAAAGTATTATGGAAATATTAACGCCATTAATATGCCAATACCAATGGTTTTCTCTAATATAAACGAAGCGGGTGTTATTTATACCAAAGCAAGTATATATGAAAAGACGAGCGGCAAAAAAGTCTATGAAAGGGTTAAAGAGTCGACGGATGTATTAAGACAACCCTTGCCGGATTTAAAGATTAGCAATGTAACCTGGGCTCCTTCGGAACCCAATGAAAACGATTATATTAAATTCAGCGCAACGGTTACAAATATAGGGAAGGGTGCAAGTCCCAACGGTGTTATTCACGGTGTCAGATTCTATGTGGATGGAAAGTTGGTGGCATGGAACGATGGATATAAGTCATCCATTGCACCAGGAAAATCTGTTGTGATTACTGCAAACGATACCATAGATGGACCTGAATGGATTGCCGGCCCAACAGGTACATTGAGGGTATATGCTACGATTGATGCATTAGGAAAGATTGATGAGGCAAAGGATGTTGACGGGGAGGAAAAAGAAAATAATAGATCAGCAGTGGATTCCATGTATGTAAATAGTGTTTATACCGTGCTATATAAATGGTCTACAGGTGAGTTTGCCGTATGCACAACTACAGGGGAACTGACCGAAAAACATAGCAACGGGTTTGAAAATTATACCTGTCCTTCTGACAGTATTATTTTCTATAGAGGACGCTGCTTTGAAGTTGTCAAAGATACAACAGAAAATAGATTTACATATTATAGCGACGGATGGGGCAGGGATCCGCTGAACCCGGGTAAAACCAACTCCGGTTGGGTTTTAAAGTATGGAGGTTCCAACAACACTGATGATGTCATTGTATTGCAGAAAATGCTTGTCACCAATAAATACCTTGAGTTGCCTGAAAATAGGACATTTGGATATTATGATGAACTAACCAAGCTTGCAGTCATGGAATTCCAGGCTAAAAGAGGTCTTCCGGCAGATGGAGAAGTAGGCCCTAGAACATGGCGTGAAGGTTTATTTTTACCCTGGGACTCAACCAAAAAGCAGCCGGACCGGTCTAGTTCGGCTTATAAAAACATACTGAATAATGACGTTGTTCCTCCGCCAACGGGTTATGTTGAAGTTGAGGAGTGTATTACAGGTGCGTTAAAGTATAGCCATCTAAAGGGCTGCATCGAATATGTGGGAGACCGTACCATTAATATCACGCGTACGATTATGGGCTGGAACGGGGGGCCTGTAGAAGGAGATACCTATAGTATTGCGGTTACACTTCCCATGAAGCGGTATTACGGCAAATATTACGCCAAGCCGGACGATGTTTACAATGCAATCAAAAGGTATGTATTGGAAAAGTCCAGCAGAGGGATCTATCTTAAAGAGTACAAACAAGGATATCAGGGCAAACAGTTTTATGGATATGATCCTCTGCATAAGTTTAGCGTGTATAGTGTAGAACAAAAGCACGATTATACATTGGATGAATTTATAAACATCATGGGGTGCCAATGGGAGTCAGATTGGGCAAACAGGCCGGAATACAAGATATCCTGGCATGATATCCTGGACCTGGCAGGTATGATTCCAATTGTGGGAGAACTTGCGGATGGGACAAATGCTGTTCTATATTTCATGGAAGGGGATATAGCAAATGGTCTAAAATCATCAGCAGGGGTAGTACCATTCATTGGAGAGGGTGTTGTAGGACTTAAGGTCGTAAAAAACTCGGTAAAATATTTTAGACAAGTCAAAATATTGAAGAATTCATTACAGTTGGCTTCGGAAGCTATCACAGAAGTGAAGAATTACTTAGTAAAGAAGCCGGACGCAGTTTTTGAATATGTAACAGAATCATCTTGTGTGGGTGACAACTTAAAATTAAAAACTATAAATAGTGCAGAATTGGATCTTTCCAGGAGTCAATTAAAAACAGAATTGAAAGCTAAAGGAATGTCGGAGGAAGCTGCAGAAAGTTCCATGAAATGCCTTGAGGACGGGTGTTTTACCGGAGATACCCTTGTACTCACCAAAGAAGGACTCAAAAGAATCGATAAAATAAGTGAAGGTGAGTTTGTATTTTCAAAGGATGTAAAGACCGGTGGCACAGCCTATAAGAAAGTTCTTCAAGTATACCGCAAGAGCAGCAGGGAATTTATTCACTTGGGGGTAATTGGAGAAGAGATTAAGACTACGTCCACACATTTGTTTTATATGGAGGGCGGATACTGGAAGGCCGCTGAAAATATTAAGCCTGGTGACCGAATCCTGACATCTAGTGGAGAAGTAAAGCAAATTTTATCGGTTAAGGAAGGAAATTTTGAAGAAGCTCAAAGGATTTACAACCTCAACGTCGAAGATTATCATACGTACTTTGTTGGTAATCAGGGGCTGTTGGTGCATAATAGTTGTAGTGAAGCTCTCACGAAACTGATCAGAGAGGGTTCTGAGCAAGTGTTACAAAAAACTGCGGAAGAATTGGCAGAGGAAGCTGCGGAAGCTGCAACTGGACAAATACACCATTTGCTTAGTAATAAGATTATGAGAGCGTTAAATAATCACCCAACGTTAAAGGGGTTATTTGACAGAGAAAACCCGTTATTTAAGTTTAGGGCAGCTAGTGCAGAAGCTCACAAGGGATATCAACAATGGCATAGAACGGTTGATAATGATATTGTTGAATGGCTGACAAATAATGCCGATGCTACAGCACAAGAGTTTAAGAATTTTATTAATAGCGTTTACAATAGGCTAGAGATAAAAATAAGAATACCAGGTGTAAATTTACAGTGAGGTGGTTAAAATGAAGTTCTATGTTATTAATAGAAATCTTTTTAATGATAGTGATTATGCGTACGGAGAGGAAGTTGAGCATAAAACAGGTGAATTTGAAAAGTGTGAGGAATGTGGTAAGCCTATTAGTATGAGAAAATGGCTACCACCATTAAAAGCTAAACTATCCAGACCTTCGTATGGAGACTTTGTATTTGGCACATTTTCAACTTTTCTTGTTTCCGAACGGTTCAAGCTAGAGTATGAGAGTTCTGGGTTGAAAGGAATAAAAGAGTTTGAAAAGGTTGATATTTCTAAAGTGAATAGAATAAAATCAACTTCCCCTCAACCTCCAAGCTATTATAATGTGATTGTTGAAAGAAGCAGTGCAAAAATAGATGAGGAGAAGTCAAAATTTGTTCGAAGTAGTGACGTAGCATGTGATAACTGTAGAGTAGGTGGAGTAGTTAGCTCATTTGAAGGACTATTTCTCAAAGAGGAAACTATAGAAAACGATGACATCTTTTGTACCTATGTTTTCCCTGGTACATTTATAGTTACACAAAAGTTTTATGATTTTGTTATTGATAAAGGTTTTACAAACATTATACTAGTTCCTGCAGAAGAATACATTGCTCCATGGGTTCACAAATAAAAAATATTGAACTAATGCAGTATAACTAATCTTTTGAGTTTACCCCGACTGTAGCAATACAGCTTCGGGGTTTTTCTTTTATGCAGTAGCTTCTAAATTCGGGTTAATTATATTTTATTATTTTGTAGCAGTAAACTTACTATGTATATAGTAAAACAGCTTAAAACAAAGATTACGCTGTCTGCGGTCTGGATAATAAGGAGGGGCACTTGCAGTTTACCCCTCCTGCTATTTTTTTTTTGAGACTTGCTCTTAACTGCCCATAAGCCGGTTTCTCATATGCAAATCTTATGACAGCTTCCTCAATTTCAGGGGCAACCCTGTTCTTTATACAAGGCTTGCGGCGGGTTTTATCCTTCAAGCCCTCAATGCCTTGTTCCTCATAAGCCTTTTTAATATCGTAAAAGTGTTGACGGCTTACTCCATGAATTTTACATGCTTCACTTACATTTTGCAAATATTCAGCAAGTTCTATTAAACTCATTTTATTTTTGACTATCCTATCTTGTACAGTCATAGTTATCATCTCCTTTTTACATTTTGATTGTTTCCACAGGAGAGATTTCCCAAACTATATTCAAACACTGTCAAGTCAAGTTAATTTTCTAACACATAAATGGTGGAGATGCAATAGGTATTTCTATCCCTTCTAAAAACCTTGGAATTAATGTATGGGGGGAACTAAAAGCTGCTGTTTTAACACTTACAGCTCAGTATCAATTTGAATTATATGATATGTTTTATGGAGCTAAGATAGATTCAGAAATGCTAAATAAAATAAAGGACAACTTAATGACATGAATTCTTCTGAATAGCACTTCAGCGGACACCCCTATAAAATGATGTGTCTTGTTTATCTGGCACCCTCCATACGAGGGTGCTTTTCTGTGGTGGCACTATGCCTCCATTCTTCTATACAATATTATTCTTTAATGCAAAAATGGTCAGCTGTACCCGGTCTTTAAGATTCAATTTTGTGAGTATCCCGGATATGACATTTCTGACCCTGCCTTCACTCAAAAACACTTCCTTGGAGAGTTCCTTCGTACTTTTTCCCTCGACGATTAATTTAATAATTTCTATTTCTTTTTCTGATAATCCAAAATCATTTTTAACTTCAACCGTATTATGGGATATAAATTCACTTAAAATAGCATTGTAAACATTTTGATGAACAGTCCGCATTCCTTTATAAGTGTTTTTAATGATGGATATCAGTTCTTCTGGAGCCACATCCTTAAGTACATAGCCGTCTGCACCATTTTTCATTGCTTTTTTTATATTTTCGTTATCAATAAATATTGTTAATATTATAATTTTTATAAAGTTATAGTTTGCTTTTATGAGTTTTGTTGCTTCAATTCCATCGCAACCCGGCATCATAATATCCATTAAAACAACATCCGGTTCCCATTTGCCGCATAAATCCAGTGCTTCTCTGCCGTTTCCGGCGCACCCTACAACCTTGATTTCATCATCTGAGTTAAGCCTAAATTTAATACTTTCCCGCAGAACGATCTGGTCTTCAACGATAAGTACTTTTATCATATGGGTTTTGTCACCTCCAATGGAATTAAAGCATTTATGAAAAATCCGCACTCTTCACCCGTGCCATAAGTAATATTTCCGCCCAGCCGATCTACCCTTTGCTGCATTCCTGCCAAACCAAAGCCTTTTTCTATTTTACCACACCCTTGACCATCATCAGAAATCCAGAGCCGTAAATGCGTGTCGTAAAACTTAAGTATCATTGTAACATTTTTCGCTTTCCCATGGCGAAGAGAATTGGTCAAGGATTCCTGACATATTCTATAGACTGTGTTTGACCTTAGGCTGCAAAGACTCCTTATGGTACCTTGAACAGTAAAGTCTACCTTCATACCTGAGGGTGCGAAATTGGATATAAGGCTATTGATGGAGTCTACAATATTTTCTTGCTTAAGTATTTTGGGAGCCAGCCCTGAAATGGTCCTTCTTAACTCATTCAAACCTTCCCTGGAAATAGCTATTGCCTGATCAAGATTATCTTTTACAACGAGTGGTTTATGGTCATAATCCGCCCTTGTCATCTCAAGTAAGGCTATCAGAATAGCCATCGAATGGCCTAACGTATCATGAGCATCTTTTGAAAACCTGTTTCTCTCTTTTTCAATAGTCAGTTCTTCTACTGTCTTGGAATAATCTTGTAATTGCTCATTCAATGCGGTTAATTCCTCATTCATTAACTGTATTTCGGTGTTTTTTTGCTCTAATTTGTCAATAAGCATCTTATAATTTGTAATATTAGTAAATGAAATTATTTTTCCAAGAATTCCTTGCTTACTGCTTAATATGGGTCTTATGTATAAAAAATATGAAACTTTATCTGGAAAAGATATACTTATTTCATTTTCAAAATAGGTGCCCTCTCCTTTCAGTAAAAATGTAGACATTTCGTCAATTACACAGTTGTCGTTGGAAAAACATTTTAATTTTTCAATGAAAGTTTGGATACGGTCTTTTCTATTTATTCTTATGTAGTTGTTAAATTCAGAAACAAATGACTGATTGAAGTCAATGATATGATTATTGTTATCAACGACAATGACTGACTCTTTCATGCTTTCTGCAATTTCTTTTAAAGCAAAAGGGATTATATTCAAAAGCCTATGCTTGAAAATCCCAAAAGTAATCATGGTGAGTGACAATGAAAAAGTAGCAGGTGTCAAATCAAATTGAGGTGAGGGGATGATCTTGAACCCTGTAAGAATATTTGTAATAACAGGAATCGCAACAGAAATCATTAATATAACAAATTGTTTTTTTAAGTTTCTATGTTTTTCTAACGAATATTTTGCAAGCAGCACGATGCCTGAAAAAAGGCAAATGTATATATAGGCAGCACACATCCAAAACAAAATACCCCATTCATTAATTTTTCCAATTTCCATTCTTCTTATGAACAAATGATGGTGTTCGTTAGTTAGGACGGTAAGATACAGTAGAGTAGGTATAACAAAAACAATGGACCTGAAAAGCTTATTCTGAAGCCACTTTCTTTCCGTATAAGATATTGAGAAAGTTAGAAAACTTGTACCTATGAAGCAAATGGGTAAAAAGGCGAGTTTAGTATAAAGCCATAATTGGTCTATGGTTTGATATGTTTCTTCAAATAGCCCGAAAATAAGCCATAGTAAAACTAAAATTTGACAGGAGATGAGACTGTAGAGGGTACTTGTTTTTCTTCCCTTTACTAAAATGTATATGATTAGAAAAATAGATTGAAACACTGAAATAGCATACAAAACAATGCAAATTATAATATTTGTCGACATAAATACCCTTTTATATACTTTATTTGACTAGGTTTTTACTCAAATAGTACCCTGATTTTACCATACTTAATTCTACTTATACAATACGAACATAAAAAATGTTTGGGATAAGATTTCAAAATGAAGGTGATTAAGGTTAGCTGCTAAAAGAATTTGAAAGTAAGTAGATAAGACATAAAAGCTATATTAATAGGTATTATCAATAAAGAGATGTTATCCTTGTTAAAGAATTAATAGTTTTTGGCTATGTATATATTTGGATTCATATAGTAACGATAACCATTTTATGCCGGAGGAAGGAATAAATGCTGTGTGATACTCTCGAATTCATTAAGTTTAATAGCAATTCAACGTTGAGTTGCAATCATATTTCTTTTTACCTAAAAAAGTGGTATATTTATACATATACTTTATGGAGTTTCCGTTTTGACACTTAAAAACTTACTTCCCTTGAATTTGACAATTTCGAGGTGGATGCATTAGTGTCTCATATTATTATAATAAATAATTAAATAATGAATACCGATCTTAGAACCATTTGAAGGGAGGAATTATGGCTATGTAAATTTTATAAAAAATAAATGAGACGTAGGGCACTGGCAGGAGTTTCTAGGAGTATTCGACTGTAAAGGGCGCATTTTTTAATTTCAGAAACTTATAGGAATTTTAATTGATTTTTGCGAAGGAGGAGGGTTTATACTTTATAGAAGAATTACACAGGTCATAGAGATGAATTGAATTGTTCCAAAGGATTGTAGCGTGGGCTTGAAAAATGACTTTTTTTCATTTCCCAAAATGGTTAAAATAGCACTTAATCCAACTTTCGCCTTTGAAACTACAATTTTTATGACTGAGAGTAATTTGAATATTTAGGAGGTAGGAGTATGTGGACAAATAAAAAGAAAAGTTTAGTATTGGCATCCATATGTATTTTAATATGTAGCGTAATCAGTTTTGGTATGATTACACAGTCTTATGCAGATACTTATCCGGCATGGAACAGTACAACCGTTTATGTTGGCGGAAATATGGTATCGTACAATGGAAAAGTATTTAAAGCAAAATGGTGGACGCGAGGTGAAACACCTGGTGTTGCTGCGGTTTGGGAGTTGAGTGGATCAGGATCAACAACGCCTGCAACACCCACAACAACGCCAAAACCTACAACATCAACAACGCCTACTACACCAACTACTGGCACTTATCCCGCTTGGGAAAGCAGCAAGGTTTATACAGGCGGAACTCTTGTTTCTTATAACGGAAAAAACTATAAAGCACAATGGTGGACACAGGGGGAAACACCCGGGTCAGCTAGTGTTTGGCTGCTGGTAAGCGGTGGTCAGACAACACCAACACAAACACCAACCACACCGACACCCAATAATAACACAACAGTAGTAAAACCTGCTGAAGTTCCAAATGATATTTGGGAATATACAATGAATGCGGACAGAAAATTTGGTAAGAATGGAGATTTTGCTCTGTTGTTGTGTGCCGTAATCAAAAAAGAATCTAATTTTGGAGCGGGTTTAGGCGGAAGCCCATCCGCTGGTGACGGATTAATGCAAGTAGAACCCAATACAAGAAATGCTTATGCATCTAAGTTCAGCGCAACATTTGGACATGCGTACAACCACAGTAGCCTTCAAGATCAGGTGTATATGGGTGCACTCATATTAAATGAGATGATCGCAAAGTTTGGAAGCATATACCAAGGGTTATTGCATTACAATGGGGGAGAAAACTGGTACCCAGGGGCTGTAGATTCGTATGGCCGTCCCATTCTGGCAGATCAATATGCAAATCAAGTATTTAGTACATATAAAAGTTATGGTGGAAAAGGACAATAATCAAGAGTATAAAATTGATTAGCTTGTCCCTTCTTTTTCAAGTAAATAGATATTAATATAGGGTGATGGATTAAGTGCTATTTTAACTATTTTGGGAAGTGAAAAAATTGGGTTTATTTTGCTGGGGACTATAGTTTAATGCAATGCCTGATAATGACTGGCTAAGAAAAGCCTTCTAAAGCCATTTTTAAACTGTTCCCTATGCCTTTTGGCCAATCATTATCGGGAATAAGCACTTTACGACATAAGCTTATACGCTCTTTTACCTGTTTTGTTCAGATTTTGTAAACATAATTGTCCCGATGATGGAGAATATCAGGAAGAATACTGCCATGACAGAGATATTGAGCAATGGATGATGCAAAACAACGAGCTTATAGACAGGTTCTCCCCAGTAAAAAACCCCCCTTGCCAGATCAGTTAAGTAAGTTAACGGCATAAGTTTTGCCAAAAAAGCTATAATACCGGTGGAATGTGATATGGGGATAATTGAACCCGCAAAGAACATTTGTGGCATAACAATCAACATAGCACCCATTTGTGCAACCTTGGAGTCTTGAACGAATCCTATGAAGAAGACACCAAGGGAGGCGCCAACCAGGCAAAAAGCAGGCGTAATCAAAAACAGCCTGACCATTTGTATCCCACCAAGAGGTATTCCCATGAGCAATGACACGATTATAACGCCTATCAAAGAAACCATACTACCGAAACCCGAACCAATCATTTTACCTAAAATGATTGTGTATCTGGAAATCGGAGAAACATACAACTCCTGTGTCAAATTCATGTCCCGTTCTGAGACTAAAGATGTTATACCGCTAGCTGTACCCATAAACATGTTAAAGACAATCATACCAACCATAACGAATTGTAAAAAGTTATATCCAACATTGCCCGCCAGGTTTTGTGAAAGGCTTCCTCCCATAATGCCTAGGAAAATCATCGGAAAAATGATGTTTGCAATAATAGATCCGGGACTTTTGATAAACCGCATAATTTCTCTGGCAGCGATAGCAACTAATGCATTGATTTCTCTGGTTAATGTCAGTAGCATTAAAACTCACTCCCTTCTTTTACTAAACTCAAATAAGCTTCTTCAAGGGTTGGTTGATAGATATTCAGCTTTGTAAGCGGTGTTGTCAGGCTGGATATCAATTGTTGAGGTGTCTTATCTTGGTATACTACTTTCAATCCCTGCTCTGTCTCCATGAAAGTTGCTCCCAGCTTTGAGAGTTCCCTTTTAAGGGAGTTTTTATTGATTGCATCCACATACATGTATTTTTCAACTAGCAATTTATCTTTAATCTGGTCCGGTGTCCCCATCATCACAATCTTGCCTCGGTTAATTATACAAATTCGGTCGGCGTCCTCAGCTTCCTCCAAATAATGAGTTGTCAAAAAGATGGTGATATTCTCCTCAGAGCGAATCTTGTGTAAATATTCCCAAAGGGAATGACGGCTCGCAGCATCCAACCCCTGTGTTGGCTCGTCCAAAAATAGTATCTTTGGGTTATGCATCAGGCCACGTATGATCTCCAATTTCCTTTTCATTCCACCCGAGAATGTTTTAAGCTTTTTAAAAAGGTTCTCATTAAGACCGACAATCTCTGATAGTTTCTCAATTCGCTGTTTGTAAGCATTAGGCATCATTCGGTAGAACGGGCGAAATCCATATTTACCGTAGATGCTGACATGCATCCTGATGTTTTCTTCAGCGGTCAATTCCAAATCAAGGCTCGGATTTTGAAAAATGATCCCGATATTGGATCTAATCTTCTTAGCCTCCCGTGCCATGTCATAACCGGTTATGGATACCGTACCATTTGTTATTGAGAGTATTGTTGTCAAAATCGATATGGTAGTTGACTTTCCAGCTCCGTTTGGTCCTAGAAAAGCGAAAAACTCTCCTTCGCGAACATTAAAACTGATACCTTTGACTGCGGCCTCCTTAGCTTTTCTATACTGCTTCATCAAATTGTCAACCTCAATCACATTTTTCATACTCATTGTCCTCCTTAATTATTAACTTTTCAAAACCACGCCCAACTTTTAAACTGAGTTTAAAAGATATCATCATTTTGATGTATTTTTGAAGGTAAGGCATCATGCTTTAACTCCTCATGACTAATGATATAATATTTTTTTAAACTGAATTTAAACTAAAAAAAACAACCTCACATATTGCTAATAGTGAGATTGTGCTATCTATAAATAAAACCTTTGTCTATATTTTATAGTCCGCTCGGCAAAGATACAGTAAATGTAGTACCCCTGCCTAATTCGCTTTGCACTTCAATAGTCCCGTGATGCATGTCAACAATTTTTTTAACAATTGAAAGTCCTAAACCGCTACCTTTTATAGACGGTTTCCGTGATTTATCCGCTTTGAAAAAACGCTCAAAAACATGGCTCTGATCTTCCTCAGCAATACCTATTCCTGTATCGGATATTTTAAATTGTATTTTATTACCCTGCCGGTGCAAATCAACGCTTATGCTTCCACCTTCGGGTGTGAATTTGATACTGTTATGGATTAAGTTTGTCCAGACTTGGCTCATCATATCTTCATCTGCATGAATTTCAGCTTCCTCCAGAGCTACATCCATATTGATGTTTTTATCCGACCACTGGGGTTCACATGCCAGAACAATACTCCTTAACTGTTTATCCAGGCGGTAAGCTCTTCGCTCAAGCTTTATAGTGTCCGCTTCAAGGGAAGCAAGTTTTAGTAGGTTGTCACTAAGCTTGGATAGCCGCACACTTTCAGCTTCAATAATATTTAGATAGTGCAACCTATTTTCAGTGCTTAGCTTATCATTTCGGAGGGCCTGTGAAAAACCACGAATAGAAGTAAGCGGAGACTGAATTTCATGTGATACATTTGAAATGAATTCCTGTCGCATTTTTTCCATCTTGCTTAATTCCAATGCCATATCGTTTACGCTTTCTACCAGTTCACCAAATGGCCCTAATCCTTCAGCATTTTTATCCATAATTACATTAAAATTTCCTTCTGCGATTTTCTTTTGAGCATTAATAACCGAATCAAACAGACTTGTAGTGTGCCTGTCAAACCGCCCCAAAACCTTTAAAATTACTGATACTATAATCAAACCAAGTAACGAATTTATAATCTGAACGAATAAAGCAGAGGGAGAGTATCCTATTTTGGTGTAAACAAAGGAGGTTAGAAAAAAAGCTGCTGAAAAACACCCTATTAAGAGAATGAGCGCAAGGATAATACCAAAAACATTTTGAAATATTTTCTTCATTTTCATGCTAGCACCTCAATACGGTAGCCCAAGCCCCGGATGGTTTTTATTTTAAAAAAATGTTCTCTACCCGAAAAACGTTCCCGCAAGCGATTTACATGTACATCCAAGGTTCTTTCGTTTCCTTCAAAGTCATAACCCCAGATATCTTCAATCAACTGATCCCGCGAGAAGGTCTTCCCCGGATAACTGGCAAGTTTGAATAAAAGCTCGAATTCCTTGAGGGGAAGGGTTATATTCTCGCCATTGACAATGACTTCATAGGTTTTTTGGTTCATTAATAGTTCACCAATTTGCACTGTCTTCGATGCAGCAATTTGATAACGTTTCAGCAACGCTTTTACTCTCACAACCAATTCCAAGGGATCAAAGGGTTTGACAAGATAATCGTCTGTTCCTAATTGAAACCCTTTGACTTTTTGACTAGTTTCTCCTTTTACAGTCAGCATAAGCAGGGGAATATCATAATGCTTCCGTAATTCGGCACATAATTTCCAACCGTCCATATTCGGCATCATCACATCTAGAATAGCCATGTCAACTTTTATTGCCTCCAACTTTGAAAGAGCATCAACACCATCGGATGCTTCAACGATATCAAAGCCTTCATTCCTCAAAAATAATCCGACTAGCTCACGAATGTGCAGGTCATCGTCAACAACAAGTATTTTAATCATCGCGCTTACTAACTCCTTTCATCGCATAATTACTCAATGTAATGATAAAAAAAGTTTTTAAACTGAATTTAAACAAGCAATGAAACTGCTTTAGTTTCTATATAGCATATTATTACCCAGGCTGTGGTGTGTTTTGACATCTGTTAAATTTGGAGCATATCTATTTTATCGGAATAATACAATCGTTTTTATAATGTTGGATTTTTAGGTGGATTACCATAGGTATCATGGGTGGAAGACCTTTATGGTCAACTAATATAAAGAACCCAGAATCAATATACTGTAATGGTGAAGCGGTATCGAACTAAATGGACAAGAGGCCATAAAATCATCGGATCATCAATGTATGGATAAACATAATATTTTGGATTAGGATTGACTGTGACCTATTGCTTGTGGGAGAATTAAATTTAAAGATGTAAGTTTGCAGATTTTAATAATAATTGAGCAAAATCTTGAAAAGCATTTAAAGGGGGAGCCTATGAGAAAATCATTTCAATTCATACCCATTAGCCAATTTAAAGAAAAGTTTCCTGTAGACTCCTGGTGGACAAAGTACTGCAAGGATTTCACCGACGAAGATTTTTTAGGTTATTATGACGGGGATTTGACGCTGCCTTTCTTAAACCTTGACTGGGAAAAGCCTTTCCCACAGCAAAAGGAGGTAAGGCTCATTTTCATCGACGGAAATCTTACAGTGGACAACCTCTTCAATGAAGGAACGGATGGAGCCATAGGGCTTATGGTTATGGGCAATCTGAATGCTAAAAACATGGCGGTAGGTGGCCAGGAAATCTATGTAAAGGGTAATTTGACGGTAGAAGAAATTTTGTGTGGCTCCTATAATCATGGGGAGACCATTGTTAAAGGAAATCTATCCTCAATGGTTTTAATTAAAGATGACGAATACCGCTTTAAGGTAGATGGAGAAAAATGGGTCCCCTGTACTCTAAGCATGTGGGATGGAGATGGTGTATTGCAGGAAATGCCTGTGGAAATTCAGGAAGTTTTGATCGACGAAGTTTTTCTGGACATGGGGGACGAGGAGGAGTGCGGTTTTCATTTCGGCTCGCTTGTAAAAGTCTTTGAAGAAGGCCGGTCTGCATTGAAAAACCTGAATGAGATTCTCAAAAGAAAGACGCCTGTCAGTTTATATTTTACCCACAACACGCCCAATGAGGACAATATAATGAAGCTCACACGGTGTATTTTGATGCGGGATGATAAAGATTATTTTGACTTTGAGGAACAAGGCGTTTATTTTAAGGTTACCCGGGAGCATGTAGATGATGACGGGAAAAAACAGAACCCCAATATTTACATCAAGGACTCCAAATGCTGCCATTTTGTTTATCTTGAACAGGATAAATCCGTTAGCTTGTTAAGGAAAACAATAGATGAAGGGGCAGAGTGGGAAGACGTTACCCAAAAGCCCCAGGAAGAATTGATGGATATAACCTGCTACTGGATAATGCTTTTAACCTGTATCAATGTGGTAGAACTTTATTTGCCCGGTATCGGTATAAAGGATCTTGGAAGTATTTTGCAGCATCCTACAATCATGGCGCTGGATCCTTGGGGAGAGGAAAACGACGGTTTCTGGGACGGTTCAAAGTATTACCGTTTTCGTCAGGCACATACAGATGAGGTGGGAAATCTTTTACATGCCCGGATAGAAATTCAGACTCCTGATGAAGCTTTCTATTTTTATGTGTTGGATAATGAAACACACGTTTCCCGGTATTATCAGCCCCCTTACAAAACAAATCTCCAGGACATATCCTATTTGGATTCAAAACGTTGGGAAGCGTCCGAACGGTATTTTGAGAAGTTCAAAAAGTATTTTTCCAAAAGAACTGGGATGAGATTAATAGATTATTTAAATCTGGGAAGAAAAAGATTAAAGGAATCTTCTGAGGAAAATTTAGAATTGTTTATTAAAAAAGTAGAATCCTTCTGGCATTCTCCTACGGATAAAAAAAGTTGTGACAGGTTAAAGATCTTTTCGGAAGACAGTGAGCTCACAGATTTGTTTGCCGATACCATTGAGAATATTGACAGCCGCCGGGTTGAACTGGAGGATATCAATTATTATTGGTCCATAATTGCAATTTTAATACATCATAAAGGAGAAAAGCAATTAAGATGCCTCCAAAATGTGGTTAGAAGGCTGGAAGAAAGGTCGGATTATGGCCATCTTGACAAACTGAAGGGATATTTGGAGCTATATGCGGATGATGCAGCGATAGACGGGCTTTACCAAGAAATCATCCGTTATTTTAACCGGATAAAAAGCCTAGAAATAGGTGCTTTAGAGTGGGGAGAATTTTTAAAGATTAAACTACCTCCCAAAAGCGCCGGTTGGAGTGTTTGCCTCCAATTATCGACAAGTAGGCTGTCTTCTTGGCAGGCACCTCCGGATGAGATTAGTATGAGTATAAACATAGGATATCCATCAGTAGCGTATTCCGGGTATTCCTGGACAATCAACGTTAAGCATAAATCTTTAGGATCTCTGGGGTCTTACTATGAACACGACAGTCAGCCAAGAATTATCGATCTGAAAGGGTTTTTTAGTGATATGGAAATTACGCCCGGATTGATGGACCTTCCTGATTTTATTAAATACTTGGAAAAAGTTTTTAAAATTCATTTTGAAAGGGAGTCGCTGCAAATATCGAAAAAGGGAATCAGGGAGAAAAATGCAGACAGTAAAATTAGAAATTGGATTTTTGCGTAACTATTAGGGTGTAGGGAAAGAAGAACATTTGATCTCCTTATTAAACGGTACTTGGATACTGCCAACCTATTAGCTAAATAGTTTAAACAACCTTTGAAAATATAATGGTAAAATAAGGTTGGTTTTGGTATGATATTTCCATTGTCATTTATTACGTAAACTATAGAGTAGGCAGCTAGCCAAAAAAATACAGTAGAAACCAAGATACACGATTGTTGCAAGTTAATATTTAATATAAAATAATATTAAGGGATGGTAAAAGTTATAATAAATCTAAATCTAAATCTAAATCGTAAATCATCTTGTTCTATAGATAACGAAGCGTAAAATTAGTAGGATTCGAGAGATGAAATACCTGGTTTACTTAGGTTTCAGAAATCGTAATTTTTCTTTTAGCGTTTGTTATCAATATATAGAGATAGGAATAGAATTATATAAATAAACTGTTGTTATTTAAAAGTGTAAAATAATTTTAAAAAAATAAAGTTATCTTTAATTAAAAAAGTGTGCCTGCAAAGCTGGATACAAGTTGAACTAGTGCTTCGCAACGTAATTCTTTTCTAGGGTATGCGAGGCACAAACAGATGAAGTGCATTTTTAACACTTTGAAAGTTAAAATTTGTTGTGTTAAAAAGCACTAGAACTGATACCGAATAATATGAAAACAATTCTTTTGCCGATTTTAATATAATCCGTTCCATACTTAATTTTAACCCAAATAATTAAAAAGAATTATGTTATAAAATATAAGATTATTTTTACTATAAAAATCAAGTTGGGCTTAGAATGATCTGTAAGCGCTTTAATCCGCCAAAAAAATACAGTAGAAAGCAAGATACACAATTGTTGTGACATACTATTTTATATAAAATAGTATCAGGAGAAGCTAGAAGTTACAATGAATCTAAAACAATAGTCTCTTATAAGTAGCCGAGAAGCATTTACTGTATGGCTTCTTAGGAATGTAAGATACCAATCGGATTCTATATAGATAGAATCATATATGCATGCAGTTTGGGTTTAAAATATAAGATTTTTATTAAACAAACTACAGGTATCTTAATAAAAAAAGAGATACAAAGAAAGAAAGGTGATGCGAAAAAGGCATTTATCATCTAAAAAACATTCTTTGGAGAAGGAGGCTATAAGTTTTTCTTAAAGCTGAAAAAAAAAAATTATTTTAGGAGGTTTAAATCATGGCATTAAAAAACAAAATCACTCGTAAATTAGCGGCGATTATGGCGGGAATTTTCGTTCTCACATCGGTAACTGCTTCCGTGTTTGCGCAAGAAAATACGGGAACAAATGAAGTAACAAGAGCATCAAACAAACAAGTTATTGGTTATATTACTCAATGGGATGCTTGGAAAGATGCAAAAGCTGGTATTCCAGGACAAGGTGCTTACACTCATTTAAACGTTGACATGAAAAAATACACAATATTAAACTATTCGTTCTTTGGTGTAGCAAAAGACGGTTCTTTGCACAGTGGGGATTATAGAAACAAAAATATCTACCAACCGGGTACGGTTCAAGAGCCAGCTCCCCTTTTCATGTACGATCCTTATAGCAGTTGGGACTTACATATCCTTTTTGGTACGATAGATCCGGTATACTATGTTAACGCGGATATCGCAGCGAAAGCAAAAGCTCAAGGTTTTGTAGTAACAGAAAATTCCAACACATGGTCACATCCTGAGTGGGGAGTTAGTAATGCGCAATTCCCAATGCCGATGCATAAGACTGGCGGCGAAGCTGCTGGAAGTGCACCAGGCCTTTTAGAATTGGCACATCAAAATGGTACAAAAGTAATGGCATCTGTTGGTGGCTGGAGTATGTGCCGTCACTATCCGGAAATGGCTGCTGATCCTGCAAAACGCCAAAAGTTTATTAGTGACTGTCTCCGTTTACTTAAAATGGGTTTTGACGGTATTGACCTTGACTGGGAATATCCAGGACCCTATGAAGGAATGAATTTTAAAGGTACTGATGCTGACTACCAAAACTTTACAACCTTAGTAAAGGAAATGAGAGCAGCTTTTGACAAGGCTTACCCAGGTAAGCGTATACTTATTAGTTCTTGTTTCTCCGCCGACTACCGTAAATTGGAAGGCTTTAAACCATTTATGAGTCAAATCGATGCAGCTATTGATTATTACAACATGATGACCTATGATATGAATGGCGGTTGGTCAAATATAGCAGGCCATAACTCTCCTGTTCATGACTATGCAGGCTCCGAAGTGAATTTCTTTAACTGGGATCGTTGTTTGCAAGCTGTTAAAGATGTAGGAATGCCACTTAGCAAAGTAAACTTTGGTTCACCGTTCTATGGTAGAGGCGTTGTTACTAAAGCTGCTGCCGCATTGAACGGAGAAACACTGAAACGCCAAGAAACAGTACAACCTGACGGAACAATCACAACCTGTGCGGATTATACCAACTGGCCAAAAGATGTTTATGATGGAACTCCTAACTATTCATTTGTTAAACAACAGATGGCTAGCGGTTGGACACGTAAATGGGATGATCAAGCCAAGGTTCCTTATTTAGTAAAAGGCAACTTCTTCTTAAGCTACGATGATGTAGAATCTATTGGGTATAAGGCTAAATACATTGTGGATAACAATTTAGCTGGTACAATCATATGGCAGGTATATGGTGATCTTGAGTTTAGCGGTGGGGGTACTTCCTACGGAAATAAACTTATAAAATACTCAAATGTTAAATCCGAATTAGTAAATAAAATTAACGAAGTTTTCTCTGTTGTACCAACAGGATACACAGTATCGGGCTATGTTAACCCGGATGTCCAGTATACAACAGATGTAGCTGGCAAGGTTAAATCAGGCTTTAAGGCAGAGATCGCCGGAACTTCTTACAGTGCGTTAACCGACACCAATGGTTACTTCGAAATCAAGAACGTACCTGCTAGTTCTTCTGCAGTTAATATCAAAATCAGCAAAACAAATTATCTGACAAGAACTATCAGCCGTCCTTCCCTCTCCGGTAATCTACAGGTTAGTACTTCGACTGCTCCTACCGCTATGTGGGCTGGAGATATGGACCAGGATGGTGCGATCAATATGGGGGATATTGTTATACTGATCAACACCTTCAATAGTGCTCCTGGTGATGGAAAATATGTTGCGGCAAATGACTTCAATGCGGACAACGCTATCAACATGACAGACATTTTGATCATCATCAATCACTTTAACTCTACTGCAGCCAATTATCCTAACTAATACTGGCTGATGCATTTAAAAAAGAAGCTGTCTCAAATGAAAATTTGAGACAGCTTCTTTTTCTTATGGTAAAATTACAAAACCTTACGGGGCAGATTTGCTTCTTAGTATACTGTCATATAGAGATTTCAAAAGCCCGATGATCCACCTGAAGATTAAATATATTTACGAATGTATAGATGAACATATAGTAGTCGTTAAAAAACCTCTGGTTTAAACCAGGGGGTTTTTAACGATTATATGTTTTCAAGGATATTACTTTGGAGTAACGCTGTTTATTTGATAGTAAGAATTGGGTGGGATATGCAATAGATGTACTTTTGCTGCTTTCGGTCGGTTTTATCATTATCATTGAATTTAAATTTCTATGGTTTTACCCTTAAAAATTAAGATAGGTAATCCCGTTCAAATCTATAGGCTGCATATGGCTGTTTCATATATTACTCTTTTATTTATTGGTACACATGTAGGTCTCTATTGGAATTGGGTAATGATGTTGTTTAAAAGGATATTTGGGATAACAAAACAAGAAAAGCATTAAGCTATATGGCTAAGCGAACAGGTATGGCTTGAATTTTTTTGAAGCCGTTCCGGAAGTGGAACTAAAACAATGGGCGGCGATAAAGCGGTAGGGTTCTACAAAAGATGGAACTTCTCAATTGTTTTCATTAGAAATATAATCAAATTGTAATTATACTATCCGGAATACAGTAATAACTAAAAAGGAGGTGAGTTACATATTTTGATTTTTTCAAGTTGAAACTCTAACGAATTCGGAAAAGAAATGAGAAGAAAAGGGAGGAAAACTTTATGAAAAAAATAAGATTGATATCACTAACATTGTCCATGATATTTCTTTTAAGCACGTTGATTCCTTTGAAATCTTTTGCTAATTCTGTTCAAAGTGTCTATTCCTATAATGAATTGCTGACTTCATCGTCTGTACTGAATGATGGTGACAGAGTTGTGTTAGAAAACCAGAATTCATTGAGGAAATCCTGGTTAAAGTGGGATTTGCCCTCAGATAATATTCCTGAGCTTACAACTGCAACAGTTGCTCCGGGGACTAATGCGACGGGTAAATATTTCAGAATCAAGAAGCTTGCTGACGGCAAAATTGGGTTTTATGTCGTTCCGAATGGAAGCACCTACTACTACTTTAAGCCGTCCAATGGAGATTTTGTAGCTGGAACCAAAGATGTAGTGCCCACAGATTGTCAATTTAGTGTTGTTCTCAATGGAAGCAAATCATATCTTATTACCAGTAAGAAAGTTCAAGGACCTGGCGGAGCATGGATTTCTGCGTTAATGTATATTAACTCCAATGGAATTATATCCTATGGCCCCGGTGATGCGGTGTCCTACGAAAACGGCATCTA
Source organism: Clostridia bacterium (assembly GCA_026418275.1). Lineage (GTDB taxonomy): Bacteria > Bacillota > Clostridia > Acetivibrionales > DSM-2933 > SKW182. The sequence continues at coordinate 165,097 of JAOABQ010000050.1, forward strand.
CTTCAAGATTTATAGAGGTCTTCAGGTTCAAGTCACAACTACCATTACTTCCAAGTGGGATTCTGGGTATAGTGTAAAATTAGAAATGAAAAATATGACCTCCAAGGCCATCAACAACTGGGGAATGGAAATGCGTGTTCCTGCCGGCAATTCCATCAACGCGATTACGGATGCAAAGATTGTATCTGTACAGGGTACACAATATATCATCAGCAACCCTCAATATGTGGCATCTCCTCAATTAAACAACATCCCTGCCAATGGAACCATTACTTTAACATTTAATGTTAACGGTACATACTCAAGTGATCCGTCTGTTTTAGGGATTAAAGGTGATATTGTTTAATCGGAAGACAAAAGGGCTTAAAATTGAACAAATTTGCATGAATACAGCCTTGGGTCCGCAGACACAAGGCTGTATTCCAATTGGGATTTACTTTATTTTGTATAGGCCGTAACTAAACTCAATATCCTTGTTATAGGTGTTTTGGAATGAAATGAGTCCGACACCTTCCTTAAATACCCGGATTTCCTTGTAAATACCGTCAGGCATTCCGTCTACTTTGGCAGTATATTCCACCTTGATGATTCTTTTATTTGAATCTGATTCTTTTGTGTCTTCAACAATGACTGCCTTAAGCTCGGTATCCTGTCCGTTAATATTTACGCTTTGCGCCCATGTGTTGCCCTTTGCCAATGGTGTTTTCAGAACTTCCAGCTCTTTTATCTTATGGGGTAGCTTTTCTCCTCGATCAATTATTTCTTTGACCGAATTCCCTAGGAAAATGTACCTTAAAGCCAAACTGAAATCTCCCGTTGCCTCCCCATCCGACATATCGTGTACTTTTCCCGAAATTAGATATTCCTTTCCTTCATCATGGATAGGGTTGATTCCATCTAATTTCATATCATGGCCATATTCGGCAAAACCTGAATAAATCCAGGAGGTCCCAACTTTATCCGGAAACATCCTCAGCAATTGAAGCATGTCAAAGTTTTTACCGGGTACACTTTTTACGGGAATTCCCTTAACCTCGGATATACGAAGAACCTTTAAAATCCCTCCGTTTTCAACGTATGCAGCAAGCTTCCCATCATCTGAAACATAAGGCTCGGAATAATGTCCGTAAGGCGTAATTCTAGTCTGCTTTCCATTTTCCTTGGGTTCAGAAATCATGATAGCTCCTAGATCATCCTCACTATTCACATGGAGATAAACTACTCTGCTGTCTTCAATAAAGGATAGTCCCAGGTTTTGCGTAGCTTCTTTATATTCATTATCTTGGCTAATGAAAAATTCACCTATCTTATTCATTGAAAAGTCAAATATCTCCACCGCTTCGTTCTGAGGTGTGTTTCCCGCCCTTAACAGTTTAGTCAGGGACGGGTCAAAGCAAATATACTGCAGATCCTTATCTCTAGCTTCAATCAGTGTATACTTGTTCAAATCCAGAATATAGTCATAGTGCCCGTCATCCCAACCTGCATAGATATTGAGGAGGTGGTCTTCCTTTAGCCATTTGGAGCTTCGGAATTTACCTTTCTTAGACGGATAAATATCTTTTGTGGATAGGCTATCCGTGTCCAGAATGCTCATGACCTGCTCGTTTCCTGCCCCATCCCCTAGATTTTTGCCCGTATCTCTAAAGAAAAAGATCCTTTTGCTATCCGAAAACCAATTGGGTGCCATATTGTATTGCCCTTTGGACAATAGTTTATTTGTTCCCTTTTCCACATCAAAAATCCATATACCATCCTTCATATAAGCTACTTTTTTTTGATCGGGGCTTATATTGGGCATAAAACCGTTTTCGGATATTTTAGTTGTTTTCCCGCTTTCCAAATGATATAGATATAAGCCGTTACTGCCGCTCACTGCAACCATCCTTTCATCCGGGGACCAGGATGGAGATCCTCTCATATCACCCTTTCCCAGCTTAGAAAAACTTCCTTTAGTCATATCCGCAACGATGATGGAATGATCTGCTTGAGCTTCGGATTTTGAATTGAGGGCTTCAAAAATAATGTATTTATTCTTGGGAGACCATTTCATTGTATGTGGAATAATTTGGTTCAATCCCATATAGTCAGAAAGCTTCAATGAAAAAAGATCATATTTGATATGCGGAGTGCCTAAGGGTTCAGAAGCGGTTTGATCCGGTTTGGTTTGAACGGTTTTAGGCTCCTTGGAAGAGCAGGCTGCAAAACTTACGGCAGCAAGAATCATTAAGATCATCAAAACCCATATTTTTTTCATGATGCATTACTCCTCTCCTTTAAAAAAGCGATGTTTGATTATATATACCCAAAAGATCATAGGGCTTATACAATACATATTAAGACGTATAACCATGGAATTTAGTTCAAATTATTTTATGGAAAACTTCGGGTTTTATGCGGATTGGTGTATTGTAAAGAGTTTTTTTAAATTACTTATATATATGAATAGATACCGACTGTAAAAGTAAAATTTCGATTTCTGAAAGACCACGTAAACCATGTATTTCATCTCTCGAATTTTACTATATTTATACTTCGTTATCTATAAATAAGGTTGATATATTTGAATAATCCATATATAGTATATTATGAGATTGTGTAACAGTTGGGAGGCGTTAAATGATCAGTGTCTTGGTTGTAGATGATGACAAGTTTGCCCGGGATGGTTTAAAAGTAATACTTGAGCAGGATGTAGACATCAGAGTAGTAGGCTGTGCGGCGGATGGAATAGAAGCTGTGGCGTTGTGTGAGAAGCTCAGGCCCGATTTGGTGCTTATGGATTTGCATATGGAAGTATGTGACGGGATTGAGGGAACGAAGCGTATAAAAGAAAAATTTGATAATATTAAAGTTCTGATCTTGACGGTAATATGTGAGGAAGAGAATGTTCTGGCGGCGCTAAATAATGGTGCTGACGGATATACAACAAAAGAGGTTGGACATGAACAGTTGGTACAGCTTATAAAGAGTGCAGTGAGCGGTGTTAAGTTTGTGCATCCTCAAGTTGTTACAAAGATGAAAGACCATAGGGATACGGAGCGTGCCCCAACAAATCATTTAAAAATACGAATAACCGACAGGGAAAGAAGTGTAATGCGTTTGCTTGTAATGGGAAGAAGTAACAAAGAAATAGCTTCCAGTCTTGAACTGTCCGAAGGACGTGTAAGAAATATTATTACAAGCCTTTTTAAAAAGTTTGGAAAGGCAGACCGTACTCAACTTGCTGTCTTTGCCGTTAAGAACAACATTGTTTGATATATAACGAGGGGGCAAGATATGGCTGGATATGATGAAGTGTTTGTAGAAATTGCTTATATATTAATGAACTGCGTTCAGACATGGCTGGTTTTGTTTATGTATTCCATGGTAGTAAACAAGATAAAGTTCAGATTTGAATTTTTGTTATATTCTCTCTTGTTGGGTGCACTAACAAGAACAGTCGGACTTCTGAGCAAGGCGTTGTTGGCCCCCGCGGATATGATGGTTAGTACGGGGCTTACCATGATAATTTACTTTTTTGCTTTTAAATATATCTTGAAACAAAATATAGCCGATTGTATGGCTTCCTTGGCAACTGCTGCCGTTCTTTACATAGCTTCAAGCATGGAAACCGCATTGCTGCTGTCTGCTGTGAACGTTAAAAATGTATTTTCGGATACTTGGGTCTATATGGCAGCATGTACTTTGACCTTTATACTTTTTATTATACAGCTATTTCTTTTAAAAACTTTCAGGATGTTTTCAAACCTTCCTAAGAAGATAAGAAATAAGGTTTTTTTCTCCAACTTTTCATTTTTAGCCATATTGATTTTTATTATAACATGCAATATGAATTATTATACTTATACGTACAGTAAAGAAAATAAATGGATAATCATTGCCAATGGTGCTCTGCTGCTGTATCTGTTTTATGTAAATATCAGTATAAATATAAGCCTTTTAAGGTATAAGGACTTGATGGAAACCCATGTTGCTCTTACGGAGGAACTGGCAGTGACAAGAGAAAGGAACAGGTTTGCTCGCAATACCCATGATACGGTTGGACATACAATGACAAAAATTATTATTTTACTTCAAACATGCCTTGCATCGAAGGAAGACAGTAAAAAAAATGAAACGGTCATTGTAGAGGCAATAGAATGTGCGCGTAACGGGTTAAATGAGATTAGACGAACGGTTAGGGGGATAGATTACGAAAGCATGGTAGCAGAAGATATTATAGAGACTCTGGAGAAGCTTTTTTCAGGCTTTGAGGCTTCTGGTGTGAGTATTAAATTTGAAGTTGGCAGGATTAAACAGTTTTTCAATAACGCAAATATATCAAATGCAATATATAGAGTTTGCCAGGAAGCCATTACAAATTCCATACGTCATGGGAAAGCAAGGGAGATTTCTGTTGTACTAAATCTGGGTGACATTATAAAGCTGCTTATATGTGACGACGGAGTAGGTTGTAAAGATGTGAAAAAGGGCTCCGGGCTGACGGGAATAGAAGAGAGAATAAAAGAATTAGGTGGGGAGGTTCATTATGGGTCAAACAACCATAAAGGCTTCAATATATATGCAGAAATACGGTCAGGCAACAAACATTAACGCTTTTTGTCTGACCGTATTTCGGTTATCAAAGGTACATCATTATAGACTTTTGCCAAACATTCTAGCAGTGAATACCCACTTTGGTGTTTTTAGATAGTACATAAAACATTATTACTTAGTGTTTTTTTTATTAAGAGACTTCGGAGGCTTTGGCTGATAGAACATAAACCAGGTTGCAGTACTATTAACACTTCTGGCGATAAACATCAAAAAGGTAGACAGGAAATAATAGGAATCCATACAATTCACTCCTTTTAGTTATTTTGATTGACAACCCGGCCGGTTCATCTAATAAAATTTTAGCACGGTGTTATTCTAAAAAAGCTGAAGGATTTATGAAAAAAAGCTGAATGAAACAGTAAGGGAACGGATAAAAACAAGTGAATGTGAGAATACAATTGAGTTGATAGGAGGGCTGCTTTTTGGAGGAGAATGCTTTTAGTCTTAAAAAGCTTTTGAAAACCATATACAGAATTACTGGAAAGAATCCGCACATACTTGCCGATTTTTACCTCAAAAGAGAGGTTTCAATTATTTATAAGTGGTATAGCGGTAAACCTGTTCCAACCATAGAAGACTTGAATCTTATCGTACGCTTTGCAGTAAATGATGTCACCGGCAGTCAAAAAATAAAAATGCAGAAGGAAATCAAAACAATAGTAGAAAGCTCAAATTTGGAGAGGGATTACAAGGAGGCGATACTTACCAAAGATAAGCTTGAAGATTTTTTGCTGGAGACACTTATTGTAGCAGTGCTACCGAAAGCTGAAACTTTTGTTGAATCTAAGGACCAGGAAGGTGAGTGCGGCAAGCCGGAGAGTAAAATAAAACAGAATGAGAACTTAGACCAGAAAAAAGGGCAGTTTATATTTATCATACGAAATGAAATTTTAGAGAATATAAAAAATGTGGATGCCCGCCTTTCTTTTGTTAAAAAGGACGCCTTGCTTGACGATGGGTTCTCCCAAAATTTCGACAAGGTCCGGAAGAGTGTCGTGCCAAAGTTTGCAGGGGTACTTAAAACAGGCTATGATAAGCTCATTTTAAGGCAAAATATCGCATCGCTAAGACAAATATTTAACAGTCTACCCTTAAGACTTGATCTGATGAATTATTTTTTGGATATGGAGACCGTTACAGAATTTAACATTGAGTCTGTAAAAGATTTCTACAAGGCACTTTACAATCTGAAAGAAGCGTATGAAGAACTGCTGGAATGGATGAATACGTATGCTTATAACACTGGAGAAAATGAAGAAAAGGAGGACTTACATAGTGCACTTGTCCAATGCAATATTGATATTTTAAGAACCCGTTCTTTTATAGTATTTATGAAAGGACTTAGGATTTTTAATCAGTTTGGGTTAAGTCATGAATATGTAGACAGTATTTTAAATACATTTTCGGTTTTAGAGCCCCGTGAAATGGTAGCTACCGATGAAATAAACAAAAAGGAAGGGCGCATGTGGGACGAGTTTGAAAGACTTCAGCTTGTGAAAGCAGAACTTGTTCAAAGGTTGAAAAAACTGAGAGAGCATGCTTTGGATTCTTATGAGGAGAAATTAAACAATATGCTGACGATTAAACCTCAAGATACGTGGCAGGAGGTAGTTGGAAAAGCAATTTCGCTTAGGCAGTTTGGACGGATAGAGGAAGCTGTAACGGCCTTTTCAAGTTATGGTAAGATGTTCGGTCAAAGTGATCCAGGAGCACTCTTGTATTCTTCCAGAGCGATGGATTTTACACGGGCAATGGAACGGCTCTCTTTGGAAGGGGGCGTTTATATTTATGAAGTGGATGAAAATGGAGAAGGTGCCAAAAAAGGGTTGGAGATAGGCGATATCATTGTGGGATATAAAGGGGTCCCAGTGAAAAATGTGCTTGAATACATTCAGCAAGATAAAAAAGTGACGTTAAACGGGGAAGATGAGGTTGTTTTTTTGAGGAAAACCGGCGATGGGGAATTTTGCCGCCGTACATTACATGTAAATGGTGGGATAAAAGGTATAAGAGTTATGCCTGTATAAAGTGCTGAAGAAATTTTGAGTGTAAGGTGTATTTCAAAATGTGTATATCAAAAATGTATATATAGTATATATAGTATAAAAGGCAGTGACATTTATCACGGGTATGAGTGATAAATGTCACTTTTTTAGTGATAAATTTCGACCTGCAATCATTTACAGCGCTGTGATAAGATGTAACTATAGGTTAGAGATTTAGTGAAAAGGGTAGTCCGAAGGAGGGATTGGAATGTTTTTTGACATTTTGAAAATAGGCAGGGGTATAGTTAGGGTAGCAAAAGGGGTTGTTATGGATGAAGAAGAAGATCTTGCAAGAGGGGTAAAAGACATTGCCACGGGGGGGGCGAGAATTCTCCTTGGCAAGGAAGCACCAGAAGAGGAGGACCTTGGGAGTGATGAATTGTAAAAAATCATGATTCATTAGCTGAATTCGAAGTGCATAAATCAAGGTTACTTTGGGGGATTTGATGTGAAAATATTTTTAAGGATATTATTTGAAATTGTAATTACTTTTATGTTGGTGGATTTCATATTTATGAGCCATAACGGAGTTGTGTCTTTTTTCCTTTCGCTAACCGTATCACTTGTTATAGAGTTTATTATAAATAAAATGAAAAAGCGAAAGGACGCTGAATCATTCACAAGGATAAACAGCAGCCAAATCAAAAATATTATCAATGAACGAAAAGGAGGGCTTTTATGATTCTTGAGGGGCTGGCTCTAAAGGGTCTCATCGTTTTGGGAAAGTACATCGTAAGTCATGGGTTAATGGCTAAAGTGGGGATTTTACTATCAAAATATGTAATTGCACACGGTGTTGCGGCAACCATTTCTGCTGTTGTGGCAGCAGGAACGATGGTAGGTCTCATAACCTGGACCGGAGAAAGAATAAAAATGCTGTCGGACGGGGTTGAAGCACTATCAAACGGAGACGTAAAGAAAGCAGCAAAATCATTTGGAAGATTGGCGATAAGCACAAATTTAAACGTACACTCACTGGCAGACCAAGTACACCAGTGTGTATTGGAAAAGGGAATATCTTTGACTGACTCACAAAATATAAAGGATGCCATTTTATGTATAAAGGATGACATCGAAGAGGAGATTGCAAAGGTATCAGGGAAGGCAGGATGAGGCCTAACAATTAAAAATTAACTGTGGTATAGGGATAAAAAAACAATGGACTCCATTTCTAAGAGGCCATTGTTTTTTTTATCTGTTAAAACTGAAAATATATAAAATCAGAAGCTTTTGACACTCCAAGCAGCAATATCACCGTGATTGCAATATAATATACGCTCCATCTTACCCAGACAGGCTTTTCCGATAAAGCGATTCCGATCCGGGTCCTTCTTTGCACAAGCTGTATCATGAGCAGTACGGCGATTAATAGAATACCCAGTAAAATATCAAATACACTCACACCAAGGTCCAGCTTGGGGAAAGAAAATACCTTGACAAACATATTTTTTAGGATATAAACTGCGTCGGTTACGGATGTGGCTCTGAAAAATACCCAGGTTAGGGATACCAGGTTAAATGTAATGATTACTTTAATAAAGTTCTTTATTTTAACCTTATCCTGAAGGTGGAGTATTTCATATACCTTTTCCTTTAAACCCGAGAACCATATTGCAGCCACCAGGTAAACACCGTTAAGGCCGCCCCAGATGATATAAGTCCAATTTGCACCGTGCCAAAGTCCGCTCAACAGAAAAACAATCATGAGGTTTCTGTACCATTTCCACTTTCCTTTCCGGTTCCCTCCAAGGGGAATATACACATAATCTCTAAACCAACTGGAAAGGGAAATATGCCAGCGCTTCCAAAACTCTGAGATGGATTTGGAAAAATAGGGCCTGTTGAAATTCCGCATTAGCTCAAATCCCATTACTCTTGCTGAGCCTCTTGCAATATCCGTATATCCTGAAAAATCGCAGTAGATTTGGAACGCAAAGAAATAGGTTGCAAGTATGAGGGATGCTCCATGGAACTTGGTGGGGTTATTATAAACCAGGTTTACAAAAAGAGCCAAGTTATCTGCAATAACTACTTTTTTAAACATTCCCCAGAGCATTAAACGTAAGCCGTCTGTTACCCGGGCCCGGTCAAAGGTCTGTTTTTCATGAAACCGATGTAAAAGATTCTGCGGCCTTTCGATAGGGCCTGCAACCAATTGGGGATAAAACATAACAAAAAGGGCATAAATCCCAAAATTCCGTTCAGGTTTTTGATTGCCTCTATAAACTTCAATGATATAACTCATACTTTGAAAAGTATGAAAGGAAAGTCCGATAGGCAAGATGATTTTTAAGTTTTCAATGGGATAATTCCAGTGTAAAAAATCTGCAAGCCTCGCCAGGTTTGTATTGAAAAAATTAAAGTATTTAAATACAAAGAGAAAACCGACATTACAAACAATGCTAACAACTAAGAAAACTTTTTTCTTCTTTCCTTCCATTTTGACTAACTGCAGCCCTACAAAATAATCTACAATGATGGTCACTGCCAGTATTAAAATATACTTTGGTATAAATGCCATATAGAATATACAACTGCTGGCTAAAAGAAGAAACCATCTAACTTTGTGCGGCAGTAGAAAAAACAAAATGGTCACAACCGGAAAAAATATTAAAAAATCAATAGAATTAAATAACATTTTGATCCCCCTTTATCTGTCCTTAAGCCCCGACTTGACTTTGGCCCATAAATCCTTCGCTAGAAATTCATATCCCTTGGGAATAAGATGAACATAGTCCGAAAAAAGATTATAATCTATTTTTCCGTCATAATTAATGTAGGTGACAGGCTTTCCTTTAAAATATTCATCAATTTTCCGGAGATTGTCGTTATACCCTTTTTTTGAGGTGGCTTCCGGGATCAGTTTTCGGTTGCTGGCAGCTAAAAAAACAATTGTATCCTTGTTTTTTTGATGCTCCATAATTTTATTGATAAAGTAAATGCTTGCATTCCTTTCATCCATAATAAAGGGAGTATCCGAATAATACCATTTGTTTTTTTCTTCAAGCATAATTTTGGGTAAATCCTTCTTTTCGTACCACGGCCTTATATTAACTGCCTTTTTATAATCTGCGTCAACCGTCTCCCTTATTTTATCAATGAAGCCATTTCGGATATAATCCTTGTAGACAAGCAGGGGAACCTCTTTGTTAAGGATGTGCATCAGTCTTTCCCTCATCTTTTTAAACGAGTACAGCTTGTCTTTTTCGAAAATCCTTCCGACATAAATTTTCTCAAAAGCTTCATAATCGACATCCCTAAGATACTGACTCATCCAAAAAATGCCTGTAGACTTATCGGTAGACAAAAACTCCGAATAGATAAAATTGATAATCAGGTGATCGGTTGATATCCCGTACGTATCCATCAGCTTTATCATAGTATAAAGGTCCCCCGGATAGTTGGAAGGAAGGGCAAGATTGTATACTTTTAAAGGAGATTTTTCCTTTTCTGCAAGTCCATTCATGTAGTAAGCAATAGAGGTATCTTCACCCCCCGGACTGCTATAGGCAACTGAATCACCGAGAATCACAACATATTCTTTTAGTTTTCTTTCTTTGATATCTTCCTTTATTTTTTTCAATACAGCTTCAACGTTATCAATATTGTTTTTAATTACATCATACTTCATTCTGTGATTATACACGATAGATGATGGGATTAAAAACGGCAAAGCAAATTGAATAAGTAAAATGTAAACCAATAAAAAAATAAGACCTCTTCGTATAAATTTCATTCAATAACCACCCAGCTATCACCTAAATTGTAAGTTAACCGGCAGAACCGGTTTTTTGTCTGAAAACCTCTAAAAATAATGTAAAGTTGATAAATATTGGTTCTGATACTGTCGCATTATATCATAATTAAAGAGTGGCTTTCAAGAAGTAATTAAGTAGATATTAGTCCATTTAATACTTTTTATACAAGGGGTGTAACTTTTCCGGGAGCAGTTCTAACATGAATTGTTATTTATGGTTTGTAAATATAATTTGTAAACTAATTCAAGCTTATTCAATATATTGTATTATACATAATTCATTTACGGGGGGACATTTATGTCAATTAGAGAAAAACAGGAAAATGGCAGGATGAAATATAATACTTTATTGAACCGGGCAGATTACATAACCATCAGCGTAGGAGCGCAGACCCATCTAACCTATGGCCTGCCATATCCTTTGACTTATATGTTTGTAATTCCGGAGGGGACCAATTTTTCGGCATATAGGAAGTATTTATTGTCAGACGAGTGGGAGTCGGTTCCGAACAAGACATCCGCAGATTTTTATAATGGTATTGAAGCGGCAAGATTTGATTATCACAACAAGAGGGCATACATTTCCCTTGCGTTCTCGGACTTATCCGATCAGATTTTTTTGAAAATAACCGATAATAGGGGAAATCCAATACCCGTCAGCTTCTTGGGAACCAGTGAATATTATGACAACAGAAAAGCAGTAGTCACAGCCTCCGCCGATGACTGGTATGACACCAGCAACGATCAATTTGTTGATGCTTGCAAAGCTTTCCGAAAAGCAAATATGTGGCTGACAACGGGGATTATTACAGGGATTGAGGGATCCATTGTCATGGCGGCAAGCTATGAATCGGTAAAATTGAAAAAGACACACACTACAAAGACAACATGGGATTCTGTACAACAGCAGCTTAACCTTGGATATGTGGAAGCGGCTTCCCATTCCAGGAGTCACCCCATTCCACCCTACGGGGATACTTATTCTGAAGTGATTGGAAGTAAGGAGGATATCATAAACAATTTGGATCTCCCCAGCTCTTTTAAATACAGCCAAAACGAGTATGTGTACACATGGATTGAGCCCTACGGATTTATTGATGAACCAATACGGGAGTACCTTGCCCTTGGAAAGTATCTGGCCGACAGAAGCACGATACCGGATGGATCATTCTATGGTTATTGGAGCGTACAAGGGCTGTTTGAAAGGCTCCTTGTGACCATTGACCTGGATTTTAACAATATCACCACCCTGAATGATAAATTCTATGAAGTATATAATGGGGGAGGGATTTACCATGTTTGGTTTCATCCCTGGGTGGATACCATTGACTGGAATGATCCGCACAACAAAGTATACCAACATTTAGATGTGCTTAAAAACCGGATGGATGTATGGTATGTTTCCTTTGGACACTTATATTTGTATCACTATATGCAGCAAAATGCCCAGAACAGTATTGTGGGATTTCAGAGCAATAACCGGTTTGAGTGGTTTAGTAAAAGTGCAGCACAACGGGTGTGGCCCGCTTGTCTGGATTTTGACAAATGTGCATATCTCTTAGGGATTACTCCGGATGGAAAAGTAGCAATCCAAAAGCCCAATCAGCAGGATAATACGGTTAAAATGCTGGCCTTTACTTTAGGTCAGGGTTTTAATTCGGCTGAAGGATGGTTTTCATCAAATTTAACGCAGAGAGTGTGGACGGCAGATATTGACGGAGACGGTACCTTGGATATTGTTGGCATATCGGATGCAGGCAGTGTTTTTGTCATGAAAGGTTATGGAAACGGAACTTTTCAGGATATGAGAATAACGGCTGGAAATGGATTTGCAGCAAGCCAGGGATGGTTTTCAACGGAATATAACCAAAGGGTATGGCCGGCAGATATCAATGGAGACGGTGCGGCAGATTTGGTAGGAGTGGCCTTTGATGGACGGATTATGGTCATGATGGCAAATGGGGATGGAACATTCCAGGATATAAAAGTAACTCAGGGTGTCGGTTTTCAAAGTGATCAAGGGTGGTTTTCGAAGGATTCTGCTCCCAGAGTATGGCCGGCAGATATTAATGGAGACGGGTATGCTGATCTGGTAGGCATTGCCTATGATGGTGCGGTAATGGTCATGATATCCAACGGGGATGGAACATTTCAGGATATGAGAATTACCCAGGGAATTGGTTTTCAGAGTATTGATGGGTGGTTTGCAAAGGAATACTCCCCAAGGGTATGGCCGGCAGATATTAATGGAGATGGATCGGCGGATTTGGTAGGTATTGCTTTTGATGGAGCCGTGATGGTTATGATGGCAAATGGGGATGGGACCTTTCAAAATATGAAAATTACAACAGGGAATGGATTTAAGACTGATCAAGGGTGGTTTTCGACGGAGTATACTCCCAGGATATGGCCTATTGATAAGGATGGAAACGGAAGATCAAGTTTAGTAGGTGTAGCCTATGATGGGCGGATTATGGCAATGAAAGCCAATGGGGACGGTACGTTCTCCGACATAGAAGTCATAAATCAGGAGTGGTTGATTCAGGTATTTTAGAGGTGTTTTATAGTGAGCCGAAAGCAATAAAAACACTTGACCGAAACTTTCATATACTGTAAATAAATAAATTTTTAGGGGTGAAAAAAGTGCTGGACGGATTAAAAAAAAATGTGCATCCCATATTAAAAGAAGGGCCTCTTGGTTTTATCCGTAATGCTGGACAAATGGATTCCAAGGTTTATTACTATACAAAAGGAAGTGGTGTTCAATACACTTTTATGAAAGACGAAGTGGGAATGAGCTTCATGAGAAAAGCTCCGGAAGAAGAGGCAGAGGACAGTGACTTCCTGGAAAATAAAAGGGTCAAGGAAGAATTCATTACGCTGCGTTTTATAGACCCCAATCAGGATGTTAATCTTGAGGCACAGGGAGAATTCATTGGCAAGGTGAATTATTTTAGGGGGAAGAATCAGGCAAACTGGTTTACCAATCTTTCAACATATAAAGAAGTGGTTTACCGGGGCATCTGGCCGAAAATCGATTTGATTTTTTACCGGTCAGGCAGCAGCTTAAAATATGATTTTATCGTGAATCCGGGAGCCAATATTGAAAACATCCGTCTTACCTATAAGGGGGCCGGTAAACTTTTTTTGGATCCGGAAGGAAATCTTTTGGTCCATACCCGATTGGGTATTCTTAAGGATGAACGGCCTTATGCGTACCAGGAAATCACAGATAAAAAAGTACCGGTGGAGTGCAGCTTTACGGTTGAAGAAGTGAATGGAACATGGTGTTATGGTTTTAAATTGGGGAAAGAATATAATCCACAGTATCCCATTACCATTGATCCGGGAATCGGTTATTCTACCTTTATCGGCGGAGGAGGGATGGATGAAGGCTATGGTATTGCTGTAGATGCTTTGGGGTTTGTCTATATCACGGGAAGAACCGCTTCGGGTGTTCCCAAACCTTTTCCCACCAATTCCGATGCCTATCAAAAGGTTTTACAAGGGTCTTATGACGCTTTTGTGATGAAGCTGTCGGCAGATGGAGCCAGTCTTATCTATTCCACCTATTTGGGGGGCGGTGGTGATGACTTGGGGTATGCAATTGCTGTGGATGGATTAGGGGCAGCCTATATTACAGGTTTTACAAACTCCAGACCACCTAACTCTTTTCCTACTACACAAGGGGCCTTTCAGACATCCTACAATGGTGGAAATATAGATGCTTTTATTACAAAACTTGCACCGGATGGGGCTAGTTTAATTTATTCTTCCTACCTGGGTGGCGGAGGAGATGATAAGGGATACGGTATTGCTTTGGATGCCTCCGGGTGTGCTTATATTGCAGGTTCTACAAGCTCAAAAGCGCCAAAGCCTTTCCCAACAACCCCGGGTGCTTTTATGACCTCCTATAATGGAGGGGAATTTGATGTTTTTGTCTCTAAAATGTCTGCGGACGGATCTGAACTCATTTATTCAACATATCTTGGGGGTGGTGACTTTGATGTGGGTACCGGGGTTACGGTAGATGCCCTAGGCTGTGCCTATGTAGTGGGCTACACGAGTTCTACAGATCCCAAGCCTTTTCCAACAACACCCGGTGCTTTTCAGACTCTTCCACGTGGAGGAAGTAATGCTTTTGTGGTGAAGCTGTCAACCGATGGTGCAAGCCTTGTATACGCTACTTACCTGGGTGGGGGGAGCAATGATGAGGGCTGGGGGATTACCGTAGATACAATTGGTAATGCTTATATAACCGGAAGGACGACTTCCGCTGCACCAGACCCTTTTCCAACTACGGCCGGGGCTTTTCAGACTTTTTTCAGCGGAGGATTTTATGATGCATTCATAACTAAATTCTCCTCGGACGGATCAAGGCTTATTTACTCTACCTACCTGGGGGGCGGAGAATATGATGAAGGGAATGATATTGCTGTAGATAATTTGGGTTATATTTATATTGTTGGCACAACAAGTTCAAAAGCCCCGAAGCCTTTTCCAATAACCCATGATGCATTTCAGACTTCTCTAAATGGCGTGGAAAATGTTTTTGTAACAACGCTGTCAACCGATGGCGCAAGCCTTGTCTACTCTACTTACTTGGGAGGAAGCGGTGTTGATGAAGGGTGGGGAATTGCTGTAGATCAAAATAGGAATGTGTTCATAACCGGAAGAACAAATTCCGAGATGCCTATCCCTTTTCCCACAACCGAAGGGGCTTATGACATTTTATACAACGGGGGGGCCTATGACGCCTTTGTAACAAAATTGAATATAAAGTCTCTTGTGACCATTCCGCAAAAGCTCATTAGAGGCATAAGCCCTGCCTGCTTAAACATACTGTAGATTATAACTTTTCATTCATGATGAGCATATTGCACATATTGAGCCTGACAGATATAATTTAAGCATGATCTATATGGAACGCGATAAAGATTTTCATCGCGCTTCAATTTCCTTGATTTAATATTGTGAAAATTCAATTTATCCTTGCAAAATCATTTTCACGATCTATATAGTATGACACTCTCTGCATAATGTCTAGTTTGGGCGGTTTGTATAATTTGGAATTATTGTTTAAAACGAATACTTTTCTGTGCATTATGGAGGAATATCATGCAGGCTTTAATCCTGTTGGTTGTGATATATATTGCTTTTATCTCATTAGGGTTACCTGATACTATACTTGGTGTTGCTTGGCCAACCATGAGGGCATCCTTGAATCTTCCATTGGAAGCTGCTGGCGTATTGATAATGGTTACTACCCTGAGTACGGCTATATCCAGTTTTGTAAGTGGTCATATCATTGGCCGGTTGGGTACCGGACGTGTTACCTTCATTAGCTGTATAATGACAGGTTTGATGCTGTTAGGCTATTCTGCTGCTCCATCCTATGGGTGGCTTCTTTTGGTATCCGTACCGTTGGGCTTTGGAGCAGGCGCAGTAGACACAGGACTTAACAACTATGTTGCCAGGCATTTTTCTGCGCGCCATATGAGTTGGCTCCACTGCTTCTGGGGAGTCGGTGCATTTCTTGGCCCCAATTTTATG
This sequence comes from Clostridia bacterium, assembly GCA_026418275.1. GTDB lineage: Bacteria > Bacillota > Clostridia > Acetivibrionales > DSM-2933 > SKW182. The sequence continues at coordinate 181,048 of JAOABQ010000050.1, forward strand.
ACTCTTGCCATAGTCCAGGCAAATAGTTGGCGGTTTGGATATGGAATTATCGGAATAACCCAATTGTCATTATCCGCCATCTTGCTAATCTCTTTGCCTTTATGGAAAGTCAAAGAGTCGCATAAAGGAGATTCGGGGCAAACGAGTGACCCTTTTATACATACACTTCGAAATAAGAGGGTTTGGCTGTCCATGGCGGCATTTTCGCTTTACGTTGGAATTGAATCGGGAACGGGGGTATGGCTGGGCAGTTTCCTCATTGAGGGAAGGGGTCTTAATCAGATTACCGCAGGTGTATGGGTTTCCCTTTTTTATGCCAGCATTACGGTAGGGCGCTTTCTTTCCGGATTTATCACCCATCGGTTTACCAACAGGCAAATGATCAGGGCGGGGCTCATTATCTCAGGTTTAGGTGCTGTGATGTTTGCGCTTCCTGAAAAGGCACTGATTCTTACCGGAATTGTATTCATAGGGATCGGCTGCGCTCCGGTGTTTCCGTGTATGATGCATGAAACACCCCGGAGGTTTGGTGATAGCCAATCGGGAATAATTACAGGTTATCAGGTAGGGATGGCTTATTTAAGCGGTGTAGCAATTGTGCCGTTGATCGGTCTTTTGGCAGGACGAATATCCTTGGAAGCGATCCCTTTCTGTGTAATTGTATTTGCAGTTCTGACTCTCATCGTCACCGAGTTACTTAATCAAAAAACATGACAGGCTGGAACAGTAATATATTTATACTATTTGTCCAAAATATTTGATTATCTAATAGGAATTGAAGCGCATGCTATGCCAAATACTTGATGCTATGAGTATTATAGAGAGAGTAATGAAGAGGGGGTGAATATATGAGTAAGATAGTATCCTTAACACAAGAGGAGTGCGGAAAACATTTTGAAATCAAAGTAGGGGATTTTTTAATCATAAGTCTTTTGGAAAACCCATCCACAGGGTATTTTTGGAAGGAGGATGAAAGGAATAGGCGAACATCCGGAAAGGAGTACCTTAAGTTGGTAGCGGATAGCTTTATCCCCCCTGCGAATCCCTTGCCTGGGGCCGGTGGGGTGCGGATTTTTGCTTATCAGGCAGTGTTGGAGGGTGAAGCTGGCTTAAAATTTATTTTACAAGGTCCCGGAGGGCAGAAGGCAGATACGGTAAAGTACTATTTTACCATCGGGCACTAGGGGCAATACGGCTGCATGATTCAAATCATGTCGGAAATTGGAAAAAGCAGCTTCCATAATGTTAGGAAAATGCGGCATTTGCCGCATTTTCCTAAATACCTTTTGTCAAAGCGACTTGCCAACTGCCGTTTACCTTATTCCAAACGCATATATCGTCTTTCAAATCTCCGTTAAAATCACCCAGGAGGGGTTTCCAGGCTTCGCTTTTTGCCCAGGGTATAAGCCAGTGGTAATCGCCTCTGCCGATATCGGGCACGAATTGTTTGCCGTTACATAAAGCCACTTGCCAATCACCCGTTAATTTATCCCAGAGGATAATATCGTCAAGCCCGTCATGATTGACATCTCCTATAAAAGCATACTGGCTGGGGCCCTTACCCCAGTTTTGGAGCCAGTGGTAATCCCCCATGCCTTTGGCAGGCGCAAACCCAGTTCCGTCACTCAAGGCAACCTGCCAGTCGCCGGCTTTTGGGTGCCAGACAGCAATATCCGCTTTACCGTCCCCATTGAAATCCCCTACCATTGGAATCCAAACTTCTCCTTTAGCCCAGTAAAATAACCAGTGACCATCACCTCTACCTTTATCCGGGATAAACTGTGTTCCATCGCTTAACGCCACCTGCCAGCCGCCTGTTAAGGGATTCCAAACACAAAGATCGTCTAACCCGTCACCGTTAAAGTCCCCAATAAGCGGCCTCCAGATATTTCCCTTAGCCCAGGGATATAACCAACGATAGATGCCAGGCCGGGCAGTGGGAATAAAGAGTTTACCGTCACCCAAGGCAACATGCCAGTCACCGGATTGAGGGCTCCATGCCGCGATATCAGATTTTCCGTCACCGTTGAAATCCCCGATAAAAGGTTTCCAGGTATCTGCCTTGGACCAATTATCAAGTGCGGTATAGATGGTTGCACTGGAGTTTTCAAAATCAGGGGCCGCAAAATACCAGGTTCCTGTTTTCCGTTTCCAAATGATAAAATCGGTCCTCAAATCTCCATTCATATTGCCGGTAAAAACCGTATATTGATCTTCGGGGAATAGGGCCTGTTGGAGATCTATAGGATTAAAATTGAAATTTTTGCTTAAGGCTTGAAGGATAGCTGATCCGCCTACGGTGATTACTGAATGGTTTCCGAATTCAATACCGGATACAACACCGGAATAATTAAAGTTTCTTTTAAGCCAGTTCCGTCCGTCCAATGAGGTGTAAAAGTGGCCGTAAATTGCAGCTAAAAACATTCCGGTGCCGTATATCACACTGAAATGAATACTTCGAAAATTGTATTCGGGATAATATTCCCAGTGGATACCGTCTTCAGATACAATAACTACATCTCCAACGGCAACACATATCCCATTGCCTATGGTTACAGAGGTAAATAAATCAGAGGTATGAAAGGAATTCCAGTTAACGCCATCTGTTGACGTTAGTATTTCAGTACCTGCTGCTGCTGCAAACGTACCTGTGCCGTTAAGGATTCCATAGCATACAGCGCTGCAATGATATACTCCTGTATGCTGTTTTCCCCAATGTTCACCATCGTTAGATATTAAAATATAATTATTACCGATACCTACAGCTACAAACAAATCTTGCCCGCCTATTTTTCCAAAAGCGACTGCATTCAAATCGCCTGAGACACCCGAATCAAAAGCAGGAACCCAGAGAGCGGCATCATGGGACTTTAATATGGTTCCATCCTGGCCTACAGCGATGAAAAGATCCGTGCCGTTTTTGTGTGTATAAGCTATACTTGTTAAGCTTTTAGTAGTACCTGAATTAACTTGATTCCAAATTGTACCCTCCTGTGATGTTAAAATCATTCCATTGATGCCTATGGTAACGAATAAACCTCTACCATTTACATAGCCGTATTTTACACCCAATAATTCTCCGTTAATCCCTTGAGTTATAGTTTCCCAGGTGATTAAGTCCTCTGAAACTTTTATAAATTCACCTGCTGAGATATAACGGTTAAAAGTCGGAAGGTAATTTACTGCGTAAAATAACTCTTGCGTTCCGGATACTTTTACGCTCCAACTGACCCCGTCAGTAGAATATAAGATGAATTTATAGCCACCAACCAGAAAAATTCCATTACTGAAGCTGACTGTTACAAAGAGACTTGATGGCAGCGAAAATACATTTGTCCAACCATCCAAATCATGAGAAATAAAAATTTGGCCTTGGAAGGAGTCATCAAAACCGACTGCTACAAAGATATCTTTATTATTTACTTTCGCAAAAATAACATCTTGAGGATAAAACGGTAAATTTATATTTTTTACATTCCAATTAAGGCCATCTTCCGAAGTTGCTATTGTATTTAAACCAAGGGCTGCAAACTGTTTTTTTTCATTAACTTCTCCAAAAGTGATACAGGATATTTTATTCATACTCTCCAGATTTATTTTTTCCCAGTTTACTAAATCAAAAGACACTAAAATCGCCTGTAAGGAAAATGACACATCATCGTAAGGGGCGATAGCTGCAAAGACGTCTTTGTTGTTCATTCTGCCATATGCAATGTCATTAAGAAGCCTGGAAAAATTGGATGTTCTTAAATTCCATATGCCTTCACTGTGGGTGAGAATGCTGCCGTTATCTCCAACCGTTACAAAAACACTTTGTTCATTAAGGTAACCATGGATAATTGAATAAAGCTGATAATCTGTAATGGAGTCCATAGGGGTCCAGTTTATTCCTCCGTCATTTGATTGAATGATATTTCCCTTTTCTCCGACTGCAATAGCGCTGTTTCCGTCGTAAGCCATAGAATATAAGTATTCACCCAGGGGAATGGGGTTTCGCCAAACCCAGTTATCAAGATCTAACATAAATATCACCTACCTCAAAATTGGTAAACATAAAAACAATTTCATACTATTATATGTCGCAAAAGGCCGAATTGAGCCACTTAAATTCCTTCTATCCACAGCTAAACAGTGACCAGTTTCATTCCCGGTTTCAAATCGACTGAGAACCCATAACGTATATTGCAGATAAGGAACATTCCCACCTACAATATACGTTATTTAGGGTATGCGCTAAATGCAATTTTAATATTGTAAATCAGCCTTTAGCGGATAGAGATCATTCAATTTCCGTAGTTAGCGCTACTTCCCAGTTGCCGTTTACCAGATTCCACACTGCGATGTCACTGAATCCGTCCTTGTTGAAATCCCCGGTTTTGGGTGCCCACGCAGGACTCACAGCCCAGTGATTCAGCCAAATGTAGTTTCCTCCGTTCGGGTCGGGTACAAATTTAGTACCGTCACTTAAAGCAACCTGCCAATTGCCTGTTTTGCTGTTCCAAACAGCAATATCATCTTTTCCATCCCCGTTGAAATCCCCTACCATAGGTGTCCAGTCCGTTCCTGTAAACCAGGACTTAAGCCAATGAGGATCTCCGTTATTGGCAGCAGGAATAAACTGTGTACCGTCGCTTAAAGCTACCTGGAAGCCTCCGGTTTGAGTATTCCAAAGTGCTATATCAGTCTTTCCGTCTCCGTTGAAATCCCCTGCCAGCGGAGTCCACAGATTTCCTTTACCCCAGGGCTTAAGCCAGTGGTAATTGCCTCTTCCGATACTTGGTATAAACGTGCTGCCGCTGCTTAAAGCAACCTGCCAGTCCCCATAGGCCCTATTCCAGACCAAAATATCATCCTTACCGTCACCATTAAAGTCTCCTGCCAGCGGAACCCAATAGCTTCCCTTTGCCCAAGGGGAGAGCCAGTGGTAATCACCCCTCCCGATATGGGGAATCCATTTAGTACCGTCGCTTAAGGCGACTTGCCAGTCACCGGTGCTGGAATTCCATACTGTGATGTCGGCTTTTCCATCCCCGTTGAAATCACCTGTGAGCGGCGTCCATAAGGAGGATTTTGCCCAGTTGGAGAGGCCGATGGTTATAACCGGCGGTAAGTTGTTGAATTCCGGTGAAGCATAAGCCCAAGTTCCGGTTTTTGCCTGCCAGATGATGAAATCTGTTTTTGCGTCTCCATTGATATCCCCTGTTAAAACCTGGTTGGCATAGCTGGGAAAGTAACCCGTTTGTATGGGGGTAGGTATGAATTCCAGCTTATTTATTTCCCGTACGATGGATAGGTTGACGGTAGAAACAACCGATCCGTCTTTATTATCACTGACCAGGACTCTGAAGGTATCGATTCCGTAGTAGTGTAGGGCTGGTGCATAAGTCCAGCTCCCTTTCGGAGTTAAGGTTACCGTTCCGTGAGAAGGTGCAGAGTGCAAGCTGTATGTGAGGAGATCCCCATCCGGATCAGTACCTTCAATGACACCGCTTGCGGGCGTATCTTCCTGGGTTATCACCGTATAGTTGGGGGCATCGGGGAAATCATTGGTTGGAGTAATGGCGATGCTGACGGTAGATGTTACCGTTCCCCCCTTATTGTCGCTAACCGACACTCTGAAGAAATCCATACCAAAGTAGTTGGTTTGGGGTGTGTAAGTGTAGTTCCCATCCGGGTCAACCGCGGCAGTTCCATGAGAGGCGGGGATAGCAAGGGTATAGATTAGTGGATCACCATCCGGGTCGGTACCCTCGATCTTTCCGCTAATGGGGGTGTCTTCCGGTGTTGTTAAAGAATAGTTGGGGGCATCCGGGAAATCGTTAACTGCTGCGATGGTAATGTTTACAGTAGATATCACCTTTCCTTCTTGCGGATCGCTTACCAGCACTCTAAATAAGTCTGTGCCGTGATAATTTGGGGAAGGGATATAAACCCAGTTACCATCAGAGGTGACAATGTTTGCACCATGGGAGACGCCGTCTAATAAAGTGTAGGTTAATGGGTCGCCCTCAGGATCTGTTCCTTCAATGACTCCGACTAAGAGTGTATCTTCAGGTGTGAATACAGTATAGTTGGGAGCATCCGGAAAATCGTTCACCGGTACAACGCTAATATTTACGGTAGATATTACAGTCCCTCCATGTCCGTCGCTTACCAATACACTAAAGGAATCTATGCCGTTAAAGTTAAGGTAGGGAGTATAAAGCCATTGACCATCTGATTGGACACTTGATGTGCCGTGGGAGGGTGAGGCGGATAAACTGTAGGATAAAACATCTCCATCCGGATCAGTTCCCTCAATAATACCTGAAATCGGTGTATCTTCGAGTGTTGCAACTTGATAGTTGGGAGCGTCGGGAAAATCGTTTACAGGGATCACCCCAATGTTTACAGTGGAAATTACGAATACTCCCCACGGGTCGCTAACACGAACCCTAAACATATCCGGTCCGTTGTAGTTCATAACGGGACTATAAGTCCAATTTCCATCCGGAGTTAAGTCAATTGTACCATGATTGGCACTGCTTTGAAGGGTATAGATGAGTGGGTCTTCATCCGGATCAGTGCCTTCAATGATACCGGCCAAAGGAGTATCCTCCCGCGTTGAGAGGTAATAATCAGGTGCATTGGGGACGTCATTCACCGAGGCAACCGAGATATTCACGGTTGAAACAACCGCAGCACCATTCGTGTCGGCTACAAGAACAGTAAAGCTGTCTGTTCCGGAATAATTGGGAGCAGGAGAATAAGTCCAGTTCCCGTCCGGTTGAACATCCGCCACGCCGTGGCTTGAGGCTTGGAATAAACTGTAGGTCAAGATGTCCCCGTTCGGATCGGTGCCCTCTATGATACCGCTTAAAGGGGTATCTTCAGGCGTTGAAACATGATAGTTAGGGGCACTTGGCGGATCATTCACAAATTGAATGATGATATTGACGGTGGAAGTTACCGCTCCTCCATGCCCATCACTGACCAATACGGTAAAACTATCGGTACCGTAGTAGTAAAAAAGGGGGGTATAGGTCCAACGGCCATCCGTCTGGACTTGAACTGTACCGTGGGAAGGTTCACCGGCCAGGCTGTAGGATAGAATATCTCCATCCGGATCAGTGCCTTCGATCATCCCGCTAATGGGGATATTTTCAGAAGTGGTCACCAAATAGTTAGGGACATCCGGAAAATCATTGACAGAAAGAACGGTAATATTTACGGTAGAAACTACTGTTCCACCGTGGCCATCGCTGACCTCCACGGAAAAGCTGTCGGTTCCGTGATAGTTCTGGGAAGGTATATAGATCCAATTGCCGTCTGCCTGGACATTTGCAGTACCATGGGAGGCAGGGGAAAACAGGCTGTAGGAAAGAGGATCGCCATCTGGGTCGATACCCTCGATAACTCCCATTATGGCTATGTCCTCAGGTGTTGAAACAGTATAGTTGGGCGCAGTTGGGAAATCATTGACAGAAATTACGGTTATATTTACCGTGGAAATTGCGGTTCCGCCCCGCCCGTCATTCACCTCTACCGTAAAGCTGTCCGTCCCGCTAAAGTTAAGTGTGGGGGTATAGCTCCAGCTACCAGCAGCATCCACATTGACTGTACCATGGGTGGGTAAAGTACCCGGGCTGTAGGAAAGAATATCCCCATCCGGGTCGGTTCCTTCAATGATGCCGCTTACAGGTGTATCTTCAATTGTTGCCGCATTGTAATTGGGTGCAGATGGAAAGTCATTCATCTCCATTACCGAAATGTTTACTGTGGGCATAACGGAACCACCGTTTCCATCCGAGACTGCAACTTTAAAGCTGTCGGTTCCGTGGAAGTTTAGGTCTGGTGTATAAGTCCAATTTCCATTGGGATCTATGAATGCGGTTCCATGAGAGGCAGGGGAATACATTTCGTACGTCAGCATATCTCCATCTTCGTCTGAGCCCGTGATTATTCCACTTATAGGTATGTCTTCATTGGTTGAGACATTTATGTTGGGGGCATTGGGAAACGTATTGATGATGATGCCCATGGAGGCGGTATTGTCCTCCGGATTAGGATCTCTCTCATTTGCGGATACATGGACGGTATTTTCATTGGCACCCCCCGTATTGAGCCTGAAAAATGTGGCAACCGAAACAGACGTGTTAGGGTTTAGGTTGTAGAACTTGCTTGTGAGTACGTTCCCATCGCGGCTCCAGGTACCTTGCGATTGAATGACCCAAATCAAATCTGCACCAGTTGGCAATGTATCCACCAAGGTTACCCCTGTAGCCATGGATGGGCCGGTGTTTGTAATTTCAATGCTAAAATTTATGAAACTTCCCACGTTTAATCCTGAAGGCAGCGGTATGGTTAGGGCTCGCCCCTCATTGCCGAGGGGATAGGCAAATAGCGCTTTATTACTGTTTGCCCGACTGGCGGAATAGGAACCTACAGAGGAGTCTATGACTTCACGGAAGTGGCTTGCTATGGAGTTGTTGGGAAGTGCTTTTAAAAAAGTAGCATAGGTTTTAAGGTTCTGGGAATTGGTATATGAAACAAAAACATAATTGTTTCCCATAGATGAGGCTGTAAGCTCGTTAATAGATCTGGGCTCAAAAACGTAGGGTGCTGCCGCACTCACCGAAGAGCCTGTAATATTTAAAATGACCGCCGTTCCGTAGTGGGAGTTTAATGCATTGGAGTAAACCGCCATTGCTTTATCCGTACTTATACAAAGAAGTGAAAGTCTTGAAAAAGCGGCACTGGCCAACACAATGGGTGAGCCTGGGGTTATGGTTGTACCGGAGACATTTAAGACCACCGCGGTAGCAAGGTCTAAATTGCTTTTATCACCAAAGGCGATGAGTGCTTTATCCGTATCCAATTGGCAGAGGGACGCAAGCTCATTTGCCGGATCAAAGAAAACAAGAGGTTCCCCAACGGTTATGGTTGTTCCCGTGACACTTAGAACGAGGGCTGAACCGTCAAATTCTGCAGGTGAGCCGCTGTAAACGATCATTGCCTTATCTGTCCCCAGCTTGCAAACAGCATTAAAGCTTGCATTTTGTGTGGCGAATGATTGGGGAGGGGAAGCGTTCATTGAAGAATCCGATATGGTTAAAACCAAAGCCATTCCGGCTCCCGCCGCTGAGCGGAAACAAACAAGCACCTTATTTGTGTCAACTTCACAGCATGATATTGCAGAAGTGTCATTTTCATAAAAAACAAAGGGACTGCCGGGAGTAATGGATGCACCCGATGTGTCCAGGACTACCGCCGTTCCGAACCCCGAGTTGAAAATATCCCGGTAGCATACCAGCACTTTTTCTGTACCTACCTGGCAGGAAGCAAGAAAGTTTACCAAAGAATTCGCGAAAATTTGAGACGTACTGGGTTGTATTAGGTTTGAGGTTTTTTGCACCGATAAGTTTGCAGGCTGCTCAAGAATACCGGTAATAAAAGCATCTTGTGGACTCTGGAAGCTATTTTGAAAAGGTGTCTGGGTGGGAAAATTGTTTGATGCGGTTTTGCCTGCCACAAAGCAGAGGTCATCCGAGAGTGCACAAATTCCTGTTCCGTAATCATCCCCGCTTCCCCCTAAATAAGTGGAGTAAACACGTCTTCCCGAAGGATTATATTTTGCGGCAAATGCGTCGAAGCCTCCGCCTTTTGACGAATACAGCGGGTATAGTACCGGAAAGTCGGCAGAGTCAGTTTCACCGGTTACATAAATGGCACCCGAAGAATTTACGTCGATTTTCCGTCCATAATCATTACCGGACCCTCCAAGGAACGTAGAAAATATGAGTGTATTTCCGGAAAGGTTCATCTTGGTGATAAATGCATCCCATCCGCCTCTCCAGCCTGCCTGCTCGGCGTTTAGAACAGGAAAATTCCCTGAGCCTGTGTAGCCGGTCAGGTATATTCCGGTGCCATCAACTGCAATACCCTGGCCTTCATCATGATAATTACCGCCGAAATAGGTTGAAAAAGAGAGGGCACCGGAGGGTGTCAGCTTGGTAATATATGCGTTGGCATATTGGGCTGTCTTAGAAGATTGGTAGGGACTCAATAAAGGGAAATTGGTTGAATGGGTATAACCTGTAATATAGGCGTAGCCATTTACGTCTACAGCAATATATGATCCACGGTCATCGCCATTGCCGCCAAGATAACTGGAGTATTCAATGTTCATAAAAGCAGGATTGATTTTTATTACAAAAGCATCCCAGGAGCCGCCCGGAGAGGCCTGAAACGCATTTGCCACGGGGAAATTACCCGAAGTAGTAATCCCAGTTACATAGATATACCCATTGGGATCAACAGCCACAGAATTACCGTAATCCGTGCCGCTTCCACCAAGATAAGTGGAAAATAACAGAATGTTTCCGGCAGAAATAAGCTTTGCCACAAAAGCATCTCCGCCACCACCGTGATTTCCCGACTGGCCAGGCAGAGGGGTTTGAATCGGAAAATTCGATGAGACTGTCATACCTGTGATGCAAGGGTTTCCACTGCTGTCGACAGCAATTCCTATTCCATAGTCATCCAATGATCCTCCAAGATAGGTAGAGTATATAAGGCTTCCTGAGGAATTGAACTTTGATATAAATACATCATAACCACCGGAGTTTGAACCTTGATAGGCTCCTTGCACAGGGAAACCGGTGGATTGGGTTCTTCCGGTTATATAGAGATTTCCACTTGGGTCAGCAGCCATATCTTCAGCATAATCAATACCGGGGCCGCCCAGGTAGGTTGAAAATATCAATACCGGATCGATAATTAAGGGAAGATTGGGATCGTAGGCTTCTATGTCAAAGCTTAAGATATTGGTACTGTTTAAGTTGAAGCTTCCGGATACTGCCATCCTTTCACCGGTTACTGTTTGATAAATGTTTGGTTTATAAAGGGTAAACCTCTCTTCCTCAATATTTAAAAGCAGATTTCCATCTTCATCAATTTGTGCTTTGGAAATACCTTGAAGCTCAATATGAATTACGTCCGGGCTGGACCCTGGAAATACAATGAGGTCGTATTCCAGTTGATTTTGATTCCCATAGTAAATCAAATCAATGCCGGGATAAAGATTTGGTACTTTCACTTTACTGAATGTAGGAATGTCGGTATACCATTGATCCGGATTGTTTCCAATAAAGTAATTTGATTTTGAAGGAAGTTCCTCTTCAGGGATCATCTCCCGGTTAATTTCACATCCGGTAAATTCCAGCCCGAAAGCATAGGTCTTGAGTTCCGGAGGAGGTGTAAATAATGAAGACTCCGGCGGTTCATCACCGTTTTCCACAGGGACAGGCTTTTTTAATACCATGACAGCCTTGCTGGGCGATAAATATACTGTATAGCCCTTTCCCCTGGATAAAAAACATATATCGGGACTTGTTTGACCGGTATTTTTTTCAAAGTAGAAAGGTGTATTGAAGTTTTGGTTTGCAATTTTCATGGGAAAGACTCCTTCCATAAATCTTTAAGAAGTTTGATATCAGGAGTAATAGGTTATCTTCTTATATATTATGTTAAGGAGGCTGAAAAAGTTAAGGAATCATGTATGGGTTTTGAGGGGAGAGTTTTTTATGTAACCATCATTGGCAATAAGGGTGATTATTTTGAAAATCTGTTGTGGTATTTAGTGCCTCGTAACGTAATTACTTTCTAGGTATGCGAGGCACAAACAGATGAAGTGCATTTTTAGCACTTTGAAACTTAAAATTTGTTGTGTTAAAAAGCACTAGTTAAATTTAAAGAAAGTGAAAATGAAAATGTACTGCTTTTAAATCAATGGCTTAGTGGTTCTTTTCTTAACAATATAACAGAAACATTCTTTTAACTGCATGTTAATTACTTTATCTTCCTGGTTGTGATATAATTTCATTGGTCGTATTGTGCATTTTTACGGAATAACAACATTAGCTGGAAAAATTTCAATTTTAAGGTGGAAACATGATGTATAAAAGGATGAGGTCATTATCAAGGCTGTTCTTTGTATTGATTTTAGCAAGTTGCTTTTTTACCCTCGGCGGTTGTTCCAAAACAGAGTACCCGGATTCCAAGGGCTGGGAGGTTTCTACGCCTGAGGCTCAGGGAATGGATTCAGAAAAGCTTTCTCAAATGTTTAAGTTTGCCCGGGAATCTGGGAGCAGCATCCACAGTTTACTTATCATTAGAAAAGGCAAGCTTGTTACTGAGGCAAACTTTTTCCCTTATCAGAAAGACTTTAAACATATTCTTTATTCCTGCACAAAAAGTGTAACTTCGTCTCTTGTAGGTATTGCAGTTGACGAAGGTAAAATAAAAAATGAAGATGAAAAAGTTTTGGGTATTTTAAAAGATATCAAACCTGAAAATCTTGATGCGAAGAAAGAAAATATGTCGGTTAAACATCTGCTTACCATGTCTGCAGGCTTTAAATGGAATGAAGAGGGAAGCTACGGCAGCGAAACCGACTCTACTAACCAAATGCAGCATAGCAAAGATGCACTCAAATATGTTCTCGACTATCCTGTAACCCAGGAACCCGGTAAAGTGTTTTATTATAATACCGGTGCCTCCCATGTGCTTTCGGGCATTGTGAAAGCAGCAACAGGTATAAGTACCCAAGCTTACGCTAAGGAGAAGCTCTTTAAACCGCTAGGGATCGAAGATGTATATTGGCAGGCTGATTCTACCGGATTAAGCTATGGTGGTTTTGGGCTGTTTTTAACTCCGGCAGACATGGCCAAATTCGGCTATTTGTACTTAAAAAAAGGTACTTGGGATGGTAAAAGGATCATTTCGGAAAAATGGGTTGATGAGTCAACAAAAAAACAGATTGATACGTCGGGGAGCATCATAAGTAAAGACGGATATGGGTATCAGTGGTGGCAAAACAGTTTTGGAGGCTACTCGGCTAGAGGTTTTGGGGGCCAATTCATCTTTGTTTTGCCAAAACTCGATATGGTTGTTGTTCTGACGGGTTGTAATTCGGGAACCGACTATTTAACACCTGAACACCTGGTTAAGGAATATATTATTCCGGCGGTAAAATCCACAAAGGCATTGGAACCCAATACAAAAGGCAATGAAGAACTTAACAAAATCTTACATGAGATTTCGACTGCACCTATGCCAAAAGCCGTACCCGAGCTTCCTGAAACAGCCCGGAGAATATCGGGAAAAGTATTCGAAATGGAGGATTCCAGTGCTTTCTCAATTACTTTTAATGATAAGAACGTATGCCTCTTGACGTTGATCCAGGAGGGGAAAGAACATGTACTTCCTGTCGGATTGGACGATGTATACCGTATTGCATCGCTAAATCAATTTGGTCCGCTTCCGGACAATAATAAAGAAGCTTTGAAAGGGTATTGGTCAGATTCAAAAACCTTTGTCATGCATTCGAAAAATCTGGTTGGGGACGATGAACTGGAATATTACTATACATTTGAGAATGACAAAGCAGAAGTCTATGCTTCTTCAAAGCTTTATGGCAGCGGAATTTGGAAGATTAAAGGTAAATTGAAAAAACCATAAATTTCGCAGTAGAGGAAAATATGGAGCGGCTAAGCTGGACGAAAAAAAGTATATTGCAGTGATGAACAATTATTTGTATTTCTAAAGAAAGTAAAAATAGAGAATGAAGTCAAACTTTGTTATGACTTCATTCTCTATTTATTTACATTAGGATGATAAAAACGGTTTCGCTTCCTAAACTCTTTTGAAAGGGAATACCCATAAAAGGTTTAATGTGATTCGGAGGTCTCTTTCTTATCTGTTTGAGTCTCTTTCTTATCTGCTTGAGTTTCTTTCTTGTCTGTTTCATTAAGGGGATAATTTCGAATAATGAAAATCTCTACGCGCCTGTTTTTAGCCCTCCCAGCTTCTGTTGAATTATCAAATTTAGGGGAGAACTCGCCGCTGCCCTGAACCAAAAATCTAGTTGGCGGAATTTTACCTTTATCAACTAAAAACTGCATCACATTGATGGCTCGCATGGCGCTTAAATCCCAGTTGGAACGGAATTTGCTGTTTTTTATGGGAACATTGTCGGTATGCCCGACTACTTTGATTTTATTGTCAACACTAAAGAGTATTTTCGATAATATGTGAAATAAGCGAGAGACATCATCCCGTATAGCGGCATCTCCTGATGCAAAAAGCACACTGTCCTGCACAGCGATTTCAAGGCTATCCTTATTCAGTACAAGCTTTATTTCATTGGTATACCCTTCTTTTTGTATTTCTTCTTCCAACATTTTCTTTATCTCATTCATTTTTTTATCTTCAACCTCAGAAGCAGAAGATGATTTGTTGGGGACCAATTGAGGGCTGATACTTCTGTCGCTGCCTTCCATGACACCCTTTCCGCCGGAAAAAATAACATTAAACTGCTCGCTGATTTGCTGGAACTTTTCTTTGTCCACTTGACTCATTGCGAACATAACAATGAAAAGGGCTAGAAGAAGCGTAAGCATATCTGCATAAGGGATTAGCCATGTCTCATCTACGTGTTCCTCGTGGTGGGTTTTTTTATGACTAGACATCGGTAAAACACTCCTTTACTGTGGGTTTTCCTTCGCATTTTCCAAAAGTTTGCCTCTGTGCTTCGGTTCTACCAGACCGCTTAATTTCATTTTAATACTCTGCGGGTTTTCCCCAATTTGTATGGATAATACACCTTCGACGACCATCCGCATTTTTGATAATTCTTCGTGAGATTTTCTTTTTAGCCTTGTTGCTACAGGGTGGCAAATTACGTAGCCTACAAAGATTCCATAAAGGGTCGCAACAAATGCTGCTGCAATCATGTGGCCCAGTTTTTCAACATCATTTAAATTACCGAGGGCCCCGATCAAGCCGATAACCGCACCCAACACACCCAGCGTTGGAGCGTAACTGCCTGCGGACGTAAAAACAGTAGCACCGGCGCGATGCCGATCTTCCATTGCATCAATCTCATGGTTAAGTACCTCACGGATGCTTTCGCCTTCCAGACCGTCAATTACCATGCTTAAACCTTTTTTTATAAACGGGTCTTCAATCGTTTGAATTTCTTGTTCCAATGACAATAGTCCATCCTTTCGAGCCTTTTGTGCCATGTCGACAAACTTCAAGACGAGGGTGGAAGGATCTTCGTTAGCCTTGTTTTTAAAAAGAACACCGATAATTTTGGGAATATTCAGAAACTCTTTTTGCGGAAAGGAATTCATTACAGCTGCCATTGTACCTACAAGAATAATAATTGCAGCGGCAGGATTCATTAATACTGCAACATTTGCACCCTTAACAATCATACCTACAACAACAGAACAAAGACCTACAACAATACCGATAATAAGAAAAAAATCCATACTGACACCTCGCCGTTTATTCATATTGTATTACTAAATCAGGTTCCATATATAACGCAATAATCTTCTACAGTACTTTGCGGTATGGATTGGATTTTGCGTTGTATCGTTGAGAATAATGAAAGTCAATATATTTTTCGGATAAAATTCGATATTTCTTTATTGTTTTTGTGTATGCCTTATAAAATAAGAAAATTTTGCTTCCTTGGTGGGAGTAGATGTGTACTGGATGGCTAAATTTAAATGGATATTAAAATCTTTTATCAATGCGGTTAGAATGGCTAAAAAGCTTTTATGTCTGGCGGGTAAAAAAAAACACCCAGTGTAGGTGTTTTAAGATAAGAGGATTAAATTTGTATAGGAGGTTGAAGGTTTAGTATTTTAAAATTTCTTTAAAAGCGGGTAGTAGGGCTAATTCCTTGCTGCAGCCCTTTCACCTATGTTGAATTTATAGACACCTTTACCATCAAATGTAGTAAAGTAAATACTTTCTTCATCAAATCCCTTTTTACCGATTGCGATCATATGATTTGTTCCAGACCCCAAACTTACTAATTCCGTGCTACCGCTAGGGGCAATTTTTAGAAGGAATGTACTGATATCCAGGGAGACATATATATTCCCTTTTTCGCCAAAGGCAAAGGAAATAGGTCCAGATTGAAGGCCTTCCTTCACAACAACCGGTTTTCCGGGGACACCCTTTGAATCTATAGGGTATTTAACAATTTTATTTGTATCAAAGTCACCCACATAGAGGTTTTTATAATCAGGATCAAAAGCCGTGCTGAATGCGGAACTAAGAGGAATATCCCCCATACTGCCGTCAATGAAGACCGACTTCTTAAGTGAAGGAGTATACTTTAAAATCTTATTTCCGCTCGTTACATACATATTTCCTTCTTTATCAAGTGTTAGTCCACTGGCACCTACAAAGCCTTCAAAATCTTCTCTCACAAGAGTTGTAACTTTACCCTCCGGTGTTATTTTGAGCAACCTGTCTTGGGCTGCGGCAATAATATTATTCTCTTTATCGATTTTCATATCCCAAATCAACGGACTTGGAAAGTGGTAATCCTGCCCTTTGGGAAGTGCTTTCAAGCTGCAGAAAACGGATGACTTTCCGTCAGGAGTAATTTTTAATAATTCATCATTTTTACAAACAAACATGTTTCCATTATTGTCAAATAAAATACCTGCGCCAACGCTGCCGTCCATCTGAGTGAAAATCTCCGCACTGGCCTTTTTGGAATTGCTTTTGTCCGTTTCCGAAGGTGCACTAGTGTTTTTACTTGCTTCAATCGGTTTCGTTTCTGTCTGTGCATTGCCATTATCATTGGTTTGAGCTTTTTGACAAGCAATCAAACCGGAAAATAATAGTAATGTTACCAAAGGTATAAATACGCGTTTCAATTTCATAAGTTTATTCATCTCCTTGTTTTGATATGAATAATATACAAGCTTTTTCTCCGAACAAACAGTAGATTATTTTCGTATAAAAGGTGTCTTTTTTTCGGTTTTATGTAAAATTGTAAAGGAAGGAATAAGCTTTTTTTCAATTACAGCCATTAAATGTTTATATAGTAAAAAAACTATTATTCGAGTTCTCAATGAAGGTGATTGAGATAAGGATTTATTATAGAGAGACTGTGTTGATGGCTGAAGGTTCATAGGATAATGGGGGGTGTTATGAACAAAATTAAGGTGATGGTTGTAGAAGGGGAAAAAGAAAATTAGTATAAGAAGCCTTTCCAAGACAGGGACAAAATGATAAAATAGAGAAAAAACTAAAAAGGTGATTATGAGATGAGTGATAAAAGCTACGAACGGTGGAAAAAGTGGGAGAAAACCATAGAAAAAGGGAAGTTCAACTACTGCTTATGGTATGGTATGATCGGATGGGGGCTGCCTGTCGGCTTCATGTTGTCCTTGCTTGATTTTTACAGAACGGGAGGCAACATGGACACTACTGCAATTATAGTATTTGTTGTAAAAATGATCGTATTTATGGCGGGTGGAATCGTTTATGGCCTTTTAACCTGGAAGAATATCAATAAAGGCTATCAGAAATACGTTTTGGATCGGGAAAATAGAAATTAAAATGGATAAATGTTACAATAAGCGTAAAAATGAGTGGTTATTATTAGAAGGGATCCGGCATGAAATATGCTTGGATCCTTTATTAACAGAACTTTTATGGAATTATAATTATTTTAGTAAAAATATAGAGGAATTTGTCTCTAAATGTAGAATATATAATAACATCATTAAATTCTGATTACAATTTTCTTTCATTCAATAAACTTCTTGCCGAAACGTCTTGAGTCATTTGATTTTACCTAAAGAAAATTTAGGGGTTTCCTTTCGGAGGATTTGTATGACGAAAAACAATGCAAAGTTAGATATTTTGAAATATTTATTAGCTATTGCATTTCTCATCTTTATTGTTTTCCAATACATGAAGACATATGACCAAACCTATCTGGTGATTTTAGGGTTATTTGTTTTGTTTTTTGCTGTTTTCGAATTGACTTTCAAAAAGCGGCATCAATCTCTTATAAAAGAACAAAAGGAGATTGAGGAATTAAAGCAAAAAATTCTTAAACAAAAAGAAGAGATTGAATCTATTAGAAAACAGTCTTTAAGCGTAAGTGAAGAATTAAAAAATACCTTTCTCAGTCTGGATGATGCAAAGTCTGCTCTAATGGTCCGGGATGAAGAATTAAACGCTCTCCGGTATGCTTCGGAAATTATTACGTCTACCTTTGATGCGGAAACTATCACAGAATATATATATAAGGTATTTAACAAATTTACCGGCTGTGATCGGTATCTGATTACATATTATGACAAAGAAATGAAATGTTTGGTCTGTAAATATGAATATGGCAATATTACTTTTAGCAGTGTTGGGAAACCTTTTGAGGATAAAAGTGTCAAAACATGTTTTGACAGCAGGAATACAGTGGTAATAAAAAACGTATTATTAGAATCAAGGGAAATAAAAGGTGACAAAATCGCAATTCCGCTTAATGTCTCTGAAGCGTTGGTGGGCGTCATTTACATTGAATGTGGAGTACCCGGCACATTTAGAAACATTAACATTGAGTTTTTAGAAAGCCTTGCAATCTATACGGCTATTGCAATAAAAAACGCTGAGCTTTTTAACAGTACCTGCATGCAAAAGCAGGAAATCGAGGCGTTATATGAGGAAACTGCTGCAGTCAATGAAGAACTCAGCTCTTACATATATGAACTCAATAGAACCAAGGAAGAACTGAAACAGAAAAATGAAGAGCTCACAAAGTTTTATGATGAAATACAAACAGGATATTTGCAAACTGTAATGGCCTTGGCCAACTCTATTGAAGCAAAGGACCCTTACACCAGAGGGCATTGCCAGAGGGTTATGGAAATTTCGTGTGAAATTGCCCAGTCTCTGGGGTATAGTGAAAGTGAAATTGAAGACCTCCGTTATGCGGCGATTCTCCATGACATTGGAAAAATAGGGGTTCCGGCGAATATCCTCAATAAGCAAGGAAAGCTTACCGATGAAGAGTTTGGTGAAATTAAGAAGCATCCATTGATTGCATATAACATTTTAAAAGATGTTCAATTTATAAAAAACGGATTGGATGCCATATTGCAGCATCATGAAAGGTATGATGGAAAGGGCTACCCTTATAATATTTCGGGAGAAGAAATATGCATGTTTGGACGGATTTTATGTGTTGCAGACGCTTTTGATGCAATGACCAGCGACAGACCCTACCGTAAAGGGATGAAAATGGAAGATGCGGTGAGAGAAATCGAGAGGTGTAAGGGTACGCAATTTGACCCTGATATTGTTGATATTTTTATTCGTATGATTGGTGACGAAAAAAGTGCGGAAGGTGATATGAATGTCGGACAATAAAAAAGAAAGTGAATTTAAAAAAATATTAAAGGGAAAAATGCATAAAACGGAAGAAAAATTAAAAGAGGATCAATCTACCGAAGCACTGGTAAAGGCCATAAAGAGTATTTTAAGCAAAGATCAGAAATAAGAAAGAATTTGTTTACATAATGATCATGAAAAAGGTAGGAATGTTAACATATTGCCAAATAAAACTATTGAAATTATCGGTCCAATATGATATTTTTATGCAAGCTGACAAAAAAATAACCTATGGGGGTTTAACATGGCAGAAAAGAAACAATTAAAGATATTATTTGCATCTGTGGAAGTGGTTCCGTATGCTAAAACAGGCGGTCTTGCGGATGTTGCAGGCTCACTGCCGCAAACCTTGGCAGCCATGGGCAATGATGTTCGAATTGTTATGCCAAGATATAAAATCATTGAAAGCGATATGGAATATGTCACAGATTTTCCTGTAGAATTAGGACCTCGCAGGGAAACATGCATCGTTAGAGAAACCTCTTTAGAAGTTCCCCAGGATAAAAGTAAAAAAATTCCTGTATATTTTATCGATAACTATTACTACTATGACAGAGATGGGATATACTGCTATTTTGACGATGCAGACAGATTTGCTCTATTTTGCAGGGCTGTATTGGATATGCTTCCCAAGATTGACTTCAAACCGGATGTAATCCACTGCAATGACTGGCATACAGGTCCCATATGCATGCTTTTAAACGAAAAGTACAAAAAATATCCTTATTACAGCAATATATCAACTGTGTTTACCGTGCATAATCTTGAATACCAGGGGAATTTCTCCGGGGATGTATTTAAGGTTTTCAATTTGCCTCCGAATGTGTTTACGCCTGAAAAAGTGGAATTCTACGGGATGTTCAGTTTTATGAAAGCTGGGCTTGTTTACGGGGATATCATTAATACCGTAAGCGAAACCTACGCAGGAGAAATCCTGACTTCAAAGTATGGCGAAAAAATGGAAGGCGTACTCAAAGACAGGGTAAAGGATTTGTTTGGAATTACCAATGGGATTAGCTATGATAAATTTAATCCTTCGGAAGACCCTAGAATTTTCAAAAACTACGGAGCAGACAACTATTTAGATAAGAAGGAAAATAAGACTGCCCTTCAAAAGGACGTGGGGATGCCTGTTAAGGATGTTCCGATGTTTGGGCTTATTTCAAGGCTGACCGACCAGAAGGGGTTAAATTTGATTTTGGATATTGCGGATCAAATGCTGAAGGAAGATATTCAATTTGTACTGCTTGGTGAGGGAGACCCATACTACCAAGATGCCTTCCGGAATCTTAGCCGGAAATATCCGGATAAAGTGAAGACTTTTATTGAGTTTAACGCGGCGCTGGCTCAAAGGATCTATGCTGCGAGTGATATCTTTTTAATGCCGTCTCGCTTTGAACCCTGCGGTTTGGGGCAGATCATCAGTATTAGATACGGTACCATCCCGATTGTCAGAGCAACAGGGGGACTTGCGGATACCATAATCGATTACGATAAAGACAACAAGAACGGAAACGGGTTTTCATTCAATGAATTCTCATCCAAGGAATTGTTAAAAACCTTTGAAAGAGCGTTAAAGCTCTACAAGAAAAAGCCGCAAGAATGGAGCGAACTTGTTAAGAAAGTTTTAGGCCTTGATTTCTCATGGAATCAGCCTGCAGAAAAGTATATGATGCTTTATGGTCTGGCCATGAAAAAGAATAATGGGAAAAAAGCTCCCAAATAAATGAAAAGTCCAGTTAAACTGGACTTTTTCAGTATAATTTAAAAATATTTGTTTTAAATACTATGGTGTATAATAAAAAATTGATATAATAAATTTATACGTGTGGTGATATAAATGCAAAAGAAAAAGGAACAAGTACTTGAAATTATAAAGGTCTTTGATACATTATACCCGGATGCAACCTGCTCTTTAGATTACAAAGACCCCCTTCAGCTATTGATTTCTACACAGCTTGCTGCCCAGTGTACAGATGCCCGGGTGAATATTGTGGCCCAATCATTATTTTCTAAATATAAAAATGTCCATGATTTCGCGAATGCGGATTTAAAAGAACTTGAGCAGGACGTAAAACCCACAGGTTTTTATCATAACAAAGCAAAGAATATCAAGAATACTTGCAAAATGATCATTGATGAGTTTGGCGGAAAAGTACCGGATAACCTGGAAGATTTGTTAAAGCTTCCGGGTGTAGGAAGGAAAACCGCGAACTTGGTTCTGGGTGATATTTTTGGGGTTCCCGGAATCGTAGTGGATACCCATGCAAAAAGACTATCGGGACGCATTGGACTTACCAAAAACAGTGATCCGACTAAAATTGAATTTGATTTGATGAAGGTGGTACCGAAGGAAGCATGGAGTAAATTTTGCCACCAGTTGGTCTATCATGGGAGAGCCGTCTGTAATGCAAGAAAACCGGCGTGTGAGCAATGTGAAATAAGAACTTGGTGTGATTATGTAAATAAAAAATAGATGGGTACCATGATAGCGGCAAGTTATTTTACTTTGCTTATATAAAAAAGAAGGAATTGACATTTTTTTGTCGAAATTATTATATTGCTTTATTTATAGTTGAAGTTTGAGCCTTTTTATTTGAAAGTGTTTCCAATTCATTGAAGAGATTTCATTTGTATATGAATAGGTTAAGATTTAATGAAATATATTTACTTAAAACTGAGATAAAGAGGTGCAAGCATGCCCTTAAATGCGAATAAAGCTGAAAAGCAGAAGAAACCGAAAAAGGTAATTAAATTGGAGAGTCCAAAAGCCGAGGAAAAGGTTTTGGCGGTGGGTGTTGATCCGGAAGAGCTTATATTTGCCTTGGATATCGGGACAAGGACTGTAGTGGGGATTCTTGGGATTCCGGAAAAGGATAAACTAAAAGTTATTGCAACCCATGTACAGGAACACAAAAACAGAGCGATGCTGGATGGACAAATCCACGATATTGGGCAGGTAGCGGAAATTGCGAAGGAAGTAAAGGATAGCATTGAAAAGAAAACGGGCTTTAAGCTTTCAAAGGTTGCTATTGCTGCGGCGGGAAGAGTTTTGAAGACCTGTGAGGTCAAGGTGGAAAGAGAGATCGAACAGGGAAGGGAAATAGATCAGGAACTCATTGGCAGCCTGGAAATGGAAGGGATTCAGAAGGCGCAGCTAAAGCTGGATGAGGAAATTAACAAGGAGGATAAGACGCAGTTTTATTGTGTTGGATATAGTGTAATCAATTACTATTTAAATAGCTATGTGATTTCTACCTTGCTGGGACATAAGGGAAGAAAAATCGGTGCGGATATTTTGGCTACATTTTTGCCCCATATCGTTGTAGACAGCCTTTATACTGTAATGAGCAAAATCGGGCTTGAAATTGTAAGTCTCACCCTAGAGCCGATTGCAGCCATCAATGTTACCATTCCAAAGGATTTAAGACTTCTTAATCTGGCACTTGTGGACATTGGGGCTGGTACCTCCGATATCGCCATTACTAAGGATGGAAGTGTTGTTGCCTATGGGATGGCCCCCATTGCCGGTGATGAAATTACAGAAAAAATTGCGCAGCATTATCTGGTAGATTTTAATACAGGAGAACAAATCAAGATCTCCCTGACCGGTAAAAAAGATACTGTTTCCTTTGTAGATATCCTTGGGAAAAAGCACGCGGTAGCGATCGCTGAGATTGTTGAGGTAATTGGGCCTACGGTCAGTCATTTGGCTGAAACCATATCACAAAAAATCCTTGAATACAATCACAGGGCGCCCAACGCAGTATTTCTTATCGGTGGGGGAAGCCAGATTCCCGGTCTTACCGAAATGATTGCAGAACAGCTAAAGCTTTCTAAAGACCGTGTAGTTGTACGGGGAAGGGACATCATTCAAAATATTAAGTTTACAGGGAAGCAATTAACCGGACCTGAAGCCATTACTCCCTTTGGAATTGCAGTGACTGCACAGATGCAAAAGGGGCAGGATTTTATGGCGGTTACCATTAACGGGAAAAAAATCCGGCTGTTTAATTCAAAAAGGCTTACTGTCGCGGATGCCCTCATTTTGATTGGATTTAACCCTAATCAACTCATTGGAAGATCGGGTAAAAGTATTCAATTTGAACTAAATGGCGTTAAAAAGATTGTAAGGGGCGGCTATGGTAAAGCTGCCGAGATCTTTGTAAATGAAAAAAACGCGAACCTGGAAACGGTTTTGAAAGTGGGAGACAATATCCGGGTAAATCCTGCAGAAGATGGAGAAAACGCGGCAATTAAAGTGATAGACCTGATTGGGGAAGCTAGAACCGGTAAAATTGTTTTTAACGGCACAGTGATGGATATGGATACAAAAATCTATATCAACGGTAAAATTGCCACACCCCAAAATGATATACTGGATGGGGACAACGTCCAGGTGACCGAGATAAAAATATTACTGGATCTAATCAAGCACTATGAGATAAATATAGAGAATTATACCGTTACTGTTAACGGACAGGAAGTTGGTTTTGATTATGTTTTGAAAAATTCAGACGAGATTCAATGTAAAAAGAAAGTTGATAAAATTGACGAGGGTGAGGCGGCTTTAGAAGATGCCTCTGAGGAGAAGACTTTTCCCGGTGAAGTAATAGTCATTGAAGAAGGAAATAATTTGGAGAACTCAAACCCGGATGACATCCAACGGGAAACGGTTGTAATCCAACAGGAAGCACTCGGCCCGGATTTTAGTTCCATGCGTGTTGTAGTAAACGGGAATCCGATTTCCATCGCAAGTGAAAAAAAGCAGTTTATTTTTGTGGATGTATTCAATTATATAGATTTTGATTTGTCAAATCCAAAGGGGAATGTAGTCTTGAAGCTAAATGGCGAAAAGGCCGGTTTTACGGATGTTATTAAACCAGGAGATATAATCGATATTTATTGGGAAAGATGACATTCTAAAAGCTGAGGGGATGGTGAGGTTTTACGGTCAAGGAAAATAAAATCAACCCAACAAAAAAAATAGAGAAATACGAGCTTCTTTATATAAAGTTTTCATGGGCTTTTATCCTTATAAGCTTATCTTATGTCATACTGACGGATTTGTTGGATCCAGACGGCCGTAAAGGCTATACCGGTATTGTTTTTAATGTAAGCTTTTATATCGCCATGAGCTTGCTTAACTACCTAAAGCATCGATTGGTGAGAAAGGAAGCTTTTGAAAATAATATTGTTTACTTTATTTCCCGGAGTATTGAATTTTTAGTTCTATCCATATCTATTGTATTTGTAAATGTAGGGCATTGGGTATATATTGTTCTTGTATTCCCCATCACTGTGACAAGCCTATGTAAAGGACGGAAATTTGGCTCCTTTGTGGTGGGGTACTCTTTGGTAATCCACAGCGGTGTTATATTGGCAAGGATTTTAATGTACGGTTTCAACAGTACGATACCGTCAACCGAGGATATTTCCGTATGGATTGCAACCTTTGCGTTTTTGTACCTGATGCTGTTTTTGCTTGCCTTTTTATGTGGCTTAATCTATAGGGAAAATAGAGAAAATGAAAGCAATAATCAAGTACTTTTAGAGCAGCTGGGTGAGAAATACAAACAGCTCGAAGCTGCACAGGCAGAAATAAAGAACCAATATGAAAAGCTCAAGGAATCAAACATAAAACTGGAGGATACGAATAACAAACTGACCAATAGTATTGCGGAGTTTTTCACTTTGCAGCAGATCAGTCAGGCCATCGGATCCATTCTGGACATAAAAGAGCTCCTAAGGTATGTGAATGATATTATACTTGGGGTAATGGGAGTCAGCTATTGTACAATTATCCTCTATGACGACAAGCGAAAGAGGCTCAAAGTTCATACTACCAATATCAAGGACCAAAATGATCTTATTACGCTAAACGACAATATTAACTGTCCGAATTTGTTAAATGCATTGGACAGCGGAAAACCCATTATTGAGAATTTTGTGGACCCCTCTCATTACCTGTTTACACAGGGAAGGGATATCAATTCACTCATATGTGTTCCGCTAAATACAAAGTCCAGGAAGTTTGGATTGGTGATCATTGAGCAGAAGTATTATAATGCTTTTGATGATGACAATGTAAGACTTTTGGATATTATTGGGCAGCAGGTCGGATTTGCAATGGAAAATGCCGAACTTTATCAAAGGATGCAGGAACTGGCAACCATAGACGGCTTGACGGGAGTATTTAACCGTCTTTATTTCCAGGAAAGGCTTCAAAAGGAGTTTAAAAGCTCACAAGAGGACCATTATGCATTGTCTCTTGCTATTTTCGATATTGATCACTTTAAGCGGTTTAACGATACTTACGGACACTTGTTTGGAGACAAAGTGTTAAAGACTATTACCGAGGTTATTAGGAACTCTTTGAGAAGCAGTGACATCTTTGCAAGATATGGGGGAGAGGAGTTTGTAATTCTATTCCCACGGACCGGTGTGATGCAGGCCGTTGAAAAAGTGGAGGCTTTAAGGTTAAAGATTGCCAGCACATTGGTAAAGGATAATTTAGTTGAAGCTTCGGTTACGGTAAGTTTCGGTATTGCGTCTTTTCCCGAAATAGCGGCTACCGAAGCGGAACTGCTTAGGAAAGCGGACGATGCACTTTATAAAGCCAAAGAAGCAGGCAGAAACTGCGTAAAAATTGCTGAAAGCTAGTGCTTTTAGCATGGCCAATTTCTTGTTTTTCAAAGTGTTAAAAATACTTCCTCTGTTTGTGCCTCCGATACCCTAGAGAAGAATTACTTACAAGGTAAAATAAAAAAAATATGATCAATAAGGGAAATTGACGGTATATCCATCAATTTCCCTTATTTTTATGTTGTTTAATAGTTCATTTTTGAAAAGGCGGATGTTTTGACATTCCGAAGATAAAAATCAAACTGGGTCAAAATACGTTCTTCATATGCTAAATAAATTCCTTTAAAATTATTTTTCTTCATTTCTTTTTCACGGATTTTAGAGGCTGTTTCGGAAGTTTTACATACATCCATAATATGGGTCCAATGGCTTATTCTCAATTTTCTAAGGAGCAAGAAGGGTGCTATTACTTCAATGGTAAAGATATCTGCTTCACGTTCCAGAACGGTATATTCCTTACTGGTAAGATTGCTTAAAAGTGAATTTCTGTCGAAGTCTTCCAGGTGTCCCAAAAGAACATGAGCAATTTCATGCATGAAGGTCCAGCGGATTCTTTCCGGAGAATGAACGGTCTCATCGTATATCATTTTATACTTTCCATTCCAGAAAAAGAGGTCTGCATTCTTTCCCCCAATGACTTCAGCCCGGCTGATATCAAGTTTACTGCTAAGTTCTCCCACGGTCTTGACCTCAGAGATATAATGATTTAAAAGTGTTTTAGCATCTACAGGAAGCCAGCAAATATTTTCGCGGACCAAAAATTCAAGTGCGGCTTTGATACTTCGTTCAGTTCTGGGTTTTTCAGGAAGCCTAGTCTTCATCGTGAAAGGCCTCCGGAAAAAGTGTTTGGGCAACCTTCAACAAGGTTTGGGCCTGTTCTTTGCTGAGTTTTCCCCCAGCCCGGGCAATTCTTCTTATTTCAGGAGTAAGGGATTCCAAGGGAGGGGTATCCTGCTCCGGGTTTTCTCTGTGATTTTCCTGTTCACTGAAGAAGTTAAGGGATACATGGCAGATTTGGGATATTCTATTTAGCAGGACGTAATTGGGATAGGTTCTGCCGTTTTCTATGTCGGACAAATAACTTCTGGAGATCCCAAGGTCATCTGCCAGCATCGCCTGAGTGTATTTTTCCCCGGTTTTCTGTGATTTAATGCTTCTGGCTTTTTTAATTAGCTCACCTAAATTTTTTTTAGAAACAACCATAATGAGGCTCCTTATATTGATACTTTCTAAATTATACGTTATTTACGTCAAAAAGTCAAATAAAGGGTGTGTGCCCTTAAAAAATGACGTAAATAGAATATAAATGAAGATATTCTCATTTGGAGATATAAAATTCGGTAATATGAGGCTAGTATATTTTACTAAATTATAGTAAGATGTTTACAGAACAAATGTTCGGAATACGAGAGCCATAAATGGAGGGAACGTATATGAGCGAAAAAACATCACCCGATCAGTGTTGGGATAAGAAGGAAAAGCATGGCTATGATGAGGATGAAAATATACAAAATTGTCCCCAGTGGGAGATGGATAAAGAGCAGCTTAAAGTATTGACGGACCAACTTCAAAAAATGAGTAGAAAAATCGGCGTACCCATATTGCTCTCGGTTCATCCTTCCGGAAATAAGTGTGTAGCCCTTTACAACCAAATGCAGCCAGGGGCTGAATTTGAGGGTGAGATTTTTTTTGTGAAGGTAAAGTCCAGTGCTTAGGAAGGCTTAACCTATAACGACTTTTAAAAGGATAGGAGGTATCATTAAGGATGAATGTAGAAAGAATGCTTTGGGATTATAACGAGATTCCAAAAGTCATTGCCAGACTGAATTCAGGTCTAAATCAGATCATAAAGGATAAGGAAAAAATCTATGAAAAAATGAAAGCGGGGAGCTTAAAGAATACAAAAGAAGACAAAAAGGAGATAAGCCCCACTTTAACAGCTGTTGAAAAATTTGCAGATAAATATATAGCCTATATAGAGTATGTAGCACAAAGAATTAATGAGTTGGTTTTAGCAAAGGAACTTTTAGATAACGCAATCCAAAACTTAAACATTGAGGAGAACAGAATATTGGAATTATTTTATTTCCAAAAAAATTCATGGCATAAAGTTGTGGAGCTAACCAAAAAGCCCGATCAACAGTGTCAAAGGATTCTCCAATCAGCGCTGAGAAAGCTGGATGCACAAGTAAAGCACAAAAAAGAAAATTTATACAAAATGGCCTAAAGGATTTTAAATGAGTTGACCATTTTCCAGAATATTTCCGATTGATTTTTATCCCACAAATTTTCCGGTACAAAGTAACTGATCCGGTACATCCGGTTGTCCTTCTTTAAAAAGACTTCAGAACCTTTATAGTATTTGCCGTCATTTCCTAAAATTGAGTAATCCCAGTGAAATCCCGGAATATCATTGATTTTAATCTCATTGGATTTGAAATATTTATAATTTGCAACTGAATTCGCTTTGGATTGTTCCAAAAAACTTTGTAAGGAGTAGGGTAGATTCCAAACCTGTACAAACCCGTGTATGGTGTTTGCTTTATTGTGAAAATCAATATGATATAAAATTTCACTCCCCGAAAAGTCTTTTTGGCTTAAAGTAAAGAGAGAGGGATACATAAAACTGAATTTTCCCTCCATGGAGGTATAGGTTTTGAATTCTCTCCTTAAAGGTTTTTTTATGGATGAATTGGTTATAACGGCTTCAGGCTCAATGGTTTCATGAATATAGATATTATCTACCTGAAACTCTAAGGGGTAGTTAAAGGTCAAGTGGTTGTTAATTGTAATTTTAAAAAACAGATTGGTATCGGCAAATATATGGATAAAAAGAAAGGAAATCAACAGCAAAAATAAAATGAAAGAAAAGAATAAAGCCTTTTTTTTGTAGCTGCTTATATAAATAATGTACAAAGAAACACTTCCCCCAAATAAATATCTCTATTAATATTTATTCATAAAACCCGGAAATATTAAAAGTATACACAAAATAATTGGGTGTGAATATAATGTTAGTACCGATCCTTTTTGGCGAAGAGGTGTATGAGATGAAAATTTTAGTACTTAAAATGCCCAAGTTTGTTGGAAGTATCATTAGAAAGGTATTCAGAATGGGATAAGAAAAATACCTATAAGAAATAAAAAAAGCGTTTATCGCTTTTTTTATTTCTTCATCCATGGTTTTACATTAAATCGCTCTTGTTACTTTGTCTGAACGCAAACATCTTGTACAGATGTTAATAGACTTAATTGTTCCGTTTTCAGTGATTTTGACTTTTCTAACATTTGGTTTCCAGGGTCTGTTTGTTTTCCTGTTGGAGTGGCTGACTCGCAAGCCGAATACAACACCCTTACTGCATACATCACACTTAGCCATTTATAACTACACCTCCTTTAAGCTGGAGAATATCAATCTATTAAAGTTAACATCGCTTCCACAACCCAAAGCAATACCTATTTTAACACAAAATCCGGAAAATGCGCAAGTTTTTTTTGGTTTTTTTTTAATGTTTACACGAATCCACT
This sequence comes from Clostridia bacterium, assembly GCA_026418275.1. GTDB lineage: Bacteria > Bacillota > Clostridia > Acetivibrionales > DSM-2933 > SKW182. Next base: position 210,472 of record JAOABQ010000050.1, read on the forward strand.
ACAAAATAATCTTTGCTGTGATATAATATTGGAGAATGTATGTTCGTTTGCGAGGATTGTATGTTGAATTTCATAACGCAAAATAAGGAAAAAACTTATGAAAAATGATATATATGAAATATTAAAAAAACCGGTGAGAACTTTAAAAGGTGTTGGAGAAGCAAGGGCGAAGCTTTTTCAAAGGCTCAATATTTATACGGTTTATGACCTGATAACCCATTTTCCCAGAGAATACGAAGACAGGGGAAAGCTAAAAAGCATCGTGGAGTTGGTAGACGGCGAAGCCCAAGCCTTTGAGGGAACTATTGCCGCTCCGGTTTCTGAAAGCCGGTTAAGGCGGGGATTATCGGTTTTTAAGGTATCTGTCCGTGACGAAAGTGGTACAATCACGGCGACCTGGTTTAACCAGCATTATATAAAAAATGTTTTTAAAGTAGGGGAAAAATATATATTCTATGGTAAAGTGAGCCGGAAATACAAAAGTTTTGAGATCCAGAGCCCGGTATATGAGAAGCATGATAAGGCTGAAATGAAGAATACCTGCCGGATTGTGCCGGTATATCCTTCTACTGCCTCTTTAAGCCAGAATATAATCAGAAATTGTATCAGCAGCGCACTGGAGTCGGTTTTGGGAAGCCTGGAGGATATTTTACCCCAGTGGGTGAGAAATCAGTATTATTTAAGTGAAATAAACTATGCTTTAGAGCATATTCATTTTCCAAAGGGTGAGGAAGATTTTAAAAATGCGAGAACCCGGTTGGTTTTTGAGGAATTACTGCTGCTGCAGCTGGGGCTGTTAAGCATTAAAAGCAGCTTTATTGAAGTAAAAAAGGGGATTTTATTTAGACCTGTTTCAGATTTGCAGCACTTTTTGGACAGCCTCCCTTTTAAGCTGACCAACGCGCAAAGAAGGGTGTTATCAGAGATTGAGGAAGATATGGAAAGTGACCGGGTTATGAACCGGCTGGTACAAGGGGATGTAGGCTCGGGTAAAACGGCTGTGGCTGTGTTGGCTTTATTTAAGGCTGTCAAAAACGGTTTTCAGGGGACTTTGATGGTGCCTACCGAAATTTTGGCGGAGCAGCATTTTAGAACGGTAAAAGCGCTCTTGGAAAGGTTCGATATAAGGGTTTCACTGCTTACCGGAAGTCAAACAAAAAAACAAAAGGATGAGATTTTGGAGGAGATCAGGTCGGGGAAAACGGATGTGGTCATTGGTACTCATGCTCTCATTGAAGATACGGTCATATTTGACAGGCTGGGGCTTGTGATCACGGATGAGCAGCACCGTTTCGGTGTAAGGCAAAGAGCTGCCTTATCCAAAAAAGGAGATAATCCGGATATTATCGTCATGACTGCTACCCCTATTCCCAGGACGCTGGCACTTATTTTGTACGGCGATCTGGATATCTCCGTCATAGATGAGCTGCCTCCGGGACGTAAACCTATTGAAACCTATGCGGTGGATAACAGCATGAGGGAGAGGGTGAATCAATTTATTAGAACCAAAGTTTCGGAGGGGCGGCAGGTCTATATCGTGTGTCCTTTAGTAGAAGAGTCGGAGGCCATCGAAGCCAAGTCTGCCGTGGAGACTTCGGAAAGAATTGCACTCCATGATTTTAAGGATCTTCAAGTAGCGCTTATCCACGGGAAGATGAAAGCGAAGGAAAAGGAAGCCATCATGCAGGGCTTTATCAAAGGAGAGGTTCATATCCTGGTATCTACGACAGTAATCGAGGTTGGAGTCAATGTTCCCAATGCTACGGTTATGGTCATCGAAAATGCAGAACGCTTTGGCCTTGCCCAGCTTCACCAGCTTCGGGGAAGAGTAGGAAGAGGAGAGCATCAATCCTACTGTATACTGTACAATGAAGGGAATTCCAAGGTTTCAAGGGAGCGGATGAAGGTAATGCAAAAGACGAACGACGGGTTTGTGATCTCGGAGAAGGACCTGGAATTAAGAGGGCCGGGAGAGTTTTTCGGCACCCGGCAGCATGGGATTCCCGAACTCAAAATTGCAAATTTGTACCGGGATTTGGACATACTAAAGCAGTCCCAGGAAGCAGCCGGAATGATTTTAGCGAAAGACAGACATTTAAAGCAGGATGAAAACATAAAATTAAAAGAAAAGATTACAGAACGGTTTAAGGATAAAATGAATGAAATAAGTTTTAATTAAGTTCACACAATATTTATAAGGTAAGGGTTGACAATTATAAATCATATTATAAAATAACATTATAAACATAAATAATACAAAAAAAGCAATGAACTGTACATGATTTGGAGGAATGGTTATACTCAGGGTAATTGCGGGAAGTGCAAAGGGACATAAACTAAAAACGCCCAAGGGAGATTTGACCCGTCCCACTTCTGATAGGGTTAAAGAATCGCTCTTTAATATTATTGCAGGGTTTTTAGCCGAAGCGGAGGTCTTGGATTTGTTTGCGGGCTCCGGAAGTCTTGGAATTGAAGCTTTGAGCAGGGGAGCCGCTTTATGTGTATTTGTTGATAAAAGATCAGAGTGTTTGGCTATAATAAAGGAAAATCTTGTCCATACTAAAATGATAGAGAGGGCCAGGACCTTGTCCGGTGATGCCATGGAGGTTTTGCGAAGGCTTTCCGGGGAGGGGAGCCGATTTGACATCATCTTTCTGGATCCACCCTATCGTAAGAATCTTATTGAAGAAGCTTTAAATATCATAGAAAAAAATGATATAATGAAGCCAGGGGGAATTGTGGTTGCCGAGAGGGACAAAGAAGATAAGATCCCGGAAAGCGTTGGCGCTGTCAGGCTCGTAAGAGATCAGCAATATGGGGATACCGTGTTGTCTTTTTATAAATACGAAGGAAAATAAATTGAGGCAGGAAGGTAATGATCGTTGAAGATTTGTGTATATCCAGGAAGTTTTGACCCGGTTACGAACGGACATCTTGATATTATAAACAGGGCAGTGAAACTGTGCGATAAGCTGATTGTAGCGGTTTTGATCAATACCAGCAAAAATCCGGTGTTCACAATAGAAGAAAGGGTTGGTTTTTTAAAGTGTGCTTTAAAGGATCATCCGGATATCGAAATCGATAGTTTTTCGGGGCTATTGATTGATTTCATAAAGGAAAAGAAAGCGAATGCGATTATTAAGGGGCTTAGAGCTGTTTCGGATTTCGAGTATGAACTCCAGATGGCATTATTAAATAAAAACTTGGACCCGGATGTTGAGACCTTGTTTATGATGACAAATATAAATTATTCTTTTTTAAGTTCCAGTGCTGTACGGGAATTGGCAAGGCACAGCGGTAATATTGACGGTTTTGTTCCGGAGTGTATTAAGGATGAGATTTTAAAAAAATTTAAGAAAGCCGGGGTGTAAAAGCAATGGAGATACTGGCTATATTAGAAACACTGGAGGACGTAGTAGAAAAAAGTATGAGTGTTCCTTTTTCGGGAAAGTGCATGGTGGATAAGGAAGAAATTCTCGAAATCATCAAAGAAATCAGGTTAAAGCTTCCTGACGATATGAAGCAGGCGAAATGGGTCAAGGAAGAAAGACAAAGGATTCTTCTGGAAGCTCAAAAGGAAGCGAACAACATCATCAAGGATGCGGAGGGGAAAATTGCCTCTTTAGTTGATGAACATGAAATTACAAAAAAGGCATACGAACAGGCAAACGAAATCGTCGCAAATGCTCAAAAAAATGCCAGAGAGATAAGACTCGGCACAAGAGAATACGCGGACAGCATTTTAAATAAAGTGGAGGAAATCTTAAAGGAAACCCTCAATGTAATTGAAGTAAATAGAGATGAACTGAAATAAATTGGATACCCGACTTAAACAGGTTATAATCTGGAATTAAGCTTGGGTATTAATGTTTTTAACAGGATTTTAGCTATCAACAGGAAATTGATGGCGAGGACCAATGCGGCTAGGGTGTAAGCAAGCATTGTACAGGAATCCAAAAAGTGCTGCTGCCATGTAATTTGGTTGGGAGAGTGCCATGTAGAAAACACCGGAAGTGAATATATAGGAAGGCTTCCGGAGATTTTAAGCAGCAGGAAGGTAAAACAGGAAGAAATAACTCCTTGTAAAAACTTTCCAACTAAATAAGGTTTTACACTGATATCTGTTTTACTGATAATACTAAGTACTTGGGAATGGACGGATAGTCCTGCCCATCCGATAATCATGCTTGCCGTACAAAGTTTTTGTATGAGTGAAACAGAGGCTCCCGTACTTGCCATGCTGGTTCCGGTGGTGATTTCAAAAAAACCGCTGATTAGCGCAGTGACGGTTTCTTTATGGATGCCAAGGGGGCTAAGGAAAATGGCAATTCCACCGGCGATTCCATGAATAATACCCAGATCGAGAAGAAGATTGATAATAACCGAGAAGAGTACAATAAACCCTCCGATAGCCAATATGGTGGTAATAGAGTTTTTAACCGCATTTCCAAGAAGAATTCCAAAGTTTTTTGATGCCGGGTTTCCATGAGAAAACATTTCCTTTTTTGCCCTGCCCCAAAGCTTTTTTCCGGATGAACGATTCTTATCCTGTCCTTTTTCACCGTAGAAGCGAAATAGGATTCCCACTGTAATACTTGCCGCAATATGGCTCAATAAGAGGATCAAACCTACCTGGGGCATTTTAAACATGCCTACAGCCACTGACCCCACGATAAATAAAGGACCGGAGTTATTCGTAAAGGACAGGAGCCTTTCTGCCTCTTTTTTTGTAAGAAGCCCTTCCTCCCGCATGGAAGAAGTGATTTTAGCACCGATAGGATAACCGCTGGTTATTCCCATAGCAAGGGCAAATGAACCGCACCCGGGTACATTAAACAAAGGGCGCATGATGGGTTCTAAAAGAATCCCGAGGGCTCTGATAAAGCCGGTACTGCTTAAAAGCTCCGAAGCGACAAAGAAGGGGAACAGGGAAGGGAAAACAATTGTAAGCCATAGATGAATCCCCTTTGATGCGGACTTGAAAGAGGTATCAGGAAAGAGGATTAAACAAAGTATGAAAGTGATGCAGCTGATGGGTAGAAAAAGGTCCTTAAAATAGACAAATTTCTTGTTTCTGAATGAGATGAGCATGAGTGTAGATACAATGAGAAAAAATATTATATACATCATGAAGGGCACCTGATCATTTTATTTACCTCTAATGATTTTATTAATATCAAATTCAAATATACCAAGTTTTTTTGTTAGCCCAAAAAGAGTAATCAGTTCAAGAATATCTGATGACCAGATTATGGAAGGATAAAGTATCATACACTGTACATTATTGATATCAACAATATACAGTGTATTTTATTTAAACTTAATGGGGTCATTATAGATTTTCGGAAATAATATTCAAAGAATCTTCAAAACGTTTAGTATTGATATTGTATAAAAATTGATTCATGTGTACTAATGCATATTGCAGTTTATTTTCATCGTTAGACAAATCAATTTCACCTTCCCACATGCATTTATGAAAATCTCTAAAGCTTGTTTTTATATTGTCTATCCTAATAGGTACGCTCTTAGAAGCATACAGAATAAAAATAGACATGTAAAATATATGAAGCAGCTGCTGGATAAGAAAAAAGCGGGCTTTCATATATTGGTCAGGGGCTTCACCAAAATAATTCTGTAGATATTGAAACTCATCTTCATCATTATTAACAACAAAATTTGCCACTACAGCCAAATCTAAATAACGATCATTTAAAAAAGCTGCTTCCCAATCAACCAGCCAGGCACGTTCTCCATCAAATATAATATTTTCAGGTTTTAGGTCGTTGTGACATGAAACTAAATCTTCAGAATGGCAGGGATAAACATTTTTAATGCGGGTATAGTTTTTAAATATTTCATCAGTCAAGTTATCGGGAAGAAATTTTGCGGATTGAAATGTTTGCACAATTCTATCCATTGAATCAAAATAATTAACGGCTTTGTGAAATGGAGGGAGTTTGTGCAGCCTGCCAAGAAGTTTTGGCATTATTTCCTTTGCTTTGTTTAACGGAAATGGCTTAGGTTCTATAAAATCGGTTATTGAAATTTTGTCTTGCGCACTTAAATACCAAACCCGAGGGGCTATTCCCGCTTCTGATCCTGCTTTCATGCATGCATAATAATTTGCAGGGCTGCTCAGTTCATCGGTGCGTGCAATTTTCATTAGATAAGGTTTGCTTTTTACTACAATACGAAATGTGAGTGCATTTGAAAGACCTGTAGTTATAGCTTTGATATCATCATAGCTGTTTACTCCAAAAGCTGTTTGCATCGCGTTTTTTACAGAGGTTTGCTTATTCTCCGGAATCATATTTCCTCCTCAGAAAAACATTTTTTATAAGATTACCACTTTTTCATGATAATATACAGTCTGGTAGTTAAGTATTTTTTTTGATATAATATAAGTAGGAGATAATCAACTTCAGAAAATAGGATTGATTCATTACGATTGTTAAGGCTAAAAAATAACAGCAGCGACAGAAATATCTATCGCTGCTGTATTTGTTGTATAAAATTTTAATTTATATATGTATTCAATTTGCATTCAGGCTGACATGAAAGTTCTTTACATCGGATACCATCTTTCTAGACAAGAATAAAAACGTCATAAATGCTAATATAATGGCTAATATACCAATTTGCGTTATGGGTTTTCTTACTTCCCTTATCTGATTAACGGAAAGTTTTTCCTCAACGCCGATAACCCACATGCCAATTGTCTTACCGCTGCTATCTTTAAGGGGTGTATATCTTGCAATGTATCCTCTGTCCACAGCAGTAGTTTCTCCTGTATATTCCTTGCCTTGAATTAAAACAGTCTCTACAACTTCATCAGATGCTTTGGTTCCTATAGCTCTTTTCCCATCAGCCGTTAAAATATTTGTAGAAATCCTTGTATCGCCCATAAAAATAGTTGAAAAAGATTCTGTATTGGAACTGATTTTATCTACGAATACCGAGGTATCATTTAAGGAAATTGTGCCTTTATACAGCTTGTTATCTTGAATTGACCAATCTCCCTTATATAGCTCATCAATCAGCATATGTCCCAATTCCGAACTGGCATTCAACCTGTCTTTTATACTATTGTCTTCAAGATTATTAACAAACCTCCCAATTGTGAAACCCTGAATAGTAACCCAAATCACAACAAATGTACCTATAAGGACTAATGACATCATTAAAACTTTTTGTTGTGTTTTATTGTTGTTTGAATCAGATCCAAGGAAGGAAACCTTATGTGTATCTATGTCAGTAAGATATCTTCTTGAATAGAGCTTCAATATTACGCAGCCTACTATACCACATAATATTGAAAAAACAACAATTGAAATCCTCATCGCTAATATCTTACTGCCCTGATTGCCAACTTGGCCTTTTGGCATACTCACAGACCACATTCCAATCACTTTGCCCCCATTGTCTTTTATTGGTAGGTATTTTACGGCATATTTTTCACCAAGAATAGTGGATATTTCTTCATAATCAGCGCCTTTTTTTAAAACGTTTTCAACCACCTCACTGGATACCTTGGATCCGACCGTTCTTTTACCATTGTTATCCAGTGCACTTGTCGCCACTCCTTCATCGCCAAGATATATGGTTGCAAGTGAACCCGTTTTTTCTTTAATTGCATCTACAACTTCAAAATTGTTGTTTACCAGGTTCTCTCCTATAAACAGCTTGCCATCCTTCACATTCCAATCACCATCATATTTAGTCTCGATGATATCCATCCCCAGGTTTGAAATGCAATCCAATTTTGCTGATATGCTCTTCTCCACTAAATTATTAACCCTGTTATCCGTAACAAAAAAGACCGTGGTTGTAAATAGTGCGATAAGAACAATAGATATCCTCAGCAGTTTTTCTTTTAACATAACCTTTTTTTTCATATCTACATCTCCTCTTTCAAAAAACAGTACACATCCCTTTATAAAATGTATTCCAAACATAATACTACATTGTATATCAAAAAAAAGCAATGTTTTTATAAATTTATATTATTTACATTAATTTACATAAGCTAAATGAGAAATATTTTGTTTTAGTAATGTTATGGTAGTAGAACTACCTTGAATATCTTCTGCCATTACTTTAAGTGGTAATAATGACATTAGAAATATAATACCTATAAGACAACATAAAATCAGGTTAAAATATTTGTTTATTTTCATACTTCCTCCTAAACTGGGTATGTTTTCATGACCAAAGCATAAGATAAATTTTAATTTAACATGAGTTGAATGTCAATTAATCCTAAAGCATGATAATTAAAAATTATAATGGAAGTTTTAGCATTCAATTCCATATTAAACTAGGTAAATGTATTCTTTCATTCTTAAAACAACGCACTTCACCAATTTTTCAAACAATTTTACAAGAAAATCATAAAGACTCCTCTTTCTGTGGGATATTTGATATAATATGTTATAGGTTTACAAAATACTTATAAAATTAGTGGTCTATACATTGGGAGTTGGGGGGAATATGAATAAGAATGTATATTTTTTTCCTGCATGGAAAAAGAAAACAGTTAACCGATATTGTGAAATTAAGTCGACATCATCGTACACACCAGTGAGAACCCTTAATAATGAGGACATAATACATAAATATAATCTGCCATTCAAATCATCTGCAATTGTAAAATCTATAGGAGTTGAATCAAGGCATGTCGCTGGGGAAAACGACGCTGATTCTGATATTTTGCAGATAGCAGCAGACAAGTGCCTGAAGCAGTATGGATTAAAGCCTGATGCGTTATCCAGGCTTATAGTAAATAAGTTTTATGGTGATAATCTTTTGCCAATGACAGCAAGCATGCTGCAGAGAAAGCTAGGCAGCAATACTGCTGTTCATGCATTTGATGTGGATGGTGGAACATCATCCTTTCTGCATTCGGTAGATGCTGCTTCAAGGTATATTAATACCGGGGACGACTATGTTCTTATTGCCTCAGGAGGTATTTGCAATAGGCTGATTAGCAAAACGGATGCAAGAGTGGCGTTTCTTTTTGGGGATGCGGCAGCTTCAATACTGCTTGGACACTCGGAGGAACAGCATATTTTAGCGAGTTATTTTTATTCGAATTATGAATATCTGGAACTTGCAAAAGCAATAGTACCTTTTTCATTTGTTGATTCTGGTGAAAACTTAAGTATAGGTCATGATAATCCAATGTATGCATTGTATCATATGGATAATTGGAAGAATGCAGAAGATTTTTATAGAGAGGCAGTATCGGCTATATCCGAAAATTTATTTTTAGAAAGTGGACTGGGGAAGAATGACATTGATTTGGTTCTCATAACTGAAAATAACCGTAGGATATGGGAACTAACTTTGGAGGTACTGGAAATTGGAGAGGAAAAAAGCCTGTCACTTTTAAAAGATCATGGAAACACCATGTCTGCAATGCTCCCTCTTCTGTTAGATCATGGTTTCAAGACAGGAAGAATACAAAAAGGTATGAACATAATGCTTATATCCCATGGAGAAGGATTAAGCGGCGGGGGCTTATTATATAAAGCCTAATACTATAAATTTTTGGAGGATTAAAGATGAAGATGGAAGAAAATCAGGTTTATGATAAGGTGAAAGAAATATTGGTAGATTATTTACGCGTTAATGAAAATGAAATTAATCCGGAAACAAATCTTGTTGATGAGTTATGCGCAGATTCTATTGCCCTTGTAGAGTTGGGATTCAGGTTCTCTGAGACTTTTTCCATTCCTATGATTGAGGGAGATTCAGAACTTTTTATTATGGAAAATCTGGTAGCACATATCATAAAGCTGATGAATAAGGAGATTGATTCAATAATATAGATACCCAACTTTAAAGTTGAATTTTCTTCATCCTGCGAATGCACAAAACCCTGCATTCTCGGACTCAGGGTGTTTTAAGGTTTAAAGTTGGTTATCTTTAGCAGTTAATATTCCATACGTAGCGAAAAATAATCACCGAACATTATAAATGATACAGTTTTTTTGGAGGTTTTAATGGGCACAGAAGTAAAATTTCCTGAAATCAGACCTCTTAAGATGGATAGACACGCAAGGGTCGTATCAACAGGGGTTGGTTTGCCAAAGAGTGTGATTTCCAATCAGGACATAATCGACTATTATAACATAATAGCAACAGATAGGGCAGTTGAATATTCGTTGGGAATAAAGGAAAGAAGGTGGAGTGATACTGATGAAACACTTGTAGACATCATGACAGCGGCTGCTGCCCAATGTCTTGAACGTGCAGGTGTGGAGATAGACAAGGTGGACAGGGTAATTTATACCAAACTTTTTGGTGATTATATTATACCAGCCGCATCAATAGGACTTTTAAAAAAGCTTGGGGCTAAAAAAGGAATACCTGCGTTTGATATTTGTTCAGCATGCAGCGGATTCATGCATGCTATGGATCTTGCGATGCGATATGTAGCTTCAGGGGATGAATATGTCCTTATACTTGGAGGATGTGTTATTGCAAATTGTGGAAGGCACTGGAAAAATCCCGATACCAAGACAGTGTTTTTATTTGGTGATGCTATTTCAGCAATGCTTATAGGGCATTCTGAGGTAGAGAGCTTTATGGCTTCTTACCTTTTAACAAACCATTCATTGTATGATAACGCAAAGGTAGCTTTTGGAACGAGTTTTATCCGAGAAGGGGCTCAACGGTTAGAGCCGGACGATATTCGGATGAAAATACTGGATGGCAATCTGGTTTTCAACAGCACTGCTCAATATGCTAAGATTATTTCGGACAAGCTTTTAAATGAAACAGGGCTAACCATTGATGATATAGACTTTTTTGTCACATCGGATCAGTCCACAAAGATATGGGAGGCTCAGCTAAAAGAGATTGGAATCCCAAAAGAGAAAAGCTGCAGCCTATTCTATAAACATGGCAACACTGTAGCAGCTATGAGCCCTTTAAATCTTAATGAACTGATTGTTTCGGGACGCTTAAAAAGGGGTGATATCGTAATGATGCAGGCTCATGGTGCGGGTGCCAGCAGTGGAGGCATGATATTCAGATATTGATTAAGAGGGGGGCAATTATGAATTATTGTGAATTATTGTTTGACACGGAAGAAAAAGATCTGGATTTAGAAGCACTTATTGATGCGGAAAACGGAAGGAGGATGACGTATGGAGAACTGATTGAAGAGGTTAAAAAAACAGCGGGGGTACTGGATGCAAAGGGCTTTAAAAGTGGAGACGTGATAGCAACTCATTTATACAATAGTATTGAGGCAGCGGTTGTACTTTTAGCTATTCAATACATTGGAGGCGTTATATGTCTTGTAGACCCATTGTTTAGACCCAATGAAGTTATTTACTATATTGAGGACTCATCTGCCAAGGGGGTGATTACATACCTTAAAAGCACTGAGATAGATATCCCTCAAAATATTAAAACAAACTTAATCAATATTAATGAATTTAGCGAGGAAATAAAATCATTTACATACGAGGATAAAGAATTTTATCATTATAAAGAGAATGAGCTTGCGATGCTTCTCTACACATCAGGTTCAACTTCTACACCGAAGGGTGTTATGCTTACAGCAGGATGCTTTTTTGTATTTCTTGAAAAAAGCAATTGTTCCATGTACCGTTATACCAAAGATGACAGGATACTGTGCTTTGTACCTTTTTCACACGGTTTCGGATCTGTTTCTATTCTAATACCTTCCTTAAATGGTAAATCAGCAGTTGTGTTTTTAAGGTCCTTTCAGCCCATGAAAATTTCCAATGCAATTTTAAATGAAAATATTACTCATATTTTTGGTGTGCCTACACACTATCAGCAGCTTTTAAGAAACGGATCCATCCATGATTCCCTTAGAAGGTTAAAGGCTGCTTTTGCAGCTGCAGCGCCTCTTAGCTCTGAGACTGCTCTTTTCTGGTATAAAACAACGGGAATTTATCTAGATGAAGGGTATGGCATGTCCGAAACAACAACCCTTATCGCAACTAGAATGAATAGGCTGCCTGATCCTGCCGGAGATGTAGGTTTTCCGCCAGAAGGTATACTGGAAGTAACTGTAGTTGATAAAGAAGACCGGGTTTGTGGTGATGGAATGATAGGAGAAATCAGGGTTAGGGGTAAGGGAATCATGCTTGGTTATTTAAACAGGCCGGAGGAGACTGCTGAGAGATTAAGAGCTGGCTGGGTGTATACCGGAGATGTTGGCTATAGAAAAAGCGACGGATCTTTTGTTCTCTGTGGCAGAAAGAGTGATGTTATTAATGTTGCCGGCCTTAAAATTTCACCCATGGAAGTAGAAACAGCAATAAACTCTCATGAAGATGTTCAGGATTCGGCGGCAGTGGGCATTGAAGACAGTATTTATGGTGAAATTGTGAAGGCTTTTGTAGTTTTGAAGGCGGGGGCAAAAGTTTCGGAAAGAGACCTGATAAAGTATGTTTCCGGCAAAATTGCAAGCTTTAAAGTGCCTAAATATATTTCATTCATAGATGAATTCCCAAGAAATAACCTTGGAAAGATTGATAAAAAGGCTTTAAAGAGCATGTAGAAGTTTTTGAATAAATTTAGGAAGGGATTTAAGCATGAACGAAGCAAGCTCAATATTTGTTGATAGGCTGGGAATGGAAAAACTCATCAATGAAAAACTTATGAAAGTAAAGCATTCTCCGAAGCATTCATTTTTTATAAATGAAGAGGTTTCTTTAGATCATATTCAATTATTCACCATGGAAAAGTCACATATAAGGGCTGTGGAAACTGTGAACGGGGCTACTCTCTTTGAAATTGAGTCATTTTATAAGCAGCAGTATTACATGGAGAATAATATCATCAATCTTTATTACCATCCTGCAGCCAATCCGGAGTGTAATGTTTTGATGCTTCATGGGTTGTTTGATGATAATATGGCAAATTACACATTTCTAATCAATCAGCTTAATGATTTGAATTTTAATGTCTTTTTTATGGTTTTGCCATACCATTTTAAAAGAAAACCAAATTCAAGTTTGTTTGGAGGTGAATTCTTTTTCAGTGCAGATTTGTTTAGAACAAGAAATGCATTTAAACAAGCTGTTTTAGATGTAGAAGCCTCTATGCAGTTTATTGGGATGCATAACAGGTTGCCAAGAAGGCTTTTCGGTTTTAGCATGGGCGGATGTGTTGCTTTCGCATATTATCTCTTGAAAAAAAATAAAGTTAAAACATTTTTGCTCAATCCGGTTACCGAACTGAGAGGGTTGGCATGGGATACGCTTTTACTTAAAACAGTAGGCCGGGATATTGATGAATGTGGGATTTGCCGGGATGAAGCAAAAAAAGTATTCATAGAAATCGATCCTTGCAAGAATATTCGAAATGATGATATTGGTGATAATCTGACAATGGCTTATTCAATGTATGATCAGATTATTGAAAAAAATAAATATGAGCATTTTTTATCCAAAACAGGAATAAAAAATGTTATTCAATATTCAGCGGGTCACTTGAATGTTTTAAGGGTACCAAGGTTGTCTAGAGATATAGTTAAATTTATAGGTATATAGATGAAATAATATTTATTTTAGATTTCTTGTATTGGTTTAATGTGAGGGTATTTAAACGGGAGGGTATTCTTATGAAAAAGTATAATTATCCGGGGGAAAGAATCGCTGTCGTTGCTATGGGGTGTCTCATGCCGGACGCGGTCAATACCGATTTGCTTTGGAAGAATATTTTAAATAAAAAAATTTCTATTAAAGACGTACCAGACCATATTGTCAATACATCTCTTTACTATAGACCAGAGGTAAGGGGAAAAGCAAACAAAAACGATAAAACTTACACCAAAGTCGTTGCGATACCTGATGAAATTAATTTTTTGAACTTAAGCAGGAAATACAGGATACCGCCTGCCATGGCCGAGTATTTCGATACGAATCAAAAGGCTGCCATATACTGCGTTGACCAGGCAGTGGAGAAAATGAAAAGCAGCTTGCCAAAGGAACGTACAGCAGTTATTTTATGCTCGGGGTCTCCAGGTGGGAAATTTGAAAATGTTGTTAGAAGAACTTTTTTTGCCACTGTTGAGAACGCTATTCTAAACCATCCCCGAATTTTAGGCGGGGAATCCCGAAAAATGGAAGAGATATTAAAAGAGGTTTCTACTGAGGTCTTAAAAAATACACAGTCAATAACGGAAGACACAACTACAGGGTATTTGCAGAACATAACAGCAAGTAGAATTTCAAATATATTCGATTTATGGGGTCCTTCTTATGTCATTGATTCTGCATGTGCATCTTCTCTTACAGCCATTGCGGTAAGTGTTGCAGGGCTTTTAAATCATGAATATGACGCTGTTATTTCCGGAGGAGTGGAAGTGAGTTTATCAGAAGTCCCATTAATTGCATTCAGCGGAATCAATGCATTTTCACCTGATGGTTCATATCCTTTTGATTCCAGGGCCAATGGTTTTGTAACAGGACTTGGGGGTGGAATTGCAGTTCTAAAAAGGCTTTCAGATGCTTTAAGGGATGGAGACCAGATTTATTCCATCATATCGGGGTATGGCCAGGGAAGTGACGGCAAAGGTAAATATATTGCAGCTCCTAGTGAAGAAGGACAGGTAAGAACGATACAAAGTGCATGCAAAATGTCCGGTTATTCGGTTGATACCATCGAAATGGTTGAAGCCCATGGAACCGGAACCATTGTTGGAGATGTAGTTGAGGTATCGGCACTCAAAAAAGCTTTTGCCAGCCTCGGTGCACAAAAGGGTAACAACTGTGGGTTGGGTTCAATAAAATCCAATATCGGTCATTTGAGAAATGCGGCAGGAATTGCCGGATTTATTAAGGCTACCCTGGCACTCCAAAATAAAGTTCTGCCGGCAACCGCAAATATTCAGGAAGTAAACCCGAAGCTCGGACTTGAAGGCTCTCCATTTTATGTTTTGAATGAAAATAAGAAATGGATGGAAAATTCCACGCATCCAAGAAGGGCTAATGTAAGTGCATATGGTTTTGGAGGAGCTAATTACCATCTTTGCCTGGAAGAATTCAGACCGGAATTTTTACAAAAAACATATAGCTTTAGCAGTTTATCTGAATCAAAAAATACGGATCAATCATTGGAGACGTTGAAGGGAAAAGAGGAAGTCGTTTTCTTTTCAGGTGATTCCATAGAGGATATAGAGCGTGGGTTTAAATCTTTCGTTGATCATTATGAAGATGGATCATTTGAAAAGGCTGTTTATATACATAATTTATCTGTAAGCTCCGATAAGGATTGGCGTATATCTATTTGTGCCGATTCGCTTGAGCAATTAAAGGATAAATGGCAGCTTCTTACCCAGTATATAAGTGAAGAAAAGTTAAGTGAAGCAAACCATTTGAATCTTAGAGGAATCTATATCGGAAAAGGCCCTAAGGTATCTTCCTCACAAATAGCATTTATGTTTCCGGGACAAGGTTCCCAATATCCAAATATGCTAAAGGAGCTTTATGAAACATACCCTGCGGTAAAATCCTTTTACCTAAAGGCTGATGCACTGTGGAAAGCAAAATATAACAATTCGGTGATGCCTCTTTTATTGGCTGAGGATGAAGGACAACTCAAAAACACAAAAAATACACATCCTGCAATGTTTTTGAGCAATATGGGAATGTACACGCTCTTATGTGAAGCAGGTTTAAAAGCCGATTATATGATTGGTCACAGTTTAGGGGAGATCACTTCCCTTTTTGCAGGTGAAATGGTTGATTTGAAGTCAGCTATAAATATAATAGGTGAAAGAGGCTTCTCTTTTGATGGCATTGATGTGAATAAACGTGGAAAAATGATAAGCGTTAGGGCGAAGGGGGACAAGCTTAAAGAAATTATTGGAGACAATGGTTTTAAAATAAGTATAGCTAACATTAATTCCGACGAGCAGACTGTCGTCGGGGGCGAAAGTGAAGAAATCGACAGGTTTTTCGACTTCCTTGCTAAAAATAGCTATAAGCACACTGTTTTAAATGTATCCCATGCGTTCCATACAAGTATGGTAACGAAGGCGGCAGATGCGTTCTATGAAATAGTGAAAGATATAAAATTCAATCATCCTAAATCTAAAATCATGGCATGCCATTTAACGGATTTCTATAATGATTTGAAAATAGAAAATATGGCGGATTTATTGAAGGATCAAATTCTTTCATCCGTTAATTTCAAAGACTCGATATTAAAGCTTTATGACAGCGGTGTGAGGGTATTTATTGAAACGGGGCCTTCCAATGTTTTAACAAACCTTGTTAAGAATATTCTTTCAGACAAGGATGTGAAAATTGTAAATACCAATAACAAGAGCAAGTGCTCGGTAGAAGCCTTCAAGCAAGGTCTTGCGGCGCTCTTCGCGTATGGTGTTGAGGTTTCTTCCGTTCCGTCCAATCATATTCTCGGATTGCAGGAAGAAGGAACTGCCAGTGTTGTTTATAATGTGGGAGCCAAAACAGTTGATTTGAGTTTCGATAAAAACAATGGGCTAAAACAGGAATTTACAGGCACCATGCAAAAAGATATTGTAAACAGTAATCCGGGCAAGCCGTTGAAGGAGAGCCTAGTTTACAGCGGGGTATCCATGGGATTGCCCGGTACATTTAAAAAAGCATTTTCAGATGATAATTTCCAATATATTAGAGAGGGTAGAAACCTTATTGAACTTCTTACAGAAGATGAGGCAGAAAGCATACTGGATTTAAATATTACAAGACTTGTCAAAACTGAAAAGGAAGCAGTATTTAAAAAGATTTCATCAGTTAATGAAGTGATCCATTTTTTGGGTAAGTTTGGCAAAATCGATATGATCAATGATTACCTGATTGATGAAAAGGTTTTAAATCAGATGAGTCAAACTGTATGTGCCGGAATTGCGGCTGGCTACGAGGCCCTGAAGGATGCAGGAATTCCGCTTGTGAGAGAGTACAAAAAGACCGCTTCAGGTGCTGTACTGCCCGGAAGACTTCTGCTGCCTTCAAATATGCAGGAAGACACTGGAATTGTTTTTGCCAACGGACTATGCCCTATCGAACCTATTATATCTGAGGTGTCAAAGTATACGGCAGCTAAGTTTAGCTCAAGCACTGCAAGTACTAGAAAGGAACTTTTAAAATTTTTTGAGGATGTAATTTCAAAGGTAAGTGACTATGATACCAAGAAGGTACTTGCTGATTGGTTTACATTACATTATTCAAGGCTTGCGAATAATCCTGCTGAGTCCCAGTTATATGAGTTTAATCATAAACTCCTGACGCTAATAACATCCTATGCTAATAATTGGCTTGCACAGTTTATAGGGGCTAAGGGTCCTAATATGCATATTAACGCAGCATGCTCATCAACACTAACTGCAGTTACAGTTGCAGAAGATATAATAAGAGCAGGACATGCGGAAAGAATGATTGTCGTTGGTGCGGATATAACAAGCGGAAAGAATCTCTTACCATGGTTTGGAGCTGCATTTTCAAGTGTTGGGGCTTTGACTGATTCTGATAATTTATATGAAGCAGCTGTTCCTTTCGATAATCGCAGAAATGGTATGATTTTAGGTTCCGGAGCGGTTGGTCTCGTTATTGAAAAAGAGGCTGAAGTAGCAAAACGGGGTATGAATGGCATATGCCGTATTTTGGGAACCCATTTATTTAACGCTGCAGCGCACCAATCTAAAATTGATACGGGTAAACATTGTATAGAGCTTAACAAATTTATTTCCAAAATGGAAAATGATTATCATTTTGATAGAAATGAGATGGCATCCAAAACGGTTTATTGTGCCCATGAGACTTATTCCCATAAAGACGGCGGATGTTCAAGCATGGAAAAGGCATCTTTGGAGCGCGCTTTTGGTGAAAAGTTTAGGGAAATTAAAGTAATAAGCACAAAGGGAATGACAGGCCATACAATGGGGGCTTCCATTGAAGAGGCTGTATCGGCAAAAGCGCTGCAGTATCAGAAAATTCCTCCTATTGCAAATTACAGGGAATCTGATCCTAACCTTGTAGGCCTTAATTTATCCAGGGGCGGCGAATATGACTTTGAATACGTCATAAGGGCAGGATCTGCATTTGGAGGAAACGGGAATTATCATCTCTTGCAGAGGGTAGCAAGGAGAGAAGATAGAATTATTGATAAAAAGACTTACAGGAAGTGGATAGAAGAAATTTCATCTCAAGATGCCGAATTAAAGAACTACGGCAGGGTTCTTGTTGCCGAAGGCAAAACAAGCAATATGACACCGGGAGGATTTGACAATGAGGAATTGGAGCCTGATTCTGGTTATAAAAGTACTCAGTTAAATTCTATTACAAACGTTACTACAAATATAAAAACCGATATGGCTGTGAAAGTAAATCCTCAAACGGTAACGGATGATGTTTTAGCGGTTTATTCGGAGATTACAAAATATCCCAAGGAAATGCTTGAGTTATCCATGGAACTGGAAGCTGATTTGGGTATAGATACAGTTAAACAGGCTACAATTTTCTCTATTCTGGCAGAAAAGTTCAACCTGGTTCTTTCAGAGGGAGAGGCACTTTCAAATTATCCTACCATTGGACATATGGTTGGGCTTGTATTAAAAAACGCTAATTCTCCGGAAACTGTAAAGATAGAAGATAACCTACCAGAGAAACAGGAAATAGTAAATACAAGGCTTGAGGTTTTAAATCTGATATCTGAAATAACAAAGTATCCTGTTGATATGCTTGAGGATGGCATGGAGCTAGAAGCAGATTTAGGGATTGATACCATCAAGCAGGCAACAATTTTTTCAATACTCAGGGATAGGTTCGGAATAAATGAGGAGAAGGGTAATGTTGCAAGCTATAATACAATAGGAGCAATAATTGAGGCCGTAAAACAAAATAGCAATAAGGCCAGCTGTGAATTAAGTAAAGTTGGTATTGCAGGTAGTGGAGAAAATTCACAGGATAAACAAGGATCAAGTTTAGCTGGACAGAATGGATCTGATATCAGACTTGAGGTTTTAAATCTGATATCAGAAATAACAAAGTATCCTGTTGATATGCTTGAGGATGGCATGGAACTTGAAGCTGATTTAGGGATTGATACGATCAAGCAGGCAACCATCTTTTCAATACTCAGGGATAAGTTCGAAACAGATGAAGAAAAGGGTGATGTTGCACGTTATACTACAATTAGGGCAATTGTTGAGGGTGTAAGACAAAATAGCAAAAAGTCCGGCAGTGAGTTGATTAATTCCAGTATGCTGCAAAGAGCAGAGAGTTTTCAGTATAAAAAAAGTGGTATGGGTGAAATAAAGGTGGCAGGGAGAATAAATACCCGCCAGCAGGTTTTAGATCTGATATCAGAAATTACAAAGTACCCGGTTGAAATGCTTGAGGATGATATGGAGCTTGAAGCGGATCTGGGGATTGATACCATTAAACAGGCAACAATTTTTTCAGAATTAAGAGAGAGATTTACTCTGGACGCTGATACTAAAATTAATCCATCTCAGTTTAAAACAATTAAAGCAATCGTTGATGTAATGGAAAACAGTGTTTCAAAACCTGCCAATCATGATGAATCTGCTGCTGATGCAAATATGAATGCCGAGGCTGACATTTTATCGGAAAGTGACAATCATTTTGAAATAGAATTATGTGTTCAACATCCTGTCGTTGTTGAAGAAAATATTAAAGTCAAGGATTATGATTTAAACAAAAAAAATGTAATAGTCATAGGTGATCATTCCGAAACGGTCAAAAAAGCAGCGAAATACTTTAAAAAAAATTCATCTTGTATTTGTGAATTTGTATTTGAAAAATGTCTGGATTCAAACGAGCTGGAGAAAAGGGTTCATGATATGAAGGATCAAATACTGACTGCGGATGTTGTTATAGACTTGGGTCATTTGGGAGATGTATTTGAATTTGAAAAGTTTGTAGGTGGTATGGAGAAAGAAGTCCTTAGCCTAAACAGCCTGGTAAGATTCCAGTTTTATAAGTATCTTATTCAAATAAGGCCTGATCCTGTGCTAAGAATTTTATGCGTTGTCTCTATGGATGGGTGCTTTGGATTTGCAGATCAAAAGAATTTAAAGATAGATCCTTACTACGGTGCTTTATGTGGATTTTACAAAGGCCTTAGAAAAGAGTTTGGAAAATCCAAAGTAAAAATAGTTGATTTAAGTAGCTTTGAAGGGTTAACTGATGAAGTATTATCAAGGCTTGCTGCTGAAATTAAGGGAGAATTCGATCCCTATGAGATAGGCTATAGGGATGATACAAGAGTGACACTAAAGCTTGACAATGTTGACCGTTTAGAACTTACGCCTGTTGAAAGTTTGGATTCAAAGCATATCTTTATCACCGGAGGCGGGAATGGAATAACTGCAGAAATCGTTCTTGGAATTTCAAAGATAGCTAAGGCTAAGTTCACAATCATTGGAAGGACATCAATCCCATCCAATATTGAAGCACTTTCAAAGCTAGATGGAAAATCATTGGAACAAAAGAAGATGGAAATATACGATAGACTTAAAAAAGAAGGTAAAAAGGCAGCACCCGCTGAGGTTCAAAAAGAATATAACAGACTGATGAATGCTATTTCCGTATACAAGCTTTTAGAATCAATAAGGAAAAACGGAGGCGAGGCAAATTACTTTAGCTCTGATGTGACGGACTATGAAAGCTTAAAGGAAACTTTAAAAGAAGCTGTAAGGGCTTTCGGACCTGTAAATGTCATTATTCATGGTGCAGGAATTGAGAAAAGCAATCATATAAGCCGGAAAACGGAAGGGGAATTTAAGGAAGTATTTTCAACAAAGGCTGCCGGCTTATGCAATTTGTACCGTTTGGCGGATAAAAAGGAATTAAAAGTACTGATAGGCTTTTCATCCATATCCGGAAGGTTTGGAAATGAAGCGCAGCTGGATTATTGCTCGGCGAATAGTTTTATAAGCAGCTTTATGTCTATGGTTAAATCACAGGAAGAAGGAATCAGGGCTTTAAGTATATCCTGGTCCGGCTGGAAAGACAAAGGTATGGCATGGAGAAATGAGTTCGTAAAAGAAAACTCGGAGGAATTGGGACTTAATTTCATTGAGCCTGATAGAGGAACCGGTGAGTTTATAAACATTTTAATGAGTAAAATCAATCTGGACGAAATTGTTATAAGTAAAGGCCTAAGCCTATTTACCGGATCCCAAAAGTGGCATGGTATGAAGAATCCGGCACCCCTTATTGATTGGATCAGTAAAAAGGATAGGAATATAGAAAGCGTGTATAAGGTGCTTTCTGTAAAGCGGGACCCTATTATTGATCATCATAGGCTTGGAAAAACGCCTTTGATGCCTGCTGTAGGTTTTATGGAGATGGGTGCCGAGACTCACAGCTTGATTTTTGGAAAGAAGGATCATTATTGTTTTAAAAATATTAAATTGGACAATGCTTTAAAGCTTTATAATGAAAAACCGCAAGAGATCATTATGAAGCTAAAGAAGTCAGATTCAGGCGATTTGATTGAGGCAGTTTTTTATAATTATTTCAAGCCTAAGATTGGAAAGACTCAGTTGGTTAAGCTAAACAGTATGAAAGTATCGGGAAATATTGCGGATTTTGAGTATTTGAGCGAGCTAAGACGAGTTGAAACAGACAATATGATAGAAATTACATTGAAGGATTCCATTGATCAGGCATCTCAAAAGCTTAATAATGCAATAAATTTAGGGCCTTTGTTTATGAATGACAAGTCAGCAAAAATCAACAAGTTTAAGTACAATGAAAAGGGAGGAGTCTTAACCGTTGCATTATCAGAGGAACAAATAAGCAATAAAAAGTATAATTTAAATAATTTGCTTATAAATCCGGCATTTGCAGACTCTCTGATGCAGGCCTGTGGCGTTCACTCCTCGGTCGGTACTGATGAAATCTACCTGCCGTGGGAAATTGGGGAGTTTGGTGTTGTAAAAGCTCCAAAGGAACCGGGATTATTCAAGGCTTATGCTAAGATGATAGAAAACACTGATCAGGAGAGGTCATATCATGTTGTATTGTACAATGACAAAGGAGAACTCTGCTATTATGCAAAAAATGTTATTGTAAAGCGTATACTACAATGATATACAATGATTAAAGTATGGAAAAAACAGAAACCATGTTAAAAGATGCACTGAATTCATTAAGTGAAAGCTTAGAATTTGAATTCTGCCTGGTAAATATGATGGATTTTGAAAGGAGACTGGAGAAGGATTTAAGCCTTCTCTCAGTTCTCACTGAAAAAGAAACAGATTATCTTAACAATCTGAAGATTAATAAGAACAAAATTCAATGGATATCAGGAAGATATGCTGTTAAGTCCGCGTTGTTTAGGCATAAGCTTTCAGAATCAACGATTGTAAATACAGCATGTATAGATGTGTTAAAGGGGCCGGATTCTGCTCCATACCTTTCTCAATACCCGGAGTTATGCGTATCGATTACCCACTCTTTTCCATACTGCATCGGCATTGTGGCAAAAAACAAATTCGGTGTGGATATTGAGAAAATATTTAAGCCTGAAGACTCGTTGATTGAGCACTTCTATAGCGAAAATGAAAAAGGGATTTTGAATTGCTTTAAAGGTACCGAGGAGTATTCTAAAAAAGCGATGGTGTTTTGGACGAGAAAAGAAGCAGCTTCAAAAGTTTTTAAGCAAGGTATGAAGCTGGATTTTAAGGGCCTTGATACATCCAGGGATCGAGCTATAATAAATTGCTGCAATATTCACTTTAAATCAATTGTTTGCAATGACTTCTGTGTCTCAATAGCTTTTGAAGATGGAATATAATAAGCAAATTATTAGAGCATAAGTAGTATGTAGCTTACAAAACGAATATTAAATCCGATAGAAAATTGGAAATAAATGAAAATACCAATGATTGATGACGGTTTTGACTAGGGTGATTGAAGGTTTTGCAGAGTGTTCTGTGGTTTACAGTGTTTTGGCCCGTTTAATTTTGTCAGCACCAAAACGGGCTCTTAAGGAATCAATTGTCTTTTCAATTTTTTCCTCTTTATCGTTTTCCGGCGTACTGCCAATATCAAAAATTGAAATCTGGGAAGACTCACTTTCCTGGAAATTGGAAAGGCCAATGCCTAAAAGTCTGACAGGACGGCGGGAGTTCCAGTTCTCATCCAGCAGCATACTGCCTGTTCTATAGATATCCCTCGTTAAATAGGTTGGGGATATGGATTTTTGCCTTGTAATAGTCTGAAAATCACTGTACTTGATGGAAATAGTAACGGTTTTTCCTTTCAATCCCTGTCTTCTTGCATCAGTGCCTACATCCTCGGCCAAACGGAACAGCATGTCTTTGGCAAATTCCAGGTCAGCGGTGTCTTCTGGAAGTGTTGTTGAGCGGCTGATTGATTTACTTTGATGATGGGGTGTATCTGAAACAGGGGAGGCATCTTCTCCATTGGACAGCCTTTTTAATTCGTGTCCATATTTCCAAAAAAACTGGCGTAGAAGCTTTAAGTCATAAGCAGCAATATCTCCTATAAGATTAATACCGAGGCTTACAAGCTTTTTTTCTGTTTGTTTGCCTATTCCGTACATTTCTCTTATAGGAAGAGGCCAAAGTTTTTTAGGCACGTCTTTTTTCCAAATTTCTGTAATCCCAAGGGGCTTCTTTCTCTCGGATGCCATTTTGGAGAGGAATTTATTTTCGGATATACCGATAGAACACCACAGGTCCAACTCCTTTTGAATGTCCTTCATGATCCTTTGGGCAATATCCAAAGGGCTTCCAAAGAGGCCTTCACAGCCTGTTAAATCCATGTAGGCTAAGCATTCAGTGCCTTATCTGGTCGCCCAGATAGGTTTCCAAATACTCGCCCCCAAACCGCACGTACACCTCTCGATGTATGCGGCTCTCCATTTACACATCAGTTTGCTTTATTTTGTGTATTATTTCAAAGC
>JAOABQ010000086.1 GCA_026418275.1 Clostridia bacterium
TAGGGTATTTCCGTGAACAATATTTGGTCTGTATAGCCAAGTTTGTATACTCTTGTGCAGAAAACGGGGTAAGTCTAAATGCTGCTGTTTCCAAATTAGGGTTGGCTGCATAAAGTTTTACATTTTACTGCACAGGTCTAAATCCTTAAGTAAACTAGATTTAAACCAAAGCTAGAAATAAATACTAGTATTACGGTTATACGGATAATTATTTTATATGTTTTGTACTTTATATGCTTTGGAAAAAAGTTGTTTAGTGTATTAGTAAAGTTATGGAAATTCTTTTTTGTAAAGAAACTAAAGGCTGGTATTAATAAAATTGATATTATTAATATAAACGCTCTGATATCAAGTATGTTTAATAAAAAGAGTAGCTTTGAAAAAAGCACAAGCACAAATATTAATACATTTGATAAGAGAAGTTTACTGAAATATGACTTTGCAGAAGATTTAACATTATTTAATCCAGATTTATCACTATTAATTATTTCATGATCATCTGGCAACATCTTTTTTTTATATTTAAATAATTCATCTTTAATGACTTGTAAAGCAGATTTTTTTTCCCAAAAGGCATTGGAAAATACTATTATAATAAATGCACCAAGTACAGATAAAGCTATAAATATAATACTAGATACAGGGTTAGTTCCATTAATTAATTGTTTTTCAATGTACCGAAATGAAAAAAAGTAGATAAGAAAAACAACTAAACTTGTTAAAATAATTGTAGATTGACGCCTTTTTTCCCTGTTTAATTTGCATCTTTTTATGGCAATACTAAACATTCTTTTGCCAGTGTTAAAATATTCGGAGAATGTTTTTATATTGTTATTTGGCATAAATGTATAAATATAAGATAAGGTCGTTTCGATTAGTTTTTTATCCTCGCAATTCGTTTCAGGATTATCATTTAAATATATATTGGTACATTTTTCTATAGATTCTTCTATAAGCTTGTAAATATCTTTAATAATGGTAATAATATTGTTGAATTGAAATACACAGAGAAAAAGAATGGAAATCAATTTAACAATCCAGACACTATCATTTGTACTATACTTTAAGAAGTCATTGAATGCTAAGAAGAGTGTTACTAAAAAGGATGCTATTACAAAAATGCTCTTCCTCAATATTTTTTTTATTTCGTCAGGTTCAAGTTCTACTCTGATTATATATGTAACAATAAAGGAAATCGCACCTGTAATAATATACAGCAACAGATTTTCTGCAAAATTGTATACAGGATATAATTGAAGAGCAATAAAAAATATTGCTGCTGAAAATATTATCCATAATAAAGTTATAATTAATATCTCAACGAATAAATGGAATAGCTTTCTTTTTGAAATACCCAACTCCTTATATATATATATAGCGGTTTTTATAATTGTAAAAGTATTTATATCGCTTCTTCGATTTTGTATAAATACTACTATTAAAAAGGTACTTAATGATAATACTAAAACTAACTGATTAAACGGAATTATTTCAAATGGATTATAAGTTAATGCAATTTTGTATGTAATTCGAGTTGAAACACAAAAAGCCATGAAAAAAATTGATAAAAGGTAGCAAAACATAAAAATAACGCCTATTTCTGTAACGAAGGAAATTAGTTTATCGATTTTGTTGGCTTTACTATTTCTATTTTTAAGAATGAAACTTTCGATATTAGTAATGTATTTTATAACTATTCCCAGTAATGAATTGTCATCTAATCTACTTAAATGTGTCCTTTTTTGAGAATATAGGAGTATTTCATTTAAATTCATAAATACATTCCTCCAATAAAATAAGAACTAATGTTCCTGTTTTATTATATCATGATATTAAATTATGTCAAATAATTGAATTAAACCACGAATAATATTGAAAAAATGTATAACTTTGCTACAATGGAAATAAGAAAAAAATTAATATTTGAATGATAATTATATTAAACAGAATGAGGTCAAGTTTATGAGAGAAAATGGAATTTATTTAGATGGCGAGAAGATAAGCCCTGCAATATCGGAAGTATCAAAAATAATGTCATATAACATATCCAATTCAATTGATGTTTTATTGCATAAAATAAAGCAGGAAGAAATAAACCTTAAACCTGAATTTCAAAGAGATTTCGTTTGGGATATAAAGCGGGCAAGTTTATTTATTGATTCTCTTCTGGTTGGACTTCCAATTCCAAGCATACTTTTAGGTAAATTAAAAGAAGATGAAAACTTTATTGTAATAGATGGGCAACAAAGGTTAAAGTCCGTGTTCTATTTTTGCGATGGATATTTTTATGTAAATGGGCAAAGAAAAGTATTTAGATTGAGCAGCTTATATGATAGACCATGGAATAATAAAACTTTTGACGAACTTGAACCTACTTTACAAAGACGTTTAAGAAATGCGGTCATAAATTCAACTATAATAGAAGATGTAGATTCAAACCCTGACATTGTTTATGATATTTTCTATAGACTTAATACAGGTGGAGTACCGCTTAAGGACCAAGAGATAAGAAATTGTATTTACCCAGGTTCGTTTTTAGCGTTTCTTAACAGGATAAATCGATACAAGAATTGGAGAGCTTTAGTAGGTAAGGCAATTCCAGATAGACGACTAGAAGATGTCGAAGTAATACTTCGTTATTTTGCACTTTTAAGTGATTTTAACAACTACCAACCATCAATGCGGAATTTTCTTAGTTATTTCTTAAGTAAAAATAGAAATAATGTTAGTATAGAAAGTGAATTAGAGGCAATCTTTACAAAAACTGTAGACTTGATATTCTCTAATATTGGATACCATGCGTTTAAAAAATATAATAAATTTAATAGGTCTATTTGTGACTCTATAATGGTAGCTATTTCTCAATGTATATTAGAGAATAAAAATATTTATAACATAAAGGAACAGTATAATAAGCTATTAAATAATTCTGATTATTCGGACTATATTTCCGTTACTACAACCTCAACTTATAATGTAAAAGGAAGAGTCTTATTAGCTAAAAGTTACTTTACAAATGAAATGTAGGTGATTTAATTATGATAAATAATTCACCAGATATAAAGATATTTAAAACTAATTTAGAAAGTTGTATTGATTCAGCGAGAAAAAACAAGTTAGAAAGCTTTTCTGCAATCAAAATACAACACATGTTGAATATTACAATTTATGTTATGGCAACAAGATTTTTGGAAGCATCTGTAAAACATATTGTATATAATTGCTGTATTATGAGAGGTGATGACCATATTAAACTAAAGGAAATTGAAATTCAGTTAAAGAAATTTAATAATCCAGAATTTAAGTATATAAAGGAAATATTGAAAAGAATTCTTGATTTTGATATTACTATGGGAATTAGGGATGCACATTTCAATCAGAGAGATATTGATTATCTTGACCAAATTGTACAAAATCGACATAGAAATGTTCATGCTTCTTACGATTCTACAGAATGGTATAATCAAAATAAAAAGGATTTATCTGATTTTGAAAAGGAATACGAAGGCATGGTAAAAATTGTTGCATTTTTAGATAAAATTTTATATGAAAAAAGCACAGGGCAATTTAAAATTTGTTAACATTAAAAAATTCATGAATAGGGGGTAGATGCTATATACCTACCCTATTCTTCTTCATCATCAACCAAACCGTAAGGATATTTCCCTTTTCGACCTGTATACCTTTTTACAATATATCCCTCTACAATAGATGGAGGTTCATTATCAACGATAATTATTTGATAATTACCAGTATTATTCGTACATATATTTATAAGTTTGTTATATACTCCTGTAACAATCTTCATATCTCTATAATCATTATCTTCTTGAGTAGCTTTAATACCAATATTCTTTTGTGGAGAATCAATCATTAAAAAGCCAGGATGATTTCCATTGTAATCTATTGCCAATTCAAACATTGCAGAATACCATGCTAAAGATATAAGTGTTAATGCTCCACTACTGCCAATTTTTTTATAGAGCAATCCCCTTACTGATGGTAGTAAATCAGATTGAATAAATGCGAAGTCAAGTTTTGGAAAATTAAAGTCTTTAAGAGTCTCTTCAAATTTCTTACTAAAGCTAGATATAACCAATTCCCTTTCTTGAAGTTTCTGACGTTCATCTTCAAGCTCTTTATATTTCTTAGCAAGATTGGTCTGAGCTTCCACTTTTTTTGACTCTTTTTCTTCAATTCCTTTATGCAAGTTAATAAATTTATCAATGTCTGCCGTTTCTTGCTCAAGACGTTTAATTTCTCCAACTATGATATCACGTTCTTGGATATAAGGAGAAATATAATTTTTAAGAGCATCATCTAGGTCGTTCTTCAACTTTGTGATTTGGTTTTCGCTTTTTAGTATTGCTTTAGTTAAGTTACCAACTTCATTCTCTGTATCATTAATAAACCCATTTAGCTCTTTAAGTTTGTTTTCAAAAGCTCTAATTTCTTTGGATATATCTATGGTTGACTGTTCCTTGTGTTTATCTAATTGTGTATGACATAAAAAACAGCAACTGTCTGTGTCGTTATTTGAGTCACTATTTAGATTTTCAAAGCACACTGGACATCTTGTTATTCCCAAAGGGTTAAATACTCTTTTGGATTTTTCTAAAAAAACTAGCTTTTTTATCTCCTCTGCATATTGTCCACGTAGTGGCAGGAGTCTCTTTAATAAG
Organism: Clostridia bacterium; assembly: GCA_026418275.1. Lineage (GTDB taxonomy): Bacteria > Bacillota > Clostridia > Acetivibrionales > DSM-2933 > SKW182. Next base: position 4,683 of record JAOABQ010000086.1, read on the forward strand.
GTTTCACGGTCTCGTAATGAAGTTTTTAACTTAGTTAAATTATTAATTGCTTCCTCTAATTTTAATCTTTGAATAGTTGAAGCAGAACTTTCACCCCTTAAAGTCTGAGAGATTGTATCAAGTTTTGTTTTATAATCAATCAGACTTTTTTCAATAGTCTTTCTAGTATCATGCAAATCGGACTTGTCTGGAATATTTCTTTCCTGTAAAAATGTGAGTAGAGTTTTTATTTCTGCTATATATTGAGATATCTGTTTTTCAATGTTTTTTATCTGGCTACTTAAAACAGCAAGTTTGTTTTCATGTACTTTAAAAATAACATTGAATACTTGTTCGAATTTTAAGTGCTTCATGAATTCATTTTCATATAAAAGGAATTTATTGTCTAATCTTTCATTTTGTAGATAGCAAAACCACATTAAATCTCTGAAACTCATCATATCTATATCTGTACTTTCTTTTGTTGGAGCTTCCTTCAAAAAAGTACCAATCAATTCTAACTGCTTCATTAGATATGTACTTATTGATTCTGAATTTGGTGTTTGCTTTGCTGATACTGTTAATGTATTATGCGGAGTTTCTAACTCTTCAATACTTGTTTCATGTATAAGTGCATTTTTACTTGATGTAAAAAGTTGCCTCTCAATAACAATAACCCTTTCGTTAACTGATAGTTCTAGTAGGACTGAGCGTGCTTTCTTCTGGAGTTCTATATGTTCTGGGTGTTCTGATGAACCAAAGCAATAATCAATTAACTCAAGAATAGTAGTTTTTCCAGTAGATATTCCACCACAAATAATATTTAATCCTGGCTTAAAAGGTACAGTATAATTTTTATATAAACCACGTATTTCAAGGCGATTAATGCGGATTTTTGGCTTTTCCATTATATTTTCCCCTTCCTAATAATCTATTAAATCGATTACGAAGTTTTCTGCCTTTAACCATTTTTGAGATTCTTTCGAAAGTTTTGTATCAGACATTGACTCTAAGTGCTTAATAATTATTTTACAACTTTCTTTATAAGCATTTGAATAAAATGTATTTATAGATTTTGCTATATCAATACCGTTACATGTAATTGAATAGATAATACGACCGTCCTCATAATAAATATCAATTAAATCTCTTGCTATCAGATAAGACATATAATATTTTAGTTTTTCTAAACGATTGACAAACCTATGGGAAGAGCTAATATAACTAATGGTGTTTGATGGAAATCCTTCGTACATAAGTTTTTTGCTTATTTTTACATCATTATTGAATATCAACAGTGGGTTTGCAGAAAAAAAGTCATAGTAAGAAATACGCTCTATACTAATAGACTTCTTCTTTCCTGTTTGGTTTAATACATCAAACATGAGTAGTAAGCGAGAAGCATTAAAAATATCCTCATCCTCTGGAGAATAATGAATATCATGTTTCCTAAAGTTATTCTCATTTGTAACCATTCGATCTACCTCATCTATTTTCTTTAAATAGTTCTCGGAAATCTTTAATCCAACCAATTTCACATTTATCAGCTAATTGATGCATCATTCCTTGCTTATGCACAAAACTTGCCTTTATTGTAGGACTTCTTAATGAATTTGCATCCTGCTGCTCAATAGTAATCATAGTGTTTGGGTACAAACTTTTTATTTCATCTGTATTGCTACTATATAGACATAAGTTAAAACGAGTTTCCCATACTGAACGAAGTTTTTCGTATAAACTTAATAATGCGTTGCATTCAGTTGTATCATTTTTATCAAATACCTCTTGTGATATCAACTCTGCATTAAAAAATTGCGTCTTTGCTGAATTTAATTCTCGAATATTTGCAGCTTTTAATTGTTGAATAAACATTGCACTATCATACATTGTTTTTTCAGGAAGTTGCATTATTTCTCTTTCATCATAATCATTAATAACTTGAATGAAATAATTGAGGATTGAAGGTGTCGAGCCAAAGTATCCTTCTCGTAGTTCTATTGCATCTGATGTTTCAAGTTCAGAACGTAACGCAGATTCATCCTTTAGTTCAATAGGTACGTCATACTCCTTTGAGGCTTTCTTTGACCAATTATCCCACCATTTTCGCTCATTTGCTGATAGACTACATGGTACGCATAATGTCCAATAATTTACTTTAAATCCCTTTTCTTTAGATTTATCCATCAAAGTTTTAAAAGAATCTCGTATCTGGTTTTTCTGTGAATCGTCTATACCATCAATAAAATACTTAGATTGCCATACAAAAATAGACTCGGCTAAATTTCCAACCAGAACATCGATACCCCAATCCCCTTGAGATGGGCGAACCTCGCAAGCATCTTTATATTTCAATCTTACTATAGAAGTAATTAATCTTTGAAATAGTATACGGGCTCCATCAATATTTCCTGCACGTTGAATTAGTATTCTAAAATCTATGTTTGTCATGTATATACCCCACATATTTTTATAAAGTAATATATACGACATTTGTATAAAATTTCCTGCAAAAAATCAAATAATATGGAGAAAAATGTTTGGTTAAAAAAAGTAAACCTACTTAGGCAGGCTTACTTTTTTAACTATTCATAAATATTTTATTAAACTCATTTTCCTAACATTAAATTATCAATCGGGCTTAATTGCTTATGCTTCAAGGTTGCATGGCTGGCGGCTAGATGTGAGTAATTCCGAACCATTTCAAGGCTTGTATGCCCAAGAATGCTTTGTAGGGTGAATAAGTTTCCACCCACCATTAGGTATCTGGTAGAAAATGTATGGCGGCATAAGTGGGGGTGGAGGCGGTGAATGTCAACCATTTTTGACAGCCTCACAACCATAGATTTGATTGTTTCTTTAGTAATTGGCTTGCCATCACTGCAAAGCAGTAAATTCTTGATACTGTCAAGAGCGGGCTGGGGTCTTAGAAAATTTAAATACTTTAATATAGCTTTTTGTGAAAATGTACCAATAGGAACAATACGTTCCTTATCGCCCTTACCCTTTACTTTGATATAGGACTGCTCAATATAACAGTCACTTACTTCAAGCCGAATAAGCTCGCTGAGGCGTAAACCAGAGTCAATCATGAGGGTAATGGCAATATAGTTTCTACAGTCAATTTCATCCTCAAGGTTGAAATGGCTTAGAATACGCTTGATTTACTCATCTGTGAGGATTTCAATAACCTTTTTGGTAGCTTTCGGAAGCTTGAAAAGCTGGTTGAAGTCGGTATGCACATACCCTTCACGGTACAAGTAATTAAAAAAGCACTTAATGGCTCTGCAATAGGTCTGAATGCTTTTAGAGGCTAAAGCTGTATCTGTAGAAGGCTTGAAAAATGAGTTGTTCTTATGGCGGGGCTTACTTTTAAGATAAAGGACATAACCCCGCAGCACATTAATGTCAACATCATCAATGACGGTAATACCCTGTTCTAACAGGTATTTACTAAACATTTGTAGATTGATTTTATAATACTCAATAGTGGCTTTGGAATTGTTTTTGTACTCCTGATATATCAGGAAGTCGTTAGTAAGCTTGTCAACGGTGAACTTATTACGCTTGAGGGTTGCAATATTTCTGCTCATAGTCTACACCCCCTCACATCAAGCCTTTTTCTTTAAGGCTTGTGTAACGTCCATCCCCGACTATAATATGGTCAAGGACTTTGATTCCAAGAATATCCCCGCTTTGAACAAGGCGGCTAGTGGTTTCAATATCTTCCTTGCTGGGGTCGGGGTCTCCACTAGGATGGTTATGAATGCAGATTATACTGCTGGAATTAGAGAGGACTGCAAGTTTGAATACTTCTCTTGGGTGAACAATGGAAGAATTAAGGCTGCCATGCGATACCTCTGAAATGGCATTTATGCCGTTTTTAGTATTAAGCATTAGGATGTAGAAATACTCTTCACTAGCTATATCAAGATTAAGAACGTCTTTGGCAATCCTATGTACGTCTTCTGGACTTTTTATAGCTCTGTTTGATACTTGTTCAGCTTGATAGTTTAATGACTTTTCCTTGACCATTTGACAGGATACAATATTGATTCTCATAGAAATCAACCTCACAAAGTTTATTTACTCTGCGGCAACATGATTTTCTTGAGGTCAGAAATCGATGACATGATTTGTATTTGAAGTAGCTGGAAAATAGGGAAGAGGCAATTTAAGAAATGGCTATAAATAGCACATTCTGCGATTTGTAAAAAATTGAGATTTGCAAATTTGGACAACATGACTTTTAATCATGGTGTCCGCAGTTCGAATCTGCGATGGGTCACCAAAATAAAGGCAGGCTTCAAGGTTGTAAAATCTTGAAGCCTGCCTTTTTGCTGCAATCGTTTCAAAATTCTGAAAAGTGCCTAATAAAAGCTAAGAAATCCGAAGAGGAGACAAGGAAATAAAAAAAAGATTGTACTATAATGAAAATACATAGAAATTTACGGGACCCGTATAAAATGCTTATTAAACAGGTAATGGCAGGCTTAAGTGTAAAAAAAGTTGATGGAGGGGATTTTTGAAATTATATAGGTCTATTTAACTTCGAAAAATATATAATGGAGGTTAATTTATGTTAAAAGAGAAATGTACAAATTTGAAAGGTTTTTCAAGAAAGGCGTTAGCTCTATTGATAATCTTTGCGGTTATTTTGAGCTGTCTATTTATTAATAAACCGGCGGTTAATGCTGCAACTAATCTTGCTCTAGGTAAAGCTGTTTATGCTTCGTCGGCGGAGAGCACAAGTTATGCTTCTGCAAACGCAGCAGACGGGAATGCAGCTACAAGATGGTCTTCGACTTTTGCGGATTCTCAGTGGATATATATAGACCTGGGGTCTTTACAGTCGGTATCAAGTGTTGTCCTGAATTGGGAAGCAGCATATGCCAAACAGTTTCAGATACAGACATCAACAGACAATGTAAATTGGACTACGGTATATTCAAACTATTCAGGCACAGGCGGAGTTAACACCATTAATTTTACAGCCATAAGCGCAAGGTATGTAAAAATGTATGCGTGGCAGAGAGCGACAGCCTACGGGTATTCCCTTTGGGAATTTGAAGTATATGGTAGTAGTACAAGTGCAATCGGAGTACTTGACTATCTTAAGAGTATAAGCGGCAGCAAGACGGTAATCGGTATACACAACAGAGAGCCAAATTCTTCCCCGGCGGTTCAGACTGACAGGGCTTATAGTATAACCGGAAATTATCCCGGGCTCTGGAGTGGAGACTTTCTCTTCTCAGCATCTGATGTAAGCAATCGCTGGACTATGATCTATGAGTGCAAAAATCAGTGGGATAAAGGATCTATAGTAAATATAATGATGCATGTTGTTCCCCCTACCCAAACAGAGCCCGGGAATTGGGACGGCGGAGTTGTTAGTAAACTAACTGATGCCCAGTGGACAAGCCTTATAACGAATGGCGGCACACTTAATACAGCGTGGAAAGCCCGCTTGGATAACTATGCCCAGTACCTCCAATACTTAGAGGATAATAATGTTACAGTGCTATTCAGACCTTTCCATGAAATGAATCAGGGTGTTTTCTGGTGGGCAGGAAGACCCGGCAGCAACGGAACAGCAGCACTTTACCGACTGACCCACGATTATCTTGTAAATACGAAAGGCTTGACAAATCTTATCTGGGTATGGGATATGCAGGACTTGGATTTGAACTGGAGCGTATACAATCCGGGGAATAACTACTGGGATATATTTGCACTGGATGTTTATAATGGTGATGGGTATACCACAGCCAAATATAACACTGCACTCAGTGTAGCCGGCGGAAAGCCTATAGCCATCGGTGAATGCCAAGTGCTCCCGACTTCCAGCCAGCTTGCTGCACAGCCCAATTGGGTTTTCTGTATGAGCTGGGCTGAGTTAACCTTCCAATACAACACAAATGCACAAATTCAGAATCTCTATTGGGCAAATAATGTAATTGTCCGGAATGAACTGCCGAATTTTAAAGTAACCGCCTCAGGTACACCTACACCTATGCCGACGTCTACACCAACACCTATGCCGACGTCTACACCAACACCAACACCAAGCCCAACACCGGTACCGGGACAGCCTGATTTAGTCGTGACAGACATAACCTGGAGTCCGGCAAATTATTCAGCAGGCAATGCAGTCACCTTTAGTGCAACAATAAAGAACCAAGGGACAGGCACAAAAAACGCAGGTACTATAAACGGTGTCAGCTTCTTTGTTGACGGTACACAGGTGTCCTGGTCGGACAACAATACTACCGCAATTGCTCCCGGAGCTTCCGTTACGGTTACAGCCAACGGTGGACCAGGCGGATCTACCTGGACTGCAGCATCAGGAACCCATACAGTAATGGCATGGGTTGATGATGTAAACAGAATCCCGGAGTCAAATGAAAATAACAACCAGTTTTCAAAAACTCTGGTGCCTAACACCACTGTGACACCGACACCGTCACCGACTCCTACCCCTACTCCTACCCCTACTCCGACAGCAACCCCGGTTGTGACACCGACCCCTACACCGACTCCAACTCCGGCGGCAACAAATATTGCCCTTGGAAAATCAATAAATTGCAACAATTATACTCAAACCTATACAGCTAATAACGCAAATGACGGTAATTCGGCTACTTATTGGGAGGGCGCTGCCAACGCATATCCGAATACACTTACAGTGGATTTGGGAAGCTCCCAATCGGTATCCAGGATTGTTATAAAACTAAACCCTAATTCTGCCTGGGGAACAAGAACTCAAACCCTATCGGTACAGGGCAGTAATAATAATAGTACATATACAAATTTGGTGAATTCTTCAACATATACATTTAACCCTGCGACCGGAAACACTGTTACAATTAGCTTTACCGCGACTTCCCAGAGATATGTCCGGCTCAATTTCACGGCAAATTCCGGAGCGACCGGCGGTCAGGTTGCCGAGTTTGAAGTATATAGGTATTAGATATATTTGGATTGGTAACTGCTGATTTGGAAACAATGCGGCCTGTTCTTTATTGAAAGATTTTTATCCAAATCAGCTATGTTCCATCCATAATTATATAAAAGCATACTTTTACCCGCTATATCATACTTTTTATTTGCCTAGACCTCCCGGTTTAGGCTTTTTTTATAAATGGGGAAATTGCATAATAACCTTTCGTTTGTCACAATGTTCGGTATATAGGTAAATATATCGAAGCACACTTCCATAATTTGTGGCAACGAGGTTGGTTTTACGCTTGGGTAATTTTCTAAAACGTACAAACTGAAGAAGAAACGCAGCACGATTTACTGTAAAGGTCGGATATGTTACAGTAGTATTAGTGTGGTATGGCGGGTTTGTTAACTTGAGACGTTTCCAGCCTATTGTTTATGAATAACTGTATAAGTGGAGGGTTTATGAGACATTTAACATGGCGGAATCTTTTTTTCATTGTTATCATTATATTGGTCTCAGGATACCTGATAAAAAACATTATAAATGATTCCTCACAGCAACCATTGTCTCAAACAGCAAAGACAGATGATGCAGAGAAGACCCCGAAGAAGCTTTCGGGGAAAATTGTATTTGCGACAAACCGTGTTGACAAGGTCGATACTACTTTAGCAGATTTGGCAAGGGATTTTACAAAGAAAAACCCCGAAACTGAAATTCAATTTGAAGGGATGATAGATGATTTTAAGATTATCAGCATCAAAATGGCTGCTAACGAACTTCCGGACATTGCGCCGGTAATTGACTCGTTAAAAAGGGAGTATTACCCCCGGTATTTTACACCCATTGACGATTTGGGATTTACAAAAGACGACCTGTACCTTTATGACTCCGGACTCGGTGAAGACGGAAAGCTGTATTCATTGCCGAATGCAGTGGTTTACAGCGGTTTTATATATAATAAAGCCTGTTTCAAAGCGGCCGGAATTCAAAGTGTCCCAAGAACTACTGATGAATTTTTTAAGGCTTGTGAATCACTCAAGTCAAAAGGAATTCTCCCAGTAGCATCGAATTTTAAAGATGTATGGCCACTTAATTGGTATGGTATTGATTTTGCTGTTGCAACAACAGGCAATGGTGATTATCAAAACAGACTTACAAAAAAGGATGAACCTTTATCCGGTGACAGTGGAATGTTGGCGGGCTTCGAATTTGCCCGACAGCTTAAAGAGAAGGGATATCTTGAAAAAAATCTTGTTTCTACAAACTGGGATTCCATGAAAAGGGATTTCGGTAAGGGGAAAATAGGTATGGTTTTTTTAGGCAGCTGGTTTATCCCCCAGGTAATTGAGAACGGTTTGAGTGCTGAGGATGCAGGTATATTTCCTGTTCCCGGTGCAAAAGCCATAGTGTTCAGCAAAGATAAAAGCTTCGGGATAGCAGCGGGTTCAAATAACGTAGAACTTGCAAAAGCATTCCTGAAATATTGCTGGGAAGAGGGAAGGTATTCAAATGCAGTAGGTGACTTAAGTCCCTTAAAGTCTGTCAAGCCAAAACTGCAAACTCTGAAAGAGCTTATTTCCTATGGCTTGCCTGTGGTAGATTCAATTCCTCAAAATGATGATTACAATACCATTATAAATAGTGCACGCTTCAACTGGGGAAATGTATTACAGGAATATTTACTGGCAAATAACCCTGACGAAGTAGTGAAAAAATATAACCGAAAATGGAAAGAAGCAAAGGCTTCCCACGGTAAATAAGATATATAGGCAAGTAGGATTGATTAAATGTTATAGGGCAGCTTGATTCTCATAACAGTCCCTGTACCAGGGGTGCTTTCAGCTTCAATGCCATAATCAGCTCCATAATTCAATTTGATTCGACGGTGTACATTTTTGAGTCCGATACTTTTAAAGCTATTGTCCAAATCATCCAAATAGTTATTTAATTTTTTAACAAGGCTTTCGGACATACCTTTTCCATTGTCGATGATTTCAAAATATACGTTGTTTTCCTTGCGGTATCCGCGGACTTCAAGTCTTCCGTCCGTTTCCGTTTTAGATAATCCATGATATATTGCGTTTTCAACCAAGGGCTGCAGAATCATCTTTACAATGATACAATCGTAAATCTCTTCACTTACATTGAGTATTACTTCGAATATCTCTTCAAAGCGGATTTTCTGAAGAGAAATATATTCCTGCAAATGTTCAATTTCCTGTCGTACAGTTACTTTTTCATTTGTGTTGCTGATACCGTAACGCATAATTTTTCCTAATGACCTGGCCATTTTTGCAGTTTCCTTATCATGATTGATTTCAGCCATCATATGGATAGATTCAAGGGTATTATATAGAAAGTGAGGATTAATTTGATTCTGCAGCATTTGAACTTCGATTTCCTTTTGTTTTATCTTATCTACATATACTTCCTTTATCAATTTTCTTATTCGCCGGGTCATCACATTAAAAGTCTTTGCCAGTTGACCGACTTCATCCCGGCTTTTAATCTTAATTCTAACGTCAAAATCACCTTTTATAACCAGTTTCATCAAAAGCAGCAACTTTTTCAATGGACTTACGATTTGTCTCGACATGATAAACACAAAAATAAAGGAAGAAGCTAATAGCAGCAATGTAATAAGGATAGTGGTTTCCCGCATTTTATAGATATTTTCATTAAGGACATCCTTGGGGATTAAGTTAATTACCTTCCAACCGGTCAGTTCTGATTCTGTAGCACTTAAAAGATACTCAACACCCTTAATGGTAACATTCTTTGTTTTGGAATTATCGGCATATACCAGTTCTACATCTTTTCCGCTGACCTTTCCGGTGATATTAGACTGCACGGTATCATAAATTATAGTTCCATCCTTATCAATCACCAGAATCCTCTGCTGAGGAGAAAGGAGTGTTTTTTTGCACAGGTTGGTTAAAAAAGAAATATCGCTATTTACAAGTATAACGCCAAGAACCTCAAAATTCTGGGGACTTACAATGGCGCGGGACACTGAAAAGACAAATATGCCTTTCTTGTTTATGTCATACGCATTCGGAAGCTCGAAAGTGCTTCTGTATATCGGTTTTCCCAGATTCACCCTGCTCTTGTCAAACCATTCCTCGGAGGAAGGATTATAGTCACTATATAAGGAGCCGCCACGGATTTTATAGACACTTTTTCCCGAAAGGTTGAATATGAAAGCCGAATTTATAGTCTGCTTGTATGCCAGGATTCGTAATAACTGTTCTTCAGTGTCTTTGCTGAAGGGGAGGGTAATTATGCCTGTCTCGGTAAATTCCTTTAAACCCAGCAGTAGTTTATTATCACCGTCCTGTTCGTTATAAAGCGGAAGCTCTCCGGAATAGGATAATTCGGAAATATAATTGTCGATACTGTCTATCATTTGGCTGTTTGATTGATGTATTACTTCAAGGGTGCTTATTTCCTTGTCATTTTTGTAATTCATAAATGTCAGATATGATAGAAGCAGCATAGCTGAAAATATGAATCCGTAAATAAGCAGCAATTTTATAATGATGGGATTGTTCTTAAAGTTATATTTGCTGAGAAGCTTAAGAAGATTGAGTTTAAGTCGTTTTCTGTTTGACTTGGACATAAAATTCCTCACTGTAGTATTTTTTTCTAATACAAAAAAGTGATATTATAATATTAGGAAAATTGTATAATTACCTTGCGGTTGACACAATGTTCGATATATAGGTACATATATCGAATCATACAGATATATATTGTGGCAAACGAATCAATTTTGCAATTATGCAATTTTCTATTAGCAGCATAATTTGTCCTTCATAATACATTATACCTCAATGTAATAGTTAAGAGAATCCAAACAGCACAGTTGCCGCTATTTTGATTGAAAGGTGGAAATCACTTGTATAAAATTCTTATTGTTGATGATGATAAGATTATAAGGGCAGGACTCAAGGTAATTATCGAAAGTAACTATGATGATTGTGAGGCGATTATTCAGGCTGCTAACGGGAGAATTGCTCTTGAAATATTACAAAGCGATGCTATTGATATTATGATTACCGATGTCAGGATGCCGGTAATGGATGGAGTTGAACTGATTAAGAAGGTCAGGGAATGCAGCTTGAATGTTAAATCCATAGTACTAAGCGGGTTTGACGAGTACAAATATGTCAGGGAGACATTAAAGAACGGCGCGTGTGATTATCTATTAAAGCCAATTCAAAATGAAGAGCTTCTTAAAACTCTGGATAAGGTAAAAGCTGAGATAAAAAGCGAAAGGCAGATGAAAGAGCAGCTTGATTCCTATCACTGGAAGCTCAATAAAAGCCTTCCGGTTTTAAAAGAAAACTTTCTGGTAAACCTAATCAAAACAGGAAGTATCCAAGTTGAGACTTTTTTGGAAAAACAACGGGAGCTTGGAATTCCCGATATCGGCTCATATACTATGGTTTTAATATCTATTGATGACTTGTATAAAATCAAAATGAGCATTTCAGCCAATGAGGATGCTTCAGCGTTAAATATGCTTAAATATATTACAGATAGTGTATTTAGTTCTGAAGGCCACGAAGAAACAATTATTTCCATTATATGTGAAAACCGGATTTTATTGATGATTTATACATTGGAAGAATATTCTTCACGATTACATGAAAATGTTATAAAATGCCTTGATAAAGTAAAAGAAAAAATCATGCATGAAATTAACTTTACAGTGAGTATGGGTGTAAGTGAAGTGAATAATTACATCAATAATGCCCATATAGCCTATAAACAAGCGAAATTAGCCCTTGAGAAAAGGTTTTATATGGGTAAAAACAACATAATTACTTATAATCCCGACGTCTGTTGTTATAGCAGTGCCGGTTTAGGGCAATTCAAAGATAAGATGGATGATCTGATAATATCAGTAGATCTCGGTAAAACCTCAGAGGTTAAGAAAAAATCTGAGGTTATCTTCGATGAAATTATGAAAATGAATTTGTCTCCCGATTTATTCAGGGACCTTTTGATAAAATTAGTACACATAGCCGATTCAGTGTCGCAGGAATTTAGTAATGCTTCTTTGGGATATCCCTCGGAAGAGTTTGATATAGTGTTTTATATAGAGGAAATAAATACGGCAGCAGAGCTGAAAAAGTATTTTGCGGATATGTTCGTTGAGTTGACCGAGCGTATAAACACCGAGAGAGCAGAAAGAAGTATTAAAATAATAGAGATAGCCAAAGAATATATTAGAAAGCATTATAAAGAGGATATCAGCCTTAAGAGCGTGGCTGATTACGTTCATCTTAATCCAAATTATTTCAGTGAGTTGTTTAAAAAACAGGAAGGAAAGAATTTTATGGATTTCATCATTGAAACTAAAGTAAACGAAGCGAAAAGACTGCTTTGCGACCCAAGTATAAAAGTCTATGAAGTTGGCCATCTTGTGGGGTATGAAGAGCCCGCTTCCTTCAATAGGGCGTTTAAGAAGTTGATAGGGGTATCCCCGTCACAATATAGAAATATTGTAAAATAGCAAAAAATCTTGAGAGTCCTTTATATCTCCATACTTTAAGCTCTTTTGCTATACCATTATAAAAAAATCTACTTTTTTAAATTAAAAAACTACCCTAAATAATTATCCGATATGATAGATTAGTATATAGAGATAATAATTGGTTACAACTTCATTGTGTAAGAGACGAAGCAACTGAACAATTTCAAATTTTATTCATGAAAGGGGCTAGGCTAAATGGTGAGATTAGCTAAAATTACGGCATTATTGCTATGTGTTGCATTGACATTGGGGATTTCTGGCTGCGGTAATGATGGTGGTAATTCCGCAGTGGGGGAAAGGGGAAATACGAACGAAATAGCCAGTGCCGATGGACCAGCAGAGGAAAAAGAGAGATATTTGGATGTGGTCTTCGATAAGGTTGATGTTGAGCAGGATATTGTATATAGTGAGACAAAAGATTATAAGGGGGAAAAGGTAAAGCTTTTACTTGATGTTTACAAGCCTCAGGGAGATAACGTATCAAACAGGCCGGCACTTATATGGGTACATGGGGGTGGATTTATCGGTGGAAGCAGAAACCAGCAGCCGGCAGCGGGATTGGCATATGAATTTGCCCGAAGAGGTTATGTAGCCGTTAGTATAGACTACAGACTAAGACCTGAGCCGTCACAGGATTGGATAGGGACTATTAATGATGCAAATTACGATGCTTTAGCTGCTATTAACTGGCTAAAAAAGAATTCGGATAAATATGGAGTAGATAAGGACAAAATTACAATAGGCGGAGATTCGGCAGGTGGAAATATAGCCATAAATGTTGCTTTAGGCGGAGATGCCTATAAAAAGGATGTAATGGCTTTGATAGACGCTTATGGACCTCAAACTTTGACAAGCTTGAAAAACAAATATACACCGGTTCTATTGATTCATGGAGACAAAGATATCCTGGTTCCCTTCGAAGATAGTGTCAATCTAAATAAAACACTTGATAATTTCGGAGTCTATCATGAATTTTTAAAGATGATCGGTGAAGGACATAATTTGAACGGAATTTATTGGGAAGATGTTGTGTTGAATAGTGTAAGGTTTGTTTATAACGTTTTAAAATCAAATATAAGCCCCATATTTAAAGCTGAAAAGGACAACATAAGGGCAACTCCGGGAGAAAGCCTTAAAATAGAAATGAAGAGGCAAGACGGCTACTCCACATTGGAGGGTTTGACTGAGGCATCCTTACCTAAAGGCTGGCAATGGATCGGCGACAAAACTATACCATCAGGTAAGGAAACGATTGAGTTTGAACTTAAGATACCTTCATCAGCTAAAGTCGGAAATTACTTTGTAAAGTTTAACCAGACCTTTGAGTCCGGTAAGAGAAAATCGAGCGTAATATTGCCGGTAAAGGTAGTACAGCCTGTCGTTGTTGATATGAAGCCTGGATTAGCTTCTGATAATACGATTGAGACAACCTTTAACGTGAAAAATAATTCCGAATTGCAAATGAAAAGCGGAGTTATTAAAATAAGTAATGCCGAAGAAAAAGAACTAGGTATATTTAAGTTTGATGATATAGCGCCGAATGAAATCAAAAGCTTTTTAGTTAAAAACAAATTGCATGGGGATATAAAAGTTGGGATTGACCTAAAAGATGGTTTTAAAGAGAATTTAACAATTGAAGCAAGATATCTCGATATTCCATTTACAGAAAGTAAGCCGGTATTGGACGGAAAACTGGATGAGTGGCAGAAACAGCCCTCATTTACTGTGAATCAGGCAAAACAGGTAATAGGAATTAGCAATTGGGGTGGAGCTGAGGACTTGAGTGCAAATTCATACTTGAAATGGGATAAGGAGAATTTGTACATTGCATCAATTGTAAGGGACAATACTCATTTTAGCGAAAATCTAGAGGCGGAAATTTGGAATGACGACTCAATACAGTTGGCTATAGATACAAAAGAAGCCTCTGAGTCCTATAACAGCGATTATAGCGAACTAGGTTTTACATTGGGTTCTAATAAGCCTAACGTATCGGTGTGGAGATGGGTTGCGCCCGTGGGGCAGAGTATTGGAGCCAGTGCAGATATAAAATGTGCAATCTCGCGAAGCGGTCTTGATACGGTATATGAGATTGAAATTCCATGGGATAGCTTGCATGAAAGCCGTCAAAGTGTTTCTTCCGGCAAATTGTTTAAGTTCTCTATGCTGGTAAACGATAATGATGGTAAAGGCAGACGAGGGTGGATTGAATATGGGTCTGGAATAGGAAGCAGTAAAGATACTAAACTGTTTGTGGACGCATTGCTGGTTAAATAAAAAAATTAGTCGAAAATAGCGGTCTATAAATTAATTTTTGAACAAAATATATGCCGGGGCTCTGGGCTTTTAGTATTTACGACTGGACCCCCGGCATATTAAAAGGCAGATAGGAGAAGGGTTTTGTAGGTTATATGAGGTATTGTAAAAAAAAACTTTAAAAAGTTCAATTCTTTTGCTTGACATTTTGCTTTACCCTAGTTAAAATATACTTTGTCGGCAAAAACCGACGGAGTAAAAATAAGCGGCCCATTGGTCAAGCGGCCTAAGACACCGCCCTTTCACGGCGGTAACAGGGGTTCGAATCCCCTATGGGTCACCACAAACTTAGTTGACAGATGACAGTTGAGAGTGGACAGTCAGAGCTTAAAAATATTGTGTTGATTATACAGGCAGTTAAGGGTTTTGAACTGTACATTGTCAATTGTCAACTGTCAACTATATATATGGCCCGGTAGTTCAGTTGGTTAGAATGCCAGCCTGTCACGCTGGAGGTCGAGGGTTCGAGCCCCTTCCGGGTCGCCATCTTTAATCGATGGTTTATACAATATAGATTGTCGATTAAAAGGATGCTGGCGTAGCTCAGCAGGTAGAGCAGCTGACTTGTAATCAGCAGGTCGGGGGTTCAATTCCGTCCGCCAGCTCCAAATTTGGAGGGGTTCCCGAGTGGCCAAAGGGGGCAGACTGTAAATCTGTTGTCTCTGACTTCGATGGTTCGAATCCATCTCCCTCCACCAAAAAGCGAGATTGAATATTTCAATCTCGCTTTTTTCAATTTCAATATAAAACGCAAAAGAGTCTTTACGTTTAATTCTTTTTAACGGTTCTATTACCTTGATTTATAACTATGAGTATACAAAATTAGTAAGTGAGGTGCTCAATGTTTGATATCGCTATTATCGGTGCAGGGCCGGCAGGCGCTACATTAGCCCGCTTGATAGGGAAAAGCTATAAAGTACTTCTTATTGATAAACGTGAATTAAATGACTCCGGCATAAGAGGTGGGATTTCAAAATGCTGTGGTGGTCTTGTTGCACCTGATGCTCAGAAGATAATTGCTGAACTTGGCCTGGGTTTGCCGCAAGAAGTACTTGTAGGCCCGCAATTGTTTGCTGTAAGAACGATAGACCTGGAAAACAGTATTGAAAGATATTATCAAAGGTTCTATATAAATATCGATAGGGATAAATTTGATAAATGGCTTGTCTCCTTGATACCGAAGGAGGTTGATGCCCGTTTCGGCTGCAGCTTTAAGACCTATGAAAGAACTGAAAACGGCTTCAAATTAAGATTATTAAAGGATGGTAGAGAATACATTGAGAATGCAAAAATTATGGTTGGTGCAGACGGTGCATTTTCAATTCTTTCAAGACAAACATCAGGTAGGCGGCCTTTAGCCAGGAGCTATATTTCGATACAGGAATGGTTCGAGGGTCAGAGCTTGAAACCTTACTTTTCTGCAATATTTGATAGGGAAGTAACTGATTTTTACTCATGGACTATACCCAAGGGGGATGTGCTGATTGTTGGGTCTGCAATGCATGAGGGAAAAGATGCCATCTCTAAATTTGAATTGCTAAAAAGGAAACTTACAGACTATGGATTTGAACTTGGAAATAGAGTAAGGAAAGAAGGTGCGCTTATCCTGCGACCAATATCTGCAAAACATACTTTAGTAGGAGAGGCAGGAATAGCCTACATTGGTGAAGCAGGAGGATGGATAAGCCCCAGCTCGGCTGAAGGACTAAGTTACGCTTTTAAAAGTGCGTTATTTTTAGCTCAGAGTTTAAAGCCAGGCCTTGACGGCTTTTTAGAAAGATATGAAAAGTCAACCCGCTCTATACGGAATAACATACTGGTGAAAAATCTTAAATCGCCATTCATGTACAATCCAATCATACGTCAGACGGTAATGAAAAGCGGAATTCAAAGCATGGATATGCAGAAATAAATGAAGAAAAGTCTGAGGTTGGGTACCCAACCTCAGACTTTTCTTCATTATATGTATTATTTTTTATCATCTCTGAAATTCTTGAACTGCCTGATTATATATAGAGGCCTTCCCTTTGCTTCGTCGTATATTCTACCGATGTATTCACCTATTACACCGAGAATAATCAGTACTATACCGTTGAAGACGAGGTTTACAGCCAGTGTCGAAGCCCAACCAGGCTGAACCTGATTTGTGAAAATCCTTTGATAAAGAACCACAAGCAGATAAAGGAAGCTTAAAACCGAAACCGTAGTACCTAAATAGGTAGCCAGTTTGAGCGGTTTATATGAAAATGAAGTAATGGCATCGAAGGCAAATTTAATCATTCTCTTTAATGGATATTTGGTTTCTCCGGCAAAACGCTTGTCCCTTACAAATTCAACTCCGGTCTGTCTGAATCCAAGCCAGCTTATCAAACCGCGTACATAACGATTTTTTTCGTTTATTGACTTGAGCGCATCACAGACCTTTCTGTCTATAAGTCTGAAGTCACCGGTATCCACAGGTATTTCTACATCGGTCATTTTTCTCAGGAAGCGGTAGAAAACAGCAGCGGTAATCTTTTTAAATACGCTTTCTCCTTTTCTCTCTGCTCTTTTTCCATATACAACATCATAGCCTTCACGCCATTTCTCAATCATTTTAGGGATTACTTCCGGCGGATCCTGTAGGTCGGCATCGATTACAACAATTGCATCACCTTCCGAGTGGTCCATACCGGCGGTTATAGCAACTTGTTGACCGAAGTTACGGGAAAAATCAATTAACTTACAGTTTTTATCCATTACACACATTTCATTTAAAATAACCGCAGTTTTATCCCTACTGCCGTCGTTGACAAATATTATCTCGTAGGGCTCGTTGATTGAATCCATTACCTTTTTTAGACGTTTGTAGGACTCAAGTATAACTTCTTCTTCGTTGTAAGCGGCAACTACAATTGAGATTACAGCTTTATCTGACATAATCAAAACTCCTTTATTATTTATTTAGAAAATTGTATAACCAAAATAAAATCGTTTGCCACAACATTTAAATTACAATTCGATAATAATACTATATCGAATATTGTGTCAGCAGCAAGGTAGCTATGCAATTTTCCTATTTAGAAAATCCAGCTGCTAAACCATTTCAAACTGTCAATATATGTCTTTGATTCTTCAAACCCTGATATTGCTGGGTAGAATGCAATAAAGAGGAACAAAACAATACCAAGGTATCCAAATATTATATATTTTGCCCATCGATGCTTCTCGTATAACAGCTTTAATAAATATACTATTGAAAGTATAACAAATGGAACCGAAGAAAAAAAGTGGTATATGAAAGTTATTCTTTCAATAGGTACCCATGGGAGGTATTGGAAGGCAAACGCAATCATGATAAGTCCGATTTTTTTATCATACCTTAGTGCAAGAGTGATAATTGATCCTGCAATGACGAAAACACCAAGATTGGTTAAGAACCTTATGCCGCCTGTATTTCCAACGATTATCATAACAGAGGATGCAATAGCTGCGAAAATATAAGCCAGCTTGTGTGCCTGATTAACTACTTTCCTAAAGGCGAGGGCTATAACTCCAAATACTGCTAGGATACCAGCCCACCATATTGCAGGGTTACCCATTGAAACTATAGTGGAAACCCTGTCGACCGGAAGGTCGGATCCGCTGTAAAACCAAATGGGTTTTGATATAATAGGCCATTGCCACCAACTGGAGGAGAAGGGATGAGTGGAATTCAATACATCCCTGCTGTGGTAATTGAACATATCGGTCTGATTCTTCCATACTACCGAGAGTCCGTGGCCCGGACCGGGAACGCTCATATAAGGAATATAGGAAAGAATGTATATAATCACAGGGATTACTACGAAAAATACTACACATAATGCTAAAGTCGCGATTACATGGTAGTTTACAAACTTACTGTAGCTGGGAAGCTGCGGATCTTTTTTAGCTTTATTCATACGACGGTAGTCAAGGAACTCATAAATCTTTGTTAAGAACAATAGCAGAGCAAGACCACCTCCTGCGTACAGACCTATCCATTTTGAAGCTGTTCCAAGACCGAAGAACAATCCGGTAATGAAAAGAAGCTTAAGCGATTCCTTATAACCTATCACATAGGATTTATTTATAAAGTAGTCGTACATGAAATAATACATCAGTATAACGAAAAATGTACCGTATACGTCTATCGTAGCGATTCTTGTCTGTGTAAAGTGCATGAAATCAAACATCATCAAAAAGGCTGTAAAGAAGGCATAAATGTGTTTGTTAAACACCTTTCTTCCGAAAAGATACATTATAGGTACCATCAATACCCCAAAAAGCGTGCCCATGATTCTCCAACCGAAGGGATTCATTCCGAATATTAGGGTTCCAAAAGCAATAATCACTTTGCCGAGAGGAGGGTGGGTCCATTCATAGGGTTCAATCAGGTTAACAAATTCATAGGCAGTTCTGGCATGATAAATTTCGTCAAAATGCATTCCCTTCATAAAGGAGGGAGCATATTCTACGAGATCCTGCTCATCGAAAAGGTTTTCAGGTGTGCCGGTTCCGCCGGAGGATAGCTTTTTATCGGTAATGTTCGAAATCTTTACCGGTGAAGTACTTCCGTTTTCGAAGATTCCCAATTCGAGCAATGTCCCTTTGGGGGTATCGGCAGTTACTTTGATCTTTGAAGCCTTTGCATCGACATTAACATAGCTCCATTTATATATATCTTTTCTCTCTAGCACAGTAATAGGAGTTGTTTTACCCGAGCCATCTACAGCTTCAAAGGTATATTTACTGTTATCATAGGATCTGTCGGTGATACCGCCATAATAATAAATCCTTGATAACTGTGTTTCTTTGCCCAAATCTATAACAAAGCTGTCTCCGGTATTTGCAGGCTGCCATGGTGTTTTTGGTACACTTAGGCTTCCTAGGTTTACCAGAGCTATTACCAGGTATACTGCAGTCATGCAGGACATTATGATAAAATCTTTCTTATCAAGCTTTAACTTTGTATATTTAGGTGCCTGGAGTGTACTTTTAGGAACTGAGGTACTATTTGATGTCTCGCCAGAGCTCTTTTCATTATCGAATACCCATATGTTTCTTACCGATAAATCAACAGCTACTTTTGCAATATAGGCAAAAAGGGCAACCGCTGCTAAGGAACCGACTAGCATCAGAGGGTACTTGGCTGGAATATGGAAACGTTCTATTCCCAGTGAAAGCACTCTGAAGAATAGCAGATGTACATTTAGGAAAATGACTGCAGAAAGCCCGGCAAATATTCCTAGAAGTCTCTTATCCTTATAGTAGATAAAGACAAGCAGTGCTATGGCTACAGCCGGGAACATATAGCGCTCATGCATCTTTACCGAGAAGACGAAGGCTCCTACATTAAGTATCAAAGCAGTAAGAATAGGAGTCGCAATATGTTTTCCTTTGAAGTATACATACCCGGCAAAGACAACTAACAGGGCATCGAAGAGGAATCCCCATGCAGTATAGCTGATGCCGAGAAGTTTTGATGAAACGTCGGCATAATTCGAACCTATCATTCCGAAAAAGTTGAAGGCATTCATTGTAGCAAAAGGATATTGGCTTGCGGTGTTGAAATACAGGTCGAAGACCCATGTGAATTTGTCAGTAACAGTATTCTGTGTAAAGGAAAAGGGTATAACAATCAACGCACATGTGCCCACACCTATCAGAAAGCTAGTGATAAATGTTTTGACATTTTTTCTCTTTATCAGATCAAAGAGAAGTACAGGGAAGAAAAAGATAGCCTGAGGCTTCATCATTACAGCTACTGCGAAAAGCACCGTCGCAGGATAAACCTTTCTTTCTACCAGTAAAATCAAGGCTCCTATTATAATCATGGTAAAGAAGGAGTCAACCTGTCCCCAAATAGTGGAGTCCAGCAATACCAATGGACTAAAGGCATATAAGCCTGCCGCCAGCAGCGCAAAAGCCTGATTGAAATGCTTTTTTGCGATACGATAAAGCAAATAGGCGGTAGCAAGGTCAGCGAAAATCGAAGGCAGCTTTATTAATACGGTAAAGGCTGTCCCGGTGCCGAATATAGATGTCAATTTACCGACAATCATGAAGACATATATGAAAAACGGAGGGTAATCGCACCAAATTCCCGATGTGTAAAAATTGAAGTTTTCTTTTGCTGCAGCCAAAGCCCAAGCTTTATTGGCAGAGATATCATTTGGCCAGCCTTCTATAAGTGGTGCTACGATAAGTCTGAATATCAAACCGGCAGCAAGCATTGCCCATAAGACTATTCTTTCTGTCTTTTTATCGGTAATTGTTTGTTTGTTTCGGATAATAAAATATACTGCTATAGAGATGAATAGATATAATCCTGTGAAAATAGTCATCCAAATATTATATTTACCGCCAAGACCAAGAGGTTCGGATGAGCCGGAGGCATTGGAGTCTGAGGATTGATCCGATTGAGGTTGTCCGATTTTTGCAGCATTAACACCTGCAGGAAGAGCTGGCAGTTCCTCAACGGATATGTCATCAAACCATGCTGTTCCGGTGTTTTCACTTCCATAACCGCCAATACCGATTGTTATATTAAAGCTTTCTATGTTGGAATCAGGGTCTACAAACATCTCAAGCTTCTTCCAGTCCTGGCTGGTACCGTTAATGCTTTCGGAAGTATCGGTGATTCCTTCGACTGAGAGGTTAGCACCTTTGCCGTCCTTGCCAACATTTTCGGTCTTTACCCAGGCAGACAGTTTGTAGTATTTACCCTTGTTAACCTTTATTTCTTGTTTCAGGCGGGTATCATTAGGTACTTCACTAACGATTTTAATACTATTGGAACCCGACTTAAAAACCTTCGTATCCACGATGTATTTGCTGGAATCGGTTTTATACGCCCACTTTACCCAACCCTTGATATCATCGGATGAAGCATCTTCAATACCCGGGTTTTTAAGCAATTCCGTCGTATCGGCAAGAACAGCCGATGGATAGAATATTGATATTACGACTAGTAATATCAAAAGCACTTTCTTTAACATATTTTGCCCCCTTTTATCTATATATGATCTTTTTATATATAATGAAATTCCACAGCACTATAACTCCCATAATCAGCAGTTTTGAAAGCTGAGGTAATATATGAAGGATATCGGACAACAAATATAAAAGTAATGCGGAAATAGCATTATTGATAATGAAAAGTATAGATAACTGAGACAACTGTTTAAATAAATTGGAATTAGAATTAAAGGACCAGGTTCTATTTAAAATAAAGCTAAACAAAAAGCCCACAAGCATACTCGAATGATTTGCAAAAGATTTGCCGATGCCGACTATAGCAAATAGTACGTTAAAGCTGATATACTCAAATGCTGCCGCTCCGAACCCTACAAGCAAGTATCTTGAAAACTGAACTATCGATTTTTGCGATATGTATTCAAAAATGTCTTTTCTGCCTCTTAGTTTTGTAAACATTCAATTACTCCAATGTAAGTTGATAAATATCAAATCTAAGATAATTACTGAATAGAGGGATATGTACGCTATTGCTTCTTAAATTATATTATATCTGCATGGACATAGCAATATTGGCTATTGAAAATCAGCAATAAATTGACAAAAAAATGCAGAATATTGGTGTTGGAGGGTGGGGTGTAATATAATAATAGGTAAATTTACATAAATATATGAATAAAAGCGTGGTCGAGGGGCTGGTCGTAATTTTACAAATTACTGCTCGCCTATGCGTCCCAGAATCCCTCGAGAGCGTCGCGGAGACACTCCTTCCCAAGCTGCCGAAGGCGATAGGAAAAAGTTTATTTGAGAAGTTTCCAAGAGCTTCAATGATACACCCAATCTGAATTGCAATAGGTGATTATAAACAAAAAGGGTGGTCGAGGGGCTGGTCGTAATTTAACAAATTACTGCTCGCCTATGCGACCTAGAAGCCCTCGAGAGCGTCGCGGAGACATCTCCTCACCAAGCCGCCGAAGACGGCTTGTACATTATATAAAATTTATGTATTGTTTTAAATTTAATTATTTTCTTGTCATATATAACTTGTCATATATAAATTGTATGCTATAATAAAATTAATTTTGAAATGAGAGCTTCAATTCAGGGGGTTATGAAATGAAATTCACTAAAATGCAGGGTCTTGGCAATGATTACATATATGTTAATTGTATAAATCAGAATATAGAAAGCCCATCGGAGGTTGCTAAGTTTGTTAGTGACAGACACTTCGGAATAGGTTCAGATGGGCTTGTGCTTATACTTCCTTCCGATATAGCCGATTTCAGGATGCGAATGTTCAATTCCGACGGTTCGGAATCGGAAATGTGCGGTAATGCAATCCGTTGTGTAGGGAAATATGTATATGACAACGGCTTGACTCAAAAAACAACAATTAATGTAGAAACCCTCGCAGGCATTAAGGTACTGCAGATGACACTGGAAAACGGTCAGGTGTCACTGGTAAGGGTAGATATGGGTGAGCCGATTTTAAAGCCATCCAATATACCTGTTTTAAGCGATAAGGATTTGTTTGTATCCGAGCCTGTCGATGTGGACGGCGCTGTATATAAGGTGACTTGTGTCTCAATGGGTAATCCCCATGCAGTAGTATATATAGAAGATGAAGTTGAGAACTTTCCATTGGAAAAAGTCGGCCCGAAAATGGAGATGCATAAGCTTTATCCCCGCAGAATCAATGCCGAATTTGTAAATGTAATTAATAGAACAACTTTGAAAATGCGGGTATGGGAAAGAGGAGCAGGAGAGACTCTCGCATGTGGAACCGGGGCATGTGCCGTGTTGGTATCATCAGTGCTGAATAATCTTAGCGAACGTAGTGCAGCGGTAAAACTTTTAGGTGGAGACCTTTTTATTGAGTGGAACGAAAAGGACAATCATGTTTATATGACCGGTCCTGCGGTTAAGGTATTTGACGGAGAAATAGACATTTGATTGTTTTGGTAATGGGGCAATAATTTGACTTATACATGTTGCGAAAATAATTTTACATGGATATATTGAATTTTCGCAATGTTTAATCAATGTAATAGAAATGAAATGTAAAAGCTTTATTGCATTTTATATAGTAGTATTAAATAATTAAATTATAATTGACAATAAAATTGGGAAGGTGGACAGAAATGGCACGCGTTAATGAAAATTATTTGAAATTACCAGGTAGTTACTTATTTGCTGAGATAGCGAGAAGAGTAAACAACTTTAAACAAAATAACCCTGAGGCTAATGTAATCCGTTTGGGTATAGGTGATGTAACACGCCCATTGCCTCAAGCAGTAATACAGGGAATGCACAAGGCTGTTGAGGAGATGGCTGATGCAGCTACCTTCAGGGGTTATGGACCTGAGCAGGGCTATAGCTTTTTAATTAAGAAGATAATCGAAGTGGACTACGCGCCGAAAGGCATCAGGTTGGATGAGGACGAAATCTTCGTAAGTGATGGTTCAAAAAGCGATACCGGAAATATACAGGAAATATTCGGCTTGGATAATGTAATAGCTGTTACAGACCCTGTATATCCCGTTTACGTGGATAGCAATGTCATGGCAGGAAGAACCGGAGAGCTTGGCGGAGATGGAAAGTGGAGCAAAATCGTTTATATTCCTTGTACTGCGGAGAACGGTTTTATACCTGAACTCCCAAAGGAAAAGGTAGACTTGATATATCTGTGCTTCCCGAATAATCCTACCGGTACTACAATATCGAAGGACGAACTTAAGAAGTGGGTAGACTATGCAAAGAAAAACAATGTTATAATTCTTTACGATGCTGCTTATGAGGCATATATACAGGAGAAGGATGTGCCCCACAGTATTTACGAGGTTGAAGGAGCAAAAGAAGTAGCAATAGAATTCAGAAGCTTTTCCAAAAATGCCGGATTTACAGGTACACGTTGTGCATTTACTGTAGTACCTAAAGAGGTATTAGGTTACACAGCTTCCGGAGAACAGGTACAGTTGAACAAGCTCTGGAACAGAAGACAGACTACAAAGTTTAATGGAGTACCCTATATAATCCAGAAGGGTGCTGAGGCTGTTTATTCCGATGAAGGGCAAATGCAGATAAAGGCTCTAGTTGACTACTACATGTCTAATGCCAAGATAATCAGGGAAGGCTTGATAAGTACTGGCTTACAGGTATTCGGAGGAGTAAATGCCCCTTATATATGGCTAAAAACACCGGCCGGCATTGATTCATGGGCATTCTTTGACAAGCTGCTTAATGAAGCTAATATTGTCGGCACCCCAGGCGTAGGTTTTGGTCCTAGCGGACAGGGATACTTCAGGTTGACTGCATTCGGAAGCAGAGAAAATACAGAAGAGGCAGTAGAAAGATTTAAGACCAGACTGGCACTATAATTATATATATAATGAAAGCAGGGATGTTGGTGAATTTGTTCAAAGGAATGAATTTGCTGGCATCCTTTTTATAAATATAAATTACTATCAAAACTATAATAAAATGATGTTATAAAGGAATTCGGGACAACTTTATTATCCTTAGCTTACCCTAAGACAATCCCTGCTGTATTGGAGGATTTAAGGTAGGGTGCAATATTTTGTCATAGTTTTTACTTTTATTTATGTAGTAGGGAGAGAATAATGCATATGCTGCAGTGGGAACAACTAATAAAAGAATGCTCGAACTGTAAGAGATGCGACTTGGGCAAAGGCAGGACAAATATTGTTATCGGTAGAGGCAATGAAAATGCGCCTTTGATGATGATTGGGGAGGGGCCTGGGGAACAGGAGGATTTAAAGGGACAGCCTTTTGTAGGACCTGCCGGAAAGCTTCTTGATTTGCTTCTGGATGCGATGATGTTTAAAAAGGATGATTATTATATTGCCAATATAGTAAAATGTCGTCCGCCCGGGAACCGGGTACCTACCGATGAGGAAGCGGAAAAATGCCTTCCTTTCCTAAGGGGGCAGGTGAAGCTTATTAAGCCTAAAATAATTGTATGCCTTGGTTCTACGGCAATGAAATACATTATAGACAGGGAAGGCAAAATCACACAGATGAGAGGACAGTGGATTGAAAAGGGCGGCTTTTGGTTTATGCCTACCTTCCATCCTGCTGCACTTTTGAGGGATGAGTCCAAAAAAATATTGATGTGGGAAGATTTAAAAAAGGTAAAAGTAAAGTTTGATGAAATAAATCAAGAGCAGGTATAGATAATGAGCAAACAGGAATCACTAGAAAAGTTATATGACGATTACAGGAATCACTTTGAAGGCAAAGAGATTGTATTAGGGGATGGCAGTATTGATTCAATGATACTACTTATAGGGGAAGCGCCGGGAAAGGATGAAGTACGTCTTGGCAGGCCCTTTGTAGGTATGGCCGGGAAAAACCTAAACGAATTTCTTTCCCATTTAAATATGGAAAGAGAAAAAATATATATAACTAATGCAATTAAGTATAGGCTTTCGGAGGTGAGTCCTCAAACCGGGCGGCTAAAGAACAGGCCTGCGACAAAAGAAGAAATAAAAGAAAATATGGACTTTTTATATAAAGAGATAAACATAATAATGCCTAAATATATTGTGACACTAGGAAATGTTCCTTTGAAATCTATTACCGGAGACTTTAATGCAAGTATAGGAGCTGTGCATGGTGAGATAAAGCAAATTTATATATATAATGAAGAGTTTTTTCTTTTTCCTCTCTATCATCCTGCCAGCATCATATATAATAGAAGCTTAAAGGAAGTTTATGAAGAGGATTTACGCAAATTAAGTCTCATAGTATCGGGGAAATAATCATTTATGATTCTTAAATCCTGATATAATTTCACTGATTATTAACAAAAACAAGATTGATACCGAGAAAAACAGCGAAAAACTAATCAATTACTAGGAAATTTGATTATGACGGATGTAAAATCAAATTATTGGGTATAGTCGATGAATAGATATAGTTTTCAATGGAAAATCTATTGTTGACATTACATGAATTACGGTGCTATAATGTTAAAGCTGTCAGCGACGGCAACACTAACAACATGATAAAACAAAAAAATAAAAAAAGTGTTGACAAGAGAATGATAGCGTGATAATATGTGTAAGCTGCTTTTGAAGCAGACGTGGACATTGAAAAGTAAACAGTGCAGATAACTATGAAGGAACTCGTAAATAAATTTGAGTGACTTATTTAAAACAAGTCAGTAAAGTAATCAAGAGCCAAATGGCTCTCAAATAAAAATTAATTTGAGAGTTTGATCCTGGCTCAGGACGAACGCTGGCGGCGTGCCTAACACATGCAAGTCGAGCGGTTCAGCGTTCAACACTGAACAGCCGGACAGCGTCAAGCAGCTTTGCTGCTTCACGCGTTCACAAAGTGCCAACACATGTTGGAACTGTCCGGAGGTTGAGTGTTGAATGCTGGATAGCGGCGGACGGGCGAGGAACGCGTGGGCAACCTGCCTTGGACAGGGGGATAACACAGGGAAACTTGTGCTAATACCGCATAACGTCACGAGAGGACATCCTCTTGTGACCAAAGG
>JAOABQ010000030.1 GCA_026418275.1 Clostridia bacterium
CTTTTAGAAGAATTTGATGAAAAAGTATTCCGACGGCGATGTAAAACTGCCAGTACCTTGAAAACTTTATAGGAAGCAGTATCCAATTTATCGCTATATTTTTTCGGGTACGACTGCCTATAAAAGTTTCCATTAAATTCTTGTAAATATCAAGTTTTCATGTATTGGCTGACTATCCCTAAATTATTGGATATGTCAACCGATGAAATTTTGTAAAAAAGTTTTATGCAACATTACTGAGTGTAAGTACACAAATTGAAGTACACAGCCGTTTAAGAAAAAATCTGTTTTGAAGAAAACGATGCATATAATCCCTCCCAAAAAAAGAATTCTTTTGTATCATAAGTATAACTTATAAGCGGTTACAAATTAAGTAGATGAATTTATGCTGTTGAGTGTATTTTTTTCGGATTATAAATATATAAAGGCTTTTTATAGCTGTCCATTCCCAGTTTGTTCCGGTTTACTTTGTTATAGGGGTTACTGCAGGATTTAACGAAGACATAGGTGAAAATGAACAGGAAGGGGTATAGCATCTATTGCCATAAAGGGGCAATATAATAGGCCAAAGTATTGAAATACCATACTTTGGCCCTTTTTACTGCGGTGTTTGTTTAAAAGGCTTTAAGAATTCATTTTATAGGATTCATTTATTTTTTATCATCTAACTGCTTTGCTTCTTCAAGAAGTTTATCAGCGGTTTTTCTTCCTGATACAACATAAGACAGTTCTTTCCAGATTTTTTGGAAGGATTCCTGACTGATTCTTGAATCAATGGGTGCACTCGGATTTTTGGAAGCTGCCATCATAGCCAGCCCTTGTTTTTGAAGTGCTGTCATTGAAGTAGGTTCAGCTCCTTTCAGTGCTGGAACGCCACCGATTTCGATGAACCGGGTCAATTGTTCGGGAGTTGTGATCCATTTTGCGAGTTTCAGTGCAGCTCCGCCGTTTGCATCATTCTTGTCTTTGCTGACCATCCAACCGCTTCCGAAAGAAGTGATAATGTCGGATGGATCTGCTTTACCGTTTGGAAGCATAGGAAGAGGCATAATTTCAATTTTGTCTCCCATATCCTTAAAGGAAGCTGCGGACCATGAACCGGAAATAAACATAGCTGCTTTTTGATCCTTAAACAACTGCTGTGCTGCAGAGGATTTGATGGTCAGAGCGTCTTTGGAAAAAGCGCCTTTTTCATAGAGCTCTTTTACATAGTTCAGTGCAGGTGCCCAGGATGCATCCCAAGGAGTGGAGTGGCCTGCTTTACCGCCGAGGGAAAGAACAAAGGTTTCAATAGCGTAGTGCGGTTCTTCAGCAAAGGAAATGGCAATCGGAGTAATTCCCTTGGCTTTGAATGCTTCAACAGCTGTCAAGAGTTCATCGTAGGTTTTGGGTATTTTTACACCGTTCTTTTCAAAGAGTTCCTTGTTGAAGTACATTCCTTCGTAGATCCCTATGTAAGGAATCCCATACACCTTGCCATCCGTATACCTTGCTGCCTCTAAAGCTTTGGGGTCGATTTTTTCAGCCCACTGGGTGTCATTTTTAAGTTCATCATCCCATGGGAGAAGTTTTCCGGAATCAACCAGCGGTTTGGAATCGGAACCCAAAAATGCCAGGGCTACATCAGGCTCATTACCGGCTGCAAAATCGGTATTGATCTTGGTTTTGAAAACATTGCCAGGAGCAGGAACAGACTCGTCATTGATAGTGACACCCGGGTTTTGATCCATATACTTCTTAATGGTATCCTTCAAAGCGGGTGTCCAAGGGTCGGTTCCTGTCATATAAGTTTCGAGCTTCATGGTTACAGATTGTGGCTTAGGGTTATCTGTCGGCTTTACAGGATCTTTCGGGTCTATATTGCCCGAATTTTCGGTACAGCCTACAAACGTTGAAACCCCCAGTGCCATAGTTAATCCCACAGTAATCATCTTTAATCTCTTTTTCATTTTACAGCACTCTCCTTTTCTCTTTTTTCTATTTTATTCTTTCAACCCTACAGGATCATTGTAAATTAGAAAACGAAATCACGCTCTTAACGGTAAAGTTCAAAAACTTGCAGCAATTTTTAACCGATACCGAAAAAGATCCGGTGAACTCGAAAACTAAATTACAATTTCTTATATAGGGCTGCTAGAACCTAGGAAAGGTGTTTGGTTTTTCTAACCTCTAATAATATTATATGACAGATAAAGGAGTGTTTTAAATAGGTGGAAGTCATGAAATAAGCCTTCGGAAGTCACGTTTTTTGTTAGCGGAAGTAATGGTGTAATATGACTTTGGGTAATAGATTAACATATTGTACCATGCATGCTGTCAACAAGTATAGAAGACAATGGGGGACATTATAGGAATTCACATAAATAAATTCACATAAATTAACATACGTTTCGTTATATGCCTTTTAATACTTAGCCAAGAAAGTGCAGTATAAAGCAAGATATAAGATTGTTTATAGCATTTTACAAAGGTAGAATTGTATATATAGAAATCTATAATTTGGAATAACAATATATTTTCAAAAATACAGATATCTTTAATAAAATAAAAAAGAAAGGAGGTGTAAAGGACATTTATCCTATATAAAGAAGCATTTGGGGTAAAAGGAAAATGCATTTTTTTATAAAATATAAAGTATTGAAAAAAATTGATTGTAGGAGGGGTTACTATATGGCACTAAAAAATAAAATTATTCGTAAATTGTCAGCGATTACGGCGGTAATTTATATTCTCAGCACATTTGCTGTTTATGCATTTGCAGAAACAGATTCGGCAGCTTCAGTAATAAGTCCAACAGGAAGTACACCGGCAAGTAAACCAGCAAATAGACAAGCAATAAGACAAGTTATTGGTTATATTACACAATGGGATGCCTGGCAAGATCATAAAGCTGGTATTCCCGGGCAGGGCGCGTATACTCACTTAAATATTGATATGCACAAATATTCAATATTAAACTATTCGTCCTTTGGCGTAGCAAAAGACGGTTCACTGCATGGTGGAGATTATATGCATAAGAATATCTACCAAGCAGATGTAATGCAAGATCCAGCTCCGCTTATCATGTACGATCCATATAGCAGTTGGGAACAACATATACTTTTTGGAACAATAGATCCTGTCTATTATGTTAATCAGGAAAAAGCAGATGCAGCAAAAGCACAAGGATTTCAGGTATCAGTGGGAGGGGACACATGGTCGCAGCCGGATTGGAAAGTTTATAACGCGCCGCTGCCAATGCCAATACATAAGACCGGGGGCGAAGCTAACGGAAGTGCACCAGGTCTTTTAGAACTAGCACATCAAAATGGAGTCAAAGTAATGGCATCTGTTGGTGGAAGGAGTATGTCCAAACACTATCCGGAAATGGCTGCTGATCCGGTGAAACGCCAAAACTTTATTAATGACTGTCTCCTTTTACTTAAAATAGGTTTTGACGGTATTGACCTTGACTGGGAATATGTAGGACCCTACGATGGAATGAATTTTAAAGGTACTGATGATGACTTCCAAAACTATACAATATTGGTGAAGGAAATGAGAGCAGCTTTCGACAAGGCTTACCCAAGCAAACATATTCTTATTAGTTCCTGTTTTTCCGCTGACTATCGAAAGTTGGAAGGCTTTAAACCATTTGTGAGGGATATCGATGCATCTATTGATTATTATAATATGATGACCTATGATATGAATGGCGGTTGGTCAAATATAGCAGGTCACAATTCGCCGCTCCACGATTACACAGGTTCCGAAGTGAATGCCTTTAACTGGGATCGTTGCTTACAAGCAGTTAAAGAAGTTGGAATGCCGCTTAACAAAGTAAACTTTGGTGTATCGTTCTATGGCAGAGGTGTTATTTGTCAATCTGCTGCTGCATTAAATGCACCAACGTTAAAACGCCAGGATACAGTAAGGCCTGACGGCCCCATCACAACCTGTGCGGATTTTACTAACTGGCCAAAAGATATTTTTGATGGAACCCCAAGCTATTCGTACATTAAACAGCAAATGAGTAATGGTTGGACACGTAAATGGGATAATCAAGCCAAAGTACCTTATATGGTTAAAGACAATTATTTCTTAAGTTACGATGATGTACAATCTATACAACATAAGTCTCAATACGTAGTGGAAAACAATTTAGCAGGTATTATCGTACGGCAGGTATTTGGTGATCTTGAGTTTGGCAGTTCCACTGGGACATACTATGGAAATAGACTTATAAAATACCCAAATGTTAAACATGAATTACTGGATGCAATAAATTTCACCACACCTCTACAATACAAAGTATCAGGTTATGTGAACCCTGACGTAACATATGCAGATAGTGATGCAGATAAGGTTAAATCGGGTTTTAAGGTGGAGATTTCCGGAACTTTTTACAGCACTGTAACAGACACCAATGGTTACTTCGAAATCAATAATCTACCTGTAAGCACTTCTCAAGTCAATATCAAAATCAGCAAAACAAATTATCTGGCAAGGACGATCAGCCGTGCCTCCATAACAAATAATATACAAATTGGCACTTCAATTGCTCCTACCAGTGTATGGGCCGGAGATATGGACCAGAACGGTGCGATCAATATGGCTGATATTGTTAAGCTGATTGACACCTTCAATAGTGCTCCTGGTGATGGAAAATATGTTGAGGCAAATGATTTCAATGCTGACAACGCTATCAACATGGCAGACATAATAACCATCATCGACCACTACAACACGACTTCATCAAATTATCCTAATATTTAACAATGTGCCTGGATGATCATTCATTTCTGCCTCCAGCATGGGCTGTATCGTTCCACCTAGCAAATCCTCCAAACGAGCAACATCCTATCTAAAAGGGATGTTGCTTGCTTTATATTACAAGGCTATGGTGTATATTTTCTAATTTTTGTATTTTAATCAATACCCAAAAGCTTTTTGAGCTCCTTGATATTATTTCTGCTGACCGGAATATCAAAAGAATGGCCTTCCTGTTTGATGATATAGTTATTATTAAACATAGGAGAAAGCTTGCTTACGTATCTTAAGTTTATGAGATAGCTTCTGTGGCACCTGAAAAACCCAAAATTCTCAAGTTTGGATTGGAGTGTGTCCAGGGTTTCCTTCATTTTGAATTTTCCTGAGCTGCATGTTATAAAGGTTTTACCAAGCTCTGCTTCAAAAAAGAATATCTCTGACATTTTGAGCAGGGAGATTACCTCGTCGTCATAAGCGGCAATTCTTTCCGCATCCTGTTTTATATATTTATCGATCCGGTTCAGCTTATCTAAAATGACATTTTTGAGGCTGTTGTTTTTTACATCAGATTTTAAGAGTCTTTCAACGGTTTTATCCAATCTTTCTTTTTCAATGGGTTTTAAAACATAGTCGATCGCGTTGATATCAAAAGCTTTTACAGCATAATCATTATGGGCTGTTACAAAAACGATCCCGATATTGCTGTTATATTCAATGAGCTCCTTTGCCACATTTAAGCCATTAATGACCGGCATATCAATATCCAGAAAAGCTGCGTCAAATTTGATTGTTTTAAATTCCTCCAACGCTTTTACAGGATGGTTATAGGAAGCTACCACCTGGATTGTCTTATGTTTTTTTAAGAGATATCCCAATTCATCCAAAGCAGTTTGTTCATCATCCAGCAATATAACCTTCATTACTTTTACACCCCTTCATCGGAATTTTAAGAATAATACGGGTACCTTTTTCCGGTTCACTTTCAATGGAAACACCGGTACCGTAAAGAGCAAGGAGTCTTTTATTTACATTCACAAGACCAACGCTTGTGCTATTGATTTTCTCACTCAATAGAAGAGAAACCATTTCCTTTTGAATTCCGGCCCCATCATCCTGAACAGAGATTAAGACATGAGAGCCTTTATCTTTTACCGCAAGATGGATGGTTCCTCCGTCCGGCTTAGGCAGTATACCGTGTTTAACTGCATTTTCCACGATAGGCTGAATGATAAGATGAGGAATGTTTATATCGATATTCTCGTCAATATCATAGATAGTGCTGATTTTACCTGGAAAACGGGCCATTACAATATAGAGGTATGATTTAACAATGCTGATTTCCTTTTTCAGAGGGATGGACTTTTCGGTACCTTTGAATCTGAAGCTTTCCCTCAAATAATTGCTGAGTTCCAAAAGAAGGTCTCTAGCCTTCTCCTGATCAGTACGGACAAGGGACATGATTGCGTTTAAAGTATTGTATAAAAAGTGCGGTTTAATTTGTGCTTGTAGAAAATTCAGTTGGGATGTGACGGCAGAATTTACTGCCTTTTTCAGATCAAGCAAATTTTTAATACGGGCTTTCAATTCTTTTGTCTGAAAAGGCTTAGTCAAATAGTCGTTTGCACCTGCTTCAAAACCTGCCAATATATCTGCAGGCTGGTTTTTTACGGTAACCAGCAAAATAGGCAAATCATGGATTGGATATTGTTCCCGGAGCTTTCTGCAAACTTCATATCCCGACATTTTGGGCATCATCACATCGAGGATGACAAGGTCAGGCTTTCCGTTGACTTCAACAGCCTGAAGGGCTTCAAACCCATTGTTGGCTGTCTGGATAGCGTAGTTTTCCTTCCGGAACAGGTTGATAAAAATTTGCAAATTAATCGGTTCATCATCTGCAATGAGAATTCTAAATTCTGTATTATCCGTTTGTGGGTTATCATTTTCATCCACAGAATTAGTCTCTAGGGTATAGCCTTTGTTTGGTTTGCTATTTTGTGCCGACTCATAGCTTGGGGGTAATGAAAATATAAAGCTAGAGCCTTTTCCCGGCTGGGATTCTACATGAATGCTTCCCCCATGCAGCTCAACCAGATTTTTCGTTATACTGAGGCCAAGTCCGGTACCGCTGTTTGCGGAGTTTCCTTCTATTTCCACCTGTTCGAAGGGTAAGAAGACTGTCTCAAGCTTATCTTCCGGTATACCCATGCCTGTATCCGAAACGGTAATTTGGATCATTTGATTCCTTTTAACTGCAAGGACCTTGATTTCTCCTGACTCGGTAAATTTAACAGCATTTCCTAAAAGGTTGTATAAGATTTGGAACAGTCTGTTCTCATCTGCGTATACATTGAGAGACTCGCTGATCTCATTTTTAAAAATGAGTTCTTTTTCTTTTGCCATCGGCCGCAGAACAGCAAATACCACGTCTACGACCTGCCACAGATTGAGTGACTTATTATGAAGGACAATGTCCTGATGCTTCATTTTTGAAAAGTCTAAAATATTGTTTACAAGCTCTGTCAACCGTCTGGCACTTGCGATAATCAGGGATAGATTTTGAGACTGCTTTTTTTCTTCATAGCCCGTTTGGTCCAGCATGGTTTCGGCAATACCAATGATTCCATGCATGGGGGTTTTGAGTTCATGGGCTGTATTGACAAGGAATTCATCCTTTAATTTGTCCAAGCTGGTTAATTTTTCTGACATTTGCTCAACTTTTGTAAAAGTCCGGGTAAAGTTCAATGACAGTGTAAAGGTTTGAAACATAATAAAAACAAGCCAGCCATACTTGTTTAAATGATAAACACCGATTATAAATATTGACGAAAAGGTATCAATACATGAAGTTGAAAATAAAATAGCATACCCTGCTAAAACAATTAAAGCACCTTTGTTTTTTTGTTGTGCTTTATAAAGTACATAGAAAAGGTAAATGGAAACGAATGAAAAAATAACTTCATACGGCTTCATGACCCAGTACACGTTACCGTGATTCAAGGTATAAATAAATATAAATAGGATGGAAAAGATAATTGCAACAAATTTTATAGTTTTGACTATATATTTATTAATCTCATTGGGATAAAGAGAATTTATATAAATAATGATAAATAAATTGGCTATAACAGAACTTAAAATTGCTATTGTATAATAAGCGACAAAACTTAAATGGGGAAATAGAAGGAATAAAACGGGGTCAGGTATAAGTGATGAAGTATAGACCGAAGCTGCTGAACAGAAAATTCCTGTATATAAGTATGCTTTGTCCTTTTTTCTCAGGAAAAAAATACTAAAGTGATAAAGTCCCATAAAAAGAATAATGCAAAATATAGAAATGTTTACTGCGACGGGGAATATCTTCTGCTTTAATATTTGTTCCTTTGATCCCAGTAAAATTTTCTCTGTTTTAAAATTAGATGACTGAATAATTATTTCAACTGAGTTTTCGGTAGTTTCAAAAAAGCCTATGACATTGCTGCTTGCCTGGGGAGAAGCTGGTTTGCCTGTTGGATAAGATTTTTTTAAATATATAGGACTGCCATTGACCCACACTCTGGAGGCGCCTGAAAAATCAGGCATGTATATACCCAGTGTATCCTGTGGATTCTTTAATGCCACTGTAAGTCTGAAGGTATGACCGACTTTTAACTGCTCCTGGGAGGTAATTTGAGTATTATTAATAGATCCCGGAACTTTGACAAATTCGGGATGGTTAGAAATGGTCTTAGAGGCAAAATCATCAGGAGTCAGAAGAACACCAGCATAGAACTCCCATTCTCCTGCCAGATCAACAGCACCATTGTTGTCTATATTCCATTCTGATAAATTTATTTTGCCGTTTTCTGCTTTTACAGCGGGAAGGGTATTCTTCGCACAGCCGCTAGAAGCTAAAAATACAAGCAAAGTAAAAATTATTAGGTATAATTTTGTTTTTTTCATAGCAATTTATTCATATTCACAAACCATATTTTTTGGAATTCTTATGCAGATATTTTATAACAATTTTCTAGCTGTGTCTATTTCAATAAAACAATGAATAGAAAAAAAGATTGTTTACACTAACGGAATTATATGGTAAAATGTTCAAAATATTATCATGTAGGGGGAGACAAAATGGGAGACTTAGATAATCAAAATGCGCGAAGCGTGTTGCCAGAGGATATTTTAAAAGCTGTCTGGTCGTTTGGAGATGAGTCCAAAATCAAGCTGGAATTTTATTATAATGTTTCGAATATTCATAAGGAAATAGAGAAGCAGGTTATTGAGGTTAAAGTATTAGGTTCAAATCCCCAGAGTCATACATTGACAATAATGAATCCATCATTCGATTTACAGATACCTCCAGGGGTAAAAAACCATGGAATAGACGGGGTTATAAAAGCAGATTATTCGCATAAAATCGTTTGTTTTGAGGGGAAAATTCTTGGGAAGATAAAACCACCTGTGCTTCCAGGAGTTCCTATTCCACCATGTGCCCCTTTTGATCCCAGATGTAAGCGTATTTTTGTCAGAACACACAACTGTATTGTTTTTAACTGGTTTTAAGGTGTAGCGAATAAAGTTCTAATGAAACATAAGAGACTAAAATTTAAATATGAACACCGTGGATAATCAATTTATCTGTGGTGTTTTTTGTTTTGTGGCAGTTAACAAGAAGTTCCATGCACATTTCATTATGAATTCATTTCAAAGCAATTTCATTTCAAAGCAATTTCAATACACTTCATCATTGGTTTGATACATTTCATCCTCCTTTTAAACAAATTAAGACGATTATGGTGTAAAAAAGAGATATAGAACAAACAAAACAAACCATGAAAAATAAGGAGGAAAACAAAATGAAGTTTAAGTTCAAAATTGTATCGTTTATAATGTTGATCGTATTGGTTTCTACAAGCGTATTGAATGTGTTCGCAGTTTCCGGCTTGGAGATTCCTGTCGTGCAGAACCGGGATGATTTGGTAAGCAAAGATATCCAAGTAATTGACCCGGTTTATCCGACCCTGCGATTGGTATTGGGGAACTGGAAATTTAACGAAAGAAGCGGAACTACAGCGGCTGATTCCAGCATGTATAAGGCCGATGCAACGTTAAGTGGGGCCACTTGGACTGCCGGCATCAGCGGAACGGGATTGTCGTTTAACGGAAGCTCTGCATATGCTTCGGTACCTAATGCGCCGCACCTTAACTACAATACAACCCAAAGCTTTACTTTGTCTGCCTGGGTGAATATACCTGCTACCATGCAAAACAAATGGCAGGGAGTTGTGACCAAAGGCTCTTGGGCTGTAAGTTCTGCCTGGTACGGTATCTGGGTCAGCGGAGACAACAAGTGGGTCTTCGGTGCCAACGGAAACAATATTACGGGAGGCAGTGCAACTTCAGGGTGGCATTATGTGGCTGCTGTTCAGGATGGTGAAGCCAATACAAGAACCTTGTATGTTGACGGCAAACAGGTAGCCACCGGGCAGGCATCTGACGGTGTAAGCACTGCAGATCTTTATATTGGCGGTGCAAAGTCAACTACTGAATACTTTAAAGGGGGCATTGATGAGGTGAAACTCAGGAATTATGCAACAAGTCAGACTACGTTGAAGACGGAGTTTGACAAATACAATCCTACAAAATTGGCAGAATGGAAATTTGATGAGGCAGCAGGTACAGCGGTTGCAGATTCTACCGGAAATGGACATAGCGGAACCTTATACAACGGAACTTATTGGGCAGCTGGAAAGTCGGAAAGCTGTGCAAGATATTTTAACATTAACTACACGTATATACCGGCAAGTACCAAGTTTAATTTCACAAAGGAAGAGAGTTACACAATTACAGGTTGGGTCAATGTACCCTACAGCGCAAACCGTTGGCAGGGTGTTATTACGAAGGGAAGAGATACAGGAGAATGGTATGGCCTATGGATTAGCGGTGACAATAAGTGGGTTTTTGGGGGGACAGGCTATGATAATATCTTCGGAAACACTGTAAATACCGGATGGCACCATATTGCTCTGGTTCAGGACGGTCCCAACAATACCCGTTACCTTTATGTAGATGGAACATTGGTGGGCTCCGGAAAATCCTGTGATGCGACAGCCAGTGCCAGAATGGTGATCGGTGGCTGTGACGGTGCCAATGAGTACTTCAACGGCAGAGTGGATGAAGTAAAGGTATATAATTATAAATTTACCTCCAGCAACGTAAATTCGGATAAGTCAATTTTCGACCATAAACTCAACGTACAAACCTATACACAGCAGCCGTACAACAATTTATGCTGGGCAACAACCGCTTCAATGGTGAGTTCATTCTTCCTGGATGACATTGCCGACAGAAAACTGGATATTGCAAAGGATAAGTACGGTACTACCGATTTTAACAAGCCTGGATCTTGGGGAGACATGATTTACTATATTCAAAAGTACACCGGAAAAACCGGAACGCAATTCTCGGGGACTTTATCCTTTGCCAGGATACAAAGCAATATTGACGCGGGAAGGCCCATACCATATACCATCTGGTGGACAACAGGCAGCATAGGGCATGCTTTGGTCATGAGAGGATATGAAAGCTATTCAATTTCGAATTATCCCTATGTAGATCAATATGTTCAAATTAATGATCCTTGGGATGGAAATTTATACATTATTGACTATGAATACCTAAAAAGCAATAGCCAATATACTTGGAGCGGTTACGCAACCTATTAGGGATATAAAACCGGTAAGGTTAAACAAGGGAAGTTGGAAACAAGAATGGGAAACTAAAAAATTGAAGGAGGAATTGATTTCTATGAAAATAAAATTCAGTTTACTGTTAGCAGTCATAATCATTCTGGGGACATTTGTTAGTGCTTTTGCAGCAGAGGTGGAAGGTATAAAGGCCACTTTACAGAAAGACAGCATTGAAACGGCAAAAGAAAACCTGGATGTAAAAAAGGCGGTAGATAAGAGTGTGGTAAAGGAAATCTTTTTGAAAAATAAGGATAAATTTCGCATACAGGGACTTGAAAATGTCAGCAGCACCGATGAATTGGCTTATGGGACTCCATACAAAGTGACCCTTGCAAATAAGGAGTTGGTAAACACCCTTCTTAGTGGGAAAAAACTTTCAGGTATCTTGCAAAGTCTCCCATACTATTGGGAAGTGCCCATCGTGTTAAAAAGTAATCCGGAAGTACCCGTTGGTTCCTTTACTGTTGCCTACTTTAAAGGCGGCTGGAATGTAGCAGAAATTGGCGGATATTTGCCTGGGCAGGACATTTCATTATCCGAAAACAACGAAAAAATAGCCAACACATTGAAAGAGAATGGAATTGAAAAGGCAAATAGCTTTGGGCATGTCCGTATTCCTTCACTCAGAACCGACTACTTATATATTGATACTGCCGATCAGGAATTGTTTATTCCTTTAAGCAAAAGTAAACCGGTAGGCAAAAAAATTAAACAAACAAAGGCAGAATTAATGTCTGAAGTTGGGGATACGCTTAAAAAGGGACTGGATGTAAAAGAATTGTCAATCGGAGGATCTGGAAAAGATACAACTGCCGCCCAAAGCGGAAGTGAAGGTTCAAAGAGATTGGCTCCCCTTGCAATCGCAGTTGCTGCTGCAGCATCCGCACTTGTAATGTGGAAAAAATTCTTCAACAGACAGACCGTTGAGGGGTAGGTTTCTAAAAACTTGGTAAAAGGCGAATTATAAGAAAAGGGATTGCGGCACAAATTACCGCGATCCCTTTTATAATCTATCGTTCAAATTCTAAAGGGTATGATGAGTTATTTTTGGATTCTCTTAAGAGACTCAACAATTGCTTCACAAAGAGCCTCGGCAGCTTTTTGGCGGAACTCTTCACTTCTAAGTTTTTGAGCATCTCCTGCATTGCTCAAAAACGCAACTTCAGTCAATACGGAAGGCATGTTTGTTTCTTTAATAACGACATAATTGGCGGGTTTGCTGCCCCTGTCATAAGTACCCAGGGACTCAATTAAATTCCGTTGTACAATATCTGAAAAAGCTTCACCATTAAACTTCGATTTATCGGCGGCGGAATAGTAAAAGGTTTCAGTTCCTCTGGCACCTGAAGTAAATGAATTGTTATGTATACTCATAAACAATGACGCGTTGAGTTTGTTGGCAATATTAGCCCGTTCATAGAGATCGACATAAGAGTCATCTTCTCTTATCATATAGGTGTTAATACTCCTTTTTTTAAGAAGTTCATTGAGCCTTAGTGCAATGTCAAGGTTAAAAGTCTTTTCGATCAGGCCGTTACCGATAGCACCGGTCTCAAATCCTCCATGTCCCGGATCAATAACCACCAGATAATCTCCCGGTTGTGCCGGTTTCAAAAGGGTTATGGCCGTATCAATCGGATCGGTATACGTTTTGAAATCCTCTCTTCTTGTAAAGATCTCGTAAACGTAGGCTTCCTTTGCATGAAAAACAATACTGGTATTGCCGCTTTTTTCATCCGGTATAATTTGTATGGACTCAAGCAGTTTATCATTGATTTTTATAATTCCACTGCCCAAGGATGCAAGATGGGAGGGGAAAGTTACCGTATACTTAAGTCCGTCAGGTGAGACACTGCTTTTGTACAAGTTTTTTCCGTTTTCGGTCAAATAGGCACCCTTTGACAGAATCAATGAAACTCTATCCCCATTGTTATGGTAAAGAATGTTTTTGTAGGATGGATTTTTTATTTGAAGTACCAGTTGACCGGGCTGCTCATCTACCTCATAATCCGGATAGCCGTTAACATCCAATACGACTCTGGTGGTATCCCTCTCATACTGGCTGCATCGGATTGATTTGATCAGAGTGCTGTCAATATCTATATTCTGATCCTTTACAGGGGCCGGATTGGGGATGTCAATGACAAGCCGGTCTGGGTCTGTGACTCTTACAACTTTATATCCCTTATACTGATTCATCGTGATGACTACAGCGTCCTCGGCACCCTGCTTGCTATAGTGTATTTTAAAGCCGGAAGGTACAGGCGTATCCGTTGGGGTTGAAACCGGAGAAGGTGTGGGAGACAACGTAGGCGTTGGCTCTTGTGAAACGATATTTGTGGGTGTTGGGGTCGAAATGGGTGAAGGTTTGGGCTCTAAAGACCTAACCGGGTTACCTCCTCTCGAAATCACCGGACTGGAGGAAAAATTAAGTACCAACTGGCCTTCCTTTTCTTCCATTGTATAGTAGGGTTTTGATGACATATCCAGTACAATTCTGGCAGTACTTTTTTCAAATAGAGCATACCGGATGGATTTTACCAGCCCCTTATTGACACGGATGGTTTTAGGCTCAACCGGTGCTTTGATGTTGGGAAAATCAATAACAACCCTATGAGGATTGGAAAGGGTAAAAATATTGTAGTTTTTATAATATTCCAGATTAATGGTTACAACTTCCTTGTCCGAATTTTTTGTATATGTAATATTCCCTAAATTGGATGTATTAATCGCTATCATATTTTCGTCATGCAGCCAATTTACCTTCATATTGAGGTGTTCGGATACAAAACGGACGGGCAGCAAGGTTCTGCCGTTTATGATTTTGGGGGGAACATCCATTTCTACCGTTTTATTATTGATTATTGCGTTTTTATGGTTAATTTTCAGATCGATTTTAATATTATTTAACGAAACAAGCACTTTATCATTGGGCTTGTCCCAGCTGACGTTGGCGCCCAGCTTTTCAAATACGGCTCTGGCAGGCACCAATGTACGGTTATTGACTACAACAGGCGGTGTATCCGAATGTACAACCTCACCGTTAATATTTAAACCGACTGTTTCATTCTTGGTTTTCGGCGCCGCATTATCCGGCAAATCAGGCTTAATACAATAAGTGGGGAATATATTGACTGCCATAACAACAAAAATTATCATTATCATGATGTACTGTTTAAAACATCTTTTTCTCATAAAAACCTCACACTATACAAAATAATATATCTTTAATACAACGCAAAAAATCTATTTCATTCTGCTCTTCTAAGGCACCCTCAGAAGTACCGGATGTCCGTCCGGAAGTGTGTTAGATTTCCAGTGCGTTATGTCTATATGAAATTCGACAATGATCAACAATAAGGCAAGAGCATGTAAAGGATGCTTCCGTGCGATCGACAAATTTTAAAAAGTAAGTGTAATTTCTGCAGAAAATTTGTTTGGATATTGTCGAACCATTAGTACTTATCTGGCAATATTATACTTTTAAATTGCGTCCGGTTCAATATTTTGATGAAAGTAATCGAATTTTAATAACCCTGTAACATAAACGTAACAATACTAAAAGTTTCTTGTGGGAACGACTTGAAAAGGGGATACTCTTTATTTATAATAGTTATCCATAACAAGTAGTGAAGGGAGATCACTTTGGGCAAAAATCTGTTCATTACCGAAAAACCGTCTGTAGCTGCAAGCTTTGCACAAGTTCTCGGAACTAACATAACAAAAAGCGATAGGGCAAAAGGGTATGCAGAGTCACAAGACGCTGTAATTTCTTGGTGTTTCGGGCACCTTATTACCATGGCATATCCTGATGCGTATGAACCTGCCTATAAGGAGTGGAAGATAGAACATCTTCCCATTATTCCTGAAGAATATAAATATATTGTCATTGGTGACCGGGGAGTTGAAAAACAGTTTGAAGTGATTAAGACCCTCTTAAACCGGGAGGATATCGATATGGTCTACTCCTGTACCGACAGCGGACGGGAAGGAGAGTATATTTTCAGGCTGGTTTACAGCCAAAGCGGCAGCAAGAAACCTGCAAAAAGAGTCTGGATCTCCTCCCAAACCGATGAAGCCATCAAGGAGGGCATTCAAAAAGCGAAGGATTTAATGGACTATGATTTGTTGGGAAAAGCTGCATACAGCCGTGCAAAGGAAGACTGGCTTTTCGGCATGAACTTCAGCAGAATCTATACCTGCCAATACGGACGGAACTTATCTGCCCTTTTAAAGGAAAACAAGTCTTCTGTTATTGCGATAGGGAGAGTCATGACTTGTGTTTTGGGTTTAGTGGTAGACAGGGAACTGGAAATCCGGAATTTTGTTCCTAAAATCCATTACGGTGTGGAGGCAGCATTTAACTCCCTCCAAAGCGGCGTTTCCTATAAAGGTAAATGGAAACCGAAGAAAAAAACTACAAAGGAATCACCGGATGAGGTATCTGAAAATGATAAATATATCAGTAAGGAAGAGGCTGAGGAACTGATTGAAAAACTGAAGGAGTGTGAGGCAGCGGTTAAAAAAGTAGACATCAAAGTGACCAATGAGCAGCCGCCTTTACTTTTTAACCTGGCTGAACTGCAGTCGGAGGCCAATAAGAAGTTTAAACTCCCTGTTGATAAGACGCTTGAAATTGCGCAAAACCTCTATGAGAAAAAAATGATCTCATACCCCAGAACCGACAGCAGAGTAATCTCTACCGATGTTTTGGGGGAGGTTCCCAAGGTCTTGAACGGACTTTATAAGAATTCAGCTTTTAAAGACTATATCCAGCGGATTAAGGAATTCGGACCGCTTCGTGTTACCAAATCTACCAAAAGATATGTGGATGATGGAAAAGTTACCGATCACTATGCTATTATTCCAACCTATGTGACTACTGAGCTTGACAAGCTGGAAGAGAATACAAGGAAAATTTATAATCTGATTGTAAAAAGGTTTTTAGCGGTTTTTTACCCTCCTGCCGAGTTTAACTCGGTGAAGGTAGAGACTGAAGCAGGCGGTGAAATTTTTAGCTCCAGTGCAAAGACTTTAAAGGAAGCAGGGTGGAAAGAGGTATATGAAATCTCTTTACCCAAGGGGGAGGAAGAGTCTAACGACTCACCGATTCATAAACTGGTCAAGAAAGAAAAGTGCAATGTGGAAAAGTTTGATCTGGAAGAGAAGGAAACAAAGCCTCCTTCCCGGTATACAGACGGTTCACTCATTATAACCATGGAAAAAGCGGGAAAGTTTGTTGAAAATGAAGAGCTCCGGGAGCAGATCAAGACCTGCGGGATCGGTACATCGGCTACCCGTGCAGGGATTATCAAAAAGCTGAGGGACATTGGATATATAAAGATCAACAATAAGACCCAGATTGTAACGCCTACCTTAAAGGGAGAAGCTATTGTTGAGCTGGTTCGCCGCACTGCAAGGGAGCTTTTAAATCCTTCCCTGACTGCAAGCTGGGAAAAGGGGCTGGTGATGATTGAGAACGGAGAAACTACCGAATCTGTTTTCCAGGAAAAGCTGTATGCTTATATTACCAAGACTATTGAGAAAGTGAAACGGAGTAAGGAAGGCGATCAGTCCA
The DNA here is from genome assembly GCA_026418275.1 of Clostridia bacterium. Taxonomy (GTDB): domain Bacteria; phylum Bacillota; class Clostridia; order Acetivibrionales; family DSM-2933; genus SKW182. The sequence goes on from JAOABQ010000030.1 coordinate 17,062, forward strand.
TCAACCTCTTAAGGATTATGGGAAGCGTGAAAGAGTAAAGGCCAAGAAAAAATGCGCCTTGGGCGGAGAGGATGTTTGACTTGGATAAAAACAATGTGGTGCTGATTACAGGGGCAAATTCCGGAATGGGGAAAGCCACCGCAATAGAACTGGCTAAGACTGGCGCGCAAGTTGTGATGCTTTGCCGAAGTAAAGCCCGTGGAGAAGAAGCGGCAGCAGAGGTAAGGGCACAAAGTCAAAACAGCGCTGTTGAACTGATGATCTGTGATTTGGGATGCCTTGCGGAAATCAGGGACTTTTGCAAGACTTTCAAAGAACGGTTTGACCGGCTGGATGTACTTATCAATAATGCGGGTGTAATTCTTCCCGGAAGGCATATAACCAAGGATGGGTTTGAGCTGCAGTTTGGGGTTAATCATCTCGGTCATTTTCTTCTAACCCAGCTTCTATTGGATAGGATGGTAAAGAGTGCTCCCGCACGGATTATAAACGTATCATCAGGCGCCCATAAAGTGGGTAAAATTCATTTTCATGATATAAATCTGGAAAGGAATTATTCTATCTGGCGGGCATATGCCCAGTCCAAGCTGGCCAATGTTCTTTTTACTTATGAATTGGCAAGAAGGCTGGAAGGGAGCGGTGTAACGGTCAATTGTCTTCACCCGGGTGCAGTGGCCACCAGTATGGGAGTAAACCGGGAAACCGGATTTGGGCAGCTTATAATGACACTCTTAAAGCCCTTCTTCCAGACACCCCTTGAAGGTGCCCGGACCGCTATTTTTCTAGCGGCTTCCCCAGAGGTGGAAGGTGTAACCGGAAAATATTTTTATAAAAGTAAACCGGTATCATCCTCCCGGCGCTCCCATGATGTGGACCTTTCAAAAAAGCTTTGGGAAGTAAGCTTGAAGATGACGGGGCTGGAGCCATAAGGCGGCCTTATACTATATTGAACGCGATAAAGATTATACATCGCGATTCGATTTACTTGATTTAATAACGGGAAAATTCAGTTTATCCATGCAAAATCCTTTTCACGTTATATTAATCTATGAGAGGGATAAACTATGCTCCCAAATCCAATGAAGTGTTTGACTTTTCTTTGAGCCATAAGTTAAAATGGTTATCGAAGTTGAAAATATAAAGGTGATGTGAGGAAAAAATGAGCATTTTAAATGTTGAAAATGTCAGTCATGGCTTTGGGGCGAGAAAAATATTGGAGAATGCCTCTTTCCGGCTTTTGAAGGGAGAACATGTAGGTCTGGTAGGAGCCAACGGGGAAGGTAAATCTACGTTTTTAAATATTATTACCGGCACGCTGATGCCTGATGAAGGAAAAGTAGAATGGTGCAGCAGAATTACCACAGGATATTTGGATCAGCATACGATTTTGGAGAAGGGGAAGTCCATCCGTGAAGTCTTAAGGGAAGCCTTTCAACATATGTTTGATCTTGAACAGGAAATGCTGCAAATCTATGAAAAGATGTCGGATGCATCCGACCGTGAAATTGAGACAATGATGGAAGATGTGGGCGATATCCAAAGTACCCTGGAACACAGCGGCTTCTATATCATTGATGCCAAGATAGAAGAGGTTGCCAATGGTCTGGGACTTGGCGAGATTGGTCTCGACAAAGATGTGTCCGATTTAAGCGGGGGACAGAGGGCAAAGGTATTGCTTACAAAGCTGCTGCTGCAAAACCCTATGATTTTGATTCTGGACGAGCCTACCAATTTTTTGGATGAAAATCATATTTATTGGCTGAAAAACTTTCTTAAGAATTATGAAAACAGTTTTATTCTGGTATCTCATGATATACCTTTTTTAAATGATGTCGTCAATGTAATTTATCATGTTGAAAACGCAGTGTTAACCCGGTATACAGGGAATTACGACCAGTTTCAGCAGATGTACCAGTTGAAAAAGCAGCAGACCCAGCAGGCTTATGAAAAGCAGCAGAAGGAAATTGAGCGTTTGGAAGATTTCATTGCAAGAAATAAAGCAAGAGTTGCTACCACCAATATGGCAAAAAGCCGTCAAAAGAAGCTGGATAAAATGGAGATCATTGAAAAGGTAAGGGAAAAGGTGAAGCCGGTCTTTAAATTTAGGGAGGCCAGGGCGCCGGGAAGGTTTGTTTTCCAGGCAGAAAACCTGGTGATCGGATATGGGGAGCCTTTGACAAAACCTTTGGCTATAAGCCTGGAACGAGGAAAAAAGGTTGCCATAAAGGGCGTAAACGGGCTGGGTAAATCTACTTTGTTGAAAACCCTTTTAGGTGTCCAAAAACCTGTAGCCGGAGAAGTAAAACTGGACGATTACTTATACCCCGGATACTTTGAGCAAGAATCCGGAAGATATAACAGCAATACGGCACTGGAGGAAGTATGGAATGAGTACCCGGGTATGAGCAATGGGGAAGTCCGGGCAGCCCTTGCCAAGTGCGGACTGACCAATGAGCACATTACCAGTCAGATGATGGTGCTAAGCGGGGGAGAAAATGCGAAGGTTAGACTTTGCAAATTGATGCTCAAGGATGTAAATTGGCTGATATTGGATGAGCCTACCAACCATCTGGATGTAGACGCGAAGGAAGAACTGAAACGGGCGCTGAAGGAATTTAAGGGTACCATATTGCTGGTAAGCCATGAACCGGAATTTTACGAGGATTGGGTAACCGAAGTCTGGAATGTTGAACAGTGGACAACAAAAATTGTTTAAACACTTTAACGATATCAAAATAAAATAGCTGAGCCGCAAAAAAAGCAGTAAAGAATATAACACCGTAAACGGTAATGAATATTGGAGGTCACAATGAATATCAATGAAACACAAAATGTAAAAATAGTAAATGCAGACCCGTCGGCATTAGGTCTTTTCGGTCTGGCCATGGTTACCTTGGTTGCATCCTCACAAAAGCTGGGGTGGACAGAGGGGTTATCCTTTGTTATTCCCTGGGCTGTATTTCTAGGTGCTTTTGCCCAATTATTTGCGTGCATCAACGATTCCAAACGTAATAATACCTTTGGTACTACTGCGTTTGGCGGATATGCATTTTTCTGGTTTGCAGTTGCTGTCTCATGGCTTGTAAAAATGGGTGTATTCGGGCAAATACTTGCTTCTCAGGTGGATACAAAGCAGCTTGGGTTTGCATTCGTTGGATATTTCATCTTTACAGCCTTTATGACAATCGGGGCGCTGGAAACCAATAAAGTGTTGTTTATTATCTTTTGTCTTATTGATCTTTTATTTATCGGATTATCCCTAAGCACTTTCGGGATCATCGAGGAGTTTTCGCATAAACTGGCAGCCTACGCAGAATTGTTGATTGCCGTATTTTCTTTCTATGGTGCAGCGGCTTCCGTATTGAATGCACATTTTGGAAAGGTGTTCCTGCCTGTTGGAAAGCCTTTTGGCATATTTAAAAAGTAACTATAGTATATCAGCGTTTTAGAGATGTAATAAACGACTTAACACTACATGTGGGAGGATTTGGTAAAATTTGTAATGGTTTTGTAACAGCCAAAGGCAATACCAATACTCATACGATTTCCAACAGTTCCTGTTTTAAACCGTTATCCAGATTTTTAATTTTAATCATTTTTCCGAAAATGTTACTTTGAATGGATACGCTATAATTAAACAAATTCTTTTTCCGATGGAAATAATTGGAACTTTCTGAAACAGATTGAACCCCATTGACCATAATCAGGGACGTTGTCTTAAAAAAGCCTTTGTGCTTGATACAAAGTAGGGTGCTGTTCCAGCAAATGGCTGAATTTCTATATTCCAGGCAGCCCATTAAAACGAAAAACGGAAGGATGAAAAAGCCCAGAAATCCATAATCCAAGATTAGACTGACAAATATAATCAGAATGAGGGGGAGTAGGGAAGAGGAAGTAATAAATCTTGGGAGGGACCTCTTAGGCACCCTTATCACCTCATTCTCCTTGTATGAAAACTCGGGCAGCAGACTGGACAGGATTTCCTTTTCCTTGGAGTTATGGAGGATGGGGTAAAGAAGAGATGATTCTCCCTTTTCATTTCCATAGCCGACACTTTCAACATAGAAGGCTTTTAACCCGAAAAGCTGTCTTAATGGATTTTGTTTTATGTATACTGCTTTAATTTTTTTGATTTGGAGAATGTATTTTTTATTTTCAAGAAGGCCGTAATTGATGATCAGTGTATCTCCTTCCCTTTTGGCTGTAAAGCCGTAGTATTTGATAAAGCCTCCAATCAAAGATAGGCTAAGGGAGAAAAGGAGGTACAAGATAAAAAGCATGACAGACAGGAATAGAATAGAGGAAAGTGGCATTGATTCCCAACTGATAAAACTTACAAAGGAAGACAAAGAGTCGATGATTTTTGAAAACAAGGATTCAAAGAGGTCGTCTAACAAAGCGTATAAAGAGCCTAAAAATGCAATGCCGGCGAATATTCCGTTTGAGGTAAGACCAATAAGGACTAGATCCTTCTTTGTAACTTTATATAAAGAAGCTGGAATCGGCAAAGGAGATTCTTGGAGATGACGGATGTTTGCAGCTGTATCTGACGGGCTTACGATGCTTTCCTTTAAAATTTCCGCATCTTTTATTCGAAGAACAAGGATTACCTCTGCTGCACTTCCAATGCTTGCGTTTCCTGTATCTACCTTCAGAGTGGATGTTTTAAAAATCCTGTTTTTTATGTTTTGTGATAGATTGATAGTTTGAATTTTAGAAAAAGGAACTTCCCTCTGTTTAACAAAAAAGACTCCTTCCTTTACGAAAATGGCACTGTTTCCTATTGAAAATACCTTTTTATACCATTTGGCTGCTTCGTAGATCATGATCAGCAGAACAATACACATGACTATAGAAATCCGAATTCCAGGCTGATTTAAGAACCCTTTCGAGCCTAATTTTCCGAATAAAAGAAGTAACAAAGGGATCAAAGATCTGAATGTAGTTGTAATGATACCGTCTATGATAATGGTTGGGTGGTTTCTTCTGATATTATTCATGATTTGTTTCCTTTAAAATTAAGTCATTAATACTTTCTACCATTTTTTGTGCCTTAGATGATAACAGGGCTGGAATTTCATGAGACTGCCCTGCTGTGTATATTGCTATATTGGAAAGGCCGAAATACTTTTGAAGCGGTCCTTGTTTAATATCCAGATGCTGAATGCGGGAGACAGGTATGATGGTGCGTTTCCTGAAATAGATTCCGTGGGTATAATCAATTTTAGATTCTGTAATTTTGTAAGACCACTGAATATATTCTAAAAAAGGATGAATCAGTGTGATATATATGCTTAGTATTAAGCCTCCGGGAATAACCCATAGGGTAGTATACCGCTGTAGTATTATAGCCATGGACATAATAACAATTGACCCGATCATACCGTTTAAAACCCAAAGGATTTGTGCTTTAGGGTGAATTTTTTCATATCCATTTTCTATCATGCCAATGACCTCGATTAGTAAATTTTAGTATCAATTACTATTATAGTATGTTGGTGAAAGGAGTTACAATACCATATATTAAATTAGTACTTTTTAACACAGCAATTTCTAATAGTTTTTAAAGTGTTAAAAATGCACTCCTCTGCTCGGGCCTTGCATACCCATGAAAAGAATTACGCTACGAGGCACTTGCAAAGCTTTTGGCCATTAGGAGGACACCCAATAGTACAAGGGGTGCACCAACAGTAGAGGCGATAATGGTAAGGCACAATATGCCGCCGGCAATCATGAACACAAGGCCTAAACTTGCGCCTATAATTCGGATAATAAGACTGAATAAAGTTTTAAACGGCCATAAGACTACACTCATACAACATTTTCCTTTCTATGAGATAACCAAAAAATAAAGCGCATGATGGATAAGTGAGCGGAATATCTGTGATAAATAGTGGTTTGCATGCTCAAAAATCGCTTTTGAATTTGGTTATCTATAAGTTGATTACTATTTTCAATAATATATACTTAAAAGAAAAGGAATTTGTCTGAAAAACACCGATAATTGTATAAAATTATACTGCTTTTATAATTTCCATTAGAAAAAAAAGAATACATTCACTTCTATCCACAAATTTTTTGTTATATCTTTTGATACGGGGGTAAGAAAATATATAGGCATAACAAATTATGTCACGTGCCTGAGAAACACGGAATTTAGTAATACATTAAAAGTAATTTAATATATATGCTAAAGTAAAGGTATACTTTACTTTCTTTAATATAATATACTTTTGATGAAACTCTTAAATTTGTCGGAAAAAGGGGATAGCGAAATGAAGGTTATTGTTATTGGATGTACCCATGCTGGAACAGCGGCAATATTAAACATTACGAAACAGTATCCGGAAGCGGAAGTCACAGTCTATGAAAGGAATGACAACATATCCTTTCTCTCATGTGGTATTGCATTATATGTTGGGGGTATTGTCAAGGATCCCAAAGGACTGTTTTACTGTTCGCCGGAAAAGTTAGCCGACCTCGGCGTACGTACCCGTATGAGCCACGATGTTTTGGAGGTAAATCTTAAGGAGAAAAGGATTAAAGTAGCTGATCTTAAGACACGGGAAACATTTCAGGATACATTCGACAAACTTATTATAACAACGGGGTCATGGCCCATCGTTCCGGATATAGAGGGAATCAAGCTTCAAAATATACTGCTTTCAAAGAACTATGATCATTCAAATACAATGATTGAGAAGGCTAAGTACGCGGAAAACATTGTGGTCGTGGGTGCCGGGTATATTGGCGTTGAACTTGCGGAGGCTTTTGGAGAAAATGGAAAAAATGTCACTTTGGTGGATAGTCAGGACCGGATATTAAGCAGATACCTGGATAAGGAATTTACCGATATCGCTGAGCGCGAATTATCCGAACACTCGATAAAGCTTGTGTTGGGAGAAACAGTTACAAAATTTGAAGGAGTGGATGGGAAAGTTACAAAAGTAGTTACAAATAAAGGTGAATATGATACAGATCTGGTCATTTTCTGTATCGGGTTTAAACCCAATACGGAGATATTCCGAGGTCAAGTTGAAATGCTCGATAATGGTGCCATTATTGTAGATGAATATATGAGAACCAGTGTTCAAGATGTATTTGCAGCAGGAGACAGCTGTGCTGTCATATATAATCCTACAGGAAAGCACGAATATATTCCGTTGGCTACCAATGCGGTACGGATGGGTACGCTTGTTGCAAAGAACCTTTTAAATTCGGTGTTTAAATATATGGGGACTCAAGGGACATCAGGAATTAAAATATTTGGCTATCATGTCGCGGCTACAGGTATAACCGAGGAGTATGGGAAAGTTTTAGAGATGGACGTAATAGGGACTATGATCGTGGAAAATTACCGTCCTGAATTTATGCCTACCTATGAGCCTGTTCAACTTAAAGTGATTTATGAAAAGGAAACCAGAAGGATTGTCGGAGCCCAGATTCTTTCAAAAGCAGATCTGACTCAATCGATTAATACCTTATCCGTGTGTATTCAAAATAAAATGACAATAGATGAGCTTGCTTTTGTGGATTTCTTTTTCCAGCCTCATTATAATAAGCCTTGGAACTTTTTAAATACAGTAGGACTGACTGCTCAATAAAGCCCTATGTGGTCATCTTTCATTACAGGAATGAACACAATGAAAATCAAGATAAAGGAAATGCTTTGCGCTGCTTTTCTGAACACAAAGCATTTCCTTTATTTTTATATCCTGCAAGTCAAACCGCCGGATAGGATTTTTATTTTAACATAAACAAGTGGAGTATCCTTGTATAAACGAAACAGGTTTAGGGTAAATTCACTCCTGCTGCAATTCGGATTTTAGCCTGATGTGCCTCATCAATCCGGTCATCTTTATGACGTCTGCTATTTTTAAAGTGGATATCAAAGTGGCCGTCAAAGCTGTTGTCTTTTATATACTCGATGCCATGGGGCATTGAGGAGGCAGAAGCAGCAATCCTTCGCCCATCAATTTCCACGATAATAGACCTTGTAGCCCATGTGTAGCCTCCCCATATTTCCTTCATAGTGGCTGCATCACCGGAGGTCAGGGGTTCGCAGTCTGCATGGCTGGCTCCGATGGTGCGTTCGATGGTGTAACTTTTCTTGGTAATAAAATCAGTGATAGTTGCCTTTTTTCCAATAGGGAAGAGATACTGTGCTTCGGTCCACCAATCCAAATATTCACCGTACTGCGGTCCGGGGGTTGGCTTTACAGGTATATTGTAAACAGGTATGCTTATTTTTTGGCCTATGCTAAGATAGCTGTTTGCTGTAAGACCATTGACGGATATCACTTCCTGCATCGGGATCCCGTATTGAATGCTGACTGACCAGATGGTATCTCCCGCAGTTACCGTATGGGTTATAAACGACTTTCTGGGAACTTGTGTTACATAAGGGATATGCAGTACCTGTCCTGTGAAAATAGTATAGTCGGTCAATCTGTTAAACAGCATAATTTTGCTTACCGAGGTATTAAATTTTACGGAGATATCGTACAGAGTATCTCCTGTATTTACTTTATAATTTACATATTGTACGGGTATTTTAAGGATGGTTCCTGCACTGAGAATCTCATTGTTTAAACCATTTAAACTTTTGATTTGAGTTACAGTGGTACCAAAATATTCTGCCAAGGATCCCAGGGTGTCACCCTGACGCACCTGGTAGTCTATGTGTTTTACAGTTGGGGAGTTATTCAGTTGGGGTATTTTCAATACCTGGCCTACGTAAAGATTTGTCGTGCTTAAGTTATTTGCCGTCATGATTTGATTTACCGTTGTGTTGTATTTTTGTGAGATAAGCCATAATGTATCCCCCGAAATAACTGTATGACTTGTCTGGGTTTGAGCAAAACTGTTTATGTTAAGACAGAGAATGATTGCCGGCACAAGGATGACAGAAATAACCAAACTTGAAGTCATCGTGGAAACGAGTTTTTTTACCATCATATGTTTTCCAGTTTTCATAAACTTATTTAACACTTCCTATCCTTCATTTATTGTTATGCCATATTATTTTGCTTCAAAAAAAGTGTTAGATAAGTGTTTATTTTAACCTTTATTTTTAATATCAGTAAAATTAAAATATCTATGAATCCTGATAGAGGGTGAAAATGATTTTACAGGGGCGAATTGAATTTTCATAATATTAAATTAAGGAATTTATTGCGTTCAATAAAATAATGCAACAGCAAAAGAAAACAGATTAAGGAGGTATAGAGTTGAATGGAACAATGACATAAAAGTAAAACTATCCCTTCCAAAAAGAGAGACACAATGGTAAAATGGAATATATTATAAATTTTAAACAGATTTAAAATTACGAAGGAGAAAATTCTTTCATCTGGAAGATGTCTTTCATTCAATACGTAAACCTAAATAAAAGGATAACCTATCCTGTTGAAACATCTGCTTCTATCGTATGGAAATAGTTGAGCATAATGAAATAAAACTTTAGTGTTGTAATGTGAATGTTTTTAGTATACGTTTTGGCACAAAATCTTAAGGAGGTATATTGATGCCGGAAATCTACGTTAATCTGCAGTCCATGCAAAATTTGTCCAGTCAGCTGCAAAGAATGATGGACAACCTTAGTTCTATTGAAAGGGATATTCGTACCGCAATGAACAGTCTAAGCTGGGATGTACCCGAAAAAGGGCAGATACTGAATCAAGTAAATGCCACGTGCAGGAATGCGGCACATATCGTTGAGAGAACTCATCAAATAAAGCAGTTTGTCCTAAAGGCAGCCCATGAGATAGAAACGGTGGATAGGCAGCTTTCCAGCGAATTGGATAAAACTGCAAGTGCATTGGAACGGTTTACAAAGTTTATTTCAAGCATTGTGTCAAGGGTTTTCTCCGGAGTGAGCAATGGGGCAATCCGTTTTTTCAATGGGCTGACCGGAATCTCAAAAATAATTACCGGGATACCCTTTTGGACGGGATTGACAGCCCTTCCTTTTTTTAAGGAATTTATCCGTCCTAATTCAGTTGCAGTGGGGCCGGTTATGCCTTTAAAGCCCTCTCCCAATTGGATTACACCAAGAAGCAAAAACATTCCGGCTTCACCCCAACCAGTAGTCCCGGGAGTAGTTATTCCGCCAGCCTCTGCACCCAAAGCTCCATCCACTGAACCCAAAGCACCATCCCCCAGTAAGCCGGCGGCACCTGCCGCTCCAAGCACATCCGGAGCCGCTGAGACCGGAAAAATATATATTAACGCTGATCAACTCAAGAAGCTTGGCTGGGTAAAAGTGAATGATGAAATGTTAAAGGATTTGAATAATTGTCTGCAAAGATATAATATTACTACCCCCGAACGGATTAGACACTTTATCAGCCAGTGCAGCCACGAATCAGGTGCGGGGAATTATACAAAAGAACTTGCCAGCGGAAAAGCATATGAAGGTAGAAAAGATCTCGGAAATGTGCACAGCGGGGATGGACCGAAATACAAGGGTGCAGGATTCATTCAATTAACCGGAAGGTATAATTACCAAGCCTTTGCGAATGCTATGGGGGATCCCAGAATTATGGAGGGGGTTGATTATGTTTCTAAAAAATACCCATGGACCAGTGCCGGGTTTTGGTGGGACAAGAATCACATGAATGATCTCTGTGACAAAGGGGCAACGGTGGAACAAATTACAAAAAGAGTAAACGGCGGATACAACGGCTTAGACGAGCGCCGGAAATATTACAGGCTGTGCACCGAAATTTTCAAGTAATGCATAATACAAAAGTCCCTAGGTCAATCATTTAGCTTGTAGAGCGCATACCAAAAGGAGGAAAAACGATGCTCAAGAAAAATTATATTGCCGCTTTGGTGATCAGTTTTGCCTTGGTTTTTACATCATGCAGTACCGGTAATAACAGCTTGCCAAGCAACGATAACAATATAGACACGAAGACAAGTGAGACAACGGCTCCAGCATCTGGAGACAAGAAAAGCGATAATCTGAGCGATAAGAAGCAGAACGATTTGGACAATTCAAAGAGTAGGACCTATAAAATAGCTAAAGAAAGTTATGAGGATAAAAAGATTAAAATCAATTATCCTCAGATTGCCAATTCAGGTGACAGCAGTAAGGAAAAAACAGTGAATGAAGTAATAAGAAACGAGGCCTTAAAGGGGTTAAATTACTACAAAGGTGAAGAAAATGAGCTTACCCTTGAAATCGATTATGATATCAAGTGGAAGGGTGAAAATCTTTTGAGTATTGCGTATTCCGGGATTGGTAATATCCAAGGGGCAGCACACCCCAACAACCTTTTTTACACAACCAATATTAATATCAATAAGGGCGAAACAGTAAGATTAAAAGAGCTTGTGAATATCGATGAAAGCTTTGCAGAAAAATTTATAGCTGGAAAATTCACAGCACTGAATCCGGAACAAAAACCTGCCTTGGACACATTTACAAAGGACGACTTAATGAAGGAGTTTAATAAAGCAGATGCACTGGATCACATCGGTACCGAAAATCACTCGGATACTTTTAGTTATTTGACAAAGGATTCTTTAGGCATCAGCATAGGTGTTGCCCAAGCGGCAGGGAGCCATGCGGAATTTGAAATAAAATACCAGGATATTGCGGATAACATAAAAGCTGAAAATGAAGGGTGGAAAGACTTCTCCAATATATTTTCAAAATAAAATGAGGTTGGGTGTAATGATTATAGGTTTGCTTTAAGGTCTTTGGCAGAAGGCGCTTATTATTAAAATGAGGATAGAATGAAAAAAAGTTTCGGAACCTTTCCGAAACTTTTTTCATAAATAATTACCCGAATTGTGCAAGTTTCGATTTGTAACCGATTAAATCGAATGTACAAATGAAATTTCTATTTACTAAAAAGATTTGAGCGTAAATACTTTGTATGAGTGTATCATTTATATTATAATTAAAATGTCATATCAATAGTTTAGTTAAGTAAACCAAATAAAACGTAAATTATGATATGCTATTATTATTGAATATTATTTTAAATGAAGGGGGATTAAGACATTGGGACAATACAAATCTAAGCAGAGCGGTGAAGCCAAGACCGTAAAAAGAACCGGTTCATTTATTGTATCTGCGGTACTGTTGCTTTTTGCTTTGGGTTTTCATGTGTTTAATGCTTTTGTAGGAGGAAGTAAACTGGATTCTGCGTCACGGTTAGGTTATATTGGGGCGGTTTTGTTAATTATAGCAATTGTAACATTTTTGATTTTTAGATTTAAATCGGTACATAAGAGAGCGACTGGGATGCTGATTTTTAGTACTGTTATAATAATATCAGGCTTAGGTGTATTTACTCTTTCGCTATGGAATATGGGATCGGAAGCAGTGCAAACAAATGATATAAAAACCACATACAAGAGAATATTGAGCACATCAGTTGGGGGAAATATAGTAAGTGAGGAATTATCGGAAGCTGCTTACGGCCAAAATGCAAAGTATCTGACAGTTTTAGTACAGAGCCTCAATGAAGTGATTATTTTAAAAAGAGATTTTCTGAAAAAAATAAGTGAGATAAATCAACTGGGTATTAGTAACCAAATACTTGAAGATCCGGGAAAAATGGATGTGATGGTAAAAGCATACAAAGATTTAAAGGAATATGTTACTGACTATGAAATAAAGTATGAAGATTTGGTTAAAAAAATGCGACAAAGCGTTAGTGACTTGAAGGTGAATGAAAGCGAGAAACAAGCATTTCTTAAAGGCTTTGACGAATCAATCGGTAAGAATGCTGAAAAGATGAAGCAATATTTCAATATTGAAAAGGGTTTCGCGGACGCAAATGTTGAATTATTGCAATTCTTGAAAAATGCAAAAGGCAAGTATAAATATAGCGATAATGACGGATTTCAATTTAATAATAAAAATGATACCGACACATTTGGAAAGTTTTATGGAAAAGTTGATGATGCTGTCAAACAGGAATCAAAATGGTTGGAGGATAATAATAAAAGATTACTTGAACTTCAGCAAAGTATAAATAATATTAATTGATATACTGAAAGGAATCATCATGGGAAAAATTTTGGTTTTGACGGAAAAGCCTTCAGTAGGAAGGGATATAGCAAAAGTATTGAACTGTCATCAAAACGGAAACGGCTGTATTATGGGAGCAAAATATATTGTCACTTGGGCTTTGGGACACCTGGTTACCTTGGCAGACCCGGAAGCTTACGGTGAGAGGTATAAAACCTGGAGCCTTGATAATCTCCCCATGCTGCCCAATAAAATGGAGCTTGTGGTAATCAAGGAAACCTCCAAGCAATTTGGGATTGTTAAAAATCTATTAAAAAGAGAAGATGTGGACGAATTAATTGTTGCGACGGATTCCGGAAGGGAAGGAGAACTTGTTGCACGGTGGATTATTGCAAAAGCCGGGTTTAGGAAACCGATCAGGAGATTATGGATTTCCTCGCAAACGGATAAAGCGATTAAAGACGGATTTAACAATCTTAAACCGGGTAAGGAATATGACAATTTGTTTAAATCCGCAGAATGCAGAGCCGAGGCGGACTGGTTAATCGGGCTCAACGTGTCCAGGGCGCTAACCTGCAAGTTTAATGCCCAGCTTTCGGCCGGACGTGTTCAGACTCCTACTCTGGCTATGGTTGTACAGAGGGAAAACGAAATTAAAAAGTTTGTGCCGAAGGACTATTGGACTATCAATGCGAGAGTAAACGGGTTTACTATCACCTGGCAGGATAAGACCAGCGGACAAACAAGAATATTTAATAAACAGCAGGCGGATGAAATCCTATCCAAAGTGAAGGGGCAAAATGGGGAAATCATAGAGGTAAAGAAGGAAGCAAAAGAGGAGCCGCCGCCTCTTGCCTATGACCTTACCGAGCTTCAGCGGGATGCAAATCGCCGATTTGGATATTCTGCAAAGCAGACCCTGGGTATTATGCAGAAATTATATGAAACCCACAAGATTGTCACTTATCCCAGAACTGATTCCAGGTATGTTACAGACGATATTGTCCCTACATTAAATGACCGTTTGAAAAGTGTTGCAGTAGGGCCTTACGCGGAATTCGCACGCAGCTTGCTGCGTGGAAATATCAAGGTGACCAAAAGGTTTGTGGATAACAGCAAGGTGACGGACCACCATGCAATCATACCGACCGAACAGTATGTCAATCTTAGTTCTTTAAGCAGTGAAGAGCGGAATATATTTGATTTGATTGTAAAAAGATTTATTGCGGTATTGAATCCTTCTTTCCAATATGAACAGACGACGGTGAAGGTCAGCGTTAAGGGAGAGCTTTTCTATGCCAAGGGAAAGATCATTAAATCCAAGGGTTGGAAAGCGGTATATGAGGGACAGAAAAATATGGACGATGAGTCTGAGGAAGAGCAAGACCAGAGCTTGCCCGAAGTAAAGAAAGGTCAGTTTTTAAAGCTTGATGCGGTTCAAGCGTATAACGGTAAAACAAAACCTCCCGCAAGGTATACCGAGGCTACTTTGCTCACTGCCATGGAGCATCCGGGAAAATTTATCGAGAACGAGGCACTTAGGGAGGCTATGGACAAGACCAGTGGGCTGGGTACTCCGGCAACCCGGGCGGATATTATTGAAAAGCTGTTTAATTCCTTTTATGTGGAGAGAAAGGGAAAAGAAATATTCCCGACTTCAAAAGGAATCCAGTTGGTTGACTTGGTACCGTCGGACTTGAAATCACCTGAACTTACAGCAAAATGGGAGCAGAAACTTTTGTTAATCAGCAAAGGAAAGGCCAATGCCAATGAATATGTCAATCAGATGAAAGAATATGCTGCCAAGCTGGTTTCAAATGTAAAAGCAAGTGCGGATGTATACAGGCATGATAACCTGACAAGAGAAAAATGTCCCGAATGCGGAAAGTTTCTCCTGGATGTGAACGGAAAGAAGGGGAAAATGCTGGTTTGTCAGGACCGGGAATGCGGATACCGGAAAACCGTATCCCAAGTATCCAATGCAAGGTGTCCGGAATGCCATAAAAAGATGGAGATCCGGGGAGAAGGAGAGAATAAAACCTTCTACTGTGTTTGTGGTTACCGGGAAAAGTTGGAGGCATTTCAAAAGAGAAAGGGCGAGCAGGTGAACAAAAAGGAAGTCAGCAGGTTTTTATCGCAGCAGGAAACAAAGGAAAACATAAATTCCGCTCTGGCTGACGCATTGGCTAAATGGAAAAGTTAAGGAACATTTACAATAAAAAAGTAATGCATTTGGACTACCCAATATTTCAAAGGCATTACTTTTTCTTTACAAATAGGAAAAAATACTACAATATCCCAATTTCTATTGTAAAATTTTATTAGGTTGTTATTAATTAAATTTAGAACGATTCATTTTATTTAGGGGGGATTAAAGTGCTGAAAAGAACTAAATGCATTCTTATGATGCTCTTATGTTTGGCAGTAATGGTCAATGGATGCATTCTGCCCGGTTTTGCTCTGACGGCAGGAAATGTACCATCAAAAAATTCCAACAAAGCTTATGAACAGTATATAGAGGAAAAAGGTATACTGCAGGTTGACTCAAAGAATACAAAGCAGTTTTGGTTGGTTACAGGGAAAACATCCTATAGGCTTCAGGGAAATACCCTGAATATGGCCAAATATATCGGCACGAAAGTTGTTGTTAAGGGAAGTTTAAAAGCTGGAAAGGACAAAAATAAAATTTTGGTTGTCCTTTCGTTTACACCGTTTCTAACACCACCGGCTACGTCAACACCCATAGAATTTCCTACAGATTCACCGAAGCCTACAAATTCGGTACAGTATATACACACGGTTATATCCGATCAACCTCTGTACTTTGTTGATCCTCAGGATAGTGTAGTAAAGAGTGTCTACAGTGGAAAATGTATCATCCAGTGGAATGAATATACCGGGGATGCCAATTTTACTGCACAGCTTAATCTGGTGCAGAAAGAAAAAAGCATGTCTTATGAATTTAGACTTACAAAGGTGATCTCATGTCAAAGGGATTCTATTCTAGGTTTATTTGATATTAAAAAGGATGGAATTGTCGTTGCGAAAGAGATTCAAGCATGTCTTTCCGGGATTGATCAAACGGTGGGAGGCTACTTCCAACTTGGAATGCCAAACAACAAATGGCATATGAGTGCATGCATTACCTCATTAACTTTAAACTCTTCACCGCCTTCCAATTGTACTCCGCCACCTGTTTCAGGGCAACCGAAATATTTACAAAGCATTTACTCAAATAAATCCAGTATTCTGGTGGACCCTACAAATGGTATCTGGGATAGTTTGACCGGAAGCTTCTGGGTAGAGTGGAATGAAAAGACGAACAACGCCTCGGTTCATGCACAGGTTTATTCAGTGAAGGAAACAGGGACGATATTCTATGATTTTAAACTGATATCTGTCAAGAGCTGTAATACCGATTCCATAACGGGCAATTTTGAAATAAAAATAAACGACAAGGTTGTAGCATCCGGAATACCGGGTGAAATATATGGATTAAGCCAGCCTCACTCAAATTACTTTAAGTGGGTTATGGGAGATGAGAATGCTTATTGGCAAGTAAACGGTGAGATAACAAGCCGGGCATTTATATTTGAATATGAAGACCCCTCTTCAATCGATCGACCTCAATATTCCCATACGGTTATATCCGAGAGACCCAACTTTTTAGTAGAACCTTCAAAGGATACATGGGATAATGGGCTAGGTGGAAGGATTGAAGTGAGGTGGAATGAAAAGACCAAGGATGCATCCGTATATGCACAGGTGTATGCAGCCCAAGGGGATGAAATTCGCTTTTATGATGTAAGGCTGCTATCTGTTACAAGTTGTGATAGAGATTTAATCCGGGGAATGTTTGAAATTAAAAAGGATGGGTTCATTTTAACTCCTTCAATACAGGGGGAAGTATACGGGTTGGCCCAACCGGTGGGCAGTTACTTTAAATGTGTCATACGGGATGAAAAGTTATATTTTCAAGTCAATGGGGATATAACCTGCCGTATGGATGCACCGGATACTGTAGTACCGACACCGACCCCTAAACCTACAGCTATGCCTACTGAAATACCCGGTAAAATACATACAGTGACTTCGGTTAAACCAATTTATGTAAAGGATCCTACCATTGGTTTGGATTTCTTACAAGTTTCAAGCGGAAATTGTACTATTAGCTGGGCTGAAGGAACAAAGAGTGCCTTTTACAATGCGAAGCTGACGGTAATGAACGGTTTAAAACCTGTAGTATATGAATTTAGGCTGACCTATGCTATTCAAAGCGATAGCGATTCTATCGAAGGGTTATTCGATGTTTTGAGAGACGGCATACCTATTGCGAAGGAAGTTCATGGAAGGATTTACGGGCTGAGTCAGAAAGAGGGAAATTATTTTAAGTTTTATTCAGACGGTGAAAAGTGGCATATGAGTGGATATATTACATGCCGGCTGGACTATTAACGGCACGTTTATATTGTATAAAATATAAGTTGAATGACCGGAGACTATTTAGGTTCCCGGTCAAATTTATTTTCATGTTCTATTTCTTAAGATTTATAACATGCTCTATTTGCTACCTGAAATGCTTGTTAAGGTACTTTGTATTTACAATTCTTAGGGAAATGATTCTGCTTGAAATCATCTGCTTTTTTGATATAATCAACAGAAGAGCACATAACCAGCGGTGAGACTCATCAGTGGTTGTTCTTAAGAAAGGGAAGCGTAGATGATCAAAGTATATAATAGAAGAACCGGAGAATACGAAATTGAAAAGGTAGCAGGAGGAGGCCTTTTAAATGCGCTGTATACTACAAAGCCAGGGAAGCTTGGGCTGGAACTTTTAGTAAAAAGAAAGCTTTACTCTGCTTTGACTGGTTTTTTATGTGATAAAGGCTTTAGTGCGAGAAAAATAAAGTCCTTTGCCAGGGATTTTGAAATTGACCTTAGTGAGTGTTGTACCAAAGTAGAGGATTTTAAATCCTTTAACGATTTCTTTACCAGAAAGCTTAAGCCTGGAGCCCGTGTGTTTCATGAAGATCCGGACCTGCTTTTATCACCGGGGGATGGAAGAGTAAAAGTATGGACGAATATAGACATTGACAACTTACTGCAGATCAAGGGTTTTCCATACACACTAAGGGAACTCTTAAATGATGAAGCCCTTGCCCGGGAATACACGGGAGGGACGTATATACTGCTTAGGCTCTGTCCTGTAGATTACCACCGGTTTCATTTTATAGACAGCGGTATTCCAACTGAAAGCAAAAAAATTAAAGGAGCGTATTATTCCGTAAATCCCGTTGCACTAAGTTCAATTCCCCGTGCTTTTTGCAGAAACAAACGGGAATACAGCATTCTTCACTCGGAGCACTTTGGAGATATTGTATATGTAGAGGTAGGGGCCACATCCGTAGGGTCCATTGTTCAGACCTATACACCCAATAAGCCTCTAAAGCGTGGAGAGGAAAAGGGGTATTTCAAGTTTGGAGGTTCTACCGTCCTGCTTTTATTCAAAAAATATACCGTCCAGATTGATCGAGATATTTTGGAGCAAACCGAAGCGGGGTATGAAACCAAAGTTCTTGCCGGAGAAGTGATTGGCAGAAGAAAAAAGTAGAAAACATAAGACGGATATAATGAGTGAAGAAAATACATGAATAAAATGCTTTTCAGTATTTTCCTCACTTTTTTATTTATATAAACATGTCCCGGTACTTAAAGCCCATACTTTAGCATACATCATCCTCCTTAAGAAAAATTCAGCTTCTTATTTAGGACTTATTTTTTACTAACAAATTATTAAACTCTTTTATTTTTTAGTGCCTCGTAACGCAACTCTTTTCAAGGGTATGCGAGGCTCAAACAGATGAAGTGCATTTTTAACACTTTGAAACTTAAAATTTGTTGTGTTAAAAAGCACTAGAATGATATTTTAAAGCTATATTGCAATTGGGCTGATTGCCTTGAGATTAGGGTGCTTAACCGGAATAAAAATGTAATAAATTAGAAGGAATTTTGAACTTTTTATAGAATATAAGTGTTATAAAAAAGAGGTGGAAGAATGAAAACTACAAATAAAAAAAAGGATGATCATAAAATAAAAATGGAAAAGATTAGGCAAATTGAGTACCTGTTTATGGTGCAAAGCAATCTCCATGAAGCTGACCGGAGGGTGCTCATCGGTGAAAAGGAGAAATTGCTGAAAGCTGTGAAATTGCCTAAATAAAGCTATAAATGAAGCAAGCCGCTTTCACGGCTTGCAAAGTACTTTTGCGCAATTTACATTAGTTAAGGCTTCCCGCAATTTTAAGAAGGTGATCTTTGGTATCCTGGTCTAATAATAAAGAGCGGATGCAGTAATAGGTCATGTTGCCTTGGTTATTTTTAAGCCATACGATTTGGCCTGATCCATTATTCTCCACATAGACTGCATCAAAGTTATTAACTTTAACCTTATTGACCTTTTGCCCGTTTTCAATATCCTGTATATCTTTGGAAGGGTAATTAAAAATGGTTGAGACGGTTATCTCATTTTTATTATTACTATATACAAGGGTGAAATCGGATATTTGGTCAGTAGGCTTAAGCACTCTTTTAATATACTTAAGGTCTGTGTTTTTGCTTTCTTCAATCATTTCCTTTGCGTAGGATTCATCATAGCGGTAGCCAATATTTCCTTCCTTGAAGGAGTATCCTTCGGGAACGGCTGAAGGGGTTTGAAACCCATTTCCTATAATGCTGGAAAGCTCGTAAAGGCTTTTAACGGATTTGGGTTTAATCCGGAGGTTGATGGCATGTTTATCATTATCCTTTACCTTAATGATTGCTAAAGCCTCAGCTGGGGCGAGTTTTTCATAGTCATCTCTGAATAGGTCCGGGGGTAGGGTGTCTCCTCTATCAAAAAGCTGGTATGTATAGGGTGAGTTGCCGGGGCCTTGGAGATCCCATATTTTCATTGCGCCAAACCCTGCGGAAACCAGAAGAACAACGGCTAGAACCGTTATAATGAGAAGTTTCTTTTTGTTAAACATAGGCTTAACTTCCTTTCTGTTATAAATTCTTTGCATGACATCCTGCCTAACGTCAATTGGAGGCAGGGCAATGTTCTCAAATGCTTTCTTCAAATTATCTGTTGACTGCGTATCCTTCATTTTCCATACCTCCTTTTTCGTTTTGCAGGTAATGTCTCAGTTTTTTCCTTGCCCGCTCGTATTTTTTGCGGATGGTGGCAGATTTTACATTTAAAATGGTACTTAGCTCTTCATAGCTTTTTTCTTCAAGTATTTTGAGAATGAGGATACTTCTTTCCTGCATGCTTAATCTCTTGAGCCCCATATTCAGGGGTTCACTTAATTCGCGATCTTCCAGCTTTTTTTCGAAACTGTTTTCAATCATTTTAGTGTCATCCAGGAAGGGTAAAAATTGTATGAGCTTTTTCCTTCGAAGAAGATTGACACAGTGATGGTATGTCATTTTATAGAGCCAGGCTGAAAAGGAGATGGATTCACTGTAACTATCCATTTTCTCATAGGCCTTTATAAAGACATCTTGCAGTGCATCCTCCGCTTCATATGTATTTCCGAGCATATGACAGCAATAACGGAATAATGGTTGCTGAAAGTTTTGAATTATTGTTTCATAAAGTTGGTAATTGCCTTTTTTTATTCCCTGAACTGCAGTTTCTATGGGATCCAAATTTCTACCCCCTTTCTATTGGGTTACATGATATATAACAATTTATATCGTTTATTTGTGACAGATTGGATAAAAAATATGATTTATGTAGTTACTATAAACAACATCATTTGAATAAGCAAGTAGGAAGTTGATCCATCCAGACTGTAAGATGAGATTGGATTGTTATTTTTTTATCAAATTGGATTTACTTTTTGAGAAAAATTGTATATAATAAAAACAGGAAGATTGTTAAAAAAATATCATAGTGTGAAATAGATACCAAAAAGGGGGAGTCATTATGCGGCTAAGCGAGGCGAAACAGTGTATCAAAGAACTGTACTTAAATACCGGTTGTGTTTCTGCACTCATTAGTGAAAGGGGTGTCGGAAAAACTTCAGCCTTTAAGCAGTGTGCCGATGAACTGGCGATCGGTTATATGGGTCTCTATGCTGCTGCTTTGGAAGGGCCGGATTTTATGGGGCTTCCGGATAAGGACAGGGAAAAAGGGATCACCAAATATCTGGCTCCGCAATTTTTGCCTACCGTCCAAGCGGTGAGTGAGGGGCTGTTCCCTTCAAAGGGCTTATTGGTATTGGAGGAAATCAACCGGGTTCCCAGTGATACCACCTCTGTTTTGTATCCACTTCTTTTGGAAAGAAAAATAAACGGACACAGTCTGGCTCCCGGATGGAAAATGGGAGTTACCATGAATCCCGATACCTTGAATTATTCTGTAAATTCATTGGACGATGCGATGCTGGACCGGTTTGTAGCGATAGAAGTTAATGCAAACTTAGAGGATTATATAGACTATTCATTGGGGAATGAACCTAATGACGATGTGCTGGCTTATTTACAAGCTTGTCCCGATATGCTTCTCATGGTGAGAAAGTCGGCGGACAGTACGGCGCTATTCAAAACTCCTACACCCAGGGGATGGACCAAAGTACAAGAAATTTTAAACCGCTGCAAGCTGGGTGACAAGCTGCTTAAAGAACTAGTAGCAGGTATTGTGGGCCCGGAAACAGCTTCATCCTTTTTTGGATTTTTGATGAACCGGGATTTTAAAATCCCTTCCACCCATAAGCTGCTCAATGATTTTGAAGAAGTAAAGCTTTTGGTAGAAGAAATTTTAGAAAAAAAAAGGCTGGATATAGTGAGTTTAATGATAAAAAAGGTGGTTATATCTTTTGAACTCCAAAATCAGCATTTAAAGAATATAAATACCTTATTGGAAATTTTGCCCGAAGAGCTGGGAATTTTGTTTTTCAAGCTGCTGGCTACAAAAAGAGCGGATGACTTTGAAGAAGTTACCTTGAAGATTCCGGCATTTCAGAGGCTGTCCGACCGGATCGTAGATATTATGATGGCTTAACAATGGAGGGATTTTATGCGAATTCAGGATATTATGATGCATTTGCTGCTAAAACAGCCCTTCTATGGATATATGGCAGCATCGGTAATCCCGGTGGAAAGCCCGGAAACACAAACGGTAAGCATGTTAACTTCTCCGGATTTAAAGCTTTTATATAACAGGAACTGGTATGAAAGCTTATGTGAAGAAAAGGCTGTTGGCGTAATGCTTCATGAATTGCTGCACCTTATTTTACTCCATTCCTTCCGTAAGGAAAACAGGGAAAGGAACTTATGGGCAATTGCATGTGATATGGCTGTCAACGAACATATAGATGAAGCACTGCTCTTGGAAGATGCAATTACGACCCGGAAAATTTCTGAAGAAATAAAGGAACAGATTCCGCCTTTAAAAAGTGCAGAGTTTTATTATGAAATCATCTCCAAAACAGAGAATAAAGTAAGCTTTGTAGAAAATGACAATCAGATCAAGGTGATTTTAAAAAATGGGCTTCAGTTGACTGCAAACAATGAAACAGAGGGAGACTCCTCCGAAGTAAACAAAAATGCAGCAAAGAGTATGGTTGCTGATCTTATTGAGCAGGCAAAGTCGGAGGGAGATATTCCCCATGGTGTTGACAGCCTTATCCATGAATTGTATAAGACTTATGAGATCAACTGGCGGAATGTTTTAAAAAGGTTTTTATCCGGTAAGGGAAGGGTACTGAAAAAAAAGACCTGTAAGAGGGAATCCAAACGTTTTGAAAATTTGCCCGGAAATAGGCGGACTGTAGGATCAGAAGCCCTTCTCGCCTTGGATGAAAGCGGTTCCGTATCCGATGTGCAGGTGCTAAGGTTTTATAATGAGCTTTTAAGCATAAGACGGATTACCGGTGCATCCATTAAGGTGACAGCCTTTGATACCGAATGCACAGCACCTGTTCCTATAGAGAAATATGTAAGGAAAAAAGAGCGTGTGAAAAATGGAGGTACAGATTTTCGGCCGGTCTTTCATCTGGCGGATCGAATGCGGATTCCTCTAATTATCATTTTTACCGATGGGGACGGAATACCTCCCGAGAGCGCAGATCAAAAGGTATTGTGGGTTCTGACCAAGGGTGGAAAAAAACCTGTGGCCTTTGGGCATCATATCATGCTTGAAGCTTGAAGGGGGCTTGGATATGGAGTTGGAATATACCATTGTAGGTGGATTTCTTAAAATTCATAAAAGTATTTTTGTCCGGGAGATGCTCCTAAAAGAGAGCCGGCTAAGAGAGTTGCTCAATTGGAAGGGGGCAAAAGATTTTGCCAAGGGACATCCCATGGTGAAAGAAGCGGATTCGGATGGGATGGTAACTATTCAGTTTAATAGCGCTGCAGGTGTAAGTGTAGGAGAATCTCCTAAAGAGCTTTTGGGTGAATTAAAGGCGAAATATAAGGAAAAAATGAAGGGTAAGGTTTCTTGCAGAGGGACTTATTGGACGATGGTATCTTTCTTTGAAATTGACCTAAACTCGGAAGAGGACCAAATTGAGTATATTATGAATTAATTTAGCTTGCTCTGCCAGCTAGTGCTTTTTAACACAACAAATTTTAAGTTTCAAGGTGTTAAAAATGCACTTCCTCTGTTTGTGCCTCGCATACTCTAGAAAAGAATTACGTTACGAGACACTAGGTTGATTAGGTCCCAAGAACGATGATGCTTCAAGCCTTAAGAGTATGTAAATTCAGCTCGGGCAAATCCAAACTCGCTTCGCTCAAACAGTGGATTTGCTTCCCCTCGCTCGGATGAACATTCTCTAAAGCCTCTGCACAAAAGTTCTTTCTACCTAATAAACCTAGCTGTATAGCGACGAGGTTATTTTAATAATGAAAATGCATTTCAATTGAACTAAATTTTAGAATTAAGCAACAACTATGGGAGTGAGCCATAGTTGTTTTTTATATATATGGATTTATAAATCAGTATGTGCGTTTTTATTTCTTAAAAAATTATATTTGAAGGATGGAAAAGTGGGTAAAAATGATCAAGTTCTTTCATTTGTAAAATAATTAGATTGTGGAAATGATTTTGCAGGGATAAATTGAATTTTCACAATATTAAATCAAGGAAATTGAAACGCGATGTAAAACCTTTATCGCGTACAAAATAGTAAGAAAAGTTTTAAATAAAAGGAGAAGAAAACATGAAGTATACTGGGGCCGAAATTACAATTAAACTCTTGGAGAGGCAGGGCGTTGAAATGGTTGCCGGGGTGCCGGGAGGGGCAAACCTTCCGCTTTACAACGCACTTTATAAAAGCCGGATTGAACATATATTGGCAAGGCATGAACAGGGTGCCGGGTTTATTGCACAGGGAATTGCAAGAACAACAGGAAAGCCGGCAGTTTGTTTTGCAACCTCGGGACCTGGCGTAATGAATGTATTAACCGCGGTTGCAGATGCAAAACTGGATTCCATCCCACTGGTAGCCATAACAGGCCAAGTTCCCTCCAGCCTTATGGGTAAGGATGCTTTTCAGGAAGTAGACACCTACGGTTTGACACTGCCCATTACAAAGCATAATTATTTTGTACGCTCAGCAAAAGAGCTTCTTCGTGTAATTCCTGAAGCCTTTAGAGTCGCGGGTGAGGGGCGGCCTGGGCCGGTTGTCATCGATATCCCCAAAGATGTACAGTTGGAAGTAGTTGACGTTGAAGTCTGGCCCGAAGAAACGGTAGAAGAGCCTCTATTTGAGATCGATTCCTTTCAGATCCGCAAAGCGGCAGAAATGATAAACCATGCAGCCCGCCCCTTGCTTTATGTTGGAGGCGGGATTATACATGCCGGTGCACATGAGCAGGTATATCAACTGGCAAAGCAAAATTCAATTCCGGCAGTCTTAACACTCATGGGGTTGGGTGCATTTCCGTCCAATGACCCTTTATATCTTGGGATGATTGGAATGCATGGCGCACGCTATACCAATTACATCGTGAATGAAGCTGACTTGATCGTGGCATTGGGGGTACGTTTTGACGATAGGGCGACAGGAAATATTTCCAGGTTTTGTCCGAATGCATCCATTATTCATGTAGATATTGATCCTTCGGAGATCAATAAAATTAAAAAGTCAAACCTCTCCATCGTGGGAGATGTAAGGACTTTTTTAGGAAAATTGATTCCCTTAGTAAGCTTAAATAAACGCCCTGAATGGGTTTCGTACATTGAAGAGATGAAGAAGAACTACCCTTTTATGATGCCGGAAGCCCACCATTTGTTTCACCCCATAAATTTTATCCGTGCTGTAGGCAGTTTGGTAAGTTCGGATACCATCATTACCACGGATGTGGGACAGCATCAAATGTGGGTTGCACAGGTATATCCATTTCGGAAGCCTAGGACATTATTGACTTCAGGGGGATTGGGAACCATGGGTTTTGGATTGCCTGCAGCTATTGGGGCTGCTTTGGCCAATCCTCAAAAGAGAATTGTTTGCTTTACAGGAGATGGTTCTGTTTTAATGAACATACAGGAGTTGGCTACTTTGGCCGATTTGGATTTAAATGTGACCGTACTCATTATGAATAATGGGCACCTGGGTCTTGTACGGCAGCAGCAGGAACTGTTTTATGCTAAAAATTTTATTGCATCTAAGTTTAAAACCAATCCGGATTTTTCAGCCATCGGGCGTGATTTTGGCATACCCGGATATGATTTGGGGGATGGGGGAGATCCAACTGCTATTCTAATAAAATCTTTATCCGAGCCCGGCCCTTCTATTGTAAATGTTCCGATTCATTTCGCGGAAAATGTAATGCCGATGGTACCGCCTGGGGCTTCTAATTGTGAGATGATCGGACATTAAAATAAGTTCCATGATACAAAATGCTGTTATTGAATGTGAGTACGAAGAGAGGCTATCCGATTTCGGGATACCTCTTTTTTGTGATACGAAGGTTTTCATGACAAACTGGGATAATACGGAAAAACTGCATTTACACCTTTCCAAACCTCATATATAATAGTTTTAATGCACTTTAATTACCTTATATTTTTATGGAGAATGAAAAAATTGAGAAGCCGCTTTTTAACAAAGGAATCCCTTAAAAACTTAATCATTACATCTGCTGCGGTATTTTTATCTGCGCTTCTTTTTATGCTGGCTTTTAATATTTTTTCGGGTTCCGGGGGTTCCACCTCCCAAAATCACAATGATAAAAAAAGCCAATCATCCAGGAAGAATGGCGGAAAGCAAGATGATCCAAAGGATAAGAACGGCCAAGGCAATAAAAATGCAGATAATAAGAAGGGGAAAGTAACACCTTCGGTTCCCTATGAAAAAGATATGAACGAAAAATTTGTTTTGGGGAAAGAAGAATTACCCGACATCCAAATTGATCTTTCAAAGGAAAATTCGGTTCCACAGTTTGACCCTGAAGGGATGGAGAAGTCTCTCAGTGTGCAAATGGGATCGAAGCCGCGGCATGAACCGCTGCTCGAAATATTCGGGAAGACCGGGAGTCCCTATATCCGTTTTGTTTCTTTCCAAAACTTCAGCCAAACCAGTTGGGTTTTGGGAGATGATCTTGTATTTGAACGATGCGATTTCGATAGAACATATTCGGATAAATTTTATAAAATGAGAGTTTTAAACCCGTTAAAGGGTTTTGTGCCTGCAACTGGAAATATTAAAGGAATTAAATTTCCTTCCAATGAGTTGTATTATTCGAAAGATTACAGTATTTACTATGCAAGGTCCGAAGTAAACAGCCCCTACGATGTCTTTTATGACCGGGAAATTCCCGATTGGAAGATGCTGAAAAATGAGAGGATTGTAGAGGTATATGATTATAAGGAAAATGAACAATTAAGTTGGATTTCATCGCTGACGAGGGAGATGGAAGATGGATACCATACCCCTTACGAAAAAATTGAATGGGTTAAGAAGCTATTAAAATCAGGTTATACGGTAGCAAATAAGGATGTTCTTGAAGGTACGGGTGAAAACCGGATGAGGGCTTTTCTACATGATGTAAAAAAGGGGACAACCTTGGACTTTGTCAGTGCTTTTACCCTCCTTCTACAGAGTATGGAAGTCCAAACCCGTGTTGCTGTAGGATATAAAATACACAGCCAAAAAGATTACCAGATTGTATATGCAGACCAGCTTGAAGTAATGCCCGAAGTTCACTTTGAACTATACGGCTGGGTGCCTGTAGATATTTTTGAAGATGTCAAAACAGGTGAATCCTATGTGCCTCCAATAGAAACAGAGACCGAAATCACCGATATGGAGGGGACCATCAAAAAGGGCTCAAGCATTAAGGTGAAAGGAACTGTGGCCGCTTTGACAAGACGACCTGTAAGTGGTACAAGGGTTCTCATCTATGTTAAGAAAACCAAAAGTGAATCCGCCATGTCTAAAGCAGAGGGGATGGTGGAAAACGGCAAATTTGAAGTCCAAGTGAATATTGGAGATGATTATGATGTAGGGAGCTACCAAGTTGCTGCCCAGACACTTGGAAGTGAAAAATACAAGGAATCCTGGAGTGACCCGGAGTTAAAGGTTGTTGATGATACTTTCCTGCTGGTTGAAGCGTTAACAGGTGTAGACGATGGAAAGGAATTTAGCCTTTCGGGCGGTCTTTACGAAAAATCAACGGGTAAGGCTTTGGAAAACCTAGACCTTGAACTTCATGTAAAGGAAGGCGGAGTTAGCTTTCCGGACCTTGAAAAAGGTGGGAAAAGCCTGAAAGGGAAGTTTGATGAGAAGATGAAGGCTGTTTTAAAGGAAGGAGCCAAGCCGTCTCTGGACCTGTTTTACATCCAAAACTATAAAAGCAGTTTGTCTGTTACTTTTAAAGGAAGTACCTATTATCTCCCAAGCGCCTATAAAGAGGAGATTACCATTTGGAAGGTGCATTTTGGCAGGATGATTGTATTTGGGGTTATACCCCTTTTCATGTTGGTTTTCCTTGCATATTTTAGTGTTAAGTATGTAAAAAAAAGAAGGTCATCGGTAGAGCACTATCTGGCGGTTTCTCCACATGATAATATGGAAATCCAACCTATGAGACCGATGGGAGAGATGTTTCATGACGGCCAAAATATTACCATTTGTTTTCCGGATATTAAAGAGCCCTTTCCCCAGGTTTGGGGAAAAGAGGATGCTTTACTTGTAAGGTTCCAGGATGGAACTGGAGCTTTTGAAGAGGTCAGGATTACTTTCAGGCAGTGTGGGTGCAATAAAATATCTGTCTATGACGGGGATCGCAAACTAAAAGCATCCCGAAGCATTCAGATTGTAGAATATGGTGAGGAAATGATTAAGTTGGGTAAGGAAGCGATGAAAAAGTCAGGAAAGTTTTTTGGGCCTTTTCATGATAAGAATACACCCAGGGAAATGGCAGATATTTTGCATGTGAATGGCAGCTTGGAGCTTGCGGATGTATTTGGCAAGATGGTAGCCGTGTTTGAAAAGGCGGCGTATGGAAATAGAAAGCTTATTCGCGGAGACTTTGAAAACTTTTATATACTCTATTTACAGATTTTAAATGAGATAAAGAGGGACAGGAATTAAAATGAAACTGAAATTTCGTATTGTGTTGATGGTGAGTTTTATACTGCTTTTATCCGGAGCGGTGATGGCAGTAAATTTAAACTCACGGATGAGTGGCAGTGATATTAAAACAGTAAATCTTCTTGGAATTCCCGGTATTTTTATTCTTATGGGAGTTACCCTGGAAAATCTTATACAAAACTTTTTTTCGGGCAGACTGGCATTCATGCTTGCAGGGACTATGAAAAAGCTCTTTTTGGGTTTGGCAGCAATTGCATTTATTATGTTTATTCCGGAGACTTTCAATTTTATGTTTGGAATGATCCTTGTCATATACCTTATTCTCCTATTGGCCCATGGATATATCTCTCTAACGGTTAAGAGATTTGCGACCTACTCTGTGCTTCGGTCGGTAAGCTATGTTATACAGGGAATCCTGGTATGGACGATTATGCACATCGTTTGGGATAGGGACGGAGGCCACTGGATGATAGGAATTGATCTGTCTGCAGCAGATATGGCTATGGCAGGCTATTTTGCACTTTCGGTTTTTTCTTTGCTGGCTCTTTTTTCGCTTAACGAAAGCCCTTTTTCAAAGTACATTGGGAAATGGTCCCAGGAAAACACAATAGGAAAGTTTTTTTATGGAGCCGGCGTGGTTTTTGTTTTTAAAGACGTTCCTAAGGTGATTGATACGGTTTTCAAAGAGGATGCTTTTACTGCACAATTGGTTTTGATGGTTTTCATTCTGATCATTTTATTTATCAATATAAAAAGCTTGATTACCCACTCCAGAGAACTGGAACCCCATGACAATTTAAGCAGGCATATGCTGTCGCTTAAGTTTTTTAATCATGAGGAACTGGAGATGACAACAGAGTATATCCGGTCATTTGTAGAACAGGGTGAAAAAAGCAGAATCATCGCATATATTGCATTAAGGCTTCAGTTAGCCGGTATGCCGGTGGAGTTGGTGGCACGTCTTATTTATCCCATGATTCATTATAAGGATGTAAGCCTACCTTTGATTTGCCGGAGAAGTGAAGCTTTGCTTATTGAAGAAAAGAACAGGAAGAGCAGACGAAATGTCTTGGAATATACCATTCAAATGATTGAGTACTATGGAGGCCAATAAATGAATATGAATCATCCTGAAATAACTTGTGCAAAAATAATTGATCAAATCGGTACGGTTTTTGTCTCAGAAAAAAGAGAGACCCTTGAAAAGGTTTTATGCGGTTTCTTAGCCGGGGGACATATTCTCTTTGAGGACAACCCTGGGCTTGGGAAAACACTGCTTGTTAAGCTTTTTGCAAGGGTAACCGGCTGCAGTTGGAAGCGGGTTCAGTTTACTCCGGACCTTATGCCTGCAGATATTATCGGGACAAAGATTTGGAAGGGTTCTGATGCAGGTTTTGAGCTTGAAAAAGGGCCTGTATTTACAAATTTTCTGCTGGCAGATGAGATCAACAGGGCTCTTCCGAAAACCCAATCCGCCTTGCTTGAGGCAATGGAGGAAAGACAGGTAACCATTGAGGGGACAACGTATAAGCTGACGCCGCCTTTTACTGTCATGGCGACCCAGAACCCCATTGAGATGGAAGGAACCTACCCTCTTCCCGAGGCTCAGATGGACAGGTTCATTATGCGGCTGTCCTTAGGCTATGCGGGAACAGCCAATGAAGAATGTGAAATATTAAAGAGACGTATTTCGTGGAAAAAAGACGACCCTGTAGGTGATCTGGCAGAGGTGATCTCCCAGGAAGAACTGATAATTCTCCAGAGGGAAGTGGAAGATGTTTATGTGGATGAAAATATTTTAAAATATATTGCGGAGATTGTAACTGCTACCAGAAAAAAGACCGGTGTTTTGGTTGGTGCAAGCCCCAGGGGTTCTCTTGCCCTTCTAAAGCTTGTAAGGGCATGGGCAATGATTCATGGAAGGGATTTTGTCATTCCGGATGATGTAAAGATGTTGGCGGTAGATGCCCTTGCGCACCGGATTATCCTGGATATGGAAAATGTATTGGAAGGATTGAAGCCGGAGGATAAAATCAATGAAGTAATTTCAAATACTGAGGTGCCGAAAGAGTATACGAGGAAGGCCTTATGACACTGCCAAAATCGCTTACGAAAATCATTGTCTATTTTTCTTTACTGCTCATTTTAAGTATTTTCACGGCCAATATGGTTATTTTTATACTGGCAGTACTAACCTTTTTGCTTTTGGGTGCTGCATTTATCTTTCCTGTTCCAAAGGAAATAAAGATTTGGAGGAGTTTATCCTCCAATAAGCTCCAGGTAGGGGATGTACTTTTGGTAACGGTGAACATTGAGGTTAGCGGCGGATTGGGCATCGTGGCTTTTGAAGATGTGGTGCCCCCGTACTTTGAACTGGTAGAGGGATCAAACTGCATGACCTGTTGGAAGGAGGTCCGGGACCAAAGTTTTAGTTTTCAATACAAATTTAAATGTTTGGTATCCGGGAACCATGAGTTCAACATTCTAAAGTGGGAATTGAGACATTTTTTATATGAATACGCAAAGAGCGGTGAGATGAATGAGCCTTCCAAAGTCGACGTCATACCGGGGATGATGGATGTAAAAAAGATCATGAACCTAAAAAATAAATCTCCGCTGCCGCTGCCTTCCGGGGCACAGGCCAATATCGGGTTAGCCACACTGGATTTGAAGGATATGCGGTTTTACACACCGGGAGATCACTTTAGAAACATTAACTGGAAGGCAACATCCAGAAATATTTATAAAGGGATACCTTGGCCTGTTGTAAATGAGTACGAAAAAGAAGGGAAAAAGAACATTTGGATATTTATTGACCGGGCTCCGGAGATGAAGATGGGGTCAAATGTTAGGAATGTTATGGAATGTGCCATTGAGGCGGCAAATTCTCTGGCAAATTACTATTTGAGTATGGATTGCCTGGTGGGATTTTCCACCTTCAACTGCTTGCAGACAACCGTTTTACCCGGGGAAGGAAGGAAGCAGTACCATCGGATCAGAAAGGAGCTTGTAAAGCTAACCTTTACCAGGGAAAAAAGGGTGGAGGAATTTTATGAAAAATGCATATCCCTGAAAGAGGCAGTTAAAACAAACACGAGGTATATATGCGGTTCAAGGCCTTTATTTATCATTATTACATCCTTTGACCGGGGGATGGCCGGGATGATATCCGACGGTATCCAAGAAATGATGAAATATGCAGGCAATACTGAGCGCAAACCCAAGATCATGGTAATTAATATTGTGGGCTACGGGCTGATTTCAAAAGGCCTGGAGGAACTTACCGCACAAAAGCTTTTGTATCAATTGGACCGCTTTGATTATGCATTTTTGAAGAAAAAGTGTATATGGATAGATTGGGAACCGGCAAGTACCAGTTTAGCCAAGGTACTTCTGACACAGGTGAGGAAATTATGAATATAGATAAGAATAAATTAAATTATATAATAAACACGCTGTATTTCCTGCTATATCTTCTTTGTCTCATCAATTTTTTAGGAACTAGCCTCTTTCATAAAATGGAGCAGAAGATAGGAAGTAAATTTTTTGCCCTTCTTCTGGTTTTGGGAGCCTCCCTTTTATTTATAATCTTATGCACACTGCTTTATAAGAAAATAAAAATTGCGTTTTTCACGCTGTATTTTTTACTCTGTTTTCCGGGAATTATTGCAGTGTCAAAGCTTAACTGGCTTGAGATAAAGAGTTCAAACCCGCCTGTCCTTACTGCATTTTTGGTGTCTTTTGCATTGATAGGGGTACTATTTATATCTCGTATTTCATACTTTTTGGAGCAGTATGATTTTTGGGTTGTAAGAGGGGCTTCTATGGAGAAGCTGCAGGAAATTTTTCAAAACAGGGTATATCTTCTTTCTCGTGTAGTTATTTTTACATTGATTCTTGTAAGTTTAATAATGCTATTTTGGAACGCGGTTACATTTTTCGGAATCAGAATCACAGAGCCCTTAATCCTGGTTTCATTAGGGGTTTTTATCATTATCCTTTGTATCCTGTACTTTATCATTGCAGCTTTCAAACAGCCAAAGAATCATCAGTAATTCAGTAGGCGTACTGCCTTTTTAAAACATTCTGCGTAGTAGCCCGAATCAATACGGCTGACCTTTACGACTTCTCCTGTTTTAGGAGCATGAACCATAAAGCCGTTCCCTACATAGATTCCTGTATGATTGATTGTCATACCGTCAGCTGAGAAGAAGACCACATCTCCAAATCTTAAGCTGCTTTTCTCTATTTCCAATCCGGCTTCAGCCTGATCGGATGCGACTCTTGGCAAAAGAATCCCAACCTTTGAAAAAACATATTGCACTAACCCTGAGCAGTCAAAGGAGTAGGGACCTTCATCCCCATATACATAGGGTTTTCCAAGCTGATCCACCAGGAGCCGGTGTAAAAGGGCTGCCTTACTGTTGGAGTCTAAAATCTCCATTTGGGAATACCCTTCCTGGATAATTTTTTCGTTAGGAAGTTCTCCTTTTTTATTGATAAGATGCTTATCGGATAGGTTGGATAGAATGATTCCCAGAGTAAAAAGAACCAACAAATGGATAAAAAAATCTTGAACCTTTTTTGAAGCATCACGGCCATGCCGCTTTCTAGGGGTATACTTTTTTCTTCTATAATTTCTGTAGGCCGAAGTAACTCTTAAGGACGTCCGCATGGGTTTTTCTCCTTTGAAAAATAAAATATAATCATAACAAAGTGTATATGATATCCATATTTTATATATCCTTAAGTTATTCCGGCAGATCACGATGATGAGAAAAAGATTTATATGGTAAACCTATGATAGATGATTTTTTTAAAATATTTTTTTAATACAAAAAAGAGCTCCTGATGATCTACACTCCAGCTGATACAAATCCCTACATACCCATAAACAATCTTCCGACTGTCCACAAGCATTACAAAACCTGTACCAACCTTTGCTCGACTATTAAAAGTCCCTTAGAAACCTACTGCAACCGATAGGCTGCAGTAAACCTCCAGCACATCAATGTTGACCTACGGAATACTAAATAATTAGTAAACTCTTGGTGTAAACATTTTATTGCCTGCGGAACCCTTAATAATCTTAGCTCGAATATGATACGTCCTTTTTGACCATATTGCAATATTTTACTACTGCAATATAGCCTTACAGGATATAGCATATTCTTCCCTCCGGCTAATATCAAGCCTTTGCGTCCTATACTACACTGGTTTACTGATCTAGAGATTCCTTAAGCCTTTTAAAAAGGTTATCCTCTTTATAAAGCTAATTCATCTCCAGAAAGTAAATTAAATTTTGGACCAAACCTGGTATTAACCTTTGGCCGAATATTACAAAGCCTTTTTAAGACCTTATAACACTCTTGGCTCGACCATCATGAACCCTTGTGATATTATTATGATCCGTAATTTGATTTAAATACCGGATAAATTATAGATTTTTATGTAGACTTATGTTAGTGAGGGTTATCCTGGAAAATTTCATTTTGTTCACCTATGAAATTACTCTTTGATCGTAAAAACCGGCTCTACCTGTGCCACCACTTTTGCCATTCCATTTTCAACATGGGTGTTGATAATGGGCGTTATTTTACGTCACATAAAACTGAAATATAGAAAAAATAAATAAAATTGTTTTTTATTAAAAGGATATGTTAGTATATTAAATGATTTAATGTAGAATTTTATTATTTCAATTCGGGGGTAAAGATGAAGACTTCATGCGAATGTTGGGAGTGTTTTGCACACACCTATACCAAGAACGTAAAAATGATAACGCAAGACGAAAAGCTGGGGAAGGAAATCATTTGCAGACTTGTCAATGAACTAAGCAGCGGATTTCCCGAAAATTCACCGGCGGATATCGGAACAAAGCTCAATAAAATAATCATGGAATATTGTGAAGATCCTTTTAAAAAGCAAAAAATAGATGCGAAAGAGACAGCGTTAAGGGTCTTTGAAAAGCTTAAAGGGATGGAGCTTACACTTAAAAACGCTTTAAAAGCCTCTTTATTTGGAAATATCATGGACCATGCGGTTATGGGATGGGATTATGAAAAAATTAATGCAGATTCGATTTTGACAACACCTATCTCATTAGACCACAGTATCCATTTGGAGGAGCATATCAATAAAGCGGACACAATTCTCTTTCTAACCGACAATGCAGGGGAAGTGGTTTTGGATTACTTTTTATTAAAGTATATCAAGCAAAAAGGAAAAAGGATTATTCTTTCACCTAAGGAAGCACCCATACAGAATGATGCGACTTTGGAAGATTTGCTGGGTACGCCTACCATAGAGATGGTGGATGAGATCATTCCAACTGCGCAGTGGGTAGGCTTAAATCTGGAAAGGTCATCGGATAGGTTTAAGGAAGCTTTTAAAGAGGCTGATCTTTATATAATGAAGGGGATGGGCTACTATGAAAATGCTTTTGACCTTATGCTGAACAGTTTTTTCATTTTGAAGGCCAAATGTATTCCTGTGGCGCGCAGCTTGGGCGTCCAGGTAGGGGAAGATGCGGTGGTATGGAGGCTGAAAAACGGTTAGTACCAGTAAAAATACTCCATTTGACAACTTCTTCACAAGTGCTATAATGATTTCGTTTATGATATCGTCAATGGAGGCCCCAATGGATAATAGAAGTAAAGAAATCGGAATAAAGATTTTGGATTGGTACTTAAGGAATAAAAGAGATCTTCCCTGGCGAAGGACAGAAGATCCCTATAAAATATGGATTTCTGAGATTATGCTGCAGCAGACCCGGGTGGACACGGTAATTGATTACTACCAACGTTTTATAGCTGCTTTCCCTAATGTGGGTGCCCTGGCGAATGCAGAGGAAGAAGCGGTTTTAAATCATTGGAAAGGACTGGGATATTACCGGAGGGCACGAAACCTTCATCTTGCTGCAAAGGTGATAAAGGAACAATGGAAGGGTATATTTCCGGATTCATTGGAAAATATAAGGAAACTACCGGGAGTTGGCGACTATACGGCAGGAGCAATTTTAAGCATTGCTTTCAACCAGCCTGCTGCTGCGGTGGATGGAAATGTGCTGCGGGTTCTGACAAGGATTGAAGAGATCCGGGAGGATATTGCCCTCCTGAAAGTAAAAAAAGAAGTGGAAAAGAAGGTGCATGAGGTACTGCCCCAAGGAAGTGCAAGGGATTTTAGCCAGGCACTTATGGAGTTGGGGGCAATGGTTTGCACTCCGCAGACTCCGTGCTGTACCGAATGCCCGGTTGCCCATTTGTGCAGGGCAAATGCCCGTGGGCTTCAGGAGAAAATTCCTGTGAAAAGGAAGAAAGGACCATCTCCTCAGTATGGGTGGTGGGTAGCCTGGATTGAAAAGCACAATAAGATTTTAATGGAATACAGGAAAGAGGAAACCCTTTTAGCAAAAATGTGGGGATTCCCCATGGTAAAAAAGGATGGGAATAGAGGGCCTGAGGAGTTATTTAGGGAGAAATACGGGTTAAAGCTTTTTAAAGAAAAGGAACTTGGCGAAGCGGAACATATTTTTACCCACCAAACCTGGAAAATGGATGCCGGGGTATATACCCTTAAAGAGGATAAAGCGGTTCCAGAAACACTTATCTGGAAAGATGCAGAGGAATTGCAAAACTTAGCGATTCCGACAGTATTTCAAAAGGTAGTAAAACTCAAAGGCTCAAAATGATAATGATCAACCGTTTGTTTATATACAAGCTTAATTGCCCTCTTCTTTCATATCGGTCTTGAGTGTCTTTAGCGCCGGCCCTTCAACAATTTCACCTTCATAGGTAAATCTGGAACCATGGCATGGGCAGTCCCAAGATTTTTCCGCACCATTCCAGCGAAGCTCACATCCCATGTGGGTGCAGGTTGTGTCCACCAGGTGCAGCTTTCCTTTTTCATCTTTATAGGCTCCAACCCGTTGGCCTTCAATATCAATTACCTTTGCCTCCCCGGAGGGAATGACCACATCATCCGGAACAGGTTTTAATTTCCCTTTGATCAGTTCTTTTGCCACATTGGCGTTTTCTACCACAATGTTTTTGACAGAGGCTGAGGCTGTAAACCTGGATGGATTGTAAATGGCCTCCCAGGGATTTTCCCGTTTCAATATCATATCACTTAGGAGAATAGAGGAAGCAATACTATTGGTCATACCCCATTTCCGGAAGCCGGTTGCAACAAATATATTGGGGGTTTTAGAGGTTAAATGGCCCACATAGGGAATTTCATCCGCAGAAGTATAGTCTTGTGTTGACCAGCGGTATAATATTTCTTCCACCTCAAAAATTTCATCTGCGAATTGTCTGAGGTTTTCGTAATGAACCGGCATCTCTTCTCCCTGGCCTGTTTTATGATGCTCTCCCCCCACAATGATCAGTTCGCCGTCGGAAAGCTCTTGTGACCTTAGGGACCGGCCCGGGTCTTCTGCGGTGATATACATACCGTCCGGGTATTTCCCTTTGATTTTAATACCGAGAGCATAGGATCTCTCCGGATAGAGCCGTGCAAAATAAAGGCCATGTCTGTCATAGAAAGGATAATGCGAAGCAAGGATAACATGGGAGGCCGAAACCTTTTTATTCCGGTTGGTAAATACAAAGCAAGGATTTCCTTCCTCAATATCAACCGCTCTTGTCTCTTCAAAAATATAGCTTCCCTCGCCGGGAATAGTTTCTGCCAATGGGAGAAGAAATTTTCTCGGATGAAACCTTGCTTGATCGTCAAAACGCACAGCAGCTTTAATCTTAAAGGGAAATGGGATTTCTTCAATGTAGGATGCCTCGATTCCCAGGCTCAATGCAGCTTCAACTTCATTTTGAATTTTTTCAATATAATTATCTTGCTGGGTATAAACAAAAGCTGGACATTTATGAAAATCACAATCGATTTTATGCTCTAAAATGAGCCTTTCAACCGCATTAATGGCTGATTGGTTTGCCAGGGCATATTGCTTTGCTTTTTCCTCACCATGCTGCTTTTTAATTTTATAATAAATTAGATCATGCTGGGACGTGAGTTTGGCAGTAGTATGGCCTGTTGTGCCTTGAAGGATCCGGTCTGCTTCGATAACGGCAACTTTTACGCCTGCCTTTTTTAAAAGGTAAGCGGTTGTTATTCCTACCATACCCCCGCCTATAATCGCTACGTCTACTCTGGTATCCTCTTTAAGCTGCGGGTTCTTTGGTTGTGGTGTGGATGCGATCCAGTAGGACTGGGGGGGAGTGGTAAAGCGGCTTCCCCAGGTTGATGAATTACTTTCCATTTTCTCCTCCTTGCAAAATCATTCATTTAATTCGTTGTGCTATATTGAACGCGATAAAGAATTTACATCGTGCTTCAATTACTTTGATTTTCATTTAATGCCACGTAAATATTTAGTGCAATTAAAATATATTTGTATGATTTGCTTCTATAAAAAAAATATCCGTTCAAAACTCAAAAAAACATGGGAAATAATAAAAAGATTGAAACTACTGTTGAATTTTTAAAATATAATCTAGAATGAATTGAATTTACGGGTATTGTGTGGGAAAATAGTATTGTCAAATTTGTAGAATAAGATTTTCAAAGATAAAATTTTATGTTAAGGTTAATTAGGTTTATTGTTTTTACTACAAAACTTTGAGAGGGGAATAAACTGTGGATTTTTTTAAGCGCCTATTTTTCATTGAGGATCCGAAGGAATTTGTTATAGAAAAGATAACACAAGTAGCTTCTAAAATCAATTTAAGAGAAAAGTTTGAGGATAGTGCTCAAGAAGCTGCATATGAAATGGATGAAAGTTATTTGGAAATTGTAGCTTCGTTTATTGATAATCCACCTAAGATGCCTAAGGAATCGAGTTATAAGTTTGCAAAGCCTGAGGAGTGGTCGGCAGCATGCAATTCGGCAGCTTTTGAGATTTTGTATAATTTTGATGAAAAGGCAGTTCCCTTGTTTAAAGATATTGCTTTTAATGCATCAGGTGCGCACCAAAAAATGGCACTTTATTTTCTTTTACGGCTGGCAAAAGAGGATGTAAATACCAATGAGGTTTTGGAGGATATTGTTCAAAATACAGGTTTACTCAGTGAGGAAAGTGTTTTATATACTGCTCTTTGCTTATCTAAATTCAAGGATGACAACAATGGATATAAGGCTTTAGACCGGATTTTCGACTATTGGCACAATAAAAATGCAGTTCTTGCCTATTCAATATTTAAGCATATTGTGATATGCAAAAAGGAAGCCGCTTTCAGGTACTTATTTTTCTTAAAAAGACTAGCAAAGGGTAAAGGTCTGGAAAATATAAAGGAACTCAACGATCCGACCAGATTCTTCGTTTTGGTTAACGAAATGGAAGAGCGTATGTCAGATGGGAAAACTGTTCTCGGATATTATTTCAGTGTGGAAGCGGCACAGTGCTTTTACTTTTTGGCACCGGATGATGAGGAGATTCAAAGCTTACTGTTTCAGTGGGCCGAAAATCATGAGGATCTGTGGATAAGAGAGCATCTTAAGCAGCTTATGGAAAATACAGCGGACTGGAGAGAAGGAAAGCTGATGCCTGGGGCAGATGAGAATACTTTTGTTCCCCTTAGGAAGAGCAGGGTTTTTAAAACCTTAAAAGTTGATAAATACGGAAGGGAGAATAACCGTCTGGCTTACGACCGTAAATACTGTTCTCCTGCCAAACTGTTTGAGCAATTCGCTGAAGATTTGAAAGAACACTTTGAGGTGCGGTGTGAAATTGAGATGAAAAGTGAGCTAAACCTATGTAAAAGCTGTGAATATGTGAAAAAACAGTTTGACGAAAGGTATCCGGGGGTCAAAATAGACTTAGAAATCTTATCACCCTCGAAGGAAGCGGCACCACAAAATATAAGTGAAGCCGCATTAAAAATACCTGCAGGACATAAGCAGTACGAAATCAGCCTTCCATTGGAGTATATCAAGGTTGTATTAAATGAAGTGGGAGGATTGACGGAGATCCCCATCGATTACCAAATGGTTGAACAAGCAGTCGAAAACAATGGCGAAGCAGGTAAGAAGTGTGTATGTACTTTTAGGAAAAGTGAAGAGGATGGAAGTTTTATTGCGTTGGATTGTTGGTATAATGATACTATCAATACTTTGGTAGTAAGATGCAAGGATGAAATTCAAGACAAAGTGAAGCTTGCATTGCTAAAATGGGACAGCCTTTGCAGAAGGGATTACCATCAAAATATTTTTGAGGATTTGGAAGATTTAAAGGATGTTTCCCAAAGTGCCCTTATTAATATTGCAAAAATCCATGGGGTATCCATTTTATAATAACTATATAATACAAATAAAAGTAGGGGGCATAGGGATAGCCCCTATTTTCTTATAAATAGATTATTGGTTGGTATGTGTGAGAAAAATAGGTTTTTATCATTGTTCAATGGTTTATAGACCTGTCTGAGGTGAAATTATGTCTATATTAAGCTTTTTTAATGGAAAAAATACGATAAACCGTCTTTTGGCAGAACTTCAAGGTCCTTCGGAAAAGAAAAGATTCAAGGCTTTGGAGGAGTTAAGCAAGATGGAACTGAGATTGGATGAAGGGCTTAAATTGCTGGAGGCGTCAAAAAATGAGTTCCCAAAGTCAGAGGATGAATGGGAGGATATTTCAGCCCAGCTAATTGAAATCTGTGCGAATATGCCCTACTTTGAGTATGTAGGGAAAATAGAAAAAATTTATGA
This sequence comes from Clostridia bacterium, assembly GCA_026418275.1. Classification (GTDB taxonomy): domain Bacteria; phylum Bacillota; class Clostridia; order Acetivibrionales; family DSM-2933; genus SKW182. The sequence continues at coordinate 57,352 of JAOABQ010000030.1, forward strand.
TGAATTGAACCCCCAGGCCAAAATTGCTGCACTGCAGTTTTTGGCTAGTTATGAAAATGAACAGGCCCTAATTTCATATCTTAAATTGCTTGCCAAAGACTATAAGGAACTTCAAGCCCTTCCCACAGGAAGTCTAAATAGTTACCCCAGATTTTCCAATATCCTTTTTCCCGGTCTTCTAAAATACACAGACAATCAATGTATTTCGCGGGACATATACCTTTTACTGCTTACATATCTTGAATTTGAACTAATAAGCGAAGCTGCTTTGGGCGAATACAGGAGTGCGGTGATACGTGATATTGTAAATATGTCCGAAACGGTTTTGGAATATTGGGAAGAGGAACAGCCAAGCTCTATTTGGGATAATGAAGAATATATGATCATGAGAAGTTATGCAGGTGTCCATTTTGACCTTGCAGGATATATGAAGGATGCCAAAGTGACTATGGCACTTAGAAACCTGATGCATGTGAAAGATATTCGGCTTAAAATGTTTGCTGCCATATCTCTGCTAAAACACGGACAAACAGTGGAGCCCAAAGATGCATTGGAGATTGCTGCCGACAGCGAAGTGCGCAACTGGTTCTATGACAGGCTGTGTGAGGTTGGAAAAAGTGAACTGTACCCTGAAAAGTATAGAACTCAGGAAGCCTTCGCAGAATCAAATATGATAGATTGGCTTATTTACCCTACCGAGCTGGGAAGAGTACCGGATGAAATTGAGTTGGCAAAGGTTTTTGACTGTGGTGATGAAGAATATTACTTATTCAAGTTTAGGTGCAGCAGTGATGATTTTTGGACGGGTAAAGGATGGATGGCAGGAATCTCAGGTCCCTTTGATAAAAAGAGTAAGCCTACAACATCAGCTCAGGGGCATACTTTCAGTCATTTTAAAAAATGGGACGAGATGTCGCCCGATGACCATTTTAAAACCATTGTGGAAAATTTAAAAGAGTACTGGATAAAAAGAGCAGAAGAATTGGAACAATAACTTCATGCTATATTGAACGCGATAAAGATTTTATACCGCGCTTCAATTTCCTTGATTTAATAACGTGTAATAACGTGAAAATTCAATTTATCGATGCAAAATCATTTTTACGTTATATATCAAGAATGAAAAATTTTGATGTCTATGGGTTGTGAGATATATGAAGCTGGCAACGTTGTGCTATATTGGAAAAGGTGATCAAACCCTGATGATGCTTCGTAATAAAAAGGAAAACGATGTACATGAGGGGAAATGGAATGGATTAGGTGGAAAAATGGAAAAGGGTGAAACGCCTGAGGAATGTGTAATCCGGGAGGTGAAAGAGGAAAGCGGGCTTATCATTAAGCATCCGGTTTTAAACGGCATTCTCACTTTTCCGGAATTTAGTCATGGAGAGGATTGGATGGCTTTCGTTTTTACTGCAAGAGAATTTGAAGGTGAACTCTCAGCGTGTAAGGAAGGAGAACTCCATTGGATTGATAATGACGATATTTTAAACCTGAATCTCTGGGAAGGGGACCGGATTTTTATGAAATGGCTGGATACGGGCAGGTTTTTTTCAGGCAAATTTGTTTATAAGGATGGAAGACTTATAGACCATCACGTTGTATTTTATAGTTAAATAAGGATTTTTTCAGAATAATAATGTGGCCTTCGAAAGCGCAGAGACTGTATATGCTTTCGAAGGCTTTTATGTTTTTTTATACTTTACAAAGGATAAAAATGGTGTTAAGATTAGTTTAACCGATTGGTTAAAGATTGTATACAAGTATGAGGTGAGAAGATGGATGACCTTAAAAATGCCGAATACCCGGCAAAGAGAAAAATTTTAAATGCGGCCAGGGAGGTTTTTGCAGAGAGGGGCTATGATGGCGCAAGTATCTCCGAAATTGCGAAGAGGGCAGGCGTAAACAAGGCACTTCCCTTTTACTATTTTGAGAGTAAGGAAAATATACTAAAAGAAGTAATCCGTTTCGGTGCAAAGGAGACTTTAGAGAGAAAGGAAGCCTTCATGAGAAGTTCCAAGGACCCAAATTCGAAGGAATTCTTAGAAGAATATTATGAGTATGTGTTAGCTGCAATAGAAGCAAAAAAGGAAATCGTGAAAATTATGCTGCTTGAATCTCTCAAAGGGCCTGGTGAAAGTAATCTGTTGTTTGAATTTTTAGATCCTATTTTAAAAGGTGCTGTTAACCATCTCAAAAATATGGGAAAGGATATAGAGGATCTCCAAAGGCTGATGACCACAGAGGTGTTTTTCGATGCGATACCACTATTCATGTTTGTTGCACTTGGTGAAAAGTGGTCAAAGCATAGTCAAATAGACGAAGAGAAAGTGAGGCAAGATTTTTTGTTTTCGTTTAAGAATATTTACGTTGCGTATGTGTACAAAAAGTATTTTGATGATAAAAAGTAAGGGGGAAATTGACAATGGGAAGGTTAAAAATGAAAACCATGGACGGAAATACGGCTGCTGCACATGTTGCATATGCATTTACCGATGTAGCGGGTATTTATCCGATTACCCCGTCCTCTACCATGGCGGAACACGTAGATGAATGGGCAGCCAATGGGAGAAAAAATATTTTCGGACAGGAAGTAAGTGTTGTTGAGATGCAGTCGGAGGCCGGAGCGGCAGGCACTGTCCATGGATCCCTTGCGGCGGGAGCACTGACAACTACATTTACGGCATCTCAGGGGCTTCTTCTGATGATACCCAATATGTACAAAATGGCGGGTGAACTATTGCCTTGTGTAATGCATGTGAGTGCCAGAGCGGTTGCCAGTCATGCTCTTTCCATCTTTGGGGACCACTCGGATGTCATGGCATGCCGCCAGACCGGATTTGCCCTTTTAGCATCTTCCAATGTACAAGAGGTAATGGATCTGGCAGGTGTTGCCCACCTAAGTGCTATTAAGGGAAGGGTTCCATTCCTTCATTTTTTTGACGGCTTTAGAACTTCCAGTGAAATACAGAAAATTGAAGTCATCGAATACGAGGATTTTGCCCGGCTCATTGATGTTGAAGCCGTGAAGCGCTTTAGAAAAAATGCCTTGAACCCGGAGCACCCGGTATTGAGGGGAACAGCGCAAAATCCGGACATATTCTTTCAGGCAAGAGAAGCCTGCAACAAATTTTATGACGCTCTCCCGGAAATTGTAGAAGGATATATGGAAGAAATCGGCAAGCTGACCGGAAGATCCTATGGGTTATTTAATTATTATGGTGCGCCGGATGCGGAACGGGTTATTGTTGCCATGGGATCGGTATGCGATACCATTGAGGAAACCATAGACTATTTAAGAAGCAAGGGAGAAAAGGTGGGTGTAGTAAAGGTCCATCTATACAGGCCGTTTTCGGTAAAACATTTTCTTGGTGCTATTCCGCGAACTGCAAAAAGGATCGCTGTTCTTGATAGGACTAAGGAGCCGGGGGCGTTGGGAGAACCTCTATATCAGGATATTTGTACCGCTTTCTATGAAGAGGCCGAGAAACCTGTGATTGTGGCGGGACGCTATGGCCTTGGGTCCAAAGATACTACCCCTGCACAAATTGCTGCAGTGTATGAAAACCTTCTCGCCGAAACACCGAAAAACCACTTTACCATTGGGATTGTGGATGATGTTACCCATTTGTCCCTGCCTGTGACCGGAGAAATAGATACAACACCGGAAGGGACTATTAGCTGCAAGTTCTGGGGGCTTGGTTCGGATGGTACCGTAGGAGCAAATAAAAATTCCATCAAAATTATCGGTGACCACACGGATATGTATGCACAAGCGTATTTTGCCTATGATTCAAAGAAATCCGGAGGTATAACCATATCCCATTTAAGATTTGGGAAAAAGCCTATCCGTTCTACTTATCTCATCAATAAAGCCAATTTGGTGGCCTGTCACAACCCTTCCTATGTGGATAAATATGATATGGTATCCGATCTAAAGGATAAGGGTACATTTTTATTAAACTGCGGATGGTCCTTGGCAGAGTTGGAAGAAAAGCTTCCGGCTGAAATGAAGCGGTTTATGGCAAAACACAATATCAGGTTATATACCATTGATGCAGTTGCCATTGCAAAGGAAATCGGTCTTGGGAACAGAATCAATATGATTATGCAGGCGGCATTTTTCAAATTGGCCGGAATTATTCCCATGGAGGATGCAGTTAAGTATATGAAGGATGCAATTGATAAAACTTACGGCAAAAAGGGTGAAAAGATTGTACAAATGAATTATCTTGCTGTGGATAAGGGGATGGAAGCAATTCGAAAAATTGAAGTTCCAGCCCAGTGGGCAGATGCAAGCGACATGCCTTATGAAGACATGGATGTTCCTGCATTTGTAAGGAATGTGATGGAGCCCATGAACAAGCAGCAGGGTGATAAGCTTCCTGTAAGTGCATTTGCAGGAAGGGAGGATGGTACTTTTCCCCAAGGTACTTCCAAATATGAAAAAAGGGGTATTGCTATTGAAGTTCCAAAGTGGAAAATGGATCAATGTATCCAGTGCAACCAATGTTCCTATGTTTGCCCTCACGCAGCCATCAGGCCGTTTCTTCTAAATGAAGATGAGGTGAAGAACGTTCCTTCAGGGTTTGTCAGCAAAAAGGCAATGGGAAAAGGTTTGGAAAATCTTAATTTTAGAATACAGGTATCCGTTCTGGATTGCGCGGGCTGTGGAAACTGTGCCCAGGTATGTCCCTCAAAGGAAAAGGCTCTTGTTATGGAGACTTTGGACACCCAAATGGACGAAAAAGCCAACTGGGAGTTTGCTGCAAACTATCTTCTTAAAGACAATCCTATGAGCCCTGAGTCAATCAAGGGAAGCCAGTTTGAAGAGCCGCTGCTTGAATTTTCAGGCGCTTGCGCAGGCTGCGGCGAAACGCCCTATGCCAAGCTGGTTACACAATTGTTTGGCGACAGGATGATGATTGCAAATGCAACAGGCTGTTCTTCCATATGGGCCGGAAGTGCGCCTGCAACACCTTATTGTACGGATAGAAACGGGTATGGGCCGGCATGGGCAAACTCATTGTTCGAGGATAACGCTGAATTCGGCTTTGGTATGCATCTGGGGGTAAAACAGATCCGGAATAAATTGAAGGATTTGTGTAATGAAGTACAGCAGTATGAAATACCCGAAATATTAAGGGAAGCTTTAAAGTCTTGGGTTGACCAAATGATTGATGCTAAAGGCTCTAAAAAGGCAAGTATGGAGCTTGTTGCAGCAATCCACTGCTATAAGCCGGCCGATTCCAAGATAGGGGCACTGCTCGGTGAAATCCTTGAAAATAAGGAATTCCTGGTTAAAAAATCCCAGTGGATATTTGGGGGCGATGGCTGGGCCTATGATATCGGATTTGGAGGGCTGGACCATGTGCTTGCCTCCGGTGAGGATGTAAATGTATTGGTATTTGATACCGAAGTATATTCAAATACCGGCGGTCAATCTTCTAAAGCAACCCCAACAGGTGCTGTTGCACAGTTTGCAGCTTCAGGAAAGGCTGTCAAGAAGAAGGACTTAGGGCTGATTGCTATGTCCTATGGGTATGTCTATGTGGCACAGGTAGCCATGGGAGCAAATCAAAACCAATTAATGAAGGCAGTTCTCGAAGCGGAAAGCTATCCCGGACCCTCTCTCATTATTGCATATGCACCCTGTATCAACCATGGATTAAAGCTTGGGATGGGCTGTACGCAGCTTCAACAAAAAAATGCAGTGGAAGCAGGCTATTGGCACCTTTACAGGTACAATCCCCTGCTAAAAGGTTTGGGTAAGAATCCTTTTGTTTTGGATTCAAAGGAACCCACCTCTTCGTTCAAGGAGTTTCTGATGAGTGAAGTAAGGTACTCATCCCTTACCAGAACATTTCCTGACCGGGCGGAAAGGCTTTTTGACACCGCAGAACAAAATGCAAAGGAACGGTATGAAATTTACAGGAAGCTTGCAAAAGGTGAATAGATAGATTTTGATGTTATTTCCGTGAAACAGGTAAAGGGTGCTTAGGGGGCAAAACCTCAAAAGCAGCCTTTACCTGTTTTTATTATAAAGGATAATAGGGATAAAAGCTTTTGTCACCTTTGGAAGATGCTGCAAATTGTAGGTATGACTTTTGGATAATAAAAATATGACTTTCGGCTGACAAAAATATGACTTTCGGCAAATGGTAAAGTGAAACTAATTAATGTATGATATTGGTAGACATGTTGTAAAAGATGGATTTATTTAGATATTGTGTAAGAAAGAAGGTGGTATTTTACATTACAATACATTTAAAGCAGCCTATTACACTTTATTTGGTTGGAGGAAAGGAATAAGACATATTAGGGAGGTGGTGCGAAAGAATGGAGATTTCGGTTTTCATTAATCTTATATTATTTTGGGAGGAAATTGAAAATGAGAAAGTCAAAAAAGATATTATCCATATTGCTAATCATCATGATTTTTGCACAGTCATTTTATTTTGAGGGAGTATTTGGGGAAAATACTCCCAATAACAGCGCTTTACCGGACAACAGAGGCCTAATGTACGCAATGTTTTCCGGCAGTACGGGTACACAACTAAGCTTATACGGCTCTACTATAAACATTATGGGGAATGTGCATTCCAATAAAGATTTTTTATTCTGGGGATCAAAGCTTTCTTTACCGGGAAAATGTGAAACGGTCGGAAGCATTATTACTGGCGGAACCGATATAACAATCGGGACGAGCCTCCAAGGCACAGAAACGATTCCAATGCCTGATATTATTAGTTCCATTAGAAGCAAAGCACAGGCAAATGCTATAAACTACCCTTCAAGTGTTCAATTCGGCAGCACGAACATCGATTTAAACAAATCAATCATAGTTAATGGTGATGTAAGTTTTACATATTCAAATTTCTCAGGCAAGGGATATGTTCTTGCTAAGGGGAATATTACCTATAGTGGAAGTGCTCTTAACAATCAGAATAATTATAAGACCGTTCTTTGTTCTGAAACCGGCAATATTTCAATTTACGGATCCGATGTGGTTATAAACGGCGTGATTTATGCACCTAAAGGTACAGTTACCATCAATACATCAAGCCTTAAAATAAATGGAAGAATTATAGCCGATAAAATTAATTTTAACGGAAGCACTCTGGATGTACTGAGCAGTGATTCGGATATGGAACTCTTAAATACACCTCCAGAAGTCAACGCAGGCCCGGATCAAATCATTACTTTGCCCGGCAAGGCTTTATTAAGTGGGGCAGTTCAGGATGATGGCATTTCCAAAGGGGTACTTGTCAATGTGTGGTCAAAAATCAACGGTCCTGGCGATGTAGATTTTGACAATCCAAATAATTTGGAAACAGGCGTTTCTTTTAACAAAGAAGGAAATTATGTACTTCGTTTAACTTCTACGGATGGTTTTTCGGCCTCTTATGATGAGATCAATGTTACAGTGAACAAGGTACCTCTTGTAAATGCGGGAGAGGACAAAGTAGTTCCTTTACTGGAGAAAACAAAACTAACAGGCAGTGTTCAGGATGATGGCATCTCCCAGTCGGGTTTGATTGCCCAATGGACAAAAATGAGTGGACCGGGGGATGTAGTCTTTGATAATGATGGGCAAAGTGAAACCTTTGTGTCATTTGGAAAATCAGGGAATTATGTATTAAGGCTTACTGCCACCGATGGCTATTCACAAGTTTACGATGAAGTATCCATAACAGTCAATCAACCTCCGATAGTGAATGCAGGTCAGGATCAGACGCTTGTTTTGCCTGCGAAGGCAAACTTAAACGGAACGGTTGAGGATGACGGTGTTTCTCAAGGAAATCCGATGAGTTGCTGGGAATTGGTCAGTGGCCCCGGAAAAGCCGTATTTGATGATGTGTATCAGACAAACACAGGGGTGTTGTTTGATGAAGCAGGAACCTATGTTTTACGCTTGAATGCTTCGGATGGTTTTAACCATGTATATGACGAGTTAACAATTGAAGCACAAGCACTTCACAGAACCTATACATTGGATGCCGACTTCAATGAAGGGACCAGGATCAACCTATCCAACAAAAACCCAGACCAGTTGGAGTTGGATGACACAGTAAAGCCCTTTAATTTCGTTTGGGTTGCAGTCTCATCCAAAGGTACTGTTGTGAAGATCAATGCGGACACAGGGGCTATTATGGGGGAATATAAAACAGCGCCGGATGGTCAGCCCCTTAATCCTTCAAGAACCACCGTGGATAAGAATGGAAGTGTCTGGGTTGCTAACCGGAATGGAAATAGTGTAACCAGAATCGGTCTTTTTGAAAATGACCAGTGGATTGACAAAAACGGCAATGGCAAGTGTGATACATCCAGTGGATTAGGAGACATAAAGCCTTGGACAAATACAGGAGGTGTAGATACCAATGGTGGTGTATCTACAGCGGCAGATGAATGTATTATTAACTACACCCGCACCAGTTCCAGTGGTACAAGGCATGTATCGGTTAATGAAAACAATGATGTATGGGTCAGCGGTACAGGAAATAGAATTTTTGACCTGATTGACGGTATCACAGGGAAAATCAAGAGGTCTGAAGGGACTGTCGGATATGGCGGGTATGGCGGATTGATTGACAAAAACGGTGTTATTTGGTCATCCAATCCATTACTTAGGTGGGATACCTCAAAGCCCCTTTCAGGACCAAACGGGGTGAACTGGAAAGGCTATGGCAATGCCAGTTATGGTTTGGCAATTGATTCCAATGGGTATGTATGGTGCTCAACTTTAGGGGAAGGCGTAATTAGGAAATTTGCACCGGATGGTACTTTAGTTGGAACCTATCCTCAAGGAGATTCTTATGCGCAAGGATGCGTAGCAGATAAGAATGGGGATATATGGGTAGCTCACTCCCTTTATAGAAGCACGGTGGGACATTTGAAAAATGACGGAACTTATGTTGGAACCATTCAGGTAGGAAGCGGTCCTACTGGTGTTGCAGTGGATTCAAACGGAAAAGTATGGGTAACGCTTTTAAATTCAAGGACGGTATCAAGAATTGATCCCAATGCAGGCCCGATGGGTGCTGATGGGAAAACCCGTGTGGGAGCAATAGATTATACAACTCCTAACCTTGGCGGAGAACTTTATAATTACAGTGATATGACAGGAAGTACACTTCTTGGAGCTCCCGAAAAAGGAGCATGGACTACAGTGTATGACAGCGGGCGTGAATCCATGCAGTGGGGAAATATTCACTGGAACGGAACTAATTTTAATGATGGGTCCATCCTTGTAAAAGTTTCCTCCAGCAATAACGGTGTTGACTTTAGCCCTGAACAAGGCGTTTCCAACAGGGGCGAACTCAATGTACCTTCCGGACGTTATCTAAGAATCAATGTTTCCTTTATCCGGTCCAAGGATGGAAAAAGCCCGATTCTAACGGATATTACCGTAGGAACAAAGGGCTATAAGCCGCCGGTACAAGTCAATCAGGCACCTGTTGTTCAAGTTGGAAGCCAATTAGAAGTGAATATAGGAAAGGAACTGGAACTCAAAGGAATCGCAGCAGATGATTGTTTGCCGGATAGTCAGCCGCTTTCACTGTCTTGGAGTAAGGTAAGCGGTCCGGATGCAGTAGAATTTTCATCCGCTAACAAAGCTGTAACGAAAGTTAAGTTTCAGGAGGCTGGTGAATACGTATTGTCATTGGCTGCCAACGATACTCTGCTAAACGGCAGTAATCAAATAACAATTCATGTTGTTGCGACGGCAACACCTACACCGACGAATACACCAACACCTACACCAACCAATACGCCAACGCAAACGCCGACCAATACACCTACACCAACAAATACACCTACACCAACGAATACACCAACACCAACGAATACACCTACGCCTACACCAACCAGTACGCCGACATCGACACCGACAGACACACCAACACCTACATCTACCAGCACAGCAACACCTACACCAACCAATACGCCAACCGCAACGCCAGCAGAAACAATAACGCCTACTGCGACTACGATGCCAACTGCTTCACCTTTGGAAGTGGATTTGGAAAAGCCTATTGTAGGCCTTACACTGGGGGGGCAGGTGGTTAATGCGGGCCAACCTGTACAAATTACAGTTGCTGCAAGTGACAATGTGGCTGTTATATCCAAGACACTAACTATAAATCAATCGAATTATTCCATGAATGATAATGGGGTATGTATCTTTACGCCGTCAGTAGCAGGTATATATACTGTTGAAGCCAAGGCAAGGGATGCTTCGGGGAATGAAGGTACGATGAGTAAAGTAATTACGGTTCTGGTTTCCGGAGATACCACCCCTCCAATGATTGATTTGGACAGTTCACTGGATGGAAAGAAAATTACCACTTTGACCGGTATAAAAGGTTCGGCAAGTGATGCGGGATTGATATCCTATACGCTGGAATACTCACAGAAAGATAAAAATCAATATGTTAAGTTTGCCGAGGGGATCACTTCGGTCTCAAATGGTATACTGGGCACACTGGACCCTACCATGATAAAGAATGGCTGGTATGATATCAAGTTAACTGCACTGGATCAAAGTGGTAACGGCAGATCCACCATTGTAACGGTTCAAGTAGAAGGGGAAATGAAGGTAGGAAATTTCTCACTAGACTTTGAGGATCTTTTGGTTCCGGTTGGCGGAATCCCCATGACGGTGACAAGGACCTACGACAGCAGAAATAAAACTCTTGGTGATTTCGGTTATGGATGGACACTGGATGTTAAAAATATCACCCTTACCGAAAGCTGCAAACAAGGTGAGTATTGGAATCAGTATTCCAAGGCAGGTCCTTACGGAATTCCATACTACTACTTGGCTGAAAGCAAAGAACATGTAATTACTGTAGATTATCATAATGGTAAAAAAGATGAGTTTAAGGTCGTTGTTGACCCAAGCCAGAATCCTGTAGTTCCAATTGAGTATGTGAATGTTTCTTATGCAGCTAAAGCAGGAACTGCCTCCAGATTGGAAGCTTTGGGTGAAAAGCAGTGTTATCTTCAAAACGGAAGTACCGGAGTAGAGCTTTATGACTTGACAGATTTTAATCTTTATAATCCGAGCCGTTTTAAACTAACCACAGCTGACGGAACTGTAATGATTTTAAATAAGGCAACAGGCCTGGAAAGTCTCACGGATAAGAATGGGAATTCAATTACCTTTACCAATGGTGCAATAACACATTCATCAGGAAAAAGTATTATAATTTCCAGGGATTCTCAAAACAGGGTAACAAAAATTACCGATCCGATGGGGAATGGGGTTACATACACCTATGACTACTACGGTGACCTGGTTTCTGTCACAGATCCTGAAGGAAATAAAACACAGTTCACATATAATTCCAAACATGATCTTTTGGATGTGATTGATTCTAGAGGGATCAAAGCTTCCAGAAATGAATATGATGCAAATGGCAGGCTGACAGCTACCATTGATGCGCAGGGAAACCGGATCGAATACAGTCATGATATTGCAAGCCGTACCGAGATTATTAAAGACCGGTTGGGGAATCAAACGGTTTATGCCTATGACCTGAAAGGGAATGTAATTAGCAAGACGGATGCACTGGGGAATAAAACTACATATACCTATGATGCTAACGGAAATAAATTGACTGAAACAGATGCATTAGGTAATACGTTTTCATATACTTACGATGCTTCTAATCGCTTGCTTAGAAAGACGGATGCAGCGGGAAATTACGTCGAATGTGCATATACCAGCCAAGGTCAGCTTTTGAGCATTAAAGATGTAGAAGGAAACATCACCACGAATCATTACGACACAACAGGTAATCTGGATAAAATGACCGATCCACTCGGGAATTCAATCCAGTTTGGACATGATGAGAAGGGACGCACAACAAGTGTCACCGACCAACTGGGAAGGGTAACACAAGCATCTTATGACAACAATGGAAACCTGGTTAGCAGAACGGATGCAGACGGACATGTAGTAAGTTTTTCTTATGATAATAACGGCAGATGCTTAAGTTCAACTTCCACCAGAACAACGCCCTCAGGTGTTGTGACCCTCACAACCCTTAATACCTACGATAGCTTGGGAAGAGTAATCCAGACCATTGATGGAGAAGGTAATATCTCAAAAGCAGAGTATAACTCCATTGGAAAAATATCCGCTCTGGTTGACCGGTTGGGAAGAAGGGTTGATTATGAGTATGACATGTTTGGAAACCTTTCGAAAATAAAATATCCCGATTCTACCGAAGAACATTTTGAGTATGATAAAGAGGGAAGAAATACAGCAGCTGTCAGTCGGGATGGGAAGAGAATCCAGCTTTCATATGATAAATTGGGGAGGATAATTAAAAAAACCTATCCCGATAGTTCTTTTGAAGAGACGGTATATGATGCGGTAGGAAGAGTCAGCAAGGTAATCAATGAAAGAGGCTACACAACTGAGTATACCTATGACGCCTTTGGGAGAAATACAGAAATAAAGGATGCTATTGGCAACATTACGAAGTACGAATATGGAAAGGGTACAAATCCTGTAAAAATGATTGATGCCAATGGGAATGCCACTACCTTCCTATATGATGCCGATGGTTGGAGAATTAAAACAGTATTTGCAGATGCATCATATATTGAGGCAACCTACGATGCAGTTGGGAAAATTGTAGCGCAAAGAGATCAGGCCGGAAAGGTCACAAGCTTTGAATACGATAAAACAGGAAGCCTGACGAAAGTAAAGGATGCATTAAACAACACCACCTCCTATGAATATGATGAGGTTGGCAACCTGCATAAGATAACCGATGCTAATGGGCATACGACAACCTATGCCTATGATAATTTGGGGAGAATAATCAAAAGAACACTCCCTCTTGGAATGTCGGAAACCTTTACTTACGATGCTGAAGGCAATATTCTTTCCAAGAAAGACTTTAACGGCAATGTTATCGGCTATGAGTATGATGTTAACGGAAGACTTATTAAAAGAACGCTGCCTGATAACTCAATACAGGAATTTAGCTATACAAGGGATGGATATATCAAGACGGCAAAGGATCAAAGAGGGATTACCCGTTTTGACTATGACAGCATGAACCGGCTGGTATCCAAAACCGATCCTGATGGATTTGTGGTTTATTATACATATGATGGAGAAGGTAATATAGCCTCCATCACCACAACTGCGGGAACCACATCGTATCAATATGATGCATTGGGAAGACTAAGCGAGGTTACTGACCGGCTGGGTGGAAAAACTGTCTATCAATATGATGCGGTAGGGAATCTAATTAGTGTTACCAAACCTAACGGGACAGAAGCAAGGTACAGCTATAATAAGCTCAACAGGCTGATCAAGCTGGAAAATCTCAAGTCGGACGGAATCATTATCTCTTCCTACGAATATACCTTGGGTGCTTCTGGAAATCGGCTAAAAGTTGTTGAAGATACGGGAAGAACGGTTGATTATGTCTACGATGATGCTTACAGGCTAATCAAGGAAACTATTCACCATCCGGTGGACGGCGACAGGGAATTGAGTTACACCTACGACGCTGTGGGGAACAGACTGACTAAAACCGATAATGGTGTCATTACCACCTATGCTTATGATAACAATGACAGAATGCTGACAGAAGGTATCACCCGGTATACCTATGATGATAATGGGAATATGACAAGCAAGCAAAATGCCGACGAAACCACAACCTACGCATATGACTTTGATAACCGTTTAGTGCTTGTAAAGTCCACTACAGGAAAAGGAATTGACCGGGTTGAATACCTGTATGACAGCTTTGGCAACAGAATTCAAAAAACAGTTAATGAAGTCAATGTAATAAAATATGTGTTGGATATCAACTGTTCCTACTCAAAAGTATTAGAGGAAAGGTCCGATGATGGAAGCTTGATTGCATCCTACACCTACGGCAATGATGACATTATCATGCAGGTTCGGAATGGGGTAAAAAGCTATTATCATGCAGATGGGCATGGAAGTATCCGGGCTTTAAGCGATGAAACACAAACCATAACAGATACCTATACATTTGATGCATTTGGAAATATAATAAAAAGTACCGGGAAGACAATTAATGAATATCTGTTTTCGGGTGAGCAATATGATGCCAATATCGGGTTCTATTACTTGAGGGCCAGATACATGAGTCCTGAAGTAGGCAGATTTATAAATGCCGATCCTTTCAGCGGATTTATGTTTGAACCTATGAGCCTTCATAAATACTTATACGCCAATGCAGATCCTGTAAATAATATTGACCCTTCCGGGCATTTCTCTTTAAACGAGATGATGACCAGCATGTCTATCCAAAGTGTTTTACAATCTGCGGCTGTTAGATGTGTCTTTACCTCAGTTTTGAGAAATGCTGTAAGAGGAATGATTACCGGGGCCATTTTTGGGGCTGTGGATACAGCCCTTGGCGGCGGTACAATTGAAGAGATTGTAAATGGCGTAATCAATGGAAGTATAACAGGGGCCATTTTAGGACCTTTGGCAATGGTAAATAAACTGCGGCCGCTTTTAATTGCAGTAGGATTGGGAACAGGCGTAGAAGGTGTCTATGATTCACTGAAGAACGGGCATTACTTACAAGCAGCATTCCGGGCAACATTCTTAGTTCAGTTGTTGAATAGCTTGAAAAACGGATTGTGGGATAAGAGTGCGTGTTTTACAGAGGAAACACTGGTTGCTGCAAAAGAAGGGTATAAAAAGATCAAGGATGTCCAAGTTGGTGATGAAGTATACTCTGAAAATGTGGAAACGGGAGAAAAAGGCCTTAAGAAGGTTACCAAGGTATTTGTCAGGGAAGTGAGAAAGCTTATTTATGTGACAGTCGACGGCCATCAAATGAAGACAACCGAAACACATCCTTTCTGGGTAGAAGGAAAAGGATGGGTTGAGGCAGAAAATTTGAAGGCGGGAGATAAAGTAAAGCTTTACTCAGGAGAGATCAAAGTTGTTGATCGGATTGATGTTGCAGTTTTTGATAAGCCCGTTAAGGTGTATAACTTTGAGGTTCAAGACTGGCATACATACTTTGTAACCGATGAAGAAATCCTGGTTCATAATGCAAATAATTATAATAATGGGAATAAATCTGTCAAACCTGAGGCTGCAGTTACAGGAAGTAAAAAGCATGGTGTTAATTGGAAAGAAGGTCCTGCTAGAGCAATAAAAGAAGGGAAACCTCAAGGACAGTGGGATAAAGGTGATTTAGATTTTGCTACTGAAAAAGCAAATACTTTAGAGCCAGGTAAAAGTGATTATTTTGATTTGCCAGAGGGATCTAAGTCTATTGTGCATATGCCAGATGGAACTACTGTCCCAGCAACAAAAATATGGGTTAGAAATAATGGAACTGGAACTTGGCACGGTTATCCTATGCCTTAAGAAAGGAGATAAGGAAAATGGATTTTTATATTCAGGCAAGTTGTCCTAGATATACAGGGGTATATGACGAGGAGGACTATAACCTATCAACTGCAATTGAAACAATATTTCCTATGATGGCTGAAAAAGCAATAATGGCTTGGAAAAGTATTTATATTCCTTTATGCTATAAATATGATATAAGCTATATGCTGGAAGATATTTTAAATATCTTGGAAAACTTAAGGGATAAGGTAATAGGGGAGTTAAGTCTCCATTGGGCATCTGATACATTTGCAAATGTTTGGAAAATCAAATGGGACAGTAAGGATGTAGAAATTAATTCCGAATGGGGTTCGGTGCTGGGGCATACAGAGGAGCTGTTAAAATTGAAAGGGCCTGTTGTGATTTCAAAAAAATTATTTGCAAATGAATGGAAAAGAGTGCTTCATAATGTTATTGAAGGATTAAAACTATCTGGTTATTCAGCAGATAAACTTCCTGGAATGGATCGATTAATATCAGAATACAATACTATAGAAAAAGAAGGAATTCTTTATGATAGTAAGGAAACTGACTGTATAATCTAAATTATGTGATGAATTAAAAAAGAACTATAATGGAATGGTAGTAAATGGTTATAGCGTATAATTTGAACTAGGCAAAATTAATAAGGGAAGCCTGAAAAAATTCGGGCTTCCCTTTTAAATTTCATATATAAATTTTTGTTTATGCTAAAGCCTGGTGACTTTCCTTAAGCTGTTCACGAATTTTTATTTTTTGAGGGCACTTATCTTCGCATAGCCCGCACTCGGTGCATGCATCTGCCCTTTTACCGGGTACCCATTCGTTTACGCCGATTTCCGCGTAGCCATTTTTGGAATAATCCTTGATTCCGTAGACCTTGTAATAATTCATCATCCTAAAAATATGCGGAATATTTACATTGGTAGGGCATGGCATGCAATAGGAACACCCTGTACAGTAAAGCTTGGAAAGTTTTTGGTTTTCCTCCATAAGTTCATTGATCGCCTGAATCTCCTGTTCACTTAAAGGGTTGCTATTAGAAGAGATTGCTGCGTTCTCCTCTACCATTTGAACGTTTTCCATCCCGGACAGGGCACAATCAATATGAGGATTGGCAAATACAAAACGAAGAGCCATTTCTGCACTGCTTTTTACACTTACACCCAGTTTGGATGCTACCTCTTTAGGAAGGCCAGAAACCCTTCCGCCGCCCAATGGCCCCATAATGATCACACCCAGGCCCTTGGACTTTGCATAGGCCATTGCTTCCTCATTGCTTCTATCCACTGCGCTATATTGGCACAGGACCGATTCGAAGAAACCTAAATCAACGAGTTTTTTCATATTTTCCGGTTTGTCATGAAAGGAAAAAGAAATATGTCTGATAAGGCCTTCTTCTTTTGCTTTAAAAGCATCATCCAGCCATTTTGTTTTTTCATTGATTTCAAAAAAACTATCATAACCAATTCCATGGAAATGGTAAAAATCGATGTAATCCATATCGAGCCTTTTTAATTGCTCCTCAAGGGTCCGTCTGTAATCACCTATATTCTTTAAAAGATGCCCCGGACTCTTGGTGGATATATAGATCTGATCTCTAAATCCTTTAACTGCTTTTCCTAAAGCGGATTCATTCAGTCCGTCGCTGTAAAAATAAGCTGTATCGAAATAATTAACCCCCAATTGGTAAGCTTTTAAGATTGCTTCACATGCTTTTTCTTCATCCACTACGTTTTTATCATTGACTTTAATCATTGGAAAGCGCATGCATCCAAAGCCTAAAGTAGAAATTTTTATTCCCGTATTTCCAAAATCCTTATACCGCATAAATTAATTTCTCCTTTATGGTATTTTGCATATAACGCACTAAACACTTTTACATTATGCCGGTGCTTTTTAACACAACAAATTTCTCACTTTTAAAGTATTAAAAATGCACTTCCTCTGTCTGTGTCTCGAAGAATTACATTTACAAGGCACTTGAAAGACATCCAATGCTTTTTGGCGGCTTAAGAAAGCAAAATGATATAGGATTCTGCGTTATCTATAGTAATGATATTGTATCATAAATGGATTTTGGGTGGCAATGAAAGCTTGGCTAAGTATTAGTACTAAATTGCCACAAAAAAGAAGGATTTGTAGTAGAAAACATTCGATTGAATGTTCAGTCGAATAAAAGCAATAAAGAAATTATTATAAAAATACTCAGTAATGTTGCACTTTCAAAATCAATGTGCTGCACAAAATAACCTTTTTTCACAGATAATAGACATTTAATCATAAATGTAATATAATTCCTAGTACAAAGAAATATGTCGTGAACGTATTCAATAAAGAGAAAAAATATGGGGGGCTATTATGCTTCAAAAAAAGTTTATTTCAGTTTGTCTAATTCTGGCAATGCTTATTGTGGGATTTATGCCTACAACAATATCCAATGCCGAGAATCTAGGAACCATCGAAGGTTTTATAGATGGGGATATTATCAGTTCCCAGAATGTAATTTCTAACATTCGTCAAGGGTTTACCGTTGAAGTGCCTGGAACATCTTATTCTACCGTCACAGACGACAAGGGTTATTTTAAGTTGGAAATGCCTTTTTCCACTATAAAAATTCAAATCATCATGAAAAAGTCTGCCTTCTTGGAACGAGAATGTATATTATCTTCTTTTTCAGAATCTGTTATCTTATCGACCGCTGCTAATCCCATTAAGCTCATGTCTGGGGACATGCCTGTTCAAGGGGTACAGGACAAAGCCATCAATATGACGGATATTTTGGAAGTAATAAAGGCTTTTAATACTACCCTTGGTTATCCTACCTATGAGGAAATACTGGATCTCAATCAAGATAAAGCCATTAATATGGAAGATATTATGGTTATTGTAAACAATTTTAATAAGAGTTCCTTGGATTATGAACCCATAGTACCTGGCGGAGTAACAGCTAAACCTACACCAACCAATACACCTCAAAAAACAGAACACCTGAGTCAGAGTTTTCTTTTGATCCGACCACAGGTACTATTACAAAGTATATTGGATCAGGGGCAGATGTGGTGATCCCTAAAACCATTAGCGGGGTCAATGTAACTAAAGTAGGGGATTATGCATTTTCGTGGTGTGTAAGTCTGACAAGCATAACAATACCAAATAGTATAGTATCTATAGGGTACAAAGCATTCTGGGGTTGCAGAGGCCTGACATATTTAATGATACCTGATAGTGTAACATCAATGTAAGCGTCAAACACATCCTGACTTGAGCTATACCAAGTCAGGCTCACCTATGCCAAGTAAATCGCAAAGAGAGTTATTAACCATTACCCTGAAATCGTCATCCGATATTTTGTTCGATTGAGCATATTCTACTGTTTCATCTATAGTACTGGCGAATTTCCGTGCTAAACGTGCATTCTCCTTTTTCATCATTGGAAAATGCTCAATAACATAGCCTGAATAATCCATTTCAAAGTCATATCTCGATATCTTTCCGTCAGCGAAATCAGAGACAAAATCTATCATAAATGCCGTGTGTTTTCCAACCTTCATCAATCTTCCTCCCATGCATATTTTTCAGGCTCTGCACCTTGAGGCTTTGGGATAAAAACGCTCTGCGGTATTTGCGTGCTGCCTGGCAGAAAATCTTCGATTGCGATTACATAGCCGGGTTTCCCAAGGTTGGGAGCGTTAGTAAAAATCCACTTTAAATATTCAAAAGGATTCAAACCATTTTCCATTGCAGTTACAACTAGGCTGTAATAAATTGCGCTGGCTCTAGCACCGTTTGGTGTGTTGGAGAAAAGCCAGTTCTTGCGCCCAATAACAAAGGGCTTAATACTCCGCTCTGCACGGTTGTTTGATATTTCCAGACGACCGTCCAGCAGATACCGCTCCAGATATTTGCGCTGGGACTGTGCATAATGTACCGCTTTACCAAGGAGGGTATCAGGTAGAACATTCAAACCTTCAATCCATTTGTAAAACTCATTCACTATAGGTTTGGAAAGACGTTCACGTTCTTTAAACCGGGTTTCCGAAGTCAACAAAGCGAACTGCTTTTCAAAATGAAACAGCCTGTCGCAATAATCCACTCCCTTTGCCGCATAGGACCCGGATTGTTTGTCCTTTGGCAAAATTTTAAGCGCATCAAAAAGTTTACGCCGCAGATGGGCCATACAGCCAACCACCGTGATGTTTTCAGGTAGCTTATGATAACCATCGTAACCGTCCGCATGGAGAAAACCCGAAAAATTCTTCAAAAAAATTTCAGGATGTGTATGTTTCCTGTCTGGCTGGTATTCATATAGTACAATCTGGTGTTTTGCCTCTCCACTTGTGCGGAACAGCCACATATAGCTCTTTGACTGTGCTGTTTTGCCCGGTTCTTTCAATACTTGCAAGACTGTTTCGTCTCCGTGTAGCACTTCGTGTTCACATAATCGATATTTCATTGCCGTATATATTGGTTCCAGCCAGGCCTCTGAAGCCTTGATAAGCCAATTAGACATGGTTTGACGTGAAAGAGAGATACCGTTTTGCTTCCACTCCTGCTCCTGCCGATACAACGGCGAGGCCATCATAAATTTCTGTACCGCAATATGGGAAATTGTATCTGGAGAAGCAAAACCGCCCTTTATGACTGGTTCCGGCATGTCAGCTTTTACAATGGGTACATGGTCGGAGGTGTCTTCGCAATGCCGGCAGGCATAGATGTGCCGTATATGCTTTAGTATTACGGCTTTTGAAGGAATGATTTTGAGCTCCTCTCGGGTTTCTCTGCCCATGGTATGTAATGAACCACCGCAGTCAGGACAAATTCGGGCATCTTCCGGCAACTCATGTTCGATGACTTCCACAGGCAGTTCCTCCGGCAGCTTGTCCGTTATTAATCTGGTTCTCTTGCGGTAATGTGCCTTTACCTCGGATAAAGACGGCTCCGGTGCAGTCAGTTCTGCAGTCGCTTCTGCTTCGTTGAAAGTTTTTCTGGAAATAACTAAAGCAGGTAATTTCTACCGTCATTTTAAGTAAAATAGCAACCAAGTACATGGCTGACTACTATACCAAAAAGTTCTTCTTTGAGAATCACTTAGATTTTTTGCTCATATTCCAATTGACTTGTAAAGATAGTATGA
>JAOABQ010000110.1 GCA_026418275.1 Clostridia bacterium
CTCACCCATTTCAAGCTCTTGTAATATTGCCAATTTTTCTGCTGCACTGTATTGATCTATTTTTGACATGAATATGCTCCCCTTTCTGGCAGTAGGTTTTTTTATTATTTAACCTGTCTACCTTATGGGGAGCATATCAGATTGCCGGCAGCCTTTTGAATTATGCTTCCAGGTGGTATATAGTATAAAGCTATTTGAATTTATTTTTTATCGGCAAAGTGAAAATATTCAGGAGGTGGGAAACTTGAAGATAGGAGTCATATCCGATACACATATTCCAAGGTCAGCAAAGACCATACCGGATAAGGTATTTGAAATATTTACCGGCGTTGAGCTGATAATTCACGCAGGGGATATTGCGGAAGAGGCAGCAATAGAACAGCTTGAAGCTGTAGCCCCCGTAATTGCTGTCCACGGGAATCGGGACTCCGATGCTATGAAGAAAACCCTTCCTGAGAGGAGGATACTTGAGCTGGAGGGATTTAGGATTGGAATCCTTCATGGTCACGGTGATAAGGGAACGACCCGGGATAGACTGCCGGAGTTTTTTAATGGTGAAGCTCTTGATTTAATAATATTCGGACATAGTCATATTCCCTTTAATCAAAGGATAGGTGAGACGCTATATTTTAATCCGGGTTCTCCTACGATGAAAAAAAGGCAAAGATACCCGTCGGTAGGTATAATTTCGCTGGGTGAGGAGATTCAGGCAAGCATTGAGTATCTTAAAATCTAATATGCGGATATACCCTTTAGACTTAAGTGTTCCTTCGACAGCCGGTACGATTAAACAAGGTTGATTGTTTTACTTATGTTGCCACGAAAAGCAGAGAATATATGAGAGAATGATGGAATAAAATAAATTGACGGCTTTACAAACAAGCTAGTAATATGGTAATTATTTGACATGGTTGTAAAATATATAGTATATTGATGGTGTAAAATTATTTGAAAGGACGGCAAACATTTTATATGGACGACCACCCTAGTAGTAGCAGCGATCAACGATGCAGCTATTTTTCTTTTCTATCGAAACACTTCCGAAGAGAACGCAGAAGTGTAAATTTTATGGCGTTCTTGCACTTAAGGTTTTAATACTACTGTCTTTCTATTGCCGGCTTATATATTTGAAAGGGGTAAAATAAATGGAAATTGACAGTAGTCTGATTATCCAAATTGTATTTTTGTTTATACTAATCGGTATTAATGCATTTTTTGCAGCTTCCGAAATCGCAATAATTTCTCTTAACGATAATAAAATAAAGAAAATGGCCGAGGAAGGCCATAAGAAGGCAAAACTTCTTGAAAAGCTTATCAGCGAGCCCAGCAGGTTTTTGGCAACAATCCAGGTAGGTATCACTCTGGCGGGGCTTTTGGCGAGTGCTTTTGCAGCAGAAAGCTTTGCAGATAGAATAACAAGTACGGTAAGGAATACCGGTTTGCCTGTGGATGACTCCATTATTAAAACCGTTACGGTAGTACTTATTACAATAATATTAGCTTATTTTCAACTGGTATTGGGTGAATTGGTGCCAAAAAGGCTTGCCATGCAGAAGCCTGAAGCTATTTCCATGTTTGTTATAAAGCCTATTAGCTTGTTGTCAAGTGTCACAGAGCCTTTTGTAAAGCTTTTGACCCACTCTACAAATTTTGTTATTAGGATTTTTGGCGGAAACCCCTATGCGGATGAGGAAAAAATAACCGAAGAAGAAATCCGTATGATGGTTGACGTAGGTCAGGAAAAGGGTGTTATTCAAGGTACTGAAAAGGAAATGATAAACAATATATTTGAATTTGATAATACGTCGGTCTCGGAAATCATGACCCATAGAACGGATATTTTTGCCATACCTATCGACGCCGATTTGGAATACATAATGGAGTTTATTAGAACGGAGAAATACACAAGAATTCCTGTTTATGAGGAGACTATTGATAATATTGTGGGTGTAATGCACATAAAGGATATGTTCAATTATGTGAGTGATAATACGGCTAAAAACTTTAAATTAAAGGATGTTTTACGTACGCCCTATTTTGTACCCCAGTCAAAAAAGACCGATGAGCTGTTTAAGGAGCTGCAAAAGAACAAAAACCATATGGCAATCGTAATTGATGAATATGGCGGAACAGCAGGGATTGTAACTATTGAAGACCTGCTTGAAGAGATTGTCGGGAATATATTCGACGAGTACGATGAGGAAGAAAAGGAAATCGAAAAGCTTGATGAAAATACATATGTGATAGACGGACTGGTAAGTCTGGAAAAGGTTAAAAACCTATTGGATGTAGACTTGCCGGTTGATGAGTATGAAACCTTGAGCGGGTTTATGATGGGGCAGCTAGGTAGGATTCCAAAGGAGGAAGAGAAGCCTGAGCTAGAGTTTAACGGTATAGTATTCAAGGTTGAAGAGGTAGATGAGAAACGAATAGCGAGGGTAAAAACGTGCAGAGCTTATTAATAGGCTAAAGGCATTCAAGAGGTAAGGGTGAAACCCCTTATCTCTTTATTTTTTCCATAATTTCTTTTTCCATTTCCAGCTTGTAGTTGCCATTTTTATCCCATAAAGGCTCAAGGGACTTTAGCATTTTTTGTGTTATTTCATATTCTTTTATTCCGGCATTGAGTAATAGTATTTTCTTCTGATTCATCCTTATAAGGGCAGGTATTTGCTTTAGTGACATTAGTGAGACCTCCGTTATTTAAGTTAGGGTTCGAAACCCGAACGAATGTTTGGAAGATAATTATAATACCGGCAAGGAGTTTTGTAAAGGCAGATTTATGTAATTTTTTACGGCAGCAATTGAAGGATTTAGCATTATTATGCAGAATACTTAAGGGGAGTATGATGGGTGAGATACTTCGTATATTATGAGGAATTGGTGGATTTAACGACACTAGTGTCGTTAAATCTGTAGTTGTGCGAAATCAGACGAAAGACCGCCCATCCTTGGGCGGATTTTTAGGGAAAGGCTTTGGAGAAATTAAAGTTTGAAAACTACAACAACAAGACGATATAGAACTAAGGACACTTTTATGGGTTGATTGAAAGGTAGGATTTATTGCATGCTCTCATCAGAAATGACTTTTTTCATAGAAAGGAATAATATCTTGTATTTTGTTGTTGCTGATTTGGAAAAGGGTACTATCGAATCAACTGGGGATAGAAATAGTGTACATTGTGATAAATTGATAGAGAATCTCTTTGGAGATATAGATTTTGCAAGCAAACTTTATGCTAGCATGGATGGACAAGTCAAGCCACAGTCATGGAAACAAGGGAATTCTAAGTGTGTTATTTGTATACCAAGAACAAGCATCATTGTTGGATTATTTTATATCGAGCATAGAGACACTATTGAATCTTATAACTGGGCAAAAAAAATAAATAATGAATTAATTGAGATGTGGAAATTTTGATGAAATAATATCTGTTAATTAAGATATATAGTTTATAGTACATGCAAATATGGAGGGGGTATTCAAGGAGGCCACATCCGTGTGGCCTTCTGAATAAAGGGTCGTCTGACTTCGCACAACAATGCATCTTCGCAAGGGGGACGGTGGGTAGTGCATGAAGAAGGGCTGACGAGGTTCATCCCATGAAGCATGCGTGCCCACATCCTCTTACCGGGTGCGAGCACCGCCAGGGAGAAGGGCTTTGAGGGTCCGGTTCGAGGACGTCGCAGATGCGGGCCGTTCTACGAAATGGGGGGCAGAGACGCCGCATCCTTGCGACGATTGAATAAGAAAGGCTTTGGAGATTTGTAATGGAAGGTGTATTATGATAGATTGTCATGTTCACATTGAGCGTGGAGAGTACAACATAAATTGGATAATGGAATTTGTAAAGCACGCTATAGAAAGAGAAGTATCTGAAATATACCTTTTAGAGCATTCTCATAGGTTTATAGAATTTAAACAAATTTATCAAAGTATATATGATTATAATGAATATCAAAATCAATGGCTAAATAGAAAAATGTCCATTCCAATAAATGAGTACATAGAATTAATCCAAAAAATCAGGAAGATGAAGTTACCTATAAAAGTTAAATTTGGCTTAGAAGTTTGCTATATTCAAGGAACTGAAGATATAGTTAAGAATATTATTGATTGTTTTAAATGGGACTTTGTAACTGGATCTGTTCATTGGATTGATGGATGGGGATTTGATCATAAAAAAGAACATTGGGAAGATAAAAATGTAGATTTGGTTTATAAAAGATATTATAGTATTATGGCTAATTTGATAAAAAGTAAATTGTTTGATATTGTAGCGCATCCAGACTCTATCAAATGTTTTGGATATTTTCCTTCTTTCGATTTGACGGGAATTTATCAGAATATAGCCAAGTTGTTACATTATCATAACGTTTATGCAGAGCAAAGTGCAGGATTGCATTTGAATTATGGGCTTGTTGAAATTGGATTAAATCAAAATTTATATAAGATTTTCAAAGAAAATGATGTAAAACTAATAACTGCATCAGATGCACATAAGCCTGAGGATGTAGGAAAATGCCTAGCTGAGTTGAAAGTTTAAGGCCGCAGCGTCCGTGCTACTCTTGCTTCGCGGGGCCCCCCACTCCGTAGAACAATGCGTATTCGTAAAGGGCACATCAGGAGGAAAGGCTCTGTAGAAGGGCATGGGGTCATCCTGCCCACATCCATTCGCTGGGTGCGAGCACCGCCAAGGAAGAAAGGCTTTGAGGTCCAGCTCTTGGACGTCGCATACGCAGACCGTTATATAAAATCGCGCGCAAAATAACCGCCCCTTCCATGGGGCGGGTTAAAGGCAAGATTGTAAAAGTGAGGATGAGTCTATGGAAAATACAATGTGGGATTTAGAAGTTAAAATGCTTGTACCATTTGATGTTATGATATATTATCCAGATGATTACAAAGATGATTATATTGTAGAACCAAGTTTTAAGAAAATTATGGAGTTTATGAAGATAGAAATCGACCTACCTGTAATAATTGAAGATTTGTATAAAAACAGAGGAAAGAATTCATCAATTTCGGTTTATTATTCATATGATTCATATAAAAACTTTATTCTTCTGGATACTGATATTGAACCATCAGACCAATTAGATTTGATTATTATATGTATTCGATGCGATGCTAGTTGCGGAGAAGTTATAAGGCAGTTTGCACATGAGTTTTATACTAAAAGGTGTAAGTATAATGTGGTTTATTCCGAAGGGAATTTTGAAATTAGGGATAAATATAAAATAGATTTTAGTTCATATAGCCAGTTGAGAGATTCTGACTTTATACATATAGAAAATAGAAGATTATATTTCTATCAATCTGGTAAGCTGTTAAAAAGTATTACGACCTGATATTTGATTTATATTTAAAGGCGCAGCCATCCGTGGCTGCTCTGGCTCTGCGGGGCGCGCGACTTTACATAACAAAGCGTTCACGATGAGGGGGCACAGCATGTAGAGGGTTTATTGAAGTAGGAGCATGAGGTCATCCTGCCCACATCCTCCAACCCAAGATAGGAGTTATCTAAGGCTGGAGGACGTCGTGAACGCAGGCCGTTA
>JAOABQ010000021.1 GCA_026418275.1 Clostridia bacterium
CCGTGCTCATTATTGAGGTAATGAGGTTTCTTCGGAGCCGGCCCGGGTACTTTTATGACAAGCGGAAACGGAACAGTTAATTATCTTCTTAATATTATTGATGACCGCTCCCATATAGATATTGCAAATGTCCTTCTGGAGCATGCCACTACCGCCAATGCCGTCAAGGCATTGAAGGATGCCTTTATCCAAAAAGGCAGGATTCCGGCATCCGTTAAAACCAACCAGGGCTGCCAGTTCAAAGTTCAATTCGGTGATTTTCTAAAACAGCACAATATTGAACATTGAACACTTTCATATGGTATTTTATAAAAAATTAGGGCTTGTGTGAGAAATGTGAATAAAAAATTCGTTTCACTCCAATCCTTTTATTCTATTATAAACAAAGAAATACCCCATAGGAGGATTTTTTAATTGTCCATTCTATGAGGTACATTTTATTTTAGCCTTTAGTTGTGGAATTTATTGTATTTGATTTTACTTAATTTAGTTGATGCCAAATGCCAATTGTGAACATTTTGCAACAGGGGTTTTTTATATACCGGGTGACTTCTCAACACTCCCTAACCGAATCATTCCTTAGTCTGCACCAACCTTCAGAAAAATTCGTAACATTTCTATTTTGTTAGTTTAATTATACCAGCTTCTTCATTGAACTCACTGAATATAAGTGAATATCCCTTATTAAGGATATCACAATGTTGTTTATCCGAAAATGCTTCGATTAAAAATTCTTTACCTGTATATATAAGAATACCTATAAAATCACTTGAAATAACTGGATATATATCATCGTAGTATTTATTGAATACTTCCTTGGCGTATTCTGAGGGTTTAAAATTAACTAATCCACTATATATGTGTTTTAATAAAATATTATTAGTTAACATAAATGAAGAATCTAGCATACATTCAGTTTCTAAATACCATGAGATTCCTCTTCCCTGAATATGCAATATTGATAATTCAGTTGTTGTTTTTATGCTTCTTTTATTGTTTATTAACAAAATATTTCCAATATAATTTCTACGATCTTCAAAACCAAAGCCATAGTCATTATCAAATGGTACTCCCGATATAATAAACCCATTTTCATAACAATCACATTTTGTTGCCCAAATGTAAACGTTTTCTTTAATATCCATAATTAGCTCCATACCTCCTAAGCTGTTCAATCTGTTTTTTTAGAAGCGTTTGGGTAGCTTCATCTAATTTAAACAAATTTGCCTTTTTTAGTAGCCAAGATTTTACAGCGATTTCTTCAGCAGCATAGCCTACACCATTTCTTACACCTGAATACTTTAACTCCGTCCTTAAATTTTTACGTATTGAACTAAAAGCTTGGTTATTATCTACTTTATAATGCAAAAACTCTTCTAGAAACTCCCATCTCTTAGTACTTGGTCCATATGTTATTGTACCACTTTTATAACTAGCATCTTTTCCGCCTTTTACTATGAGCTTTCTGTTTTGGTAATTTCTTTTTGTTGCACTTTTTATCAAATCATCAATATTATCGCCTGTATCTCCAACTTGATCAAAGTATTCTTTATGATAGGCTTTTACATCAGCAACAATCTCTTCTCTATAAAATGATTTGTTACCACTAGGTCTCAATGCAAAGCTGTCTGCGTCATCCACATGATTTAAAGTATTGCCTATTTTACCTGCATTGGCGATTTCATCCGCATGGCCTAAGTATTTAAGTGCCTTAACTCCTTTGGCTACTCCGAAAGCTAAGCCCGCAGCATCCAGCGTTTTTGTTATATACCCTAAGGTGCTTATTTCTTTTCCTGTCAGAGAATCTTCACCGAGAATTAAGTCCAATGCTGACTTTAGTGTTGATACGCCGACCATATTATCTAAAAATTCAGAGGCATGTTCTCTAAATATTAGATCATCTTCATCAGCAACGATCTTGCGCCTAAAGGAATCACTGCCAATGTAAGATTCCTTCATTTGTCCAAGTACTGAAGGAGGTATTACTTTGTTATTCTTGGTGTAGTAGTAAAGTGATTCAGCTGATATATCAAACTCACCGGATCTATATGAATTACGGTTATTAAACATATAGGCTTGTGCACCAAGCGCTTGCATTTCCAGTTCAGCCAGTTTCTTTTCCCAAAGAGGCATATCCCGCCAAACGCTATCATGTATATACTTTCCGGCACTTCTTAGACCTTTATAGTAATTGATTCCGCTTAACAAATCATAGTATCTTTGGCTAAGGTAGCCTAATCCGTACATACCTCTTGCATAATCTTGTGCTGGATTCATGTCATAGTATTGAACCGGGCTAGTATTAGGCTTGGTTAACACAGGGCCATAACTGCGCCCATCCATTTGTTCCGGTTCCCATACCACAAGCGGTTGCATACCGTCCCCACGATTATCAATGGTTTTATAGGCATGGCCCGTTGGGTCATCATACGTGATCGGATTATTAAAACAATAGGTATACAGGTTAAGGCTTAGCGGATCATTCGGATCACCAAGGTAAGTGTCCTCCTGCAAGAACCTAGCAATCTTCGGGTCATACATTCCTTAACGAAGTAATACACCCTTCAAATATAGTAGCCATCCGTTTTCAGATGGCCACCTCTGCAATTTTTTGTTGTCAATGTCCGGGGGATATTTTTAAGACTTACCGCCTTTAATTACTTTGATTTGGACTTCCTGCGTTTCTACTTTTGAAGAAAGGTCTTTTACTGCATTTTCTACATCCACAACTTTTTCGTATGTTTGTTTATAGCCGTCAAACAAGGCTTTGGAGTTATTGTCAAGTTTATTTTCCATACGTACAATGTCATTTTGGATAGTACTTATTTTACTATCAACAGAATCTAGCCTTGTTGTGAGATCAGAATACATTTTCGTCATTAATTCAAATATTTTATCATCCATATAAACACTTCCTTTTAAATATGTATTCCCATTATATCATTCTTGCACATCCTAAGAAATATTATCCTTTAAATTTGCCGTTTCAGGATGCACATAGGCTTTACCGCTTTTCATGAGTCCATAAACTATATTGATAACCCTTCTTGTAACTGACTTGATTGCTTGTGGGGTGGTTTTCCCCTGTGAAATTTTCTTATGATAATATTCATAAAAAATCCCGTTAACAGGCTTGTTTTTATTCCTTCCAGCATTGATATTCCGGGCTGCTATCCCTTGGAAAATGTAATACAATCTACGATTTCCGTATTTATTGCGGATGTTCCTTTCCGTATCCCCGGATGAACGGCTTACAGGGCTACACCCTGCAAACTTTGCTAGCTTATCGGCATTTGAAAAGCGCCGGATATCTCCCACCTCCGCAACAATGGCCGCAGCGGTAACGAAGTCCACACCCCTCATCGTTTCCAGTTGATAAGGCAACGTTTTCATAAGCTTTTTAATTTCCTTTTCGGTTTTGGAAATTTCACTGTTGTTGTGCCGGATTTCCTGAATGCAGCTTGATACGATGAAGTCACGGGAGTCC
>JAOABQ010000033.1 GCA_026418275.1 Clostridia bacterium
TTTTAGCCACAGAGCTTAATGTCCATAGCAGTTACTTGTCGCTTGACAGAGATGGTTTGTTCTCATCCGCTTTTTTTGATGATCCTGAATTTTACAATAAATACGTATTAGAAAGAAAGACTAAAAGGCTCCATGGCCTCAGTGTTTACAATGAGATAACACCTTTGGGTTTCACGATGGGATTAGGAAAACATGGTGGCCTGGGAATATCCTTTCGTCTGCGTAATCACAGCAATGTGGCCAGTATAGATAGGGAACTTGCAGAAGTCATCAAGAGGGCCTTGGACGTGCCTGAGTTTTTTGATTCTATTTTAACCAGCACCTCCCCAAAAACATCGGCCCATTTTTTCAATGAATTAAGTTTTTCTTATGGGCGAAACGTATTTTCTCAGGGACCTCATTCCTTAAATGTAGGCCTTACCCCAAAATTTTTGTTGGGTAATTCCGCTGCTTATCTGCAAGGCAACAACTTAAATTACAAAATTTACGAAGTAGGAGATTCCGCTTTATATTTTGATATCCATAATGCCACTTTACAATATGGTTATTCTAAAAATGTGGACTTTAATTTTGAAAACTTTCAAGATTTTCTTAGAACACAGCTGTCATCCAGTGCATATGGGATAGGTCTTGATATTGGTGCTACGTATGAATTTTCTCCGAAATACGAGACATTTTTATTTGAGATGGATGGTCAAATGAAAAATAAAAGGTGGCTGACCAGCTATTTATTCAAAACCGGGTTTTCATTGACCGATCTGGGTGGAATCTTTTACAAAAATCATCCCAACTCGGCAAAATATGAATTAAACAGGTTGGGAGTTCCCAGGAAAGTTTTTGAAGAAGTGGATAATTATGAAGGTTTATCACGGGTTTTAGATAGCTTGTTTCAAAGAAAACCTATTAAAGAATCCTTTTTCATGAACCTTCCGGGTATGTTCCATTGGTTTGCAGAGGTTCAGCCCTTGCAGCGGGTGCTCATTTCCGTGTCTACATCGCTGAGTCTAAATCCTGGAAAAAACGATATCACCAAAACGCGTTATTGGAACAGCTACGGTCTTTCCGTACGCTATGAACATCCTTTCTTCGGAATTGGCCTACCGGCCGCCTTTAACACATTATCGGGCTTCAACGCAGGAATTTATTTAAGATTAGGACCATTTAATCTAGGTTCACCAAGCTTGTTCTCTTCTCTGCTGGCAAGAGAAATAAGATCGGTTAGTCTTTTTGCAGGACTTTCCATCCCAGTGCCATACGGAAAGCCAAAAGATCAGGATGAAGATAAAGTTTCCAATAGACGAGATAAGTGCAAAAACACTCCCGGCGTGTGGGAATTTTACGGATGCCCCGACGTAGACGGCGACCATGTCCAAGATAGTGAAGATGATTGTCCGCTCGTAGCGGGATTAAAAGTGTTTAGAGGATGCCCTGACACAGACAAAGATGGAGTTCCGGATAAGGATGACCAGTGCCCCCGTGACTCAGGATTAGTCAAGTTCAGGGGCTGTCCAGACCGGGATAATGACGAAATCATCGACAAAGACGACGCCTGCCCTGATCAGAAAGGCCTCGCACAGTTCAAAGGTTGTCCTGACAC
>JAOABQ010000057.1 GCA_026418275.1 Clostridia bacterium
ACACCCGTTCCCATCCCGAACACGGCAGTTAAGCTTCTCTGTGCCGATGATACTTGGCTGGACACGGCCCGGGAAAGTAGGTCTCCGCCAGATTTATTCCAAAGCCTTATGGTCACAACCATAAGGCTTTGTTCCGTTATGCGTAGAATTAAATTTTAAAGTACATAAAGATTACTAAAACTTGTATTATATTTGAAGGAAATATTATATAATATTTTACGAGGAGGGAAGAAAAATGAAAATTATTCAAACTTGCTCGTATTCATGTGCCAATTACCTTACAAAACAGCGTAGCGAAAATCACGAAAAACGGAGGGTCTATTATTTCGGTTTTCAGGTTGTAATTGGTGCAATCATAAAAGGTGCTCTTTTATTATCTCTTGCCCTTATTTTTAGAACACTTATTCCGACCTTTACAATTCTCCTTGTTTTTGCAAGCTTGCGTGTGATCGCTGGAGGCTATCACATGGATACCTATGGAAAATGTATATTCGTTTCACTTGCATTTTTCCAAATTTCAGCGATTGTAACCCAATATACGCATTTATATTGGCATAAAAGTTACTTGATACTCTTTATAGGAATCAATTTTATTGTTGGATTACCTTTAATTTTAAAATGGGCACCAAGGGATACGCCTAATAAACCCATTACAGACCCTGGAGAAATAAAAAAGTTTAAAACTTTATCTGTAGTTTGTTTTATTGCATGGTTTTTAGTACTAATCACACTGTGGGCTTTTGGCAATAAAATTTTAGTTTTATCCGGCTGTTTTGGTATTATTCTGGAATTATTTGCTATATCCGCTTTGGGCCATCGGTTTTTTGATTTTATTAGTGGTAGATTTGACCGTGTTAAGAAGTAGTTAAAAAAGTTAAAAAGATATTTAACGGATAAAGTAAGGATGCTTTATGAAAGGGTGGTCTTTGACTTTCTTTCATTATCGATATGGTACTAGAAGCATTTTTACTTTATTTTTGTTTGGGCTATATTTTTATATATTCCCCAAAACTTAAGGGTTAAGGTGCATATGGATTAAGTGTAAAAATGAAATATTATACCAAATATGTTTCATGGATAGAAAAACAAAGCATTTCCATATTAGAAGTTATTTCTTTTAAAAATCATGCCCGGAAAATATTTTATTATTTAATTTCTTTACAAAGAGGTGGGTTAAGTATTAAAATAAATTAAACCATATGAAATTCAAAGGTTTTGAACTTGCATAGTTCATAATCAATCAACTAAAATACTTAATAAAATAAGATAGGAAGTTATTATGAATAGAGAAGAATTGATTAAAGGTATAAAAGATTTGAAAAGCCGGCATAATGCCATTATCGTAGCACATAATTATCAGGTGGACGATGTGCAGGAGATTGCTGATGTTGTTGGGGACTCATTTGCCTTAAGTAAGCATTGTGCCTCAAGTGATGCAGATGTAATTGTTTTTTGTGGGGTTCATTTTATGGCAGAAAGTGCAAAAATACTCTCACCGCAAAAAACGGTTCTTTTACCTGAACTGGATGCAGGTTGTCCGATGGCGGATATGGTAACCAGTGAAGCTCTCATAGAGAAAAAAAAGCTTTATCCGGAAGCTGCAGTTGTTTGTTATATAAATTCTTCTGCAGATGTAAAGGCTGAATGTGACATTTGCTGCACATCTTCCAATGCTGTAAATATAGTAAGATCTCTTCAAGAGAAAGATGTGTTGTTTGTTCCTGATCAAAATCTGGGAAATTACGTTGCGAATCAAGTTCCGGAAAAGAACATTATTTTATGGGAAGGATTTTGTATTACTCACCATAGAGTCAAGGTAGAAGAGGTAAAAAAAGCGAAGGAGCTGCACCCGGATGCATTGGTTTTAATACACCCTGAGTGCCAGCCGGAAGTAGTTAAAATGGCTGATTTTGTAGGAAGTACAAAGCAGATTATTGATTTTGCGACAGATTTAAATCATAATAAGTTTATTATAGGAACGGAAATGGGGATTATGCACAAGTTAAAAAAGAACAACCCCAATAAAACATTTTACTTATTATCTCAGGGGTTAGTCTGTCCTAACATGAAGAAAACTTCCTTATTAAGTGTATATAATGCTTTAAATGAAATGAAAAATAAAATTGAAGTAGCCGAAGAAGTAAGGATCAAGTCAATAACTGCATTGGATAAAATGCTGCAAGTCGGATAGCGATAATAAATAGTAAAGTGAATATTTGATTTCTGTAAGACCTCTAAAACCGGGTATATCACTTCATGAATTATACCATATTTACATTTAGTTATCTGTAAAATGAGCGATTTTAAGCAGTATTATCAAAGAATTGAAAGAAGGCATCTATCTTGGATAAAAACCGTTATCTCATAGATTTTAATACGGAGCATTTAGAAAATGAATATTATGATGTAGTGATTATCGGCAGTGGTATTGCAGGGGTTTATACAGCGCTGGAAATTCCGGAAGAATATAAGGTTGCTATACTTACAAAGGAAACCATTGATATCAGCAACTCTGTACTTGCACAGGGAGGAATTGCTGTATCGCTTGATGAGGAAGACTCCCCTGAACTCCATTTCAAGGATACTATATATGCGGGTGCAGGTCTATGCAATGAGGAAAGCGTTTGGGTGCTTGTAAATGAGGCTGCATCCAACATTAAATGTCTATGCCAGTATGGTGTAAACTTCGACAGGAAAAGTCCAAAAGAATTGTCACTTACAAGAGAAGGTGCGCACAGTAAAAATAGAATTATCCATGCGGGGGATACCACCGGAAAAGAAGTTTGCGATAAGCTTACTTCAGTAGTGAGAACAAGAAATAATGTCACCATCAGGGAACGGACATTTGTATTGGACTTGCTTACCGAGAATGGGGCATGCAAAGGAATCCTTGCTTATGAAGAAGATTCGACAAAATATAAATTATACTTAACAAATGTTGTAGTTTGTGCGACCGGAGGTTTTGGTCAAATTTATGAGTATACCACCAATCCCGAAGTTGCAACCGGAGACGGTGTTTGCCTTGCTTATAGGGCCGGAGTTGAGTTAATGGACCTGGAGTTTATCCAGTTTCACCCTACTGTACTGTTTCATCCCGAAAACAAAAGCTTTTTAATTTCTGAGGCTGTCCGGGGAGAAGGTGCTATTCTTCGCAATATTCATGGAGACAGGTTTATGGCAGAATATCATGAACTGGAGGAACTGGCGCCAAGGGATGTTGTATCCAGAGCAATCTTTGAGGAAATGCGAAAGTATAAGTCTACACATGTTTATTTGGATATTACTTTTAAGTCTAAGGAATATCTTGAGAACCGTTTCCCGAATATATATAAAACGTGTTTAAACTATGGTATTGATATGTCCAAAGATTATATACCTGTAGCCCCTGCAGAACATTATTGTATGGGTGGTATCAGATCGGATGTATATGGAAGGACAAATATTTTAGGATTTTATGCGTGCGGTGAGTCTGCATGCAACGGAATTCACGGTGCAAACCGTCTTGCAAGCAATTCGCTTCTTGAGGGACTCGTATTTGGACACAAAATAGGGAGTGAGATTGGTAATATAATAAAGAATAGAGAGAAAAAAATTCATATATCCGTAGACTTTCAGTCAAACCGTAAGGAACAAATAAAAGAACCTGAGGCTATAAAAAAAGAGGTTCAAAGGATTATGACAGAGAATGTAGGAATCATACGCAATAAGGAAGGACTGCATAAGGCAAAGGAATCATTGGATAAATATTATAAAATGCTTCAATCGGTTGAAAATAAAAATATTACCCACTTTGAACTGCAGAATATTGTTTTATTGTCAAAATTGGTCATTGAATCGGCAATGGAGCGTGAAGAAAGCAGGGGAGCGCACTTTAGATCTGATTATAACAAAACCGATGATATAAATTGGAGAAGGAATATAATTAGGAAAAGAGGGGAAAGCATTGCTCAATCAATTTGATCTGGATAATATGATAATGATTGCTTTAAAGGAAGATATACTACTCGGTGATATAACAACGGATAATATTATTGATATAAATGGAGAGGTCAAAGCCCTATTCATTGCAAAGCAGGATGGAATTATCGCAGGACTTGAGGTAGCAGAACGGGTTTTCAAGCTCCTGGATCATGAGACGGTCTTTGAAAAAGCTGTAAATGAAGGTCAGAGTGTTAAAAAGGGTGATATTATTGCAAAGATAAGCGGGAAAAGCAGGTCACTGTTAAAGGCTGAGAGAACAGCACTTAACTTTTTGCAGAGAATGTCGGGGATAGCTACCAAGACAAATGAATTCTACAATAAAGTAAAGGACCTGCCTGTCAGAATTGTTGATACGCGAAAAACAACGCCTGGGCTGCGCGTCATAGAAAAGTACGCAGTTAAAATAGGCGGAGGATATAATCACCGGTTTTCGCTGTCGGATGGTGTTTTAATCAAGGATAACCATATAAAAGCCGCAGGCAGTATAAAAAAAGCAATTGAAGCGGCTAGAAGAAATATTCCCCATACGATAAAGATAGAGGTGGAAGTTGAAAGCATAGATGAGGTAAAAGAAGCATTAGAGAGTGGGGCAGATATCATTATGCTGGATAATATGACACAAGACATGATGAAAGAGGCTGTTGGAATAATCAATAAAAGGGCTATTGTTGAAGCTTCGGGAAATGTTAACCTGGAAACAGTGAGAGATATTGCTTTAACAGGCGTGGATATCATATCTGTGGGCGGGCTGACCCACTCGGTACAGGCCTTCGACATCAGTATGAAAATTGTCTAAAAGAGGTACGTAATTTATAAAGTCAAGATGTAATGACGACTTGTGGATAAAACAAAAAGTTATACACAGAAAATGAGTTCGAAAAATGTTCACATAACACAAAACTTGTAAACCCGCATGAATAAAGAGTTTCGAGATATAAAAAAATAACAACATATCCACAGCCATGTGGATATGTTGTTATTTTTTTTGTGACGGATAGGGTAACTCAGTATTTAACATCTTCTCTATTTCTACAAAAACTTTTTTATTATTTAGAATTAGATTGTGGTTTGGTGCTTTCATAATATACCCATTCAAAATGTTGTCCATCGTAAAATTGTTTTCTCCAACATTGAATATTTCAGTTTTAATATCCCAATCATCAAGACTTGCACTATTCGTAGTTACGACTTCGTCGAACTGTCCTAAAATACTGCCAACCTGAATATGATAATTCAGCCCTTCATTGAGCATGCCGGGAAGAGTTTTTGTAATCAGTTCGTTATCGGGAAAAAGGTCTTTTAACCCTTGATCCTGGATGTAGCTGGCTCCTAGTGGGGCCAGGTGTGAACCTTTATGGGGAACAGATATAAAAATCACTTTATTTATATTATTGATTCGGATGTAGTTGTCACTGCTTGTATAGTAGCGTGTAACCAAACCACCCATGCTGTGGGAAAGAATATCGAACTTTCCGACTTGCATACCTTTTGTCAGATAGGTCATTTTCTGTTTTTGCAAATAGTCCGAAAGATACTTTGATGAGGCTACTACGCCGTCTTTAGAGCGGTAATCAATAGCGGAACATTCATAACCCTTAGATGACAGGTATTCCTTCATATTAGAGAATATCTCCGGTACTTCCTGATAGCCGTGGACAAAAACGAGAGGAACACGGGTCAGAGAAAAATCAACAGAGGATGATATATCTGAATTATAGATACTCGCCTTTATAGATACATTTACATTTTGCCTGTCATTGAATTTTATTGCTGAAGCAGCAGGAGGAATATAGGAAACAATGAGCTCACCATCTTTGTCCGTACGGGCATTTTGGGGATATAAAGCCCCTATATTGTTGTTTACTTCTAAAGCGACATGGGCTTTGGAAACCGGCTCTCCCTTTTTATCCCGCACTTCTATTTTAAAAACAAGTTTATTTGAAGTATCCGCAGAAAGCAGTTTTATTTGAGGGTTGACCATATTTAATTGTATTCGAAGGTCCTTTTTTGAATAGAACAAATAATTTAGATGGCTATAAATACTATTCAAAGGAACAGTATATAAAATTAGAAAAAAAGCTAAAATAAGAACAACCCAAAGTTTTATTTTTTCAAACATTCTCGCATCAATCCTTTTGTAGTATTTAAAAACCTTACAAGCTGCCTCAATATACTATATCAATTATAACATACGAATATTCTAAATAGTTATTGTAAAACATGGTTAAGATAAGCCTTGGAGAGGAAATGCAGTTTAAAAGACAGTAATTTTTACATATAAAATCAGAACCCATGTTTTACAATGATTATCTTTTTTCAAAGTGGGCATGTTATATAGTAAAAAGATTTAACATTGGCGCAATTATATTGATTTAAGGGTATAGTTGTCCGGATAAGGAAATAATCATTTTCACAGTAATCTTTTCCTTAGTATATAGCAGCAGTTAACGCCAAAAAAGTTAAATGCGGAGATGAGAATTTCCCAAGCCTAAAAACAATATATATAATGAAAGGATGATCAAACTTGAAGGTTAAAGATGTAATGACTAAGAATGTAGCATATGTAAATCCGAATACTACGGTAGTGGAAGCAGCACAGTTAATGCAGAAGCATAATGTAGGTTCGATACCGGTTTGTGATGCTAATGGTGTTATAGGTATCGTAACAGACAGGGATATCGTTGTTAGAAATGTAGCGCATGGCACCAACCCTCAAAGTACACCGGTTCAAAATGTTATGACATCAGGGGTAACAACGGTAACTCCCGATATGGACATAAATGATGTTTCAAAAATAATGTCACAGAGTCAAATAAGAAGAATCCCTGTCGTAGAAAACAACAAACTGATTGGAATTGTAGCACTTGGCGACCTAGCGACCGATGCAAAATTCGATACCGAAGTTTCGGCAGCATTGACTGAAATATCAAAGCCTTCAAACCCGGTTCAAATGCCTAAAAAATAAATTCACTGCCCACAAAGGAGATAGGCTCTATGCTATCTCCTTTTATAATGCGGGAAATGTTTATGGCCTTACATATATAAGTATTCTTATATCAATACTTCATCAAGGGAAATATTCATTGACTTTTGCATACAGTTCATATATGATGGAACTGTCAATATCCTTAGAAAATCAATATTTCAATTCTATTACAATTTCTTTACACTTAATTTTAATATGTTGACTCAAAAAAAACCCGATGGTATAATGGGTTTGAAATCAAGATAGGTGAAATTCGCATATCTTGAGTAACATGTAAAAAAAGTTGGGTTATATACGAATTGAAGAAGGCGTAACCTGACTTTGCTTTATCAAAATAAGTCTTCTTCAAAACAAAAAACAAGGAGGAATTGAGAGTATGAAAAATCTCAAGAAGTTGTTATCGGTTATCATAGCTGTTGCTCTGGTTGTAACTACTATGATTCCGGCATTCGCAGCTGACACTGCAGCAACTGCAGCTAAGACTGATGCTGAAAAAGCATATGAATTAGGTGTAGTTCTTGGTGACAAAGCAGGCGAAGCACCATCTGCTGCTTTTCTCGCGAAAGAAACACAGAGATATCAAGCGGCTATTATGTTCTTAAGACTTATCGGTAAAGAAGGCGAAGCTAAAGTTTTCGAAGCAAAAGAAAACTTTAAAGACGCTACAAAGGTAAGTGCTGGAATGCAAAAATATTTAGCATACCTTTTCGCAAACAAGGACTTAGGCTGGAGTGGTACTGGCAACGGAAACTTTGCTCCGTTATCCACAATCACAGCACAACAGTTCTACAAAGTATTGCTCGAAGCTTTGGGCTATAAAGCAAATGTTGACTTCCCTTACGCAGATACAATTAAATTTGCTAAAGAAAAAGGCTTAGTTAAAGTTGCTGGCGCAACCAAGTTCACAAACAACGATTTGGCTGTTGCAACAATCGAAGCTTTAGGTGCAGATATTAAAGCTGCTCCAGGTACAACTCTTGCTAAATCATTAGTTGACAAAAAAATTCTTGATGAAGCAAAGGTTAAAGCTGCTGCTCCTGAAGTACTTGTTTCAGATACAGTTGTTGCTACACCTACTCCTGCTCCAGTAGCTCCTTCCGTATACGGCGTAACAGCTGTTGATGGTCAGATCACTGTAGTATTAAATGGTGATGCTCCAGCAACTGTTGATGCTGCTGACTTCAAAGTAACAAAAGCTATCAATGGGGGTGCTGCTGCTTCTGTAACAGCTTCCGTTTACGGTTACACATACACTACAAAGACTGCTGTTCTTACAGTAGATAAAGTTGCTGCTACAGATGCAGAACAAAGTGTAGTTTATGGCGTAGGTTACAAA
The DNA here is from genome assembly GCA_026418275.1 of Clostridia bacterium. GTDB lineage: Bacteria > Bacillota > Clostridia > Acetivibrionales > DSM-2933 > SKW182. Next base: position 8,304 of record JAOABQ010000057.1, read on the forward strand.
GATACAGCTGCTGTAAGTGCTGCTGCATTTGTAATTGATGCTGGTATCCTTGCTGTTAAAGAAGTAACTCCATTAAACGGTGCACAAGTTAAAATCGTATTTAACAAAGCGTTAGATGCTACAGCTGGTGCAAACAAAGATAACTATAGCATTAAAGATTCAAATGGCGCTTCAGTAACAATTGGTCAAGTTGCTTTAAGCACTGACAAAAAAGAAGCTACATTAACATTAGGCGCTTCTGCTCCTGCTGCTTTAACAAATGGTGGAAGCTACACATTGACTATTACTAAAGACATTACTTCTTCTGCAACTACAACTCCTACTTTAACTACTGCATTAACTAAGACATTTACAGCTGCAACAGATGTATCTGTTCCATCAGTTACTAAAGTAGAAGCAATCGGTAACAAGATCATTAGAGTAACTTTCTCAGAACCTGTTAATTTAAACGGTACAGCAGCTAATATCTTTGCTGTAAAACAAAGCAATGGAACATTTGTAGATGGTAAGGATTATGCTAATACTAACTTAGCAGCTGCATATGTAGCAAGCACTGGTTACACACAAGTAGATGTAACTGCGACAACTGCTATGCCTCAAGGTGCAAAATCATTGCAGGTTTTAGGATCTTCTCATAATACTAACTATATTTCAGATGCTCTCGGATACAAAATGGCTACAGTTGAAAAAGCTTTTGATGTAGCAGCTCCTTCAACTGTTGCACAGGCTACTGATATCACTATCAGCAGCAGAACAGAAGTTATTGTTAAGTTTGATGCAGCTGTTACAGCTGGTGGTACATTAAACTGGGCTACAACTACTAAGACTGGCGTATCAAACCCTGGCACAAAAGACACTGATTCTTCAATTAAATACACATTCAGTGCTGCGAATGCATTGCCTGTAGGAAACGTTGAATTTACAGTACCTGCAGTAACAGATGCATATGGTAACACTACTGCAACTAAGAAAATCACAAAAGCTGTTTCCTCAAGTGCTGCTGTTTCAGTTACAGCTGCTCAAGACGGAACTAGCCAAACTTCAGTTAAGGTAACATTCAGCACAGATATGGTTGATGGAACTGGCACAAATGGTGCGGAAGTTGCTGCATCATACTCAATTACTAAACCGGATGGAACTAAAGTTACACCTTCAAGTGTTTCTTATGCTTCCAAAGTGTCCACTTTAACATTATCAGCAGCTATAGATCCAGGATCCTATACAGTAACTGTTACTGGTGTGAATACTGAATTAGGTGATGCTTCAGGTGCAGTTTCTGCTACATTCACAGTTACAGACCAAACACCTGTAGCTTCAATTTCAGCTGAAGGTGTATTGAATAATGCTGGTAACGAAGTAACAATCTATATTGACTATCCTGAAAACATGATGTTCAGTGGAAACAATAGTGTGTTAAATGCTGCTAACATCTTAATCAAAGATGCAGCAGGTCCGACATACTATGCTATGAATAATTTACCGACTGGTTATACTGCTACAATAACAAAAGTAAATGAAAAGAGAGTAAAAGTTGTTATCACACACGCGTCAACTGACTACGTATCTGCAGCTGGTGATGCTACAGACGTTAAAGTTCAGTTGGTTGCTGATGCAGCTGGAAACGTAGCTCCTTCACCAGTTGAAGATACAAGCGTAAAAGTAACTGATACTACTTCAACAATTGATCCAGGTTCTGCAACTTACAGTGCTGCTAACTCAATCAATGTAACATCTGCTAGAACAATTACGTTTGTAGTGTCTGGTAAGAAATATGAAGCCGCTACTGCATCTGACTTTGTAGTTTACTCAGTTGATATTGGTCAGGCAGTTGCTGCAAATGCAGTTATAACTGGCCAAACACCGACAGGTAAGGCTTCAATAGCAATATCTAGTGTGGCTGTAAGCTACGATGCGGATAATACCAAAACAACATTTACTTTAACAACAGGTGCAGATATTCCTGTAACAACTAAAGATATTTATGTTGCAACAAATGCAGGAACACTTTCAACCGCAGATGTAGTTGGACTTAAATTTACAGCTGACAAAGCGTTTGCAAATGGATTAAATACAACTAATGCTGTAAAAGCTGCAAACAAGATTCCTGCTACAATCTCAAAAGTAAGCGTAGTTGGTACTACTAAACTTAGAGTAACATTTGATAAAGCAGTTGCAGTTGTTGCTGCATCAGACTTTATCGTAACTACAGGCACATCGCAAGTTCCTACATTAGCAGCAGTTGTTTCCGGTACTTCCAATAAAGTATACGAATTAACACTTGGCACTGCAATTGATGCTGGTGCTACACCTACAGTTAAGACTGTAGCTGCTAATATCCAATCAGAAGATACAGTAGGAGTTAAGATTGCTGCTAACACAACAGGTGTTGTAGCTTCAAATGCAAGAGCGCTTACTGTAAGCATGACTACAGGAGCTACATTGGATCTTTCAACAATTGTTGTTACTTTTGATACAGCAGTAGATCCAGACAGTATTGTGTCATCATGGACTGGTGCTGCTCCAGATGCTGGTAATACAGTAACATTTGATGATGGTGTTACAGACAAGATTACAATTTCCGGAGTAGGGGAATTAGCTCTTGCTGGTACAACTGGCACTGATGCAGATGTAACATTTACAGATGCTTCTTATAGCTTAAGTTCTGATAAGAAGACTCTTACAATCACATTAGGTTCTGTAGTAACTGCTGCGGACCCAGATGGTGTTGGACCTATAGCACAAAATACTGTTGCAGCAGCAAATGCTCATTTAACTGCAACAACTTCATCCTTAACATTGGATTCAGCAGTTAAGAATTCCGATGGTGTATACTACAACGGAGCATACACACTAATGACAGGTACTTTCGTTAAATAATGCTATGTAAATAAAAAGGAAGGAGCATAAGCAGAAATGCTTATGCTCCTTTTTAATATGTTTATGTATAGCTAAATATATAATTGACGAAGATATAAGTATCATCTAAAAATAGTAATAATAATCAGAAAATAAGAAGAGGAGATGCGGATTGAGAAAGAAATCAAATTTGATGATCCTATTATTTATACTTATTTATAGCTTTCTACTTAATTCATGTTCAAATTCAAATGTAAATAAGACTCAGCAGAATAAGGTAGTAGAACAGAATATTAATCAAGACAAAGAATTAACAAAAGAACTGAAAAAAGAAGAAATTGTTGCTGATGGGCAAGTATACCTACAGGAAGACACCGTAACACTTGCTATGATTATTAAAGAAGGCATTGAAAAGGAAAAAGTTCAGCCTATTGCTCAAAAGTATGCAGAAATTTTGAGAAACAAGTATAAAGACAAGAAAATAAATGTGCAGGCAGCAAGAAATGGTGAGAATCTTGCCAGTGTATATATAGAATGACAAGAAATGTAGCACTCTCAAAATGAGGGTGTTATTTATTTTTATTTGGATAAATATTAACGAAATAACAATAACTTAATTTGACAGTAAATAGATAATAAGATAAAATACTTTTGTTTAATATAGATAAAGGGGTTGAAATTCGCTTGGCAGCTAACAATAAAAAGGGAAATTCAAAAGCAAACATAAGACAACCAAAAAGTAATCTTAGTGAAGGTACTATAAAAAATATGAAATTAGGGATGCTCATAGTATTATTCATATTTATAATCTTTCCGCCATTTATCAGAGGACTCTACTTTGAAGAGGATCAACTTCCGGCGGAAATCATTATTTTGATTTTATTCAATATCTATTGGGGTTTTAAAATTCTTAAGTGGGATAAAAGCTTTCTAAAAACGCCAATTGAGTACGCATCTTTAGGATTTGTTGTCGTTTATTTCATCTCAGTAGCACTTTATTTCATTGGAATAGACGTAGCAGTATTTCCAAGGATGGCAATGTCTGAATGGCTTAAGTATTGCATGTACTTTTCAATATTCTTTATGCTTACAGACCTAATCAATACTTTTAAGCTTAAAATGGCATTCCTATGGGTTATTATAGCATCAACGGCAGGGTTGTGCATAATTGGAATCGATGGGGCAGCCAGCGGAGGAACCTACTCTTTCGATGGACAATCTAGCGGATATATTGCAAATATTTTTAATGATATACTAAAATCGATGGGATCGGATGTCAGATTATTTGACCTATTTGTGAATGGGAAAATATTTTCCACCTTACAATATTCAAATGCATTTGCGTCTTATCTTCTTGCAGTATTTGCGGTTACCCTTGGTATCACGATAGTGTCTAAAAGGCTTTGGGTTAAAGTCCTATCCGGTGCAATGAGTTACCTTTTCTTTGTATGCTTTTTGTACTCAGGAAGCCGAGGGGTGTTGGTATTAGCACCTATTGTTGCACTTTTGTTTATAGTTGTACTTCCTAAAGAGAAAAAAACAGAAGGATTTATTTATGGATTTGCCTCAATAATATCGGCAGGCTTGATAAAGATGTTATTTACACCGACAGGTGCAGACAACAAAATATGGTTGTATATAGCAATTGGGTTAATCATATCTGCAGTTTTAACGCTGATTTCAAAAATTATTACTGATCGTTTGGGAAAAGGCAGTTACAAAGTATTTGCTTTCATTGTAGGCATTATGGTTGTTTTAGGTGCTGTAGGTACAATTTATGCCCTCAATGCTGCCCTACCGCTTAAAATGTCACATGCTGAGGGACAAGGCGACAGCTTTATCACGGTTACAAGAGGCGCAAAACTAGATCCGGGGAAAGAATACAAGTTAGAATTCGATGTCCAGGCTGCAATGAGTAAGGAAAAGCCTAATGCTTATTCTGTTAAGGTTGCAAATAAAAGACTGCAAGATATTGTTACCAATGATGCAGAGACTGTAATCGGAATGTTTGAAGGCAAAACAACGAAGGGAAAAGAGAAAAAGGAATTTACTTTTAGGCTTCCGGAAGAGAGTAAAATTGTAAATGTTTCCTTTATGAATATTTATGAAGGGACAAGCGTAGAGTTTGATAATGCAAGGATAATAGACCCTTCTACAGGCAAAACGGTTAAGAATTTTGTATTAAATTATAAGTACTTACCGGACAATGCTGTGTCAAGATTGGAAAATTTGTCTGCGGACAGAAGTGCTGTGGAAAGAGCAATATTCAATAAAGATGGGATTAAAATGATCGGCGACCGATGGCTGCTGGGGGCAGGCGGAGGTTCATGGCCGTCCATATACTTCTCCTACCAGTCGTTTATGTATTGGAGTACACAGCCGCATAACTATTTCTTACAAGTGGGCGTAGAAACTGGTGTCATTGGACTCTTAGTACTTGCATTTTTGCTTCTATCCATTGTAAGTATGTTCATATGGGGACAAAGGAAAAATATAGGACCCTTTGAAGGTGTTTTGCAAAGCTGTCTGTTTACTGCGATTATGGGGATGTTTCTACATTCCATACTTGATTTTGATTTATCCCTTTCCGCGGTATCCATTCTATTGTGGTCATTGATTGCGGTGTTTAATTCGTTATACAGGCATGAGGAAGACACAAAGGCTCTAGAATATAAAAGTTCTGTATTTAATATAGTATTTTTATTTGCAGAAAAGCTTAAAGGCATAAAATCCTTGAATATGCATCCGGTTGTAGGGGTCGTAGTGACGTTCATTATACTGATGCTTCCTATCACTTTATATGCGGGGATAAGCTATTCCAAAAGTGCGGAAATAGCAATGCGGTCAGGTAATGTAGAAAAAGCGATAACAGAACAAGATAAAGCGGTTGGCATGGATCCCTCAATGCCCCAGTACAAGCTGGATTATGTGCGTATGATGCTTCAAAAGAAAGAATTTACAAAAGAGGACATTGAAAGCATGTCCAAGACCTTAGATAAAGTAAAAAATCTCTGCAACAACAGCCCGGATTTAGCTGCTACATTGGGGTCTTTATATATATCAACCAGTAAATTTGATGAAGGGCTTAAGTATTTTGAAAGAGCAACGGAATTAAGACCTTTTAGACCGGAAGAATGGCAGCAGGAGGTTTTGGCCTACAATACAGTGATTGATCACCTTTTCAAAAATAAAAAAGAACAAGAAGCTGTAAAATTCCTGGATAAGCCGTTGGCAATGGATCAAAGAGCAAAAGAGGTTAATAAACGGAATCTAACTCCTTTTATATTTACCGGCAGAACACAGGAAACAATAGAGAAAATAAAGTATATCAAAGAGAAAATAAAAGATCAAAAACAAATCTATGCGAATAAGCTAGTTTTCTATAATATGCCGGAACTGGACATCGATGAAAACGGTATTCCAGACCAATGGAAATACAATGATTCAAACATTAAATTAGTATCGGATAAAGGGAGTATGGTTGCGGAAAATAAGCTAAAAGATACGGCTGCTTTTATTGACAGCAGGCAGCTCAATATGAAGCCCAATCAAAGTTACCGTATAGAAGTTGAGTTAACGGGTGATTCCAAGCCGGATTCCATACCTTTTAGGGTAACCGGTGCAAATGAACAAAACCAAGGCTTAAAGAGCGAGGGTAATATTTATTCAGCGGAATTTACAGCGCCACAAACCCTTTCAAACCCTTATAATGTTCTTCAGTTGGGGATAAAGGGCAGATACGAGATTAAAAATATTACGGTTATGGAGAAATAATTCAATTTGGGGGTATTAAATTTGAAAAGTTCCGGTACGATAGATTATCTTGATGCCATTTTTAAAGGAAAATGGATTATTGCTGTATGCCTTATAGTAAGCTTACTGGCAAGCTATATATTCAGCAGCAGGAATCAGGTTAAAATATTTGAGGCAAAATCTATTTTTACTGTAAGCCCTGTTGAAATTGAATCGGGTATTCAAAAAAGCCAGGTTGAAGTATATAATGTGGACCCGAAAGGTCTTGATTCTACCAACCGTTTGGGGAATAAGATGCTAGGCGTACTGTTAAATCAAATCAATTATCCTAAACTGTCTTCAAACGATATGGCACAAATTCTAAACAGCGATGAGTATAAAAATAGGGTGAATAAAACAAGCAGTATTAAAATTACTGGGGCAAATGTGAATGTAAGCCTGGATGGTAATACCAATACCATAACCCTTACAGTAAACGGCAGTGATAGGGAACAAGTAAGTAAGATTAACAAAGCTTTGGTGGAAAATTTGAGTGATTATCTGGGAGAAAAAATCACTGAGCAGTTTAAAAAGACAGAAACCCAGCTTCAAAGCATATCAAAAAAAGAAATGGAAAATGTAATTAGCCTGGAAAAACAGATGAAATCGGTTATAAAGATAGAAAATGGTGTTGTTAACCCAAGTCTGTCTGGAAATGTTCAAGTAGAAAACCTAGATCTTTTAAATAGTTATATTTTATCAAAACAGGCATTGGATTCATTAGCATTAATCCGTAAGGAATGGGACGGGCTAAAAAATAAAAATCCCAAGGAATATATTTGTATGAACATCCTAAATAAGGACGAGACTGCCAGGGATATTACACCGAATAAAAAAACAACGATGGCGGTAGCGGGCGTACTTGGACTCATGGCTGGTGTAACCATTGCACTTGTTATGGATTTAAGACGTAAAAGAGTGATTCGATAAAATAATTTGGTCCATAAGAGGTGTTTTAATGAAAAAGATTTTAATTACAGGCTGCAAAGGCCAATTAGGTATAGAACTTATCCGGCAATTAAAAGAAATGGAATATAAATTGATCGAAACCGATGTCCATAACCTGGATATCACTAATCCTGTGGCAGTTAGGGAATTACTAGAGGCAGAAAAGCCGGATGTTATCATCAACAGTGCTGCATATACGAATGTGGACGGATGTGAAACAGATTTAGAAAATGCTTTTAAAGTAAATGCTGTAGGCCCACAGAATCTTGCCGCAGAAGCCTATAAAATAGGCTCAAAATTGATACAGGTTTCCACCGATTATGTGTTTGACGGGACAGGAAATGTACCGAAGCGTGAATATCATACTGTAAATCCACAAAGTGTTTATGGTGAAAGCAAGCTCCTGGGGGAAAATCTTATGAAAGAGATTAATCCGAGGCATTTTATTGTAAGGACAGCCTGGCTTTATGGCGAAGGGAATAACTTTGTACGGACTATGCTCCGACTTGCAAAGGAAAAAGACGAGCTGTCGGTGGTAAACGATCAAATCGGATCACCAACCAGCACGAAGGACTTGGCCAAGTGTATTATCAATCTAATGGAAACCGATTGTTATGGGACGTATCATGCTACATGCGAAGGGTCTTGCAGTTGGTTTGAATTCGCTAAAAAGATTTTCGAATTAAAAGGGATAAAAATAAAGGTAAATCCTATAACAACGGAGGAACTGAACCGCCCGGCTAAGCGTCCAAAGTATTCAGTGCTAGATAATTTCATGTTGAAGCTCATTGGATTAAACTCCTTTAGATCTTGGGAGGAAGCACTAACGGAGTATTTAAACGATTAAAACAATCAAAATGGAGCCTATTGTGTGTGTAACGCAGTAGGTTTTTTTGTTGAAAAAAAGTGACTTTCGGCTATAAAGTTATGACTTTCGGCAGGGCAATTTCATGGTATGATAACTAAGGTGAGAAAAATGGAAGACATAACTGTAAAAATATGTTGAAAATATGCAATTTTTATGGTAATATTTTACCATTATTTTTCTAATTGCAAGGAGATTTTTGTGAAAAAAGAATTTAAATTATAAATGAGAACCAGAGGAGGGAAAAGGAGTATTTTCATGTAGGTCCAGTAGTAGTTTATGAAGGGATGTGGTTTGAGTTTCATCGATCATAATGCTGTTTATGTTAAGAAAATTCTAAAAATATAAAGGGGGTCAAGGCATTTAAATGCCAAGTTTATTATGAGGAAAAAAAGAATTTTATGTTGGATAATCGTTTCTATGATGTTATTGATGTCGGTACCTTTTGGCAGCACATATGCTGAAAACGGAAGCAGTATCATTGATTCAACCCTTAACTTGATGGGAAACACAGGGGACTGTGAAGGTACTGAGGGATGGACAGGCAGCAATGTAAGCTTTTCATTGGATAATACACAAAAGGTTTTTGGGTCCAATTCAATGAAATTGACAGCCCAAAGCGGAGAAAGCTATTTTATTAGGGACATATCCAATATTATACAAAAGTCGGACAAGTATTATTTGGTTTCCGCTTACTTAAAAAATGGGAATATTGATTCTTCCTTTTCAATCCGTATTGTTGATAACTATAGTTCTACGAATTATAATCTTTGCGAATCAACCAAACAACTGTCTACCGGCTTTAAGCGTGTTGGGATAAAATTGAATGCAGATGCAATCAATTCAAATAGTACAAAGCGGGAGTTGTGGGTACATATTGTGCAAAGTCAAGTGAACAGCCGGTATGGATTTGTTGATGGAATCATGATCAATGAAATTACGGAGGATGATTTTCAGGATCTATCTACCGAAGATTTGTTGAAGAAATACCCTAATACAGGGGGAACCAAATATCCAACTTATCCTATTAAGCTGGGAATCAGCTCTTCCTACGCCGTGATGGAAGATGGAACGGTTAAAGCTTGGGGGAAAAACAATACATATCAGCTTGGTTTGGGTGATACCAGTGATCGTATAGTGCCTGAAAAGATAACTTCATTGGCAGAAGTGAGAAGCGTTTGGCCGGGATCAGATTTTTCTTTTGCTTTATTAAATGACGGAACGGTAAAAGCTTGGGGGCTAAATACCGACGGTCAATTAGGCCTGGGAAATACTACAAATAAAACCATTCCTGAAAATGTTACAAGCTTATATGGTGTAAAGCAAATCGCTGCTGGAAAAAAACATGCCGTTGCGTTAATGGATGATGGATCAGTAAAAGTGTGGGGCGGGAATAGTGAAGGCCAGCTCGGATTAGGGGATAATTATAACAGATTAAATCCGGTAACTGTTCCGGGTTTGGCAGGCGTAATACAAGTTGCGGCAGGTGAATTCTTTTCCTTGGCATTGATGAATGATGGAACGGTTAAAGCCTGGGGTCAAAATAACTTTGGACAGCTTGGGCTTGGAGATACAGAAAATAGAAATATTCCAACAACAGTTCCCGGCCTTTTGGATGTAACGGCTATATCTGTAGGGTCAAACCATTTAGCAGTATTGCTTGGCAATGGTACTATGAAGTGCTGGGGGCTAAACGATAAAGGGCAGCTTGGTTTAGGAGATAAAAATAACCGGACGGTACCGACAACATTACAAAGCTTAAACAATGTAAGAAAAGTAGCTTTAGGAAGTAATTTTGCCCTTGCATTATTAAATAACGGCAGTGTCAAAGCATGGGGTGAAAATGTAAACGGACAGCTCGGTTTAGGGGATATTGCTGAAAGGACCAATCCCCAATCAGTACCTGGGTTGGGAGATGTGAAAATTCTTGAAGCAGGGGGAACCCATGCTGCTGCATTATTAAACGATGGTACGGTAAAGGTTTGGGGTTCCAACTCTAACGGACAGCTTGGTCTAGGTGGTGGAGATATAAATGTTGTTTCCCCAACCTCATTGAGTTTGGATGGAATTAAAACCAATTCTTCACCTGTACTGGGTGTTCAATATCCATCCCCTAAAATGGTAAGCAGTGTAAGGCAAAATGTATTAGGTCCAGATGGGGATTGCGAAACAATAGACGGGTGGCGTACCAACACCGCAAATTCTGCAGCAGTGGCTGTGGATGACGTAAATAAGGTAAACGGTGCAAAAAGTATAAAAGGTACACTATCCATTACGGGAAGCGGATATGGATTTAAAGACGTAAAGGCTAAGATGGACAATACAAAATATTATTTCCTATCCGGCTTTATAAAAAACGGCAATGCAACATCTGTAAGCCTATATTATAACTTCGGTTCCGAAGTAGCTACTCCAGCAAATACATCGACCTCCTATATAAGAAGAGGCTTAAAAATTCAGCCATCCAATATGGGGGCAGCGGCAGAATATGCTGTCGGGCTTAAAATCAACGGTACTGCGGTAGGACAATATGGGTTTATCGACAATATCATGCTCATTGAAATTACAAAGGATGAGTATGACAGTCTGACAGAGGACCAGCTTCTCAATAAGTACACATTGAAAAACCTTTTAAGCAGTGATGGTGATTGTGAAAGTGCAAACGGCTGGACTGCCAAGTTGGGAACGGCTAGTGCAGACACCAATAAGACTATTGGAAGCAATGCCTTAAAATTTGTAAGCAATGCAGGCGTAAATGGTGGAATTGAAAGGACGACAGTAGTACTGGATACATCAAAGTATTATTTCTTTTCCGGATACGGAAAGAGTGCATCCGGCGGAAACTTAAATATGATGATTGGTAATGCCTTTGGAGCAGCAACTGGCGGCGGGTCCACAGGAACTTTTGCAGCATCCGAGTATGTAAGGAAAGGGTTTAAGTTTAAGCCGACAATAACCCAAGGCTATCTGTCTCTATATGCCTATGGGATCACTGGACAGCAGCATACTGCATACTTTGATGGATTAATGCTTAAAGAAATTACACAGAATGAGTATAATTCATTAACAGTTGACCAGCTTTTAAACAAGTATTCCTTTGAAAACGGTAAGTGGGAATATGATTCAAACACAGCTACTACAACTATTGTTAAATCAAAGAATGGTGAAAGTTATGCCGGTATTTCAGTGAGTGATCCGGATAATGACACTTTAACTTGTAAAGTATACTTGGATTCCGATACAGAGCCCAAGGATACCAAGGTAATAACTGATACAGTTTCTTCTAAGGGAGTAATGCTCAATATGGGAGTTGTAGCAGAGGGAACCCATTTGATAAGGTTTGAAGTATCCGATGGGAAAGATACCACTCTGTACACAACTACAGCAACCTTTTTAAAGCAGATTAAAAGCATTACTCAAAGCAGCAACAATACATATGCCTTAATGGAAGATGGAACTGTAAAAGCTTGGGGAGCCAATTACGTGGGGCAACTAGGGTTAGGGGACGATGAAGAGCGACTTACGCCAACGACAATACCAGGACTTTCCAATGTGAAGGAAATAGTGGTGAATGGCTATTCGGTTTTGGCTTTATTAAACGATGGTACAGTGAAAGCGTGGGGGAGAAACAATAGTGGGGAATTAGGATTAGGTTTTATAGGGGATATATATTCTCCAACAACTATTGAAGGACTGGTAAATGTAAGAGAATTAGTTTTTAAAAGTAGTACTGGTTTTGCAATCTTAAATGATAGTTCTGTGATGGCCTGGGGAACAAATACAACAGGTCAGCTTGGATTAGGAAATACAGATAAATGTATGGTACCGAAAAAAGTAGACAGCCTTTCAAATGTAGATAAAATTTATACATCGGGAGATACTTCGTATGCTTTATGCAAGGGGACGTTATACTCATGGGGAAATAATTCTGTAGGTCAATTAGGCCGAAGTACTTATAGCGCAGCAGAGTATGCACCTGGGAAAGTATCCGATAATGTAAAACAGTTGCTTATTAATTGGAACGGCTCCTTGTTCATGATTACAAATGACGGAAATGTTTATGCTTGGGGGCAAAATTCTTCTAAATATCTTGGTCTTGGTAGCAGTTATACAGACTCCTACTATAGATACCCTGTTCAGATCCCTAATATAGCCAATGCAAAAGAACTGTTTGGTAATATTTACTCTACGTTTGTTCTTTTAGAAAACGGTGAAGTGTGGGCATGGGGATATAACAGTAATGGACAGCTTGGGTTAGGTGATAAAATAGGTAAACTAGTTCCTACAAAGGTTGATTCTTATATAGGTGCCAAAAAGATTGTAGTAAACGATTATTGTTCGTTTGCTATCTTTCAAGATGGTACGGTTAAGGGGGCTGGAAATAACTACTATGGTAACCTTGGGTTAGGTCAAACTAGTGAAGTATTGCAGCCGCAATTAATCCCCTTACCCACAAATATTTTAGATATAAACTATTGCGCCAACACTGCATTTGCTCATTTTAGCAATGGAAGCATTAAAGGATGGGGAAATAATCAAAGTGGAAAATTAGGATTGGGTGATAAGACAAATAGAAATTCTCCAATTGATATTATTATGGAAACTTCAATTCCTAATATTATCGTGACATATCCTAACAATAATCAGGTTATAAATGGTAATAATACAATCCTAACTCCTGCATTGACTATTACTGACAGAGACAACGAACCATTAACAATAAAGGCATACTTTGATTCCTCAAATATGCCTTTTGATACACAGGTGATTTCAAATACTGCAAATGCCAAAGAGGTCAAATTAAATTTCCTTAAGTTGTCCACGTTAACTGAAGGCACTCATACAATAAAATTTGAAGTAGATGACGGTATTGGAACAACCGTATCCAATATCAACTTTATCTATGACAAAGTCCCGGCAAACGGTTTGCTAAATCTGGCTTCAACAACTGATGCAATTACTGCCAATGCACTTGCGGTAGATACTCAGGGGCTAGACAAACAACCTTATAGGTTTAGTTTAACTGGTACGAACAGCGAGTGGCTGGAAGCTAATGAAGTACCAAGATTTGTACCAATATCTGCAACTACCTATGGTGTTGGAAATAATTTTAAAATTATTAAAGTGGATAATGGCTATATTGGTGCAGTTTCATTAAATTCTAAAATTGATTTTTATAGAACAAACGACAATGGGGTAAATTGGAGTTATATTGGATTTATTTATTGTCAAGGATATGACTTTTCAATTGCTTCAAAAGGAAATATGGTATATTGCTTATATAAAGATAAGCAATATATAACTAATACATGGTGGTCCTATATCAAGTTCATAAAGTTTGACAGTCAGAGCATAAGCAGTCCGTCAGAAATTACGGGTTCTTTAAATATTGACAGCAAGAATAGTGAACATGGAAACGGATTATCTATGGTGTTGGATAACACTGGAAATGTGCATATTGCATGGACCGACGCGGATGGATCAATAAAATACAATAACAGTGCAGATGGTGTCAACTGGACAGTTGTGACCCGGGCATCCCAAGAAAGCACGTATTGTAGTGAACCTGTAATACTTATAAATAAGAACAACCAACCTTATATTATATACACATATTACTATAATTACAATACGGATAAAACTTATATGATCAGATCAGCTTTCTATAACGGAACAAAGTGGATTAACAGTATTCCGGCAGTGGGAAAAGAATATGAACAAAAGTCACCTTCAGCTTACATAGATAAGAATGGCACAATACATGTTGTTTGGTGCGCAAAAGATAAAACAGATAATGCTCAATACAATGTTTTTTACACCAGATCAAATGACGGTAGTACTTGGATTGAGCCAACAAAGCTGACAAGCGGTAACACGGATAGCTGCATAAAGCCTACAATTTATGCAGATGTACTAAACCGTGTTTATGTTGCTTGGACAAGAAATGGGCAGATGGAAAAGAAAACCTTTGAGGGTTCTTGGGGACCAATAGAAAAGCCTGCTGGAACCGCCCTGAATGATAATCCGTCATTTATAGCGAATACAAAGGACTTGGCACAGCCTGTAATGGTTTGCAGAGACGGTAAAACATCAAAAGCAGTATTCGTAGAATTTAGGACAGGCGGTACAAGTTACACCTTCAATAGTTTACAACCGGGCACAAAATACACGGTTCAATTTGAATCGAAAGACTTAAGTGGAAACATTGCTGTATCCTCCAAAGATATCTATACCAAGGCGGCGGTGCCTGCAGCAAGTATCGGTACCAAAACTTCAACCACTGCCAATGTAACAATCACCGACACCAATGGTCCGGATACCAAGTATAAAGTAAAGGTGAATGACAAATTTGTACAGCCCGACGGTACACTTTCAGTTAAAGCGGCAAGTCTACCGGGTACGAATAAGACAATCAAAGTAAAAGGGTTAGCCCCCAACACCACATACCAGGTTTATGTAAAAGCTGTAAACGGAGAAAATTTCGAAAGTAAGTACTCTACAGGGGTTAGTCTGGCAACTGCAAATACAGTTCCGGGAGTACCTGTAAACATTAAAGCATCTGCAACCAATACCGCGTTGAAGATTACCTGGGATGAGTTGGAAGGCGCGCAAAGCTATGATGTTGAAATAGATGGCCAGGTGACAACAAACGCAGCAACGGGTACAAGCTATGTAAAATCAGGCTTGTCGGCAGGTGTAAGCCACAATGTAAGAGTAAGAGCCGTTAATAGTGTAGGCGCTGGAACATGGAGCGGTATTGTGACCAGTCAGTCTGCAACTGCTAAAGTAACGCAGATGCCGGTGAATTTCCCGACAGGGAAAATATTTAACCTTGTCCTTTCAGCAGGAAATATGAAAGAGGTTGAAATATACACCTTTAAAATCAGCTATGACCCGGCGAAGGTAGAAGTACTCGACCTTTGTGCGGATACCATTGCCAGAGAGCTTTCTACTGGAAAAATAGAAGATGCGGGGATCAATGTGATTGAATTTAACCCACAAGCAGGTACGGTAAAATATACCGTAACAAAACAGGTAAACGGCGGTACTGCATGGACTGGCGCTGTAAACACGGTTAAATTCAGGACAAAAACCTCGGATCCGTCTACCATAACTTATACACTGGAGTAAAAGGAGTCAAAGCATGAATAAATTAAAAACAATAATAGCAAGGATGGTTATGATTGCTTTAGTCATAGGACTTTTGGCTCCGGTAGTATTAGTAGGGGCTGCAAAGAGTGATTTTAACCAGGAGAAGAGAGATATACTGGTAAAGTATAAGGATGATAAAAAGGGAGAGCTTGTAAAAAGCTCTCTCAAGAAAAAATTAAAGCTTAAAGACATAAAGAGTAAAAGAAAGCTGCAAAAGGGGAAAATTGAATTGATTGAGGTGGATGATGCTGCAAATATCGCAAGCGTTGTCACCGAATTAAAAAAGGATTCAAATGTATTATATGCGCAGCCCGATTATAAGCTGTTTATGAGTTATTCTCCTGAAGAGCCGAAGTTTTCTGAACAGTGGGGCCTTTCCAATAAGATGGAAAACGGCATAGATATCAATACTGTGAAAGCATGGGAACTGACAAAAGGAAACGCTGATGTGATCATAGGTGTTTTGGATACAGGGATAGACATTGATCATGAAGATCTGGCCGGTAACATTTTCAGAAATCAACTTGAGATACCGGGAAACGGTAAAGATGACGACAAAAACGGATATATCGATGATATTGCCGGATGGGATTTTGCTAGTGAAGACCCTATGGTATTTGACTCCGGTATCTATGACATCCATGGAACCCATATAGCCGGAATTATTGCTGCTTCAGAAAATAAAACCGGAATCATGGGTACAGCGCCGAATGTTAAAATCCTGCCCCTTAAATTTATAAATGGGAATTACGGCTATACCTCCGATGCGATTGAGGCGATAGAATATGCCAAATCGTTGGGTGTTAAAATCATTAACTGCAGTTGGGGCGGACCTGATGAAAACATTGCCTTAAAAGAGGAGATAAAAAACAACAGCGATATATTATTTGTATGTGCTGCAGGAAATAACGGAAATACGGCTCCTCTCTACCCGGCTTCCTTTGACCTTCCCAATGTAATTTCTGTAGCTGCCTTAGACAGGGAGGGAAAACTTGCTGCAACTTCCAACTACGGCTCAAAAGTTCAGGTGGCGGCTCCCGGTGTAAATATCTTGAGTACCATTCCTGGGAATAATTACGGTACACTGAGCGGAACATCCATGGCGGCACCTTTTGTATCGGGTATAGCAGGGCTTTTGAAAAGTACCGACTATAAGTTGACACCGGAAGAAATTACCCGAAGAATAAAAAATTGCTCCATTGCAAATAAGAATTTGTCCGGTAAAGTATTATCCGGTGGAGTAGTAAGTGCGTACGCAGCATTAAAAAATGATACCAGTCAAAAGGAAGAGGAGGAAGAAAAGCAGGAAGAGGAGCAGCCCAAGCCAACAAGCCTTCCTTCTGAGGTTACTTCCATGGCGGAAAACCAGCCATTACTTGCAGAACAGATCCACTTTGGGAAAGAAGGTGTTTATCCTCCTACCGGGAACTTCTCAGACACCTATATTGACTTGGCTGGTGTATTTACACCTGGGTTTGATATTAAAATATCGAGGACCTATAACTCCAGAGATGGAGGAACAAACGCCCTTTTTGGAAGAGGTTGGGCATTTAACTACTATGGCAGAATTGAATACCAAAATGGGGATTCGGTGCTGACTGCAAAAATTAGCGGGGGTACCTATGCCTTTTTGAAGGATGCAACCGGAGCCTATAACCCTTATATGAACCGGGGGAAAATGGAGAAGAAAAGCGATGGAACATGCATCCTTACCACCAAAGACCAAATGCAGTACGGCTTCAATAACCAGGGAAGCTTGGGCTGGATGAAAGATAAATTCGGTAATACTTTAAACTTTTCTGTGAGTTCAAGTTCTATGAACGGTTATATGATCTACGGGATTACCGATAATTTCGGGAGAACCATAACCATTAGCTATAACGCACAAAATTTAATCGATACCATCACAGACCCATTGGGAAGGAAAGTAAAATACGAATATGAAAACGGGGTTCTTGCAAAAGTGACAAACCCAATGGGGAACAAAACATTCTACAAGTATGGACCCAACAATGGTTATTTGACTGAGATACGCAATGACAATAATGAACTTATAAACAAAATAGAGTACGATTCATATAATTCGTGTGTTTCTAAGATTACTGATGCGGTTTTCAATACATACTCATTTACTTATGATGGGGCTAATAAAAAGACTACCGTAATAGATTCAAACCAGTGCAAGTACATATACGAATACAATGACGAACGCTTTATAACCAAAATAACTGATCCGGAGGATAAAATAACGACAAAGACCTATACCTCCTTTGGGGAAGAGGAAATGGTTACCGACAGGAATGGAAATATAACAGAATATCTAAGAGGCATAAATGGCAATATAATAAGAATCACAAACCCGGATAAGAGTGTAAAGACCTTTGAATATGACGATAAAAACAACCTCATAAAGGAACGGGACGAAAAGGGAGTAACTACCTATTATATTTACAGTGCCGACAAGGTTTTCCTGGAGAAAAAGGTACAGCCCCTAAATGGTATAGATGCTTATGCTGCAGGCCAGGACGAATCTAAATTTGCCGTTACGTCCTACACCTACAACCGGAATGGCCAGGTCCTTACCGAGAAAGATCCGGAGGGCAATATCACTACCTATGAGTATGACGCAAATGCAAACCTGAAATCAGTGAGAGACCCTGATGGAAGCACTACATTGGTTGAATGCAATAAGCTGGGGTGGACAACCAAAGTTGTGTCACCAAAGGGACATAAGACAGAAAAGGTTTATGACGATAACGGGGCATTAATCAAGGTGGTGCTCCATAATGGAGAAACAACAAGGTATGTCTATAATCCGGCGGGAAGAAAAGTGAGGGAGATCTCTGCAAATCTATATGATCCTTCACATGAGAACACGGCTAATAAGAGTTATATGGGCGGCGAAGGAGCAACTGTTACCTATTATCCAAGCGGGCTTATTAGATCTGCAACTGATGCGGAGAATTATGTCAAGTCTTACACCTATGATCTTTATGGGAATGTAGAAACTGAAACCAAACCGGATGGAAGTATCATTAAAAACGAATACGATAAAATGCAAAGGCTTTGGAAGGTTTATTCAATTCCAAGACTCCACTCGGATCCGGTACTTCTTAAGGAATATTCCTATGAAATCCTTACAGGAGGAAAAACCAAAAAAACTGAGAAGGTTTATTTAAACGATAAGGAAACAGCCGAGACCGCCTATATCTATGATTCTAGGGGACAGCTCATTGAAAAAACAAACCCTGACGGGTCAAAAGTGATAAACAGCTACTATACAAACGGCCAACTTGCAAGCACTACAGACGAAAATGGCTTTACTGCCTATTACAAGTATGATGGGCTTGGAAGGCTGACCGAGCAATGGAATCCCTTTGAAGCAGCAAACGGCACCGTGTATTATACATATTCCGCAACAGAATACGATAAGACAGGGAAAGTGATCGTCAAAAGGACAAGTGCAGACAAAGCACTGAGCTTCGGCATACCGAAAAACCTGATTTCAACATACTATACCTATTATCCCGATGGAAAGGTAAAGTGTGAGTATACCGGCACCGGAAAGCGTATTGATTACGAATATGATGAGGATGGAGCTGTAACAAAGGAAACGGTTTTAAAATCAGACTCGGAAAAAATCATCAGGGAATAC
This sequence comes from Clostridia bacterium, assembly GCA_026418275.1. Lineage (GTDB taxonomy): Bacteria > Bacillota > Clostridia > Acetivibrionales > DSM-2933 > SKW182. The sequence continues at coordinate 27,572 of JAOABQ010000057.1, forward strand.
GAAAACAATCACTTAGGCAAGAAAGTGAAAATGAAGGAATATGTTGATAAGAAGGACCTTGCCGGAAATGATGTCAATGTGGAAGGTCTGGAAACGCTGATAACCGAGTATGCCTATGACAAAGAAGGAAATGTGGTTTCGGTTATAAATACAAACGGTGCTGCAACCGAATATGTTTATGACAAGCTTGGCAGGCAGGTCATTACTAAAGCAGAAGAAATCAACGAATTTGGGGACACTGTCACCGATACGGTTTCAACAACATTGGATTTTGAGGGGAAAAAGCTAACTTCAACCGACACCAACGGACATGCAACAAAATATGTTTATAATGCTATGGGGCTGCTTGAAAAGGTGATAGATGCCAATAACGGTATTACCGCATATTTTTATGACCGGGCAGGCAGACGGATTGCAGAGGTTTCACCTAAAAATTATATACAGGGGAAACCCATCACAGAAATGAACAGGGTGGAGTATACCTACGACCCTATGGGAAGAGTCCTTACCAAAAACGATATCTACAAGGACCCGGCTTCCGGGAAAATGGTAAAAGTAATATCCAAGGCGTTCAAGTATGATAAAAAGGGAAATGTAATTAAAGAACTGGATGCTTTGGGCTTTGACTTCGGGAATGGGGACACGGTTGAAAAAATCATTGACAGCGGATACGGGACTGAATATACCTATAACGCTGCGGGCCTAAAATGTACTGTTTTAGACCCGGTTTCTAAGGACCGTGGGCTGGCAGTTACAAATAAGGCGGAATATGATGCTATGGGACGAAAAATAGCGGAAATGAACGCTGCGGGTGTAAAAGAAATCTACGAGTATGACAGCGACGGAAATGTGGTTTTCCAAAAGCATCAAAAACCGGACAATGGCCCGACTGTTACACTGAAAGCTCTTACCTTTGATTTGCTTGGAAATGTTTTGACATCCAAGGATGCTTTAGGGAATACCACAACCTATGAGTACAACCTGTTAAACAAAGCACGCAAAATGAAGACCCCTGGGGATAATACCATACCGTCTTTGGAAGTCACTTACCAGTATGACAAAATGGGAAGGCTTGTAAAGGAATCCGATACATTGGGTAAGGTAAAAATTCACCGGTATAATCATAAAAATCTGGAAACTTCCATTACCGAGGAAAAGGCAGATGGAAGCCAGAGTATTACCGTTTCTACCGTTTATGACGGAAATGGGAATAAGATTTCGGAGAAGGACGGAAACGGGAATGTTAAGGAAAAGCGTTATGACCCTTTAAATAGGCTGGTTTATGAGAAAATAACCGTTACGGATCTCAATGGCAAAAAGAAAGCCAAAGTGACAAAATATGCCTATGACAAAAATGGAAATCAGACGATGGTAACTGACTGGAAGGGGAATAAGCTGACCCAGATGTATGATCCCCTCAACCGTTTGGTTAAGAAAACCGACCAAAACGGAAAGGATATCGAAAAGCTGGAGTACAATATTAACAATGCCCAGGTAAAGTCCTACGATGTGTTTGGCAATGCGACAACCTTTGAATACGATAAGAACAACAGGCTGTTAAAAACAACCGATCCTTTAGGGCACTATAAATCCCAGAGCTATGATAATGTGGGGAATACCGCTTTCAAAACGGATGGAAACGGCAGAACAACACAGTATGCTTATGATGATTTTAACCAATTGCTACAGGTTAAAAACGCTAAAGATGAGGTAACCCGCTACGCCTATGACTTAAACGGCAACATGCTTTCCCAAACCGATGCAAAGGGAAATACCACAAGATATGAATACAATGCTGCAAACAAGGTAACAAGGAAGATTGGCCACGGTGGGAAATCCGGTTCATCCTATGTTGCCTCTAAAGTACAGAGTTATACCTATGATGCGTACGGGAATGTAGCCGCCATGACTGACCGGAACGGAGATAAAACGACCTGTTTCTATGACGTGCACGGACGGCTGCTAAAAAAGGAAGCGGAAAAGGTATTTGAAGTAAACAACCTGGAGGACCAGGACGGGAAACTTTCTTTAAAGAATTCTGAAGTTACTTTTGTAGAGTATACTTACGATGATAACGGAAACCAGCTTACCATGACAGATTCCACCGGGACCACCGAAAGGACATATGATGAGGAAAATAGGGTAGTTGCCAAAACGGTGCCTAACTTTGGAACCTCCAAATTCCTGTATGATGTGACAAACGGGGTGCCTCAAGGGTATTATGGGGAAGTTTCCACAGACCCGAAAGGAAACAGTACCACAAAAGTTTATGACAAGGTAGGACGGATTCACTCCGTAAAGGCTAATGAAAAGACAACCACCTATGCCTATTATGATAACGGAAGCAGGAAAAGTGTGGTTTATCCGGATGGCTCTAAAGGGGTATACACTTACTTTGACAATAATCTGATCGAATCGCTGACAAACTACAAAAATGAAAACGGTAAGCCGGTAATCATGGATACCTACAAGTATCAATATGACAATGCCAATAACCAGATTTCCAAGACCGAGGTCATAAACGGCAAGGCAAAAGGCTTGACCAGCTATACCTATGATGTGTTAAACCGTTTGGAATCGGTAAAAGAACCGAATGGCCGGTTAACGGTATATGCCTTTGACAAAGCAGGAAACAGAATCACCGAGACGGTTACCTTGGATGGTACAACTACGGTGACCTCCTACAGCTATGATTCGCAAAACAGGCTTCTTTCTACACTGACAAAGGTAAATGGCGCAGAGACTGAAGCGGTTAAGTATACCTACGACCCTAATGGGAATATGATTTCCAAGTCTGTTGCCGCGTTAAATGCCAATGCCACAGGAGACAGCAGTGTGTCTGCCTCTATATCGGGTACCGACAACAGCAGCGTATCCCATTATGAATATGATGGGTTTAACCAGCTAGTCAAGGTGGAAGCTGGAGGCAAAACCCAGTATTACGCTTATAACGGGGATGGCCTCAGGGTTGAAAAGGTAATTGGCGATAAGACAACAAGGTATCTCTATGAGTATGATAAGGTTGTTCTTGAAGTGGACGGGACAGGAAAACAGTTGGCTAGGAATGTTTACGGCACCAACCTCCTATCAAGGACCATGGATGGGCAGACCCTGTACTATATGTATAACGGCCATGGCGATGTGACTGCGTTGATCAATGAACTGCCGGAGGAAAACCTGGCTTTAGGCAAGGAAGTAACGACGAAAAACAGTGTCATATATAACCCTAAACATACTACGGACGGTTCGTTGAATACATATAGTTATACTGACCTTGGCAGCGGTATAAAACATATTATTATTGATGCCGGAAAATCCGAATATATAGACAGGATTAAGTTATGGCACTTCTTTGGAGATGCAAGAACTTACAGAGACGTAATTGTTCAGCTTTCAAACGATCCAAACTTTGCAGAGGGTGTTGTCACCGTATTCAACAACGATGCAGACAATTCAGCCGGACAGGGTGCTGGTACAGACGCGGAATATGTTGAAACTGCCGCAGGGAAGGAAATAAAATTCGGTGCGGTAAATGCCCGGTATATCCGCCTGTGGACCAACGGAAGTACGGCTAATGGTGCCAACCACTATGTAGAGGTTCAAGTATTTAGGAGCAAGATTGTTGGTTCTTACTACTATGACGCTTTTGGCAATATCACCGAGGCGGTTGGGACCGTGAGTAACCCTATCCGGTATGCAGGTTACCAGTATGATGAGGAAACAGGGCTTTACTACTTGAATGCAAGGTTCTATGATCCTAAAGTGGCAAGGTTCCTGCAGGAGGATACCTATACGGGGGACCCGAATGATCCGCTTAGTTTGAATTTGTATACGTATTGTCATAATGAACCAATGATGTATACAGACCCAACGGGGCATGCTGATTATTCCTTAGTACATGAAGGCGTTAATCCTACTGAGGCTGAACGTTATAATGATGAAGTAATAACTACTTGGAATTTATTGAATGAATATGAAAGAATCACTAAAGAATATATGGATGTTTTAGGCACTAAAGCTAATTATGTCGCGAAATGGGGGAAACATAGGTCTGCGGGGCAACTTCAAAATGAAATTAAATACTGGGATAACTTAGCTAATGATAAGCAGATTACTCTAGCGTCCATACAATATCAGTTATGTTTTACAGGAAGTATTCAAGCGAATGATAAGATTTTTCAAAAAGTAGTTGATTTTACCCAATATGAAGTTATTATGACAGCAGAGACTGTTGCAGGAATCAGAAATGAATATAGAAAAGATGCAACAATAAATAAAATTATTACAAAAGAAGAGGAAAGACTGAAAGGCGAAAAAAGGGCAAGAATTGGTTCTTTAGTTTTGGATTTATTGCCAGGTGTAGGGCAGATAAAGGGATTAGCTGAAATGTATCGTGGTAAGAACCTTGTAACAGGGGAGAGTCTTAACGGATGGGATTATTTCTTTACTGCAGTTGGTGCGTTAGGGCCGGTTAGTAAGATTGTATCAAAAACTGTTAAAGGGTTAGATAAGGCATCTGATTTATCAAAAGCAAAAATGGGTAAAACTGAGTTTTTGTCTAAACTGGATGAGCTTGAGGCTAATGGGTTTATAAGGCCCAGAAATAACCCTAATAATATTAAAGGAACCCTTAAGATTCCTCAAGGACTAACAAGGGAACAATTTGCAAATACATCTAAGTTAATTAGACAAAGTGTAGGTAATATAAGTGATGATATAGTTGTACAGGGAAGTAGGGCAGGTGGAACAGCAAAAGAAACTTCTGACATTGATTATGCAATAAGAGTATCTTCAGAAAAATTTGATGAACTAATAAAACAAAGGTTTGGAACACCAAATTCTGGGTCAGCAAAAGAAAAAACAATGTTGCATGCAATCGAGACAGGAAAAATTCAAGCGGGAGAAGCTGGATTGAGAGGTTTAAGAAAGCAGTTGCAGGAAATGCTAGGTATTGATGTAGATATTTCTATAATTAAATCTGGGGGAGCATTTGATAATGGACCAATGATTAACTTACCTAAATAAGGAGGTCAAATATGGAGGTTTATAACAGTTTATACTGCAAAATATTTATTGATTCGGAATGTGATATAGATTTTTTGATAAACAAAATCAATGAATTAGTAAGCGGACAAAAAAAGTTATTTCGTACTATTGTTACTAAGTTTGGTGAACTTGATGTTAATAAAAATGAGGATTTTGACTCGGGAAAAAGGAGTATAAAACCTGACGGCTTCTTATACTCAAGGTACTACCTTGATGTCGAGCCAAATGAACAAATAGAGCAGGAAGATTATATAACCAGTATTTCAAAATTCCTTCAAGATTTGTGGAAGAATGGTTTTGAGGCTGTAGCAGCATGTGATTTTGAGGAGGAGCTTCCTAGTAAAGGTTAATATCTTGAATAAAAATGCGCCCTGTATATGCATTGCAGGGAGCATTTTTTCTTTTATGACCTATTATTTTACCAAGAAATTAGAATGCTACTTTTACCTTTTCAGGACAATATATATTAATTTTTAAATACCCAATAACATGAACTACTTTAGAAGTCGCTTCTAATCCCTCTCATCAAAACGTAAGCGTCAAATATACCATCACATAGTATAACAGTTGGGAAAGTGGTACAATCGCAAAGAATATGGTTTGAAAAAGTTGAAAAAGTAAGCAAACTATTTCAACCAGGAACGGAGTGATTGTATGGACACACAAAAAGT
>JAOABQ010000012.1 GCA_026418275.1 Clostridia bacterium
CTTTATCAAAGCATATTTTAAACCATCCTTGTCAATATCCCGGATCAGATTCATATCCAATTTTATATAATGAGGATGAATCTCAGTAATCAGTTTCAGCCCGGAATAGCCTGATCCGGTATCGTCAATAGCAATTTTATACCCTTGATCTTTATAATTTTCAATTACCCTCTTAAAACCAGCAATATCAACCACTGAGTTCTTTTCCGTAATTTCAAAGATGATGTTTTCTGGACTCATATGGAATTCCTTTACAAAGTCCTTCGTAAATCCCTTCTTGAATTTCTCATCATCAATCACATGAGGATCTACATTCAGAAAAATAAAAAAATCAGGCCTATATTTAGAAATATTCTCTAGTGCTTTTAATCTGCAAAGCATTTCAAGTTCCCACAACCTCCCAAATACCTTTGCGTATTCAAATAGCTTTTCAGGGTTTTTAAAAACAGAATTTTGTGGTCCTCTGCTTAATGCTTCATACCCAAGAATATCACCATTCTTCAACGAGAGAATTGGCTGAAATACAGTTTTAATATCTCCTTTTTGTAGAATATCCATAAATTCATCACCTAATTCTTTTTCTTTCATTGTATTATTGGTATTAGTTGAATTCAATACAAGCGACCTTGGGTTGGTGTATAATTCGGAAGTGTTATGTATGTACATCGTATTTCCTCTTTAACTTAGAATAATCCTCTCGAAAACTTTAAACGCTTTCGAGGTCTATGTTTCAAGATGTGAGTATTTTCTCACACCCCTAACATTCTCCAAATATTTACTTTAAATTTTCCATATATAATTACCACATTAACCCATAAATGGTTGTAATACACCTTGACAACAACTGTAAAAAATTTCAAAACCGGTTTTGTATGGTATTTATTACCATAACATTGGTTTTGGAGGTTAATTTATGTTGTGTAATTGGGAATCTCATGAGTGCTATCAGAAGAAACTGCTGCTGAATTTGATTTTATTCTCACAAATAGAGAGAAGCAGGGTGGTCTCCTTTGATAAGTCTCTCTCCAAACTCTACCTTTTCGACCTTGATAACCTGCTCCCTGTAATCAAGCCTCTTTATTCTGATACCGGTCGTCCAGCCGAAAATCAGCAAGGAATTTTTAGATCCCTTGTATTAATGCTTGATTCCAATGATCATTCTATCACAAAATGGGCGAAAAAGGTAGCTAATGATAATTTTCTTTGTGCCATATGCGGCTTTGAGTACGGCAAAGCACCCTCTTTTTCATCGTATTACGATGTTATCAAGCGCCTCTGGCTCGCATCCCACACCAAACACGTTAAGTGTAAGCTGAAACCGAAATCATTTTATGCCAAACCCCGTAAAAAGCTTAAAGCTGGACAAAAGCTTCCCCCTAAGCATTCTGGTGTTGTTAAAAAGCTTGTTTCCCTTACCATCCGTGGCAAACTCAGAGAGGAAAGACCTGAGATTATCTTTCAACAGTTCTTAGCGCGCTGTATCGTTGATAAGTCTGCTAAGATGGGTATCCTGGGTAATCCAGATAAATTATCTATTGCTATGGACGGTTCATGCTATAACTCCGGTGCCAGTCATTATGGCGTTAAGGTTTGTGATTGCAGAAGCAAAGGGATTTACAACTGCAAATGCCCTCGTAGATATTCTGACCCCGATGCCCGCTGGGGTTGGGATAGCTACCATGAAGAATATTTCTACGGAGATACTCTCTTTAGCACCACAGCCTCTGACAGCCCATACGATCTACCCGTATACTTACGGATTGCCCAAGCAACCCGCCATGACAGCATTTTAACGGTATTTGCTCTAAACGAAGTGAGAAAAATGTACCCAACCCTCGCTTTTAAAAACTTCCTTGCGGATGGCGCTATGGACAATTATCCTACATATAAACTTCTGCAGCATTATTCCATGATTCCTTACATCCCTTTGGATTCAAATGCAAAATACCCTGACGTAGATTTACCTAAAGGGGTTTTGTGTTTTGATGACAAGGGTGCTCCTATTTGCATGGGAGGCATTCCTTACAAAGATTGTAAGTACTCTTATCCCAAAGGAATCAAGTATAGGTGCTGGTTTGACTACTACGGGATTGATAAGCCTTGCAGCTGTACTGATAGCGACTATGGCAGAACTATATACATCAAACCAGACTATGATCCGAGACTTTTTCCTCCTATACCTCGGCATTCTGTTGCTTTTAAAACTATGTTTAAGCGCAGGACCTCGGTAGAACGCTCCAATAAACGGATATTAGTTGACTACAGTATTGAAGCTGGTAGATGCAGAAGCTCTAAGCAAAGATTTGTCAGGGCAACGCTTGCAGTCATCAATATTCACTTGGATGCTTGGTTGAAGCATACTGCCTTTAGTATTATGCGCCTCATAGACACGGCAGAAGTAGCTGTAGCATAGGTTCCTATTGTTCTTAACCCTTCTTTTGCCTTTAACACCAAAGGCTAGCTTTGCTATTCTCATCTTTTGGCAGTCAATTTACACAACTTTTAAATTTTCAAGGTACAGATGTTGTCATTTACAATTATTTCTAATTTATCACCTGTTAGTATTGCAATTTGCCTTTATCTCGAAATTTCCAGTTAGTTTTCGAGATTGTTCT
>JAOABQ010000080.1 GCA_026418275.1 Clostridia bacterium
ACAAACGAAAAGCTTGGTAATATTGAAGTTTTTAGGCAGGGTAAAATTACGTGGGAATACAGGGTTTTAAAAGCCTTGTGCTAATTGATGTATCTAAGGTGTAGTCTGTTGATTAATTTCCTACAGTAAATTGACACGATCAGCAATAAATAAAATATTCAATAGAAATTTTGCATTGTGAGATTATGTAGATAAGTGCAATGATATTATTTTATAGATAAATAAAAGGAGATAAAAATGATTTCCATTAAAAACACCCCAAACCTTACAGGCGTAGCTATAAGTGGAGACTATAACGACCTTTATTACCTTGTCGAGGCCTTTCACGAAATCACCATAAATGAATACTCCGAAAAACACCATCAGTACATTGATATCTCCACCCGTGTCCTTGGGCTTTGCTATGACATTCGCCATGCCTACCAGGGAGACCGGGAGATTGAGCTTGTTGACAATAACATGACCGAAGATAAAATGAGGTGGCACTCTATTATTGCACCAAAAAGCAATGTGTATTACAGCTGCAATTATCTTTATCCGGAGATGTTTTTGGTTATGCTTGCCTTAAACGAGCTTGTAGAACTGCGGATCAGAGATCTGACAAAGGCAAAATACATATTTAAAGAAGCTATGGATAAAAAGGTTATCTGGGATAATTCAATCTCTATAATCCGGCTTTTCCAGGCGGAGTTTGTGAAATGCGTCAAGAGCACTTTTACAGAGGCTACCTTTGCCAGATGGATGAACGTAATGAACAGCGATTACATAAGGATTGAGGATATTGCCGGACAGTATGTTGATTTGTTAAATATCAAATACATAAATATGCCCAAGGAAAAGCGGCTTAAGAACCTGTCCTCTATTGCCAAGAGAATAGCTGAATTCAGATATGACAATGACCATAAGGAGGTTAAGGAAGTTGTTATGGAAGCGGCAAAGGAGCATCGATGTGAGCCCGGGGCAATTAAACTGCAGGGTATTGAGTATCCGGAGGATTTTGAATGGTGAAGTGAGTACTAAAATGAGTACAAAACAAAATTTTATAATTTGGAAGAGGTAATTGCATAAGAAGTATTAATTGATTGGTAATTTATAGACAAAAAACAAATACAATGCTTTTCAAAGCAAATGGATAAAATAATAAACTAAAAACTTTGTTAAATGCCTATTTGATAGGAGAATTTGTGAGCAAATTCCCTGTTGTAGAAATAATCAGCAACGGTTTTTGGCTGATTATTTCTACAACTTAATTCAAATTTAAAGAAGTAGTACTATTTCAGAACGTGATATCCTGAGGTGCTTCAATAACGTGGCCTGTAGTGGATTCTATACGTTCTAACGGATCATGTTTCCGTAAATCCCCGAAATCAAGACCGGTTAAAGCTTCAATTTGAGATACGTGTACCTGATAGGTTTTATATTTTCCATAAGCAAATTCCAAGTCTTTAATTAAGTTCTTCTGGGTCTGTAAATAGGCTGTAGCAGATAAATTACCGTCAGCTTTGACCATTACGGCTATTTTCCAAAACTCAGCAGGAATTTTGTATTTTTCACGGTAAAACATATCATCGCTGCGGAATACGGGACCGGTAAACACTGTTACTTTAAGATTAAATTGATCTGCATTTTTTAATATATAATCTTCTAATTCCAGCCAGGTTTTTTGGTTTAAATTACTGTGCTGGGGAGAGCAGTTTGTGAAATGAAAAGTGTCTTCATTTGCCTCTTTTGCCGATTCACCCCATACCGGGTCACGTCTGCGCACAAGATGCCCCCTGTCGAGAGCATTGTCTGCGTATAGTTCGGGGCCATACTGGTATTTTCGATCGATACGCGGATCAAAGTACCATTTATCTTTATTCCGATCAATTTCGACCAACTGTTTTCCATCAATATTGACCGCTGTGTAATAGGCTAAACAGCGTGATTTGCTCATAACGACTGAAAAGTGAGTATAGTTTAATACGTGACCGCCAGCCTTTAACGGTGCTATATCTTGTTTGAGATCAGCCCGCAATATGGGAAGTGGCACCGGGTAATCCGTACCCAGAAACAGCGGATTGTATCCTGTTGTGTTCTGGTACCATTCAAGCTTCAGCTCTTCTACCGGCATTCCCTCCGGGTAATGGCCGGATTTCTCCGTAACCTTTAAACTACCGTGAAGCAGTTCGCTGAGCAGTGCCTTCTTTTCTTCACTTAAGCTTGCGCTTTGCAGGGTAACAAATTTCATAATGCTGCTGATTCGGATACCCTCGTTGGCGATATATTTGGTACTGTCCTTTGGGTCAGGAACGCCTGAATGATGGAGGGCAATGGTTATCCATTCGTCGTTATACACGGGAGAGCCTGATGAGCCGGGCATGGTGTCGGTTGAGTAGTGAATGTAGTCGCCCACGATATCCGTGATTTGATTTTCCCGTATTGCCACTGCTTTGGGTGCTCCGGATGGATGCTGTATGATGGAGACATATTCACCTATGAGAGCTTTACCTGACTCAGCCAGGAGCGGCAAGAAGCCAAATTCGCTCAATTTCGCTCCGTCAGCGGAGTCTTCCTCTACTGCTACCAACGTAAAATCAAGTTTTGTGTCTGTTATAAAAAAGCGTTCAGGTTCAAACCGGAAGCTCTTGCTTTGCCGCTGCATCAAATTCAAATCTACTTCATAGTTAAATTGAGCGAGGCTAAAGCGGGCTGCATTCTCGTCTTCCAAAACATGGTTGTTGGTAAGAAGCAAGGAAGGAGAGACGAGAAAACCTGTACCGTGTCCCAGCACCCTGCCAATACTATCACGCACTTCGATCCTGCATACGGGCTTGCTTGCTTTTAACCCCGCCTCCAGATAAGAGATGGGAAGCAAGTCATTATTCCCAAGTATACGCTCTATTGCCAGCCCGTCACGAGGGTCAATGAGGGATTTGCGAACTGCAGTACGCTGGGGTGTATCTATTTCAAGCGGGCTTTTCTTTTCCAGTTCACGGGCAAAATGCTCACGTTCATCAGCATTCTCGGTATAGCGTCTTAATGCATTTTGCTGCTGCATGAACACAAGTCCTTCATTAAAATTTTGTAATTCTTCATAGGGCATTATTGACATAACTGCTCCTCCTTCGAAACCGAAAAATATGCGTTATTTTTCACGATTTCTTTGAAAATACTCATATTTATCTTTTTCAAATTTTTATCATAATATACAAAGCTGCATATCACGCTCAAATAATGGATAATTATTTCTTCATAAAACCGATTCTATAAATCCATACCATGAGAGAAATAATAAATAAAGTGTACTTTTTAATGGATGCCCAACAGCCATTGAGCCGCTGTGTCAAAATGAAATTACCTGAAGACCACGTACGACTAGCGATCCTGGAGAGTCAGGACAATACACCGGCTGTCTCCAACAGGAAAAGTGGACGGATCAACATGATAAATTCAATCACATTAATCTGTCCTTTATTTTTTCCTGATTTTATGAAATAATGTAATGTGTCATAGATAATTTATCAGAAGCGGCCTATGCCAGATGGCCGGTGAATACCTGTTAAATACTATAAAGTCAAACATATCTACATAAAATCGGTTTAATATTAAATAATTGGGCATTACAAGTCAAGACGATTTCTTAGATATCCTGTTATGATAGGAGCAGGAGGTGTATATACTATGGAATCATGGGAATCAGTACAACAAACTTTAGACTTTATTGAAAAGAACTTATCAGAGAAAATTGGCATCGAACAGCTATCACAGATGGCATGTCTATCACCATTTTATTATCAGAGGTTATTTCGACGTCTGGTGAATAAGCCCGTAATGGAGTATATTAAGTTACGGAGGCTAGCAAATGCAGCTGAATATTTAATCAAAGGGAGTGACCGTATTATTGATGTTGGCTTGACATTTGGCTTTGAAAACCATGAAACATTTACTCGTGCTTTTAAGGATGCGTATGGATTAACACCTGATTCTTATCGTAAGCAGCCAAGACCCTTATCGCATTTCATCAAGCCTGACATATCTATGAAGTATCGCTTGATAGATGAAAACGTACCACTTGTAGCAAATGGGATTGTTTTGGAAGTGAGCCATAGAGACTTACTTGTTCCGCGCGTTTTTGCGGGGTTATCTATTGATACGGAATTTTCCGATAACCCTAGTATAGACTTCTTGGCTGAGCTATGGCATAATTTTCACAACAAAAAAGCTAACATTTCCAATTTAAAGCAAAATGGAAATGAAATAGGTGTGGGCAGTCCAAGTGAAAAAGCGGGTTATCTTAGCTATTTTGTAGGTGCGGAGATAGAAAGCGCTAAAACTCAAAATGGATTTATCCATTTTGAAATGCCTATAGGAAAATACGTAGTTTGTGCTTTTGAAGCAGAGGATTTTCATCAGCTGACGTCAGACGCTCTAAATAAAGCGGTTAAGTATATGTATGATACTTGGCTTTTGAAAAACCAAATAAAAACGGAGCCCTTTATGGCGGAATTATATTCTAATAACTCACCGGAAGGTGCTGCTATGGAAATTTGGTTTAAAATAGCAAATGATTACTGCGAGATGGAGAGCAAAAATAATGTGGAGTAAGCTTTATGACCAATACAATCAGCCAACTTTCGAAAACATTAAAGATTATGTAAATAGTGAACTATGGAATGAACTTGGTTCGTTTTTAGAAAACACATATGCGGTGTTACCTAAAGTGGAATATAGCATTTGCTCCATGCAGAAAGGCTGGAACGTAAAGTATAAAAAGGGTTGTAAATCGCTATGCACTCTTTATCCAATGGAAGGCTACTTCATTGTACTTATCGTCATTGGTGAAAAGGAGAGAATAGATGCAGAGTTGATTATTCCGACTTGCAGTGAGCATACACAACGCTTATTTTCTGAAATACCGGCATCTGTTAGTGGTAGATGGCTTATGATTGAAGTGAGGGAGCGGGCTGTTTTGCAAGACGTACTGAAGCTGATACAATTGCGGGTAAAATGTAAAAAACTTATATGTGGAGGATGAGCATCATCCTTACAGATTATGCAGTAAGACTTGGGCAGGAGAACGGTTTGCCGGGTACTGTCGGCTAGGATTCGCGAATGAAATTCCTATAACGAGGAATCAGGATTAGGTTAGGGAAAACAAAAATGCTTTGTTTAATGTAATGTAAAAAAGCTTGATATAATAGAGTTTATCTCTATTATATCGGGCTTTTCCAATTTGTTTACTTTATATCGGGAATTCTAGTATTTATAATCTTTACTTACACTAACCCTAAGATATACATTTTTATTTGCAGCAGGGCTTGTTTTCAATATTTTTTGATATAAACCATACTCTCTAAGCTCATCTATTCCGTAAACTTGTTCATTTACTGTGAAATGAACATCGCTATTTTTCTTTAATGTTATTTTAAGTAGAATGTCATCTTCTTTAAGCCCCGAACCCTGTAATACAATAAAATTACTGATACCTATGCCATATTTATCATTTAATAGGATATCTTTAATATTACCTTCTTGATTATTGATATTAATGACTACCTCTGCGGAAGGTAGAGGTGATTTTATTTTGAAGGTAAGAATTCGATTATCTTTCTCTTCACTTTCACTAACAAGTTCAACTTTTGGCATAGGAATATGAAGCTTCTCATTATCTTTTTCCAATGACCGGTAAGTTGGGTCTGTATTTGCAAAAACACTCCAATGGACGTCTACTTTTCCATTTATATCTTCAGAATAATAATAGTCGGCAGCATTCATGTCATAAGCAAAAAGGCTATCAGATGTTTTATTTTCCACAAATACAAAACTCCCACATACCAATAGCAAAACAAAAGCAAACAACCATTTTCTTTTTATCATATCATGCAGCTGATGCATAGCTAAAATAAGAATTAAGTATATGAAAAGTGCAGATATTTTAAATTGTAAAAGCATATAATTCTCTGTAAATAAGAAAGCCGATGGATACATAATAATGATTCCAAGCCAAAATGGTATTAATAAAGCTATTTTAAAGCCAGTCTTTTTAATAATGTCTTTACTTAATGCAATAGAAAGTAAACCTAATGAACCGGATAATAAAACCCAGTCAAAAAGATAGCTTCCCTCTTTTAAGTAAAAAAGTGTTACCCCTGAAAGCAATATCCACCATATCAAACTGGAAGATAATAACGTGGTAGTATTTAATTTTTTCGTCAAAGGAATATAAACTATAAACACTATTAAACAGACAAACAAACTCATTAGAATAAATAAAGGAATGCTGCTATATCTTGCTTGAGAAAGTTTAGCGTAAATATCTTTTCCAAAAATAATACTGCCTTTTTGGATGAGGGGGAGTGAAAAAAACAATAAAATACCGATGAAAAGCTGTGCGATAAAACCAATGAATACTTCTTTTACAGTGATTATTTTTTTAACAAAAGCGAAGAGGAAAGATGTAAAAGCGAGGAGTAATACGAATATCTTAAGTATAACCATGAAGTCTTGTGAATAAATAATAAATAAAATATTAAAAACGCTAAAAAATACTCCATCCTTGTTCGTTTTATACATTGAATCTATGTCTGCATTGCCAAAATACCTGATACAGGAAATCATATGATGCCCTTGTTGTTGAAAAGACGCCATACTTACATGACCTAGGCTGTCACCATAATTATGATAATTACGCCTGTCACAATTGTATGCAAAATTTAATCCTTGAATGTTCATTTTTTTTGCAATGTTGTAATCACTGCTTCCGCCATCAGGGATAATTTTGCGGATTCTCGGTAATACGGAATAGCTGATAATGTTGGAAGAGGCTTTGTGGAAAGCTCTGACGGTGTTTAAGTTGCCGGGTGTTGTCTCAAACATTAGAGAAGGTCCTGAGGAACCGCCGGCTTCAAAGTTTAATACAAAATCAATATTTTTCCCTAATGCATGGTTAGCCATAAATGCATTCATACCATGTAACCCTGTCTCTTCTCCATCTGTGAAAAGAAAGATAAGATCATTCTTAAGTGCTGGTTTATCTTTTAAGATAGCAATACATTCCAACATTGCAGCAACACTCGAACCATCGTCATTTGTTCCATAGGACATTGGTACGGAATCGTAATGGGCAACTACCGCAACAGTTTTTCCCGGGTTTTTTCCTGGAATTGTTGCAATAATATTTTTGATGTTTGCTACCGAAGATGTAATTGGGATATATGACAAATCTTCTTGCAGCTCCCATTTAACACCCAGAAGATTAAGTTGACTTATTATGTACTTCCGGACATTATCATGCTCTTTCATGCCAACAGAATGAGGCGCTTTACTAATTTGCTCCAAATGTTTCATAGCTCTTTTGTCTTGAAAATCACTTTTTGGGCTTATGTATAAAGAAAATAATGAATAAAAAGCTATAAGTATAGTTATTATCATGGTAAAAGTCATTAAAATATGTTGTTTATTAGGTCTCATAGGTGTATTCTCCAATATATTTGTATACTATAACAATATCATATTTATAAAAACTTGGAAATATTTGATATTGAAATTCGCTAAAAACAAATCAAAGAATTCTCTTGTGATTTCGGCAAGAGGTATGGAAGGGGTGGGAGGGAGTCTTAAAACAGTTAAATGGTCACAACGGAGCATTATTCGAGATCATACGAATCGAAGAGTCTATTCCTATGCAGACTTTAATAATAAGTTGTATGATATTCACCTAAAACAACTGGATTTGGAGGCAAAAGAGACTGTAGGAAGTTACGTGTAAAAACACAGTAACAACCTACAGTTTTTTATTGGGTAATAAAGAAACTGTAGAGTTTATGGTAACAATAACCAATATAAACTTACAGGAGGCATGGGAAATATGAACGAAGCTGT